>NZ_CANLOB010000001.1 GCF_947492815.1 uncultured Dokdonia sp.
TGTACCATTAAAATCAGGATCTGGCGTATAGGTCACCGTACCATCTGTCTCGATCGTTACCGTTCCATTGGCTGGATCTGTCACCTCGGTTACTTCTGAAGATCCTCCAGTAACTACGTCATTATCTAATACGTCAATATTTACTGGCGTATCTTCATCAACACTTTCAGTATCATCATTTGTTATAGGAACAATTAAGAAACCGCTAGATTCTAATTCAACACATACATTATCAATATGCGAAACGACTACAAAAAATTCTGTACCTCCTAATCCAGTAACATCTCCTATCGTAAGAGTTGCTGTCGTAAAAGTTGTAAAGTTGGCATCTGTTCCATCGATTAGCATTCCTGCACTTGGATCTCCTATATACCATTCATATCGAAGACCTGCATTTGCATTTCCTGCAGTTCCATATACAGGCGCTCCAGAAGCATAACTAGTTGCCTCATCTCCTCTAGCTGCTACACTAAAAGAAGTTCCTCCAGAGACTACTGCTTGATCTGGAACTTGAGTAGTAATAACTACCTGTGTTGCTTGACTTTCATTACCATTTACACCATTATAACCTCCTGAAACATCTCCTCCTCCTGTTACTTGACCAGTAGTCGAATTTACTACAGTAGGATCATCTCCTAAAATGCCATCACCATCGTCATCAGTCCCTCCAGATTCTAACACATCATCACATCCATCTCCATCTGCATCTTCCTCTAAATGATTTGCAATTCCATCATTATCTGTATCATCAAATGTACAATATCCGAAATCGGAGAATAAAAAAGTAACATTTCCTGTATTTGCATTATCTCCGTCTGATCTTGCTTTACGAGTCGCAATACTAAAACTTGTAACTACTCCTGTGATTTGAACATCTGTGCTATTTAAGGATGTATTACCTGAACCTGCTGTAAAAGAAGTAATCGTCGCCGAATTTGTGTTATTATTATCAAAATCAAACAACAATGCTCCACTTGGATTTTGAGATGGAAGTGCTCCTCCATCATAACCTCCATCTAAGGCTGTTTTATTTTCAAGCGGACCTAATTGAACAATTGGGGTATTTGGTCCTACTGCACTTATAGTAACTCTATCACCTCCATCTATCCCTGAAAAAACAAATTGAGGATCTATGACAGGCTCGCTAAAAGTAAAAGTATACGTCACACTTTCTCCAACACCGCCATCAACATTATTTCCTTGTAACCTTAGGGTTGTTGTATTTTCAACTAATAACTGTGTTAACGTTGTTGGTGTATTTACATTTACAATAGCAGTAGTTACATCTACATCTACACCATCAAAATCATATATATCATTAATAAAACCTGCGCTATTTTGATTTCCGCTAGGAGCTGTACCTACATTAACCGTCGTTGCACAATTCAACCCTTCGTTTGTATCTAAAATTCCATCATTATCATCGTCTGTATCACAAAAATCAGACACATCATCTCCATCAAAATCAGGGTTTCCAGAGTCTGATGCATCACAAGGATCTACTACTACCGTTATTTCTAATATGGCTGTATTTGAACCTGTTCCTAGATCATCTTCAACTCTAAAATTAATATTTGCTGGACCTGTATAATTGGTAGTAGGTGTAAATGTTACATTTCCAGTAGCATCTACTACATAGGTACCAACACCTGTTATAACTAAAGGACTCCCTACTGTTCCTATGTTTGTAGGATCATTAGGGTCAATTAAAGTCACTGTAGAAGCATCTAAATTACCATCAGGATCTGAAGAGCCTGTTAAAACATTTATAGATGTATTGCCTGTAGAGTTTACTTCAACTGTATTATCAAAATTATCTACTACTACTGGAGGTTCATTAGTAACAACAACAGCTGGGGTTCCAAAAACGACCTCTCCTAAAAATCCGATAGAGATTTGTCTTGTTGTAAGAGGATCAGCATTTGTTCTTCCTAATGTAAAATCTATCGTATTTGTGTTTACATAATTCAAACGTATTATAGACCTTGTATTTAATTCACTAACACCTGGATCTGTAACATTAAAACTATCAAATCGTACCGTTCCACCCGTAGGTGCTCCTGCAACTATAATAGAGTTTGGAAATCCGCCTGCTTCCAATTCATAACTTGCTGGCGTAGTTGCAATAACAAATTCACCTGCATCATTATCTATCACCTCCATCGTAAAAGAATCTAGAGGTATTGGAATTGCATCTGCCAAATTAGGCTCTGAAGAATCTGCAACAATAAATTGTATACTCCAAGATACCGCCTCATTTGCTGTATCATACGTTATTGAAGGTTCAAATCTATTTATAATAGCTGTTGTTCCATCAACAGTATTTACGGTAGGTGTTCCCGTGAAACTAACAAGTGTTACAAGGGCATCTACATCTATTGTTCCTCCATTTACCGTCAAAGAAACATCAGAGAACCTATAAACCGAACCCGGTTGGTTTATAGTACCAGATACTAATATTTGATTATTAGGAAAAATAGGTGTTTCTTGACTATGAGCAGGTATAACCGCAAACAATGTTAAAACAAAAAGCACACTATACGTACGTATAGTATGAATTTTGTTTAAAATGGTTGAGAATCGAGTATTGATTTTCATACGCTTCTTCTTTTAATACTTGAATAGGTCAAGTATATTATTTTGATGTGTGTTGGTGTATATATATTGTATCTACGCAAAAAGCAGCTAAATAGCCTTTTTAACGCATTCATTTTAATCAATTCACTAAAAACAATTAGAGAGCCAAGTGTAGTCACAGCAAAGAAATCACTGTGTTGTTGAAGAAAAATTAGAAACACATACCATAATAGCACTATCAAATTTGATATGCTTTTTAGGGTTGTAAATGCTTCTGACAACAAGGCGAGGGCTACCTTATTATTCATAGTTTTTTTTTGGTTTGATTATTATTTATTCAAAATTTAGGGATCTTCTATACAGTAGGGAACCATATAAAAGAATGAACATTCTAATCATCCAGCTAAAATAAAAATTACTGTTTTAACTAATTTTTAAGACCTAAAAAATCAACGATTGTCGACAAAAGGGTTAAAAACATCGGCAAAATACATAATTTTATTCACATAGTTATTAACAATATACATTTTTTTACGGCTAAACCATAAAAATCATAGGTTTAACCGTAAAAAATTAAATATTAAAAAAATACTAGTAAAAAATAGTATACTTGAATTATTCAAGAAGAAACTTCTATTTTTTTCAGAAAAATCCTAAATCTTAAAATAGAGCTATTTTAATAAACTTAATCAGAAAAGACACTCATTAGCTAAACAAATTCTCAAAAAGGCATTTAAACCCTCTTAAAAAAGACAATAAAAAACATAATCATAAGGTAAAGCTATATGAATTCAAATTAATATAATGTTTTACTATTACATGCTTTCGCGAAAGCGTGTAATTTATTTAAACAAATTCCATATATCATTTCCAAAAATAACAACCATTAGTCCCATTACAATAACGAATCCTATAATCTGACCAACTTCAAGTGTTTTCTCTGAAGGAGCTTTTCCAGAAATCATTTCATATAATAAAAACATTACGTGTCCTCCATCTAGAGCAGGAATAGGTAAAATATTTACAAAAGCTAACCATACAGAAAACATAGCTGTGAATGACCAAAAAGCTGTCCAATCCCAAGTAGGTGACATCATATCAACGATACCAATAGGACCTTTTACATTTTTATATCCCTGAACTTCTTTATTAAAGATAAGCTTAAACTGTTTTACTTGTTTTTTAAGAACACCTATTGTTTCACTCCAACCTGCTGGTATCGCAGCCAAAATACTATACTCATCTGTTATAGAATACCCATTAGCATCTCTATAAACTCCAAAAGCTCCTTCTTTTGGCAAATGCGCAAACTTATGATAGAAATTTCCATTAAGTCTATATTTAATTTCTAGCACATCTCCTTTCCTATCTTGTATTGCACCTTCAACATCACTCCAGAAATCAACTTTCTTATTATTCATGGCAACAATCTCTGCTCCAGCACTTAATCCAAGCATTTCAGCTATACTACTTTCTTTAACAGAACCTATTTTAGGAGCAAATCCCGGGCCAATAAAAGGTCCTCCATCTGAATTCAATACTTGTTTTTTTCCTGTATCCTTTATAGGAAAACTCATCTCTATATCATCTCTTAAAACAGTCACTTCATCGCCTAATAATACATCCATAGGCAGGAATTTATCAAATCGCTTAACAGGTTTACCATCTATAGCTAGAATTTGATCTCCATTTTTAAACCCTAAACTTTCTCCAGCATCACTTACATCAATACCGTACTTTAGATTATTTGCAGGTATATAGGTATCTCCATTTACGACAAGCATAGTACTATAAATAACCCAAGCTAATATGACATTTACCGTCACACCACCTACCATTACAATAAGACGTTGCCAAGCTGGTTTAGATCTAAATTCCCATGGTTCTGGATCTTTTTTCATCTGCTCTTTATCCATGCTTTCATCTATCATTCCTGCAATTTTCACATATCCCCCAAGAGGTAACCAACCTACTCCATACACTGTTTCTCCTATTTTCTTTTTGAAAAGGGCAAACTTCACATCAAAAAATAAGAAGAATTTCTCTACTTTAATTCCAAACCAGCGTGCTGGCAAGAAATGACCAAACTCGTGTAAGATCACTAAAATAGAAATGGCAAGAACAAATTGTGATATCTGTATAAATAGCTCCATGGCTGTTGTAAGTCAAAATTTAAAACGCACAAAAGTAATCTTTTCACATCGCATAAGAAAGCAATTACACGATTGTACGTTTCTTTTCACTTTTTTTTAAGGTAAAAAAGCATGTGAACTCAAATTCCAGTTGTAATTTTGCAAAAAATGAGTTGTATGCTACACTTTTTTAAGCGATATAAAATTTTTATCATAACAATGACCACTTTATCGATCATTATTATGACATTAATATATAGTCAACTTAAACCTCAAAAGAGATTGACATATATCAAAGCAAAAGATTTAAACCGCGCTTTAGTAGATTCTACTTTACAAGACAGTAAAAGAAAGCAACGCATAGGAGACTTTTCTTTAATTAATCAAAATAATGACACGATTACCCAAGATGATTATAAAGGAAAAATTTATATAGCGGATTTTTTCTTTACTACTTGTCAAACAATCTGTCCTATTATGACAGAACATATGGTTGAAATTCAACAAGAACTCAAGAATGATCCTGAAATAAAATTATTATCTCACTCTGTTATACCTACGTATGACACCCCAGATATCCTTAAAAAATACGCACTACAAAAAGGGGTTGATGATACTCGTTGGAATTTAGTAACAGGCTCTCAAAAAGAAATATTTACGCTTGCACGAAAACATTATTTGGCTGTTCAAGATATCCCCGGAACAGAAGATGATCTTGACATGGTACATACAGAAAATTTTATGCTCATAGATAAAAAAGGATATATTCGAGGGTATTATGACGGTACAGACCCAGAGGCTATAAAAGTACTTCTTGAAGAGATTGAAATCCTAAAAATGGAATATGCACCTAAACAAGGATGGGTCGAAAAACTATTTAATTAATCCCATCGATTTACTTAACAAAATTTATCTTTTTCCTTTAACAGAAATGGTGTATTTTTGCCTTGTTTAAATTTAATCTAAATAAGCATTGAAGAAAACAATTGCGCATTTGCAAAAAGGAGAAAAAGCGATTATTAAAGACATCGCTACAGATAAAGTCCCTCTTAAATTATTAGAGATGGGCTGTCTTCCTGGTAATGAAGTACAACTTTTACAATTAGCACCTTTTTCTGATCCAATGTATATTAATGTAAATGGAAGTCATCTTGCCATACGTAAAGAGACTGCATTACATATCTCAATAGAAACGCCATCGTAACTTTATGGCAAAGCAACTCAACGTAGCACTTATAGGAAATCCTAATACAGGAAAAACTTCCGTGTTTAATCATCTTACAGGTCTCAACCAACAGGTAGGAAATTATCCTGGTATTACTGTAGAGAAAAAGGAAGGTATTTGTAAACTAGCGAGGGGTGTAAAAGCACATATTTTAGATCTCCCAGGGACTTATAGTCTTAATGCATCTTCTTTAGATGAAAATGTTGTTATTGAATTATTACTCAATAAAAAAGACAAAGATTTCCCTGATGTTGCTGTTGTTATTTCTGATGTAGAAAATTTAAAAAGAAACTTACTTCTTTTTACTCAAATAAAAGACCTTGGTATTCCTACTATTTTAGCTATTAATATGGCTGATCGTATGAAACGTAAAGCCATCAGTTTAGATATTCCAAAAATGGAGGAACATTTAAACACAAAGATTGCTTTAATAAGTAGTCGAAAAAACCAAGGAATCGATTATTTAAAACAACTTATCTCTGAATACAAGAACATTTCTACACAACCTTGTGTAAATGCTTCTGTGATTGCTCCAGAATATTTTGACAGATTACGCAAAGCTTTTCCTAATCAAGACTTATATAAATTATGGCTTGTCATTACACAAGATGTAAATTTTGGAAAGATAGAACGCAAAGAGATGAGCACTATAGCTTCTTTCAAGACAGAATCTGTTAGTAACCTTAAACGTTTACAGCAAAAAGAAACGATTATACGGTATAAATTTATTAACGATGTTTTAAAAGAAACATTAACGATAGATTCTGAAAACGCAAAAGACTTACGATCCCGCTTAGACAGGGTTTTAACTCACAAGGTCTGGGGCTATGTGATTTTCTTCTCCTTATTAATGCTCATATTTCAAGTGTTATTCAAATGGTCTGAGTATCCTATGAATTTTATAGATGCTAGTTTTGCTTCTTTAAGTGAATGGGTAAAAGACACTCTTCCTCCGGGAGCATTTACAAATCTTTTATCTGAGGGAATCATCGCCGGATTAGGAGGTATCGTCATATTCATACCACAAATAGCCTTTTTATTTTTATTTATCTCCATACTAGAAGAAAGCGGTTATATGAGTCGCGTGGTATTTCTAATGGATAGAGTTATGCGACGTTTTGGCCTTAGTGGAAAAAGTGTTGTCCCCCTTGTTTCTGGAACTGCTTGTGCAATTCCTGCTATTATGGCAACACGTAATATAGAGAGTTGGAAAGAGCGTCTTATTACGATACTTGTGACTCCTTTTACAACCTGTTCTGCACGACTACCCGTATATGTGATTATCATAGAATTAGTCATCCCTAATGACACATTCTTATTCTTTAATCTACAAGGGCTTACACTCATGTTATTATACCTTATAGGTTTTGGTACTGCTATAGGGTCTGCTTGGTTACTAAATAAAACATTAAAAATTAGGAGTAAATCATTTTTTGTAATAGAAATGCCTAATTATAAGCTTCCGTTGTTTAAAAATGTAGCTATTAATGTTTTAGAAAAAACAAAATCGTTTGTAGTTGATGCTGGTAAAATAATTCTAGCTATTTCTATAGTTTTATGGGTACTGGCATCTTATGGCCCGACAAAGGAATTTTCAAATGCAGAAGCTGTCGTGACTGCTCAAATGGAAGAGGGCGCTTTTGCGAAAACGGATTTAGAAAAACAAATTGCTTCTTATAGGTTAGAGAAGAGTTATATCGGCCATCTCGGAAAATTTATAGAACCGGCAGTAAAACCTCTAGGGTATGATTGGAAAATAGGGATTGCCTTGATTACTTCATTTGCTGCTAGAGAAGTCTTCATAGGAACACTAGCTACCATTTATAGTGTTGGTAATGATGACGATGAAACTATCAAAAGGCGGATGGCAAATGAAACGAATGCTATTACTGGAAAGCCTCTATTTAATTTTGCAAGCGGATTATCTCTATTATTATTTTATGCATTTGCCATGCAGTGTATGAGCACATTAGCTATTGTAAAACGAGAAACAAACAGTTGGAAATGGCCTATGCTTCAATTAGGAGTCATGAGTGCTTTTGCGTATCTTGTTGCTTTAATAGCATATCAAGTCTTTAAGTAAAGAACATTCCTTTATTACGACTAGACTAGAGAATTTATTAAAAGAGCATATTATTTATGGATCAATTTCAAAACATCATTGTCTTTTCTATTTTTCTATTAGCTGTTGGCTATTTGGTATCAAAATTTATATGGACACCTTCTTTTTTAAAGAAAAAATCTAAAGACGGATGTGGCGATGGTAATTGTGGCTGTCACTAAATGGGTTTACTCTTTGTTCTTATTGGATATATTCTTGATTTCAAAAAAGACAAGAGTAATTTTATTAAAGAAATGGCTGTTGGTTTAGCTTATTTTATAGGAAATCTTATTCTTGCACTTATTCTCCATTTTGTGTTTGGCTTCCATTTTATCTTATGCATCTTTGTATTTGCTATAGAGATTGTATTACTTTTTTCTATTAAAGCTTATATTCAAACGAAACAGGCTCCATAAACAGACGCATACTATACTTGTAATTCTAAATAATACACACGGTTACTAATAGCTGTACTTGTTTCTGGATATGGAGATAAACGCACAGCTTTTATAACAAATTTATCGGATACATATAAGGTGTTACTTTTTCCAGATGCATCAAAAATCACCTCTTTTTCTATAGATTCCTCTCCCTTTTCTTTGACACGAACTTTAATTTTTGCTTGCCCTGCCCAAACACAGTTTACGTCTTTTGGACATCTAGAATCTTCTATTACTTCTAAAAAAGTAATTTCTACAGCATTGATTTGTTGATGTTCTCCAATACCAAGTTTATAAGACACAGGGTTTACGGCTATTGCAGGTGATGTATTTTGTGCTTTCGCGAAAGCGCAAAAAGAAATAAAAACGAATAGTATGCGTAGGGTATTCATAATATTTAATTTACGTTATGATTAGGGCAAGAACGATGCCATATTACAGATTTATCCTCTAAAAAGGAAGAAATCATCTTTCATATGCTCTATCTTTTCATCTTTATTGGTGATGATATATTCTAGTGCAAGATCTGTAAATTCTTTTCCTTTAGAGGTCAATTCAACAATACTATCTGTGATTGTAATCATATTATTTTTCTGAGCAAGATCCAATACGGTTTGCGACCGTACTCTTTGCCAATTAATATGTTCATTCAAGTGATTTATATGACGTTCACTTTCTTCTGTATGATTATTAAGGTGTAATAAGAATGTAAGTAAAGAAACCTCTGTGCGCTGTTGTTTTTGCCTATACATCACAGCAATCAATCCTTTATCAGGGGCAAATAGGTATACCATTAAAAATATAACTCCTAATACAGTTGTCATTGATCCAGAAATGGATGCATCTAACAGATGTGCCATCCAGTAACCAATAATGGCCGCACTTACTCCAAAAAGAATGGACAAACCTATCATCTTTTTTAAATCTGATGTGAGTAAATATGCTGTTGCTGCTGGTGCAATCATAAGAGCCACAACAAGTACTGCACCTACAGCGTCAAAAGCCCCTACTACAGTAACTGACGACACAGACATTAACCCATAGTGCAAAACAACAGGAGAAAACCCTAATGCTGAAGACAAGCCTGCATCAAACGTACTTACCTTTAGTTCTTTAAAAAATGAAACAAGTAATCCAATAGTGATACTTAAAATAATTCCCATAACCCATAATGATTTAGGGCCAAGATCTATGTCTCCTAAGCTAATACGGTCAAAAGAAGCAAACGTAAGGTCTCCTAGTAATACTGCATCTGTATCAAGGTGAACATCATTTGCTTTTTGTGCAATTAGAATAACACCTATACTAAAAAGTGCAGGAAAAACAAGCCCTATAGCTGTATCTTCTTTGACCAAGCCTGTTTTTTGTATTGCCTCTACTAAAACAACTGTGATGACTCCAGTAACTGCTGCCAATAAAATAAGCCAAGGAGAATTTAAATCTTCTGTTAGAAAAAAGCCTATCACAATACCTGGTAATATAGAATGGCTTATTGCATCACTAATAAGTGCCATTTTACGCAATACTAAAAACACCCCCGGAATTGCACATGCGATGGCTACGATAGCTGCGATTAATTGTATTTCTAGTTGTGTTCCTGTCATTATTCTTGAGTATATAAATTTTTGGCAGCACTATAACCATCTTGTGTTAAAGACCATTTTTGCCCTTTTACTTCTACCCAATTTTTTTCTTCCATTTTCTTAAGCGATCCTCTTGTAAATCCTTGAAAGTTATTTAATATTTTAATGGCATGAGGATGTGATATATCTTCGTGCGTTTTGGCAATATCAAACATAAATTGCAATGTTTTTTGAAGTTTCAAGTCTCTTCTATTTTGCCAAAACCTAATTTGTTTAAAAAGAATTCCTCTCCCGGGAGAAAAAATAAATGAAAACAACACAAACACAGCTGCTACTAACACAATTACCGGACCTGTAGACAAGTTATTTTGGCTTGCACTAATAGCAGTTCCAAACACCCCTGAAAATGCACCAAATATAGCTGCAAGCACAATCATCACACTTAGTTTATTAGTCCATTGTCGTGCCGCCGCGGCAGGAGCTAATAACATAGCACTCATTAAGACAACTCCTACAGTTTGAAGCCCCAACACAATAGCCAATACGATAAAAAAAGTGATCAGTATATCTATAAATCGCGTATTAAATCCTAGTGTTTTTGTATAATCTGCATCAAACAGTAATATTTTAAATTCTTTCCAAAATAACAAAAGCACTACAAGACATATTCCTGTTACTATTGCCATAAGCGTTACATCTTTCTCTATTAGCGTGGCTGCTTGTCCAAATAAATACTTATCTAAACCTGCTTGATTTGCATTGGGTTGTTTTTGGATATAGGTTAATAACAACATCCCAAACCCAAAAAACAATGACAAGATAAGTCCTAATGCGGTATCACTTTTAAGGTGTGTTTTTGTAATCATTCCTCGAATCCAAAAGGTACCTATTAAACCACTTACAAGCGCTCCTATGAGTAGTAAGTTTGTGTCTTTTGTTCCTGTAATAATAAATGCCAATGCAATACCTGGCAATGCTGCATGAGAGATAGCATCTCCTAAAAGACTTTGTTTTCGTAGTACTGCAAAGCTTCCCAACATACCACATATAGCGCCAAGAATAGCTGTACCAAGTGTAATAGTACGCAAGGTATAATCTGAAAACACGAGACTAAAATATTCTTTGATTTCCATTGTTTAATAGTCTATAGTTTGTGGTCTTTAGACTCTAGTCTTTTTATAAATTAATTATCCTTTCTTAAATACTTCTTTAAGGATGTTGTCATCTTTGCAATTTCTGTAAGCTTTATTCTTGCTTCGTCATCTTCTTCTAATGTTATAA
Source organism: uncultured Dokdonia sp. (assembly GCF_947492815.1). Lineage (GTDB taxonomy): Bacteria > Bacteroidota > Bacteroidia > Flavobacteriales > Flavobacteriaceae > Dokdonia. Next base: position 11,340 of record NZ_CANLOB010000001.1, read on the forward strand.
AATCCTGCCTTCTAGCAATACTTGAACATACAACGCATTCTTTTGCAGAATCCCATGCCATTTGCAAATAACGATTAAACTGAGCGTCTGTATCACCAGCACCTTCTGCAATATTCAATGGAACAGAAATTGAAGCTCTTTTATATTGAGAAGATAATCCATAGACTTCTTCTTTAGGAAATTTCTTCGTTATTACATATGTATAATCTACAAAATCTAATGCTTTTTGATTTACTTTTAAATCTTCAAACTTAAATTTAGGTTTTTCCATATTTCACTTTCTACTATCTACCGACTAAAGACTACTTACTGATTAACCGCTACTTTATAATTAATTCCATAGGTTTTTGTCAAATTATCATCATTAAAAATATCTTTCACAGGGCCGGTAGCTATCTTTTTTACATTTAAGAATGTTACCCAATCAAAATATTCTGGTACGGTTTGCAAATCATGATGCACTACAATTACGGTTTTTCCTGCTTTACGTAATTCTTTCAAAATATTGATAATTGCTATTTCTGTTGTTGCATCTACCCCTTGAAAGGGTTCATCCATAAAATAGATAGATGCATTTTGCACTAAGGCTCTTGCAAGGAAAACACGTTGTTGCTGCCCACCACTCAACTGACTAATCTGCCTGTTTTTAAAAGGAAGCATTCCTACTTTTTCTAGCGCTTCCAGTGAAGCTTTCTTTTCTTTTTGACCTGGGCGTTTTATCCATCCTAGTTGTCCATAGGTGCCCATCATAACCACATCAAGTGCTGTGGTAGGAAAATCCCAATCAACACTCCCTTTTTGAGGTACGTACGCTACTAACTTGCGTTGCTTACTATACGGCTTATCATAAATAGAAACACTCCCTGCAATAGGGTCTATAATACCTAATATTGCCTTAATTAAGGTAGATTTTCCGGCTCCATTAGGACCTACAATAGCCATTAAAACCCCTTCTGGAACCGTTAAGTCAATATCCCAAAGCACAGGTTTATAATTATAAGCTACCGTCAAATCATCTACACGAATGGCTATTTTTTTCATTTATCTATTATTTCATTATTTGCTTTAGCGCTTCGCTTTCCCTATGGTCATGAACCTACCAGCAGGCAGGTCTCGCAAGTTTGATTTCGCGAAAGCGTGTATATGCTATTTCAGAGAATTTACGATCGTATGTACGTTATATCGAAACATTCCTATGTAGGTGCCTTCAATAGTCTCTGCATCTCCTAATGCATCACTGTATAATGACCCTCCTATTACCACTTCATGATCCTTTGCCTTTACAGCAGCTTCTAGCGCCTCTATCGTGCGTCTTGGCACCGAACTTTCAATAAAAATAGCCTTCACATCATTATCTATAATAAATTGAGACAAACGCTGCACATCTTTTACACCTGCTTCTGTTGCAGTAGATAACCCTTGTAATCCTACAACATTAAAATCATAACTCTTCCCAAAGTAGTTAAAGGCATCATGCGCTGTCACTAAAATGCGTTTTTCCTTAGGAAGTGTTTCTATAATTCCTTTCACTTCTTTTTCAAGAGCATCTAATTGCTCTAAATAGGTTTTAGCATTTGCGACATAACGCTCCTTATTTTTAGGGTCTTTTTCAGAGAGTACTTCGACAACTGCTTCTACAAATTGTTTAAAGTATTGAATATTAAACCACACGTGCGGATCATAGTTTGAAGCAAAATAATCAGATCCTATCAATGTTGATTTATCTAATCGCTCTCCTAATGCTACTTGTGTTTTTGTAGCTGATCCCATTTTTTCAAAAACTTCTACCAATTTTCCTTCTAGATGTAGTCCATTATAAAATATAATATCTGCTCCAGAAAGTTTTGTGACATCTCCTGCGCTAGCTTTGTAAAGATGTGGATCTACACCTGCACCCATGAGTCCCTGAACATTTATCATATCACCTCCTACATTTTTTACTAGATCTGTAATCATGGTTGTAGTGGTGACTACATTTAAGCGATCATTGGTTGTTGATGTTTCATTTTTACAACTCAATACGCTTAAAGCGAAAAGAATTACAAGTATATTTTTACTATTCATTATTTATTTTTTATCTATTCTAAAACTAACTCCAGCACTAAGTAGTAAATCTTGCCCTTCTGTAATACTTTGCCCTACAGTAGCATCTAATTGGATAAGTGGTGCAATCGCATATGTAAGTCCAGCATCCCAAAAATGATTAGCGCTACTATCTTCAGGTAGATCTCCATACACCTCTACATAAGCCCCTAATTTATCTGTAATTGAATACCCATAGGCCAATGTATATATATATGCAAACTCAGCAGATTCTCCCCCTAATTGTCCTCCTAGATTATAAGCAATACCTGAACGCTCACTTAACGTATGATTAAAAGCAAATCTAAAATCGGCTGCTGTAAATTCTGGTTTAAAATCAGAACTAGCTGTAAATGGCAAGAATACATGACCAATTAATCCTATTTCTGGAAACCATCCTTTTTCTTCACTTATAGCAACTTTAGCTCCAAACAATAAAGGAGACAAACCACTTGCAACATCATTTGTTTCCATTCCATTAATAGTTGTTTTTACTTCCTCAAAATTCCATCCTATTCTCAATTCTAGATTATCTAAAATTCCATAACGTAATAAGGCTGTGTTATAGGTAAAAACCTCTTCTTTTATACCGTTATCTTCAAAAGATGTCGTGAATGCTCCCGTCTCTACTTGTAAACTTCCTACTGGCACCACTGTAGGCGCTTCTGTAGCATCAGGACGATCTGTAACCAATTCTGGTGTTGTTTCAGTTTCTTGAGCTACTAGCTGTATACTAAAGCCAAAAAGGCACATTATAAGTATTGATTTTTTCAAAAAAAATGATTTTTAAAGATTTGTGTATTACACCTGGATATATAAATTCTCAGCTATTTTTTTTGAGATGAAAAATTGTTCTCGCTTTACTTGAATAATCATAGAACCATCAAAAAACTCTTTTCCAAGCACTTTTATTTTAGTTCCTATAGCTATGTTTCGTTTATCTAAATATTGTAAAAACTCACCACTAGTTTCCCTGACTCCAACTAAGATACCGTGCTGACTTTTACTCATTTCAGACAGTACTTTTTTCTCTGTTTTTTTAATATTTCCATGTTTATCAGGAATAGGATCTCCATGAGGATCGTAATCAGGATGGTCTAGGAATTTATCCAGCCTTGTGATTAATTCTTCAGATTGAATATGCTCTAATTGCTCTGCTATTTCATGCACTTCATCCCATTGAAAGTTGAGTTTTTCAACTAAAAACACTTCCCAAAGTCTATGCTTTCGTATGACTGCTACTGCCACGGCAATGCCTGCTTTGGTAAGCGTAGTTCCTTTATACCTACGGTAAGAAACAAGTTCTTTATCCGCAAGACGCTGAATCATATCTGTTGCAGACGAAGCCTTAGTGTGCATCATTTGAGCAATGGCATTTGTAGCAACAGCTCCTTTATGCTCCTGTTCTAAATGGAAGATACACTTCAAATAATTTTCTTCTGCTCTCGTATACATACGGCAAAAGTAAATTAATTATGTCGGGCGGTAAAAAACTTATTTTAGATAAGACTAAAAATAGAAATATTACGGGACTAATTCTTTGGCCTTTTGATACACCAAATCCCCTTCCCAACCTCTGTACAATAGATAATCAGAGAGTTTCTTTCTTTTTTTACATCTATCTTTTTCGGATGACAATTGCTGTATACGCTTTCGCGAAAGCGTATCAAAAACCTCCAAATAAGTTTCTTCAGAAATTTCTTTTAGCCCAATTTTAATAAGATAATCAGAGATTTTTCGAATTTTCAACTCTCTTACAATGCGTTGTTTTCCCCAAGATTTATGATTGAATTTCCCTCTCACAAAAGCTTTTGCAAAACGTTCTTCATTTAAAAAGTTATGTTCTATAAGATGCCCTATAATTACATCTATGGCATCAGGTATCATACGCATCTCTAAGAGCTTTTTACGCACTTCTTGATGACAACGATCTTGATAAACACAATATCGCTCTAAACTCCTCTTAGCCTCTTCTACAGTATATGTTTTTATAGGTTGTATCACGGGGTTAAAAATACTATTTCCATTTATTTTTGGGCATAAAAAAACCCCATTCCTTTTAAGGAACAGGGTTTCATAATTCTATATTTTAATTTCCTTACCGTTTTTATCTGTAAAACGGTATTCAAGATACGTGTAAGCGTCTCTGGGCATTACTTTTACCCATTTTTTGTGTTCTAAAAACCATTTAGAACGAATAGATGGAAATCCTTTGGTTAGAAAAGCTGCAACAAAAGGGTGTGCGTGTAACGTCACCTTATTGTTGCCGTTTTTAAGAATTTTGTCGAGTTTACCTTCCATCTTTTGCACCATAACAATAGGTGCTTCTATCTCTCCCTTTGATCCGTTAGGATCTTCTTCACGGGTTTTGATATTCATTTCTGGTCGTACTCGTTGCCTAGTAATTTGAATTAATCCAAACTTACTAGGTGGTAATATTTTGTGTTTTGCGCGATCTTCTTTCATCTCATCTTTAAGATGATTAAAGAGTTTTCTACGGTTATCTGCATTATTCATGTCTATAAAGTCGACAACAATAATACCTCCCATATCACGGAGGCTAAGCTGACGTGCCATTTCTGAAGCGGCAATCATATTTACTTCTAGCGCAGTGTCTTCTTGACTCTTTGCTTTATTTGATCTGTTACCACTATTTACATCAACTACATGTAATGCTTCTGTATGCTCTATAACAAGATAGGCCCCTTTACTCATAGATACGGTTTTACCGAAAGACGTTTTAATTTGTCTTTCTATTCCGAATTTTTCAAAAATTGGGGTGTTATTCTTGTATAGCTTTACAATGCTCTCTTTTTTTGGAGCGATCTCGCTTAAGTATTCTTTGATTTGATAATAGAGCGTCTCATCATCTACTGTTATCCCCGTAAAAGAATCATTAAAGATATCTCTTAATATAGAGGATGCTCGGTTCATTTCACCCAGTACTTTACTAGGATGATGTGCTCCTTGAATTTTTTTACTCATGGTAGCCCATTTGTCTACCAAATTTTGCAGGTCTTTATCTAGTTCGGCGACCTTTACTCCTTTTGCAACTGTACGTACTATCACACCAAAACCTTTAGGTCTGATGCTTTGTACTAATCGTTTAAGACGTGCTTTTTCTTCTTTGCTTTCTATCTTTTGTGAAATAGAAATTCTATCAGAAAAAGGCACGAGAACAATATACCTACCAGCTATAGAAAGCTCACTGCTTATTCTAGGGCCTTTTGTAGAAATAGGTTCTTTGGCGATTTGTACCAGTACACTTTGTTTTTGTTTTAAGACATCGGTAATCTTACCGTTTTTATCTATGTCTTTTTCAAAAGGAAAGTTTTTTAAAGAATAGTCTTTTAATTTACCTGTGCTTACACGTTTTATGTAACTTAGAAGTGTTGGAAGTTTTGGACCTAAATCATGATAATGCAAAAAAGCATCTTTTTCATAACCTACATTTACAAATGCAGCATTAAGTCCAGAAACTGTTTTTCTAATGTTTGCGATATAAATATCACCAACATTAAATTTATTTCCATCTTCTTCTTTGTGAAGTTCTATAAGTCTTCCATCTTTTAGTAAGGCAAAATCAACTACCGAGGAACTAGATCTTATAATCAATTCTTTATTCACTCTTTAGTAATTTTTATCCATCATGCACATTGTGCGTGACAAATGGATTATACAATAATTTATCACAGGTATCGTAACGTATAACTATGTATACAAAATGTAATAAATACGGTGTAACATACGAGCCTCAAGGTATTAGGGCTTTTTTGTTACGATGTCAAAGAACTAAGAATTATACATTTGTTATCTAGAAAAAATAGCCTAATAAAAGAATCACTTTACTACTTAATAATACAACAGAGTGCTCCCTGTGCAATGTTTAAGTGGAATCATTTTATACGCAAATATTTACAACTCTAGATATCAAATAATTAATGATACATGTATAATTCAAAAGAAAAAGTAGTCTTAGACTACTTTTTCTTTTTGTGACGGTTTGCTCTACGTCTCTTTTTACGTTTGTGCGTTGCTACCTTGTGTCTTTTTCTTTTTTTACCACTTGGCATAAAATGATTCTTTTATTAGGTTACTTAATAAATTATACTGCAACGTTCGTCTTAACACCTTCTACAAATACTTTTGCAGGTTTGAACGCAGGTATGTTGTGCGCTGGAATTTTGATAGTCGTATTCTTAGAAATATTTCTACCAGTTTTTTCAGCTCTTGTTTTAATAATAAAGCTACCAAATCCTCTTAGGTAAACATTGTCTCCACCTTCTAAAGATGTTTTTACTTCACTCATGAATGATTCGATAGTTGCTTGTACGTCATTCTTTTCGATACCTAATTTTTCAGATACCTTTGCTACAATATCAGCTTTTGTCATTTTAAAAATTGTTTAGGGGTTAAAATTTCAAGTTCGCAAATATAAGCATTAAAAACTCAAACTTTCAAGCATAATCTTTTAAAATATAAGAAGATAAGTATATAAATTAGCAAAAAACCTTTATTTGCCATTGAAATTCTCTAATAAACTTATAGCGTGGTACTTAGTAAACAAGCGGGAAATGCCTTGGAGACAAACCACTGATCCTTATAATATTTGGCTCTCAGAAATCATCCTTCAACAAACTAGAGTAGCCCAAGGATTGCCCTATTATTTGAAATTTACAGAAGCTTTTCCAACAGTATTTGATCTAGCAAATGCTTCTGAAGAAGAAGTGTTAAAATTATGGCAAGGACTCGGATATTACTCTCGTGGCAGAAATTTACATGCCGCGGCAAAGTATATTGTAGAAGAGTGTGATGGTATTTTTCCAAATACGTATAAAGATTTATTAAAACTAAAAGGTGTGGGTGATTATACTGCTAGTGCCATTGCAAGTATTAGTTTTAATGAACCAACTGCTGTCGTAGACGGAAATGTGTATAGAGTTTTATCACGGTTTTATGGTATCGAGACTCCTATTAATAGCACAGAAGGCATTAAAGAATTTAAAGCTTTAGCTCAAGAACTTATAGACAAAGAGCAACCTGCAAATTTCAATCAAGCGATTATGGAGTTTGGCGCCATACAATGTAAGCCTCAAAACCCATATTGTTTGCACTGTATTTTTAACGATTCTTGTGTCGCATTACAAAAAAACAGAATTAGCACGCTGCCTGTAAAACTCAAAAAAACAAAAGTTAAAAAACGTCATCTACACTACCTCGTATTCAGATCGTCAGATCACAAGACAATTATTGAACGACGCACAGGAAAAGGGATTTGGCAGGGTTTGTATCAATTTCCAATGATTGAAGGGGAATTTGATACTAACCGCTTTCGCGAAAGCGAACCCTTTCAAAAAGAAACAGCTTCGTATACTATAAAAAACATAGTTCCATACAACGTAAAGCCAATTGTCCATAAATTATCACATCAACATTTACACACTATATTTTGGATTATTGATGTTGAAAATTTAGAAGACACTGCTATCGAAATTCAATCTATAAGTTCTTATCCTGTTCCCGTGCTTATTGAAAAATTTATAGCAACTTATTTTAATCTAAAATAGTTTTAATCTGTTTTCTATAAGAAGAAGGACTCTGTCCTGTAAATGCTTTAAATCTTTTATTAAAGTGTGAAAAGTTATTAAATCCGCTTTCAAAACACACATCAGTAATTGTCATCGCATGTTCTGAAAGTAACTTAGAAGCATGTACTAATCGATATTCATTGACAAACTGTGTAAATGTCTTATTTGTTATTTTCTTAAAATAACGACAAAAAGAAGGAACTGTCATATGGGTTAATTCTGACATCTGTTCTAGAGGAATTTCTTCCTTAAAGTGTGTTTTTACATAATTGAACACTAAATTAATTCTATCATTGTCATGTACATTAGATAATAAGGTAAATCCATCTGCATTTAGTATTCTAAATTCTTTTGTAGTAGCAAGTCTATTAAGAATCTTTAAAAAAGATAGCAATCGCTCAAAATCACTCTGCTGTTCCATACTCTCCATAAGAGCCCCTATTTCTGTTTTTGTGACTCCAGAAAATACAACCCCGCGTTTTGATACTTGCAAAAGTTTTTTAATATGAGACATTTCAGGAATATTAAAAAAATCATCTCCAAGAAAATCTGCCTTCATTTGTATGACAGTTTCAAATTTATTGCCTGTTTGATGATCTGTAAACCCACAATGAGGTAAGTTACTACCAACTAAAATTAAAGTACCCCATGTATAATAAGAAAGGTTACTTCCTACGAGTCTTCTCCCTGTACCTCCATTTACATATACAAGTTCTAACTCAGGATGGTAATGCCATACTGTATTATCATTTCTATTTTCCTTATCAAATTTTTGATATAGAAAGGAATTTCCAAAATTAGGAGTAATAGCTTCTAAAGTAGGTTTCTGTAGAATCATATCGAGCTTTTATGGCTAAAGTTAAAAACGCTTTTGAAGTTAAATCGTTAGAAAATTACCTTAAATATGTACTAAATTAACATAATAATAAATCATAAGTTTAACAAAGGATAATTTAGAACATTAATATGAAAATAATGTAATAGCAGCGAGTAGCATTCTGGCGTATGTTTGTATCATAATAATTTAGTCATCAATCATTTAAATCGAATATTATGAAAAACACATTAAAATTATCACTGCTTCTCGCGCTTTTAATCACTAGTGCACATGTAAATGCTACAACATTGGAAACATTTATAGAGACAAAAGAATTAAATCCCGAAACCATTACTGATGATTTAGTTATTAGAGAAAAAGATGAAAAAGTATCTGTAATTCTTTTAAACTTGGATTTAAATCCTATAAAGATTACCATCAGAGATGGTTTTGGACGTATTGTTTTTTCTGAAACAATCAAAGACAATAAGACTATTCACAAGTCATTTAACTTTAAAAAAGCATATAAAGGAAATTACAGCATCAAAGTAAGAAATGGTTTAACTACTTACAATAAAGAAATAAAAATTATCTAAATACTTATTTCTTTCATTTAAAATCAAGTTTGCTTAGTGAAGCCTCTTTTAGATAATTCTAATGAGAGGCTTTTTTTATGTTTTCTATTAAAGTTATAGATCAGGTTCCCTCTATAAAAATCAACATCTTGTAATAGTTGTTTATCTATAAGTTTATAGATTACAGCTTAATATTTTCTTATATTTGATACTATGGCAGGAACTATCAATAAAGTTATTCTAATTGGTCACACAGGAGACGAAGTAAAAATGCACTACTTTGAGGGTGGTAATAGCATAGGGCGCTTCCCTTTAGCCACCAATGAAGAGTACACAAATAGAACGACAGGAGAGCGCGTAAGCAACACCGAATGGCATAATATTGTAGTTCGAAATAAAGCTGCCGAGATTTGTGAAAAATATCTCAAAAAAGGAGATAAAGTATATATAGAGGGCCGTCTAAAAACTCGAAAGTGGACAGATGACAAAGGTCTTGAGCGTTACAGTACTGAAATACAATGTGTAGATTTTACGTTTCTTACTCCTAAAGGAGAAGGACAACAAGCTAATAGACCTGCACAACCATCGCAACCAGTTCATTCACAACAACCTGCTCAGCAACCGCAATCAACACCATCGCAGATAAATCCTACAGAGGATGTAGATGACCTTCCATTTTAAAACTACGTATAACGAATTTAAAGACGATTGGATCCTGACCCTGAACCCTTGTTTATAGTATTAGCTTTTGATAGTACCATCCTTATTAGTAGTCTTCTATTACTAGTATTATTTATATGCTCTGCACTAATAAGCGGTGCCGAAGTTGCTTTTTTCTCGTTAACATCTACAGATTTAGAAACGTCAGAAGCGACAGATCAGCAAAATCCCAAATTAAAAGTAGTTGCAAAACTATTACAGAAACCTAAAAAACTACTAGCCACTATATTAGTAGCAAACAACACGATTAATATTGCGATTGTACTACTTTTTGCTAGTCTTGGAGACGTCTTTTTTGGATCTATAACAACTGATCTCTTTGGTATTTCAGCAGCTACTATACGTTTTATAATAGAAGTTGGTGTCATCACTTTTCTTATCTTACTTTTTGGTGAGATTTTACCTAAAATCTACGCAAGTCGTAACAATATTAAATTTGCCAGTTTTATGGCGTTCCCACTTCGCTTTTTTGATATTCTCTTTACACCATTAAGCGGGCCGATGCGTTATATCACATTACAAATACATAATACATTAGGAGATCAAAAATCAAATTTTAATGTAGACCAATTATCGCAAGCACTAGAACTTACGAGTGAAGGAGACACTACCAAAGAAGAACAAAAAATACTACAAGGTATTGTCGCTTTTGGAAATACTGACACAAAACAAGTAATGCGTCCTCGCATGGATGTTTTTGCGCTTAATAAAGAAGATTCCTATCCTGATATATTAACCCAAATAACAGATACAGGATATTCCCGTATTCCTGTATATGAAGATAGTATAGACAGTATTGTAGGTATATTATATGTAAAAGATTTATTACCTCATCTTTCTGATAAAAAATTTGAATGGACATCTTTATTACGAGCACCTAATTTTGTTCCTGAAAACAAAAAACTAGATGATCTACTTGCTGAGTTTAAAGAAAAGAAAAACCACCTTGCCATTGTTGTAGATGAATATGGAGGCACTAGTGGTATTATTACACTAGAAGATATTATTGAAGAAATTGTAGGCGATATTAGTGATGAATTTGATGATGAAGATGTTATTTATTCTAAAATAGATGAACACAACTATGTATTTGACGGAAAAACATCATTAAAAGATTTTTACCGCATTATACATCTAGAAGATGATAGCATCTTTGAGAACCAAAAAGGAGAAGCCGAAACAATTGCTGGCTTCATCTTAGAGATCTCAGGAGGTTTTCCTAGAAAGAATGAAGTAATAAACTATACCCAATATTCGTTTACTGTGGAAGCCATAGACAAAAAACGCATTAAACAAATTAAATTTACCATACTATCTTGACCATACGCTCTTACATATACAGTATACTTTGTTGCGCATTACTTGTTTCTTGCGGAGATGACCTATTGCCAAAACCTGAAGCATTTTTAAGCCTCGAATACCCTAATGCAACATACGTAACAACACCTTCTGACTGTAATTACAGTTTTGAAAACAACTATATAAGTACTGCTATTTTTAAAGATAACTGCTCAGTAACCATCAACTACCCAGAACTTAATGGCACCTTATTCTTAACCTACAGAAAAGTAGACAATAACATAAATGCCTTGTTGAGAGATGCTCAGAAACTCACTTATGAACATGTCATAAAAGCAGACGATATCATTGAAGAAAAGTATGTCAATGAATTACAAGATGTATATGGTATGTTTTACGATGTGCGAGGAAACGCAGCTTCTCAGTCTCAATTTTATGTAACAGATAGCACTGCACATTTTATTACAGGCTCTATTTATTTTAATGCAAAGCCAAATTACGATAGCATCTATCCTGCAGCAGTATATCTTAAGAATGATATCCGTCACCTTATGGAAACTATCACTTGGAATAGTGAAGACTAGTATGTTTTCGTATTTCTGAAAACTCCATATAAATTTCACTTTCGTGAAAGCGTACCCAGCAACAAAACAACTTATAATCATCATAGCACCTCCTTACTACTCTCTTTATAAAACAGAAGCTATTATTGTTTAATTTATAGAAGCAATTTATTTTAAACTCATAAATCAATAAACTCACCGAGGAATTTCCGAACTTTGCATATCTAAAATTTTGCAATGCAAAACAGCACATTAAAATGGATATATCTCGTAGTATTATCCATTATTTGGGGAAGTTCTTTTATCCTTATTAAAAAAGGACTCGTAGGTCTCACACCCATTCAGCTAGGCGCTTTACGTATTTTATTTACTGCATTTTTCTTATTACTTATTGGCTGGAAAAGCCTACGCACCATTAAAAAAGCAGAATGGAAATGGATTATTATTTCTGGAGTTTTGGGAACAGGGCTTCCTGTATTTTTATTTGCCTATGCCGAAACAGAAATAGATAGTGCTATCGCTGCCATACTGAATTCTAGTGTCCCTTTACTGACCCTCTTACTAGGCTTAACTATATTTGGAGCCAAATTCCTTAAACGTCAATTAGCAGGAGTCTTAGTGGGTTTAAGTGGAGCAACCGCATTGATTCTTATTGGCGCTAGCATCAACCCTAGCCAAAATTATTGGTATGCCTTACTCGTCATAGCTGCAGGCGTCATGTATGCCCTTAATGTAAATATTATTAAACGTTACATGCAAAATATTTCAGCCATTGCCATCGCTACTGGAAACTTTATTTTCTTAATCCCACCAGCATTGATTTTACTAGTATACTCTGATTTTTTTAATCAAGAAGTATTACAATCTCAAGAAGTTCAAATATCATTAGGATATATTGTCATTCTAGCCTTATTTGGAACTGCCATGGCAAAAGTGATGTTTAATAAATTAGTACAAATCAGCAACCCTGTATTTGCTTCATCAGTGACTTATCTTATGCCCATCATTTCCGTCATGTGGGGACTATTAGATCATGAAAAGTTTACTATTTGGCAACTTTTTGCTTCTATCGTTATTATTGCGGGTGTATACCTTGTCAATAAGAAAACAAAAACTACATAATTACTATTGGGGTGGTTGTTTGTTGATTTTTGTAAAATGCAAAGCACAAAAATTCAACAAACTTTCCGTAATATATACTACTGAAAAGTTTACTCCTAAAACAGCTTATTGCGTCTTTAACAATTATTACTGACGTGCATCTTGTCAATAAGAAAACAAAAACTACATAATTACTATTGGGGTGGTTGTTTGTTGATTTTTGTAAAATGCGAAGCACAAAAATCTAACAAACTTTCCGTAACATATACTATTGAAAAATTTACTATTTGGCAGCTTTTTGATTCTCTGATTATTATTATTAGTGTGTACCTTGTTAGTAAGTAAACGAAAGCTTCTCAATCATCAAAATTCTCTTGAATCTCAATTTCTCTACTTATTGGGATATAGGTTAAAAGCTTTTTTATAAAAAGTTCATTTTTTGCATCAAAACAAGCAGCATATTGTTCAAGATCATGATCTATATGATGCTCTTGAAGGTTTTCAATAATAGCTTTTAATAAATGTATAGCTCCATTTGCATCATATGGAGACTCATCTAAACTATAAGATTTCAAGTATTCTACAACTTTACGATACTCCATCTTAATATTTTATTTAATCTCAATTTTCTCTCCTAAAAACTTAGGCTTTACCCCAAACAGAATATCGAAAAACACTTTTGTTCTTGCTAGATATTCTCTTAGTTGTACTTTCAAACCATACCGTCTAGAGACATCTCGTGCATTAAAACCAACTGCTTTGATATCATTCTTACCTGCAAGATAAATAGCGCGTTCATTATGAAATTCTTGAGAGATAATGGTAATTTCTTCTTGCCCAAATATTTCTTTAGCTCTTATCACAGAATCTAATGTTCTAAACCCTGCATAGTCGAGAAATATCTTATGTTCTGGAATTCCTCTTTTTATGAGCTCTTCTTTAAAATCAGTAGGTTCATCATAAAGCTCAGTACTATTATCACCACTCACTAAAACAAAGTCAATTTTATCTTCTTTATATAGTGCTACTGTTGCTTCTATCCTATATGTAAAATATAAATTAGTACGCCCATTTTGCAAAAGCTTGGAGGTTCCTAACACCAGTCCTACTTTATTTTTTTTAATATCAGAAACAGCGCTAAACGTTTTATCACTCGCATACGATTCTATGGAATAATTAGAAACAACTATTATCAATAAAGTAATAGCTATTAAAAGGACAAGTGATTTTATTTTTTTACGCATGCTGTTATTTTACATATAAACTTAAGAATACAAATTGTATTGCAGAAATCACATCCATTTAACTCTTTATTAATTTAAATATATTGCAAATAAAAAGGCGATTATATAAAACAATCGCCTTTCATCCCTAAACAAACTATCAAGAGATCTTAATAGTTTAAGAAAAAGAGATTTTCATATAATCCCCTTACATTATATATAATATTTCTAGCCTAATGGTGGCTGACCGTTCATAATTTCTTCATTAGCATACGACTCAAACTTTTTAAAGTTTTCTTTGAAAGACTTTGCTAGTTTATGCGCTGTTTCATAATATCCTTCATCATTATTCCAAGTGGCACGAGGAGATAATACTTCTGTAGGCACTCCTGGACATGTTCTAGGTTGCGCTACTCCAAACACAGAATGTATATGATAATCATCATGTGTAACTTCAGACGGCAACTCTCCATTCATTGCGGCAGAAATCATTGCTCTTGTATACTTTAATTTCATACGTGATCCTACCCCGTATGGACCACCAGTCCAACCCGTATTCACTAGCCATACATTTACGCCAGCTTCTTGCATCTTCTTACTTAGCATTTCTGCATATTTAGTAGGATGCAAAGGCATAAATGGTGCTCCAAAACACGCCGAAAAAGATGGCTGTGGTTCTGTAACTCCTGCTTCTGTACCTGCTACTTTTGCTGTATACCCACTTATAAAGTGATACGCAGCTTGTCCAGGTGTTAATTTTGAAATAGGAGGCAGTACTCCAAAAGCATCGGCAGTTAAGAAAAATATATTCTTAGGATTTTTTGCCAATGAAGGTACTTGAATATTATTGATATGGTGTATAGGATAACTTACACGTGTATTTTGAGTAATAGAAATATCTTCAAAATCTACATGCCCATCGGCATCCATAATTACATTTTCTAAAATAGCTCCTGGTTTTATAGCATTATAAATATCAGGTTCATTTTCTGCAGATAGGTTAATCACTTTCGCATAACACCCACCTTCAAAATTGAAGATCGTATTTTCAGAAGTCCACCCATGTTCATCGTCTCCTATTAATTTACGATTTGGATCGGCAGAAAGTGTTGTTTTCCCAGTTCCTGAAAGCCCAAAGAATATAGCAGTTTCACCATTGTCTCCTACATTTGCAGAACAGTGCATAGGCAATGTATTCTTATCTACGGGAAGAATAAAGTTCAATGCAGAAAAGATTCCTTTTTTAATTTCCCCTGTATATCCTGTTCCTCCTATAATAATCGTCTTTTCTGTAAAGCTCAAAATAGCAAAGTTACTCTGGCGAGTACCATCTACTTCAGGATCTGCAAGAAATCCAGGTGCATTTAGAATAGTCCATTCTGGATCAAAATTTTCAAGTTCTTCAGAAGTTGGCCTTAAAAACATGTTGTATGCAAACATATTTGACCAAGGATATTCATTTATAACACGAATATTTAATCGATACTTATCATCTGCACAAGCATAACTATCTCTCACATATAATTCTTTACCTGAAAGATAATCTGTAATCTTGTTTTTTAATTTCGCGAAAGCGTCAGCCTCAAAAGGTATATTAATAGATCCCCACCATACTAAGTCTTCGGTTTTTGCATCTTTTACAATAAAACGATCTAGTGGTGATCGTCCAGTAAACTTTCCTGTATTAACCGCAAGTGCTCCACTAGAAGCTGTCTTACCCATATCATTCTTTACAGAAATAGCATGTAAATCTTGAGGTTCTAGCTGATAATGGGCGGTTGCGTTATCAATTCCATAAGGTTTTAACGAAATCGTTTTCGTAACTGAAGTGTCAGAAGCCATAAAAATGGTATTTGTTGTGTTGTTTTTAAAGCGCAAAGGTAAAAAAAACCTTATCGTTGAAGCAGTATTTTTATATTATTTCTCTTTCTTCATTTGGAAGAATTTAACAATAAGCACTCCCCAAGCTATAATTAAGAGGGTTCCTCCTATAGGAGTTACGATCCCTATCGTCGTAAAATCAAAACCTGTAAGCACGTTTGTAGCGAGTCCATATATAGACCCTGAAAACAGTACAACCCCTGTAAGAATAAGAATGTGAAGTATTTTTTTTGTTTTTTCGCTTAAAGCGAAAATAGCCGTCAACAGCATTAATAATGCATGATACATTTGGTATTTCACCCCTGTTTCAAAAGTAGCCAAGGCATCGGCATCTAAAGACTTCTCCAGTCCATGCGCTCCAAAAGCACCAATCACCACAGCCAAAAACCCTAAAATACTTCCAGTTACTAAAAGTCGTTTGTTCATAAAATAACTTGTTATGTAATTAATCAAATACCTACATTCGTACTCCACAAATTTACAACCAATATGTCTACAAGAACAATCTTAGTTATAGGAGCCGGAAAATCTACCTCTCAACTAGTAAATTATTTTCTCAACAAAGCTACTGCAGAGAACCTAGAAATTATTGTAGGCGATATTTCGATAGAAAACGCACAGAAACTTGTAGGCAATCACCCTAAAGGAAAAGCAATAGCCCTTGATGTATTTGATGAATCACAACGTAAAAAAGCTATTCAAGAAGCTACTATTGTTGTATCTATGCTTCCTGCTCGTTTCCATATAGAAGTAGCACGCGATTGTATTACCTATAATAAATCTATGGTTACAGCTTCTTATATCTCTAAGGAGATGCAAGCATTAGATGAAGCGGCCAAAGAAAAAGGACTCATCTTCATGAATGAAATAGGTCTCGATCCAGGTATTGATCATATGAGTGCTATGCAAGTTATAGATCGTATACGTGACAATGGAGGTAAAATGATTCTTTTTGAAAGTTTTACAGGAGGTCTTGTCGCACCAGAGAGTGACACTAATTTATGGAACTATAAATTTACTTGGAATCCTCGCAATGTAGTACTTGCAGGACAAGGAGGTGCTGCAGAGTTTATACAAGAAGGAGCTTATAAATATATTCCATACCAACGTCTTTTCAGACGTACAGAGTTTTTAGAAATAGAAGGATATGGACGTTTTGAAGGATATGCTAATAGAAATTCATTAAAATATAGATCTGTATATGGCCTAGATGATATTGCTACTTTATACAGAGGTACAATACGTCGCGTAGGTTTTTCTAAGGCATGGCACATTTTTGTGATGATGGGCATGACTGATGATAGTTATACCCTTCAAGAGACAGAAAGTATGAGCTATAGAGATTTCTTAAATCTCTTCCTACCCTATTCTCCTACTGACTCTGTCGAATTAAAATTGCGTCATTATCTAAAAATAGATCAAGACGATCTATTATGGGACAAACTTGTAGAATTAGATATTTTCAATCCAGATAAAAAAATAGGACTTAAAAATGCCACTCCTGCAAAATGCTTACAACGTATTCTAGAAGATAAATGGACACTCGCGCCTGAGGACAAGGATATGATTGTTATGTATCATAAGTTTGGATACGAACTTAACGGCGAACGCAAGCAAATAGATGCTACGATGGTAAATATAGGTAATGACCAAATAGAAACAGCCATGGCAAGAACTGTTGGCCTTCCAGTTGCGATGGCTACATTACGCATCTTAAATGGAGAGATCAAAACACCAGGCGTACAGCTTCCTATTCAAAAAGAAGTATACACGCCTATTCTTAAGGAACTAGAAGAATATGGCATTACTTTTAACGAATATCAAGTTCCATATCTAGGATACAATCCAAATAATGTAGGAGGATAAACCATTATAAGAAAGCTCACTTCTATTTTTAAAAAAGTTTTAGTACTTTGAGATACTAAAATTGCTTTAATATGAAGAGATTACTATTCTTTTTTATTCTTATTGCCCATCAAGTATTCGGACAGATTGAATTCAGAAATGACGAGTCTCTTCTCTTTGACCAAGAGACTGTATATGGGTCAAGTGTATTAGGGCCAAGTATCTCTTTCTTTGATTTTGATCAAGACGGTTGGGACGATATCACGATTCCTGCCTCTGCGACTCAAGATTTTCAGTTCTTTAAAAATGTAAATGGTAATTTTCAAGCTGTAGATTTAGGTATTTCAAGTAATAATATCCAAGCGAGACATGCCATATGGGTAGATATAGATAACGACGGAGATCATGATTTTTTTGCCACTAGTGATTTAGGATACATATGGTTATATAGAAATGAAGGTAATAACACATTTACTAATATTACTAATACCTCTGGACTTCCTACTATTGATATTCCATACTGGGGATCTTCTTGGGGAGATTACAACAATGATGGGATCTTAGATGTTTTTATAAGCATACGAGATGCAGACCAAATACAAGGCAATCTTCTTTACCAAGGAAACGGAGACGGCACCTTTACAAACACAACAGTTAGTGCAGGAATAGATCCGGCGGGATATATTACCTTTTGCTCTTCCTTTTTTGACTATGATAATGATGGAGATCAAGATATTTATACTGCCAATGATAAATGTACCACACCCAATACACTTTATAGAAATAATGGCGACGGCACATTTACAGATGTAAGTATTGCTAGTGGCACAAATCTATACATGAGTGCTATGTCTACGACCATCGATGATTTTAATAATGATGGATGGCTAGATATTTATGTAACCAATTTTTACCCTCCTTTTGAAGAAGATGTTACTGTAGGTAATGCCTATTTATTAAATAATGGTGATGGAACTTTTAGTAATATAGCTTTAGAAAATGGAACTCGATTTGACAGCATCGGATGGGGAACCGTATGTATAGATGCTAGTAACAATACCTATAAAGACCTATATGTAAGTGGTAGTGTAAATGGTGAAGACGGAAGACTTTCTGCTGCATTATATCTTAATGATGGATTAGGCAATTATACCATAAGCACAGGCACAGGTATTGAAGAAGACCCCTTTATTAGTTACTCAAATGCTATAGGAGATATTCAGAATGATGGTTTACAAGATATCGTTGTTATAAATGCAAATGATGCTCCTATTTCTTTATGGAATAATACTTCAACTACAGATAATAATTGGCTTAAAATAACATTAGAAGGTACTATCAGTAATAAGATGGGAATAGGCTCAAAAATAAAAGTAGGTGTTGGAGAAAATGTATACTATGGATATACATTATGTGGGGAAGGCTACATGAATCAAAATAGTGACACAGAGTTTTTTGGTCTGGGTGACGCAACAACCGTTGATTATATTGAGGTTACTTGGTTAAGTGGCATGATAGATCGTATTGAAGATATCGATAGTAATCAAACCCTAACTATTGTTGAAGGATCTAATCCACTAAGTATTAATGAATTTACAATTAATGATATTACACTCTATCCAAACCCAACAAAAGATAATATCCATTTTTCATATCCAGAAAATCAGCAAGAGATCACTATTTCTATTATGGATATACAAGGAAAAGTAATCAAAACCCAATACTTTGACAGTCCCAATCAAGAGCAAACCATCGACATTTCAGATATGGCAAGTGGTGTTTACTTTGTATCTATAGACAATACACAAAAGACTATTGTCAAAAAAATTGTTGTTTTATAAAGACCCTATATTTATCTAGAGAATTATTCTAATTACATTACATATTTAGTAGCTTGCACTTTGACTATGACTACAGAAAAAGACAACCTACACACGCTTCTTAAAACCCATTTTGGGTATGATCACTTTCGTGAAAACCAACTCGACATTATTCAAGATATCATTGCAGGAAAAGATTCCTTAGTGATTATGCCTACTGGTGGAGGAAAATCTATGTGTTTTCAACTTCCTGCGCTTGCATTATCGGGTACTGCTCTTGTAATTTCACCGCTTATTGCATTGATGAAAGATCAGGTAGATGCCTTAAAAGCAAATGGTATCAAAGCTGCCTATTACAATAGCACACAAGCACCAGAAGAGATAGAAAAAGTAATTCAAGATTTACGAGAAGGACACCTTGATCTTATTTATGTAGCACCAGAAAGTTTATCATTATTAGACACATTATTACAGGAAGTACAAATAAGCCTTATTGCTGTAGATGAAGCGCATTGTATCTCTTCATGGGGGCATGATTTCAGACCTGCCTATACACAGCTAGGATATTTAAAAAATAGATATCCCAATACTC
Organism: uncultured Dokdonia sp.; assembly: GCF_947492815.1. GTDB lineage: Bacteria > Bacteroidota > Bacteroidia > Flavobacteriales > Flavobacteriaceae > Dokdonia. The sequence continues at coordinate 31,446 of NZ_CANLOB010000001.1, forward strand.
CACTAGTTGCACTTACAGCTACCGCAGATGTCTCTACACAAGATGATATCGCAGAACAGCTCTCCATACCAAACGCAAAACGCTATGTAGCCTCTTTTGATAGACCTAATCTGTTTCTAGACGTACGACCAGGTCAGAAAAGAATACAACAAATCCTCACTTTTTTAGATAGTCGCCCTTTTGAAAGTGGTATTATTTATTGCTTAAGTAGAAAAAGCACTGAACAGCTTGCTCAAAAACTACAAGATGCAAATCATACAGCAAAAGCATACCATGCAGGACTTGACGCGCAAGAACGCTCAAAAATCCAAGAAGATTTTATCAATGACAAAACACCCATTATTGTTGCTACGATAGCCTTTGGAATGGGAATTGACAAAAGTAATGTTCGCTGGGTGATTCATTACAATATGCCTAAAAACATAGAAGGCTATTATCAGGAAATTGGTCGTGCAGGTCGAGATGGTCTTCCATCTCACACATTACTTTTTTACAGCTATGCAGATACGATACAGTTACGCAAGTTTATAGAAAACAGTGCCAATATCGAATACCAAACAGCAAAGCTAGAACGCATGCAACAATATGCAGAAGCCTTAAGTTGTCGTCGTAAAGTACTGCTAAACTATTTTGGTGAGTTTCTAGCAGAAGACTGTGGTCATTGCGATATCTGTAAGAATAATCCTGAATACTTTGACGGTACTATCATTGCGCAAAAAGTACTTTCTGGCGTCGTTCGATTAAAAGAACAAGAAGCTTTAGGAATGGTGATAGATGTACTGAGAGGTGCTCAAAATGCTTCCGTATACGACAAAGGATATCAACACATTAAAACCTTTGGCGCTGCTAAAGATGTTGCCTGGAAAGATTTACAACAGTATATCATTCAAATGATTAATCAGGGGTTATTAGAAATACGCTTTCGCGAAAGCGGAAGACTCTTACTTACATCACTAGCAGAAAAGGTGTTGTTTAAAGGTAAAAAGGTACAATTGGCTAACCTAGTCCAACCCATTGTTGAAATTGTTAAAGAACGAAAACCTAAAAAGCCAAAAGGTACTTTATTTGAAAAACTTCGAGAATTACGTAATGAATTAGCACGTGATGAGAATGTTCCTGCGTATATTATTTTTAGTGATGCAAGTCTTAAAGACATGGAAGATCAAGAACCTACTACAGAAACCGAATTTCTTCAAATAAGCGGTGTAGGACAAGCAAAATTAGAACGATACGCTGCCGATTTTCTCAATGTAATTAAAGCGCATATTAAAAAACCTAAAAAAACCAAAGTGGGAAAAACCCATGAAGAAACACGCGCTTATATTGAAGAAGGACTCTCTCTAGAAGAAATTGCAGAAGCACGAAATTTAACTATAGGATCCATATTTAATCATGTCATGAAGTTACATGAAGATGGTATGCATATCGATTTTGATCAATTTATAACCACACAAGAAATAGCACAAATCGAGAAAGCGCAAGATGAGATTGAAGATACTTCTAGTCTAAAGTCATTTTTTACGTATTTTGAAGAACAAGTCCCGTATTGGAAAATAAAATTAGGATTATACCTATTACAAAAAAAGTGACGCATACATTAAAAATCGATGATCTCAAAAAAAATATACCGTAAGTGTCGTCTGTAGTAACTTCTATTTTTTTTAAACTATTTCCTAAAGACGCATTTATTTATTTTTGAGCAACCATAATATTTTAAATTATTGAAAACACTTACTAAGTATTGGTTTTTAGAAGAATTTAATCTCTTCAGAAAATTAGGCATTGTCACGATGATGTCCATTTGTGAAATTCTGGAAATGGATTATATTAATAAAGGTTCTGTTATTAACCTCCAAAGCGTCGACAAAAAATGTATTTTCTTCCTAAAAAAAGGGGTTGTAAAAATTGTAGATAAGAATACACATACGGTAAAATATGTGGCAAAACGCGGTAATATATTTGGAGAACTTTCCTTATACGATGAAGAAATGGCGTCTGAAGAAGTTGCCTATGCTCTTGAAGATTGTGTGATTTGTTATATAGAATCAGAACGAATGGAGGCGCTAATACAAAAACACAAATCACTTAAAAATGGTGTTTTGAAGATATATGGCACACGTATAAAACGCTTAGAACGCAAATTACACGATCTTTTATACAAGGATAGTCATGTAAGAATTAAAGAGTTTATAGCAGACTATGTAAGTGAGTTTGGGACTCCAAATGAAGAAGGAAATCTAGTAGCAAAAAACCTACTCACCCATAAAGATATTGCTGGACTTACCAATACATCACGACAGACTGTAAGTAATGTATTGAGTTCAATGCGCAAAGATGGAGATATTCAATATGACACAAAGTTTATTACTAAAATTGAAAAATAAACCATTCAGAAACACATAAGCAACACAGTACCTCATGATGATTTTGGAATATTTTTAAGTTTTTACGAAAGAAATTTTAGAACACTTCGACAGATGCAATAACGACAACTAATCAAATCATGAATTTACTAAAAACACTGGGATACTTGTGCCTTACTGGATATATCCTTGTACTATCAAGCGAATACTTAACACAGTACTTATTATATATTTTAGGAAATTATGACAATTTCGAATTTACATCTTTAGATTATTTACAAGGCATTATTTTATTAACTATCAGTAGTTTTTCATTTTATTTTATTAGACACAATCTTCTCTATAAAGTACATACACCAAAAAAGCTATTATTAGTAAATAACAATTAAAAAAGAAGCATCAAAACAAATTATAGTATCTTAATAGGATCAAACTAGGCAACACAACTATTGGAGTACAATGTCCAAAATGTAGAACCTTATATTAAGGATAAATTTTATTGATGATTCGTTTCCCCTTAACCATCAATAACTAATAACATATTATTATAAATTTCATTTTCAGAGGTATTCCTACTATGCTTCTGCAAGGAGAACTATTTTAAAAATTAACCACTATCAAACATAAACTCGCAAATGATTAATTCTAAAAACCATATTTACAAAGCCTTCTTTGTTTTTATACTTTGTATGACATCATATATGTATGGACAAGAAAAAGAAGTCTCTGTATACATTACCGGAAATACAAATACAACAGAAGGAATAAATACATTACGCACTATTGTAGAAGACGCTTCTGAAAACTCGAAGCTGCTCTTATTGGGAAATACAACGCCTGAAAATGGATTTAACGATACTGCAATAGCTGTAGTAGATGATCAACTCAATATTGTCTCTTCCTTAAAAAAGAATGTCATCTTTACATCTGGGCATAATGAATGGGAATATAATGGGTACAAAGGTGTAAAAGCTTTTGAAAAATATATCCAAAAAAATAGCGATGCCAAGTTTTACCCAGATAAAGGGTGTCCTATCAAAAAGACAAATCTTACTGATAATGCAATTCTTATCACTATAGATTCGCAATGGTATCTAGAAGATTGGGATAAACAAACGTATCTCAATGAAGATTGTGATATCAAAAACAGAAATGATTTCTTTTTAGAGTTTGAAAGCATTTTAAAAAAGGCGCAAGCAAAAACAAAGATCATTGCCATTCATCATCCAATGCTCTCATTATCTAAAACCGGATTTTTTGCAAGAACAGGTGGTTTTTCTCAAGAAGATTTTCAGCATACGCAATACAGGAGTTTACGCAATAGATTACTCACTATCGCACAAGAAAACGATAAGATTGTATTTATTTCTGGAAGTGATAAAAACCTGCAATATATCAATGATTTTGGCGTGCCACAGATTATAAGCGGCGCTTCTGGAGACACTCAAAATGTTAAAAAGGTAATTAAAAATAGTGGTGATTTCGCTTCAAGCGAAAAAGGATATGCACGTCTTGATATCTATACAGATGGTAGCCTTTCTGTTCATTTCAAAAATGAAAATAGTGTGTTATTTACAACAACACTTTTCGAAAATACACAACAGACATCTTCCATTTCTTTTGAACCTAAAGACACCTACCCAGAAACTAAAAAGGCTGCTGTATATGCTAGTGAAGAAACTGAGAAAAGCAAACTCTACAAAGGGCTTTGGGGAAAACGCTATCGCGAATTTTACAGCAAAGAAGTAGAAGCTCCCGTTGCATTTATAGACACTCTATTAGGAGGGCTTACTCCTGTAAGACGCGGTGGTGGACACCAATCTAAATCATTACGACTAGAAGACAAGGATGGTAAGCAATATGTGATGCGTGCGTTACGTAAAAGTGCCACCAAGTTCTTACAAGCAACTGCTTTTAAAGAAACCTATGTAGAAGAAGAGCTTGAAGGTAGTTTTGCAGATCGTTTTGTATTAGATTTTTATACCGCAGCACATCCTTATACTGCTACAACAATAGGAGATTTGGCAGATGCTGCAAAGGTATATCATACCAATCCCAATTTATATTACATTCCTAAACAAGAAGCCTTAGGAGAATACAATGATGAATATGGTGACGAATTATATTTACTAGAAGAACGTGTAGAATCTGGACATAAAGATGCCAAAAGCTTTGGATATCCTGAAGATATTGTAAGTACGGCAGACGTACTTCAAGAAATTCATAAAAATGGCAAATCTGCTGTAGATGAATCTTCTTATATCAGAGCACGTCTTTTTGATATGCTTATCGGCGATTGGGATCGTCACGAAGATCAATGGCGATGGGCTGTATTTAAAGAAGATGGTAAAAAAACATACAAACCTATTCCAAGAGATAGAGATCAGGCTTTCTCTGTATTTGATGGAAGTATTTTTGGATTTTTACGTGTAGCAGTACCAGCTTTACGAATGATGCAATCTTTTGACGATGAGCTCAAAAGTCCAAGATGGTTTAGCTTTGAACCCTATCCTTTAGATGAATCATTTATTAATAAATCAGATTGGGCAGCTTGGGAAAAAGAAGCCAAATATATTCAAGATAACGTTACAGATGAAATCATAGCAAAAGCCTTTGAAAATCTTCCTGAAGAAATGAAAGGGGAAACTATAGAAGAAATCAAATCAAAATTAAAAGGAAGACGCGGTAATATCTTAACTATTGCAAAATCGTATTTTGACTATGTAAACAAACATGCTGTACTAATCGGAACTCAAAAAAGCGATGTTTTTAATATAGAAAGACTTCCTAATGGACAAACACGCGTAGCCATTATGCGTAAAGACAATGGAATATTTGAGCGCACATTCAATGCATCCGAAACGAAAGAAATTTGGATATACGGTCTTGAAGGAAAAGACACGTTTAATGTCACTGGAGAAGGAGACCATCTTATTAAAATTAAAGTAATCGGTGGTAAGAAAAATGATACTTATGATTTTAAAAACACTAAAAAGGTTAAGATTTACGATTATAAAAACAAAGAGAATACTATCGTTAATAAACGATCAAAGAAATGGCTAGTAGATGATTACGAAATCAATAATTATGATTACAAAAAAAGAAAAGAAAATGTAAATCAGTTACTGCCTATCATTGGAGCTAATCCTGATGATGGTCTTAGAATAGGATTTACAAATACATTTACCACACATGGTTTACAAAGCAATCCATTCACTTCAAAACACATTATAACCGCATCTTACTATTCTGGAAATTCAGGATATGATGTAAGCTATAGTGGAGAATTTGCAAATATATTTCACAATTGGAACTTTGGCGTTGAATTCAAGTACAACAGTCCCAATTTTGCTCAGAACTTCTTTGGATTTGGTAATGATACAGCATATGATAGAGATGAAGTAGAGCTAGATTTTAACCGTGTACGTATACGTCAATTAAGAGGAGCCATATCCCTCATAAGAAGAGGCGATAATGGTGGATATTTTGAAATCAAACCTCAAATAGAATCTTTTGAAGTAGCAAATACCGCAGATCGTTTTATTGCTACAGATGATCTAGCAGGAATAAATGCACTCACTTTTGAAAACCAAACCTATGCAGGAGCAGAAGTATCTTATGGTTTTAAAAACAAGGATAACGCCGCCTTCCCAACCTATGGATTAGATACAGAAGTCACAGCAGGATATAAAACCAATATTGACGGAGGTAATAGCGACAATAAATTCGGATATGTAGAGTCCCATTTTGCCTTTGACTATAAAATTTCTAAAAGCGGTAATCTCGTATTTGCTACAAAAATAGGAGGTGAAGCCATTCTTGGCGATAATTTTGAATTCTTCCATGGAGCTACTTTAGGAGGTAATCATAGCTTAAGAGGATTTAGAAATGAACGCTTTATTGGAAAGTATGCTTTTTATCAAAACACAGACTTACGATTAAAATTAGGGAAATTCAAAAGCAGTTTTATCCCTTTAAATTATGGAATTACGGGTGGGTTTGATTACGGAAGAGTATGGGAAGGCAATGAAGCTGCTGCTATCATTGATGAATCTAGTACTATAAATACTAGTGCTGGAGGATCTTTCTGGATCAGTGGTCTTGATACATTTACAGCAAACGTAGGCTATTATGGAAGCAATGATGGCGGACGTATTGTATTTGTACTCGGATTTGCATTTTAAAAAACTAACAATAACAACAATATATAGAACATGAAAAAACCAATTTCAATTGCAAAAGTATCTCAATTAAAAAACAAAGAGCCTGAGCATGCACTCGTAAACGGACTTGATTTAGTAATTGTAAAATTTGATGATGATATTTCGGTATTATACGGTCGTTGTCTTCATAGAGGCGCCTTAATGTCAGACGGTCATGTAGATGGACATAATCTTATTTGTGGGGTTCATGGCTGGGATTACCGTGTAGATTCTGGCGTTTCGGAATATAACAATAAAGAGGTTTTACATAAATTTTCTACAAAAATTGATGGAGATGATTTACTTGTAGATGAGTTTGAAATAGATGCATACTTAGTAAATCACCCACAGCCTTTTAATCGTGATCAATACCTAGGAGCCTATGCAGATACGCATCCTGAAGAGACAGAACCTTATACCACTTATATTAAAGAACTTGCTCAAAATGGATTGAAAAATATTGGGCATCACGGATTTTCTGCATCCATGGGAGTAGATAGAAATACACTTCCTAAATGGAATGATATTCAGTTTTTACCAGCACAATTGGCATCACGTCCTTTACTAGATGAAGATGATGTAGCGACCAAAGTAGTGATCGGTAAAACAGCAAAAAAACCACTTCATTTAGACATTCCATTGTTTGTAAGTGATATGAGTTTTGGAGCGCTATCTCGTGAAGCAAAAATTGCTTTATCTAAAGGAGCCGAGTTAGCAGGAACAGGAATCTGTTCTGGAGAAGGAGGAATGCTTCCTGAAGAGCAAGCCAATAATTCTAAATATTTTTATGAACTCGCTTCCGCGAAATTTGGGTTTACGTGGGACAAGCTTGATAACGTTCAAGCCTTTCATTTTAAAGGTGGCCAAGGAGCCAAAACAGGGACAGGAGGTCATCTTCCTGGCGCCAAAGTAAGTAAAGAAATTGCAGAAGTACGTGGTCTTAATGAAGGCGAAACAGCTATTTCTCCAGCAACCTTTCCAGATTTTCATGGGGTAGAAGATTTTAAAGCCTTTGCCGCCCAAGTAAGAGAACGTACTGGCGGAATCCCCATTGGATTTAAACTCGCTGCTAGTCATATAGAAAAAGACATTCAGTTTGCACTAGATGTAGGTGTAGACTATATCATACTTGATGGTCGCGGTGGCGGTACAGGGTCTGCTCCTACTATCTTAAGAGATCATATCAATGTTCCAACAATTCCTGCTCTGGCAAGAGCTAGAAAATATTTAGATAAAGTAGGTGCGACAGATGTGACACTTATCATTACAGGAGGATTGCGTGTTGCAGAAGATTTCGCGAAAGCGTTAATGTTAGGAGCCGATGCTATTGCCGTATCCAACTCGGCATTGCAAGCCATAGGATGCCTAGGAATGCGTGCCTGTGGTAGTAATAACTGCCCTGTAGGAATTGCTACCCAAAAAGAATCTTTACGTAGTCGTTTAATTATTGATAGCTCTGCTAAGCAATTACATAACTATTTTGATGCTACAAACAACTTGATTAAAGTAGTAGCAAGAGCATGTGGATATGATGATATCAGTAAGTTTAATCATGATGATCTATCCACATTTAACAGAGATATGCACAAACTAACAGGAATTAACTATGCCGGAATTTAAATCAATGAAAGATCAATTACACCTAGCATCTCAATATTTGGCTGCTGCAAACATGAGCTTTCTAGAAAAGAAAGCAGATGATAGTCATACCAATGTAGGCTTTGATGCAGATACCATGAAAATGGAAACCTATGATTTGTCTCCTTCTGGAGACAGGTTAGCATTAAACTATAGACGTTTTTCTTTAGAATGGACATCTCAAAATAATACCGATTCACTTTCCCTTGACGGGAAAACACATAATGAGATATTACAATGGCTACAAGAATGTTCTCAAAAACATCTTGGAAAGGAATATGTATATGAGTTTCATTATGAATTACCATATACAATTAATGATGCCTATCAATATAAATTAACTGATGCTGCTGCATTAGAGCATCTATGTAACCTAAGGATTCTTGCAACCTATACTCTAGAAAGTATTGTAGAAGCACATCATCTGGATTCGCCTATACGTATATGGCCTCACCATTTTGACACGGGAGCCTATGCACCATTAAATGACACTGGTATTTCTATTGGAATAGGAATGGCAATTCCTGATACACTTTCTGACGAACATTATTTTTATATCAGCGGCTATAAAGATGGCAAAGCAATATTTCCTTCTTCTTCTAGTGATTTGAGTTTAGGAAAATGGGTAGATCAAGGTTTTACCGGAGCTATTCTCCCTGCTACAAACCTAGTAGAATCTGAAACTGTCAAGTTCTTTCAAGAAACTATACATCAGTTTAAAAAGTAGTACTGTGTCGCTTTATAGATTGCTTAACAGCATAATAAAACAAAAATCATATGGACAACTGGTATATCCCTATCACAATTATTCCAGGTATAGGATTATTAATTCTATCTACCTCAAATTTAATGGTCACATTATCTACAGAGATCAATACACTTATCCATAATACTGATGAAAATGATGTGATTATCAATAAGAAACTAATTCAATTAAAATTATTGAATAGAGCTATGGTGCTCTTTTACATTGCTATTTCCTGTCTTGTAACCGCAGCACTCATTGGAGGTATTAGCTTAAAATTAGATATAGAAACAGCACTTGCATTATATGTAATTATTCTAGGAATTATAATGCTACTCCTAGGGCTTTTTTGGCTCATTAAATACTCATATAGAGCCGTAAGTATCCGACAAGATCAATTCAAAATAAAATTCAACAAAAAATAAAACGCATGGCAACAACTAAAAAATGGTATAAAGTTCTCGAAAACAAAAAGGTATTACCAGAAGGGCGTGTTCAAACGGTAACAGCTGGTCATCAAGGTATTTGTTTGACGCATTATGACGGGAAGTTTTCTGCATTGGATAACAAATGTCCACATCAAGGAGGGCCGCTTGGAGAAGGGTCTATTGAAAATGGAATGTTACGCTGTCCTTGGCATGGTTGGGATTTTCACCCATGCACAGGATTACCTCCTGGAGGCTATGATGATGGGGTAAAAACATTTGAAGTTAAAGAAGAAGGTGATGCCATTCTTGTTGCTGTTGAAGAAGAAGATGCACATAAAGAGACCATCTCTGATGTCATGATAGAAACCATGGTAAATTGGGGTGTAGATACTGGTTTTGGAATGGTAGGCCATTCTAATCTTGCCGTCGCCGATGCCATGAGACGACAAGAAGAAAAAGGGAGATTCCAATTTTATGGTATACGCCATGAAGGAGCTGCCGCTTTTGCGGCCTCTGCTTATGGAAAATTAATGGGCAAACCTGCTGTTTGTTTTGGAATTGCAGGGCCTGGATCTACCAATATGTTTACAGGAATGTGGGATGCAAAAGTAGACCGCGCTCCCCTATTAGCACTGTCTGGACAAGTAAATACACAAGTATTAGGTACTGGAGCATTTCAGGAAGTAGATCTTGTAGGTGCATTTCAAACGGTAGCACATTTTAACCATAGCGTACAGCAAAATTCTAAACATAGTGAGTTAATGAGCCTTGCTATAAAAAGTGCGTTGCTCAACAGAGATGTATCACATATCACCTTCCCAGATGAAGTGGCATTTATGCCAAAAACAGAAGGTGAAGAAGCTCAAACTCCTGAGAATAGAATCACTCCTATGAATATTTCGCCGCCAAGGCAAATGGTAGCAAAGGCAGTAGATATGCTAGCTGCTTCAGAAAAGCCTGCTATTATTGTAGGTCATGGAGCACGTTTTCATATGGAAGCTATTACCGCTTTCGCGAAAGCGTTACAGTGTCCTGTCATTACTACATTTAAAGGAAAAGGTCTTATTGCCGACTCACATGAATTAGGATGTGGAGTTCTAGGAAGAAGCGGTACTCCTATTGCCTCTTGGTTTATGAATGAAAGTGATTTATTAATAGTATTTGGCGCTTCGTTCTCAAATCACACAGGAATCACTCCTAAAAAACCAATTATTCAGGTAGATTACGATCCAACAGCCTTGAGTAAATTTCATAAAGTAGATGCGGCTCTTTGGGGAGAAATATCTGAAACACTTACCATTATTGAAGAAGAAACTAAAGGAAAATTAAATACCATAGACAGACGCCCTGAAATTGCTGAGCGTTGGGCCATTTGGAAAGAAGAAAAACAAAGTAGACTGGAAGACGAAAGTGCTATCGGATTAAGCTCTATAGCTGTATTTGAAGCCATGAATCAAGTAGTTCCAGACAATGCAGTTATTGCAGTAGATGTAGGAAATAACACCTATTCTTTTGGACGCTACTTTGAGCCAAAAAACCAATCGGTCTTGATGTCTGGGTATTTAGGATCTATTGGATTCTCTTTACCCGCAGCTATGGGCGCTTGGGCAGCACAAGGGAAAGAAAGACCTATTTGGTCTGTATCTGGAGATGGAGGATTTGGACAATATCTAGGAGAAATGATGACCCTTGTTAAGTATAACATGAACATCAAACATGTGTTACTTAATAATTCAGAAATTGGAAAAATTTCTAAAGAACAAAAAGCAGCAGAATTAGATGTTTGGAAAACTTCTTTGCATAATGCCAACTTTTCAAAATTTGCAGAAAACTGTGGCGCTCTAGGAATTAGGGTCACCAAAAGAGAAGAACTCATCCCTGCTTTAGAAAAACTAAGAGCGCATAATGGACCCGCTTTATTAGAAATCATAACAGATGCAACTTTAATATAAACATATGGATATCATAGTTCAGATTATTCCAACCATCATTCTGATCTATCTAGCCATAGGCCTCGTATTTGGAATTTATTTTTTTATACGAGGTGCTGCTCAGCTAGATGAACTTATCAAGGACAGTAAATGGACCGTTAGGCTCCTTCTTGTTCCTGGCGCGATAGGTCTTTGGCCTCTTCTTCTATCAAGACTACTAAAACCCTCAAAAACGAATCTATGACTTCTGGATTACGAAAAGCCCATAAGATGATATGGATGGCGTTAGGTCTATTAGGAACTGTTCTTATTGTTGCATCTATTAACAGTGTAAAAGAACCATTAGGTATTGATAGTGATTCCGCTATTTCTAAAATACAAAAAGGAACATTTTCTATTGAAGATGATGCACAGTTATCTGTAAGTATCGAAGAACTGGCAACTGTCAATAAACTACAAATTGTTGTAAAAAAGCCATTAAAAAGCGCTGCTACAAGTGTATATGTAATCAATAAAAATCAAGAAAGAAGTATTCTTTTAGGAAGTATAGATAAAAAAGGACTGTATACGTTTGACATTGAAAAGACGGTAAAAAGAGTTCAATTATACGATGGAATAAAGAAACGTATCATCCGTAATATCGATCTATCATGGGAGTAAATTATCAACCTGTGCTTTGGAATAAGCATAAGAAAACATACGACAAATGGATTGCAATTGGGATGTTTCTATACCTCATCAGTTTTATAGGAATTACCATTATCACCAATGAAGAAACAAGTCCAGAAACACTTATTATTAGAGCTTTTGGAACGCTAGCTATTGTCTTATTACATATTATCTTAAGTATTGGCCCATTAACTAGATTAAATCCTAGATTATTACCCATACTTTATAATAGAAGGCATTTGGGAGTGAGCATGTTTATAGCTGCACTTATTCATGGTGGATTCTCCTTATTCCAATTTCACGCTCTAGGAAATGTAAACCCTATATATGCCTTATTTACTTCAAATATGGAATATACCTCTTTGGCTAATTTTCCTTTTCAAGTATTAGGCTTTTTTGCATTGGTTATTTTATTTCTAATGGCTGCTACTAGTCATGATTTTTGGCTTAAAAACCTATCTCCAAAAACATGGAAACGACTACATATGCTCGTATATGTAGCGTATATACTTGTTATTCTTCATGTATTCTTAGGAGCCTTTCAACAACAACCTTCTATCGTTGTGATTGCCTTTTTAGGAGTAGGGTTCTTAACGATCACCACTTTACACATCACAACTGCTTTTAAAGAATCTAAAACAGATAGTATCCAAACTACAGAAAAAGAAGAAGGCTGGGAATATGTATGCGAAATTGATAAAATCTCTGAAGACAGAGCAAAAATTTTTGTAGTAGGAAATGAGCGTGTTGCTATTTTCAAATATGACAACAAGCTCTCAGCTATTTCAAATGTATGTAAACATCAAGGAGGTCCTTTAGGTGAAGGTAAAATTGTAGATGGTTGTATTACGTGCCCTTGGCATGGACACCAATACTTACCTCATAATGGACAATCGCCACCACCATTTACAGAAAAAGTAGCTACCTACCGTATTAAAAATAAAAATAATCGCATCTATATACTTCCTGAAGCTATGGCAGAAGGAACCGAAATAGAACCCGTTACATTTTAATCAAAAAGTTATGAAAGAAGAAGACGATTTTTACATTGGGTATCTAGATACGGTATCTCCCAAAACAAAAAAAGGAATCAAATCATTTGTACTCTTTGGAATACTATTATTAGTAGGTGGTGCTCTCCTATTTGCCCTTACTCAAAACACGTTCAAAAACAGCACATTTGAGCTAACAACAAATACAAAAATAACAGGGGTTTATCATGAGATGCCATATCCCATGTTACGTGTTCAAACTGACAAAAATGTATACAAAAACATCCTATTATTAGGCTTTGGAAAATCAAGCGCCAATCCATTTTTACAAAAAATAAGAAATGAAGCAGGTCCATTATCAGGGAGTGTATTACGTATAGAAGGAAACCTCATCTACTACAATGGGAAGACACTTATTCAAATTACAAGTGATGAAAAAATCTCACTGATTGAGGAAGCAAATCCAAGCAGACTTCCAAAAACAGAACCCTTAGTTTCAGGAATGGAATTAAAGGGAGAGATTATTGATCCTAAATGCTACTTTGGCGTAATGAAACCCGGTAAAGGTAAAATTCATAGAAGTTGTGCTACCTTATGTATTTCAGGAGGAATTCCACCTGTATTGGCAACTACAGACAAAAACAATATTGCTGAATATTACTTACTCACAGATACGGAAGGTAATCCTATAAATGAGCAAATATTACCTTACATAGGCAAGCCATCTATACTCACAGGAAATGTAGTTAAGATACAAGATTGGTATCAATTGCGTATTAAAACAGAAGATATACAAGATCTCGATTTACCTTCAAAAATATATTAATGCTTGGTACGCTTTCGCGAAAGCGTACTACGGCACAAAAACAGCAACGCCATGTTCGAATCATTTAGTATCATCTTTACCATTGCCGTTTTATTTAATTATATCAACAGTAAATGGATAAAGCTTCCCTCTACTATAGGGTTATTACTATTGAGTTTAGGTTTAGTAATTATTATCACTATAAGTGAATCTATTGCGCCTGCTTTTTATAAGTTTTTCTGTGATATTATTGTCAATGCAGATTTCAAAACACTACTGCTAGATGGGATTTTAAGTTTTATGTTATTTGCTGGGGCTTTACATGTTGATTTTGGCGCACTTGCTGAGCAAAAAAAATCAGTACTCTTATTTGCAACTATTGGTGTCCTTATCTCTACGTTTATTGTTGGAGGTCTTGTTTTTGGAGTTGCTATGTTAATAGGATTAGAGCTTCCATTTATTCATGCATTATTATTTGGAGCTTTAATATCTCCTACAGATCCTATTGCAGTGATGGCTATCTTAAAAAAGGCAAATATTGCAGAAAGCTTAGGGATCAAAATAGAAGGCGAATCATTATTTAATGATGGTATTGGAGTGGTTGTATTTTCTGGAATTTTATTAATTGCTACAGCAACAGGCGAGCATAGTCAAACTGAAATTGGAGCAGAGATAGGCACTTTATTTCTAGAAGAAGCTGTAGGCGGTCTTTTATTTGGACTACTCATCGGCTTTTTAGGTTTACAGCTTATAAAGAGCCTGAAAGATAATTCTAACCTCGCCGTTATGATTAGTCTTGCGGTGGTAATGGGAGGTTATACGATCGCTTCTATGATTCATGTCTCAGGACCATTAGCGATGGTGGTAGCAGGATTATTTATTGGAAATAAAGTACACATCAATGAAAATAAAAACAAACTACAGATGTCTCTTAATGAGTTTTGGGAAATTCTAGATGATGTCTTTAACGGGATTTTGTTTGTTTTGATAGGACTAGCTATTCATTTGTTAGCATTTAATATAGATTATTTAATCCTTGGTATTATTACAATTATTATCGTATTATTATCGAGATTTATTTCTGTATTTGTCCCGTATTCTTTATTAAAACACGAAGAAGAAAAACCGATAAAGACAATAGCTATTTTAACATGGGGTGGTTTACGAGGTGGCATTTCAATTGCACTTGCATTAAGCCTTCATGAGTCTTTATCTAGTGAATTAATTGTATACATCACCTATGTAGTTGTTTTATTCTCTATTATTGGTCAAGGATTGAGTATTGGTACACTTGCAAAAAAATTATATAGTTAGATGCATATGCTAAAAAAAATAAGAATAATAACATGCTTACTCCTTATAATTACAGGTGTCTCACAAGCTCAAATTTCAGAATTAGCACGTTTAGAATACGTAGGGCTACCTGAAAGAGCAGAAAATACCGGCACCTCTTTCAATAGGTTTAGAGGAGCTGCAAATTACCCTATAAAACTTAAAGAGGATACCTATTTTGTTATTGGAGCTGATTATAGTTATATAGATTTTAATGTAGATCAAGATCTTGTTGGATTTAATTCGGACAGATTAGATAGGTTTCAATTATTAAACATTAACTTAGGATATACAACCAAAATTAATAAGGATTGGCGTATTGCAGTTCAGATACAACCTGGTTTTAGCACCAATGCAACCGTAAAAGAGCTATCATTGAGAGATAATGGACTTATCTCTGGAGGTCTATTTTTTTTAAATGATAAGAAAAAAGAAAAAATACCTCACCAACTCATTTTAGGAATTTCAGTTTCTGGTACTGGAGGTTTTCCAGTGTTACCATTTATAAGTTACTATCGTAAGTTTCATCCAAAATGGTCTTATAAGGTAGGGGTTCCAAAAATGAATATTCAATACCATATATCTACAAAAAATAGATTAAAATTTGTAGTGAGACTTGATGGTTTTAGAACTAATTTACAAAGAGATGTTTTTGTAGAGGGAGAAAGTGGACCACAAAAAGTAGATTTTTTAAGACAACGATTAGTTTTAGGAGGACTTCGTTATGAATATAAGTTTACAAAAAATCTAGAATATTATATGAATGTGAGTTATGTAATTGATAATTCTTTAGAGTTTAGAGATCGTAGTAGAAATACCCTCTTAGAATTACCTGAAGACAATATTTTTTATTTAAAAACGGGTATCCGATTTAAGCTATAGTCTCATGAAAGCATCAAAAAAAGAAATTGAAAAAGAAAAAGACAAAATCTTAATGTCAGATCTAAATATCAATAAAGACGAACTAAAATCTCTTAAGAAGAAACTCTCTAAAATTGAACCTCGACCTGAAAAAGGGGTCGAAACATTATTTAGATTACTATCAAAAAATCAATATACATTGAATGCTATGATTGATCGGAAATCAAACATTTTGATCTCTATCAATGCGCTTATTTTATCTATTGTTTTAGGAACTGTATTAGACCAATTAGATAAAGATCCACATTTGATTTATCCAGCTATCTTAATTTTGATGACCAATCTTATATCGATAGGATATGCTGTCATTGCAACACGACCAGAAAAAAAACACGGAAGTAGAAGCACAAATAATCTTATGTTTTATGGTAACTTCCATGATATGGAAGAAGAAGCATATGTCAATCAGATTTCGGATTTAATGAATCAAGGTGACGAGCTCTATAAGACGATTGCCAAAGACACGTATTACTTAGGAAAAACCATCAATAGAAAATTTAAACTCTTACGATCTTCTTTTACGATCTTCCTAATAGGAATTATTCTTTCTGTAATTGCCTTTCTATTATGTCATTTACTTTTTGGAGGCTATTTTGGATAAGAACTGTTGTATAGAATAGTTGACAAGCGGAATCTTTTTCCGTAGCTTTAATCCCAATGAGCACATTTCCAATTTCTAAAAAAATAGGGTTTTTATCGGGGCCTATATTGTGTATTCTAATTTTAGTAATACCCTTTGATATTATAGACCCCGCGATAGATCGGGTCATAGCTATTGCCGCTTGGATGATTGTATGGTGGATCACTGAGGCTGTTTCTATTTCTGTAACGGCGCTAATCCCTCTTGCTTTATTTCCCTTATTAGGAATAGGTGATATTAAAAGTGTTGCGAGCAACTATGCAAATCCTATTGTGTATTTATTTTTTGGAGGTTTTGTGATTGCTCTCGCCTTAGAAAAAGTACAATTACATAAACGCATTGCGCTTTCTATTCTTAAGATTACTGGCACCAAGGCCAATGGAATTGTCTTAGGGTTTATGATTGCCACAGCCCTAATGAGCATGTGGATTTCTAATACTGCCAGTACGGTGGTCATGCTTCCTATTGCAGTTTCTGTGATTCAATTACTGATGAATGATGCTGATGGCTTTACCAAAAACGATAAGAATTTTGCACTTTCTATTATGTTAGGAATAGCTTTTGCTGCAAATATTGGAGGAATGTCTACCTTAATTGGGACACCTCCCAACTCGGTGATGCTTGCTTTTTTAAATGATAGTTACAATATTGATATAGGCTTTTTTCAATGGATGAAAATGGGTGTTCCTTTTGCTATTTTGATGTTAGCCATTACCTATTTCTGTATCACGCGTATTTTCTTTCCTAACCGACTTGGGAATATAGGTGGTTCAGGTGCTATTATTCAAAACGAACTCAAAAAATTAGGCCCTATGAGCCGTGGAGAAAAGATTGTATTAATCATTTTCTTATGTACTGCCATTGCATGGATGCTCCGTAGTTATCTCAACACCTTATTACCCAATATCACACTTACCGACACCACCATAAGCGTGATTGCTGCACTTGCTATGTTTATTGTACCTCTAGATATTACAAAAGGAACATTTCCTTTAGATTGGAAGGACACTTCTCGTTTGCCTTGGGGAATTCTAATTTTATTTGGTGGTGGTCTTGCCCTAGCATCTGGTCTAAAAGATGCTGGATTTATTGCGATGATAGGTGATTATATTTCTGGTCAAACCGACTGGAGTATGTGGGTCGTTACTGCTGTACTGATCTTTTTAATGTTATTTATGACAGAATTGATGAGTAATGTTGCCTTGGTTACCATTCTCATTCCTCTGGTTGTTGGAATTGCTCTTGGTATGGATGTCCCTATTTTACAAATGGTCATTCCTGTAACCCTAGCCTCAAGTTGTGCCTTTATGCTTCCTATGGCAACACCTCCTAATGCCATTGTTTTTGCTAGTGGTCATGTACGAGTAAGTCAAATGGCACGTATAGGAATTGTACTCAATTTAATTTCTGTAGGATTACTTTTTGCGATTGCCTATTGGATCGTACCGTTGTTGTTTTAAAAATAAGAAAATGATTAGACAGGTACTCTTAGCATTTATTCCCATTAGATATTGGATTGCATTAATTTTTGCTATCATATTAATAAGTGTAGGAGGAGAATATATTCATCTTGCAAAAATCATAGGAAATGTTTTACTAATAATCATTAGTGTAAAGTTTGCTATTCTTTTACATGAAATAGGACATTTACTTTTCGCCAAACTCGTTGGAGGTACACCTAGAAGAATGGTCCTTGGTAAAAAACATAAAATAGTCCAGACTACAATCGCAGGAATCAAAATAGTGTTACACTCAGACTTTAATTCTGGACTTGCCTATACTGCTTTTGACAACCTTAAGCATATTCGTTTAAAATTACTGCTCTTTTATTCAGGAGGATTCATAGTAAATTTTATTATAGCTGGTTGTCTCTATTTCTTATTTGGTTTTCATATTGATCTATCAAGCGCTATCTATCCTATATCTGCATTTGGAATTGCTAATCTTTTTGTAGGAGTTATAGCACTTATCCCATACAGATCTACATACAATGGATTAAAAATAACTTCAGATGGTCTTTCAATACTAAAAATTCCATCTTATAAAAAAGAAGACTTACTCAATCTTATTTATATTAATGAACTTTTAGATGCATATGACTGCATGGAAGAAAAAGAATATAAAAAAGCGATCACTCTTTATGAAAATTATAAACATAAAGTAGATGATATAGATCTCATAAATATTAATCTAAGTATCGCATATCTCAAGTTAGGTGATTTTGAAAAGTCAACATCCCTTATGGAAACATTTCTTCCTATAGATGAGAATGCATCTAGTCATTATAAAAGCTATATTTATAATGGTCTTGCTTGGAATTACCTGCTTCTTAGTAAAATAGAAGAAGCTGACACATATTCAGATATCGCACATAAATCTAATTACCAAGAAAAAAATATAAAAGCAACTAGAGGATCTGTACTTATAGAAAAAGGTAATTTTAAAAAAGGAAAAGAGTTTCTTATAGAAGAAGTAGATTTTAAATACCCTAATAATCATACACTTTCTGCAGCCATGTATTTAGAAGTTGCATTTTTAAAACTAGGGGAATATAAGAAATCAAAAAAATACAGTGCGTTTGTAAAAAAGAATATACACCTATTAGATATTGATGAAAAAATGCTTTATGATCGATTACAAGAAAAGATTACATCTTAAGTATTTTCTTGTGTGTTGTTACTTCTCCATAACGCATTTGCAGCATATACATCCCTTTAGTAAGTGAGGCAATATCTAATATCATATTTGCATCAGTAATTAGAATGGTTTGCACAACCCTACCCGACATATCTATGATTTGTAAAGCGCCATTTACGTAGTTGTTCATACCTGAAATGTGTAGTATTGAAGTACTTGGGTTAGGAAACACAGCAACTTTTTCTTGATGTATCTCTTCAAGTCCAAGTTGAGGATCTCCTTCTATGACAGTAAGTGTCGTATTAATTTGCGGATTTGTAACCACATCTTCAATCCCACTCGGCCAATAGATTGTTATAAAATCTATTGCTGTATCATCCCCTATTCCAAAAAACTCATATGATGAATTTTGACTTAAATATCCTTCCCCACAAAGCACGTAATTATATTGCTTTTCATCATTATAAGATAGTTCAATAAGAGCTCCTATCCCCTGTCGATTACTTTCTGTACCCTCCAATTTAACCTTAATCCAATTATGATCATTTTCAGATTCGTTTTTCCATAAAAAAACATCTTCTGGCAAACAATTCAACACAGCAATATCATACTTCCCATCATTATCTACATCACCAATCGCATTTCCATAACTAATCGCAATATCATCATCAAAACCAGCATTGTTTGGTATGGTATATAATCCATCTCCATTATTTTGATAGAACGCAGCGCTTAATTGTACTGAGTCTACATTGGTAACACTCGCGCTTACATATAAATCTAGATCTTTATCATGATCTGCATCTAAGAACACAGAACTCCACGCTACAGATTCAAATAAAGTTCCATTATTAGGAGCAACATCTGTAAAAGTTCCGTCACCATTATTTTTCAAAAAGGCATTTCCTGTTTGTGTATTGGCGATATAAATATCTAACCAGCCATCGTTATTATAATCTCCAATTGTGGTAGACATCGCATCTATAGCAACATTGGCGTTGGCAGCTTCTGCAACATTAGTAAACGTACCGTCCTGATTGTTATGATACAATATATTTTCATTCTGAATTTTATCGTTAGAGATATAAATATCTTGCCAACCGTCTTTATCATAATCTATCCATGCACTACAAAACGACAGGCTGTTTTCTTGGATAAGTTGCGCCTCTACAGAAACATCTGTAAAAGTATTATCTCCGTTATTTTTATAGAGCTTGTTAAACTGCGTATCAGTATCAAAAAATCGCGATACCAAAAACAGATCTAAAAAACCATCTTTGTTATAATCTCCCCATGATGCTCCAAAAGATTGGTGCCCTGGATTAGATAACCCTGCAGCGACTGTAATATTTACAAAGGTAAGATCCCCTTGATTTTCATAGAGTCTACTATCTCCAGTAACTTGATTACTACTTGCAAAAAAATCATAATCCCCATCATTATCAATATCTACCCATTGTACTGATTTGGTTTCAAAAAGGTCATCATTAATACCTGGTATATTCAAAAGCTCAAAGGTTCCGTTATTATTTTTATAAAAGCGTATGGGTAATCCTTCATTAGAAGATACTGTCAAATCATCCCAACCATCATCGTCAAAATCAAAAAAAGAAATCCCACCTCCGAAATTCTCATTTCCATCTTCACCCCAAGAACTACCTGTAAGACCCAATGTCTGACTCTGCTCATTAAAAAAAACTTGTGCACTGGTAATTGAAAATGAAAAAATAAATAACAGACAGGATATATGAATTCTATTTTTCACGAGACCTATGATTGATTACTCTATAAATATAATCATTGTTTTGTAATAACAGATTTCTACAATTGTTACTTCATCTAGTCTTGTTATTCTTTTACAACTGTAATCAAAAAACCTCCTTCAAAATCCTGAAGTTCTTTAGATTCACCATTATAAATCACCTCATTTACTGTAATAACTAATTGAATACATGGATCACTAATCTCTTCTTTTGAAATATTTAGTATCAACGTATCTGTCTCCGTATCGGAAAGATTGATGTCAAAAGTATTATCGCCCTCTTCTCCAAAAACATTTAAAACGATTACGTTTTCAACTCCTTGAACTCCAGTAAACACAACACCTGTAAATATATTTCCATTAAAACCTATTGTAATATCATCTGGATTATAAATACCATTTTCAATAAGATTTTCACCTTCTGTATTTACTAATTCTATAAATAAGATGCTTTCTATGACTAGTGTAGGATTACATATTGTTTCTGAATCATCACTATTGCAAGAGAATAACAATATAGACACTATTATAAAAAGAGAGAACCGTTTCATAAAAAGTTAATTTTCAAGACTACTTTTTCAGGTTTTGGTTGCGTAAAAAGCGACCATAACACTAAATACAACATCAAATTATGTACGCTGTATATGCAGTTATTTTTACTTTCTGTATATATATAGTTCTTCACAACTATAATGGATATTCTCATAGAGATGATCTATCGAGAAGGTGTTGTCATCATCTGAAGGACAATAAAACACAAACAGAGAAATAAATATATAGGTATATATATGATATATTTCATAAGGTGGGTTTATTATGTAGATACAGAGATGCTATTTTGGTTGCGTGTAAAATATCTTTTTTTATCATTTTAAATATCAACCCTTGATTTTATGATTCTTTTCTGAATTCGCTTTCGCGAAAGCGTATGTATGTGTATCTTCATTTTTAAAATAAAATACACTATGTTACGATTTGTAGTTCTCTTTATATCACTGATTTCTATCACTCTGCAAGCACAAACAAAAACAATCTATATCACAGGGAATGTTGTCAATCCAACTAGTGAAACGGTAACACTAAATAATCTTGATGATCGCCCCATTTCTAAGGCTACTATTGAGAAAGGCACCTTTAAAATCAAAGCTAAAATCACAAGAGGTTTTTACCTCTTAAGACATGGTAGTGAGGTAACAGATATCTACCTAGATACCAATGATAAACTTGCCGTGAGTTTTGATGGAGAGCAATATCAAACGTCTATACAATTTACAGGAACAGGCGCCAAAAGAAATAATTACCTCGCCAATAAGAACAGACTTGACGATACGGCTCGTAAAGACATTGCTGCTTTTTATGACGGTACCCCAGAAGCGTTTTTCAAAAGACAAAATGCATTACAAACCCAAATTAAATCTTTACAAAAAGAAGAAACGCTAGAACCCTTTTTCTTAGAAGATGAAACCACTGCTTTACATTACGAACAATTATATGCGGTCTATAATTACCCTAGAATGCAAGAGTTTTACTTTGGCAAAAAAGTAACGCTAGATGCTTCTTATTACACTGATTTAGCCAACGTAGATTATGATAATGAAACCCTGTTTAACACTCAACCTTATTATCGCTATTTAGTCTCTTCAAAATGGAAGAATGATATTCAAAAAGCAGAGGATCAAGCAGCCATGCAAGCCATTTTTAATGAAGTACAAACCATCCCTATTAAAATAGAATTGCTACAGGGTTTTTACTATAGCATGTCTACCTATCCCAAAAAGGCTAAGGATTATTTTGCAATGATTCGATCTAATACCACCAGTGAAGGATTTATAAATGCTGCCAAAGAAAAACTCATTGCCATTAATAAAACGGCAAAAGGAAAACCCGCTCCGAGTTTTAGTTATGAAGGTATAGACGGTAAAACATATTCCCTATCCGATTTTAAAGGTGATTATGTATTTATAGATGTTTGGGCGACTTGGTGTGCGCCTTGTATACAACAAATACCCGCCATTAAAGAACTGGAAGAAACTTTTAAAGACAAGAATATTACGTTTGTAAGTATTTCTGTAGATCGAGAAAATGCCTATAACAAATGGAAAGACGTTGTCAAGAAAAAAGAATTGGGCGGCGTACAGTTATACGCAGACAACTCCTTTGAATCTGACTTTATTGAAGCTTTTGCTATCACCTCTATCCCACGATTTATCATTATTGACCCCGATGGAAATATTGTAAATGCCAACGCTAAAAAACCTTCTACTGTACAATGCGAAGAAGAATTGGCTTCGTTTTTTGAGTAGAGGAAGCCTCCTAACCCATTTCCCTTATTCCCGTTTCTCCCAGAGAGAGAAAGGCTATCATAGCTTTCGCGAAAGCGAACTTGTAAGACCGGTAGGCAGGTTCACAACCGTAGAGAGCAAGAAGCGTTAAATCACATACATCATTATTCCATTTCTTCTATAGGCACACTCGCTTCTGAATCAGAAATCAGAATCGCATAGTCTAAAAAAGCTGTTGTTGATTTTCCAGCAACCAGGTTCCCATTAGATGGTTCTGATTTCATAATGACCTCAATCAAATCAGGTTCATTATTACTATATGGTGTCCCTATATCGTTGAGTTGAAATAAGGTCATATCAGAAATCTTTGCATCCTTCAAATGTTGGATCCCTCTAAAATATTCATCTTCATAATCACCTATCCCAAATCCAGCTTCTTTAGTGTATCCTGTATAGTTTCCTTTTTCATCATATAGCTGATCCCACAGCACTTCACTTTGGGTTAAATAGCCTATCACCGCAATAACTTCTTCTCTTTTATATATATTTTTCTCTATCAACTGTGTAAAAAATGAAGCGTTTTTCCCTTCTCTTTCTTTTTCTAGATGTGCAAAACCGATACGCATATATTGAGGGTTTTCTTTAAAATCATATACCTCATTTAATGCTATGTAATTATTAAAAATAGTTGCTTCTCGTTTTCCTGTAAATACACCTAATGTAGTTCGGATATTGCTAAGGATATGATTAAAAACTTTGTGATCTTTAATAACCTTATGATAGACTTCTGGTTGTGCATCTACGTCAGTAACAAATGCTTTTACTGCTAGTTTACCAGGACTATCGTAATAGGATACAAAATCAGTATCAGGGTTTTCCATTACTTTTTTTAATGCTTTAACAGCAGGAAATGCATGCCCTTCTTCTTTCAATAAGGATAGGATATGTTTTACAGAATAACCATACGTCATAATAATATCAATGCCTATAACCGTAATTTGATTTTCTTTAGGTAGTGCATCATTCAATACTTTTAATTCCTTCCACATTTTATAGACTTCTATGGTACGTTCTTGCGGAACGGTCACACCTGAATGATAGACAAGATCTTTCAACAAGGTTTCATCACCTGTTTTAAGATAGGTATTGAAATAGTGTGCCGTGCTATAATCTGTTTCTGGGAAGTAATATTCTATCTTTCCTTCTTTGGTTAAAGCTTTCAGTAAGTTTAAAGAAACTTCTTCAGTTTTTACACTTCCATGGTAGGCACCAAAACCTATAATTTTAAAGTCTGTCTCTGGGAATGAAAATGAAGTATCTCGTACATCATAACGATGTGTTTTTAAATAAGCGGGTTTAGACTGTGCTTGTATTTGAAATGTGGTAACTGTAAAAAGGAAAATTAAAAATAGACGCATGTTGATTTGTTTTCACTAAAGAGTCTCTCTAATGAAAAGTGTTACAGTTTTTGAAAAATCGTATACGTTTTATGAGCCCTCATTCCCGTTTCTCCCAGAGGGAGAAAGGCTTTAATTTTAAAAAATAAAAAGCTCCTCCCCTCGGCGAGGGGAGGTGGATGTATCGAGGCACGAGAGACAGACGGAGGGGAGAAATCACATAATTTGCGCACTAGAAATAGAATACTATTGTAACGTTAGAGTGTTACTCTATTTGAAAATGATAGAGCCGGTCATTTCGATACAATTCGCTTCCAGCGAATCACTCAATGACCTAAGAATAGAAATACTACAGCAAGATGACTGAGTGATTTCGAAGTATGAGAAATTGTATCGAAGTCACTCTTCGGGGGTTAGGGGGATTTATCTTTCTCAAGATCATCTATCCATTGTAAAAATTGCTGCGCTTGAGGCACATCAGGATATTTTAGTAAGAGTTCTTTAGCTATATTTAAATTCTTATTATTTTTTTCAGATAAATATGCGCCAATTATTAAAATTTTACTGTATGTAACATCATAAGTCTCTGAAGATTCTTGAGCTAGATTTTTGAATACTATTACAGATTCTTCATATTTTTCTATAGCTAATCCAGATTCATCTATACTATCATATATATAAATCATATTGTGTAATATCATAGCAATACTATATCTATACTTTTGAGTGTTTTCAATAGATAACTTTCTATATATACCTAATGATTCTTTATAATACTCTAATGTCAAATAATTTTCATTTTTCTCTGAATATAAAACAGCTAGTTCAAACACAACATCAGCGATTTTAGGTAGATAAATTCTAAATCCTTGATTAACTAAACCTCTCAGTATATCTAATGCTTTCTCATATTTATCTATTGCAAGTTGCTGTTCATTATTTTTATATATGGTAGCTAAATCGCTTAATGAATATGCGACAAATCCTAAATATCTGCGAGGGTTTTTTTTAGCTAAACCTCTGTATATCTCTAAAATCTCTAAATATAAAATTAATGCTGAAGAATAATTATCATTATTAAAATATAGATCAGCTAATCTCTTCAATTGCCTAGCTAAATAGGGTAAATATCTATTTGGATTTTCTTCTACTAATTCTCTACGTATTTTCAATGCTTTTAAGCATTTTTTTAATCCTAAAGAATATTCATTTTTTTCTGCATATAAAAGCCCTATATTATTTAGTATAGAAGATTTAAGATCAGACAGATATATACTAGGGTTATCTTTAGTTAGTTTTTTATTAATTTTTAATGCTTTTTCATAACTCTTTAAAGCTAAGTAACGATTTTCTATCCTCCAATATACATTAGCTAAATTCGCTAACATTAAAATAGCACTTTCAGAGTTTTCAATGGATGAAGTCTTACATATTTGTAATCCCTCTTCGTATATTGTTATCGCTATAGAATAGTTATTCTTATTCACATAAAAGTTCGCTAAATTACTTAATGCTCCAATAACTTTATCTATATATAGATCGCTATTAACGCTTGAAAGGTCTTTATATATTTCTACAACTTTTTTATAGTTCTTTAATGCCAATACATCTTCTTTTCTTTGAGCATGTAAATTTGCAATACAATGTACTGTAATGGCAATTATAGGTAAATACTTACTTGGGAATTCCTCACTATATTTTTTATATAATTTAAGTGCTTTCTTAAATTCTATTATGGATTCATCATAAAAATGAAAATCTGTTAAAAAGTATGCAAATTTAAAATAGTTCTTAGCAGAGGGCTCTAATTCAATTAAATCACTGTAGAATTGTTTTGCTTCTTCATATGCAAATAGCGCAGTCGCAGAATCAATCAGTTCTTGTAATAACTGAACTCTTTTTTCTTTCTCTTTTTGAAGGTATGCATCGTAAATAGCTGTCAATGCATCTGGTTTTCTTTGTTCAATAGCCTTTTTGATTTGTTCTAAAACACCAGCTAAATACGTATCTCCTTGAGATTTTAATTCTTTAATTTCTTGGGTTAATTCATCAGTCCTCTCAAAAATCTTTTTTACAGCTAACAATAAAACTTCTTTCAACTCTGAATCAATCGCTCTTTCAGAATACCAATTTTGTAGTATAGCTTCTACCTTTTCTTTTCCCTCTTCAAAATCAATTTTATCTAACCAATCACCTACATCTCTGGCATCTATATTCCCTTTTTTTATCTCTTCTTGAATTTCAGAAGGCTGCTCTTTTATAGTAGAAAGCTCTAAAATAATCGCATCATGGCGTTGTTTGTCAATAATAGCTTTTAAATAATCATAGGCTTGTGTGTGTTCAGCTAACCGTTTTTCAAAATGCTTTAGAAAATCAAGAGTTTCTTTATTCACAATCTTTGTAGTCAGAATATCTCTTTCTTCAATATGTGATTGTAACAGTGATTTAAGTTCACGTTCTTTTTGCGTACGTACATCTTTATTTAGAGACCAATCTTTCAATGCAGTATTAAAAGCTAGCTTGATTTGTTTATCTATACCTTGTTTACGAAAGTTCTTCATAGCTGGATAGATTTCTAACGCAACACCCGCAGCTATACTAATGGCAAAAGAAGATAATGGTTCAATCATAGATGATCAGTGAAATTTATAAAGCATTAATATACAGCTATATTAGTCATTAGAAAAGGATTTTTGTCACGGGAAGTCGTATGGTTCCTACTAAACAGCTTTTCTCCCTATGAGAGAAACGGGAATGAGGGATTTGTGCTACAAATGAGCCGCTCCCCTCCGTCTGTATCTCGTACCTCGACACAGCCACCTCCCCTCTCCAAGAGGAGGAGCTTTTTGTTAGTAGGATATGACAACATCTAGATATTGAATCAAGAATTACAAAAATAGAGTATTGCTCTATTTTAGAATGTTACTCTATTTGAAAATGATAGAGCCGGTCATTTCGATACAATTTGCTTCTAGCAAATCACTCAATGATCTATGAGTAGAAATATCTTAGTAAGTTGATTGAGTGATTTCGAAGCATGAGAAATTGTATTGAAATGAGCGAGTTCAAATTACCATCTCCCTCAAAAACTGAGTCACTTTCTCCGCAGGCATTTCGCAAGGTTTTAATAATTCAGAAGCGCTAGTGAGATAGTAATTCAAACTTATAAAATCCGTGCCTTGCAATTCTTCGGCATAGATTTTATAGGACTTCCCATTGGTAAATGTCGTTTTAGTTAAACCGTATTTTTTGTTTTCAAAAAGTACGGTACTATACCCTTCAGGAATTGTGTCTATGATATGAAGTAAAGAATCTTTCAAGCAATGGTCTTTTCTATATATGATAACAAAAATAAACTTCTCAATTTATATCTAGAACTGAACACTTCGACAAGCTCAGCATGACATGTATAGCCTTAGTTGAAGGTATACTGCACTTTTTATCTTGAGTTAGATAGATGCTTTAGATGCTAAAACTCAGATCATGTGATTTCTCCTTTCATCGAGATGACTATTGGTCTATCCTAAAGATACTTTAATACAAAAAACAAAGCCTTTCTCCCTCTGGGAGAAACGGGAATGAGGGGAAATGAGGAAAAGGAAGGATCCTCCATTAGGAGATTAAAGGGCCTTACTGAGCTTTCAAAATCCCAATCACATGTTCTTTATACTTCCCTCCGATGGGGATTTCTAAACGTCCAATCTCAATATCTTGTTGTGTAAATGCTGTAATATGATCACGATTTACAATATACGATCGGTGTACTCGTAAAAATTGATCTCCTGGAAGTTGCTCTATAAAATGACTAATCCGTTCTTTAATCACCAGTGTCTCTGTCGTAGTATGAATTTTTAGATAATCTTTAATACTTTCTACATATTGAACATGTTGCAATATCACTTTGACATACTTTTTATTCATTTGCACAAAGATATGTGCAGATGCTGTATGTGTTTCTTGAGACGTTGTTTCTATGGTTGATGGAATTGTAGGCGTAGTAACTTTTAACCTACTTACAGCCGTAAAAAAGCGTTCAAAGGTGATGGGTTTTAATAAATAATCATGCGCTTGTAATTCATAACTCTCAACGGCATATTCCCGATACGCAGTCGTAAAAATAACTGTCGGTCGATGGGATAATGATTTTAGAAAATCAATGCCTGTCAATTTAGGCATTTGGATATCTAAAAATAAGACATCTACTTGGTTTGTTGCCAAAAATTGAGACGCCAGCAAGGCGTTTTTAAACGATCCTTTATGTTCTAAAAAAGGAACATCAGCAATATGCTGCTCTAGTAAAGAGCGTGCTAAAGGTTCGTCATCTACTACTATACACCTAATCATCGTATGTGTTCTGTATTTATTTGTAAAGCTACACAATACCATCCATTTTCATCAGTCACTTCATAGGAATACTCTTCATAGACTAATCCTAATTGTTTCTTGACATTAGAGACACCAATACCTTTTGTATACGCTGTTTCATCCGATTGTTGCGTGATCTCTTTTGTGTTTTTAACGGTAAAGTATATGTAAGATCCTTTTTGTTGTAAATCAATATGAATTTCTGGAATGCCTGTACTTCCACTCGCTCCATGTTTAAAAGCATTTTCTACAATCGATAATAAAATAAGGGGTACTACTTCTACTTCCGTTTGCACCGCTTTCGCGAAAACAATTTCAATATCATCCCCATACCGCAAGCGTTCTAGTGCTATATAATTTTCTAATAAGGTCACTTCCTTCTCGAGAGGCACTAATTTATCATTACATTGATATAACATATAATCGAGCATCGCCGAAAGGGTTGCTACTGTTTCTGGTGCTTTATCTGATTTCTGAAGCGTAAGTGCATATAAATTATTAAGCGTATTGAATAAAAAATGCGGATGAATCTGTGCTTTTAAAGCACCAAGTTCTGCTTTATTCTTATCCCGTTCTAATTGCAGTAATGCTTTTTCGTTTTTATTCTTCTGGACAATAATACGATCGATGGTCATGGCAAATGTGGCCATTAATAAGGGAAGTAAATATCCGTCTATTAAAAATTTCCAGTCACTAAAAATCTGTACAATGGACTCTCTCTCAAATGGAGGTTCTCTAAAAAGTGTCTCATATACATACACTGTAAACACTCTATCTAAAGCGCTTGCAATATAAAAAAGCAGCACAGAAAGCACAAAAAACAGTATGTACTTACTTTTTTTATAGTAATATTGCAATAACACATAATTAAAAATATATGCCGTAAGTAAATATCCAGGAAGGTGTTTTAAATTCTGGATGAATATTGCATATAAAGGTTGTTTATTGCCGTCTTGGAAAAACTGAATAAACGCAAAACTGAAGAGTAATACTCCCCAGAATATAATGTGGTCTATAAGTGGTTTTTTAGTTTTCAAAATGAGTTTTTATATATTCTTTTCTTTTTTTCATTGCCAAAAAAAGAAACAAACCTGCCTGCCGGCAGGCAGGAAAGTCTAGCCTTACGAAACCTTGTCTAAATGTATTGTTCAATTCCTGAATTTCAGAAACTCGCTACGCTCAAACAGTCCGAAATTCTACGGAATCTTCACTTCACATTTTACGACAATCTTTCGAGAGCCATAGGATCATCACACTATAACTATTTTTGTCTTTTTCAGCTTTCTTTTTCTTCAGTATAGTAAAAAGTTGTCGTTAAAAATTTTTGAAACCTTGGAAAAAATTTAGAGAACTTTTTACGATTTTCGCTAAAAGCGAAAAATACCTAAGAAAAAGTGCCTTTTCTTTTGGTTCGTTTTCTTTGGACAAGCAAAGAAAATGAACAATCACTATATGCTTATTATTTATACTAAATATTACTCTACTTATTTTTACATCCAATTCAAACTATCAATCCAACACCGTAGGTTGTATCCCCGAAACTGTAATTCCGTGGCGTGTGAGGGTTTCTGTTTTCTTTTGATTTCCTGTAATCATGGTAATGGATTTTACTTCCAATTGTTTTAAAATTTTTGCTGCCGCTGAAAAATCACGATTGTCCTTTTGAAAACCTACGGCTTCATAAGCTTCGGCTTGAGGCATTCCTTCTTTTTTTAACGGTAAGGTATTCAATAGCGCATAATGTCCGTTGCCTTTTCCTTCTTGTTCTAGCCAAATCACAATTCCTTTTCCTGCGCGTTCTATCAATTGTTGTGAGATTTCCATTTGCTCTCTACAATCACATTCTACACTGTTAAAATGGTGTGCAAAAATGCAGGAAGAATGTACGCGACACAATACCTCTTCTCCATCTTTTACATCTCCCATTACCAATGCGTGTGATTCCTTAATACCGTCATAAAAAAGGATTTCTCTGTAGGTTCCATACTTGGTTTTTATGGTTCCTTCGGCTAATTGTACAATCATTGCTTCAAAAGTATTTTTTATTCGGTATAAAATTACAGCTATTCGACTAAATCAGATCTATCGTCGACTAAAAAGCGATTGCTGAAGACTAATTTATTTATCTACGCTTAAAGGGTTTCTATTTCTTGCAACACCCGATTGGTCTATTTTCTAAAATATGCCTACTGCTTTAGAGCATCTTTGACCTATCAATTTAAATAACAAACAGCAATGAAAAAATTCAAACTCAATAAACTAGGACGTCGTTTTTGGAGAACAGTATGCGTTTTATTCGCCTTAGTAGTACTCTGGAATATCTATTATTTTTCTACGTTTACACGCTTTCGCGAAAGCGCACCCATCACTACAACCATAAGTAACCCAACATATAGAAAACAAATTCAAGAAGCTATGAAGCATCTCGATACGATAGGAAAACAAAAAGAATTGCCCTCTTTTTCGATAGCTGTAGGACACAAAGGCGAAGTGGTTTGGTCGGCTGCTGTAGGCTATCAAGATATGGAGGCAGGAATCGCTGCTACTCCTAAAACACAATACCGTATTGGAAGTACTTCAAAAGCTGTCACCACCACAGGTGTTGCTCTTGCAGTAGATGCTCATAAAATACAACTGGATGCCATTATTGGGGATACGATTACGAATTGGACAAAAAAAGAATGGGATTTTAGCATGCAACAACTTCTCAGTCATACCGCTGGCGTTGGGCATTATACAGATTTTGGTGTTGCTTCTGGCAAATATACCGTTTGTAATTGCCATGAATTTAAAACCGCTTCTGAAGGATTAAAAGTATTTGATGAGTATGACTTAATTTTTGAACCAGGTACTGCCTTTGCGTATTCAACCTTTGATATTAACCTAGCAAGTGTTGTCTTAGAACAAGCGGTGAGCACGCCATTTTTAGACTATATGAATACAAGCGTATTTCAACCCTTAGGAATGAGCGATACATATGGAGATCATAATAGATCGAATACCGAGCATTTTGCCACCTTTTATGACACAGAAGATGGGTACTATCGAGAGTATCGAAATTTTGAACAGGTATATGATATCAATTTAAGTTACAAATGGGCCGGTGGTGGTTTTATCTCAACACCTACAGATCTTGTCAAAATGGGGAATGCCTATCTCACCGATGATACATTCTTAAGTCATGAAACAAAGCGTACATTTTGGACGCCTATGAAGTTAAATACAGGTGAAATTAATGAGCAATTATATGCATTAGGATGGCGATCGTATTTAGAGTTTGAAAACCCTGATCT
Source organism: uncultured Dokdonia sp. (assembly GCF_947492815.1). Classification (GTDB taxonomy): domain Bacteria; phylum Bacteroidota; class Bacteroidia; order Flavobacteriales; family Flavobacteriaceae; genus Dokdonia. The sequence goes on from NZ_CANLOB010000001.1 coordinate 63,848, forward strand.
TTTAGACGGCGAAACTCCGGTATGGATGGTACATCATGGTGGCGTGAGCAAAGGGTCTCAGAATTTTTTAGTGCTATTTCCAAATTACGATCTTGTCATTGATGCGTCTATCAATACCAATGTAGATGACTTCTGGACCTTTTCAAACAAGGTATATAAAATTGCCAATGCTTTCTTGAAAACTATTGAAAAGGATGAAAAGTTGCTTTATAAAGAGATTCAAGAACATATGTAAAAACATCTTAGTACTATGAACATCCATCCTAATTTCCCCGTATTGATTACTATAGTTCTTTTATTAATGAATGGAACACTTTATAGTCAGTCATCTCAAACACAACAATTACAAACAACTATAGATGCTATAGTATCTAAAAAAATGAAGCAATATGATATTCCGGGGCTTGCTATTGGAATTGTTTCTCAAGATACTATGACATATCAAAAAGGCTATGGTGTACGAAGTATTTATACGAGAAAGCCTGTCACAGAAAATACAGTATTCCACACAGCATCTATTAGTAAGTTATTTACGGCCATTGCTATTGTAGATCTTGAACAAAAAGGATGCTTATCTCTAGATGATAGACTTATAAGCATTGCTCCTGAATTGAGATCTCAGAATAAAAATGTGAATACAATTACTATACGACAGTTATTAAATCACACCTCTGGTTTAGGTGATATTTCTAATTACAATTGGGGTAATGATAACCAATCTGATGATAGTCTTAAGAAATATCTACTATCATTAGATTTAGAGGGTGAACAGAGTCCTTCTACCACATACGCATATAGCAATTTGGGATATAACATTCTAGGGTATGTCATTGAAAAGGTAACAAATCAATCTTTTGAAGATTATGTCCAAAAAGAAATTCTGAATACAATTGGAATGCCTCATAGTGATTTTAGATATTATAATATTCCTGATTATGTACGCACTGCTCCTCACTCTAAAAGTTGGTTTAACAAAACATATATTAGAAAAAACTATCCGTATACTCGAGAACATGCACCTAGTAGTACATTAAATTCTTCTGTAACCGATTTAAGTCTATGGATGATTTCTTTTTTGAGAGATTTAAAAGATCCTTCAAATACAAGGTATCAAAATATGATCTTACCTTCATTTGAACCGTATCCATATATAGGTCTTGGTTTTCAATTATATGATGTTCATTCAAAAAAAGCAATAGGCCATTATGGGGGCGATAAAGGTTTTAGAAGTTTTTTACTCATGATTCCAGAGCAAGGGATTGGAATTGTTCTTCTTGCAAATTGTGATTACAATGAAGATTTTAGGCAAGAGATCGTATACGAAATCACATCATTGATGATTCATTAAGTATAACTATTAAAGGCAGTATAACAATTAAAATCCCGTAGAAGTACGTTACTTTTTTCACCAACAGAAGTATATTTTTAACCAACTCAAAAATCTACTTTCATGAAAATCACAATCACAAACACATCTGCAGTTACAAATGCTGGCGATATCTTTCTTATGCTAACGGGAGATAATTTTAAAGGATCAGGAATCACTATTGGAACACCAACGGCTTTATCTTCCTTAACAAAGAATTCTTTTGATGTTACCATGATTGATAGTGGTCGTTTATACATATCGTATTATGCTAAACTACCTGCAAATCCAGTGCCTACTTCAAACAATTATTATGGGTATATAGAACTTACTTTAGGAACAGACAATGTCCTTTGGACGGATCTCTCATCTGTAGATGTATTTGGTGTTCCTATGGCGATGACATTAGGCTCTCACAAGTTAGGATACTCAAAATCACACAATACAATTGTTAAAGATATTGCAACTGCACTAGGAGGAACGAATGGAACTGCTGTACAACGTAAAAATGGAAAAGGGAATACAAAAGTAGTAGGCGCTAATGTGCTTTTTGCAAATCAACCGTCGTATGATGCCTATTTAAAAACATTAAAAGGAAAATCACTCACTATAAAGAGTTTACCTGCAAGTCCTTTAAAATATAATTTTACAGGAAGCTTTAAAACGGATGGAAGTATCTCATTAGTCTCTGCGTCTCCAAAACTCACTTTCGAAATTCCTGCTGTCGATTTAACAAACAAAACCATCTATTTAAGTAATGGTGATTGTGTGTATAATGGTAAAAAAAGAAATGCTATGAGTCCTAATGATACCTGCGCTGCTGTATATAGAGATGTTATGGTAGGCATCAATGAAGGATACTTCTCTGCAACAGGAAAAAACGATAGTTCTTTATTTCCAACGATGACTCCTTTTGCAAGTGGTCATGGAAATGCATACGCAAAAGCAATTCATGAAGGATCTGATTCGTATGGATATCCCTTTTCGGATTTGAATCTCAAAACATTAATTAAAGTACCTGTTACTAACGCATCCAATTTAAAACTTACCATTCTGGATGATGATAAAACAAGTTAACATATTACTCACAGCCTTCAGCATCCAGCGGAATAAACTTTGTGTTATTCAACACAGGATATTCTTCTGGATCTAGAGTGAGTTTATATTCTAACTCTTTACCGTTTTCAAACTGTAAAGTCAGATAAGAATCATTATGCACAGAATAGATGGTGTATCGGCCACGGCTATCTTCATTGCTATTGGCATACCCAAATCCTTCAGCAACATCAAAAGAAGCATGTGCATTAAAATAAAACGTAAACGTACCATTAGTACATAAGTTAATAACACGCTTTACGCTTCCCCCGTCAGGCCCGTCACCCGTTTTTTGATACGTAAGTTTTTGCCCTACCAATCGTTGTTCCCATTCTTTAGTAACTTTAGATGCTTTCGGTTTAAAAAAGTTTACAGAAGTGGCTAATTGATTGGCAGCACTCACATGATCTTGAGAAAAAGCGTTGGTCTCCGTAAGAATCAAGATACTCATTCCTTTTCCTTGACCATCTATAAGACCAATCGCATAGGCTTTTACTTTTGTACTATAATCATAGGTGCCTTTATAATATCCTTCGACTCTTTTAGCGTTTACTTTTTTAAAAGCCCCATCTGCCGTAAGATTAAATCCATCTTCTTGGATTCCTTGTTGTGCGTTGGAGACAACAGTTTCAATCGTTCGAATAGGATTATCTGATAAAATCATCATCCCTGGAATGGTGGTATGACCTAATACCACATACTCTCCTTGAATATCTCCCGTCCAACCCGCAGGTACGGTAAATGAGACTCCAAAATCATCTAATGAGACTTGTTCTTGTGCATTTGCGTGTAATTGAAAAATTAAAATAATGATGAACAATGTACTACGTAAAAACATACCCCTATATTTTGATGGTTAGTTACATAAATGTACTTAAAAAAGAACAAAACTTTCTAATACGCTTTGTATCATAAAATTACCTAGTAAAAAAAGAGGTGTTTCGTATACTCCTGGACTTCAAAAAACTACTTATTTAAAAGCATCAAAATTATAATTAAAAATTATTCCTCATATTTGCACCTGAAAATTTAAAATATAAAGTAACCTATGAGTTTATTTCACGTACATATCACGGACGCCATTTTTGGGGTTAGGAAACCAATTTTTAGGTAGAAAACTTTAAGAGATATAACAAAAAAGCGTCCATCACAATGGACGCTTTTTTTGGTTTAAATGGTAAATACATTGTTTTTTTAAACAACATTCTAAAAAAATAATAACCTATCTCAAAAAAGTTTCTGCTTCCGCTGTTTTTCTATGATTAGAGTTAAAACAAAGGAAATCAAAAAGTTGTAGTCCTGTATGTATTTTCGCGAAAGCGAACAGGGAATTCTTTGCTTAAAAATTATCATAAATACCTGATAATCAATAAAATAAATTCAAATTTTATTTGCACAATTCAAAAAAGGATTTCATCTTTGCATCGCAATTGTAACAAAAACGAATTGTTTAATCAATTACTATTTATGAGTTGAGATTGATGTAAAATTAAAATGATGATTCTTTTCCTTTATGTGAATTAGAAAAATCAAGCATAGCCATAGCTACGGTTTCTTTTTATAATGAAACAGAAAGTAAAGAAGGGCATTTTAATACAACCATTTCAATTTATAAATAGTATCATAATCGAAGTATATATGTTTAAAAACAAAAACACATATGATATCCTAAAAAACGTAAACGCTACAGGATATCCCCTTCGAGACTTCTACACCGTATAGCTTTATTACAAAGCAATACTCTGAGGTCCGAAGTACAAAAAACGTTTCGGGCTTTTTTTATGCCTTTTTAGTGAAACTCAATAGTGAGAAGTCTGTAAGACGAGCAATGTTGTAAGTTGAACTAATCCCGCTGAAGAGCGGGATCTAAATTCAAAGATCACTTTAAGCGCATTACAGAGTAACATTTCCCAGAAACTATTACTAATTTAAAATTAACTCTTATGAAACTTAAACACCTTATTCCATAAGATTCTAGGATTGCCAGGCATATTCCGGAATCGAAAATCAAAAAAGTATCAACGAAATACACTGATTTATGAAACCGGCACATATCAAATGCCAGCGATTAAAAGAAGTACGCCGTATCTGGAAACGACAATGGGAAATATCTAAAGAGTTACGAACTCTAGGGCATAGAAAATTAGAAGTTCCCATACGACACGGATGGTATAAAGAATTTGTCGTCACAAAAAAAATAGGACGTTACAAACATCAGAACGCTATGCTAGAAGTCATAGATGTTCTAGAAAAATACGCCTGGGGAAGAACCAAAGAAGAAGCTGCTAGAAGATGGAACACAAGAATCTCTGAGCATCTTATTGTAAAGGACATCCCTACGTTAAGTAAACGTCAATTTAATAAATTAAGTGACAAGGCAAAAGCCATTTGTGTGCCTTTTAAATTTTACCAGTACAAGCATAAAACTAAAACACGCTTTTACGTAAAACTACCTAAAGGTACATACCGTATTAAGTTTACGCGCGCTTACATTACTCATAGACGTAATATAGATCCATTATTAGAACAGGAATATTCATTCTTGAGCGGACTCCTTATGCGCAATGGATATTATGAAACAGAACAAAAATTATACCCTTGGAACTCAAAATGGGATTACCCAAATACAAGAATTAAGAAATCTGAAGTCAAACTCGGATTACAAAGATTAAAGAAATATGAGATTCAAGACATTATTAATGAAGAATTATCATGGGAAAAAAATTAAGTGGAAAAGATCTAATCAAATTAGGCTTTCCAAAAAATAATAGCATCAATATCACTTTAGGTCAAATTAACAGATATCATAAACGACTTAAAAAAGAACAAGTATTGCAACAAGCAGCTTTGGTACTAGCAAATCCAGAGGAATATATAGGTGATGGTGTATGGGGTAAAATAGCAGAGAGTCTTACAGATCCTGTAGTAGTAAAAAAACAAACACTACGAACTACAAGAGTTCCTCATATGGTTTATGGAGAAAACGAGATAGACGATCAAGCAAAATACCAATTATATGATGCGCTTAAATTACCTGTAGCTGTCGCTGGCGCTTTAATGCCAGACGCCCATAGCGGATATGGTTTACCTATAGGCGGTGTACTTGCTACAGACAATGCGGTGATTCCTTATGGAGTAGGTGTAGACATAGGATGTCGTATGAGTTTAACACTCTATCCTATTAAAATATCATACCTCAAAGGAAAGAAACATCAACTGGTCAATATCCTTTCAGAGCATACCAAATTTGGGATGTATGAAACACATAAAAACAAACATGACCATGAGGTTTTTAGTCATCACGCATTCAAGGATATTCCTTTAGTAAAAAGGCTTAAAGACAAAGCCTATAAGCAACTAGGAACTTCTGGAGGCGGGAATCACTTTGTAGAATTTGGAAGTGTACAAATTACAGATCCAAATAATGAATGGGATTTAGCACCAGGCGAGTACTTGAGTTTATTATCACATAGCGGTTCACGAGGATTAGGAGCCAATATTGCAAAGCATTATACCTACCTCGCCACAAAGCAATGTCCGTTACCAAAACATGTGCAACATCTAGCTTGGCTGGATTTAAATACACATGACGGACAAGAATATTGGATCGCCATGAACCTTGCTGGTGATTATGCACAAGCATGTCATGATAATATTCATGCTCGAATAAGCAAACTGTTAGGAGCACGTCCTTTAACCAATATTGCTAACCATCACAATTTCGCTTGGAAAGAGCAGATAGATGGAAAGGAATGTGTCGTGCATCGTAAAGGAGCCACACCTGCTGCCAAAGGAGAACTGGGCATCATCCCAGGATCAATGACAGCACCAGGATATATTGTGAAAGGTCTTGGAAATCCAGACAGTTTACAATCGGCTTCACACGGAGCAGGTCGTTTGCACTCACGTCGTAAATGCAAGGAAAAATTTACCCAAAGTGCTATTAAGAAAGAGCTAGCCGCACATGATGTAACACTTATAGGTGGAGGTGTAGATGAAGCACCTATGGCGTATAAAGACATCAAAAAAGTGATGGCAAATCAACAAGAACTCGTAGAAGTGGTAGGCACTTTTACACCAAAAATTGTTCGTATGGACAAGTAGATTTTTAGGAAGATATATTAGGAAAAAAGTAGTACTCATTTTCGCTTCCCCATCCCTAAAAGGTGCGAAAATTAGACCCATAAGATACTATAAAAAAGACCTCCATTTAGGGAGGGGAAACGTCTTTTTTGTAGTTGGTTTTAGTACTATGAATTTTAAATATATATCATATAGGGCGTTACGGCGTCTTGCTTTCAAAGCAATACGCCGTCGGGCTTTCTGTTTCAATTCCTCGTCACGCAAAGCGTGCCTGTGGGATTTACACGGCAATCCCTAACGCACACCTAAGAATCGTTAGAAAAAATTAGAAACAATGGACACACTTATACAAATCACAGCAGGAAGAGGCCCCGCCGAATGCAATTGGGTCGTTGCCAAAGTATTAAAAGCGTTTATCGCTGCACTTAAAGCACACAATTGTAATCATGTTGTATTACAAAAACAACAAGCAGGCATCACCGCTGTACAATCAGTAATACTACGTATTTCAGGAAAGAATTTAGACACCTTTCTTTCCGAATGGATAGGCACCATACAATGGATTGGAAAATCACCGTATAGAACCTATCACAAACGTAAAAATTGGTTTATAAAATTACAGGAAGTACCACAACTAGCAACTACATCATTTCATGAGAAAGATATCAAGTATCAAGCCATGCGTAGTACAGGACCTGGAGGACAAAACGTAAATAAAGTAAATTCGGCAGTACGCGCTACACATATTCCTACAGGAATACAATGTGTCGCGATGGATAGTAGATCACAACATCAAAACAAAAAACTAGCATTGCAACGTCTTAAAGATCAGTTCCAAGTACACCATCTGGAACAACTAAAAGAGCAAGCAAATGCTACTTGGGAACAACACCTTAACATAGAACGAGGAAACCCCATACGTGTTTTTGAAGGAAGTGATTTTAAACACCAAAAAAAGAATAAAAGTTACGCCTCAAAAAGGCAGTCACTTAAAAACGATTTAAAAAAGAAATCATGGGATTAACAATAGCAGATCAATACTATTTAAAGGCATCAGGATCTATGGGTTTTTTTGGTAGTGACTGGGAGCAGTTGTGTGAATCTTTGAACTATGCATTGTCATATGAAGAAACACATGCACCCTCCTTATGCTTATTAGGTCAAATACAAGCAGAACACTTAGGCAATTATGAAGAAGGGTTTTCATGCTTTGATAAAATCATTGCTTCAAATCCTGAGTATACAGAGGTATATACCACCTATGCCCGTTTATTAATTTGGGCAAATGAGTTAGAACGTGCTAAGAAAGTAATTGACTTTGGGCTCACTCAAAAAACAAAAGATGAGGCACAATTATTTTGGCTTACCTCATATATGTATGAATGCAAAGAGGACTTTAAAAAGAGTATCCAATTACTTAAAAAAGCAAAAAAAGAAACCTATAACGAGCATTATTTTGACTTTCTAGATAATGAAATAAAACGCATTAAAAAGAAAAGAAAACTAGATGCTCCAAAGAAAAAGAAGAAGAAAAAAACTTCCAAGAAGAAGAATTCCAAAAAGAAAAAGAAGAGTTCTTCAAAAAAGAAGAAAAAGAAATAATCGCATAACACCCTAGACGAAGGCTTTATGCAAAAAAAGAAAAGACATGAATCAAACATTAGACAAATACCTGTGTAAAGCGTTAGACACCTATGATTACAATCTGAGCGAAGCTGTAGAAGCTATAGACTATGCCTTAGCATATGATAAAGAAAATCCTATTGCTTTATGTCTTATGGGACAGGTCTATGCGCATCACATAAAGAATTATGAACTGGCTAAAGAATATTTTCAACGGGCTTTGGCACAGGATATGCAAGCGATTTATGTCTATCCAAAATACATTGATGTATTGCTTTGGAATGAAGATCTAGATGAGGCACAAAAACTCATTGATTTTGCACTCACTGTAAAAGGTATAGATAAGGGTCAATTATATTTAAAAAAAGCATTGCTTTTTGAATACAAAAAAGAATACGAAATAGCATTAGAGCACATCGAAACGGCAAAAATGAACACCTACAACAATGATTATCTAAATGATATTCAATTAGAAGGAGGTAGAATAACAAACAAGAAAGAAAAACAGATGCAATAATATAAGCATCTAAAAAACATACGATATGGGAGCACCACATAACAAAAAACGATATGGCGAATTATGGCCTGACTATAGAATAACCTATGCACTTACAGAACTTCACTTTTTAAGAGAGCTTGTGGTTTTGTCTGGAGGATGGGCGTGGCATTTTTTATCGCCAGAAGGACATCAAGAGTTTAAACACGCGCATGATCATAAGGATATAGATTTATTTATAGCACCACAAAATATTGCCGAAGTCATGTATATTTTACAAGAACGTGGCTTTAAAAAAGTATGGACACGCTATGATCATTTACCAAGTGATGAACAGTTTAGACGCTATGAGAAAACAGAAGAACATGCAGGAAAACTCTTCCGAATTACGATTGACTTTTTTGTCAATAAAAATGTACCGCAACGTATCGTAAAAGGGTGGAACATTGTAGAGCCTTCTTTCTTGTTAAGTCTATACAGTAACATACACTCAAGTGATAAATGTTGGGCCGTACAAGCAGCATTACAATTACTCAAATACGATATCGACCCGTTGGATCGTGAAGAGTTAATTACAATGCCTAGATAATAGTAAATAATGTATTGTCATTCCGAACGAAGTATGAGGAGGAATCCCACAAGTAGCTAAAACAAGAAGATATATGCTCACTATTATACGATTTCCTGCCTGCGGCAGGCAGGCTCGTCACTCGTACTTCGCCCTCTCGAAATGACGAATACTTAAATGAACAAACAAAAAATGGAACAATATATCGTCGATTTGGATCTTCCTCCGGAAGAAAGGTGGAGTTCCTTAGTAAAAATAAAGAATGAAGTACATGAATTGATTCAATCTTATTTACAAGATTTTGAAGAAGCAGATTTTATCTTTTCTGGAATAGAAATGTATAAAGAAGCCATTATTTCAGATACGTATTTAAAAGAAATAGAAGGGATTGCTGCTATCTGCGATTTTTCAGCTAATGAAATTCTTACAGCAAATCTGTATTATGATCTTTTAAAGTTTTACTTCGGATGTACTGCATATGCAGTGTATGACAAAGGAGTAATGCGACATGCTAGAAATTTAGATTGGCATACTGATAATAATATCTTAAGTCGTTATACTAAGATTTTTAATTTTCAAAGAAGAGGAAAGACAGTTTTCAAAACCATAGGGTGGCCTGGATTTATAGGAGCATTATCTGGAGTACGCCCTAGAGCTTTTAGTTTAACATTAAATGCTGTTGCTAGTCAAGATGAACCTCAGATTGCAATGCCTGTTTCTTTCTTGTTAAGAGATGTTTTAGAAAACTGCTCTTCGTTTAAAGAGGCTAAATCAATAATAGAACAGACACCTATTATTTCTGATTGTTTGATCTTGTTATCAGGTACTCAAAAAGAAGAAAAAGTAGTATTGGAAAGAACACCTACACGATCTGCGACCAGAACATCATATGAAGATCATATCATTGTGACTAATGATTATAAAATCATTACCAATGAGGTTTCTTCAGGTAGCAATATACTTAGAGACACTTCTTGTGGTAGATATGATACTACTCAAGAATTACTACGTGAGCAAGCACCTTCAGATGCGAGTGCATGTATAGACATATTAAATAATGAAAATGTGATGATGGGCATTACTGTGCAACAAATGGTTTTTGAAACTAACACAGGCGCTATCACACTTATAAAAACATAATTAAAAATGAATACCATATATTTTACATCAGACCATCATTTTGGTCATACAAACATTATAAAATTCTCAGACCGACCTTTTGAAAGTGTCGAAGAAATGGATGAAGAACTCATCAAACGCTGGAATAGTAAGATAGGCAAGAATGATCGCGTATACCATTTAGGTGATTTGGGCTTGTGCAAATCTTATAGAATGAAAGAAATTCTAGATCAACTCAATGGCAAGATCTATTTAATTCGAGGAAATCACGAAGGCGCTGCACAAGCAAATCCACAACGATTTGAATGGATTAAAGATTACTTTGAACTCAGCGTTCCTGATGCAGATGCACCCAATGGGCGTCAAAAAATTATCCTCTTACATTATGCGATGCGCGTCTGGCGATCGTCATTTAGGGGTACTTGGCATTTATACGGTCACTCACATGGGAATTTACCTGACGATCCTATGTCTAGATCTTTTGATGTAGGTGTAGATTGTCATGATTTTTATCCGCTTTCTTATCAGGAAGTAAAACACATCATGCTCCAGAAAAACTGGACGCCTCCCTTTAAAGATAGGGAGTAAATAATACAATAATTTATAGGTGATTTCGATACATTTCGACAAGCTCAATGCATCGCAATTTTCTCCGAAAATCACTCAATCACCTATAACATACTTAAAATTTAAAAAATGAATACAACAGATACTATATTAGTAATAGACCTAGAGGCAACCTGCTGGAATGGTCCCATACCGCAAGGGCAAGTAAATGAGATCATAGAGATCGGTATTTGCATTTTAGATGCCCAAACGGGTGAAGTCTCAGATCCTAGAGGTATTCTAATTAAGCCAGAGCGTTCCACGGTGAGTCCGTTTTGTACAGAGCTTACTACTATCACACAAGACATGTTAAATCAGGATGGTATCTCTTTTGAAGATGCTTGTGATATCCTACGCGATGAATATGAAGGACATTATAATACGTGGGTGAGTTATGGTGATTATGATCGCAACATGATGCAACGACAATGCAAGATTCGAAATATCGATTACCCATTGTCTCATGATCATATCAATGTAAAGCAACTATTTTATGAGATTAAAGATCTCCGAAAAAAAGTAGGTATGAAAGGTGCTTTAAACATCCTCAATATTCCTTTAGAAGGCACTCATCACAGAGGTGTGGATGATGCCAAGAATATTGCCAAAATCATGGATTGGTGTTTGGGGTAATTCCTTTCTATTTTCTTAAAGTCACTTCGTACGTCATTCTGAATTTATTTCAGAATCTCATCACACAGGTATCAAAAGTGTGAGAAACTGAAACTAGCTCATTTTGACTAAACTAAGTTACTCTATATAAAAAACCGTCGTTTATAAACTATAAACGACAGTTTTGTTTTTAATAGCGTTTCTGTATACGTTACTTCGACAAACTCAGTATATCATTTCGCGAAAGCGTACAAAAACAAATCCTACTACTTTTTAAATTTAGTTGCAATTTGAATTATAATATTCAATAGCATCGGAAGTTGTGCTATAATTATATTTTTTACCATTAATTCTCTTAACCAATGTCGAACAATCAGAAAAGTATTTTGCCATCCTTTTTGAATACGGAGACACCAAACTATTGGGTAAATCTCTCATTGCTTTATCTCCTTCTCTATGTAAATAATAAGATGAAAGATAGTTTTTAGCTGCTGGATTGTACTTTACCATGACGTAATACGACACCTTCCCTTTAATGAGTTCTCCTGAAAAAACTCCATTTAACCCTTTAATATTTCGTACTTTATAGGTGATTTTTGTACCATCAGTATCATCTACAAGGCTGTCAATTTTTTTCTTATGCCATTTACGATCTCCTGTATCAGCATTTTCAAAATATACCTTTGCTTTATTCATTTGGATGACAGAGCCTTCTAGTACAGTTCCATCTGTAAAATAAATAGCATCTTGCGCTTTCATATCACTACTTACATATAATGTAAGTGCAACGATTATTAAAATTAATTTATTCATAAGTTAGTTACATATATAGTTTTGAATTCCTTTAAACATCTTGTTATTTGCTACACTTACATTGCCATATAAAACTCTATAATCTGTGTTTCTAATATTACTTCGTATGCGTTGCATTAATTCTGTACAATCTGAAAAATATTTTGGCACTAGTTTTTCAAGAGTTTTATAATCACTTTTTCTTTTCTTAGAATGCTTTACTTTGGCCTCTAACGTCTTACCATCACTTTTTCTATGAATGTAGATATAGTTAGCTAGTGAAAAATAACTCGTAAGGATATATTCATCATTTTGCATAATCACTTCATGCAATCTATCTAAACGTGAACCATAAATGTGAAAACTCTGAAAAAGTTGATTTCCATAAGACATCTCTTTCACTTTATTTTGTTTTATTTTTTTAAGTTCTCCTTCTTTAGAAAAATAAATTAAGGAAGCCGAAGTTAATCCCATACTGCCTTCAATTATATAATCTCCTACATATGTAGGCGCATCTGCTCCTCTAGGATACATAAAGATTTCTTCACCATCTTGCTTTGTTATTTTTCCAATAACTTCTTGAGCTGATCCCATATAAGGGATTATGTATAAAAAAAGGAATAAGGATATTTGTTTCATAGTACTATAATTAACATCCCTCTATATAGAGGTTTCGTAATCATAGTTCCTTATAAAGTAAAAGTGTTACCCATCACATGGGTATTATTATAAAATGAGATATTCCTGTACGCTTAACATTTCGTTCTCCCTAAGGTCGTGAACCTGCAGGCAGGTCTCAAAAGTACGCTTTCGCGAAAGCGTACTAAGACTTATCTTCATATTGAGATAAAGCGATTCTAAGTTTATGAAAAATACGCTTCCGAAGATGGTTTGGTTTGAGGACTTCAATACTATCTCCAAATCCTAGAATAAGACGTTCCAATTCAAAATTATGTTGTACCTGAATTTCAAAAATAGTTCCGTCTTCAGTTTTTTTGATTTCTTTTTGAGAAGCATGGAAGGGTTTTGTAGAGACATAGGGTGCATTTTTTCCATCTACTCTAAACACCACTTTTTGTGCTTTTACATTTTCAGAAACCGTCACTCCTACTACATCTTTATAGTATTCATCGCCCTGCACTTCATTGTCTTCATACGGGATATCTTCTTTGATGGTAATACCTAGCATACGGTCTAAAGCAAGGGTAGTATATTTACTCTTTGAAAGCGCTAAAACAAACCAGCGGTTATTGAATTCTTTTAATAATTGAGGATGCACAATCATCTTGCTTTCGCTACGAGCTTTAAACGATTTGTAAGTAACTTCGATGACTTTTTTATGTTGAATCGCTTCATAGATCACATCAATATATTCTAATCCTTTTAATTGTTCATTTTTATCTAAATGAATAATCGATCTTCTATTTTCTTGAGAAGAATACACAGAGTCTTCCAGTCGTTGTAATACCCCATCCATTTCTTTAAAAAGGGAGAAATCTTTAAATTCTCGTAAAATTTGAATAGCCTCATTCATTACCTTAACATCCTTATCGGTAACAGGGATATTCATAATACTGTAATCTTCTTCGGTATAGCGATAGTATTTACGTTGGTAAACTTCTATAGGTGCATTGTACCCCAATTTATCACTTCGCATGGTTTGGATATCCAGTTGTACTGTGCGTTTACTCACATATACGTCTTTACCTTCATATTCATACAAAGCATCAGAGCAGGCATCAATCAAATCATCTAATGTCCATTGTCTGTATTTATTACGTAAACATTGATCAATGGTTTTATATCGGATAAGTGCATTTTTATTGGCAGCCATAACGTATTTTTTTGAAAAAATAGGAAATAATTTTCACTACGCAAAAAGATTGCGTAATACATTGAAATATTTGCCCTGTAATTAACAACAAAATACAAGAAGCAATGAAATTTAATGTATTTACAAAGACAAAGAAACAAGTAAAAAACTATGAAGGAGCAAAAGCATATAGACTTACTCCTAAGATGGAATTGTACACAGCTGTTGTTAATTCTACACTAGAAAAAACAAGCTATGAAAAAGGTCAAGATCGTCTACAACGAATCATTGATTTAATTCAGAAGAATGACCCTTATTTTGTAGCACAACTAGCTGTTTATGCACGTCAAAAAATGTATTTACGATCTATTCCTATTGTATTAGCCGTAGAATTATCTAAAATACATAGCGGTGATAATCTAGTGAGTAGAACAGTAAATGGTGTGATCCAAAGAGCTGACGAAATCACAGAATTACTAGCCTACTACCAAGTAGCGAATCAAAGAACAGGCACTAAAAAGTTGAATAAACTTTCTAAGCAAGTTCAAAAAGGGATTGTGATGGCATTAAATAAGTTTGATGCCTACCAGTTTGCAAAGTATAATAGACAAACAGAGGTAACGTTTAAAGATGCTATCTTTTTGACACACCCAAAAGCAAAAGACGATGCACAACAAGCTATTTTTAATCATGTGATTCAAGATACACTAGAAGCACCGTATACTTGGGAAGTAGAGCTATCAAAATTAGGGCAACAATCCTTTAAAAATGCGCAAGAAAAGCAAAAAGCTTTGACGGCACAATGGGAAACTTTAATTGATAGTAAGAAGTTAGGATATATGGCATTAATGCGTAACCTAAGAAATATTTTACAAGCAGATGTGAGTGCAGTGCATATTAGTAAAATAGCAGATACACTTACAGATCCATACCATGTGAAAAGGTCAAAACAATTTCCTTTTCGTTTTATGGCAGCATATCAAGAATTAATGAGCATTAAGTCTTCATATACGCCTTACTTATTAGAAGCGCTAGAAACAGCCATTAAAATAAGTGTAGAAAATATAAAAGGGTTTGATCTAGATACTAAAGTTGTGATTGCATGTGATGTATCTGGATCGATGATGCAACCTATCTCTGCCAAAAGCAAGATTCAAGCATATGATATTGGTCTTGTATTAGGAATGCTGTTACAACACAAAAGTGATAACATTATCACAGGTCTTTTTGGAGATCGATGGAAACGATACATTTTACCAAAAGGAGATGTATTATCTAATGTGATGAAGCTCAAAAGCATTGAAGGTGAAGTTGGTTACTCTACAAATGGTTATAAAGTAATTCAAGATTTGAATTCGAAAAAACGAATTGTAGATAAGGTGATGATTTTTACCGATTGTCAATTATGGAATAGCGGTCATTACAATTCAGATGCTCATATCGCCACTGAATGGAAGCAATACAAACGTATCGCTCCTAATGCCAAATTATACATTTTTGATCTAATGGGATACAAAAACGCACCACTTAACATCACGCATGATGATGTACACTTAATTGGTGGTTGGAGTGATAAAATTTTTGAAGTACTAGATGCTATCGAAAATGGAGCTTCAGCAATCCAACATATACAGGAGCAATCCTTATAATAATGATAAGCTCACATCTAAAATGGGTGTGAGCTTTCACAAAAGTTCTTTGAAAATGAAGTAAGTTAAACTTTCACATTGAAGCGAAAATTGATGATTTTGCTTCCAGATGAAGTATTTTTTGAACAGCATAGCAGCGCTACGATGTAAGAAAAAGACGAAATATGGGAGTAAAAAGGCATTTTTTAGCCAATAGGGAAAGCTTAAATTACTTCAATACAAATATTAAAAAACAAGTGCCGTAAAAAAAGGTTACTTCGTAACTATAACGGTCCTAAGGTAGCGTAACACAGGCGACTGTGCTAGCGAAGTTGGGTTAAAAACCAACATGATGAAAAGTATGTTTTATGCATACGTAAGTCTCTTTGAGATGTCAAATCACCGGTTCACTGTCCTACGGGATAAGAACGGCGCTCATTTATGAGCATCTCCTTTTTTGCTTTTTGCCTTGTTTTCTTAAAAAATATAATAAATGAGTGCCGTAGGTATGAGTTACTTCGAACTTGAAAAAACGTGTGGGTTCGAATCCCACCATAGTTTTCCGAATAATAGTACCGAAAACTATGTAGCTTAATTGGTAGAGCATGCAATCTCTCATATCGCTTTTTCGCCTTGTTTATTTTAAAATTTATAAAGTAAGTGTCGTAGATAAGTATTACTTCGTTTTATTTAACATCAGGGTCGTAGGTTCGATTCCTACCTTCCTCTCTTAAATATACTATTCAGGGGAAGTAGCTCAGTTGGTTAGAGCATGATACATAACACACTTATCGCTAGTAACCTTACTTTATTAAAAACATATATTTACTATTAGTAGACTAGAGTGACGTAAATTACGTGATACTTCGCAGGTTCGACTCCTAATTTCTCCACAAAATCAACACAACATTCATATCATGGGGAAATTACGCTCAATTTGGTGAGCAAGATTCACTAGTTGCCTTTTTCCTTTAGGTTCTAATAGTAATAACTAATAATAGTACAAACAAGTGCCGTAAATTAGAGATACTTCGCACTTCTAATGCCGTGGTTGTGGGTTCGAGTCCCATCACTCTCACTATAAAGAATAATACACAAATGAGAGTGTAGCTCAAGATGGATAGAGCACGTAAAACATGCTTTGATTGCCTTTTGCCTTGTTGTATTACTATTAAAATTTAAAGAGTGTCGTAAAAAAATGATACTTCGTATAGATACTGGAAATGCAGGTGCAACTCCTGCCCTCTTTAATGAGGTCGTCTAGGCTAAAGTAGGACGCCAGAGAAAAACATTTTTTGCTTATTACCTCTTTTAATTTATGAAGATAAAAAAGTAAGCGCCGTAGATAAAAGTTACTTCGCACTCAGGATGCCGTGGTTGTAGGTTCGAGTCCTACCACTCCTTCTAAAAACAGATAACAAGAAAAGGAGTGTAGCTCAAAGAGGTAGAGCACGATTATAATTTCTTTTATTGCTCATTGCCTTACTTTCAATATATACTCAGAAAGAGTGTCGTAGAAAAGTGTTACTTCGTATTCAAAACAAAAATGCACTTTTCGTCTTATTACCTCTTTTCTAAAAGAATGTGTCGTTAGTGTAATCATACTTCGTTCATAGGCTGATTTCGTTTGGGCCTGCCTGACGGTAGGCAGGTTCGAATCCCGCGTAAGGATTATATGATCATTACCATTCTTAATACAATATAAAAACACTAATGCCGTCGTAATGACATACTTCGTACCAAAAAAAGGGGAGGTTTAGTTTACAAACTAACTGGGTTCGATTCCCAGCTGACGAAGCCCCGAATGTTTATTTAGTTATTACAATTTTTGCTTAGTGTTTTTTTCTATATACGCTTTCGCGAAAGCGTATATAACATATATAAAGTGCCGTAAAAGAGTCATACTTCGATAGAGCATCTGGTTTTCCAGAAGGGTGTGAGTTCAAATCTCACTTCTAATTTAGGTTAGAAAAGCTCAATATAATTTTCGACCTTTTGATGATTGCCTTTATTTTTAATCCTATACACAACGTAATTCTTATGATAGCAATTCATACTCTTGCTCATAAATTGTTTTTCCTTCCTCATTTGTGATTCCTAAAAGCATATCACCAAAAGCATTCACTTCTAGAACATATACTTCACCTCTTCGATCTACTAAAATATCTATTCCTGCATAATTTAATTTGGGAAAGGTGGCCATTACTTCTACTGCTATAGCTTCGATTTTTTCTTGTATCTGAACAGGCACACCTGAATCTTGTATATCTAATTTCTGATTTCCTAAATGGAGATTAGTAATCATATGCTTACTTCCTCTAGCGACAATACAAGCAACTTCTCCTTTTATCACAACAACTCTAAAATCAATACTAAGATTGTTGTAAGACCATTTTGGAATCCATTCTTCTATAAGTAGATCATGAGGCGTCATCCTATTTATAATAGATGCTATCTTTTTGGGATCTGTATATTTTATAAGTTTAAGACTATTATATAATATATTATTTACCTCTTTGATGGTACTATACAATACTTGTTTTTCAGGATATATATATCGAAAAGCCATAATTCCAGAAGCAGAAGAGCCATACGATGGCTTAATAAAAACTTGTTTTTTAGACGTTTTTAGCATCTTTTGTATCAATGATGCATATCCATCACAGATTCCAAGTATTGGAGGACAGGCTATCTTCTTGGTTCTTAAAAATTGTTGTGTTTTATATTTATCAAATACAAAGGCAATTGTTTCTGGGTCATTTATAAAATCAATCGTATAGATTGAAGCTAGTGCTTTAATTTTAGATAGGATTTTTTTCCATCCCTTAGACCAACTATTGAAATTAGTGAGTTCTCCAAAATTCTCTTTTAGTTGCTCTATCTTTTGAATTTCAGAAGAAGATGTACACCCAAATAGCATGATCGCTTTATAAGTGTCAAAATCTTCTCCTGCAGATTCTAACCTACATATATACTGATTTTTGGGAGATAATACATATGTATCTTCTATGATGTCTATATATGTAATATGCTGTAGCTCGTGACCGTATTGCTCCAGCGTTTTTTTCCAAAACTGAACCCTTCTGGAATTTTTAGGAGCAATACATATGTGTTTGAGCATCATCTTTTTTGTGTATTACTCGCCTACCTCAACATATAACCAGTCTTCTTCTATCTCTTCCTGATCATCCAAATTTATGTGTTGATTTTTAAACTTCACAGTAAGTTCTTTTATAAGCGCATCTGGCACAAAGTGATGTCTACAATTAATATGTTTTAGTTGTAATAAAGCATCATTAGCCAATAGCGCTTTTGCTCCTTTTTCAGTAAGCGTACCCATAGAGATATCAAGTGTTTCAATACGGCTCAAAATAGGGTGATTATGTAAGGCTTCTGCAATTTCATCTTGCATATCTGAATTCATCAAACCTAAGTATTTTAACTTAGGAAAATCATCGCCTGCTATAAATTCTTTTACTTGATCAATGGTTGTAGATGCGCCATAGTCATCAGTTCCTAACCATATTTCTAGGTGTTCAAGATTCTGAAAAGAGGCTTTAGATGCAATTAAGTCTGTCATGACTTTTCCATCTAGTCCTCCAGTTTCTATTCGCAACGTTTTTAATTCAG
The DNA here is from genome assembly GCF_947492815.1 of uncultured Dokdonia sp. GTDB lineage: Bacteria > Bacteroidota > Bacteroidia > Flavobacteriales > Flavobacteriaceae > Dokdonia. The sequence continues at coordinate 83,279 of NZ_CANLOB010000001.1, forward strand.
GTAAGTTTACTATTCCTAAACCTAACCCTTGACCTCCGCGAACACAAAAGGTTTCTAATCCTGAAAAAGTTGTCAAAAATTGATTGTAATCTGACTGATTAATCCATGACATTTCACAATCTTCATAGGTCATATCGCCTACAAAAACATGTTTTAATTTAGAAAAGCTTGATACATGATCTACTAAAAACTTCAAAATAGCACTTGAATCTACATCATAGGCGTCTTGCCAAACGCCAATAATAAGCTCTTCTAAATCCGAACTTCCTTCTTGTGCTGCTAAACTCTTTAATCTATCGAGAACAGAATCTTTATCCTCATAAGGAGATTCTATTTTATAGCAAAAGCTAGTATCAATTACATCTCCAATCTGGTATACTTTTACCCGTTTATTATTAAATGTTTCTTGATATTCGTTAACAGTCATAGTTTTATATTTATTTAAAGGTTAAAGGTATTCTTTCTAATATTTTATCTCCATATACATCTCCTAATGCCAACTCTTCAAGATTCATATATCCTATATAACATCTACAATGTGTGTTAATACAGGTGGTAGGTTTTAAAAATGACTCTATAGTGTCTTGGTACAGGTTTCCTATTTTATTTTTTATAAAATGACACGGATATACATCTCCATTTCCAGCTACAGAAAAACTAGTATGCCCTGCTTTACACTTCTTTCCTTTTGTATCATACACTTTATTATTATACGGGAATAAGGTATCTATACTTGATAGCCATTTTTCTTCACTAGCCGAATAATAGTTTTCTTCTCTTTTGTAAGCATTGATCCAAATATATCGCTCTGTAATTTCTTTTTGCAACCTTTCTATAGCTTCAAAATGATCTTTAACACCTACAACACCAATACTAAATGCGATTCCTTTTTCAATTAAAATGTTGCATTTACTTACAAAATCTTCAAAAGCCACTTCATTAGGATGATACGTAATCCATAATGCAAAAGCATCCTTATCTACCTCATCAATCCATTGTAGTGAACACGATAAATTGGTCTGTATCGCAATTTTAGTCACCTGTTTCATATGACTCAAATCTATCATCGCTTTTTGATAATAGCTTCGTATCAATCCCTCTCCCCAAGGAGTAAGTAATATATTAATCGTCTCTTCTCGACTCGCCACCCAGTGTGTAAATCGTTCTAGACTTTGTCTATCAAGGCTCAGTTCCTCCCTCGTATTTTTCTTCTTAGCAAAAGGACAATACGGACAATCATAATTACAACTATCTAATGCCCCTCTATACAAGATATTCCATTGTGTTGTATTCATCGCCATATGTAATTTTTCATCAATGATTTCACATCATCAGAATATAATGCAGGACCAATTATATCTTCGTAACACATCCCTTTAAGAGACAGTGTATAATTTTCTTGCTCTTTCTCCAACCATTCTTTATCAAGTAACACCTGAAGAATTTCAAATTCCTGAAAAACATCTGTACCAAAAAGAGTTTGATATAATTGGTGAGACAATTTTCCCCCATCTGTAACAGATTTGATTACAAATCGTGTCTTTTGCTCCCAATCATTCAATGCAATTCCATAAGAAATCGTATTGAAATCATCTGTATGACTATAGTTGGATATGATATTCTTTATCACTTTCCGATCTACCGCATAATCGGTACTATAATGTAACTCTTTTGTATATGATCTAGCGCCAGCACCAATACCGATCATACCATCTGTTAAAGAATTATACGCATCTGTAATCGTACTAATAGGACTGTTCTTTTTTCTAAAACAACGCATACTCATCTGTTCGTACCCTGCTGTTAATAATATATCACGACCTAGTAGATACAATTCATGTCGATGATCTTCTGTATCTCTATTCTTTTTCCCTAAACCTGTCAATTGCCTAACATACAATGGATATAAGAAAACCTCTGTAGGCTGATAAGCCAATGTTTTCTCTATGGAATACAAAAAGCTTTTTTTATCCTGATCTTTCGCCCCATAAATAAGATCTAAGTTAAATTCTGGAATAGCAGATGAAGCCAATTGACTCACAATCGTTTCTGCTTTAGAAATAGATTGCGGACGTCCTAATGATTTTGTTTCTGTTTCAATCCATGATTGGATGCCCATACTTACTCTCGTAATACCAGCATTTTCAATAAGGACTATTTTTTCTTTTGTCAATGTTTTAGGAGATGTCTCTATAGATCCATAATAGGTAGCCATATCAACACCCATTGCTGATATATACTCAAGCAGTAATTGAAATTCATCAATCTCTAAAAAAGTAGGCGTTCCCCCTCCAATCGCAAAATTAGTAAACCGCGCCTCTGGAAAAAGTCCTTTATAGGTATCCATTTCTCTTTTAAGAGCTTCTATATAGTGTCTAACGCCTTCTTTGGGGTTAGCCATTGTAAATAGATTACAAAAACCACATCGCATTTCGCAAAATGGAATATGCACATAGAAAAAAAGCCGCTTCATTTGTTCTTTCGCCCAAATAGTAGCCAGTGATGTTTTCTCAATAGCCCTATACGCAGATTTATGAGGATATGAATATGTATATCCTTGGTACAAATTTGTAGTATCTATTTCCTTTATTGAATCTATAATCATGTATTATTTCCTATTAAGATATTCTAGATACGGCACTTTCATAACAACGTCATGACCATTTCTATGTCCCCAGTGATCATCTTCTCCATAGGCAGTCCCATGGTCACTACATACAATAATAAATTGCTCTCGACTACGTTTTTTAAACACTTTTTGTAACATTTCTAATTGCGTATCTACATAACGCAATGCAGCCTTATGCGTCTCTATATCATCTTTACTTTTTCCTTCCACATAAAAATGTGTAGGTTGGTGTGTTGCCGAAATATTTATAAATAAAAATACAGGTGTATCTTCCTGTAAATATGCTACAGCTTTTTGAAACTGATACGCTGTAGACTTCATCTCAGTAACGCCTAATTTTTCAGACCATTCACTATGTTGAAACATATTAGGAAACACATTACTAATCGCTGTTTGTTTATTAAAAAAACCAACACCTCCTATACATACCGTTTTGTAACCTTGATTGGCAAGCGCTGCCACTAGTGTATCTTCTGTAAATGTATATGTGTTGGTAGTGGTAGACTCACTTCCATGAAATTGAGCAGCAAATAATCTCGGCGTCACCTTTTGATCAATTTTAGTAGGTAAGAATCCTGAAAAAAAAGCATGATGCGCAGGAAACGTAAAACTAGCCGGTGTATAGCGTTCTTCCCACCCCTCTTTAGGCAACCATTTCTCAAAATTTGGCAACTGTCCCTCTAAAAATAATTCTTGAGCAGCATCATACCGCAATGAGTCTAGCGTGATGAATACAATATCTGTATGAGGAATTAACTTATTTATATTCACAGCACGTCTATTACATCTATTAATTCGTTGACTACATAATCCGCAGGCACCTTATCATTTCGTCCTTTAGAAATCCATACTGTTTTCCAACCCGCTTGATTCCCTCCTTGTATATCATTTATAGGATTATCTCCTACAATCACTAGCTCATGCGCTGCCCTTTGTAAGCGTTCTTCTACAACCTCAAAATAGGCCTGATCAGGTTTTGAAAATGACATCGCACCAGAAATAAAAACAGCCTTTTTTTCAAAAAACGAAAGTAGCCTACTTCCCTTCAATTTATTCATTTGATTTTCTATGCCTCCATTGGAAACAATCCCTATTTGACAAGTACTCTTTAGCCGCTTTAATAATGCTTCGATTTCACTAGTAATACTTGGGATATGAGTATAAATTTCATTCGCTCCTTTAGCTATTAATTCAGGTCTTGTATACGGTAATGCATATATAGATAACAACCAATCATAAAACTCCTGTCTGCTTGTATATCCCCAATTATCCTTTACTCTTATAATATCCCATTCTGAAGAGGAAGCCATAATTCCATTTGCTTTAAATACAGTAGTAAGCCAATCTTCATACGCAGTATTCCGATCTATTAATGTATTATCTAAATCAAATAAAACAGTCATTGTTTACGTTCCCCTTATTTGTAAATGATGCTTATAAAAGTAAGAAAGTCTCCTTAATTCGCACTTCTTTTTAGGATACAATTTTCAGAAAAATAACCTGATGTATTCTTACTAAGTGTATGTTTACGTATACGCTTTAACGCTTCGCTCTCCTTACAGTCGTGAATCTCACAAGTTCGCTTTCGCGAAAGCGTATAAAAACTCATTTTCAATTATTTACACATTCTTTTATTTTTACACTTTTTCCACTAATTCATACAATCAAATGGGCATTAACATCACAGCCATTTTTCCTATTTCTCAATTTAATAAACGATTTGATGAAATCATCACTAAAATTGAAAATCAAGAATATTCATCTATACAGGCATATTATCAAACAACACTGAATGAAGATTTTCCCGATGTAGGAAATCATAAACCTCAATGGTATCTAAATGACGAAAAAGTAACTCAAAGACCTCAACTTCCTAATATTGATGCTGAGCTTGCATTGCCTGAAGGACTTGTTCTAAGGTTTGGAAATGATGGTTTTGAAATATGGAGTGTCATCAGAGCATTCATTGCCATAAAACATCATCCGAAGGTAGCAGAAAAATTAATAGCTATTTACAAAGAAATTGGACGTGATGTTCAAATAAATAAATGTTGGATCATGGGAGATTGGAATCCTATATACCTATCTTTTAGGAAAGGGGAATCATACAAATCAATAGAATTAGAAGATCCACGTAAAGAGTCTTTGAAAAGTATTTATATCGAAAACACTGATTCTTACGATATCATAGGACATTATGTATTAAACATCTCTTAGATATAACGTATATTTGTTCTTATAGTCGTTCTTTGAAAAACCATACTCCATAGTTTTTGAATTATACCAGCTACAAACTGGTATTCAAGTTTAATTTAAATACTATAAAAAATGAATTGGAAAATTCAAAAGCTATTGAATGGGGAGACCATTGTCTCTAAAGAACCCGGTAATTCTATGTTACCTATCTTAAAATCAAAACAACCTGTTGTTCTTCAACCCGTCAGATGGGAAGATTGCGAACCAGGAGATATTGTGTTTTGTAAAGTAAGAGGCAACTGTTTTACACACCTTGTCAAAGGAAAAAATGTAAAACGAGGATTACAGATCGGTAACAACCGAGGTCACATTAATGGATGGACCAAAAATGTATATGGCAAAGTAATAGAGATATTACCTGCGTCATAAGTATAGCGCTCAATGGCGCTTTTTTTATGTCTTTATTTTTCTAAAAATCAAATTCTTAATGCCTATATATTCTTTTAGAGATATCTAATACATTATGTAAACGGCCTTCGAAAAATTGTCGTAAAATTTGAAGTGAATATTCCGTAGAATTTCGGACTGTTTGAGCGTAGCGAGTTTCTGAAATTTAGGAATAGAGCAATAAATTTAGACAAGGTTTCGCTAGCCTAGACTTTTTTGTTTCTTTTTTTGGCAATGAAAAAAAGAAAAGAAGAAACACTTTAGCATCAAAATCATTCTTATCCAACTAGGAAGTTAAATTATCTAAAATCTTTTTGCATTCATTTTTCCTACGCAAAATCATTGCGTAACCTAGTTTCACCTTTGAAAAATAACTGAGAAATTAAAGGTATGAAATCAAAACTCTCTCTTTCCATTGAACATCTTTATAACGTATTTGGAACGTATCATTTTGATCCTTCCGAATTTAAAAATCATAGCTGTCCTTGCTGTTATGATAGAAAAGTAGGCGTTCTTGCTACAACACCTTTACGCTCATTAAATAGTGATGATTTTCAATGTTATCAAATCTCATCTATTTACACTATTGGAGATGTGAAGCATTATAAATACTTTCTACCACGTATCCTAGAATTAATAGCACAACCTAATAGTAATCTTATCTCTAATTTTTTAATTTCAGATAAACTAACCTATGCCGAATGGGAAACATGGCCTGAAGAAGAAATTAAAGCAATCGATCTTTTTTTTGGAGCCTTATCTGAAAATTTTATACACCTTGAGACCGTATCAGATTATTATTTTAGTGACCTGCTACAACTTTTAAATCGATATGGCGTTTTTACCAAATTTATAAATAGTTGGTTTGCATCTATCTCTTCTAAAAACTATTCACATATCGTATCTGGTGTGTTATACGGATTTCCTTTTAAGGTAAATGATAACCAATATCAACTAATTACAAATCATTTATTTTCAAAAAACACATTAGATACATTACAAGATATATACTTCAAAACCACAGATATTGCCGAAGCAAATTTGATCTCTATCACCTACACCATTTTAGAAAATAAACACCCTATTACATTTCATTAAATACAAGTATTCAATTAAAACGGCCTTCGAAAAATTGTCGTAAAATTTGAAGTGAATATTCCGTAGAATTTCGGACTGTTTGAGCATAGCGAGTTTCTGAAATTCAGGAATAGAGCAATAAATTTAGACAAGGTTTCGCTAGCCTAGACTTTTTTGTTTCTTTTTTTGGCAATGAAAAAAAGAAAAGAAGAAACACTTTAGCATCAAAATCATTCTTATCCAACTAGGAAGTTAAATTATAGTATCTAGCACATTTTTTACTTTCATTTTTAACTACGCAAAAACCCTGCGTACTACCATTTCATATTTGTACTATAAATAAAAATTACAGATATGATTCAGATCACATGTAAACGATGTCAAGCTATACTTAGCAACACTTTGAAAGAAATTGTATTAGATTCAGATATCATTGGACAAGGAGAAGAAATTGTAGAAGAAGAATATTATAGTAATGGGCATGAAAATGCTTCTGCAATGCACGCAGATAGAGTTTTGATAAACACGGAAGACGCTATACTCCTAGATCACAAAAAGATATATGATTATTATGGGTGTTGTGGATTTGAGCTTACCAATTTTCTAAATCAAATATGCCCAAACTGTAATCTTGGTGTTGCTACGATTGTCACCGAATGTTACACAGATCATTACTTAGCTTTTCAGAAAGATAAAATAATTATAATTGATATAATGCAATAATACAATATTATGAAAACAAGACTTACACATATAGAAAAAGATCGCGATGTCAATATAGTATTCGCATGCGAATCAGGCAGTAGAGCCTGGGGATTTGCTTCTCCAGATAGTGACTACGACGTACGATTCTTATACACAAAACCACTCCCTTGGTATCTCTCTATCTCAGACAAACGAGATACGATAGATATTATGGATGGCGACTTTGATGCCGTAGGATGGGAACTTCGCAAGAGTTTACTCCTGCTTAAAAAATCAAACGTTCCAGCAATAGAGCATCTTTTTTCTCCTATTATCTATAAAGGAAATGAAGAGGTATTGTCAGAATTACGTGGTATCGCAACAGACTGCTTCTCGCCTATTGCTTGCATGTTTCATTACCTCAGTATGAGTAAGAAATATGAAGAAAAAGTCGCAGCAGACACAGTGAAGTTAAAGAGTCTATTTTATGCATTACGCACCGCCATGGCAGGAAAATGGATTTTGGAATACGGGACTATGCCTCCTGTACGCTTTCGCGAAATGCTACCCTTAGTCACTACCGATATCGCAGATGAGATAGAACATCTCATGGACATAAAATCTAAAAATGCTGAAAGTTATGTGCATAAACGACCAGAAATTGTATGCAACTTCATATCAGAAGTCATCGCAACCAATGATCGATATGCAAAAACACTTGCTAGTGGAAAACCAGATACAGAACGTATCAACCGCTTTCTATACAAGTGCATCACTGAAAGCTAACATCTTAGACCACGCTTGTTGGAAGCTATAAAGAGATTACCATTGTTTAAATAACAATTTAAGTATGTCATTCTGAATTTATTTCAGAATCTCATTACGCTTATTGCTATTACAGTGAGAAAATTATACCTCCTTCCACAAGCTTGGTCTAAATCACTCTTTTCTTCCCTCCTAATAAGGCCTGTGCTGAGCACTTCGACAAGCTCAGTGTGACACTTGTCGAAGTAAGGGATTGAGGGAGGTGTAATTACAAGAAAAATGAAAAAACAAACAGGATATAAATATCATATAGAACAAGCACTTATTAAAAATAATTGGGAAATTGTTGAAACTACGATTCCTGAACAAAATATTTGGGAATCAGAATCATGGATTGTAAAAACAACACACAATCCAGAGATCAATTTATACTTTAGTTTTAATAAGCCATGGCAATACGAATTTTCAGAAGTGACGATCTCAGATATGAATGCTTCTGAATATACACGTATTACCTCGGTATACTTATCTAAAGGAAGATTCAATAAAGGTTTACAGAAATGTATGACTGATCTTACTACCTTTAGAAATACCGTAACGCATCAAAAAGTAATAGTATGAAAACAATAGCAGACCTTAAAGCATCCGGTTGCATCATTTTTGAATGCATTAGTGGCAGTAAAGCCTACGGACTGGATACAGCTACCTCGGATACCGATATCCGAGGGGTTTTCATACTTCCTAAGAAACTATTTTATAGTATGGAGTATGTAGAGCAAATTAACGATGCGACCAATGATGTGGTCTATTATGAATTACGGAAGTTCATCACCTTACTCTCAAAAAACAATCCTAATATTTTGGAGTTACTCAATGTGCCTGAAGATTGTATTTTGCTAAAAGATCCCTTGTTTGATCGTATCAAAATGGACTATTTCTTGTCAAAATTGTGTAAAAACTCTTTTGCAAACTATGCCTATACACAAATCAAAAAAGCCCGCGGACTCCATAAAAAAATTGTCAATCCTATCGCTAAAGAGCGTAAAACTGTATTGGATTTTTGTTATGTACGAGATGCCAAGCCTTCCATTTCTCTAAATGAATATTTGGAGGAAAATAGATTATTAGAGACGCATTGTGGATTGGTGAAAATTCCACATATGAAAGATTGTTATAATCTCTTCTATGGAGAAGGAAAAGGATATCAAGGTATTGTTAGAACAAATGCCAATGAAGTATGTCTGAGTTCAGTAGAAAAAAATGAAATGCCTATTGCCCTCCTCTACTTTCATGTAGACGGGTATTCCACATATTGTAAAAAATATAAAGAATACTGGGATTGGGTCGCCAAAAGAAATGAAGCCCGTTATGAAAATAACGTAGCACATGGAAAGAATTATGATACCAAAAACATGATGCATACCTTTCGGTTATTACATATGGCCAAAGAGATTGCACAAGATGGAATGATCAATGTACGAAGACCCGATCGTGAATTTCTATTAGGGATCAAACAAGGGGTCTTTGAATATGATGACTTGGTTGCTAAAGCAGAAGTTTTGAAAGAGGAATTAGATGTCCTATACAACACATCTTCTTTGTTAGAAAAACCAGATGTAGCACAAGTAAATGAATTGTTAGTAACGATTAGAAATGAATTTTATAAAAGATGAGACATATAATTCCAAAAAACACGCAAACTATAAAGTTAAATTTTGATGTCAACGAAATATCTTCAGAAGACATGCCTTTAGAAAGCAAAAAAATAGCTCAAGATTATTTAACTTCTAAAACATACAATGATGAATTTGATTTAATAGCTGCCACGGAAGATAATCAATTGATTTTTGGATTTGAATACTTATATAAAAATCAAATGAGATATATACCTGAGCTTGACCCTAGTGTAGTATACTTTTCTAGTGCTCAACTTTTTCGTGAAAAGATATATAAATATAAGACTGAGTTGTTAAAAAACAGTACAATCGTAATAAAAATGCATGAAAATGATATACCATTAAGTAAAAGCATGAAGCAATTTGAAACTTTTTTTCAATTTGCGTCTAGTTACATAATAATGTTGAATTCTTCTTTAGAAGCTTTTATTAATAAAACAATACCTATTGATTATAAATATATAACACAAACAGGAAAGGAAAAGAATATAAATTGGATTTTAAAAAGCGCACAATTCAAAACAAAAATAGAAGAAATAATACCAGATTGCACAAACAAAAATTTCATTAAGAAGTTTCCCAAAAAATATGAATCTATAGAAGAATTAAAGAATTTTAGAAATGAACTAATACATTTAAGCCCAAAAACAGATAATACTAATACTAAATACAAAGAATTCTATCGAAAAGTAATTGATTTTAAATACAATGAATCAATTTATCTAGTTAGAGACTATATAAATTTTCACGAAGAAAATTTAATAGAAGAATGTCCTTGTGATCAAAATTTTCATTTTGATATTAATAAATAACCTCACTACGCAAAACCATTGCGTAACACTGTTCCATATTTGCTCCAGTAAACACAAAGAATAGAAAAAATGATTACAGGAAAAACATTAATCGACTTAGGATTTAGATCTGGAAAATGGTTTCCAGAAGCGATTACGCATATCAATGAAAATGGATTAGAAGGAGAAGCGATGCTTGCCTATTTAGAGCAATACAAATTGCCTCCTATCCAAGAATTACATAAAACTGCCATCGATTATAAGATCAATATCAAAGCAGAAAATGAATTAGAAGAAGATAATGTTGCGGCTGTAATCAATACGATGAATACGCTTATGAAAACGCCAACGATCGTAGATGGTGCCGTGATGCCTGATGCATGTCCGTCGGGACCTACAGGAACCATTCCAGTAGGTGGTGTGGTGGTGACTAAAAATGCCATCCATCCAGGAATGCATAGTGCAGATATCTGTTGTTCAGTAATGCTTACTGATTTTGGAAAAGCAGATCCGAAAGAAGTATTAGATGCCGCACATGCGAGTACGCATTTTGGTCCAGGAGGAAGAGATCGTAATGATCAATATAGATTCCCAAAAGAGCTATTAGAAGCCTTTGAAGGAAACTTTATATTGAATGATAAAAATATCATCAAAGCCGCTCGTGCGCATTTAGGAACACAAGGCGATGGAAATCACTTCTTATTTGTTGGAATTTCTGAACAAACAGGAAATACCATGATGATTACCCATCACGGATCAAGAGCACCGGGTGCCAAATTGTATAAAAAAGGAATGCAACTTGCCGAACGTTTTAGAAAGATCTTATCACCAGATACCTTACGTCAAAATGCATGGATTCCGTTTGATACAGAAGAAGGTCAAACGTATTGGGACGCCCTACAAGTGATGCGTGCATGGACCAAGCAAAACCACGAATGTATTCATGATGCAACTCTAGAAAAATTAGGACTAGAAGCTGAAAACCGATTTTGGAACGAACATAACTTTGTTTTTAAAGATGGGGATTTATTTTACCATGCAAAAGGCGCTACGCCGCTTGACGCGAAATTTATGCCTGATATTACAGGACCGCGTTTAATTCCGTTAAACATGGCTGAACCTGTATTAATTGTGTCTGGAGAAACGACGACAAACAACCTTGGTTTTGCACCACATGGCGCAGGAAGAAATGTGAGTCGTACGTATCATAAAAAAACAAAAGCTAGTATGACTAATGAAGCGGTTTTTGCAGAAGAAACAGCAGGTCTAGATGTACGTTTCTTCTCTAAAGAGATTGATGTTTCAGAATTACCAAGTGCCTATAAAAATGCCAAAGCTGTGAGAGCACAAATGGATGAATTTGGTCTAGGTACGGTGATAGATGAAGTGATGCCATACGGATGTATCATGGCAGGCGATCATGATAAAAATGCGCCTTGGAAAGTAAAAAGAAGAATGAAACAAGAAGCTAAAAAATAAAAATGATGGCAACTAAAAAAGGAAGTGTGTTTTAAGTAATAACTTAAAATACATTTCAAATGAAATCTTATCACAACAAAAAGATTTACAATTTTAAAACAAAGCACAGAAGAAAAAAAAGAACACGAAGTGCTTCAGTACGTTTTGATAAATTAGGTAGCGAATACACTAAAGAAAAAAGACAAGAGTACAGATGTCGCTGTAAAGAAATCCTAAGAAAAAAAATGAAAGGATATAGTATTGAATTTCCATTATATCATAAAACAATGTGGTGGGATTGCTAAAACTAGTTTAAAAGCCTTCGACAGGTGTCACACTGAGCCTGTCGAAATGCTCAGACTAACAAATACATATAATGTAACATTGCAATATATCAATGAATATAATTAAATTCATACAAGAAAGTACACCGTTCCTTCCTGAAACATGGAAGAAACAGTATGCTCCTTTTTTGGAGGAAGAACCTTTATACGCTTTCGCGAAAGCGTTACAGACCTATGCACAACAGGGAATTCCACCTGATTATGGGTTACCGTACTTTAAAGATGAAGTAACGCCAACTCCTGAAAAGGTGTTAGCACATTTTATCCCTCTTTTTAAAGTATCAGATACACCTCCGGAAGAATGGGCAAAGGCTATCGAAGCCACACCATTTGAGCATTTATTGGTCATCATGGGACAACGATGGACCTCGGCAAGTATAAAAGATATACGTGCCCTTCCTCCTTCTGAAAAAACCTTATTAGAAAGTTGTTTTGCGCCGTATAATGATCAGATTACGATGGTGACACGAGCTTGGGAAAAACACATGGGACGCTCTTCAGATGTATTTTGGGGAATTGCAAAAGGAAATCCAACTCAGAAAGAAGAAACCATAAAAAAACAAATTACAGAGATGATCCAAACCCAAACTTGGTGGAATATCTTTTATCATTACAAGCATGAACTTGTGTATGAAATTAGAGTTCCCAGTGGTCACGGTATTCGATGGAATAAAGAAGGCACACAACTCATCGGGTTTTTAGAGCCTTTTTTGTGAGTTAAAATATGAAACGATTATGAACGATTTTACAAAATACTCATTTACAGAAACTGAATGGAATAATTGCCTCAAAGTACTTCTCTTACTTAAGGATGATCCTTTTGACAATCCTGATAACCGACAATTTGGTGCCTTAATAGCAAAAATCCAGAAACAAGCCAAAAAAATTAGACGTAAAGAAAGTTATTCTCAAAAGAAACAACGTGACTTAGACATTATAAATGACTCTGTTATTTCACAAAATGCTTTGCAAAACACCACTACCTATAGTGTTCATAATGCTCCTATGATATGTATTGAAGGAGAAAAGGCTTCAAATACATTTACAACACTAGAAATTCCCAAAAACTGCTATTGTTGTAATTGGAATTATATCCAAGCGCATTTTTTTTACAATAGGTTATGTCCTATATGTGCCGAGAATAATTATGAAAACAGATTTAAAAGCATTGACTTATCTGGACGACATGTTATTCTTACAGGAGGTCGTGTAAAAATAGGATATGCTACGGCCTTAAAATTGTTACGAAGCAATGCTATCGTGACTGTAACAACTCGTTTTCCTGCGCTGGCATTGGCACAATTCAAAGAAGAAAAAGATTATGATACGTGGAAAGAAAATCTCACGTTATATGGTTTGGATTTACGAAATCTAACAGCGGTAGAAACATTTGTAGAGGAGTATAAGAAACAACATGACTCATTAGATATTCTTATTAATAATGCAGCGCAAACCATCAAATATACAGACTCGTATTATGGCCCATTAATCGCCGAGGAGAAGAAGCAATTAACCCTTTTAGAAGGTACAAAGTGGGGAATACCAAATGCAACTCCTATTACAGGTCATACCTTATTGGAGAATGATGCACATCAAGGGTTTGTTTCTTTAAATCGATTTGGACAACCTATAGATAATCGTACAAAGACGAGCTGGAATTCGACATTAGAAGAAGTAAGCATGGTAGAGCTGTTGGAGGTAAATCTAATCAATCAGATTTCGCCGTATTTTTTGATTAAGGAATTAACGCCTCTTTTAAAAGCGTCTACATTTGACAAGAAATTTATTATCAATGTGACCTCGTCAGAAGGAATATTTAGTTATAATAATAAAACAATATATCATCCACATACGAATATGACCAAGGCTTCTTTAAATATGCTCACACGAACTTCGGGTAAGGAATATGAAACCTACGGTATTTATATGAATGCGGTAGATGTAGGATGGATATCAACAGGTGCTAAAGAAAAATTGCGTAAAAAACAATTTGAAAAAGGGTATATTCCTCCTTTGGATCCTGTAGATGGTGCTGCGCGGATTATGGTGCCTATTATTGAAGGAATACAAAATACACATAACCCTGTAGGAACATTATTAAAGAATTATAAGGTAGTAAATTGGTAATGTATACGCTTTCGCGAAAGTGTATAAAACAACATATAAAAAAGCAAAGAACGGTAGTTCAATGGAAGAATATCTGCCTGTCACGCAGGGTGTTGTGAGTTCGAGTCTCACCCGTTCTTTGTGATTTTAAAACACTATAACTAAAGGCAAAGGATAGTAGCTCAATTGGAAGAGCGCTAGATTGCTAATCTAGAGGTATGAGCCTGCCTGCCGGCAAAGGCAGGTTCGAGTCTCATATATCCTTTGCTGTTTTTATGAAATAGTTAGGTATCATAAAATGAAACAAAGTATCAACATAGAAGATGAATTGAAAAGGTTAAAGGCTTCTTTCCCAAAAGCCTTGGGAAATGAAATTGAAAATCTTCTGTCACTTATTAAAGTTGATTCAAAACATAATGCACATTGGGGTTACGAATTTAATATCGAAAACAATCCTATTGAAATGCCTTCAAGAATCTATTGGGAAGAGCATAGATTAATGAAACCAAAAACTTTATCACAAACATCAAAAACAATTTTAGCTTGCATATTGACTAGACATCATAATGGATATATAAGAGAAAAGTATTTAATCCAGATAATTGACAGCAATGAATATTGGACAGTACCTTTTTTAGTTCAACTGCTAGGAGAATATGTAATTGAAATACTTGATTTAGTTTGGTACAATTTTGATACAGTAAATTCAAATCATTTAGTTGAATTTATTTTAGAAAACCAACTCTATTGGTATAAAACGAAACAAAGGATTACTAGTTATTGGGATTGTTATCATAAAAATATCGAAAAAAGGGACTATGTAGGTTTCAAGTTGATTACTAAAATCGAAGAATTAACAAAAAGAGCAACTTAAAAATATAAGCTAGTATTATCAAAAACAACCATTCAAAAATATTTTTTTTGCAAATCTCAATGTAAAGTGTACTTTTGATCCGTCTTTTAAAACAAAAGAAATGAAAACGATTTTTAACAACAGAAACATCATTGCATGTAACGGCGCTATCAGGACTGTGTATCTAGGTAGTATAAGAATCGTATCCTAAACTGAAATTTCTATATCTTAATATATAAGGCTTTCTTTTAGGAAGCCTTTTTTTATACTACCTATTTTACCAGATCAAAAACAATAGGAGCTACATCAGGTAGCCTAGTATAAAAACATATATCTCATGTGCATCTTAAAATTTATAGTAAAAAGTACATTCCGAAAATTTCGGGAGAGATAGCCTATTGTATAAAAACAACTGCTAAGCCTCTCCTACCGAGAGGCTTTTTTTATGCACAACAAATTAATTATTATAAAGATGAAAAAATATAGAAAACTTAGAAATATAGGAATCATAGCTCACGTAGATGCTGGAAAAACAACCACGACAGAACGTATGTTATATTACACAGGAACCATACACAAACCTGGCAATATAGATGACGGTAATACGGTAACCGATAGCGATCCTCAAGAAGCGACAAGAGGTATTACGATATCTTCTTCGGCGATTTCGGCAGATTGGACCTATCAAGAACATGAATATCAAATCAATATTATTGATACGCCTGGGCATATTGATTTTGCAATTGAGGTAGAACGTTCGTTACGTATTTTAGATGGGGTCGTTGCTTTATTTTGTGCTGCTTCTGGAGTCGAGCCACAATCAGAAACGGTTTGGAGTCAGTCGGATCGTTATCAAATTCCTAAAATCTGTTTTATTAATAAAATGGATCGTATTGGTGCCGATTTTTTTAAAGTAGTAACAGATATAGAACGTGAGTTTAACGTCACCACCTTAGTCACACAAATCCCTATAGGAGATGGAGATGATTTTGAAGGTATTATAGACCTCATAAGAGAAAAGGCTTTGTATTGGAATGCACATGATCTTGGACATACTTGGGAAGAAAAAAAAATTCCTGAAGCATATCTTTCTGATGTTAAAGAATGGCGAACAACCTTGCTAGAAACCTTAGCAGGTCATGATGAATCTATTCTAGAACAGTATTTAGACGACGCAGTTATTTGTTCGTCTGAATTATTAGAAAGTATACGACGTATGACGATAGTTCGTAAGGCAGTTCCTGTACTTTGCGGATCTTCCTATAAGTATATTGGAGTACAACCATTATTAAATGCGGTTGCTCAGTTTTTACCTGCTCCACAAGATTTAGGGCATGTAGAAGGTATACATCTGATCACAAATGAAAAGGAACAGAGAGCACGATTAGATAGTGAAAAATTCACTGCATTTATTTTTAAAGTAGTGACAGATAACTATGTGGGAAGCCTTGCAATGGCAAGAGTTTATTCTGGAAGTATCCCAGCAGGACAATCTATTATCAACTCAAAAACGGGTGTGAAAAACCGTGTGAGTCGGATCTTGAAAATCCATGCCGATACCTATACAGAATTGCAAGAAGCCAATGCTGGAGATATAGTTGCTTTTATAGGGTTAAAAAATGTCAAAACAGGAGATACATTGACGATGATGAATGACCGTTTTGTACTCGAAGCGATTGAAGTTTCTGATCCTGTGATTAGTATTGCTATTGAACCAAAATCCAAAAATGATGAAAAACATTTTGGAACGGCTATCGCCAAGATACTTGATGAAGATCCGTCTTTAAAGATGTCGTATGATCAACAAACGGGACAAACGATTCTTTTAGGAATGGGAGAACTTCATCTAGATGTTCGTTTAGAGAAATTGCGATCTGATTTTGGTATCGCTATCAATAAAGGAAATCCTAAAGTCTCTTTCAGAGAGCTTTTAACAACGACTGTACAACATACGGAAACGCTTAAAAAGCAAAATGGAGGTACTGGTCAATTTGCGCAAATTATGTTTACCATAGGACCGCGATTAGACGCAGAAAAAGGATTAGACTTTGTAAGCGAAATCAGAGGTGGTGCCATTACCAAAGAGTATATCCAATGTGTGAAGAAAGGGTTTATAGAAGTCATGAAAACGGGAGTAATTGCTGGATATCCTATAGAATCTATGCGTGTGGTTCTTCAAGATGGAAAAATGCACGAAGAAGATTCAAATGGATTAGATTTTGAAACGGTTGCTAAGATTGGTTTTAAACAAGCGGTTGTTTTAGCAAAACCGCAATTATTGGAGCCTATCATGCAAGCTGAGATTGATTGTCCTGAGGAGTATTTAGGTAATATTACTTCAGACATTAATAAGAAGCGAGGAATGATAACCGAAATCAAGGATAACGGTATGAAACGAAAAGTGCGTGCTGAAGTGCCTCTTTTAGAAACCTTTGGATATATCTCCAATGTAAGAACCTTAACGAGTGGTAGAGGATCTGTTGCTTTAACGCTTTTAAAATATCAAAAAGTAACGGCAACTGTTCTTGAACAAGTCGTATGTTAATGATAAAACGCCATGTATGTCATGGCGTTTTTTATGCAAATAATTTTCTATACTCTTTTTGGTAAAAGAACTACAGTATCTATCGCTTTATTTACATCTTATTAAAGGTGTTCTTATAAGAACACCTATTGTATTTTCAAAATTAAAAGTACAATTCTTAGTACTTTTTTTGTAGCATCTTCCCTCCTCTTTTGCTTCATCTTTGCAGTGTAATTAGTAAATAACACAAACAAAATAAAGATGAACATTAAAGATCAAGTAACTAAAATGGACGCTATAGTAGGTCAAGGAGCTATAGTAGACGCAGTAAAAGAATTTTTTGCAGACAATGCTACCACTTCTGATTATGGAAATGGAGGTACGAATGATAAAGCAGAAATGATTACTAAAATGGAAGGATTTGCAGGAGCAATTGCAGCTGTAAATGGAATCACACATCACAGATCTATTGTTGATGGAAATGTATCTGCATCAGAATTTACGTTCGATTTTGATATGAAAGATGGAAGTAAAATATACTGGCATGAAATCATCCGTAGAGTATGGAATGAACAAGGACAAGTAATTCAAGAAGAATACTTTAACGCAGCTTAAAAACAAATAACAATCACATAAATAATAAACAAACAAAAAAAAGAAAATGAAATTAATTAAATCCACCCTGGCCATCGTAGCGTTATTTGTAGCTACATCAGTATTTGCCCAAGACAAAATGGCAAACAACGTAGATAATAGTAATATCGCACTTCAAGGATATAGTCCTGTATCTTACTTAGATTTAGGCCTAGCTCAAAAAGGAAATAAAGCCTATAAATCTGAGTACAACAAAGTAGCTTATTACTTTACTTCTGCTGATCAAAAAGCAGCTTTTGACAAAAGTCCAGCTAAATATGTACCACAATACGGAGGATACTGTGCTTTTGGAACCTATGCAGGAGCAAAATTCAGAGTAGATCCAAACAAATTTATTGTAAAAGACGGTAAGTACTACTTATTCTTAAACAATGTAGAGTTAGATGCAAAACAATTATGGTTGGCTGAAAACAATCACAAAAAATTAAAAAGTGTTGCAGACAAAAACTGGAGCAAATTAAGTAAAACACATAACTAGTATTTTTAATTTAATACTTCTTAATCCTAAAAACGCCATGTATGTCATGGCGTTTTTTTATTTTTAAAACTGATTCTAAAAAATGGCTACTAGAAATCGAGGAAAAGAAGGACGTGATGATCTCTTATTTGGAGATTCTAAAATGCAGTTTAAAATAAAAGAAGCGGTTACTGATGTTTCTTATTTATTATCCAGAGGATTTTCTGAAAAATCATCTGTACAATTGGTGGGGCATCGGTATCGACTCAATGCACGTCAGCAAAAAGCAGTGCAAGGGATGAGCGCATCTTCTTCGCAAGTCACACAGCGAAAAACGACTACCATAGCTGCAAATCAGCTTAAAGATCAAACGCTTGTAATAGATGCTTTCAATATCCTTATTATTTTAGAAAGCTTCTTTTCTGGCGCTTATATCTTTAAAGGCGTAGATAATTGTTATCGAGATGTTTCTAGCGTACACGGCACTTATAAACGTGTACAGCAAACACAAGATGTCTTGATTGCGGTGGGAGATTTTTTAAAGGAGGCGCAGGTCAAGGAAGTAATCTGGGTGTTTGATCAGCCTGTGAGTAATAGTGGCCGAATGAAAATGTTGCTGGGTGAGCTTTCGCGAAAGCGTAATTATCCATGGCAAATACTACTTGAATACAATCCTGATAAAATGCTTGCAGAAAGCAATCATATAATTGCCAGTTCTGATGCTTGGATTTTAGATAGAACACACCATTGGTTCAATCTTTCTGGAGCCATTATAGAAGCATATAAAACGCAAGAAACATCTACAATTCTCTCACCTAACGCAGCTTCCTAAAACTTACTGAAACTACTGATTTACAGGATGTTTATCTTCTTTTTTAGCAGTAAAATAGCCTAGATTTGATCTACAAACAATATAAAAAATCTAAGTTATGAGAGTTAAAATGTCCTTACTGATAGGAGTCGTTGCGCTTATGCTGAGTAGTTGTGCCAGTCTTTATGATCATTATACCTACACAGAAACGATTGCTACAAAAATCCAGACACTAAGTCTAATAGATCACAGTGATGAAGCCTATACACTTCATAGAACAGAAATAATTGCATTACAAAACCAATTACAAAAAATGCTTGCGTATGAGGAAGGCAAAGCAAAAAATGACATTACCATTCGTATGTGGCGGTTATTAAATAATGACGAAAAGCTTATTAAAAGTTATTTAGCATTATGGGAAGAAAAAGGAACATTAAGTCCTGTATTCATAGGTGAAGCGAAACCTCAAATAGAAGAAGCTTTTGATATTCTAATCGCTTATGAAGAAAAGAAAGATAAAGAAGCAGCAGCAACCATGACTGATTTTATTAACACCTTAAAAAAGTAATACTATGGATTTTGATATCATATTTAAAGAGTTAAAAGAAGAAATTACGGAGCTTGCTAAAGACAAATTTAATGAGCAAAGCAATGCTATTGCACAAGATATGCAGGAATACTTAGCACATTCTAAAGAAAAATTACAAAAATGGGCAAAGCTATTTAAAGCACAAAGTATAGATAAGGATGAGTTAATCTGGTTACTTAAAAGTCAGAAGGATTTACTTTTATTAAAGTCTTTACAGAATATAGGCGTGAGTAGCATTAGTATTGGTCATTTTAAAAATAAGATTGTAGATACGGTACTTTCAAAAATTGTAGCACAAGTACAATCATAAGATATAGCTGTGTGTCATAAAGAAAAGCGAACTCAAAGGAGTTCGCTTTTCTTCTTATGCTTTATTAGCATCCTGTATCTTCATATTCTAAACTTCCATTGGTCGGACAAGGGTCATCACAAGATTGCGTTATGAATATAGGAAATTGCTGACCTGCTGGTGTAAATACACATGCACAGCAATCACCTCCAAAATTTGGAAAACCAAATCCCCCTTTTACAGATTTTTGCTCATCTTTACTTAACGCTTCCGCTCCTGTAATCTTTGAAATCTTTTTTAACATAATTGAATATTTTGGATTAAATTAGAGTATATAGTTATAAAGTATATTCCTCAACTACAACTTATACATCCCTATTTTAAAGAATCTAGTGAAACGATTTTTAACGTTTTTAAAAGCTGTGTTTCTTAGGAAATAATAGTTTTCTTTTTTGTTAGTTTCACTACTTTGACAAACTCAGTATAACATTTCGAGAAAGCGAGTTTATGAAATTTACAATCATGAGAAACATACATTATTAAATGTATAAATAAAATTTAATATATTCACAGTAAGTATTTTAGGCACACTTTTCAACAACAAAAGCATTCAAAATGACAAAAAATCTAGTAGCATTTATTAGAGGGTTACGAAGATCTATCAAAGACTTTACAAAATCTTCATTTTTAAGCTTACTCGTTTTAGGACTTATATTATTGATCTTATTCAAAATGGATCAAGCATATACAATGATGGTATATATGCTAGAGGAAGATAAGTCTTCTTTATTTTTATGTTTCTTTTTTGTGAATGCACTAGCAGTTACTTTATCTCATTATCCTATTTACACCTATTACTCACAGGGTTTTAACAAAAGTAAAGACGCGGTTACTTGGAAAGATGAAAAAATAGAATTTACTATTTTAAAAAAGTTCAAATTCTCATATCCTTACTTTATCTATCGCCTAGATACAAAAAACTATAAAATGAGCGTTACTGCAAACGTTTTGCGCTATTGCATAGGTATTGTAATTTATGCAGTTTGGGTGATTTTTATATACAAAAGCGTACGCCCTAACTTACTTTTTAATGACAATCTCGGTTTACCTATACAAGCAGTAGCATGGATCATTGGCATATTTTTCACATTTCCAATTATCATTTATGCTATCATTAAATACAGATTAGCAAAAAATATTATTAAAGATAAACTGGCACTACACACTAAACTAATGTATTGGTATATAGTAGCTACGATATTATCACTAGTACTCTTGTTATACATTTTAATAAGTGATTCTATATTTAGCAGGTTTGGTTTTATAGTTGTCATGTTATGTACGTATTGTATGATGTATTGCTATGTCTTTTTTAGACTCATCAGGTCAAGAGCATATTATGTCTATCAAAATTTAAATGATAAAAACAGACTCCGATTCCTAGTTAAAATCGTATCATTTTTCCAAAGCCCATTACGCTATTTACAAACATTTGTCACCATATTTATAATTTCAATTATACTAATCACCTACTGGAATATCAATGCTATATTAGGAAGGCCATTAGGGAATAATGTAATTCCTATTTTACTTGTGTATTTGTTTGCTTATTATTGGATTATTGCCAACGTAGGAAAATATCTCTTTGTTGCAAACAGTCCGCTAACTTCCAAAAAGAAGAATAAACTAAGTTACTCAGATACTAAAACCTATAAGTTAACCTTTTTAGGAATCACGACACTTACGGTATTAGCCATTGGGTCTTTCTTATTTGCAGAACAAAAAACACACCAAATAGAAACAGTTGCTAATGTCATAGATTCAAAAAAAATCATAGAGGAAGCTACTTTTATAAAAGCTGTAAAAGACATAAAAGAAGATCGTGTATTTTTCATTTCTTCTTATGGAGGAGGTTTGAAAGCAAACGCGTGGACTATTAATGTATTACAAAAAATTCAAGAAGAAACAAACCACAACTTTTTAAATCAAACCATCTCCTTATCTGGAGCTTCAGGAGGATCATTAGGACTTGCTGTTTATACAGGTTTATATGCAGAATATGGCACCGATGATAAACAGTTAAGACAAAAAATAGATGCGATCTCTAGAGAAGATTATGCATCTGCAGATCTTACCTTCACCTTAGGTCTTGATTTATATAGAAAACTCTGGCCATTCACCAATGGTTTAGGATTACAAGATAGATCCTATTATTCAATGATCAAGTATCAAAACTTTATAGAAAGTACTCCTGGTAAAAACATCCTTAGTGATATGGCATATAGACAGTATTGGGCCAACGCATTTAAGACTAAAGAAAATGGAGCCAAAGGATATTTCCCATCACTTATTATGAATACAGCAGGTGCAAGAGCCAATAGAGGTATATTATGGTCTGTTAAGGATAATGAGTCCTTCAATACCATATTTGCAAATGCAGACAATCTAGCCGATCTATATATAGAAAAAGATAAAACACTACCCTATTACCAAGCGGTATCCATGACCAATAGATTTCCAGGATTAAGCCCAGCAGCAAAAATTAAAGGATATGGACATTATATGGATGCCGGTGTCATAGATAATAGTGGTTTATTGGGTAATCTAGACGTTTTCAATTATCTAAGAAATCAAACAAAGGATTCTTTATTTAGTAATAAAAAAGTAGTTTTTGTAGATATTATAAACAGTAAAACCCTGTATTTAGATCATTTAATGGAAGAGTTTATTGAAGAAGGATTTGACGTACGATCTATCGATGAATCTGAAAAAGACAATATCGTTGTAAACTTATCTACCGCTTTAAACTACAATAAAATCCCTAAGTACTTGAGTGATTTCTTTACAAATTGGGGAAAATCTCCTAATACAATGACAAATGCCTTACAAGGTAAAGTAGCCTACTACCCTATCTATTTACCACATAAAATTACGGTAAAAGATATTGAAAAACATATGTCTGGAACCTATACCAAACTCCAAAAAAAGAAACTAGCAGACCTACTGTATAGTTATAATGAGCAAATTCTAGATATGACAGGCACGGACACTATAGGTTTTTTTGATAAATGGCAATATTATGAACCTACTTTATCTAGACATATGGGAGAAAGTAGCTATAAATATATGAAGCGTATGCTTGATGATAATGAATATATAAATAGAGTCATTAATGAAGTAAACGGTTCCAAACCGACTAGGTTAAAATAATTACATCCAATCATTTCTGACATCAGAATACTAACTATCAATACAGAGAACAATGATAGATATTGAAATTGACAAAACTGTTACCGCCTCTGCAACACCTATATTTGACTTCCTTGAAGAATATATTAAGTATAGACTCTCTTTAGAATTAATCAATGAGCAACTACCTGTTCCTGCATTAAATGTAAAGAATAACACTTCTATACTTGGACGCTATATCAAAGACGAAAAACTTTCTTTTGAAGAAACGATATGTTTATGTACAGCACTAATACCACATATTTCTCCCAAATTATTGAACAATATCATATCAGACTTTTTACCTAATGGCGGTGAATTTGTAGAGTTTGGAGGAATAAAAGGAAAAAATCATAGAGGAATAATCCCTACTGGAGAGACTGTAGTATATATTTTGGCAGGAAATACGATTGATAAACGTTTAGAAATCATCAAGTCTCTAAAAACCTCAAATACATTACTTCAAAATAAGATCCTTTATATAGAACAAGTCCCAAAAGGAGAACCTTATTTAAGCGGTAAACTATTAATAAATGAAGAAGTTCTTACAAAATTGACCATCGGTTTAGAGATAAAACCCACACTAAGTCAAGACTTTCCGGCAAGTTTAATCACTACTGAATTATCTTGGGATGATCTTGTTTTAAATAACAAAACTATACAAGAAGTCAAAGAAATAGAAACATGGTTACAGTACAATGATATTCTATTAAATGATTGGGATATGAAAAGTAAAATTAAACCTGGATATCGTGTGATGTTTTACGGTCCTCCAGGCACTGGAAAAACACTCACTGCTGGACTTCTTGGGAAATACACAAAAAAAGATGTCTATAGAATAGATTTATCTATGATAGTCTCAAAATATATTGGAGAGACAGAAAAAAATCTATCTAGCCTATTTGATAGGGCCATTCATAAAGATTGGATTCTATTTTTTGATGAAGCCGATGCCATTTTTGGAAAACGAACCAATGTTAGAGACGCTCACGACAAATATGCAAATCAAGAAGTATCCTATTTATTACAACGTATAGAGGCACATCCAGGACTTGTTATATTAGCATCTAATTTTAAAAATAATATCGATACCGCTTTTACACGTAGATTCCAATCTATTATAGAATTTGAAGCTCCTACACATAAAGAACGTTTCCAGTTATGGGAAAATAATTTACCCAAAGGAGTCTCTCTCGAAGAACGTATTTCTTTAGAAAAAATCGCTAGAAAATTTGCTATCACAGGTTCTAATATTGTAAACATTATACAATATGCATGTTTAAAAACAATTGCAAAAAGCACCACTACAATTACATATGATGTCCTTTTAGAAGGAATCAAAAAAGAGTATATAAAAGAAGGAAAGACATTAAGTATTTAAAAAAACATCCATCTTTTCAATAAAAATTTGGCCCTATTTTTTCCAAAAACCAAAAAAATATAACATATTTGTGCCGTAAATGATACAAAGAATACAACATACAGCACCGAAATCACTGTTAAGCCAGTGGTGCGATTACCGTGGGATAAATGAATTTATCGTTATGGACAAGGGCGCTTGTATGTATTCTAAAGATTTTGCATTATGACAGTATAATTAGAAAAAATCAAACATATATAAAGCAAGCGCCCGAGAAATTGGGCGCTTTTTTTATGCCTAAAATGTTTAATAAACATATGAATAAAACAAAAACACAAAAATTTTTTAAAAAAATAGCTCACCTATTGAAAAACATATAATCACATAATAGAAAAACCATTTGGAAGCTAAGCAACAGAGAGACAGTCTACTGCAAAAAAATCCAATATCTGTTTAAATACGGACTAGGATTTTTATGCTCAAAATTAAACACAACTTACTGATTATCAGTAAAATAAATTGATTTTTTATTTGGAGAATTAAAAATTAATTCGATCTTTGCATCGCAATCAGAAACAATCAAATGTTGTTTCTAAATAGAAATAAAACGTAACACATGAAAGTAAATATTATAATACCGAGCTTTAGTCTACACCAAGGATGGTGTGTAGAGCAGATGGAACTCCGCTTATATATTGACTCGGACACATACGTCTTTTTTATAGCACAAAAACGGAAACGCATATAGGCATATATCGATTTCTTATACTATAAAAAAGACGCCCAAAAAAGGCGTCTTTTTTTATGCACTACGATCATTGACATATTGAAAACCAACATATACAAGTTCCTTTATAAAGAACTAATACATGATTATAAACTGTTGGCTTTACTATTTTTACGCTTTCGCGAAATCGAGTTTACGAGATTCACGATCATTGAGAGAGCAAAACTGTAAAGCGTATAATTGAACAATCTCCAACACATCATTTTTCATGTCTTCATAGCATCTTTATGAAATAACAAGTATATACATTGACATGTAACTCAACTGGCAGAGTACCCAGCTTTTAACTGGGAGGTTATGAGCCTGCCTGCCGGCATAGGCAGGTTCAAATCTCATCATGTCTACTTATGGAAGGGCAAGCCAATTGGCGGTGGCCACAATCTTGAAAATTGTTAGGAGCTAACGACTCGTGTGGGTTCGACTCCCACTCCTTCCGCTATGGAGAATAGGCAAATATTGGCTTGTTGCGCTCGACTGCTAATCGAGTCTGCGTTACAGTAGTGAAGGTTCGATCCCTTTGTTCTCCGCATCTTGATACTGTAGCTTAACTGGCAGAGCTGGGAGCTGTTAACTCTCAAAGTATAGGTTCGAATCCTATCAGTATCGCACAAGACAGGGTGGCTGAATGGTTTAGGCAACGGATTGCAAACCCGTTATATATGAGCCTGCCTACCGGCATAGGCAGGTTCGAATCTCATCCTTGTCTCAAGTATTGAAACAGTATCAAACTTGTTTGAATATTCTAGAGATTTATTTTGTGACTTTATGAGAAAACGTAGCAATCTCATGTGTCTCTACTACTTGGAAGTATTGAGCAATTGGTTGGCTCGCTTGACTGTAAATCAAGTCTTTTCGAAGCGTGTAGGTTCGAGTCCTACTACTTCCACAATAAGCAGTTATGGTATTAATGGCAGCATAATAGACTTCCACTCTTTAGGTCTGAGCCTGCCTGCCGGCATAGGCATGTTCGAATCTCAGTAACTGCTCAACAGTGATCTTATAAGTAGATCAACATATACCTATGGTTAAAGGAAATACAAAGGATTTAACTCACAAGTTATTTATTTGAAATTTTTGAGTTTGTGAATGCAAAGCATTTCTAATCCCAAAGTCTAAGCCTGTCTGCCAGCATAGGCAGGTTCAAATCTTAATAGGTATTTATAGTATCGTAGCACAACGGCTAGTGCACCCGACTGTCTCTCGGAAGGTTGTGGGTTCGAATCCCATCGGTACTGCAAAGCAGCACGTGGGATGAGAAGTTTATCCTGAGTGAAGTCGAAGGGAATCTCATCGGTACTGCAAAAACAAATAGAGTCTAGAAAGGACTTTCATCTAGGGATTATGATCGCAATACATAATTCCTAGATATCAAAAACAGTATGGATATATACTGTGATCTCTAGGAGAATAACAATGGCTGTTTACCCGCTTTGGATGCGGGAGGTTGCAGGTTCGAATCCTGCCTCTTAGACGAAAGAGTCATATCAAGTTTACTTGAATTTGATTTTCAATGAGACATGGCAGGAAAGACAAGGTCAATCCTGTCTCTTAGACAATAATGCTCCATTAGCATAGTGGTTAGTACACTCGGTTTTAACTCTTGATGCATATTTAAGAAATAGGTTTCGTTGAATTCGCGAGCTCATTTCTACCAGACAACAAGGGTTCGATTCCCTTATGGAGTACAAAATTGAGGTATGGCGCAATGGGTTAGCGCACCGGGCTGATAACTCGGAGGTTTTAGGTTCGAGTCCTAATACCTCAACAAAGTATGATTATAAAACACGCTCAAGTCTGAGCGCTACCCCTATATGGTAGAAGGTTCAGACTCGTGTTTTATGTTGCAATACAATTTTTATATCATTTTAACTTGGGGTATGACGCAATTGGCTAGCGTGCCGGTCTCATTAACCGGAGGTTTTAGGTTCGAGTCCTAATGCCCCAACATCTTACATTGGAGTATATTTCAGCGGTAGAGTGCTACCCTTACATGGTAGAGGTCTCAGGCCTGCCTGCCGGCATAGGCAGGTTCGAATCCTGATACTCCAACTTATTGTCCCGTTGGTCAAATAGTGAAGACGCCACACTTTAACTCATTTCTATGTGGAATTAGGGGTTCGATTCCCTTACGGAATACAACAAATTGCAGGAATGGCGGAATGGTAGACGCTCTTGATTTAGAATCAAGCTTTTGAGAGTTCGAATCTCTCTTCCTGTACTACTTGATGTTTATAATAAACATATACAATGCTCCGCTGGCCAAAATGGAAAAGGCATCAGGTTTAAGCCCTGCGATTTCTTGGTTCGAATCCAAGGTGGAGCACAAAATCCTCATCACATTGTGAAAAGGTGGGCTGCTTATAGTCCTTAGATAAACTTGGTAACAAGGATAAATCTGTATGCTGGCATAGCATATGGAGACTTTTTTCTGAAAAGAAAAGAGTACATGTAAGCAAGCAACAAACATATTTTCACGAGAATTCAGGGGCGAC
Source organism: uncultured Dokdonia sp. (assembly GCF_947492815.1). Taxonomy (GTDB): domain Bacteria; phylum Bacteroidota; class Bacteroidia; order Flavobacteriales; family Flavobacteriaceae; genus Dokdonia. The sequence continues at coordinate 111,496 of NZ_CANLOB010000001.1, forward strand.
CGCTGAGAAGACTTAGGGAAGTATAGCCGACTTAAAAATAGGCTTGAGATGGAGACATCAACAGGAAAAGTTGTAGTTATTTGGTGACGTATTAACTATCCCTTAGTACGGTGCTAGTAATAGTATGATAGGTTACCCAGCAGGAAACTGTCCGGTGATTTAAAAATACGGTGAGCTGAGAAGCTTGCAAGGAGAAGGTTGGTATTTTGTGGGCCAAAATCCATGAAGCCATCTCTGAAGCCCTTCTCCTAAGGTCAAGTCAATTTGTATCTGAGTTCAACCCTCAGAAAGGCTTTTATAGTCTTTATAGCTCAATGTAATTAGAGCACTACATTTCCACTGTAGAGGAAACATACGCAAAAGACTTCAGATGTTGTAACAGTTAGTAGTTGCCTAAACCCATTGCAAGATATGGGATATTGGAGGCCGCAAGCCTTTAGTATGTGGTAAACATTCTCGCAAGCCGCTCGTAAGGGAGACGCTTGTTAATGGTGGGGGAGCCAACCCCTGTAGTTGCAAAGTGCGGACAAAGAACCGCTATGCAAGCCTAGTCTAAGTTGCCGAACAGTTACAATGTAAATAGGCATCGAATATGTACGTGCTTCCTCAATGCGAAGAGGAAAAGCGTGGAAAACAAGGGAACGTTCTACGATAATCCTTGGAAAGCATATTCAAAACGACAGTATTCTCAAATCGTTTTTATTACAATATTTAAACTCGTAGGTATGGTTTTATACGCTTTCGCGAAAGCGTATTTAAAAATCATTATACGTTTATAGTCAACCTAACAAAACTTAGTTGGGAAGTACGCTACGAATCTTACATAGAATATATGGGTATAGGTTACCTTCTAATTTCTTGATCTCTATGTAGCGTGGCGTACCATTTAGATCTATGGTGTAATGGATAGCACACAAGGCTACGAACCTTGGGGTAAGGGTTCAACTCCTTTTAGATCTGCAAAATCATACCTATTCTTAGGTAGAATAATAACCTGTGATGTAATGGCAGCATACTAGACTTTGACTCTGGCAGTATAGGTTCGAATCCTATCAGGTTATCTAATTAAAGCTTATTTCTATGAGCATAAATGGTGTTTTTAACTTATGTGGTAAAGTGCTAGACTGTGAATCTAGATAACAGGGTTCGAATCCCGGAAACACCCCTAAAGTGTAATACGATCTTATGAGTGACTAAACAATATGAAGATCATAACTGACTTGCAATTACGTATTGCATTATTCCTATTGTTTAATATTTAAATAAATACTCATGTTCAAGAAATACAATTCTATAGAAAACACATATCGAGAGAAGGTGATAGAACAAATACACCTTCACGGATATGGAACTGATACTTTTGTCGTACAAGAAAAAGTACATGGTGCAAACTTCTCATTTATTTGTGATGGAAAAGATGTACGCGTAGCTAAAAGGACAGCTCTCATTGAAGAAGGAGAACAATTTAACAATTACCGATTTGTACTAGAAATGTATAAAGTGCGTATTCTTGAATTGTTTTCTTTATTGAAAAGTGATATTCCTGAAGTAGTGGTCATTCATGTATATGGAGAATTATTTGGAGGTTCTTATGGACATCCTGATGTAAAAAAAATCCCTAGTATGGTTAAAGTACAAAAGGGAATTAGTTATTCTCCAAAAAATGATTTTTATGCTTTTGATATCTGTGTAAATCAGGAGAAATACCTTGATGTACATCAAGCTAATAGTTATTTTGAAAAAACAGGTATGTTTTATGCAAAAACACTTTTTGAGGGAAGTTTACAAGATTGTTTAGAATACCCTAATCTATTTAGCACATATATTCCACTATGGTTAGGTTATCCAGAAATGGAAACTAATTTTTGCGAAGGGGTTGTGATACGTCCTTCTAAAAACAGCATGTTCCGAAATGGATCTCGTGTTATTTTAAAAAACAAAAACGAGAAATGGTCTGAAAAATCTAACGTAAAGAAAGTAGTAAAACCTATTGAATTTACTAAAGACGAGACCATATTATGGAACATACTACATAGTTATCTTACAGAAAATAGATTAATAAATGTACAAAGTAAACTAGGAGAATTCCAAATAAAGACTATTGGAAAAACTATTGGTTTTTTTGCTAAAGATGCGCTAGAAGATTTTACAAAAGAGCATCGTACACTGTGGGATACCATAGAAAAAGAAAGACGTAAAGTAATTACAAAGCGTCTAAATGTAGTATCGGCTACATTAGTAAAGGCTATGTATTTATAGTTTACAATAGAAATGGCCTTCCAATTGGAAGGCCATTTTTTATGCTAATTATTCGTAGATTTATTTCTTAATGAACCTTCGTGTAATTGTTGTGTCACCTGCTGTAATTCTTATAAAGTAGGTTCCTGCTTTATAATTTGAAATATCAATACTTTGAATTCCTGTATCATTTACTTCACTTACTAACATACCGAGCATTGAAAATACTTTAATATTATTTACTGACGCATCTTGCGCATCGATATAAAGTATTCTTTCGGCTGGATTAGGATAAATTCTAAACAATGTATTATCATCACTAGCCAGTGGCTGTGTTCTCAATGATTGAGACTTCGTATCATCTACACAAAAAGCAGTCACATCAGAAGCTCCAAAATCTCCTCCAGAAGCGATTACCCCTTCAGAACTTTCAAGGGTATATGATCCATTTCCAAATCCGCAGCAAATACCATCACCAAAAGCATCTGTAATTGTAAAGGTATAATCTCCAGAACTTAATCCATTAATATTTTCAACCACTGTAGATCCATCTGGATTTGCAGTAGAATAACTATTACTAGCTACTGTTGTTCCTCCCGAAGTTAACGTCCAAGCCGTTTCTTCTGGATAATCATCAAGATTGATGGTAAGTGTTAAATCACCAGCAGCACAATCATTACTAGATCCTCCATCTGTAGTAAGAGAGATATCATCTATGGCAACATCTGCTTGCCATGTCCCTCCTGTAACTCTATTAAATCGTAACTGAAGCCCTCCACCTACATATGCGGCAAGATCAAGAGTTACCGTATTCCATTGGTTTCCTTGGTTACCCGTTTGATTCCAAATAGATGTCCATGTATTTCCATCATCATTACTAGCTTCAAGATCTATACTTCCTGCATCTGTAGATCCAAACATGTGGTATTGGAATGAGAAGGTTGCTTGTGAAGCACTATTCAAATCAAAACATGGAGAATTTAAAATCGCTTGCTTATTTGGAAAACCTGTTCCATTTCCAGAAGCTTCTACATATACATAAAATGCACCATCTGCTCCAGTAGAAGGTCCTGTATTATTAGAAGGCGTTCCTCCAGAATCACGCGTCCAGTTCAAATCATCACCTGTAGCTTGTGACCAAGCACCTAGCGAGCTTTCAAAACTTTCTGCATATGGGAATGCAGTGATACCTCCAGAACATCCTGTTCCTGGTCCTCCTCCTGAAGTAGTAAGAGCTATATCATCTATCGCAACATCTGCTTGCCATGTTCCTCCTGTAACTCTATTGAAACGTAACTGAACACCGCTTCCAACATATGCCGCTAGGTTTAGACTTACCGTATTCCATTGATTTCCTTGATTTCCTGTTTGACTCCAGATAGCCGTCCATGAAAGTCCATTATCATTACTAGCTTCTAATGCTATACTACCTGCATCATTAGATCCAAACATATGATATTGGAATGAGAAGGTTGCTTCTGTTTCATTACTCAAATCGTAACATGGAGAATTGATGATCGCTTGCTTATTTGGGAATCCTGTTCCATTTCCAGAAGCTTCTACATAAATATAAAATGCACCATCAGCACCACTAGAAGGTCCTGTATTATTAGAAGGTGTTCCTCCAGAATCGCGCGTCCAGTTTAAATCATCTCCTGTTGCTTGTGTCCAATCTCCTAGCGAGCTTTCAAAACTTTCTGAATATGGGAATGAAGAAATTCCACCTGTACATGCAGTAATTGCTCCTGTGGTTACACTTACTGAATTACTTTGTCCTGATTGATTTCCTGCAGCATCTTTTGCAATCACAAAGAAACTATAGGTGGTGGTTGGGCTTAATCCTGTTACTGTAAAGCTAGTTCCAGACGCGGTTCCTACCACAACTCCATCTTGATACACATCATATCCAGTCACTCCAATATTATCTGTAGAAACATTCCAAGATAAATCAGTACTTGTTGCTGTTGTATTTGAAGCAGCCAAACTTGTAGGTGTAGATGGAGGGTCTGAATCTGGTACTGCCGAACCAATTTGGAAAGCAGCCACATGACTCTTTCTAACAGTTGCTGCACTTCCATTCATATATTCTCCAATATGCCAGAACGTCAAATCATCAGTTGGATCTATCGTAAGTTGTGAATAATCCCCATAACGTCCATCTGGTCTATTTGTTTGTGCATTTCCGTCTACAATATTTTGCTCTGCAACTGTCATCGTTCCTAATGGATCTGATGCTAATCGCCCTGTATATCGTAATGATGTAAATATAGAATTACTTACAATGGTATATCCCAATCCTATATTTCCTTGGAAGTCCATTCCTATACTTCCACAGAACACACTATAACTAGGTTGTGAGTAGGTACCTTCTTGATAAATAGTCCATGGTTGATTATCTCCTGTTTGACGTAATTCATACCAACGTATTCCTGCTCTAGTATCATTTCCACTTACATCCACTACAAAATTCATTACTGCCGAATTATGCGTTCCAAAACGTCTATAGTTTGTCATGTACATCATCGTGGCTTGAATAGCATCAATATTAGGTCCACCTCCCGGTTCATCAAGGTTATTAAACGACCCTCCATTAAACACCGCATCAAAAGAAGCTGTATTGATTTGTTGCGGACTTGAAATTGAAGAGCTCGTTGGGTTATTCCAATTCACACTTACATTCCAAATATCTAAGTGATCTTGAGAGACTCCACTCCAACTATCATCTTGCATATATACAATAGGGTGTGGTACTCCTACTGGTGGTAATGTAGGTCCTGTAGCATTAAATCCTCCTGGACTATAAAATCCATTATTTGATGCTCCTGGTAATGGAAATCCAATTAATTGAGCATTTGGATTTCCTACTAGCATTTCATCACGCTCTACCGCAAATACAACCTCACTTGTTGTAATAGATCCTTGATCTTTATTTGCAGTGATATAATAGCCATCACTCCAGATAGATAATTTTTCATAATCTGGAAATGACCCTGTATTAAAACGATAGGTAAACCAACCATCATTTACTGGATCTGGCCCTTGTCCTACCGCGATTAAAAAACCATTAGGTGTGTTACTAAATTGCATAATAATAAAACGATCTGCATAGCGATCATATACTACAACAGGATCTCCTAAGGTTTCTCCTGGAAATATAGTTCCTAAAGATGCTTCTGGAAGCAATACATTTCCTGAGCGATCTAAGATTCCAAAACCAGAGTTAAAAGCATATACATAATGATTTGGGCCTATTGCTCCCGTTGGATCATTTAATACAGTTCCTTGATGAGCACCAAAAGAAGCCACAGGAGCTCTCCCTTGAATAGCTTGTACTTCTCCTTGTTTTTGAAGTAAAGGATCTGGTCCTGCAGGAAGTCCTTTTCCTGGAATAAATGTATTGGATCCTCTTCGTTTAGGAGGAGCTACATGTTCAAATCCAGCAGCAGCTATGATATTATCCATAGAAGATAGTGCTGGTATCTCTCTCATATATTCGGCTTGACCATATGAGGTAGGTGACATTGATCCGTCTTGGGCGTAAACTGTAAACGCACCAAAAAGACATAAAATAAAAAGTGTAATTTTCTTCATTTTTGATTAGTATAAGGTGTTAAAAATAAGTTAGTTATTAGTTAAGTTATAAAAAACTCAAGGAACTATTGACAAGAATTTTCTTAAAAAACACAATACCCCTCATTTCTATGGCAAAGCCGTAACGCCCCTCTGGAAAAAGAGTATAAAAAACACGTATTCAACATAGAAAATCGCTCATTTTCAATAAAAAATAAATTTTTAAAATACTACGCAAAAAGACTGCGTAATAACGTTTCACATTTGCACTGTAAATACTAATTGAGTGACCTCATCTTTTGGAATCAATGAGGTATTCAAAAAAAGGATATCCCGTCATAACATGGCGTATGGCGGGATTAAAAAATGAAACAAGTAAGTGTGAATTTAATTCATACTGAAAAAGAGTGTGATCTGATGGTGGTGATCAGTTTAGTAGCGCACATTTTAAGCTACTAAAAATGTTGTTTACTTTCTAAGTAAACATCATTATCGCGCTCTACAAAATATCTTACAATATGTAAGTACAACAATGTGTCTGTAGTGTAATGGCTAGCACAGTAGGTATATCCTGCAAGTCTGAAGTTCGATTCTCGGGAGACACGTACATCAATATTCTTGGTGTACACTTGAAACAGTAGCTTATGTGGTATAAGCGACCCGCTGAAGACGGGTAGATATACGTTCGACTCGTATCTGTTTCACTATATATTGAGAGTATATCTCTTCAATATAACACACGCTTATGGTGTAACGGTAGCATCTAAGTCTCCAAAACTTAGGGTTGAGGTTCAAATCCTTGTGGGCGTGCAATACTGAAACAGTAGCTTATGCGGTATAAGCGTCAGGTTGAAGCCCTGAAGATATACGTTCGACTCGTATCTGTTTCACACTATGCAAGTCTTGTTGGGTGTTTCTGTATAGCACTATTGTATGCGGTATTACAGTTTTTGTATGATGGCTGCATATCCAACTTGACATAGAGGTTTTTTGATTCTCCAAAAATCAACACATCGTTATGTGGGTTCGAGTCCCACTCCTGCTTTCAGGATGGCGGAATTGGTAAACGCACCAGATTTAGGCTCTGGCAACGAAAGGTAGCTGTCATAGGTTCGAATCCTATCAGACCCACAATCATACAGAAAAATAAGGGTCTGTAGCTCAGCGGTAGAGCACTACACTTTTTTGACGTTAGGAGATACGTTACATCTCCACCATCAAGCTGATCATCTTTTAAAACTGATCAACAGACTGTTAATCTGTATAAATTATAAACAATGTAAGAACTATCGGTTGTTTCTCTTTAGGGAGACTACAACACATCTTGTATGTACTTTGAATCATTGATTTTAGATGCTACAAAATTGTTGCTTTTTTATAGTACCTGTTTTCGGCAAAGGACTGTTTCTAAACTTTTCTTTCTCGTTTACAATCTCTAAAAAACCAATAGTAGGCTAGTCTATAAAATCTCTTATTCCGTTCATAAAGGATGATAGTTCTTGTATTGTTTTTTAAAAGAATTACGCTCCTGTCTACCGACAGGCAGGTTCGCGAAAGCTATGCCAGAAACAATAGCACTAGCGAAATGAAAAATAATATATAAAGAAACTATTAAAAAGTAACTGAATTTGTCCTTCAGACTTTTCATAATAGTGTTTTACTAATAAAATATAGCTTTTATGTATACCGGTCATCGAAGTTATGCTGAGTACTATACTCAAAAACTGAAGTTTAACTATTTCCCAGATAGATGGGATTAAAAACAAAAGATACCCGCCTTCGCGGGCATGAGAATTATGAAAAAAGTACGTATTAATGCCGGTAAAGTCGGCTTAGTCTTCAAAAATGGAGATTACAAACGTGTCCTTACAGAGGGAGTTTACTGGGTACGCTTTCGCGAAAGCGTACACATATACAACACCTCTCTTTCTTTTACATCTAATGCATTAGATTTAGAAGTCTTTTTACGAGATAAAGAGCTTACTAATTTATGGCATGTCATTGATGTGTTAGATCACGAGATTGTGATTGTATACAAAAATGGAAAATATAGCCAAACGCTTACTGCAGGACGTTATGTCTTCTGGAAAGGTCTCGTAACCTATGATTTTACACGCGCCGATCTTTCGAAGATTTATATCACAGAAAAGATAGACAAAGCTGTATTTGCTAAGTATGACTTACATAGTCACATTCGTGTGTTTGAAGTAGCTGCTCATGAAAAAGCAGTCATGCTCGTAAATGATGAATATGTAAAAACCTTAACAGGAGGTACCTACCGTTTCTGGCGTAATGACACCACTATTAAAATTGCAAAAGTAGATTTACGTCAATTGCAACTAGAAATAGCAGGTCAAGAATTGCTAACTAAAGATAAAGCAACGGTACGTTTAAACTTTTATGCACACTATAAAGTAACTAATATTGAGAAAGCTTTGTTAGAAACAAAAGAGTATGAAAAGCAATTATATGTATCATTACAACTAGCATTACGTGCTTTTGTAGGTGGATATACACTTGATGAATTACTGGAAAGTAAAGAAGTTTTGGCACAATCTGTTTTTGAAGATAGCAAAGACACTGCAAAAAAGTTAGGTGTTACAGTCCTACATTGTGGTGTACGTGATATTATTCTTACGGGAGAAATGAAAGACATTATGAACCGTGTGCTCATTGCACAAAAAACAGCACAAGCAAATGTCATCACGCGTAGAGAAGAGACTGCGAGTACTCGTAGTTTATTGAATACCGCAAAGCTTATGGAAGAAAACGAAATGCTTTATAAGCTGAAAGAAATGGAATATGTTGAAAAAATTGCTGATAAAATTGGTGAAATTACACTTACTGGAAATAGTGGTATGGTCACACAGTTAAAGGAATTATTTACAACAAAGTAATTCATATATCAAAACAAACGCTAAGATAATATCTTGGCGTTTATTGTTTCATAATACTCTTTAAGCAATACATTTGTTATTATATAGCATGATAACAACTACATAAATCGCGTTTTTAACAAATATGATAAATGATACATTCTTAAGAATTCATATTTTTACAACAATCACTAAAATGTAGTATTGACTACATCTTCACGATAACCAATCTATAAAAGTTGAAATTATGATGCGAACATTACGCTGTGTACTTTTTTTATGTTTAAGTACTATCTCTGTAAATTCACAGGAATCCATCGCTAGAGAATGGAATGAAGAACTTCTAGAAGCCATCCGTAATGACTTTGCACGTCCTACGGTACATGCGCGAAATCTTTTTCATACTTCTGTATTAATGTATGATGGGTGGGCTATTTTTGATGACACTTCTGTTCCTTTATTTTTAGGAAAATCTTTTGGAGGTTTTCAAGTTCCATTTGATGACATAACTATTCCAGATAATGAAGCCGATTTAGAAGCTGCTAGAGACGAAGTGATAAGTTATGCTGTTTTTAGATTATTAATGCATCGATTTGCCAACTCTCCTGGAGTAGATGATACATTACCTGCATTAGAAGCCAAGTTTTCTGAATTATCATATGACGCATCCTTTACAGATACTGATTACTCAGGAGGATCGTTTGCAGCATTAGGAAATTATATGGCTGCGCAAATGATTGCTTTTGGATTGCAAGATGGCTCTAATGAAGATTTTGATTATGGCAACACTTCGTATCTTCCCGTTAATGAGCCTTTGTTACTAGACATGTATGATGAGACAAATGAAATCGATCCAAACAGATGGCAACCACTCGCTTTTGAAACATTTATAGATCAATCAGGAAACCCAATTCCTACACAGGTACCTGATTTTTTAAGTCCAGAATGGGGTATTGTAACACCTTTTGCGCTTAGTGAAGACAATTTGGAAATCTTTCCAATAAACGGATTTGATTACTATGTATATAACGACCCTGGAAGTCCATCACTTATTCAAGATTCTGACGGCAATGCTTTACAAGACCCTTATAAATGGGGGTTTGGTTTAGTGGCTTCTTGGTCACAACAATTAGATCCGGCTGATGGTGTCATGATTGACATTTCACCTGCAAGCATCGGAAACATACAAAGCTATCCTACTACCTTTGAAGAATACCAAGATTTTTATGATTTTGAAAATGGAGGTGATGCTAGTATTGGTCATGATACAAACCCAGCAACAGGACAGCCATATGAAACGCAAATGGTACCTAGAGCAGATTATGCAAGAGTACTTGCTGAATTCTGGGCAGATGGCCCTGATTCTGAAACCCCTCCAGGGCATTGGTTTACTATTTTGAATTATGTAAATGACAACCCTCTTCTAGAAAAGAAAATAGGAGGTGAAGGGGAAACCGTATCTGATCTTGAATGGGATATTAAAACGTATTTCTTATTAGGCGCAGCTATGCATGATAGCGCTGTAAATACATGGGGACTAAAAGGATATTATGATTATGTACGTCCTATATCTGCCATACGTTATATGGCAGGAAGAGGACAAAGTGATGATAGCTCTTTGGCAAATTATGACCCGCATGGACTCCCACTTATAGACGGCCTTATTGAAGTAATTGAAGAAGGAGATCCATTAGCAGGTGATGCAAATGAGTTTGTTGGTAAACTAAAAATGAATGCTTGGAAAGGACCTGATTTTATAGAAGAACCTGATACAGATATTGCGGGTGTAGATTGGATTTATGCTAATAGGTGGTGGCCATATCAAAGACCTACGTTTGTAACGCCTCCTTTTGCGGGGTATATTTCGGGACACTCTACATTCTCTAGCGCTGCTGCTCAAATTCTTACGCTAGTAACAGGTGATCCTTTTTTCCCAGGAGGCATGGGAACTTTTGACATTGCTCAAAATGAATTTCTCGTATTTGAACAAGGACCTTCTGTAGATATGACACTACAATGGGCCACTTATAAAGATGCTTCAGATCAAACCAGTTTATCCAGAATTTGGGGAGGTATCCACCCTCCTATTGATGATATTCCTGGTCGTTTTTTAGGAGAACAAATAGGAAATGATGTGTATGATAGAGGGCTTGCTTATTTTTCTGGTGCTGCTTTAAATACAGAAGAAGCAGTGATTACTCCTGTAACGGTATTTCCGAATCCTGTAGCTAACTTACTTCAAATTTCTGGCGCCTATCAAGGTGATGTTGCTTTTACATTATATAGCATCGACGGAAAAAAAGTACTTTCTGAAACAAAACAAATGACTACTAATAGTACAACACTAGATGTTGAAAAATTAACGACTGGAATTTACTTTTTAGCTATTGTAGATAAAGTCCAAAATACCTCACAAACGCTAAAGATTATAAAGCAGTAGTTCGCTTACATTTAATAAAACACAAGGTGGCTTCGATAAAATTTACCTTCGGTAAATCACTCAGTCACCTTTTGTGTTTTCTATTTTTGCTTGTTCATTTTCTTTGCTTGTCCATAGGAAACGAACCAAAAGAAAAGACACTTTCTATTCGCGTGATTTCTATTTTAAATTTTGGAACTCATGAATCTTCGATTTCTTAGGTATTTTTTCGCTTTAAGCGAAAAATCATAAAACTTTCTTTGCCAAGTTCCTCCTCGCCCAAAACTTACGTTTTGTCGTTTCCAAGGCTTCAAAAATTTTTAACGTAACGTTTTTATTATACTGAAGAAAAAGAGGGAAATACAATAGCTTCTATTGAGTAAGCATTTGGAATATTTTAATCATACCACATTAAAAACAGCGGCCTATCAAAAAGTTGTTGTGAAATTTGAAGTGAGAATCCCGCAGAATTTCATACTGTCTGAGCGAAGCGAGTTTAGGAAATTCAGGGATCGAGTAATAAATTTAGACAACTTTTTGTAAGCCTAGACTTTTTTGTTTCTTTTTTTGGCGATGAAAAAAAAGAAAAACCGAAAAGATGACTTTAATTTACTTTTTCACACTTTCTTTTTCTTCTTTTTGGAAGGATCTTCCGAAAGTTGATCTAAAGTCTCTTTTAATGCGGTATTCTTTAAAAGATTGGTCAATGCTTTAAAAGGATTGACACCATAGATTTTGTTGAAATTTTCTAGGATAGATTTGATCTCTGCAATGGCAATAAAGCCTGCAATAATCTTTAATAATGGGATTTCTTCTAGAATATGTTTTTCCATAAAGTAAGCTGCCAAAATCACTAGGTTGTAGATAAAAAACTTTGAAATGGTATGCATAATACGATAACTACGTATTGTCACGCCATTTTTAAAAGAAGCATAGGATCCTGTGATAAAATCTACGATAATCAAGAAAATCATAGTCACCATCATTCCTTGTACAGGCGCTAGTATTGTACATACCCAAAATAGGATTTTTGTTATTTTTTCTGTTTCCATTGCAATTGTTTTTAAAAATTCAACATCATGTTTGGGGCGTTGCGATACAAGCTTCCTAGCTAGTAGCAAGCTTCACTATATTCTCGACTGTTTGTTGGTAAGACTAGAAACCTCAAGAATTTTTCATAGCATATATTCTGGTTTCTTAGTCGTAAGATTCTTTACAAATATACACATATTACAAATAAAATACAAATTTTATGTAATTTGTTTTAATAAAACATGTATTATGTGTGATTTTTGTTTTTACGCTTTCGCGAAATTGAGTTTACGAGACCTGCCTGCAGGCAGGTTCATGATCATAGGGAAAGTGAATCGTTAAATCGAACTTGTGATGTTTACGACCGAAGAGAGAGCGAAGCGATAAAGCTTATAAAGAAATACTAAAAACTATGATGCATGGTCATAGTTTTTTTGCATATTACTGTTGTTTTGATGAGTCTTATATCCACCACGCTAAAGCTTGGCGGGGTTGGGGACAAGGTGTTAATCCCACTTAAAGCCTATGTCATGATTTGTAGACTCCCACTCATCTTTTAACATTTTAATTAAAGCATTAAAAACATTTAGCAGGTTTTCTTTTGGAAAAGGTTTATCCCAAAAACTTTTCCAATCTTCTGATTCTGATGAAAAAGAATGTAATTCTTCTACTGAAATCATTTCTTCTTTTGTATGTAGCTTTACAATTATGTTTTCTAACAAACGGATCATTTCTAATTCATCTTGTTCTCCTGTAAAGAATCGTCTCCAAGATAAGGTCAAATATCCTCTACAACGCCCATTTATTATTAGATTGCTATCTAATAGTAATTTTTCTATATCAGAAAAATTATCGTACGTGTCTTTTTGTTTTAATTCATTGTAAATATATTGAAACGCCAATTCCATTAAATCTTCTACAACCCAAAAACCTTTTTTTTCTTTATAATCTATTTTTGTTTCTGCCATAATCAAGTTTTAAAAATTAAGCTTAATCAAATGATCATCATTCCCCGCTAGCGCTCGTCTATGACGAGTGTCGTAAGGAGTAAAACTCTAAATAAATAACATCTCAAATCACAAAACACACTTCTATTTGACCTAAAATACAAAGCTATGACGTAGGGTCATAGCTTTTGTATATTGTTATTGTATTAACCCTTACCACCAGGCAGTAGCTAGGGGAGCAGGGGTTTTAATACTTTTAAACTTTATTTACAATTAACGATATTCTATCCATTTATCTTGATTGATAACTATGATAAATGTACTAGCATTAATTGTAATGCTTGCAATAGGAGAATTTGTTACTGTAAATACAGTTTCTTCTAGAGTATCTTCTCTCATAAAAGATGTTTCTCCTAATGCTCCCTCTATACTTTGTGCTAGCATTAACTGATCTTGCGACTCCTTAAATACTATCTCCATTTCTTTTAGTAAATAAGCATTGTTCTTAAAATCATCAAATCTTTTTAAAATTAAATGTTTTAAATCTTTTCTTATCATTTTTTCTTCAGGAAGGTAAAGATCTGAATCTTCATCCAAATCACTTGGATAAACTGCCTCTATTTTATAAGCATCTTGTATTAACAATTGCGTATACCAATAACTCTCCTGTCCATACTTAGATTTATAAGAAATACAAATAAGTTTTAGTAAATCTGATAAACTTGAAGATTCAACATATTTTTTAAACTTATCTATATGTGACCTTAATTCCTCCATTTTAGGATCCTGTCCATCAAGAACTGCTAGTTCTTGATAGTATAAAAATGCTATATCAAAATCTATATTCATAATTATTTCTCTACATAAATGTCGCCGCTAGCACTCGTCTGTGACGAGTGCCGTACTGAGTAAAACTCTAAACAAATAACATCACAAAACACACTTCTATTTAACCTAAAATACAAAAAGCTATGATGACACATTATAGCTTTTGTTTATTGTTGTTATTTTAATCACTCTTATTACCACCACGCTAAAGCGTCGTGGGGGCCGGGGAATTATCTCACTTTCCAATCAACATCAATGTTTTCTTTACATTCGTGTTTAAGCATTTTCATTAAAATGTTTACTACGTTAATTAAATCCTCAGCGTAAACATCTGATATCCATTCTATTTTTGTATCTGGCCAATCTTTCTTATCCTCTTCCCATTTATTTAACTTATTATAAGAGACTTTTTCCCCTTCTAACACTATTATGTCTATAGCTTTTTCTAAAATGACTATTATTTCTTGTTCACGTTCCTCAATGAATTCTAAATCTCCTTCAAAATTAAGATAAGCATAGCCTTGAACATATCCATTTGTTATATCTAAAAAATCTTCATATACATCTAGATACCACATAGGTTTGTCCTCTAATTCTTCGTTTATAAATGATTTTACTATAAAATAACTTACTAATTCAAAATAAGATTCCTTTATCCAAAATCCTTTTCCCTTGTCATATGTATGATACGATGTTTTCATTATTACTCTAATATTCTAAACTATAAGTACTCATCTTTTTGTTTCATATACTCAAAAATACACTTTTGCGAAATACAAAAAAGCTATGACGTAAGGCCATAGCTTTTCATATATTATTGTCTTCTGATTACTCTCAACGTCACCAATTGCAAACTACTAGGAGCATTAGGAATCAAAACTCTAATATTCTTGAACCCATATCTTTTTTTCTGGGTTCCACTCTAAAGTATTAGAATAATCTTCCATAATTACTTTTTCAATACCTTTCTTAAAATCATTGGAAACTAAGCACGGATAATCACCTGACATGTATATATTGCCTTCCAAATCACATTCTAGAATTGTAACGTCTAAATGATAATCTGCGATAGGAAATGTTATCATATTTCCATAATACCTAGGATTATCAAGGTAATTATTTATTTTATAAACACCTGTTTTTAGGGCTTTCAAGTTTAAATATGCCGTTACATCTTCCTCAAAATATTTATACGTTTCAACTTCTAAATCGCCATATTCATATAAAAATTCTTTGAGAAAATCTGGAAATTCTTTAAACCTAGGAATACCATCGAAAACTGATTGTATATTTCTACCTTGATACCAACCGGCTTTTTTAAAAAGCTCTTGTACTTCTTCTCTAAATTTCATTACTCTTATTTATATTTAAATGCATAAGAATCAAAACTCACTTTTCTCTTTTATATCAAATCATTTCCATTAGTAATATCTGGTTGATTTGTACTTAATTGAGGTTCAAAATCATCTTGTTATTGCCTAAGAAAAGCAATCCACTCTTGAACGATTTCTATAACCTCTGCCAACGGCATTACAATTCTTGGTGCATCAGATGAATCTGGTTCAAAAAAAGCAGTTGTACCTTCTATTTCAAAATATCCAGAACCTTCACCATAACTCCAGTAAACTTCTGGATCTTGTATATCAGCAAAGGTTTTCTCTCCTTTCAAGATATTTTTCAAATTCTCTATCGTATCATCTTGATGATACGGAAAATAACGTCCAATATCATCTAAAAAATGACTTAATAATGCATATTCTTTAGTTAATGGTTTATTAACTTTTCCCCAATTTTCAAGTATGTAAAATTCTATTTTATTCATTACATATAATTTTTAAAATACTAAGTATGCCGTATCTATTTCTTTAGTTTGTTTATCAATCCAAAACTCAACCTTATAACCATCTTTTATAATCCCTTTAAATACATACCCTCTAAAGCTCCCCTGTGACGAGTGCTGTATTGAGTAAAACTCTAAACAAATAACATCACAAAACACATTTCTATTTGACCTAAAATACAAAAAGCTATGACGTATAGTCATAGCTTTTACTTATTGTTATTTTCTGATCACTCTTTACGCCACCTTTTAGAAACTTGTGGGTCAAGGAATACTTAAATTAATACTAATTTATAGTCAAGTTATAAACTTAAGTACACAAAATAAGCTTCATTTACGATGAGTTTAAAACTCTGAGGTGTAATAACAAGTTGTGCTATAGGACTCTTTTCTACCGTATATGTAATCTCATTTACATTAGTAACTTTTTCATACGCTTTCCCTTCTAAAATGGTTTCTATTGGCACTTCTAGTTCATGAGAATCTGTAAACTCATATATTAATTCTGAGAGATAGCTTAAATCTTCATTATCTGTGTAATGTTTCTTCTTGATCTTCTTAATATCTTTTCTTATCATACTAGAAGATTCTATAAGAACATATCCTTCTTCTTCTTTGGGAGCATAGTTTTCAAGGTCTAAAAGAATCCCTCCTCCCCAATAACTTCTTGGATATTGATCTTTATAGGCTGTAACGATGAGCTGTACTAATTTAGGTATAGACTCTATTTTTATAAAATCACTAAGTTTTAATTTTTCTTTTCTCCATTTTTCCCAAAAAGGATCAGGTGCTCCAAGAAGTGGTCCTCCTTTAGTTAACCATAAAAAATCTAATTGTATATCTGTTATTTCCATAGATTATACTCGTTGACCTAAAATACAAAAAGCTATGAAGTAGGGCCATAGCTTTTGCAAATTGTTTTTTTTCTAATCACTCTTTACGCCACCAATTATAAACTGGCGAGAGCAAGATTTACATTTAATTTATTGTAATACGATGACAGAATCGTTAACCTTTATCTTCCCAATAGATTTCAAATCTGTTAAGAAAAAAATATTTTTAAATTCAGCTATCGATGATGTAACATTAACATCTAATATTTTAGTCTTAATATTATATCCATTCCCTGAAACTTCTAATTGTTTCCCTTTCCATAAATCAACAAAAAATGAAATATCCATTTTTGCACCTTCTTCTTTACTTTTTATGTCTTTAAATGTTGCTCCAATAACAATGTTATCATTGGCAATAAAAACATCTCCTATTACTAATTCACTTATATCCATAGTTTATCAATTACCCTCGTTAGCGTTCGTCTATGACGAGTGTCTCCAGAATTAAGAACACAAAAACCTCTTTCCTATTTACTCCAAAATACAAAAAGCTATGATACGTGATCATAGCTTTTTGCTTATTGTTATTTTCTGATCGCTCTTAACACCACCAGCTACAAACTGGTGGTAGCAGGTAAAAAAGGATATACATCTAATTAGGAAGTCCTGGACCTACTTGTGAAAAATCTCCAGAAAGCATGTCTTGGCAATATTTTTCAAAAAAAGTTCTAAATAAAAATACTGTAGCCTTTATATCATCAGTAAATGTTTCTACTTCTGAAATTTCAATATCCGTTAATCCCTCATTAAAATTATCAAAACCTTTTAATGAAGGAAAATCATAATAAAATTCATTTATCTTTTTGTTTCTCAAAGTAATACCTATATCCTCTTCTCTTATTTCAGTAAAAAATTTTATCAATACCTTTTCATTACTTAACGTAATAATATATTGATTACTATCAGTATCCCAATCCATTTTATATTCTTCTTTTATACTTTGAAATTGTGACCTAATAAAAGGTATATATTCTGTTATTAACATAATCTTTCGTATTACAATTTATTTTCGTTCATTCTCGTTAATGCGCGTAGATTTTTTTCTTTTGCTAGTTCTGGCGGAACCATCATTTTTGTTTTAGGGTCAAAACGATACCCATGCTTCCATTCAAATCTATGAATTTCTTTTCCAAAACCAGAAAGTTTTTCCCCGCTAGCCTCGTCTGTGACAAGTGTTTCCAGAATTAAGAATACAAAAATCTATTTCCTATTTACCCCAAAATACAAAAAGCTATAACACATGGTCATAGCTTTTGCAAATTGTTATTTTCTGATTACTATTACAGCAACAGTCACAAACTGGCGGGAACGGAGTTAGTAGATTTTTTCACTGAAATCCATTTCACATATCTTCTTTACTTAATCTACATCATAAATGCTTGGATCCTCTAATCCATTAATAAAGTTTTCAAAAGAATCAGTGACATATACCGGTTCATCTACAGTACCATCTAAGAAGACTTGATAAATTGAACCAAAATCTTCTTCTCGCATTGAGATACAAAATTTACCTCCACCTTCATCCAAAGCGAAAGGATATAAGTATTTAGAAATATTCTTCTCTAATATTTGATGTGATTCAATTAAACTTTTTGAACTAATTAATCTTGGTGTGGGGTTTAAAAAATCTAACTCAGGTTCTTCTATTCTTACACAACAAAAAACATTGATAATAGAGCCGTCTTCATTTGGATTATCAAATGCAGATATTTCTGGGTAACCACCATTATTTTCTGAAATAAAATCCTCATAACTTTTTGGCAATGTCAAATCAAATTTATTTTTAAAAATTTCTAATTGTTCTGGAAATATTTTTTCAGCACTTTGTTTAAGTTTTAAATCTTTCATTTTTTTGCTTTTTTCCTATTCTTATAAACTATATCAAATAAATCCATCCATAAACCAGCACCTCCTTTATGAGGGTACGTTTTTTCATGTATTTCAGTTAGCACTAACTGCATTGTACATTCCCCGCTAGCGCTCGTCTGTGACGAGTGCCGTATTGAGTAAAACTCTAAACAAATAACATCTCAAATCACAAAACACACTTCTATTTGACCTAAAATACAAAAAGCTATGACGTAAGGTCATAGCTTTTGCTTATTGTTATTTTCTGATTACTCTTATTACCACCAATTTCAAACTAGTAGGAATAAAGAATAAATTATTGATCTCTTGGACCTAGTTCTGAAAAATCTCCAGACAGTGCTTTTTGACAATAACGCTCTAACAAAATCCTAAAATAAAAAACAATCTTATCATTACCTCTAGTTAAAGATTCGTAATAGATGTTATCCTCAGAGGTAAAAAACTCATTTCCAAATACTTCAAAACCAAGAATTTCTTCTATATGGTTAATATAATAAAAATCATTAGTCATCTCATTTTCTATCGTTACTGTCATTCCGTCTTCCCATCTTTCTGTACCAAAACTCAGTCTAACTTTATCATTGATTAATTCCCTTGTCCAATCCGTTATATTTATCCATTTTAACTTGTATTGTTGTGCAATATTTTCGAATTGTTGTTGTATAAATTCAATATTTATTTTCATCTTATTTATATTAACCTATCTTCATCTTCTAAAATACTAAAAGCTATGATGCATGATCATAGCTTTTATATAATTACATTGTTTTTAATCACTGGTATCGTCACCAGTTACAAACTAACAGGAGCGGAGAGGCAGAAAAAGACATAAACCTAATTAGAAAGCCCAGGACCTACTTGCGAAAAATCTCCAGAAAGCATATCTTGGCAATAATTTCCTAAAAGTCTACTATATATGTATATAATATACATTATAGTTTCTTTATGTTTTTTAGATTCGACTTTTTCCTCAGAAGATAAAACATCTTCTAAATTTTGAATTCCTTTCTTTTCTTGGATATCCCAAATATGATAATATTGATCTTTTTTTACATCAGTAAAAATTATTGACATATTTGTATTAAACTCTCCTCTTTCTGTAGAAAACTCTATATCAACAAATTCATTTGATAAACTTATGAGATATTCATTATTATCTTTATTCCAAGACAATTTATAATCTTCTTTTATTTCTTGAAACTCCTTAGCAATAAAAGGTATATATTCTGTTATTTTCATCTTTATTATAGTATATTATCTTCAAATCTAGTTAATAAATCTAAACTATTTGCATTTTCTGGAGGGACCATCATTTTTGTATTTGGATCATAACGATAACCATATTTCCATTCGAATCTATGTACTTCTTTACCAAAACCAGTGAGTTTTCTATTCCCAAAACTATCCGTAGTATAAAGGTATTTTAATTTAGACATAATAAACACATCTACTTTTTTCTCAACGGCAGAATCTACCCATTTTGCATTTACTTGTTTAAAAAAACCACCACTCTTAACAAAAAACTCATAAAGATCATCAGAAACGTTTAGTAAATTAAATCTCTGTCCATCTAACAAAGGAAATAGATCATCTATTTTATTTATTTCAGGATAATCCAATTGTTTTAATATAAATTGCAAATCCGAAGCAAAACTACCAACAAGATATGAACCTTTCTTTGTTTGTGAGTTAATAATCACTCCTGAAGTAGGAATATGATGAAACCCAACATTTCTTAATCGCTCTGCTATATTATCTAAAACTCTTAATACATCTGCATCTTTTGCCCCATGAGTAAAAATTTTAGTTTTAAGGAAGTTATCAATTTCTTTAGTAGCTCCAGATAGTATTACTTCTCCTTGATATATCAAACCATAAATTGCTTTTCCACCTACTTGACCTTCTAATACTGAGACTCCTAATCCTAATAAACGATCTATATTAGATTGTACTATTTTAGTTTTTAATACTGAGCGAACTTGGTTTATAGGTACTATTTTAAACGTTACATTCCCAAAATTAGAAATCTCAACATTTATGATTGCTTGAAAGAGTAATCTTTGTATACGTTCTTTAATTAAAATAGCGCTGGCATCTTTTACTTTGCTAAGCTTTCCTACAATACCAGGACCATTTTTAATAAGGCCTTGTCTTACAGCAGATGATACACTAACAATCGCAAAAGAGCCACTGATCGCTTCCCAATTTCTATCAAGCCATGCTCCTTCTTGAGTTCCTTTTAATTCTGGTCTTCTTAGAATTACAGCAATGTCAATAGTGCTTATCACAATATCTGCTGCTGCAATAACTGCTGTGAATCCTGTAGCTCCTGCAGATAAGGCTCCTGCAGATAGTAATATGCCTACAATATTTACAATAATAAAAGTAGTATTGATTACAGTTTCCCACTCAGCTTCATCAGAAAGATACTTTACTTCTAATGCACAAACTGGCACTTCACCATTCCCATTTGCATCTTTTAGAATTACAAGATCTAATGGATGAAAAACAGCAGGACCTAATATAGGTACACTAAAATTTTCATCAAGACCTATGGTTTCTCCTAAACCAGCGTCAACATCTACTTTTCTAGTTTGAATCGAAAATTGTTCAAGTTTAATATTCTTTTGATCATCCTTTATAAGAATATTACTGTTCAATCTATACCCTTTACCTATATTGAAAGTCACATCTCGTCTTGAGGCTTCTTGTATCGTTTCATCATTTTTGACTTCTCGAGTATATAACTGAGCTAGCGTGGTTAATAATGTAGTAAACTGTACTTCTGCTGTTCCTTGAAGTGCATCATAAATACGTATAGCTTCTTCGGGTTTTGTATTAAAATAATCGTATAAAACTTTTGGATCTGTAAATCCAGAAAGCAATTTCATAATGGCTGTACCACTATCTTTAAACCAACTTAAAGCTCCTTCTAAATCATAGGCAAGTAAAGTTTTTAGATCTTTAATAAGAATTTCATTACCTCTCTGTTGCAAAACAAATTGTGGTGCTTTTTCATACAACCATTTTAACAATGCCTCATCAGTACCAGCATTTCTAAACGCTTTATTAAAATCATTAGTAATTTTATTTCTAACTTTTTCGTTTTCTCCAACGCCTATATAATTAGACAAAACAGAATAATCATCATAACTGTTAGCAATTAATTCAATCGCTACTTCATCTTGATGTGCGTACTTAATTTTTTTAATAAAAGAAATAGATGTTCCAAGTTCTAATTCAAAATCAAAAAATACTTTACGCTGTCTTATGGAAACTGTACCTAATTTTTTATTTAGTTTACCTATTAATTGCAAGCTTCTTTTTTCTCCATCGGGAAAATCTATTTTCATAGGAATTTGACTTTCAAATTCAATTTCTTGATCCCCTCCAACTTCATCTTTTATTATAATTGATCTTTTATTTGCTATATAGTTTTTATAGTAATAAGGAATGGGTCTACCACTACCCAAATCCTTCCCTAAAGCTTCAAAATCTATTGGCCAAGTAAAAACCCCTTCTTCAGAAACAGTATCATCTTCAAACACAATGGGCGGATTAAACCCCAATTGGTCTGCAAATTCAAATATGCTCATTGTTTTTATTTTTATTTAATTAAACATCGTATCCATCTGTGCAGACATAGACACTCATACTCCCTTATCGCAGCCCATACTCCATATATAGAATATGGGCTGTGTTTTCTTTCGCGACCCTGCCTTTGCCAGCAGGCAGGAGCGTGACCACTACTAACTCTCGCAAAAGAGATAAGGTTTTTAAAAACTACTTCTTAAAAAGTAGCTTCACCTTCTTCTCTTTCAGGAAAAGGAATTGGGTTTAATAATATATCAGATTGTGATATTGGTTCAATTTCTGTTAACGCTTCTGGCGTATTTTGAGTTCCGGTAAGAATTGCAATACCACGTTCTATCGTACTATCACTTTCTTCATTCTCACAATAACAAGGCAACCCACCTTCTTTAAGTACCGCAGAGTCTGCTTGAACAATGGTAAGTGCTGTAGGCACACGTGTTTCCCATTCTTTTTCTACTTCTCCTTCTATGGTTTGCATTTCTTCTGAAATAGACAGATACAGGTCATTATCTTCTGCAATGACAAGTCCTTGTCCTTCCCATAACTCTCCTGTTTCCATATACCAGTTTACAGCTTCTTCAAACCCTGGACGTACTGGTATTACCGCACGTGCCATTCCTGACTGTAAAAAGGCTTGAAAGATGGGATCTGCTGCATCGTTTTCTTGAAATAAAGATCTCCAGTTTTCTTCCTTTCCATAAAAGTATGGGTAAAATAAATACGCCATAATATCCCAATCAAAGGCTTGCTCAAAGAATTTTACCGTACTTGCATGCGTATTAAAAGCACTATTTTTTGTCACTTTTGAGATTCCCGTTACGCCATCTTCGGCACCATAATTCTCCTGAGCTGTTGTTTGACCTAATTGATCTGCTAATAATTCTATAGCAATGCGCTTGATTTCTTTTTTCTCAACACTACGATTAAATAATGGATTAAAAGAAACGTTTCCTGGATCTTCTTCTACGGGTGTCACTACAGCTGCTAATGCATCATTATATGCCTGAAGTTGATCTTCATACACACTCATAATTGCATTAAACGTTTCTAATTGCCATTGCTCAAAGGCTTCTGAAGTTCTTCTACAATTTGCTACAACACCTATTGAAACCCCTCCTACATCTGCTCCATGGAAACCAATACCTAGTTCTTTCTGAATTGGATTAGAAGAAAAGCTATAATTTCTAACAATTTTGGAATTTGTAATATTAGAAAGTTCTGAATAATGATGTCCTACAGTCATTGCTCCATATGTATGCTCTTTTTTTGTAGGCACAAAAGAGAATCCCATGGTTGCATTTGCAGAAATCACTTCATACCCATCTGGAATTTCCATTTTAAAATTACTAGCACCTGGATGATTAAACTCTGTTACGTATTCTGTCCCTTTTGCACTAAAGGAATCTGACACACTCATAAACTGCTGTGGCATCGCATTTACTTCTGCATTATATGCGCCTGCAAATGCTTTATAATTGCCCGCTAAAACCACGGTAGGCGCAATCATTCCAATCTCACTTGGATGTTGTGGTTCTTCTGGTAATACTATTGTATTTGGATTTACAGTTCCTGATGTTGCTTGTAATGCAATAGCCTCTTTAAAGAATCTTGAAGGTTCTGGAATGGCAAATTCATACATGAGTCGTTTTCCATAATTCACTAACTTATTGGTATAGATCTTATCTACCCAACGGTATACACCTGTCACGTGTTCAGTCCCTTGTGTATTATCAAATCCGTGTTTGTTATTTTCTTCAAACTCTTTAAGAATACGTGATGTACGCTTACGAGTTACCTTTTCAACTACACGTTCTAAAGCTCTTTCTGTTACTTCTTCTGCATAGGTTTGTGCTTCAGAATTTGAATTTGAGGTAGAACTTGATGATGATGTATTAAAAAATGCATTGGCATTAAATCGGAAACCCGTTGCTGGATTACCTCCAGTGACACCCGCATTTGCTCCAGCATCTTGTGCACTATCTTCATTTATAATAGAAGATGCCTCACTTTGAATCTCAAAACGTTCTGTTGTAGAGGTGTCTGTTAGATTTTCTACTTCACGTTCAGTTGTTTCTTCTGTTGTGGTTTCTACACTTGTTAAGTTTCGGGTAGAGCGTTCTTTATATTCTCTTGCTAAAATATTTTCTATATGTGATACTTCGCCTGGCACATAACAACAGACTTCTTGTTCTACACGTCTAAAGTCTGCAATACCAAGATTTGTTACACCGTATACTTGACCATTTGATGGAGAAGAGTCACCAGTTGAAATTGTTTCATGAAAATCACCCAAGTTCATTCGAGTACTGAGAACTTGTTGATTAAAAGTTAAGGATCGACCATCACTTAATATAATTTCCCCTTCAAGCATAAATGATGTGGTGTTTGGAGGAAAAGCAACTAAATTTGGAAAGAATTTCAATAATTTCCCCGAAGGTGTATCAGTTACTGTAAAATCAGTTCCGTCTATTGTTGTACCATTACTAAATTCAGCTTCATATTCTACAGCTATAATCTGCGCTCCATCTAGCTGGCGATAAACTTGTATATTAATATCTCGTTCTCCAGATGGATTGGTTTGGTGTAATGGAGATATACTATAATCTGCATCAGGCACATTTATTTTATTAGATACCGCAACTACAGATCCTCCTATTTTTACTTGTTTTGCTTTTTTAGGAGTTTGTGCAATTACAAATTCATTTTCTCTAGCGATTGTATCTGTTAATGCTTGTTTTGCTTGTGCAATGGTATCATATTCTAATAATCCTTCAGATTTTAATAAATCAAAAGAATTCTTTGATATTTTACTTGAAATAACAGCTTCTTCTGTCTCAGATTTTGTTTCAAACTCAAATTCTGGAATTACTAAATCTGGATAGGTTGTTTTAGTTTCTGTTCTTCCCGTTACTGTGTTTACTTCTTCTACAACTACTCCTGTTGCATTTTTAATACGTGACTTAACAAGTGTATTATGTACTTCTAAAGCTGTATCATACGCTTGCTGACTTTCTTTTTTAATCACAACTTCAGCCGCATCAAGTTCTTTCATTACTTTTTCATAAAAAGCAATGCGCTCTTTTGTGAGTACAGTTTTCACTTCATTTTCTGTAGCTTCTTGAACACGCTTCGAGACTTGTTTCTTTTTGCTCGTTTCTTTAGCATCTGGATTGTACATGCTTTTAGAAATCACCACACTAGCATGCGCTCTACGTGTAAACTCTTTTTCTTGATCTTCTGTAAAGACAATATCCTCTAAAAGTTCTTTAGAAAATTCTAAAAAAGCTTTTACAAACTTATTTGCAATAAGCATTTGAATCGTTGCTTCTCTCACATAGTTTGATGTACGCTCAATAGTTTGGTATACTAAATTATCCCAAATTTTTATTTCTTTTTCATCCGTTAAAGGTGCCACACCCGCAATAGCTATTTTAATTTCAGCGTAGGTAAGTTGATTCTTATTACGCATCAACCAAGACGAAAAGCGGTATAAGTTTTCGTTTTGATCACCCACTTCTTTTTTTGTTAATAATGGCGGAGCTTCTACTACAGCTAAATCCATCACCACTTTTTGTGTTTCTTGATCTTTCCCATCAAGAGCAGTTATAAACTGACTATATAAATTATCTGGGAAAAATACAAAGCCTTGATCTTTCTTTTCCTCAGCAATTAATTCTGGATTTCTAAGTGTTACAAATCTAAAGAGATTTGATTTTGAAGGTTTTTTCTTCATTTTTTTTGTTTTTATTTTTCTACATAGGTGTCCCATGCGGGAACGCATCTCGCTTTTCTAATGTGACGTTTGAAAAGAGGTTAGATACCTGAATACAATAAGGTACCTTAGATCATAGCAATACATATTGCCTAGTACATGCGATAGAAAAAGCAAACTATTTTTGGTATGCAACATTTTACATATACCCATAGGTATCCTAGGCAAACATGTCAAAATGTTTATATATAGTCTTCTAGATCTTTTACAAAAGTTCTATAACAATAATGTGTGAGGAGTATTCAATACACTAAATGTATATTGAACGTTTAGTTGCGTTTTAATGTACGCCTTGCGTATTAAAACATAATGATGCTTAAAAAAATATAATTGGTTTTTTCAAAACTTTAAAAATTAAAAAATTCATATTCACCCTTATAAAAGGATACGTACTACTCTTTTCTTAAAGTGGTGCTTGAAAAGATCATGTGATAATTCCCAAAAATGTTAGAATACGTCTTACTATTTTGGATAGGGGATGTGTTACAATATTCGTAAAAAGTTAAATTTATGTACAAATGTTTAATTATTTAGCTTTTTTTTGTAAGTTAGCGCTTAACCACAGTACAAATATAAAACATTTTGCAGTTTAAAACAAACATTTGTGTTATTTTTTTCACAAAAAGCAAAATAAAATAACACCCCCTATGGAAACTATAAATGATAAGATAAAAAACATTATCCGGCATTTTGGATTCAACAACTTTTCGTTTTCAAAACAAATAGGTGTCACAGGCACAACTATAGACAGTATTGTAAATGGGAGACCCCAAAAAGATGGTACTCGAAAGAAAACAAAACCCGGATACGATGTTCTACTATCTATTATAGAGACCTTTAAAATCAACCCCGATTATCTCTTTGGACAAAGTGATATCATGCTTAAAGATGACACTTCACAAATTCAAACATATTCTGGAATGCCACAAGTCGTTGCTGTTAACAAAACAGGGGAAGAAAATGTAATCTATGTTCCTATCAAAGCAAGAGCTGGATATTTGGATGGTTATGGAGATACTGATTATATAGAGACCTTACCCACATTCCATATGCCACACCTTACCAATGGTACCTACCGTTGTTTTGAGGTACACGGCAACTCTATGGTGCGTACATTTTTTGACGGCGATCTTGTCTTTGGTAAATATGTAGAAGACCTTAGTGATATCAAAGATGGCCGTGTATACGTAATTGTAAGTAAGAATGATGGTATTGTTTTAAAACGTACTATCAACAGAATAGCCGAGCGTGGTAAACTTATTTTAAAAAGTGATAATACCGATGGCAATTACCCAACATACACCATGAATGCAGAAGATATTATGGAGGTATGGTACGTTACTATGTATGCATCTAAGCAAATGCCAGAACCTGTAGATATTTATCATCGTCTTCACGAACTAGAAAGTAAAGTGGTAGACCTTGAAGAAAACTTACAACATCGCTTACTCAATTAATTTTGAGTACGCTTTCCTGCCTACCGGCAGGCAAGCGCGAAATGCAATACTAGATAGATGAAAGCACGTTACAAACCCATAAATCGCTAAGGGGTTTGAAGTTACTTATATCAACTTGTGTAATTTATGCGTATCTGAAATAGCTCTTTCATTTTTTTGATCAATCCACGCTTGCCCTTTACGGCGACGCATTAGGTTATCAAAATACCGCATAATAAACACATTATATAACGCATAGCGAAGGTGTTTCATCTTTCGCGGAAGCGAACGCAAACTCATACTAAACCCAGGCGTTTCATATTTCATAAAATGCCAATAACCTTCAGGCATATATAACGTCTCCCCGTGATTAAGATGACAGATATATCCTTTTGCTTTTTTAAGCACTGGAAACTTTTCATAATCTGGATTATCAAAATCTATGTCTTCTCTAGTAATCAAGCTATATGGTACTTTATAAAGATTTTTTGTCTCACTAGGAGGAAATAGAATACATTGCTTCTTTCCCTCAAAGTGAAAATGTAAAATATTTGCCCAGTCAATATCATGATGCATAAACACCTTACTTCCTTCTCCGCCAAAAAATAACATTGGAATTTGTTTTATCAATCGAAGGCCTATTTTAGGAAACCTAAAATCATGTTTTAAAGAGGGCACCTCCTTCATCAGGTTATACAGGAAAATTCGATAATTGGTAGGCGTTGTTTTAAGAAGTGCTATATAATCACTCATTTTCATTGTAGCATGCGCCTCATTAAAGCCCTCATCATGTTTTACAGGACGATCATCATATAAAGGCACTTCTTTTTCACCTGCAACCTTTTGCACATAAGACAATGACCATTTTTTATACGCTGGCCAATCATTTATAAGTTTTTCAATAACCACAGGTTTTTGTGGTTTTACATACTTCTCTAAAAATGCTGTTTTAGTAATTGTAGTTACTCTCTCTATAGTTTCTAATTGCATATAATAATCTAAAAACAAAGTATTATAGACTAAAGATAAGAAAAGCCCATTTTTGTTACAAAATGAGCTTTTAAATATGTAAAAAGAATGTAATTACTTGTCTTTAGCAACTAATTTTGCTGCTTCATTACGTTCTATTTTATGTTCTGGGCGTGTCCATTTTGGTTTTTCTCCTAGTGATTCATATTGAGAATCTTGAGCTTCTACTGTTTCTGGTTGCGCCTTCTTAACAAATGGTTTTTGAGGATTCAATCCTAATAATTCAAACATTTTCATGTCTTCATTTACATCAGGATTAGGAGTTGTTAATAATTTATCTCCAGCAAAAATTGAATTAGCGCCTGCAAAGAAACACATTGCTTGTCCTTCTCTACTCATCTCTGTACGTCCTGCCGAAAGTCTTACTTGTGTCTGTGGCATTACAATACGAGTAGTAGCTACCATACGAATCATCTCCCAGATAGAAATAGGTTCTATATCTTCCATAGGAGTACCTGGCACAGCTACTAGCGCGTTAATTGGTACTGATTCTGGTTGCGGATCTAATGTTGCAAGAGCCACTAGCATTCCTGCTCTGTCTTCAACAGCTTCTCCCATACCTATAATACCGCCACTACAAACCGTCACATTGGTTTTACGTACATTTGAAATCGTATCTAGACGATCTTCAAAAGCACGTGTAGAGATCACATCTTTATAATAATCTTCTGAGGTATCTAGGTTATGGTTATAAGCATATAATCCTGCTTCAGCAAGGCGTTGTGCTTGATTTTCAGTAACCATTCCTAATGTACAACAAACTTCCATGTCTAGTTTATTGATCGTACGTACCATTTCTAGCACATTATCAAATTCAGGTCCATCTTTTACATTACGCCATGCAGCTCCCATACAAACCCTAGAGCTTCCAGAAGATTTTGCACGTAATGCCTGTGCTTTTACTTGCTGTACAGACATTAAGTCATTTCCTTCTATATCTGTATGATATCTTGCTGCTTGCGGACAATATCCGCAATCTTCAGGACATCCTCCTGTTTTTATAGAAAGTAATGTAGACACCTGTACTGTATTAGGGTCATGGTGTATTCTATGTACGGTAGCAGCTTCATAAAGCAACTCCATCATAGGTTTATTATAAATAGAAAGTATTTCTTCTTTAGTCCAATTGTGTCTGATCTCACTCATACGTCAAAAATAAGAAAAAGGGAGGTTATGACTCCGTTAGTTTTCATAAATATGCTTCTCAATTTACTTTTTAATCCCAAAAAATTCATCAAATATATCATAGAATTTTTCTGGTTCTTCAAGATATGGATTGTGCGCACTGTTTTCAAACATTTCAAAACGTGCTTGTGGCATAAATATTTTGTACTGCACAGCAAATTCTGGGGTAGAGACTCCATCGTATCTACCTGCTATAATCAGTGTTCTTGCAGGCACGCCTTTTAATTTTCTTCTATAATCCTGATGTATCATACTCCCACTCACATCAAAATCTCCATCTGGCCCTATAATTTGCGCATATACATCACCTGCCCAGCCTCTATGTTTTATAGAGGGCACATGCTGTTGTAAACTCGTATTGTGATAGTATATATATTTTGTAGGAAAATCACCATACACATCTTGTAACGGTTTATCTGTAGACAGGTATCCTAATGCTCGTAAAGAATCTACTTTTACCCAACGTTCTGGAAAATGTGTTTTTGCATAATGATTATAGCTATCACAATTTGCTTGCCACATAGCACCACTATGAAATCCATTAATAAGGACCATATGTTGCACACGATCAGGATACGCTATGGCATATCCTTGCGCAGGCACTGTACCATAAGAATGACCTACTACCGAAATTTTTTCCAATCCTAAATACGCACGTATTTTTTCAATCATTTCGATATCTGCTTCTACAGAATATTCAGAAACGTCTTTCGCATCATCTGATTTCCCTCTTCCTAACCAATCAAAAAACACTACTTTATGTGTTTTATAATACTGCCCAAAATTTCCTTGCATATAGTCATGAGAATTTCCAGGTCCGCCAGGCAAGAAAAAGATAGCATCACCTTCTCCTTTTACTTCTAAATGAATGTTATATCCATCTATGCTAATAGTTTGCTCTGTAAACTTCTCATAAATATTGGGATCTGTTTGAGCTAATGATGTCATTGATAATCCTATTACAAAAAGAAGGTAAAGTATATTTTTCATATTAAATAGTGCTGGGTATGCTTTAACGCTTCGCTCTCCTTATGGTCGTGAACCTATCTGCCGGCAGGTCTCGTAAACTCGCTTTAACGTTTCACTTTCCCTTTGGTCATGAACCTGCCTACCGGCAGGCAGGTCTCGTAAACTCGCTTTCGCGAAAGCGTATAAAACATCTTTAATTGTATCTATTCAAAAGTAATATATATCAATCATATTCTTTATTTTCTATGTACAAGATATTACACTCTTGTTATAAAAAATGATTTTACTCCTTAAAAATCAGTATATTAGATACTCACTAAATCACTAATTAATTCTAAAAACCATTTTATTATGTTAAAAACAATTCAAGCTTTAGGACAATCTTTAACAAAAGAACAGCAAAGAGAAATTAAAGGAGGTTCTGCAGGTATGCCTTGTAATACAAACAGTGATTGCTGGAATAGTCATCCTTATTTAGGGCCTGGTGATATTTCTTGTAGAAATAATCCTTGGGGTTATGGTAAAGTATGCCAGTTTAATTAAATAACTCTTTTTTTTGGCTAACAAAAGAGGCTGTCTTAAAAATTAAGGCAGCCTCTTTTTAAAATTATGAATTAAGAGAACGATTATTCTGTCTCATCATCTGCAATTTCTGCATCTTCTACAACATCGGTTACAGATTTTGAAATATCTTTCCCTTTTAGGTATTCAGGTAATTCCATACCGGCCATATTAAACATTTCTTGTAATGGAGGTACGGCACCATACATTCCTGAGATAAAGTTTGATGTCGATGTTTTTCCATCTTTTCCACCACCATTTTCCCAAACGGTTACTTTATCTATTTTGATATTCTTAATCGCTTCTGCTTGTGTAGCGACTAACTCTGGAAGTTTATCTGCAATTAATAATAGTACTGCATCTTTAGAGTTATTACCTGCTGCTTTTACGATCTGATCAAGACCTGCTGCTTGTTTGGTTAATACTTCGTACAACCCTTGTGCTTCTGCTTGTGCTTTAAACAAGATCGCATCTGCCTCTCCTTTTGCACGACGTCTTATTTTTTCTGCTTCAGCCTCTGCATCAATTTCTACTTTACGCTTATCTATTTCTGCAGGAACGATAACATCTGCTTCTTGAGAAGAGCGCTCTCTATCGGCACGAGCAAGCTCGGCATCTTTTTCTGCTGCATACGACTCTTCCAATGCTTTTGCACTCTGCACTTTTTCAGCAGCGATTGCTACACGCTCTGCTTCTGCTTCACGCTGACGACGTAACGAATCTGAATTTGCTACGGCAATTTTTGCTTGGTTTTCTCCTTCTACTGCTTGCGCATTTGCTGCTGCAACTTGTGTACGTTCATCTTGCACTGCATTTGCTTCTCCAATAGACCCATCACGAGTCTTCTCTGCTACCGACTTACGTGCTGCATTGATTGCATGTGCTGCTGCTTCTTTTCCTAAAGCTTCAATATATCCAGATTCATCAACAATATCTGTAATATTTACGTTGATTAGTTTCAGACCTACTTTCTTTAATTCGCCCTCAACACTTTGTGAGATATTTGTTAAGAATTTATCTCTATCAGAATTAATCTCTTCAATATCCATAGAAGCGACTACCAGACGTAACTGCCCGAAGATAATCTCCATCGCAAGCTCTTTTACGTCTTCCATACGAAGTCCTAACAAACGCTCTGCTGCATTTTGCATCACCCCAGGCTCTGTAGAGATTCCTATAGTAAATCGAGAAGGTACATTCACACGAATGTTTTGTTTACTTAAGGCATTGATCAAATTTACCTCAATAGACATTGGAGTTAAATCTAGAAACTCATAGTCCTGAAACACAGGGATTATAAAGGCGGCTCCACCATGAATACACTTGGCCGATTGCCCTCCCCCTACTTTTCCGTAAACGACAAGAATACGATCTGAAGGACATCGCTTATAACGACGTATTATAAAAATGATAATAATAAAGATGAATATAATAGCTGCGCCAATAGCTGCAACTCCTGCTATACCATCTGTTTGCAATAACAATAGTTTTGACATAAGTTTTAATTATTTGGTTGGTGATACGATTAAAATTCCATTTGCCGTTACTTCTTTTACTTGTACGACAGTATTTGTAGTAAGTTCTTCTTTTTCATCCGTAAGCGCTTCGAGTTCGCGTAGTGCTCCTTGCACGGTAATTTGCACTTTTCCTATTCGAGATCGATTGGCTCCTATGGTAAGATACACAGACCCTATTTGACCGATCGCATTTTTCATTTTTAAAGTACCGCTACTGGTCATTTTACGCATTTGATAGAGCAAAAATGCCATCACAAACATCATGGCTAGACCACAGAGTGCCGCTAAAAGCACCACAATTCCTTTAGACATACCTGCCTCTAGAAAAGAGATACCGCTCCATCCAAAAATGGTAAAAAAGGCAACGATATTCTTAAAACTGAAAAATTGAAATCCTATTCCAGTATCACCGTCTATTTCTGCATCTACATCTCCGTCTATACCATCTGTATCACCCCCTAAAAGGGTAGTTACCAGAACAAAAACAAAAAACACAGAAGCAATCAAAGCGATACTCCAAAAGACTTGCTCAAAACTAGAGAGCGCACTATACCATTCTTGCATAAGAAACGTTTTTAAAATGATTAGAAATTAACTTTGAAAAGATAGCGACTTTATAAATGACAGCAAAGCTTTATATTGAGACTAATACGCTTACGGCATTGCCTCCAAAACCAACGGCATTTACGAGAATATTATGGAGCTTTTGGGGTCTTGTTTTCTCTTCCAGATATGGAATGCCTATATACGTTTGATGTTGTAACATCTGTACGGCAAGTTTGAGACTTAACAGCCCACTAGCACCAAAAGTGTGACCTATCTTCCACTTATTGGTAGTCAACAAAGGTGTTTTGTTACAAAAAATCGTATGAATTGCCTCTATTTCTGATTGATCTCCCTTTACGGTGCCTGGTGCATGCATGACAATAGCATCAATTTCTGAAGGGTCTTTATCTCCTATAGCCATACGCATAGATTTCTGAAAACAACTTCCATTAGCAGATAATGAAACAGCATGTGTAAGCTGCTCGGTTGCATATCCAATGCCTGTAATATAAGCTAGTGCATTTTCTTTTTTCCCTACTTCTAAACAAGCAATACCAGCTCCCTCTCCTAATACCATTCCGTTTGAGATTTTGGTTAGATCTAAAGCTTTACAATAATAATTTGGCTCGTTATTAGGTGAAGCTTTTACCATACTGGATGAGGCTTCTGTCTTATTGCGTGAGGTTCCCGCCTGCGTGGGAATGAGTTTCATAGCACGCATTTGAGCGATAGTAAAAGGGGTAAGTGCCGCTTCGCTACCTCCTACTAAAAACTTAGATGTCATACCAGATTGCAACCATGCTACTCCGTTTAATACTGCATGTAATGCTGTACTACACGTAATAGAATGAGATATATCAGGTCCTGTGCTTTTAAGGTCTTGTGCCACCCAAGAGGCAATATTACCCAAGGTTGTTGATGGGGAGGTGTGTGTGGATGTTGTTTTGTGCTCCTGCCTGTCGGCAGGCAGGTTCGCGAAAGCGTTATAATGCGATTCAAATAATTGCGTTGCTCCTCTCGACGAACCAATATTAATCCCAAAATCACCTTGCTTCCAGCCTGATTGTTCTACTGCTTTTCTAGCAGTAACTATCGCATACAATACTGAATTATCTAGTTTTCTATAATGCGTATTTTCTTGTCGTAACGCATTAACAAGAGTGTATGCTTCTTCTGATAGTTTAGACACAGGGCCTTGTAATTTATCATCCCAAGCAATCGCTGTTTTTGAGGTCAAATATGCATCCCATTCTTGAGTATTTGTTACTCCAAGTGGAGAAATTGATGCGAGTCCTGTAATAGCAATGGGTGTTTTCAAGAAGAAATATTTTTTACAAAAATACGAGTTCAAAAATGCAAGAAGAACTAAAACGCAAAGTTTGTTTACTGTATTTCGTAACATAAAGACGTTTTGATCTACTTATATCGGTATAACCATAACATGGGTATTATTAGCAAATCATACAATCTTTTTATATGGAAGAAGAAATACGACAAAGTTGGTGGAAGCGGAATTGGAAATGGGCATTACCTTCTGGAGGTTGCCTTACAATTTTAATTGTAATTGCTATCTTTATTGGCGTTGCTTTTAATAAGGTATCTAAAAGAACCTCTATCGTTGCATATATAAATATAGTAACAAAACTTCAGACGAATAAAGAAGTAGCTCAAGCACTTGGGAAACCAATAGAGATACTAGAAGAAGGGTATGACCCAGAATCATCTAAAGATCATTTAGATATACAAATGCAACTTGATGGGCAAAAAGCAGATGGAACATTAATTGCAAAGGCTGAAAAAATAGATGGAGAATGGGTATATTCCATGTGTATCATTACAATAGAAGGCACAAATCAAGTAATAGATATTAAAGATTCTTTAAACGACTAAAACTATACTATAAAATGACCGATCAAAACGAACTTATCCAAGAAAAATCATGGTGGAAACGTAATTGGAAATGGGTAGTCCCTGTTGGTGGATGCGGTGGATGTCTAATTCTTGTTATTTTATTTATTGGAGGGCTTTTTGCTGGAATAACAAGTGCATTTACAAATTCGACTCCATATCAAGAGGCTTTAGAAAGAGTAAATAGTAATGAACAAATCGTAGAACTTTTAGGAACACCTATTGAAAAAAGTGGTATCATGCAGGGGAATCTTAATTTTTCTAATGGTGATGGAGAGGCGGATTTTAATATTCCCATAGAAGGTCCTAAAGGAGAAGGGAGATTATATATTGTAGGTGAAAAACGAAATGATGAATGGACCTATAGTGAGATGGAAGTACGAATTGATCAAAATAACGAGGTCATTAACTTGCTTAATGAAGGACTTGACAAACCTGAGGAAGAAGAGGATTTTTAAATCACTCTTGATATAACCATTTCTTTACTTCTGAATTTGCAACTTTTGTGAATTCCACCTGTACATTTATATCGTTATTAAGTTCCATTGTATGTTTATACCCCATTGCGTCTCCATTTTCTAGCACATTAAAAGCTATAAGTGTAAATGGCTCATTGACGGGGATATCTATTGTTTTTTTGAAAGGAACAAGTAGCCTTACGATTGTTTTAGTACGATCAAAAACAATATATACGTATTGTATATAATCATTTGTAATCGTAAGCGTTGCTTCTTCATTAAATTGAAATTCATTAAAACGATCTACATTTATCCAACCTTGGGTGGCTAATTCAATTTCTTTATAAAGGAGCAATTGTTGTTTTTGATTAGCCAATCTTATCTTTTCATTAAGTGATTTCTCTTTTGCTCTTAATGTATCCAACCGTTGAGATTCTATTTTCCAAGTAATCTTTAAGCTATCTAATTTATTAGATATACTATTTTGATTTTTAAGTAATTTTCTTATTTCTTCAATAGAAGCATCTCTAAGGTTTAAAACAGAGTCTGCCATTTTACTTGTATTTCCTATTTCTGAGTGCACATATTTTGCTTCAGAATCTATTCCTATTATTGTGTCATTCACAATCAGAAAAGTATCTACTTTAATACTCTTAAACAGTATATCAGATGTTTTTCGACTCATCAATCCTTTATTCTCTACTATAGGCAAATTCATATAGGTATCTACCCCATATTTATAGGTGTGAAATTCATCAAAAACAACAGTATCTCTAATTAAGAATGTTTTATATTTCTTATAGTCTAGCGACATCTCTAGTTTCCTCCAATTCATATCCCCATTTTCTGAACGCTTACCTTTAAAAAGATCCATGGATTGATCGGTTATTTTAGGAAACTTAACTTTTAGTGTATGTTCTTTTTTTAAAGGAACTGCTATTCCATTTTGTGTGACTTCAATATAATAGGAACCACCAGAATTCAACCATTTATCATCAGATACTGTTTGTACATTATGCATTACAAAATCCATTGGATCTTGCAATTCTATAAGTAAAAGTTGTAAATCATCATCGCCATTCAATTCAAAATCCTGACTATGAAGTGTAAGCTCAGTTCCCTTTTTTCCTTTAATAGTAACTACACTATCTAATGGGATTGAAAAATACTGTTCATCTTCTTTTATATCTAATAAAGAATAAAGATTTTCCTGTACTTCTATATCTTTTTGACAAGAAATGATGGAACCAATGCAAAGTAAGAGAAGTAGATATTTATACATATAAAAAAGATTTTCTACACTCTCTCAAATAAAATGCCACGTTTTTAAAATAGATCTAATGCTTCTTCAATCGCTTTATAAATTTGATCTAATTGCCCATCGGTAATTACAAATGGCGGTAATATATAAATCGTATTCCCTAGGGGTCTTAGGCATACGCCACGATCCATAAAATGTTTAAAAAGTTGATTCCGAAGGCTTCCATAACGTTCCATTTCGGTATGGAGTTCTAGGGCAAAGATCACACCTTTTACACGTATATTGATGGCTTTAGGGTTGGTTTTAATTGCTTTCGCGAAAGCGGTATGACGTTTATGAATATGTTGTATTTGATGTTGAATAGTATCGCTCACCAACAAATCAATTCCTGCAATGGCTGCTGCACAAGCCATCGGATTTGCGCTATACGTATGGGCATGAAAAAAACCTTTAGCGACTGTATCATCTAGAAAAGCATCATAAACAGCTTGTGTACACGTGGTCAAACTCATAGGAACTAAGCCTGCTGTAAGTGCCTTACTTAAACAAATAATATCTGGGTAGGTTTCTAAATACAGGGATGCAAAATGTTTTCCTGTTTTTCCAAAACCTGTCATCACCTCATCGGCAATAGTAACAATATCATTTGCTTTACACTTCTTAAGAATAGCTTCAAGTCCAGTCGCTTCATACATTTGCATTCCAGCAGCACCTTGTACTAAGGGTTCATAGACAAAACCCGCACATGGGTGCTCATCTATAGTTGTCTGCAACAATTGTAATACTTCTGGAAGGTTCTCTTCTGTTGGTGTTGGAATACGTTCTACGTGTAAAAAATAATCTTCAAAAGGGCCATTATATACGGAGAGTCCGCTTACAGACATGGCACCAAATGTATCTCCATGAAATCCATTTTCAAAAGCAATAAGCACATTGCGTTTATTTCCTTTATTATGATGGTATTGTAATGCCATTTTGATACCTGCTTCTACTGCTGTAGAACCATTATCATTAAAGAATATTTTCTGTTGGTTATCAGGAAGAATAGCTAATACTTTCTGGGCGAGTGTTGTTGCTGGAGCATGTGTAAATCCTGTAAATACAATTTGATCCAACGTTTTCATTTGAGCCGTTACTTGCTCAATAATATATGGGTTACAATGCCCATACATGGCAGTGTACCA
Organism: uncultured Dokdonia sp.; assembly: GCF_947492815.1. Taxonomy (GTDB): domain Bacteria; phylum Bacteroidota; class Bacteroidia; order Flavobacteriales; family Flavobacteriaceae; genus Dokdonia. Next base: position 149,428 of record NZ_CANLOB010000001.1, read on the forward strand.
AGAGGCAATTCCGTCTATATACTCGGTGCCATCTTCAGCATAAAGCATAGCGCCTTCTGCTCTCTCAATAGGCATAGGAGTACTACTGGTTTTGTGTTGTGTTAAGGGATGCCAAATATGTGCTTGATCTATTGATGAAATACTCATACTATTACACTAAATTAATTGCATTACAAATGTAACGAATCGCTCTATATACAGAGCTTTTCTAAAGATTTATAATGCGCTTAAATTTTCTTTAAATAAAGCAGCATATTCACTTATTACGCGTTCATCAAAATATGGTTCTTCATTGATACGACCTATGATAGGGACATTTGCCATTTTAGTAATAATTGCTTCGGTGGTAGGGTGTTCTTCTCCAGAAAAAATAATGCCTGCTATCGTAAGATTTCTATTCTTTAAAGCCTCGACGGTCAATAACGTATGATTGATACTTCCAAGATAATGTCTAGAAACAATAATCACTTTGTCTTTAGGCTGAATTAAATCAATGATGGTTTCTGTATCATTTAGAGGAACTAACAATCCACCGGCTCCTTCTACAACAAGATTATTTGATGTTTTAGGGCGGTTTATCTTGGCCACTGTGATTTTTACACCATCTATCTCAGCAGCGGCATGAGGGCTCATTGGAGTTTCTAAAGCAAATGAATTATCGTAATATTGCGATATACCATTAGACACTAAATATTTTACCTTATGAGTATCACTATGATCAAGTTCTCCTGCTTGAACAGGCTTCCAGTAATCGGCTTCAAATGCTTCTGTAACAATAGCTGATGCAATTGTTTTTCCTACCTCGGTGGAGATTCCTGTAATAAAATAGGTATTCATATCACTTAATAAGGTGTATTTATAATCTTAACCTTCTTACAAAAATACCAAATGCCCCTATCTTACAGAGGCATTTGGCATTAAAATATATCTTAAAATTAAAGAAGTTCTAAAACTGTGTTTAGCGCATCTTCTGGAGCTGTTTTAATGGTTGGTGCGACTCCTACTTTATCTAATCTACTTCCATCTGCAGTGATATAATCTTGTACTGGCATAAAAAGATGTAAATTTTTGGTAAGTTTAAAATTCATCCCACTTAACATGGCTCCTGCAGTATGTTCTCCTACTATTTCTGCGACACCTTGTTCTTTTATAAGGTATACAAAAGGCTCACAAGTACTGGCGGTATACTTATCTGTAAGCACATACACTTTTCCTTTAAATGTAGGATTATTATGCGGAGGCACTACCATTCTAAAAGCTGGTTTTTTAGCTGCTTCTCTGAATCCAGCATAGGTCATATCTTGAAGAAATGGAAAGCTAGTAATTTCCTCTGATGTAGGATAATGATCATTTTGCTCAAACCAAGATCGGCTCAAGTAAGATCCAGCATCTATCATCTTAGGAGTTATAAACTGTCCTAACACAACTGCTGCGTCTAATGTTCCTCCTCTATTCCCTCGTACATCTATTATGAGGTTTTTATAGTCTTTTTCTAATATTTCAGTTACTAGTGATTTCATAAGAGGTACATTGGATATAAATTCCCGTATCGTAAGCACCACCGTTTCTGAGTCTATTTCTGATAATTCAAATGCTTTTTTCGTCACTGTTGTCTTCTTTCTTTTTTTAGCTTGACGACGTTTTTCTTTAGTAGAATACGTCAAGTAAAAATGAGAGAATGTTAATTTTTGAGTAGCCCTATTAAATGCATTTTTAAATTCAGTTTCTTCTAGAGAAAGTACCTCTTCGCTTTGAATATACTTTACAAATATATCCCATTCTTCGGTTTCTAAAAAAGTAGGATTACACATATGCGTATCTGCAAGATCTATAATGGTATTGACCATTTCTCTTCGTTCTTGTAATGGATCAAATTGCGCATACGATTGTATAGATACGCATAATAAACTAATGGTTATAAGTATTGTTTTCATGTCTTGTGTGTTTTAAATTCTATACAAATAGAAGCGTTTAAAACACCTTAAAAAAACGATAGTGACGAGTATGACTTTTTTGTGCCGAGTTTGCTATTTCAGGGCTCTAATTGCTATTTCTGGGATGAATTTGAAGCTCTTTTTTGTAGCGCTTCGTAGTATTTTTGAGATACTGGAATTGCTTCTGAAGAAATGGTCAAAAATAATTCTCGTTTTCGACTATTTCCAGAAATCGTTTTTAGATATGCAAGATTTACTAAATAAGAGCGATGTACTTGCCAAGCGTCGGGTACTTGTTTTTGAATGTTAGAAAGTGTACTTCGCATCATCTCTTTTTGCAAGTTTCCGTCTATCAAATAATGGATTGCTACATAGTTTTGTTGTGCTTGCGCATACACAAAATCTGAAACGGCAATCGTTAGGGTTTCTTTTTTATTTTCACCAGTAATAGTAGTCAGTATATTTTTTTGCGTTGAAGATTCTGGCAATGTAATCTTCCCAAACCTATTTCTAAAATATAACCAAAGCGGTCCTAAAAAAGGCATAAAAGGAAGTCCGTAATAAATCATAAAATAACGCCATCCATCTAGAGATGCACTCCCTCCGTTATTTACAATGTATGTATTATAAAAATAGCAAGCTGTGTATACGAGTAACAAACACGCAATGATATATCCTAATTCGTTTAAAATATACCAGCGATACTGTTGTTTTTTAAAAAGAGCATTCTCAATAGGATGCATTACTAGAATCGGAATCAAAAAACACAAACCATACCCAGCAAGTTTTAAGACTTTATAATTAAACTGTACTTGATCGGTATCAAAAGGTTGTAAAAAGATTAAAAGCATGCTTAATCCTCCTCCAACAATACTACCAATTATTACTGTTTGCTTCCAACCTTGCGTGTATGGAATAGGACGATTAAGTGATAGACTCATATATAAAACTTTCTAGTAAAGATAATACGCTTTTTATTTTTTCTTCCGTCATTTCACTATGCAAACAAAAGCGCAAGCGTTCTTGTCCTTCTGGTACCGTAGGAGAAAGTATTGGTTTTACGTTGTAACCATGCTGTTTTAGCTTTCGCGAAAGCGTAATTACCCTACTATTCCCTGGAATAATGATACAATGTATTGCAGAAGAACTTGATATAAAATGATCCTTTATCTTTAGTGAAGCTAAAGATTTTATAAATATTTTTATGGTGTCTTGTAATTGAACTACAGCTGGATGTGATACATCTTTTGTATCAAGATTAAGATATGCTGCTAAAATGGTAGCCAATGTATGAGGAGGCAATGCAGTTGTATAAATAAAGGAACGTGCAAAATTAATGAGATATTCGCGTAGTTTTTCATTACATAATATAGCAGCTCCATGTGTTCCCATGGCTTTACCAAAGGTAACGATACGAGCAAATACACTGTTTTCTAATCCTAACTGCTGTACGAGTCCTTGTCCATAATCACCTATGACTCCTGTGGCATGCGCTTCATCTACGACAAGGTGTGCGCTATAGGTGTCGCATAGCCTTTGTATTGCTAAAAGATCGGGCGTATCTCCATCCATCGAAAATACAGATTCAGTTACTACGTAAATTTCTTGTTCACTCTGATCTTGAGGTCTTTCTTCATTTGCGTATTTAATCAGTAATTTTTCTAAGTGACCTAGATTATTATGTATAAACTTATAAGATTTTGCATGACTCATGGTAAGGCCATCTCGAATACTCGCATGAATATATTCATCATATAGAATGACATCGCCTCGTTGCGGAACACTCTGAAAAAAGCCTATGTTAGCATCATAACCTGAATTAAAAATCAATGCTGTTTCACTTTCGTGAAAACCTGCGATGGTGGTCTCTACTATAGGATATAGCTTATGATTACCCGACAGCAATCTGCTTCCTGTTGCTCCTTGTTGTTGTATATTATTTTTTTTAAGAATCTCAGATGCCTTATCTAAAAGAGAGGTGTTTTTAGAAAACCCTAAATAATCGTTTGACGAAAAGTCAACGAGATCATCTGTTTCTTTTAATACTCGTAAAGTTCCAGTAACCATTCGAGCATCTATTTTTTTTTGAAGTTTTTTAGGAAGTTTCATTCAATTTTTCTCGCCATTCATCTTTATCTACCCACTTGTAATCATTAGGTGTTGTTGCGTCTAGTAAATCTATATCCAACTCTTCTGAAAGGTCAAAACCTATCAAAAAAGCATCTCTATAATCTTCATTTGTATATAACTGCCAGTGTTTGTTAGTATCATACCAAAGATTTACCTCAAAGATATATTGTCCGTTTTTTAAAAGCTGTTGGAAAACAGACACATATTCTGGATTGGGTATTTTTTTCCATTGTCCTAAAACCAGCGGACCTATTTCAAAGGTAGCTTTAAACTCCTTTGATACAGGACGTATCTGTATACCTTTTTTGTAGCACAATCCTATTCCGCCTACAAGCAAGACAAGCCATCTTTCTGAAACCGCTTCATGTATTCTAAAAATAGTTTCGTTTTCTGGAGGATAAAAAATCCCTAAAAAGGCATATGCGCATCCAGTAAAACATAAGGCTGCTGCTATAATCTGCCAAAGAGGTCTCCTTATTTCTGGAATAATTACTTTTTCTTCTCCCATCATTCAAATATAAGTTGAAAATTTCTACAAAAGAAACATCTCAAATTATCAAAAAAGAACAATTTATTATTGTTTATCAATAATTTTTATATATTTGTTATCGTAAAACGATAATATTTGAAGTATGAATCTATCAAAAACTATATATTTATTAAGTCGTGCATTGTTTTATATATGCATTGTTTTTACAGTTTTTATACTTCTATTTAGTGTATTATCATTTTTTGAAAGTTATTTTGATATTGATATACCTTTAATAACAATTTCAGGAAATCAAACATCTATTAGTATTCCACTTTTAAAATCACATATAGAATTTTTTAATTCTCTTGGAGTTGTGGCTTTATGGTTAAGTTTTGGATTTTATGCATTGTATTTTCATGCGCTTTCAGAATTTTTCAAAGTATTTACAAAAGATCAAGTATTTACAAATTATTCTGTAAAGAAATTAAGCCTTTTTGGATATTTAAACCTTATTCCTCCTGTATTCATTCTCTTATATTTTATTATTGAGCTGATTCAAAATATGTCTTTACATATGGATTCAACATATATTTTACCTATACCTCATTTATGTATTGCATTGTTTGTATATCTCTATATAGACTTAATCAAGAAAGGGAAGCTTGTACAGGATGAAAACGATTTAACTATTTAGATTATGGCAATCATCATCAACTTAGATATTATGCTTGCTAAACGCAAGATGAAAAGCAAAGAACTTGCAGAGATTGTTGGTATAACCACAGCAAACCTCTCCATACTAAAGTCTGGAAAAGCAAAAGCTGTACGTTTTACCACATTAGAAGCTATTTGCAAGGCATTAGATTGCCAGCCAGGAGATCTTTTAGAATACACAAAAGACTAATTATTCATCAATCTTAAATCAAACAATTATGAACAAATTTTTATCCATTTTCCTATTCTTAAGTATTGTTACAATAACACGTGCACAAGAATTTAACAAAGACATGTACTTAGCATTTAAAAATGACAATGTATCGGCATTGAAAAGTCATGTAGACACAAGTCAAATGAATGAATGCTTTGATATAAAAGGAAATCCATACACCTTATTGGCAGTTAGTATCAAGTTTAAAAGTGCTGCTATTTTCAAGTATTTACTTTCTCAAGAGAAGGTTGATTTAGAACAAACCTGTGGAGGTAAATCTGCAATACAATATGCTGCAAAATATGGTCATTTAGAGATGCTAAAAACACTTATAGAAAAAGGAGCTATATCAAAAAAAGCAGCGCCTAATGGACGTACAGCTTTAGATTACGCAAAGAAATACAAACAACAAGAGATCATAGATTATTTATCATCTATTGAATAAATGATTCTTAAGGTGATTCAGTAGAACGATTATTTACTACTGGATCACTCTAACACTATAACATATGAAAACACATCAACTTATCAATATCTTGAAATTTATATTTTGGATCGTCTTTATTACTCTTTTAATTACAATAGGGGTATTAGTATTCAATTTTGGATTGGGTTCTATACATCCTGAAAATGCTAGAATTATATACCTAGATCTTGATCTTTTTAAACTTCGTACAACAGACATAAGAGCATTTTGGGCGGTAGGTTCTCTCTCAATCACTGTATTGAGCTTACATGCCTACATCGCATACCTTACTATAAAAATAGCAACTACAGGAAATCTAAGACATCCTTTCACAGAAGCTACAGCGGTTCTTATCTCAAAGATTAGTCAATTAGCATTAGGCTGTGGAGTCATTTCAATTATTGCAGACCGATACTGCAAACGTTTGATAAAAAAAGGATTTGAGGCCGATTTAACTTTGGGCGGTCAACGTATCATAGAAGGGAGAATTGATATTGATTTTACTTTGAGTGGTAAAGAATTTTTATTTCTTGCGGCTATTCTTTTTATTATTGCAAAAGTATTCCAAAGAGGCATCGAATTACAGACAGAAAATGATTTAACGGTATAAAAAACACCATGATTACGTACAAAAGAGCGACATCAGATCAAGAGTTACAAGAAATATTAGCGATTCAAAAACGCAATTTAAAAGCAGTAATTTCTCTTCAAGAGCGAAAAGAGCAAGGCTATATTACGGTCCCTCATACCTTTGAGATTTTAAAGAAAATGAACGATGCCTGCCCTCATATACTTGCTATGGATGGTGATCGTGTCGCTGGATATGCCCTTGTTATGTTGCGAAGTTTTAAATATGAAATGCCTATCCTTATACCTATGTTTGAGACGGCAGACAGATTGCTTAAAGAAAAAAACTATGTAGCGATGGGCCAAGTATGTATTGACAAGCCATATCGTGGTCAAGGTGTATTTAAAGGTCTTTATACATTTTACAAAACACAATTAAGCGCCACATATGATTGCTTATTTACAGAAGTTGCGACTTCAAACACACGCTCTATTGAGGCTCACAAAAGTGTTGGTTTTAAAATTCTAGAAACTCAAATTACCGATGGCACCTCTTGGGCAATTGTTAATTGGGATTGGAATGAATAATTTTTAGTTTTTTTATTCTTTACACGCTTTCGCGAAATTGAGTTTATGAGACCTGTAGGCAGGCAGGTTCATGACCAAAAGGAAAGTAAAACGTTAAAGCATGCCTGCGAGATTCATGACTAAAGGGAGAGTAAAGCACTAAAGCATTTATAACCACATTTCAACATACAACTAATACATCCTGAAAGATTTCCAGTTGTTATAGATTCCTTTATATTTGGAATATGAATAAAACACACCTCGGATATCAGAAGACTATTGATTTTTATGGTTGTGATCCTGAAAAAATAAATACTAGAGATTTTATTGAGCACACCCTACTTAAAGCCGCATCAATGATGGAGCTCACGGTTATTAATACAACTATTCATGAGTTTTCTCCTATTGGAATAAGCGGTGTCATTGTGATACAAGAAAGTCATATCGCGATTCATACCTGGCCAGAACATAAATATGTGGCTTTAGATATTTTTACGTGTAGCCCTTCATACTCACTAGCGTCTGGTATTTTATGGCTAAAAGAAGCTTTTGGAGCCACACATTGCAAAGAAGAAGATAGTAAAAGAGGCGGATTGAAAAGAATAGAGGCGTTAAATGCTATGAAAAATGAAAATTAGACAGCAGATATTTAACTTAATAGATGAAGATAAAAAGAATAGCAAAGGCGATTTCTTTGTACACTATTTTATCTCCATTCTTATTATTATAAATGTTATTGCGCTTTTTTTAGAATCCTATGAGCATATAAATAAAGAATACAGTACCCTATTCTGGCTTATAGAGATATTTTCTATCATCATCTTTTCCATTGAATATATAATCCGAATTTGGACTGCAGATCTAGCATATACAGACATAAAACCCTATAAAGCACGGTTAAAATATATATGCTCTTTTATGGGGATCATTGATCTATTATCAATTATTCCATTTTATCTCCCATATCTCATAAAGATAGATTTACGCGTAGTACGAGTGCTTAGGTTATTCCGTCTTTTGCGACTCCTAAAATTAAACAGACATTCGAACTCTCTTAAGCTTATTATAAATGTATTTAAACGAACAAAAAGTGATATTCTAATTACTGTTTTTATTGTTTCTTTATTACTTATTCTATCTGCTACATTAATGTATAATATAGAAAATGCAGCACAGCCAAAAGCATTTGCTAATATTGGAGAAGCACTTTGGTGGGCTGTTGCTACGTTAACCACGGTAGGATATGGTGATATATATCCTGTTACAGGAATAGGAAAGATTTTAAGTGGTGTTATTGCATTATTAGGTATTGGTATTGTAGCATTACCTACAGGAATTATAAGCTCTGCATATATTGAAGAAATACAATATAATAGAGAAAAAAGTAAAAACAATTCAATAGAACAATGCCCGCATTGTGGGAAGGAAATAAAAAAATAACATATGTTTGGTAACAATAATGATGTACAACTTACTAACCTTAGAGTAGGTACTACATTTAAATACAAAAGCAATGCTTGGGAAATTATAGAAGTATCTGATTATGATTGGGGAGTAGACGGAAAAAGCACAGAATATAAAATACGTTCAAAAAATAACAGTGAAGCCTTCTTAGAAGTAGAACGTCATCAAGGGGATTATGAGATCTACTTTAGTGAGCAAATCACACTTCCAGAAGAAACACTTAAAGATAGTATTGCAACTAAATTTATTATCTATGATGGTCAAGAGTATGAGCAAGAAGAACATTATAGAGGAAGTTTTAAAAATCAAACCTTAGGAGGTAGCTGGGAAAGAATAGAAGTCTTTATGTTTTATGCTAGTGATGATAGTATTATCACTATAGAAAAATCACAAGATGAAACACTCACTGTTTATGCCGGTGTCGAGATAAAGGAAAAGGCATTAAAAAGCATAAAATCAAATTAAGGCTTTATTACACTTTTGAGAACGTGTTTAAAACTCAAAATATGAGTTTAAAAAGAGTTAACAATATTGAAAAGTTATTTAGAGAATTCAAAAGTATATACTGCTTTACATTCTATAAATACTATTACTATGACAATCAAACGAATAGTAAAATAATCAAATTTAAAAGTGCTTTTGGAAATTTAGGGTACCTTTTTAAGTAAAATATTTTAAAATCTAATGTAATTATTAATGAAGAGTATGTTTACATAGATCGATTAAAAGTTGATAGTCCTTCACTTTTTTTGAAATTATATTACGATTATGGAAGGCATCCATATTTCTTTTTTGTTGGCTCAAAATCTTCTAAGAACCACGAACCTGAAATAGGAAATTTTCAAAACATTGTTAAAACATATTTTAGCGATGATTTTAATATAGAAAAACGAAAAATATTTATTAAACAGTACATAAAACATTACTTAGATGCTAATTTCTATCCTATCGTTAAATTTACATCCGTGATAGAAGAGCATTTTAGAATTGTAAATGATGTTTTTATAATAACCAATGAATCTGCTGTTGAAGAATCTGTAGAAATTCTAAATGAAGGAGATGCTATTCATTTCGGATTTAGGAAACCTTATATAAACGTTTTAGCCCGATAAATTATTAACACACCTTAGTAATTTAAAAATAGTACATTAGCAATTCATATAATCTAATACCTGTATACACTATGAAGTCTACATTTTACTACGCTCTTATACTGTTATTCTCCACGTTGATTATTTCCTGTGGACAAGTAGATACTTTAGAGAGCATCAAAGTCCCTATTGAACCTTCTGAAGAAATTATACAGCAATTAAAAGGACAGGACTTCTCTGTCGTATTAAATGACATGAATATTTCAGAAAAAGACAATAAGCGTCTTTTTGAACACAAATACCATATTCTTAAAGTAGTTAAAGACTCTCTAGTTGTAGATTCTTTATCCTGGAAACCAGTGAATCAGGCTTTCTTTGAAAAGCACCAAGGAGATTTAGGGATGGAAATTGTTTCAAATCATAATGGAAAACTATCTAAAGTAGCACGACCTATAGGTTTTGAGTGGGCGATTGGAAATCCAAAATATGGTGAATGGGAAGAGGTATCAAAAACACAGGATAGTACCAGTACTGCAAGCACAACAACAAATACAAATAATAGATCTGAAAGAAGATGGCGTTCTCATACTCCTAGTTTCATTTTCTGGTACTGGATGATGAGAAGACCTACCTATCAAAGAGACTATGCTGGATATAGAACAGCTAGTGCTGCCGGCAGATCCTATTATGGTTCACAAACCAATGGAACTTCTAAGTACGGTACCAATAGCACATATCAAAAAGCAAAACGTCCTTCCTTTTTTAATAGAAGAAGGTCTAGTAATTCTTGGAAATCATACACGACTTCTTCAAAGAAAACAAGTCGTAGTAGTTCTCGCTATAAAAGCTCTTCTTCTACACGTTCTCGTTCAGGAGGGTCTGGAAAATAAAGGTTGTATTGAGTATATCTAATAAAAAGAAATCTCTCGTATTAAAAATAGCATTATTTGCAACAGGCTTTAGTGGCATTGTTGCAGAGTATGTGTTATCTACACTTGCAAGTTATTTTATAGGAAATGCAATTCTGCAATTTACCCTTATAGTATCTATTATGCTATTTTCAATGGGTTTAGGAAGTAGAATAAGCAAAACCTTTAATGCAAATATTGTATTCTATTTTGTTATTGCAGAACTACTCTTATCATTACTCGTTTCATTTTCTGCTATAGCGTCTTATATCGTATATGGCTATTCTAATAACTCATGGATTATTATCTATGTACTATCCATAGCTATAGGCTTGCTCATAGGATTAGAAATTCCTTTTGCTACGCGTATTAATGACTCCTATGAAGAGTTGCGTCTTAATATTTCTAATATTCTAGAAAAAGATTATTATGGAAGTCTTTTAGGTGGGTTATTTTTTGCCTTTATAGGTCTTCCTTATCTTGGATTAACCTACACTCCTTTTGTCTTGGGATTGGTAAACCTCATAGTTTCTTTCTGGCTGTTTTACACTCTTAAAGAACATATCTCAAAAAAGCTACAGCGCATTTTATGGATTTCTTACATAGGTGTTTTTAGCATTGTTTTATTAGGATTATGCTATGCAAAACCATTGGTTTTATTTGGAGAACAAGCAAAGTATAAAGATAAAATTGTTTTTAGTGAGCAAACTAAATATCAGAAAATAGTAATTACCAAATGGAGTGATTGGCATTCTTTATATATTAATGGCAATCAGCAATTATCTACTTTTGATGAATATTTGTATCACGAACCTATGGTGCATACAGCACTTGGAATCACCGATTCTAAAAAAGACATTCTTGTATTAGGAGGAGGAGACGGCTGTATTGCAAGAGAATTATTGCAATATGAAACCATCAACACTATTACACTTGTAGATTTAGATAGCAGGATGATTGATATTGGGAAATCGCATCCCATTTTTGCCTCTATAAATAAAAATTCTCTTAACAATACGAAGGTCACTACGATCAATGCAGATGCATTTACCTTTCTAGAAAAATCTACTAAAACCTATGATGTCATTCTTGTAGATTTACCCGATCCAAACAATGTAGATCTCAATAAATTATATACGAAAGAATTTTATACTATTTGTTATAATCATCTTTCAGATGAAGGTACGTTTATCACACAATCTGGCAGTCCTTATTATGCTACGAAAGCATTTTATTGTATAGACAAAACACTTAAGAAATCTGGTTTCCACACATTACCTATTCATAATCAAATACTTACATTAGGAGAATGGGGATGGATTCTTGCAAAGAAAACACCTATACATAAAGAAGATTTACAAGCTATTAATTTAGAAAACCTTCAACTTAAATGGCTTAACAAAGAGGTACTCCCTGGAATTACCTCTTTTGGAAAACCACTTATAGATACAACGGGTATTAAAATCAATACTATTTTTGAGCCTACGTTGTATATATATTATAAACAAGGCAATTGGGATTTATATTAAATACGCTTTCGCGAAAGCGTATAAAAACACCATAAAACATATACTATGAAATACCTTTTCGTACTTCTCACTACTTTTTCATCATTGATTTCATATGCTCAAAAAGATAATGTTGCTACTTCATATACCATTTCATTTGAAAACGCAGTTCATCACGAAGCACAGGTAGCAGTAGTGTTTTCTAATGTAAAAAATAACGAAGTGACTTTCAGAATGAGTAGAGCTTCTCCTGGCAGGTATGCCATACATGAGTTTGCAAAAAATGTATATAATGTGGCTGTAACTGATGGAAAAGGAAATACACTCAACACGACACGACCAGACCCTTATTCATGGAAAGTAACAGGTCATGACGGCACGATTCAGGTATCCTACACCTTATTTGCAAATCGCGGAGGTGGAACGTATACACAAATAGACGAAACACATGCGCATCTTAATATGCCTGCTACATTTATGTATATGCCTACTCTCGCAGGTAAAGGAATGCAAGTTATTTTCAACACTAGAAAAGACCTCAATTGGAAAGTGGCTACCCAACTTAAACCCTTAGGAAATAATACTTATTACGCAAAAGACTTACAGTATTTTATGGACAGTCCTACTGAGATTAGCAGTCATAGTATACGCTCTTTTACTGTAGATAAACAGACGATTAATTTTGTATTACATCACAATGGTACCGAAGCTGAACTAGACACCTATTTTGAAGATGTAAAAAAGGTCGTACTACAACAAAAAAAGGTCTTCGGCAAACTACCAAACTACGATTATGACAATTACTATTTTCTAGCATGTTATATCCCTAATGCATCTGGCGATGGTATGGAACATAGAAATTCTACGATTCTTACCAGTACACGAAGCCTAGCCGACGGAGGTTTAAAAAGAAATATGGGAACAGTCTCTCATGAGTTTTTTCATGGCTGGAATGTAGAACGCATTAGACCTCAAAGCTTAGAGCCTTTTGATTTTGAAGCTGCTAATATGAGTGGAGAACTATGGTTTGCCGAAGGATTTACGAGTTATTATACAAGCTTAATGATGTGTAGAGCTGGATTATTAACTAAAGAAGAATATGTACAAGGGCTCACAAGAACATTTAATTATGTCTGGAACTCTCCAGCACGCGCATTTTTTAATCCGATAGAGATGAGCTACCAAGCACCTTTTGTAGATGCCGCTACTGCCGTAGACCCAGTAAACAGGAATAATACATTTATATCCTATTACTCATACGGAAGCGCATTAGGTCTTGCCTTAGATTTATCGCTTAGAGAGAAAGGACTCAACCTTGATGATTATATGAAATTGGTCTGGCAGAAACACGGTAAAAAAGAAAAACCATATACCGTAGAAGATTTACATAACTTATTAAAGAAATATGCTGGAGATACCTTTGGAGATTTCTTTTTTCAGAATTATATCTACAAAAGTAATATGCCAGATATGCATCGTCTTTTTGAAAGTATGGGTATTTCTTTAACGCAAGATGAAAGCAAAGCTTCATTTGGTGTTCCTATTGTAAATGGCACCATTAATCGAAATACAACTATAGGTACTGCGGCATATGAAGCAGGACTAGAGAAAGGAGATAAAATCATTAAAGTAAATAATAAGCCTATAACAAACGATTATCCTTTTAAAGATATCATAACATCATTATCCCCTAATGATATCTTAAACATCACCTACGAACGTTATGGAGTTATAAAAGAAGCAACAGCAACACTTCAAAAAGATCCTTCTTATACTATTAAGTTAAACGATGCTACTTCTAATAAAGCAATAGTAAAGCGTCGTAATTTGTGGTTAGATGCTAAGTAATATATCAATCATTGATAAGTTGTTCAAATCTTGAGAGATATAAAGATTCGTACTTATATAATGCTCCTATATGCTTAGAGTCTACCGTCCAGAATTTAGTATTTTCCTTATTTGAGGCTTTATATATCTTTTCACCTAGTTCAAAAGGAACTGTATCGTCTTTTGTACTATGTATGATAACCGTAGGTTTTGTTATATCTTTAATAACCTCAGCTGTTGGAAAGTCATTATTCATAACTATTGGAACTATCCAACTCATCTGCTCTAGATGCAAAACATGAGCAAATTCTTTTCCAATATCTGGAAAAGATGAAAAGGTTCCCTCAAGAATAAGCCCGTTAATCTTATCTTGATTTACCGCCGCCACCGATGTAGCATAAGGTCCTCCCATAGATTGTCCCCACAAAATAATAGGTGTATTTTTGATATGGGGGATCTGCATTACTTGATCAAAAACATAGAAGGCATCTTCTAGTAGTTCTTTTGAATGATCTGCTACTCCTGTAGATTGCCCTAAACCTCTACGTTCATAATTAAATATCTGAAAACCCTTTTCCAAAAAAGGACCATAAGACTGTTCAGATGTTGGTATGTGCATTCCTCCTCCTGAAAAGTGAATGATCGTTCCTATAGGAGCTATAGAATCTGGTTTAAAAAGCACTGCATGCAAGGTAACATCTTCTACTTCATAAAAAAACTCTTCATGGTTTAGATTCGTTGTATACTTACTGTACGTAGCATTTCCCATTTCATACATAATCTCATCCGTTAGGCGAGTACATCTTATATATATAATTGCTACTACACATGCTAATAGTAAAATAAGAAAAAACTGTTTTGTTAATTTTAAAAATCGTTTCATATCTATTGTATTTGAAAGCAAATAAATAGACACCCTATGGGTCTTCAAAAAAAATGACGTGACAGCTGTGTATTTGTGGTAAACTTATACTTTCTGTGGTTAAAACATATATTATTGTTGTGAAGATATTGTTGCTTTTACACTTTCAAAGTGTGTTTTGGAAACTGTGATAGGCGTATCTACTTCGCTTAGGTATAACTTTCCATTTTGAGCATTTCCTTTAAGTTCTTTTATATGAATAGGATTTACAATAAATGATCTATGAACTTTCAGAAAGTTCGACAACTGATTTTGGATGTGTTTTAAAGTACCCCGTAGCATCTTTTCTTTAATTCCTTCAGGGGTTATATGATAAATAAGTACATAATTATCTTCCGATTTTATATATAATATATGGTTAGGTATGCATGTAAAGAAATCCTTTTTTAGAGCTCCCTTAATCACTATTTCCTGCGTTACTTCATCAGTCGTAAAACCACCTAAAGTTTTTATCTTTTCTGACACTAGAGGTTTTCTGCCATAATAATGCCTCAGCACAAGCATTAGAATACTTGTTATAATTCCAAAACCTAGAAACATACTTTTATACCACCATAAAAAAGTCGCTAAACTCAGGCTTTCTGTACGCTTATTAATAAAAAGCTCTGTATAAAAAAAGGTGATGATAATTACCGTTGATATGAGTAGAAATGAAAATAAAATCTCTTCAAGCCAATTCCATATTTTCAGAAAATGTATATAGATATTTGACAGAAAAACAAAAAGCAAATAATTCAGAAAAACAAGCACTCCATACCCTGCAAAGTATAAATTCTTATAAGGGTTTGAATAATTATTTGCGCCCATAGGCTCCAAAAAAATAACAAGAAATGCAATAAAAAGGCCTAAGGTAATACCAATTAAAAACTGGTGCCGATATAATTTTACAAAAGGAAACGAATTACTTAGAAACATAAAAAAATCCCTGCTTATTCAAAGCAGGGATTAAATATACCAATTTTGATTATATAGGTCAGAATTAATCTGCTAATACAATCACTTTATTATTATTCATTTCAATTGTTCCACTTGTAATAGATAGTGACCAACTACCGTCACTTTCTTTTACAAATTTATCTTCAAAACCTTCTGCAATTTCAGGGCTTCCAGCAAATTTCACTTTCCCTTCTGCAAGTAATGATACTACAGCGGCGTGATTATTTAGCATTTGAAACTCTCCATTTATGCCAGGTACTGTAACAGATGTTACTTCTCCTTTTACTAATGATGCTTCTGGTGTTACAATTTCTAAGTGCATACTTTTTAGTTTTTCAGTAAAACAGTATCAGTTACAATAATGCTATATTGTTTCTTTACTGTATACTTAATTATACTTCTGCAAGCATTTTTTCTCCAGCTTCGATAGCTTCTTCGATCGTTCCTTTAAGGTTAAATGCTGCTTCAGGAAGGTGATCTAACTTTCCATCCATAATCATATTAAATCCTTTGATCGTTTCTTTAATATCTACTAATACTCCTGGAATACCTGTAAACTGCTCTGCTACGTGGAATGGCTGAGAAAGGAAACGTTGTACTCGACGTGCACGTCCTACGGCCATTTTATCTTCTTCAGAAAGTTCTTCCATACCAAGGATGGCAATAATATCCTGAAGTTCTTTATAACGCTGTAAAAGCTCTTTTACATTTTGTGCACAATTATAGTGCTCATTTCCTAAGATATCTGCTGTAAGAATACGAGATGTAGAATCTAATGGATCTACCGCTGGGTAAATACCTAGCTCTGCAATCTTACGAGAAAGTACTGTTGTTGCATCAAGGTGAGCAAACGTTGTTGCTGGTGCTGGATCGGTAAGGTCATCTGCAGGTACGTAAACTGCTTGTACAGATGTAATAGATCCTCTTTTTGTTGATGTAATACGCTCCTGCATTGCACCCATCTCTGTTGCTAATGTAGGTTGGTATCCTACCGCAGATGGCATACGTCCAAGAAGTGCTGATACTTCAGAACCTGCTTGTGTAAATCGGAAAATATTATCTACGAAGAAAAGTACATCTTTTCCTTGTCCTTCTCCTGCTCCATCACGGAAATATTCAGCAATAGTAAGTCCAGAAAGTGCCACACGAGCACGTGCTCCAGGAGGCTCATTCATCTGTCCGAATACGAAGGTTGCTTTAGAATCTTTCATTGCTTTCTTATCAACTTTAGAAAGATCCCATCCTCCTTCTTCCATAGAGTGCATAAAGTCATCTCCGTATTTGATAATACCTGACTCAAGCATTTCTCTTAAAAGGTCATTTCCTTCACGTGTACGTTCTCCTACTCCTGCAAATACAGAAAGTCCACCGTGTCCTTTTGCAATATTGTTAATCAACTCTTGAATAAGTACTGTTTTTCCTACTCCAGCTCCTCCAAATAATCCAATCTTACCTCCTTTTGCATAAGGCTCAATAAGGTCGATTACTTTAATACCTGTAAAAAGTACTTCTGTAGATGTTGATAAATCTTCAAATTTTGGTGCTTGACGGTGAATTGGTAATCCGTCTTCGCCAGATTTTGGCAAGTTACCGATACCATCAATGGCATCTCCAATTACGTTAAAAAGACGCCCATAAATATCATCTCCAACTGGCATCTGGATTGGTGCTCCAGTAGCTACTGCATCTACGCCACGGCTTAATCCGTCTGTAGAATCCATTGATATTGTACGTACTGTATTCTCACCGATATGTGATTGTACTTCAAGAACTAATAGCGTTCCATCTGAATTTTTCACTTCTAGTGAATCGTAAATTTTCGGTAATTCAGCGCCGCTTTCGAATGCTACATCTACTACTGGGCCAATAATTTGTGCAACTTTACCTGTAACTTTTGACATTATTAACTATTTAATGTTTAGCAAAATATATGATGAAAAAATACTTCGTTTTTCACCGCGCAAAGATACTGTTTTCTTCTTTATAAAAAAGCCTATTGTCTTTAATTTTTATGGGGAAGTTTTTGCTTTCGCGAAAGCGCACCAAAACCAAATGAAAATAGTCTCCTTTTTTACATCTGAAATCTATTATTTAATACAGTCATACACGAGGACTTCTTTGAAAAAATCACAATAAACTTAGCTGGTGTAAAGAAATAAATTTACATTAGCTTTACTTTAATTTTACAACTGTTTTATGGATAAATTATTAGAGCAAATTTCTATTACTGTCGAAGATTCGTTTTCTCCTATAAATTATATCGCATACATTTTACTTTGTGCTGTATTACTTTATTTACTCTCTGTAGTGTACAATAGATATGGACAGTCTATCTCAAATAGACATCAATTATCTAAAGTACTAATGATTGTAGGACTTACTACGTTTATTATTATATCCATTGTAAAATCATCTTTGGCGCTTTCCCTAGGTCTTGTGGGAGCATTATCTATTGTACGTTTTAGAACAGCTATAAAAGAGCCGGAAGAGTTGGGGTATTTCTTTATGGCTATTGCCATAGGTTTAGGTATGGGTGCAAATCAATTATTACCCACATTGGTAGGGTTTATTGTTTTACTCTTAATCATTGTACTACAACACAAAGGACAATCTTCTTCTATCACTCAAAATTTATTAATAAATCTTGAATGTGATACTGATAAAAAAACAACTATCATCAAAGAAATAAGTGATACAGTAAGTGAAAACGCAACACAAGTTGACGTAAAGAGAATAAAACACGAGGCGACATCTGTTGCTATTAATTTTCTGGTAAAGGTAAAATCATTAGAAGATTTAAATAGTATTAATGAAAAACTGATCGCTATAGATCCTAATATACAAGTGACTTTTATAGATAACACACTTTAAGGAATAACATGAAAATTAAAAACAACACCTCGGCAAAAGTAAACCCCTTTACAATCGCGGCGATAATTGGGGTGTTTGTTCTAAGTTTTTTTTTAATCACCAAAGGAAATTCAAATACTCCCAAAAAACTTTCTACGACAGAAAATAGTAATGCTAATAACATAAATACGCCTACTATATTAAAAGAAATAACGTATACAAATTTATTTGAAACAACTGATCATGAACTATATAGTGACGATGATTTAAATATTTACATTGCAAATACATCAAAAACACCTAAATTAATCTACAAATACAAGGATAAGCCGGAAGGAAGATCACTATCTGATAATTTCTTTATGCATGTATATGTAAAAGATAGTACGAAACTTAAAGGGAAAGCAACTTATGCTAATGTAGATTTTAAACAAAAGCCTGAGGTTATTAAAGATGATGGTGATATATATTATGTTTTCCAAAAAGACTTAGTTAGTAGTAGTTATATGGAAAGCTACATCCCTATCGAAAATATAGCGTATATCAATACTGGACGTTTTCAACCTAATGCAGGTAGATCTTTAGACGTTAGAAAACTAACTGTTGAAGACATTCCTAAAGATCAACTAAAAAACAAATTAGACAAAATTAATTTCACAATAAATCAGGAGGCTTTTGCTAAAATTAAAGCAAAAAGAAATGATGCTTTAAGCAAAGGAATTCTTATATCTCAAGATGACGATATTGTGAATGGTCGTATCTCTTTAAATAATGAAGAATATCAAAAAGTAGAACTGCGCCTTAAAGGGGATTGGACAGATCATTTAAAGCATGAGAACAAATGGTCATATCGATTTATTATGAAAGGTGAAAACACTTTTAAAGGGATGCGCAAATTTTCTGTACAACATCCCATTGTGCGTAATTATTTATGGGAATGGTTATTTAATAAAGTTGTTAAAGAAAATGAACTTATAGGACTACGATACAATTTTGCAGAAGTCAATCTTAAAGTTTCAGGAAGCATAACTGATGTAGATATTCCAATGGGAATTATGGCAGTAGAAGAGTCTTTTGACAAGATCCTTATCGAAAATAATAAAAAGAGAGAAGGTATTATAGTAGGTTTTGACGAATCTCTATTATGGAAAGATAGAGAAAAACAGCGCATTCTTAATTTAGAACCCAACTCTTTATCTAGAGACCTTCACAGCTTACGTAATGCGCAAATCAAAATTTTTAATGAGAACAAAGTCCTTTCTGACCCTAAACTTTCAAAGCAGTTTGATACAGCAAAAGATTTACTAGACGGGCTACGCAATGGAAAATACAAAACATCTGAAGTTTTTGATGTAGATAAACTTGCAACGTTCATAGCACTTACTAATCTTTTTGGAGGATATCATGGATTCATCTGGCACAACTTGCGCATCTATTACAATCCTATTACAAATAAATTAGAACCTATATCCTTTGATTCAAATAGCGGAACTCGATTAACTAAAATGCTTGAGTACCCTATGTCTAAAAATGATACTGTTCTTCAAGAAAAAGTGCTCGAAAAACTCAAACTAGTTAGTGATTCTAATTTTATTAATGATCTTATACAACGCCATATTAAAGAACTGCAACCGTTGAAAACAGATATATACACTGAATTCACAAACTCTTTTGACTTAGATATTCTTGCACATAATAGCAACTTTATCAAAAAACAGATCAATCCTGCTGTTCTTATCACTGCAGATTTAATTTCATATGATGAAAACCATATGAGAATCGAAATTAACAATGTATCTGGACAACCTGTTACTATAGAAAACTTATTAGATACAGAAGGACGTGTTTTAAGCATTAACAAAGAAGCAATTACTTTAAAAGAAAAATCTAGTACTGTTGTTGATTTTTCACTCAGCAACTATTTTGTAAACGCATTTGTTTCAAAAAAAAATAAAAAAGGAGCTTTTCAGTACCCTAAAGATGTACAAAAACTAAGAGTGTCTCATTATGTAAAGGGTATTCTTACAAGAAGGAATGCGACTATTGCCCCTTTTAGTAAAAATCCAAACCTAGATAAAAGCATTACGTATTACAAAAAGCAAAAAGAAGAAAACTTTCAAGAGTTTTCTTTCATAGAAATACAAGAAGAAAATATTCTTGTATTTAAAGAAGGGGCTCATGAAATCACAAAAGATCTTATTATCCAAGCAGGTTATACCATACATATAACTCCTGGTTGCATTCTCGATTTTAAAAATGAAGCATCCCTACTTTCTTATGCTACTTTTATAAGTAATGGCACTAAAGAAAAACCTATCAAATTTTACTCATCAGATAGCTCGGGTAGAGGTATTTTTATTTCAAATGCAGCGCAACAATCTCAAGTAAGCTACAGCACATTTGACAATCTTTCAAACCCAAAATCAGATATCTGGGAAGTGTCTGGCGCAGTAAATTTTCACGAAAGTGAAGTAATTATTTCAAACAGTGTATTTAGTAATAATAGATGTGAAGATGGTCTTAACATTATACGTTCATCATTTACAATGACAGATACGTTATTTGAAAGCACGCAATCTGATGCATTTGATGGAGATTTTGTTACAGGAACTTTAGAAAGATGTACTTTTTTAAACTCAGGAAATGATGGTATTGATGTTTCCGGATCTGAACTCTATCTAAAAGACATCACTATAAAAACTCCTTCTGATAAAGCAATTAGTGCTGGTGAAAATAGCACAATCACAGGGCAAGACATTAAAGTTTTTGGAGGAGAAATAGGCGTTGTAAGTAAAGATCTCTCTAACGTAAGACTTGCCAATGTGCATATTACAGACACACGATTAGGTATTTCTGCCTTTCAGAAAAAATCAGAGTACGGGGTAGCCACTATAATCCTTAAAGATGCTATTCTGAAAGACAATGAACTTGACTATCTAATCGAAAACAAATCAAGCCTTATTTTAAATGATATTGCTGTAGAAACAGTAGATGACAACGTCATTGATAAGATGTACGGAAATGAATATGGAAAAAGTAGTCGCTAAACATATGCCAACAACAGCTTCCAATAATCTGAGATATGAGCGTAAATTCATTTATGAAACCATAACTCCAGAAGATCTTATAAATACCGTTGTGCTTTCTAATTCTTTTTGCTTTCGCGAAATTTTTCACCGGCGTACCGTCAATAACATCTACTATGATGATCAAGCAATGAGTTTTTATCATCAGAATGTATCTGGAGACGAACTTCGTGATAAATATAGATTGCGGTGGTATGGAGATGCTTTTGAGCTTATCGAAAAGCCTGTTCTTGAAATAAAGAAAAAATACGGTGCAGTTGGAGATAAGTTGTCTTTCGCTTTAAGCGAACATACATTTCATTTAAAAAAACATACAAGTCAAGAAATCCAACAAAGAATTAGAGAGGCTATCAAAGAAAACCACACCCCTGAATTGGCTTTAAAGCTGGGCAACCTAACCCCTTCTCTATATAATTCTTATGAGCGCAGGTATTTTTTATCTGACTGTGGCAACTATAGAATTACTATAGATTATAATATGACGTTTTATAATCCGCATTTTCCCGACTACGACCGATCAAAAGAACCACTATCTGATACTGTTTTAGAATTAAAATACAACGTATCTGATGACAAAGAAAGTAGAAAACTCACACAGCAATTTACCGCTCGTTTATCTAAAAATTCAAAATATGTACGAGGCGTAAACCTTATACATCACCAGCAGAATAATTAAGCTATTATAGTGTTTAGCATTAGTTCCTTTGTGTTTGTCGAAATTTGTTGTTAGTTAGGCATAGAAACATGAGTTTAGCCTAAACTTTAAAATTAAACACTATGAAATCTAAAGCTCTTATCTTACTCACATCTGTTTTACTTTTTAGCTCTTGTGTTGTAAAATCACTTCAGCCTTTTTATAAAACAGAAGACCTATCATATAATGAAAAGCTTATAGGTAACTGGACTGATCAAAAAAATGATATTTGGACTGTCACTTCTGTAAAAGAAGAATTTGTAAAAAACCAAAAAAAAGAAGAAAAACCATCTGAAGATGATTTAAAAGCTTTTGAAACATACAAAGACGGGTATATCATTAATTATACTAAAAAAAACTCCGAAGCTCTATTTATAGCAATGCCATTTAAAGTAAATGAATATTTATTTGTTGATTTCACTCCTTTTGAATATGGGAGCAATGAATTAAATGGACTTGCCGCAGCGCATCTTTTAACAACACATTCTACAGCTTATGTAGAAATGAACGAAGACGGTTCTATTACTTTAAAATGGTTATCAGAAAAAGCAATTAACAATCTAATGAAAGAAAATAAACTGCGAATTAAACATGAAAAAACAGGTGTTAATGAAGATTTAGTTCTTACAGCTCCTAGTGAAGAGCTTCATAACTTTCTAAAGAAGTTTATGACATTAGATTTCGACAGTAAATGGGACAATGATGATGTTTACACGTTAAAACCTAGAAATGCAAGACCTTAATTTTAACTTTAAAAAAGCTAATTATCACAGACCACTATTATTACATAGCGTTTTGTGGTCTTTAGCGTTTGTAGTTCTTGTATTTATATTTTCCAAAGGACAACAACCTATAAAAGTTGATTATATCTACACTTTTATGTTCATTCTTTTTATGGCTATGCCTGTGAATATCAATTTTTATTTCTTAATTCCTAAATTTTTAAAGCTTGAAAAATATATAGTATACACCCTATTATTTTTAGTAAATTTAGCTTTTTTCATAACCTTGTGTCTATCATTTTTCCAACCAATGCTAGATACTTTATTCCCAGACTTTTTCTTTGTTTCTTATGTTTCAAATAAAAACGTGTATACCATATTTAGCATTTTCCTTATCGCTACAACACTTTTAAAACTAGCTGAAGATTGGTTTTATTTTAACACTAATGAAAACAGAGTTTTAAAACTTAAAAACCAACATATTCAAACACAACTATTATCATTACGATCACAAATAAATCCGCATTTCTTATTTAATTCTATAAATGTGATTTATGCAATGGCACTTGAAAAAGATACTAATATTACAAAAGCAATCGTAGAGCTTTCTGATGTATTACGCTATGTAATTTATGATTCAAATACAGAGCGTGTCACTTTAAAAGAAGAAACAAAATTGCTGCAAAACTATATTGCATTCCAGGAATATCGTGTACAAGACTCAAACAGCGTAGATTTTAAAATAATCATCCAAGATGAGCAGTTCAAAATATATCCTATGTTATTATTACCACTTATTGAAAACAGTTATAAATACGGGACTTTTGACTCTCATGCCCAAAAGACAATACAAATCAAATTACTGCAGTCTAAAAATCATTTTAAATTTGAAATAACGAACGCTACAAACCCTTCTATAAAAAATAACTTAGCTACTACCTATTCAGGAGTAGGCCTAGAAAATCTAAAGAATAACTTACATTTGGTATATCCTGAATGTCACCAATTTATTGTAGAAAATACTGTTGACACTTTTAAAGTCACTATTGAAATCACAGATGAGCACCAATAAAAATAGAAATATACATTGCCTTATTATTGATGATGAGATTTCTTCTCAACGTGTATTACATCATTTTATTAAGGACACTGAAGTTTTAGAATTAAAACAAACATGTAGTAGCACTTCAGAGGCCTATAAATATTTACAGCTACACGATGATATTGATCTTTTATTCCTAGATATTAATATGCCTCAACAATCTGGATTAGATTTTTACAAAGGTCTACAACACCCCCCTGCAGTAATCTTTACCACTGCTTATCCTCAATATGCTGTAGAAGGCTTTGAAGTAAATGCTATAGATTACCTCTTAAAACCTATCGCTTATGATCGATTCTTAAAAGCAATACATAAAGTTCTAAACCACAAACCTCAAATAAAAACTATAGATGATTTTGTTGTTTTAAAAGAAAGTAAAGTACTCCATAAGGTATTTTTTAAGGACATACAATACATAGAAGCCTATGGTGACTATATAAAAGTAATTCTAGAAGAAAAGGTTATTGTTACACATAGTACATTCTCTAATTTTATAGAAAACCTTCCAGATTACTTCATACGCACTCATAAATCATTTAGCATAAATCTAAGTAGACTAAATCACCTTTCGGGAAATCAAATACTATTAGATTCCCACACAATACCTATTGGCCAAACCTATAAAGCCAGTGTTCTAAAAGCTCTTAATCTATAATAACAAATATGATCAAACGCACACTTTATATTTTATTGATAGCATTCTTGCATACAAATTGCACCCCAAAAGATAATATATACACCACTCCCACATTTTCTAAAAATGGCACCATAAACTGCGTTATAGAGATACCTGGGGGCACCAATAAAAAAATAGAGTTTAATCCTAAAACTCATTTATTTGAAATAGATCAAAGAGATGGTAAAGATCGTATCATTTCATTCTTACCATATCCTGCAAATTATGGATTTATCCCTTCCACCCATTCAGACCCAGCTAAAGGAGGAGATGGAGATGCGTTGGATATTCTTCTTCTTTCAGAAGCTGTTCCTACAGGTTCAATAGTAGAAGTAATTCCAATCGCAATGCTTAAATTATTAGATAATGGAGAATTTGATTATAAAATTATTTGCATCCCTAGTGATCCTAAAAAACGTATTATAGACGCATCTACGTATACTATTTTTTCAGAAAAATACATTCATGCAAAAAACAGTATAGAATCATGGTTCTTACATTATGACACAGGAGGTGATAAATTAATAAGTAAAGGCTGGGGAGATGAAGAGGAAGCACTTAAGGAAATTACTAAAAGTGTAGTGCTTAAAAATGAGAAATGAGTTCATGAAAGAAGAAGAAGAAGAAGAAAACATGACAACACATGAGGCACTCATTAATTCTTTACGCGACAAAACATATTCTTCATTAGAAATAAAAAAAATAAATCGAAAATGTTATCTAATTATCCATTTTGAAACATATTCTAGAACATTTATAAATAAATTTAAAAAACCAAAAGAATACAGGCATATCTGGCAAATATCAGATTGGCTTAAAGCCAACTTTGACATTGAAAAAGAGCAATTAAAATTACCTATAAACAGCTCATAATAAAACATAAAAAATCCCGCAAATAGCGAGATTTTTTTTTTTGTATTACTAAATCTATCTCTTATTCTACGGTAACAGATTTAGCTAAGTTTCTAGGTTGATCTACATTCTTATCTAACATTACTGCTATATGGTATGATAATAATTGTAATGGTATTGTCGCTAGTAAAGGTGTAAACGGCTCTAATGTTTCTGGTATTTCAATAACATGATCTGCCAGTTTTTTCACTTCTTCATCACCCTCTGTTACGATACCAATTATTTTTCCACTTCGTGCCTTTATTTCTTCTACATTACTAACCACTTTCTCATAATGTCCTTTTTTGGTAGCGATAACAACTACAGGCATTTGCTCATCTATCAATGCAATAGGACCATGCTTCATTTCTGCTGCAGGATATCCTTCTGCATGGATATATGAGATTTCTTTAAGCTTTAATGCTCCTTCTAGCGCTACAGGAAAGTTATAACCACGTCCAAGATATAATGCATTAGATGCATCTTTGTATTGTGAAGCTACATGTTCTGCTTGCTCATTAGATTTTAAAGCCTTCGCCACTTTTGCTGGAATACGTTCTAACTCCTGCAGATACGCTCTGAATTCAGAAGTTGAAAGTGTTCCTTTATGCTTTGCTAACTTTAAAGCAATAAGTGTAAGAATTGTAATTTGAGTTGTAAATGCTTTTGTTGATGCTACTCCTATTTCTGGACCAGCATGCGTATAGGCTCCCGCATGTGTTTCTCTAGATATGGAAGACCCTACAACATTACAAACACCAAAAACAAAAGCTCCTTGGTCTTTTGCTAATTTAATAGCTGCCATTGTATCTGCTGTTTCTCCACTTTGAGAAATTGCTATAACAACATCATCTTTATATACTATTGGATTCCTATATCTAAACTCAGAAGCATATTCTACTTCTACAGGAATACGAGCAAACTCTTCAAAAATATATTCAGCAACAAGACCTGCATGCCAAGAAGTACCACAAGCAACGACAATAATACGACGCGCATTTAAAAACTTCTCTAAATTGTCATCTATTCCAGCCATCCTAACAATACCTTTATCTACAAGCATACGCCCTCTAAAAGTATCTGTAATTGCATCTGGTTGCTCATAAATTTCCTTAAGCATAAAGTGATCATAACCTCCTTTTTCTATTTGCTCTAGATTTAATTGGAGTTCTTGTATATAAGGATCTACAAGAGAATCATCTTTAATCTTACGAATTTTTAATTTCTTATGATTACGCACAACTGCCATCTCACCATCTTCCAAGTAAATAGCGTTATTTGTATATTCTATAAAAGGAGTCGCATCTGATGCTATGAAAAGTTCATTATCTCCAACACCTATTGCTAGCGGACTTCCAAGTCTAGCCACTACAATTTCATTAGGTTTTGTTTTATCAAAAACAGCTATAGCATATGCACCTATCGTTTGATTAAGTGCTATCTGAACAGCTTTTCCTAACTTTACACCTTCTTTTATCTTTACATCTTCAATTAAGTTTACAAGTACTTCTGTATCTGTATCTGATGTAAAAGAATACCCTCTATTTATAAGTTCTTTACGTAATGGATCATAGTTTTCTATAATTCCATTATGAATAATAACAAGATTACCTGAATTAGAAATATGAGGATGTGAATTAATATCATTAGGCACACCATGTGTTGCCCATCTTGTATGACCAATACCTATAGATCCATTTGTTGAAATTTCGCTTTCTAAGCGATTCTTCAAATCTTCGACTTTTCCTTTCGTCTTTGACATTTTAAGGTTTTCCCCATCATAAAGTGCTATTCCTGCACTATCATACCCTCTGTATTCAAGACGTTGTAATCCTTGTAAAATAATAGGATATGCATCTCTATATCCTATGTAACCAACAATTCCGCACATACTGCTATATGTTATTCAATTATTTAATTATCTAAACCTAATATTTGACCACAAGGACTGTCAGGGTCTATATCTCCTGTTATCGTATAAAATATTCTCAATTTTAATTTTTTAGCTTCATCAGCACTCAAATTACCATGAAGAATAGTTCCTTCTGGAGAAATTACACTAGAAAGGGGCGTTCTTAAAGCATCATCTATGCCTCCTGTTCCTGCTATTATTGCTGTATTATCAACACTTACATTTTGCGAAACAGCCAATGCTAAACGCACGTTTGTAGAATCATTTTTAATAAGATTATTTACATGTTGCGTAATTCGTATTCTATAACTCTGTCCTAAACTCGACTCATTCCCTTCCTCTTCTCTAACAAGTCTTCCTAAATGATTTATTCTTGTATTAACAGGACCATTTATACCTGCTGTATTATCTAAAGAACCATCAATTAACAATCTATTGTTGTCAAAATCTACCATAAATAATCGCTCTGGCTCTAACACTCCACCTCCAGCTCCTAAATCATCCTGATCTACATAAAAAGTTAAATTTGCCTCATTAATAATGATATCATCATTACACGTACGAAGTACTTCTAGCTGATCTGCAACTTCATCACCATCAAAATCAGGTCCGAAAAGCTCTACTATAGCAATGCTTCCATCACCTCCTTTTAGATATAAGTTATCTTCACCATTAGTTCTATCAGAATTTTCTATAGCATTTTCTATAGTAGGATCAAATTGGTTTTGATAATCTATAATACTAACTCCATTAAAATTCAGAGTAATTTCTCCTAATCCATCATTAGTAGGCTCTCCAGGATCAGCTGAATCATCATCTCCATCAAAACTATAATAAAGTGTAATATTTGCTTGATTAAAATCAAACAAGAATAAGTTGCCATTACTATCGGCATCTTCTGCTTTTAAATAAAGACCTCTGAAATAATCATTAAATGTGTTTATATTTAAAAGCACATCATCTCCCTCTCTTTCAATAATATTTTGAGTCCAATATTCTTTATTAAGCTCTAGTCTTAATGCGGGAGAAATACGCTCAGAAAACTCTTTTACCACATTATCCTCTTCATCTAAAACAGGCTCTCCATCTTCATCAAAAGTAACTTCTGCCAAGATAATTTCATCAGCTTGTGGCACAAAATCAGTCAATTGAAACAACAAATCTCCCTCTACTCCTTGGAAATTTGGAACATCATTAGAAAAATATATTTGAGGATCTTCAAAGTTTGAGTTTGGATCAAGATCATTTAAAAAAAAGTTTGATCTGTAAGCAGATAATGTAATACCACCTGTATTTCTAAATATAGAATCAAGTTCATAGGTATTATTCCCATCTTCATCTACCGCAATTTGTCTCGCAAAATAGGGTAATGTAAATATGACACTATCAAGAACTGTATTATCTCCAAACTCTGGATTTGTTCTTGAAAGGGTCATTTGAGATAAATATGAAGCTGTTGTTTTACCATACACAGGATCATTATACACCCCTAGCACTCCCACTGGAGCACCATTTGTCTGAACGCCTAAAGGATAATTATCACTATAAGCAATAACACCTAAATCATCTATCAATTCAGTATCAAAGTTTACCTCTCCTACAATCCCAGTTCCTACTTCACCTAATTCTTCTTCGCAAGCAACATATGCAAATACAAAGAGTAAGGCTATTAAGCCTTTACTTATATAATTATAAATTTTCATAGTCTTTTTACTCTAGTACTTTGGTGGTATAAAATTCTTCGTACGCTTGTGGAAATTCCTCTTTCTTTTTATAAGGTAAAACAGGAATCTTAGATGTATTAAGTATTTTAGATAGATCTTCACGTAATTCTGGAGACCCAATAATAGCTGCGTCAGAATTTTTTACAACTACCTTTATAAGGTTCTCGTATGTAGGATCCTGTAATTCAGAAATACTTTCTGTGTCTACTCCATCAAAAGCAATCTTATTAATCATTTCTTTATTTAATGATCCTTCAAATCCTTGATTATAAATAGACGTAACAATCTTACTTTGACTAAATAGAGGCTCACTAGCATAATATTTTTTAAGATATAATGGTAATAATGATGCCAACCATCCATGTACATGGATAATATCTGGAGACCAATTTAGTTTCTTTACAGTTTCAACTACTCCTTTCGCAAAGAAAATAGCACGTTCATCATTATCAGGAAAAAGATTTCCATCCTCATCTGTAAATGTAGCTTTTCTCTTAAAGTATTCTTCATTATCTATGAAGTATACTTGTATACGCTCTTTAGGAATAGAAGCAACTTTTATAATAAGAGGCATATCAAAGTCATTAATGACTAGGTTCATTCCTGAAAGCCTTATTACTTCGTGTAACTGATGCCTGCGCTCATTAATATTGCCATAGCGCGGCATAAAAATGCGTATTTGACCCCCCTTAGAGTTTACCATTTGAGGAGCTTCAAACGACATAGAGGCAATTTCGGTCTCTGGTAAATAGGGAATAACTTCAGATGACACGTACAATATCCTCTTATCTTTCATATATAAATTGTTGATTTAAAAACACGCAAAAATACTAAATTTTATGCAATCTGCCTTTAATATAGTAAGTTTGCAGGCGTTAATTTTTTGATAAAGTGAACTTAATAAAAACAAAAACTGAAATAGCTAAATATGTTTCAGAGAAAAAAGCACAAAAATCTACCATAGGATTTGTCCCTACTATGGGAGCTTTACATCAAGGCCACGCGTCATTAATTGACTTTGGCTTAGAGCGTCACGATTATATAATTGTAAGCATTTTTGTGAATCCTACACAATTTAACAATGCTTCTGATTTAGAAAAATATCCTCGAACTCTAGATCAAGATGCCTCATTTTTAGGAAAGTACAAGAACCGCATTGCTATTTATGCCCCTACAGCTCAAGAAGTATATGGGCCTGATGTCATTTCAAAGCAATACAATTTTAAAGGAATAGAAACCGTAATGGAAGGAACACATCGTCCTGGACATTTTGATGGTGTTGGAACGGTTCTTAATCATTTATTTAGACAAGTAAATCCTGATGAAGCTTTTTTTGGAGAAAAAGATTTTCAACAATTACTTATTGTAAAAAAACTTGTTGAAATAGAAAAATTACCTCTTAAAATCACAGGTTGCCCTATCCATAGACAAGAAAATGGGCTTGCAATGAGTAGCCGAAACGCAAGATTAACACCTCAACAATTAGAAGAAGCTACCTTTATTTACAAGATACTCCATCAAGTAAATAAAGATTTTAAAAACAAAAGCGCTAGCAAACTTCGAAAATGGGTCACTGGTCAATTTAATGAGAATCCACACCTTAAGTTGGAATATTTCGAAATCTCAAATGTAAAAAATCTAAAACCGCTTTCGCGAAAGCGTAAAAATCAAAAATACCGTGCCTTTATTGCTGCTTTTGCAGGAGAAATACGTCTCATAGATAATATGGCTGTTAACTAAAATACCTATCTTTGACCCATGCTAGTAAATGTTGTAAAATCTAAAATTCATCGTGTTAAAGTAACAGGAGCTGAATTACATTATATAGGAAGTATTACCATAGATGAAGATCTTATGGATGCTGCAAAAATTATTGAAGGAGAACGCGTTCAAATTGTAAATGTTACTAATGGAGAACGCCTAGAAACGTATGCAATCCCTGGCCCAAGAAAAAGTGGAGAAATCACTTTAAATGGAGCTGCTGCAAGAAAAGTTTCTAAAGGAGATATTTTAATCCTTATTGTGTATGCATTTATGGATTTAGAGGAAGCAAAAAAGTTCAAGCCTACGCTTTGTTTCCCTGACGAAAGCACAAACTTGTTAAAGTAAGCCTGTGGCTTATAAAAAAGTCATAAAAGCATTTAAAATTATACTCCCACTCGCTTTGGGAGTTTTTTTAATGTGGTATTGGCTTGGAGGAATGACTTCACAAGAAAGAGTCAATTTATGGGATACCATCAAAAATGCAAACCCACTCTGGATAGGCATCTCTTTTATATTTTCTATTCTCAGTCATGCGTCTAGAGCATATCGTTGGAATTTTATGCTGGAACCCATGGGGTATACCTCAAAATTTGGAAATGGTCTTGCAGCAGTAATGACGGGCTATTTTGCAAATACATTTGTATTACGCTCTGGAGAGGTATTGCGAGCAGTAGCCATTCAGCGCACAGATAAAATTCCATTTGAAAAAGCATTTGGAACTGTAGTATCTGAGCGTATTGCAGATCTCATTATGCTCCTCTTAATAATGATTACCGCAGTTATATTGCAATCTACTGCGTTAATAGATCTATTTAAAGAAAAAGCAAATCCTATATCATCCATCATAAGCCTTGCTATTCTACTCGTTATAGGAATTGTAGGGCTACGTATTTTAAAAAAATCATCACATCCATTTATTGTAAAAGTTCGCAACTTTGGTTTAGGGATTTTAGAAGGAGTAAAAAGCATTTTATCTATGAAAAAAAATGCTGCTTTCATCTTTCACACTTTATTCATTTGGGCCATGTACATCGCTATGTTTTGGATTGTAACACTTACCGTTCCAGGACTTCAAGGTATTTCTACAGGTGTTACGCTTGCTGCATTTGTTATAGGAGCTTTTGCCATGAGTGCCACCAATGCAGGTATGGGAGCCTACCCTATTGCCATGGTCACTATTTTTTCTTTTTTCGGTTATGACGAAGCAGATGGGAATGCCTTTGGCTCTATTATCTGGGGCACACAAACTATTTTCAATATACTTATTGGTGGTATTTGTGCTCTTTATGTATTTGTAATACGCCGCAGATAAAATTTTGTATTTTAGGGCACTTATTAAAATAACAGCCCTAATGAAATCAATTTTTTTTTCAGTTTTATTTCTATGCCTTTCCTTTGGAAGTATTGCACAAACACAGTATGAAGAAATCTCTTCTATAAAACTAGACGAAACACGTCAACTTAAAATACAGCTACCTCGTAACTACGAATCGAATGTTGAGAAAACATATCCCGTTATTGTCGTACTAGATGGCGATTACCTATTTGAACCTGTAGCCGGTAATGTAGATTATTACAGCTACTGGGAAGAAATGCCAGAAGCTATAGTTGTAGGCATTAATCAAGTAGATACAAGAGATAGCGACACCTATTATGATGATGTGAGTTATTTACCTGTAGACGGAGGTGCTGCCTTTTTTGAATTTATAGGCTTAGAGTTAATGCCGTGGCTTGATGAAAAATACCGTACCAATCAGTTTAGAATGGTCGTAGGTCATGATCTTACCGCAAACTTTATGAACTATTATCTTATGAAGAGTCCTGCACTCTTTCAAGGATATGTATCATTAAGTCCAGATCTCGCTCCAGAAATGGAAACACGTCTTATTGCAAGGTTAGGCGCTTCAGAACAAAAAGTATTTTATTATTTAGCTACTGCTACAGAAGACATACGTGTTTTAAGAGAAACAATAGAGCCTTTAAATAGTCAAATAAAACTAGTCTCAAATTCTAATCTAAAATATTACTTCGATAATTTTGAAGGAGCAACACACTACTCTCTTGTAGGACGCGCCATTCCTAAAGCTATCGAAGAAATATTTTCAATTTATCGCCCTATTAGTAAAAAAGAATACAAAGAAGTCCTTCTAAAACTAGATGGTTCTCCTTATGATTATCTTGTGGACAAATACACAACAGTACGACAACTTTTTGGACTTGATGACCCTATGCGAGTTAATGATATTGTTGCTGTTGGAAAAGCATTACAGAAAAAATCAAAATGGGAAGATATGGAGCGATTAGGGCAACTTGCTAGAAAACAATATCCAGAGACAATGTTAGGAAGCTACTACCTTGCATTATCCTTTGAAAAATCTGGAGAACCTAAAAAAGCGATGCGTACATACCAAAACGCATACTTATTAGAAGAAATATCTTTCTTAACCAAAGACTTGATGCTTGATAAAGCAGATAAAATCAAAGCAGATTTCGGTTATTAAGAAGCGTACACAATCTATAAAAACAAAAGAGAGCAGTTACTAAGTAACTGCTCTTTTGCATAATATTCAATCCCCCAATCAAATATTTTTATCAAAACACGACATGTTTTTGATTGAGACAAATATAAGACGTCCTTATTCTTAAAAAGCACGTATTTCTACCTATTTTTATTAGTATTTTAGCTTAAAGCGAAATATAACAATGGCAAAAACAAAAACAACTTTCTTCTGTCAAAACTGCGGAACACAACATGCCAAGTGGCAAGGGCAGTGTAATGCCTGCAAAGAATGGAACACTATTGTTGAAGAAGTCATCCAAAAAGAAGATAAGAAGGATTGGAAACAGGATACCGCTTTCGCGAAAGCAAATACCCGCACCAATACCCCTTTAAAAATAAATGAGATTACTGCTTCTGCCGAAAAAAGGTTGGACACAAAAAATGGCGAACTCAATCGTGTTTTAGGAGGAGGACTCGTGCCTGGCTCATTAACACTACTAGGAGGAGAACCTGGCATTGGAAAAAGTACGCTTTGTCTTCAAATTTCTTTAAACCTTCCTTATAAAACATTGTATGTGTCTGGAGAAGAAAGCCAGCAACAAATTAAAATGCGAGCAGATCGTATTCATCCAGATAGTGATCAATGTTATATTCTTGCAGAGACTAAAACGCAAAACATTTTTAGACATATTTCAGAGATACAACCTGATATTGTCATTATAGATTCTATACAAACATTACATACCAATCATATAGAAAGTAGCCCAGGAAGTATCTCACAAATACGAGAAACGACTTCAGAGCTCATCAAATATGCAAAAGAAACAGCTACACCTGTCATTTTAATTGGTCACATCACTAAAGACGGAAATATTGCAGGGCCAAAGATCTTAGAGCACATGGTAGATACTGTGCTTCAGTTTGAAGGAGATCGCAATCATGTATATCGTATTTTAAGAGCTCATAAAAACCGTTTTGGAAGTACAAATGAACTAGGTATTTATGAAATGCAAGGAAGTGGTTTACGTGAAGTATCGAATCCTAGTGAAATCTTAATCTCAAAAAACGATGAAGACCTCAGTGGTACCGCTATTGCTGCAACACTCGAAGGTCTACGTCCTCTTATGATTGAAATTCAAGCATTGGTAAGCACCGCCGTATACGGAACTCCACAGCGTAGCGCCACAGGATACAATGTAAAACGTCTCAATATGCTGTTGGCTGTTTTAGAAAAAAGAGCTGGTTTTAAATTAGGAGCAAAAGATGTGTTCTTAAATGTTACAGGAGGAATTTCTGTAGACGATCCTGCTATTGATCTTGCTGTAATTGCCGCTGTACTATCTAGCAATGTAGATATCGCTATAGATAAATCATTATGTCTCGCCGCCGAAATTGGACTAGCAGGCGAAGTACGACCCGTTACACGTGTAGAGCAACGTATTCATGAAGCAGAAAAATTAGGTTTTAGAGGTATTATTGTTTCTAAATATTGTAAAATCCCAGATCATGATTACAAGATTTCCATCATTAAAGTAGCCAAAGTACATGATGTCGTACGGCATTTATTTGGGTAAACACCATTCATAATATGGATGTTATTTAGTAAGTCACCTCGTAAGCTTACGACTGAATCGCAAGACAATAACACACATATCATGATAAAAAACTACATTTCAACTTACCTTTTCCTATTCTTTATTGCTTTTATGCCTTCCTCAATACAGGCGCAATGTACATTCGGAAATGACGTAGGGTCGTTTGATCCTCAAAACAATTTTGACTGGGCACAATCATTCACTGCAGAGTGTGATGGCTTCTTAGAATATGTTGAATTCATCACAGGTAGTGGTGGTACACAACAAGCAAGAACTCTAGAGATTTTTGAAGGCGCAACGGTATCTGGAAACCCTATTTACACACAAGAATTTCCAACGATGAATTTTGGTGCTGCTGGAGAAAGCCTACGCATCAATCTCGCAGAAGCATTCCCTATTTCAAATGGCGATGTATTTACATTTCAAATCCCTGGGGTAACCGTAAACCTACTAGTAGATATTAATAATCCCTATCCAGGAGGATTTGCCTTTGAAAATGGTGGTGAATTTGGACAAGTAGTAGATTTTGTATTTAACGTAAGTATCTCTGATGAGTTTTTAGCTACAGACGATTTAGATTTAATGATTATCTCTGCATACCCAAACCCTGCTTCAGAAATCATTGATGTTTCACTAGGAAGCTTCCAACAAGAAATCACTATACGCACCTATAATTTTATTGGAGAGCTCGTCATGGAAGAACGAATAACAAATACAGATCTTTTAAGAATGGATATTGCTCCATTAGCAATGGGAACGTATTATTCTATTGTGATGACACCTTCGAATAGAGGCATATTTCGATTTATAAAATCGTAATCAATATATACCAAAATTAAAAAGCCTTCATAGCATGTACACTATGAAGGCTTCTAAATACGCTTTCGCGAAAGCGTATAATACCATTTACTATTTTATTGGCACCGCCAAAGGGTTAAATATCCCGAGGCCTGTATCGAAATTAAAATTCAGTTTCGTATAAATGCCTCGTGGGCTTGTCCCGAAGTAGTTTACTTAAGGCGCAGGATTAGGAATCGCTGCATGTACTTCTTCTATTGCTTTTAAAACCTCTTCAGATAACTCAACATCGATACTGCCAATATTTTCAGTAAGTTGTTCTACCGAAGTGGCTCCTATAATATTTGCCGTTACAAAAGGACGTGTGTTTACAAAAGCAAGCGACATTTGCGTCAAACTTAATCCATGAGCATCTGCAATAGCTTTATAACGTCTGGTTGCTTCAAATGAGTTTTCATTATGATATCTCGCATAATTAGGGAATAAGGTAACTCTCGCATTTGGAGGATATCCATCTAGATACTTTCCCGTTAACTGTCCAAAACCAAGAGGAGAATATGGTAAATGCCCTACTTCTTCTCTATGCATAATCTCCGTAAGTCCTACCTCGTCTTTTCTGTTTAATAAACTATACGGATTCTGTACTGTAATCATTTTAGGAGCTCCTTTACGCGCTTCTTCTTGATATCTTGATAATCCATAAGGTGTTTCATTAGAGAGTCCGATATTTCTAATTTTCCCAGCTTTTATTAAGCCGTCCAAATCTTCTAGGATTTGAGCAAAATTATCTTCCCAAGCATCATCAGCGTTATGCGTATATCCCAATTGACCAAAAAAGTTAGTCGGTCGTTCTGGCCAATGCAACTGATACAAATCAATATAATCTGTTCCGAGGCGCTCTAAACTTTTATTAACGGCATCTTCCAATTCATGTTTTGCAAATCCACCAGTACGGATGTGTTTTGTAAACTCGGCGGGCCCTGCAATTTTAGAAGCAATCACAACTTGATCGCGCTTTCCTGTTTTCTTTAGCCAACTTCCTATGATACGCTCTGTACTTCCATAGGTTTCTGCTCGTGCATTAGGCACACTGTATAGCTCTGCCGTATCAATAAAATTAACACCTTGTGATATGGCATAGTCTAATTGTGCATGCCCTTCGGCTTCGGTATTTTGTTCTCCCCAAGTCATAGAACCTAGGCATATTTTTGAGACTTTAATGTCTGTGTTTGGTAAGTGGGTATATTTCATTTTTCTATTTCCGCAGCAACGGTTTTTTAATTATAACTAGATTATTTAATCTAGCACTATTTCATATTTTTCTACAAAATTATCATCATTTAACCAGATTAGCAAAAACTCACTATCTATGCTAAAATAACTTCTCTCTGGTCCTAAATAATAGATCATATCGTGACCTGATTGATAAAAATAACAGTCTTCGTCTGGCATACCTAGAAGAGTAATCATCTGCCATGCTGGTAAATCATCTATTACTTTTTTACTTATAAGATCATCTATCATTTCTACTCGCTTATTTTCATCTTTTTTCCAAACTTTAGACGAAAATTCGCGCTCAACAAAATGATTTCCCATTGTATTTATTAATAATAAAAAAACTAATAAAGACACACATACCAGTGCGATAAGGCTATAAAAAAGAATACGCAGGAACTCCTTAATGGTCAAATCCTTATATTCTTTCATTGTCTCATTATTTAATCACTTAATCTATATCCTGTAATAACGCAGTGACTTCATCAAGTTTTGGTGTTAAAATCACTTCAATACGTCTGTTTTTCGCTTTGTTTTCGGCAGTATCATTAGGAGCTACGGGCGCATATTCTCCACGACCTGCTGCCGTTAAGTTTTTTGGATCTATACTTTTATTTTCTCGTAATATATTGACAATAGCTGTGGCTCTTTTTGCAGATAGGTCCCAATTTCCTTTTAGGTTTCCAGATCCTCCATAAGGTACATTATCTGTATGTCCTTCAATCAATACTGCAATGTCAGGATTATCTCCTAAAACATTTCCTAATTGTTTTACTGCTGTTTTTCCATTGGCTCCTACGGTCCAGCTACCACTATCAAAAAGAAGTTTGTTTTCTAAAGACACATACACTTTTCCATCTCTTTGCTCTACCGTGAGTCCTTTTCCTTCAAAGTCAGTAAGTGCTTTTGATATCGCATCTTTTAAGTTGCGAAGATTTGCATCTTTTGCTGCAATTACAGCTTCTAATTCATCAATACGATTGGAACGATCGGCAAGATCTTTCTCCAACTGTTCTAGTCGTTTGCGCTCTGTTTCCAAAGCTTCTTTATTTGCAGCAAGAGCGGCTTGCTTCACCTCTAACTCTGCAAGCAATTCTCTGTTTTTCTTTGAGTTTGCCGCAATACTCGCACTACTGTTTGCTTCTAATGCATCATATGATGCTTGAAGACTCTCCAGACTGGCTTTAGTACCTTCGTATTTACTCTTAAAATCAGCCAAAGAAGATTTAGTAGTCTCTAAGTCTTTAGATGCCACTTCGTAATCACTAGTCATTTTTGCTAAGTCTTTTTTCGCGGAAGCGAGATCACTTGACAAATTGCGATTTTCTTTACGAAGTCGTGCGTATTTTGACTCAAGGTCTTCAAAAACTTTTTTTGAAACACAAGAACTTAGGGTAATTCCTGCTAGGCATAAGAGTAGGACTTTCTTCATCATCATAGGTATTCTCAATTTTTGGGTTATTATTATTTTGATTTAAGGAAGTGATAATTCAACCATATGTGGGCAGTGATCACTATGCATAGCATCTTTTAAAATAACAGCACGTGCAATTTTATCTTTTAAAGGAGTGCTTACCATATTGTAATCGATACGCCATCCTTTATTATTTGCTCTAGCATTGGCACGATAACTCCACCACGTATAATTATCAGGTTCTTTATTTAAGTGACGGAAAGAATCTATAAAGCCGCTTTCCATAAAATTACCAATCCATTCTCGTTCTACAGGAAGGAATCCACTTGTAT
Source organism: uncultured Dokdonia sp. (assembly GCF_947492815.1). Classification (GTDB taxonomy): domain Bacteria; phylum Bacteroidota; class Bacteroidia; order Flavobacteriales; family Flavobacteriaceae; genus Dokdonia. Next base: position 188,483 of record NZ_CANLOB010000001.1, read on the forward strand.
TTTTATTGCGTATTGGGTCGTGTATATCTATAGCTTCATGACAAATATTATAATCACCTCCTATCACAAGGTTAGGGTATTCTTTGGTTAAATCAGTGATATAGGATTGAAATAAATCCATATATTCTAACTTATGCTCTAGCCTAGCACTATTAGTTCCTGATGGAAGATATAAACTCATTACAGATACGTCATCAAAGTCTACTCGGATGTTACGACCTTCAAAATCCATAGACTCAATGCCTGTACCATACTCGACATGATTGGGCTTTTGCTTTGTTAAAACAGCCACTCCACTATACCCTTTTTTCTGTGCACTAAACCAATAGTGGTGATATCCTAATGCTTCAAAAACAGCCACATCAACCTGGTCTACAGTTGCTTTTGTTTCTTGAAGCAGTACTACATCTGGATCTGTAGCTTGTAGCCAAGTATCAAACCCTTTACGAAGTGCTGCTCGGATACCATTTACATTGTAAGAAATAATTTTCACACGTTTAAATTTTAATAGTTATTTATATAATGCTTATAAAATTGAGAACGTGTGTAACCACTGCGTTCTCACATTAAAAATTCTAACTCTTTACATATTAAAATATATTAATGTTCATTTTATAGTCGTATAAAAATGTTAAAATGCTAATTTATAAAAGTAGTACACATAAGAAGTTAAAAAGGCTATAAAGTTTACCTTTGATTTCTAATAGCTACAAAATATTTTTAACCCAAGAGAGTTCTAGTTATAATGCGGAATCTTTACTTTTTGTTTTTCTTCTTATGCACAGCTACACTCGTAGCCCAAGAAGTACGCACCAAAAGAATTCCGTTACGAGATACGATACAACTAGATTCGGTTAGCATCAACCCTTCATTATTCAAAATAGAAACCCGAGAAGGCGCGATACTTGATAGCACAAAATACACGATTGATTATGCTAATAGTTTACTTTCGCTTAAAGCGAAAGAAGCCATCCCAACAGACACTTTAGTGATTACCTACAGAGTGTATCCCAACTTTCTCACTCGTAAATATGTTCAATTTGATCCGAAACGTATCGTTACTAGCTCTGGAAACTTAGATCGTCTTACCAATTTACGTAATCAAAAAAAACGAAAAGGATTTACACCATTTAATGGATTAAATACAAGTGGTAGTATCGTGCGAGGTGTCACCGTAGGAAGCAATCAAAATAGTACTGTAAATTCTGAATTAGATCTACAATTAAGTGGAAAACTAAGTGATAAAGTTACCTTACGAGCCTCTATCCAAGATGCAAATATTCCTAGTCAAGAAGGTGGATTTTCTCAAAACCTAGATGAGTTTGATCAAATATTTATTGAACTTTTTAGTGACAATTGGAACATTCGCGCAGGAGACATTAATCTTCAGGACACAGAATCGTATTATGGTCGGTTTACTAAAAAAATACAAGGACTGTCTTTACGAGGAGATATTAATCATTCTGAAGACAGTAAAACGAGTTTATTTGCAACTGGTGCTTTAGTAAGAGGTGTTTTTAATACGAGTGTATTTACAGGACAGGAAGGAAACCAAGGGCCTTATAAACTTACAGGTCCAAACGGGGAACTTTTTGTGTTGATTGTTTCTGGCAGTGAAGCTGTATATGTAAATGGAATTCTTCTAGAACGTGGCGAAGCAAAAGATTATATCATTGATTATAATGCGGGTGAGATTCGTTTTAACTCCACATTTCCAATTACTAGCGAGATGCGTATTACGGTAGACTATCAGTTTAGCGAACGTAATTTTACACGTTTTGTGGCGTATGGAGGTGGTAGTTTTCGCGAAAGCGATACCTTTAAAATTGCTGCACAAGTATATTCTGAATCTGACGCTAAAAACCAACCTTTACAGCAGACCCTAAGTGAAGATCAAGTGGCTGTACTTGCAAATGCTGGAGATGACCCCAATCAAATGGTAGCGCAAAGTGCCGTGCCAGATACCTTTAGTGACAATAAAGTATTGTATCGTCAAATTACTGTAAATGGTGTTGAAGTATTTGAATTTAGCACCGATCCCGAAGAGGAATTATTCAATGTCCGATTTACAAATGTAGGGCCTAATCAAGGGGATTATATTTTAAGCACCACCAATACATTACGTCGTACTTTTGAATATGTGGCACCTATTGACGGAATACCACAAGGTACTTTTGCGCCTCAAATTAGACTTTTTGCGCCTACCTTATTACAACTTGCCATTGTTAATGGAAGCTATACTCCTTCAGAAAAAACAGCTATTTCTTTTGAGGCAGCAGGGAGTAAAAATGATCTAAATCTTTTTTCTAACCTCGATGATGATGATAACAATGCATTTGCTACACATCTCAAAGCAACACAGCAATTATTTAAAAAAGACAGTACCGCTACATTAGAAGCTTTTGGAAAATGGGATTATATTCAAGAAAGTTTTACCAATGTAGAAGGACTTTACAATGTAGAATTTAACCGTGATTGGAATATAGACACAGGACTTCAAAACACTAATGGAAACGGACTTATTATTACTGGAGATCAAAGTTTTCTAACAACAGGTTTAAAATATGAAAACGCCAAGATAGGGTCTATCATATATAGTTTTGAGAACCTAGATTTTAATACTGCCTATTCAGGAACAAGACACTCTGTTGCGAGTATTATTAATTCTAAAAAAGTAAAAGGAGCGATCAATGGGAGTGTCTTAAATACAAATGACTTAAATGTAACGTCTAATTTCTCTAAGTTATATAGTAGCGCAGTATATGATCTTAAAAAAGCTTGGGTAGGCGGTAAATTTTATACGGAAGATAATGTGAGAACAACAAAAGCAAATGATTCTATTACTCCCGATAGTCAGCGATTTCAACTATATGAAGGTTTTGTAGGAGTAGGTGATAGTACAAATGTATATGTAGAGGCAGGATATCGCTATCGTGTGAATGATAGTTTACGTACTAATAATATACAACGCGTCAATACCTCTAATACTTATTTTTTAAAATCCCAATTACTAAAAAACAAAAAAACGAATCTGTCGCTTTTTTTAAACTATAGAACCTTAGCATTTGAAGACACCGACATAGAAACCCAGAATTCATTAAACTCTAGATTACTGTACGATCAACGTTTTGCAAAAGACATTATTAGACTCAATACGGTTTTTGAAACCAATAGCGGTACACAACCACAGCAAGAGTTTACATTTATTGCGGTAGATGAAGGTCAAGGAACACATACCTGGAATGATTTTAATGGCGATGGAATTCAGCAATTAGAGGAGTTTGATCTTGCACAATTTCAAGATCAAGCCGATTTTATACGTGTATTATTACCTAATCAAATTTTCTTACAAACACATCAAAATAAGTTAAGTAGTCAGTTAACTATGAATCCCCAGCAATGGAATGGCCAAAAAGGCCTCAAGAAGTTTCTATCGCGTTTTTACAACCAAACCAACTATAGTATAGACCGAAGAGCTTTGCGTGAAGGAGAAAGCTTTACAATCAATCCTTTTGAGGAGGATGAGAACGAAATAGGATTAGGATTGAATTTCCGTAATGCACTCTCCTTTAATCGAGGAAAACAAAACTACACTACCACATATAGCTATATTTCTAATAAATCTACTAATTTACTTTCTACTGGACTTCAGGATAATGAATTAGAAACCCATCAAATAAATTTTTTACACAAGATACAAGAGAGTTGGCTTTTTAATTTTAAAGGAGAAACAGGCACCACAAGAAGTGTTGCTGAAAATTTCCCAACTAGAAACTTCAGTATTGATAATATCAATGCTAATCCTAAGATTTCATACCTCATAAGCAAAACTTCACGAGTTTCATTATTCTATACTTTTCAAGACAAAAAAAACACGAATGGAGGATTGGAAGCCCTGCAACAAAATAGTTTTGGCACTTCTTTTGCAATAGCAGATGGTGAGAAGCTATCTCTTATGGGAGAATTTAATTATATAGACAATCAATTTGAAGGAAGTGCATTTAGCCCAGTAGCCTTTCAGATATTAGAAGGCTTGCAACCGGGAACCAATTTTACGTGGAATCTAATTGCTCAAAAGAGATTGACTAAATTCTTAGATTTAAACATCTCCTATTTTGGTAGAAAAAGTGAAGATTCTAGAACCATACACACGGGTAATATTCAGCTAAAAGCTTTATTCTAAAATTTTCACGATCTTTAATTTTTAAAATCAAACCATTATGAAAACTACATTACTATTATTGGGAACTGCAGCATTACTATGCTTTACTTCCTGTAAAAACACCAAAGAAGTGGCAAAAGATAACATTGAAGAAAAAGTAGCAGAAGAAAAATTTGACCCAACAGGATATACTGCTGGAGTTATTGTATATTCTAAAGAAAAAGACGACTGTGAGTACACCATCAGATTGAAAGATGGTTTACATTATGATCCTATAAACTTAGAAGATGGTTATAAAAAAGACGGAATGGCTGTTTATTTTAAATTTAGAGGTTTACGTATGATGAATCGTTGCCCTAAAGCAAACCCTGTCTCTATAGAAGAAATGCGATCAGCAAAAAAGTAACAACAACTCTGTTCCTTTAAGGGATTAGTATCATCTTATAATAGGTTTAATTCAGGGCTTCTGAGTTAGACCTATTTTATTTATACACATTACGAATGATTCTTGGTACGCTTTCGCGAAAGCGTGTAAAGTAAATACCTACTATATCATTGAAGCATCTCATTTAAATGAATTGCATAAGAAAAGGGTGAAAGCTATACTTTCACCCTTTTTAAAAATATTAATAAGATCTAGATTTAGTTAGCTCCTACTATAATTCTTTTTACTTTATTTAAATCGGCGTTACCAACTTTTACAAAATAAACTCCATTAGACACGTAAGACATATCTATTGTTTTCGTGTAACCACCACCGTTATTATCAACTGTGTAGTATGCTAATGTTTGTCCTAATGTATTGTATACTGAGATAGGAAGTTTTTCAGAGAAGCTTGATGCATTATTAAACACCACTTCAAATTGATCATTTCCTAAAGAGTGTACTTGTAAATCTGTAGCAGCAAATAACTCATCTTCAGTTCCTAAAGTACCACTAATATTAGCTGTGTAATCGTTAGTTCTTCCAAATACTAAATCATCACAAGGATCTAAAAGATCTCCTCCTTGATCATCATCTTCTCCTCTAAGTCTCATTCTGTGCATTCCAGGAGTAACGTCTGCAGCAACTGTAGAGAAATCTACAGTAAATGCGAAATCAGTTGCAGCAGTTGCTACTAAATCTGTAACAACTAACTCATCTGCTTCAAAAGCGTTATTATCATTAAAATCAATCCAAATGGCAAAGGTAGAATCGTCAAATCCTACTTGTAATACACCTTCAAATGGGTTTTCGTCAAGTACAAAATTGAAAATAATATCAGTATCATCACTATAACCAGCTGGTGAAGTACCACAGTTTGTGGAAATATCTTGATCAGCTAACATAATTTGTGTTACCCCATCATCAAATCCTGCACAATTAGATTCTGGTTCACAAACCATGTTAGTAACAGTAGCTGTTGTATCATCATTAGTTTCGTCAGAATCTCCTGCAAGTTCAGTTCCTGCAACAAACACATAATCTCCTAATGCAGAAAGGTCTTCTGTTGCTGTAAATGTATACGTATCTGTCGCTCCAAAAGCTAGAGATCCTGTATATGTTTCCTGAACTGGTGCTCCACCATCTAATGTATAAAATACTGGAATAGATGTTTGTGTTGCAGTACCAAAGTTTTGAATTTCAATAGTTACTTGTGATGCATCAGAGATTGTTGCAGTTACACTAACAGCTCCTACATCGTCAGGATTAAGGTGTGTTACGTTTCTTGTTGTAGCATCATTTTCATTAAATTCATCTGCGGCATACACTGTAGCTGCTACAACTTCATATGTTTGACCTACTACAGAAAAATCTCCTTGTACTGTAAACGTATGTTGTGCACTTGTTCCACTAGCTATTGTTCCTGGGAAAGCATCAGTTACAACTGTTGTTCCATCAATTGAATAGGTAACATCAAATCCAGAAGCATCTGCTAAACCGAAATTAAAGATCGTTACTGTTACATCTTGTGGTGCAGCTAAATCACCATCTAATGGAGTATCAATGCTAATTACTCCTATATCATTATCAAAGTCAGACTGAATCTGGAATTTTGCTACGTGGTTTGTATTTGCATACTCTGTAATAAACCAGAATTCTTTATCATTACTTGGATCTACATCTAATTTTGCATAATCTCCAAATCTAATTCCAGCTACATTTTGAGTTCCGATAGCTATTTCAACTTCGTCAATACTCATTGTTCCTGCTGGATCAGAAGCAAAACGTCCTGTATAGAAAGCTCCTACTCTATTATCGGTTGGGTTTGGTGTTGTAGGACCTGCCATAGAAGAATATCCCATTCCGATATTTCCTTGGTTATCCATAGCCATACTACCCATCCATGCATGTTTTCCATCTGGTCCCATGTACGTACCTTCTTGTTCCATTGTCCAAGCACCACCATCTGTTGCTTGACGGAATTCATACCAACGAATTGCTGCAAGCTCACCCGCTGTATCATCTACGTCTACTACAAAATTGAAGATTAATGAATTATGAGATGCAAATTTTCTAAACTGCATTTGGTTCATAATTGTTGACTGAAGTGCATCAATATCAGAACCACCTCCTGGTTGTGTTAAGTTTGCAAAAGCACCTCCATCAAATACATTGTTAAATGGTAACGCAGGAAATTCTTCTGGTGCAGAAACTGTTGAGTTTGCTGGCGTATCAAAATCTACATCTAGTGTCCAAATCCAAACCTCATCTTCAGTTACACCTTGAAAACCATCATCTCTCATGTATACAAGAGGAGCTCCTCCTGTAGTAGGCATCACATCATCAGTAACATTTGCTACTTGAGCACTTGTAAATCCTCCATTAGGAGAGTTAATACCATTTACAACAAATCCTTGAATATTTGCACCAGGATCTGCAGCTAATGCAGCATCTCTATCAATTACCCAAACGTCCATTGGTCCGTTATCAGTAATATAGTATCCATCACGCCATATTGATAATTTGTTATAATCTGATATTTGAGGGAAAGAATATAATGTCCAGTTTGCAGTTATTGGATCTGGACCATCAGAGACTGCAATCTCTACTCCAGCACCAACAAATAAATACGAAAGCACCCATCTTTCAGCTTCGCTATCATAAGAAGCAGTTAAATCACAACAACCTCCTGCCGTAAAAATATTATTTACGTTTAACGGTCCTGTAAGATCATTTCCATCTTTATCATAAATGATATATCCTGTATTGTATACAATAAATACGTGATCAGGTCCTACAGCTAGTGCTGGATCTGAAGGTGAATTTACGGTGTTATTTACAACAAAATCACTTTCTAGAGATCTATTTAAGTTAATTGTTTTATCTAATCTATTTGTACTAGATACTACTTGCTCATAACTTACTTGAGATCCTTTACCTGGAACAACGTTTGATTTTACACCTCTGATGTATCTACCATCTTTAGGTTCTCCGCTTGGAGGGTCGGCAGGGATTAATGTAGAAGATCTAGAAGCCATTGAAGGAACAACTCGCATAGATGCTGCTTGTCCTACATACTCTAAACTACCACCCTGGTCGTCTTGTTGAGCTGTTGCAGTAAAGCCAAAGGCTAATAGTGCAAAAGCTGCCACTTTTAGTTTTTTAATCATGTTATATTATTTAATAGGATTTATAAACGATAAAAGTATCGAAAAAAAAAGACTTTTCTAAAGAAAAAGTTAAAAGTATTACGATTTGATTAAATATTCATCAATTAATTGCGTATCATAACATCTTGTTTTGAAGATAATTGATAAAAAAAAGCCTTGTCAGGATGACAAGGCTTTTACTATGAGTGTATGTAAGCTATGCTTATTTTACAATAATCTTTTTGCTAATTGTAGATCCACCGTCAAGTGTATTAAACTGAACGATATAAACTCCTTTAGCAGCGTAAGACATGTCTAAGTTGTAGTTAAACTGGTTTCCTTCTTTGTCAAGGTTATTATAAACAACTTGCTGTCCTAATAAGTTAAATACATTGATAGAAGCTTTTCCTTCAAATCCTGTATTTAAAGTGATATCAAATAATTGATTATCATTTGTAGAGATCACTAAATCTGATCCTTCAAATGCTTGCTCCTCTACATTTAATGCAGGATCAAAGAATGCTGTATAATCATTTGTTCTACCAAATTGTAAATCATCACAAGGATCTAATACATCTCCAGCAGTACTTTCATCTTCCCCTCTTACACGCATTGTATGCTCTCCTAATAATTCAGCAACAGTAAATGCTGAGATATCTAATGAGAATGCAAAGTCAGTATCTGCTGTAGCTACTTGCTCAGTTGCAACAACTTCTCCTGATTCGAATATACCATTATCATTCACATCAATCCAGATAGCAAAAATAGAATCATTGAATCCCATTTGCAAAACACCATCTATAGAACCAGGACCATCAGGATCAAAAGTAAATATGATATCACGATCATCACTATAACCTGTAGCACCACAGTTTACAACAAGGTCTTGATCTGCTAATTGTAATAATGTTACACCATCATTAAATCCAGCACAATCAGATACTGGCTCACATAATTCAACTGCGTTAGTTACCATCACAGTACTAGAATCATTGTTTGTATTAGAATCATCTGCAAGAAGTGTCGTAGCAAAAATTTCATATGTTTGACCATCTACTCCTAAGTCAGCTTGAGCTGCAAAAGTGAAAGATTCTGTTGTTCCAGCAGTAATTGTTCCAGAGAACATTTCTGTTGCTATCTCAACTCCATCTACAGAGTAACTCACCATAGGGTTATCTATATCATTATTACCAAAGTTTCTTATAGAAACTGTAATATCTTCTGCATTTGTAAGAACACCTCCTGTAGGGCTATCGATACTTGAAACCCCAATATCATCTGGCATTGGCTCAAGTAATTCAAAGTTTGCAACTACATCACGACGTGATGGCTCGAAGTATTCTGCAATATGCCAGAAAGTATCATCTACTGGGTCAATAGTAAGTTGTACATAATCTGCAAATCTGTTAGAAGGGTTTGCAGCAGTACTTTGAGCGATAAGCTCTTCTGCAGATGTCATTACGTTTAATGCATCATCACTCTGACGACCTGTATAGCGTATAGAAATTTGATCTGTAGCAGATGAAGATGAATATGCCATAGCAATATCTCCTTCTGTATTCATTACCATACTCGCAGAATATGCATCTCTACCATCTGGTGCATTGTATGTACCTTGTTGGAAAATCTCCCAATCTTCAGCGTCACCACCTGTTGGCTGTCTTAATTCATACCAACGAACACCTGCTAATTCTCCTCCTGAATCTGCTTCTGTATTAATTACAAAATTTAATACAACAGAGTTATGACCTGCAAATCTTCTATATTGAACTTGATTCATTACAGTAGCTTGTAATACATCTAGATCTGGACCTCCTGGTTGTGGTCTGTTAGAGAAACTTCCTCCGTCAAATACAGATACGAATGGTACTAGACCCTCTGCAGGACCTATTTCTTGAGCAGATACGATACTGTGGTTTGCTGGGTTTGCCCAATCAATTGTAGCTTCCCAAATTTGTAAGTGATCTTCAGCAACTCCAGCCCATGCATCATCTTGCATATAAATAATAGGTGCTGGTGTTCCTGGAGCTGGGTGGTTTGCATCTGTGATATGGAAACCTTGTGGGCTATAGAAACCGTTTGTAGCAATTCCAGGTAATGGGAATCCTACAAACTGTGCTGGGTTACCTTGTAACATTTCGTTACGCTCTACAGCAAATACTCTATCTCCGTTTGCTCCATTGTTTACGTTTGCAGTTACAATATAAGAATCTCCCCATACAGAGAATTTAGTATAATCAGGAAAAGCTCCTGTACCAAAACCTGTAGTATATACGTGCCATGCAGATTGCATTGCATCAGGACCTGTAGATACTGCTACGTTAAATCCATTAGGATTGTTATCAAACTCAGTGATTACAAAACGCCCTCTTGGCTCTCCATCTCCATTGTCTGCTTCAGCATCAAAAAAGATAATTGGATCTCCAATATTGTTTCCTGGAAAGATAGTTCCTAAAGCAAGTTCTGCTGTTTCAGGGTTTCCATCTTTATCAAAAATTCTAAATGCACTATTCCAAGCAGCCATATATTGGTTTACACCTGCCGCTCCTGTTGGATCAGATGGTGTTGCTTGAGAAATATCTGCTGTAAAAATAAGGTTTGGAGCTCTCATTGGAGTCTGTACAGCGTTACGCTGTAGCTCTATTAAAGGATCTGGTCCTTCTGGCATACCCTTACCTGGCACAACATTATTTCCTGCTCTCCCTTTAGGGTGGCCTAGTTGTGGTGTATTGTCAGCATACTTTACAGTACCATTCTTAATCTGGTCTGCAATACTAGGAACTAGTATAGGTGCTGGTAATGTTCCCTTGCTTCCTGCTGGGAATTTTTCTTGAGCGGTAGCATTAAAGCCAAAGGCTAATAATGCAACTACCACTAGTTTCATGAACTTACTCATCGTGCGTAGTTTTTTGTCTAATTAGTATAAAATTTTTGTTAAAAAGTTGCTAAATTTACTTAAAATCTCGCTAACTACAACACAAAAAGACACACAATTACTCGTTTTAACTATGTACGCATAGTAAATAGCACTATGAAATCCAGTTCTTAAAACTCACTTGCTGTTCAATAATTCCTTTAATACCCTCTATAGCTATTCGTTCTTGTTTCATAGAATCACGATGACGTATCGTCACTGTTTTAGTTTTGATTGTATCATGATCTATAGTAATACAAAATGGTGTTCCAGCAGCATCTTGGCGACGATAACGACGACCTATAGCATCTTTTTCGTCATAAATTACACTAAAATCAAATTTTAAATCATCTATGATTTGTTGTGCAATTTCTGGTAATCCATCTTTTTTGACAAGTGGTAAGATAGCAGCTTTCACTGGAGCAAGTATAGAAGGTAATTTTAAAACAACTCTTGAAGATCCATCTTCTAATACCTCATCTTGCAATGCCGTAGAAAATACTGCTAAAAACATACGATCAAGACCAATAGAAGTCTCAACCACATAAGGAACATAGCTTTCATTAAGTTCTGGATCAAAGAATTGTAACTTCTTCCCTGAATGTTTTTCATGAGCACTTAAATCATGATTAGTACGAGAATGTATCCCTTCTAATTCTTTAAATCCAAATGGAAAATTAAATTCTATATCTGTAGCTGCATTTGCGTAAAAAGCTAATTTCTCATGATCATGAAAACGGTAATTTTCTTCTCCAAGTCCTAATGACTTATGCCAGTTTAAACGTGTTTCTTTCCAGTATTCATACCATTTCATTTCTTCTCCTGGACGTACAAAAAATTGCATTTCCATTTGTTCGAATTCTCGCATACGGAAAATAAACTGTCTTGCTACAATCTCATTTCTAAAAGCTTTTCCTGTTTGAGCAATTCCAAATGGGATTTTCATTCTTCCTGTTTTTTGAACATTCAAGAAGTTTACAAAAATACCTTGTGCTGTTTCTGGACGTAAGTACAGATCTGTTGCTGTTTCGGCAGAAGCCCCTAGTTTTGTTCCAAACATCAGGTTAAATTGACGTACATCTGTCCAGTTTTTAGATCCAGATTCTGGACATGCAATTTCTAACTCTTCGATAAGAGTTTTTACACCAGCCAAGTCTTCATCTTCCAACAATCTTGCAAGTCTAGCAGTAGCGTCTTTTTGTTTTTGACGATATCCCACTACACGAGGATTTGTTGTTTCATATTGATCACGGTCAAAGCTTTCTCCAAAACGCTTTGCTGCTTTTGCAATTTCTTTTTCAGCTTTTATGTTTAGCTTTTCGGCATAATCCTCTACTAGAACATCTGCTCTGTATCTCTTTTTTGAATCTTTATTATCTATAAGAGGGTCACTAAATGCGTCTACGTGACCAGAAGCTTTCCAAGTAGTAGGATGCATAAAGATAGCGGCATCTAATCCCACAATGTTCTGATGCATTTGCACCATACTCTTCCACCAGTACTCTCGTATATTTTTCTTAAGCTCTGCTCCATTTTGGCCATAATCATATACGGCACTTAGTCCGTCATAAATTTCACTGCTTCCAAAAATATATCCATATTCTTTTGCGTGGGAGATTACTTTCTTGAATTTATCTTCTTGCTTCGCCATAACCTATATGTTATTTACTTTATGCTGTTGCTTTATTGTTTTATTTCTTTATACGCTTTATTGCTTCACTCTTCTCATGGTTGTGAATCTCAAGGGTTCGCTTTCGCGAAAGCGTATACCTCTATATAAATTGTTACATAGGTAACATCTTATAATTAAGATCGCAAAAATAGGAATACCGCTTCTTTTGAAGAAATAGAAGGTATGTTATTTTAACTCCAACTCGGAAGTTAATAGAAGTCTGTCTTCATGAAGTACGTTTACAGTATAGATTCCTTTTTCAAAAGTTTGAACGGGAAGTACTAATTCACACACATTAAAAGGCTTATTACGATAAGGTATCGTGGTACGGGAATTAAAAAGAATATTCTTTCCATTAGAAAGTTTTTCTTCTCTAGGGATTCCTATCATTTTACCATCGCTGTTGAATACTTGCACAAAAAACTGAAGATCTCCTGGTTTTGCTAATTTATTTTCATTTATTTCGTAACAAATACGTACCATCTTTGCTCGATTTGCTCTGGAAGTATTCAAAAACTTACCGCTATTACGTTGTATAACGCCCCTCACTATGAGATTATTTGCTGTAATCTGAGCCCCTAAACTTAATTTTTCTTCAAGCACTCTTTTATCATTTTCTAATGTGCTTTGCGCTTTAGTTGCTTTTTCTAAAGCATCTTGGGTTTCTGCTTGGAGTTTTGCTAATCGTTCGGTTTCATTAAGTAGACTATCATTTTGTTTAAATAATAGTTCGCGCTCACGGCGCATCTTATTGAGTTCTATTCTATATGCTCTTACTATAGATTGTGTTATCTCATTACTATCTAAACGCTTTTGTAGTGCTTCTAAGCTTTCTTTGGCATCAGAAAGTTCATTGGAAAGGATATTTTTTTCTGTCAGAATATCATTATACTTCTTTATTTCTTCTTTAAGTTCTTCTGCTATAAGTGCTTTTTCTTCTTTGAGTCGCGACTCATTTTCTTGCATCTCACCATGCACCTTTATAGTGTATGCTCCCAAGCTCACAACAACCACACAAAGTAGTATCGTAAGTATAAGAAGTGTGTTTTTAGTACTTTTAGTACCCATAGAAATTCTTTATTCCTTGAAAAGTGGTTAAATTAGAAAAAAAATAACAAATGCATGTTGCAATCATTACGGTATTTTTTATTTCCAAAAGCTTGTCATGCGTGTTCTGAAAGTTTACAAGCTTCAGAATATATGATTTGCACGCAATGTAGGCATCACTTACCACTTACTCAGTTTCATTTGTATAACGACAGGGTTGTTCAAAAAGTATTCTACGGGCGTATTATGCTAGAGCAAGCAACTGCATTGCTCTATTTTGAGAAAAAAGGTCCTGTTCAGGCATTATTACATAATTTAAAATATAATGGTAAAGAAGAGATAAGTTCTTTTTTAGGTGATTGGTTAGGTCATGAGTTATCACAATTATCTACTTATCAAACTGTAGATGCTGTCATTCCTGTACCTATACACCCTAAAAAAAGAAAAAAACGAGGATATAATCAAGTTTCTGGATTTGCAAATACACTAGCTAAACATCTCGATGCTTCACATATTGATGATGTTTTAATAAAATCTAAAAATACCAAGACACAAGTTTTTAAAGGTCGTTTTTCTAGAAGTGATGAAATATTAGATGCTTTTTCAATTACAGAAGACCAATCTCTTGAAGGAAAACACATCTTATTAGTAGATGATATTCTTACTACTGGAGCCACCTTAGAGGCATGTGCATTACAATTACTCAAGATTCCTAAAATAAAGTTAAGTATTGCAACCATGGCAATAGCGCAATAAGTATTTCGTTTGGCTAAAAATTAGTTGTTTCTTTGTCATATTAAATGAATACTAGATCTCTATATATTTTGAAAGCAAAAAAGTGCCTCTACTATATTGGTATGCTAGCGTTTATGGCGCTTACCTTAGTAAATTGTGCAAAGACAGGGTCTCCTACTGGTGGTCCTCAAGATAGCATTCCACCAGTATTCATTAAATCTGAACCTCCCAATTACACGACAAATTTTGATGGCAATAGAATTCGTATCTATTTTGACGAATACATCAAGCTGAAAGATTATCAGAAACAATTAATTGTATCACCCCCTTTAGAAAACAGTGTTATCTCTCCACAAGGGTCTGCTGCTAAATATGTAAATATTGAAATTAAAGACACGTTAGAACCTAATACTACATATGTATTTAACTTCGGACAAAGTATTGTAGATAATAACGAAAGTAACCCTTTTTCTTATTTCAAATATGTGTTTTCTACTGGAGATTATATAGATAGTCTTACCGTTAAAGGAGTCATTACTGATGAATTAAAAACGACTCCAGACGATTTTGTTTCTGTTATGCTATATGCTGTAGATAGTACATTTAATGATTCTATTATTTATAATGAGCGTCCAAGGTATGTGACAAATACACTAGATAGTCTTACTACTTTTGAAATAGGGAATATTAAAGAAGGTGAATATATGCTCATTGCTATGAAAGATGAGGATGCTAATTTTACATTTCAACCAAATAAAGATAAGGTAGGATTTTTAAAAGAATTTATAACTGTTCCTACAGACAGCTCTTATACTTTAAAATTATTTAAAGAAGTACCTGAGACCAAATCATCTCGACCTAGACATTCTGGATCTAATAGAATTACCTTTGGTATTTCTGGACCTGTAGATAGTGTTTCGATAGATTTACTTACAAAGACTTCTCCAGATTTTAGATCTAAGATTACACAGAAAGTCAATAGTGATACTTTATATTATTGGTATGATCCAAAACCAGAAATAGATTCCCTTGTTTTTGAAGTAACTGGTCCAAAGTATAGAGATACACTCGTTGCAAAACTTCGTAGCCCACAAGTAGATTCCTTACGTTTTTCTTCAAAATCTGGAGGAACGTTAGTGTTAGGGGCTCCTTTTGAAATTGGAAGTAATATTCCTATAGAAAAAATACAAGACAGCCTCATACAAGTAGTTAGAGATTCTATTCCTATAGCTTATGAAGCACTCCTTTCAGAAAGAGATACAAAACTCTCAGTATCTTTTGAAACAGAAGAGAAAACTAAATATACAATTACTGCATTACCAGGTGCGCTAACAGATTTTTTTGGAACTACAAATGACACACTATCTTATACTTCTACTACAAAAGAAGCTTCTGATTATGGAAATATTAAGCTTACGCTTACAAATGCAAAAAACTTCCCGTATATCATTCAATTAACAAATCAAAAAGGAGAAGTCATACAGGAACGATATACCACGGAGGAAACAGTGTTTGATTTTACTACATTAAAACCTTCAACATATCTCATTCAATTCATCGAGGATCAAAATGGCAATAAAATCTATGATACTGGAAATTATCTAGAAAAACGACAACCTGAAAAAGTGATACATTTTGGCGCTCCTATAGAAGTGAATGCAAGTTGGTATAAGCAAGAGAACTTTACGTTTAAAAACTAAAAAATGAAGAAGGCATATAACTCTCTTCATTCTTATCTATTTCATAAAACACTATTTTTTATGCTCCAACTACAATAAGAGCTTCAGTAATAGGTTTTCCGTCTACAACATATAAAGGTTGCACACTACCCAAACCTCTGATTCGCACAATAGCAGCATTTCCTGGTCGACCATTAGAACTAGCACCACCTAATAGCAATTGCATTTCTTTTTCTGTTAATTTTTCCATGAGCTTATTTTTATATTAATAAACTATAAGTTACTGCTATAAAATTACTTATAGTAGTCCAATCAAATATTTAACAGCAAATTAGCTCAGTGTAAACAAATCTCTATCTTCTAGAAAAGGCAGGCGTTCACGAGTTTCTTTAATATGTATTTTTGACAAGATAGCTGTGATTATTTTTTCTTCCGCTTTCGCGAAAGCAATCTCATCTCCTAAGACATTGTATACTCCAGAATGACCTACATATTCCAATCCATTACCGTCAAGACCTATTCGATTTACGCCTATAGAATAACTCATATTTTCAATTGCTCTTGCTTTGAGTAACGCATCCCAAGCAGACACACGAGGTTTAGGCCAATTTGCCACATATATAACTACATCATAATTCATGGTATTACGTGCATATACAGGAAAACGTAAATCATAACATATTTGTGGAAACAATTTCCACCCTTCGTATTCTATAACCACTTGACGTTCTCCTGCGGTATACAACTCTCCTTCACCTGCCATCATAAAACGATGACGTTTATCATAATGAACAATAGTTCCATCTGGTTGTACAAATAAAAATCGGTTATAATAGTTATCGTTTTCTATTATAATGACACTCCCACAGATTGCCATATTTTTTGTTGATGCCCATTTTTTCATCCATTGCACAGTGGTTCCACTCATAGATTCTGCAAGAACGACGGGATTCATACTAAATCCTGTTGTAACCATTTCAGGCAAAATAGTTAGTTGTGTCTCTTCAGGCACTTCATTTAATAAAGCGTCTAAGTTTTTACGATTTGCAACTGCATTTTCCCAAACTAGATGGGTTTGAATAATAGCAATATGAAGTGTATCTGTCATAGACTCAAAGATACAAGAAGTTTAAAATTAATTTTAGCATAATTTACATCAATGTAATATTGCAATATCAAAATTATCTTATAATAAAAATCACGTATCCCTATTGTTTTTAAGTCCTTAATTCTATGTAACTTTGAAAAGAAAGCTTGTAATGAAAAAAGAAGAAATTAAGTTTTATAGCGAGAAAGCTCAATGGGGCGAATTTTCTAATTTCTCATTATACCAAGTAAAACTCAATGGTAAAACTTGGCCAACTAGCGAGCATTACTTTCAAGCTCAAAAATTTGACGATAAAAATTATCAAGAAAAAATAAGGAAAAGTGCTTCTCCAATGAAAGCTGCTGAAATGGGAAGATCTAGAAAAGTAAAGATTAAAAAGAATTGGGATAACAAAAAAGACAATGCCATGTATGATGTTATTTATGCGAAATTCACGCAACATGAAGAATTAAAAAGTATACTCATAAGCACGAATGATGCTATATTAATAGAACATACTGAAAACGATTCTTATTGGGGTGATGGAGGCAATGGCACTGGAAAAAATCGTTTAGGTAAAATACTTATGAAAGTAAGAGATAAGATTAAGACTACTAACGAATTCAATAACACATGAAAAATACGATTGCTTATCGTATCTATGATTTCTTGAAGCAATTTCCGCCATTTCAATTTATGGCAAAATGGGATTTAATAGAAATCTGCGAGTCAGCTGAAGTACAGTATCTAGATAAAGATCAAGTACTTTTTAAACGCAATACTCCTTATAACTCTCATTTTTATATCGTACATCAAGGAGCTATTAAGCTTTCCCGCCCCTCCAATAATACAGATAAAGTTGTAGATGTCTGTGATGAAGGAGATTTATTAGGATTACGTGTTACTAAAGAAGATTCCTATCGTACTACCGCAATTGCTAATGAAGAAACTATCGTATATGCGCTTCCTATGGAAGCTTTTTCTAAGCTTACAGAATCAAATAAAGTCATTTCTAACTACCTAATTACAAGTTTTGCTTCTAATATAAAAGATCCCTATAGCCTTGAATATAGCGGACAATTATTAAATGAATATGACCGTGACAAGTCTCAAAACATCTATAATATTTCGACTGCAAGATTTACCGAGACCGTTATTCAAAACAATCCTAAAACATCTATTCAGAAAGCAGCAATGCAAATGCAAAAACATCAAATAGGATGTCTTGTTATTTCTAAAAACAATAAACCCATAGGGATTCTCACCAATAGAGAACTTCGTAATGTTATTGCTTCTGGAGAATTTACAGCAGCTACTTTGGTAAATGATGTAATGGTTTCTCCTGTAATTTGCGGCACTCCAGATATTAATGTGACTCAAGCACAACTTATATTATTAAAACATGGTATCAGTCATCTCATCATTACAAAAGATGGGAGTCCTCAAACTGATATTGTCGGTATTTTAAGCAAACATGATATTGTGGTTTCTTTTGGGAATAGCCCTGTTGGACTACTTAAAGAAATAAAACGAGCTACCCGTACAAAGCACCTACGACATGCTTGGGATAAAGCGATGGTTTTATTAAAACGGTACTTAGATCAAAACCTTCCGTTGTCGGAAATTCTTAAAATATTTGGAGAACTTAAAGATGCACTTGTATATCAAACTATGCAATTATCATTGCGTAAGATGGAGGACGCTCCTCCTGTTTCTTTTGCTTGGTTGGCCTTAGGAAGCCAAGGACGTAAAGAGCAATTATTATATACTGACCAAGATAATGCATTGATCTACGCAAATAGTAGTCCAGAAAATGCTAAAGAAGTAAAACAATACTTCTTAAAGTTGGCTAATAGAATGAATAAACGATTACATAAAATAGGATACGATTATTGTCCAGCAGATATGATGGCAAGCAATCCTTTGTATTGTCTTTCTCTTTCAGAATGGGAGTCACAATTTTCTACTTGGATTACAACTCCTACTCCAGAAAACATTTTACTCTCTGGTATTTTCTTTGATTATACGCTTATGTATGGAGATCAAGTTTTAGTAAAAAAACTTACCGATCATATTTCACAAAAACTTGAAAACCAAAAAGTTTTATTACGCCATATGGCAAAAAATGCACTTAAAAACTTACCTCCTGTTAGTTTTTTTAGACAGTTCATTGTAGAGCACAATGGTGAACATAAAGACTTTTTTGATATTAAACATAGAGCTATTGCTCCTTTAAGTGATGCTGCCAGAGTATTGGCATTAGGACAAGGTATTTTATATACTAAAAATACTGCTGAGCGTTTTGAGGCTTTGGCTCAATTAGACACTCCCAATAGAGAGTTATTTGAAAATTGCTCGTATGCATTTAAGGCATTATTAAAATTTCGAACAAAAAGAGGGATTGCTCAAAGTGACAGTGGTCGTTTTATTAATTTAGAGGCACTCACAAAATCTGAAAAACTAAAATTAAAACGATGTTTTAAACCTTTACGAGATGTTCAGGAAGTGCTTCGTGCTCGTTATCAAACACAACATATTTAATGAAATGGCCATGGCAACTTACTAAAGAATATCCTCCTTATTGGGAGCAGTATGAGTCCGCTTTCGCGAAAGCGGAACAAAAACCATTAGCAGAGACTCGATTTGTTGCTTTAGATACAGAAACCACGGGCTTAGACATTAAAAAGGATCGAATTTTATCGATTGGCGCTGTCGGATTAAAAGGAAATACTATTGCCGTGTCTGATAGCCTTGAATTGTATGTAGCACAAGATCATTATGACTCTAAAAGCACACCAATACACGGTATATTAAAGAAAGGAAAAGTAAAGAAAATAGAAGAGGCAGAAGCTATACAACAAACCTTAGCCTACATTGGAACAGCTATTATCATAGGACATCATATCGGTTTTGATATTGCAGTCATTAATAAAATGTTACAGCGACATCATCTCGGAAAATTAAAAAATAAAGTGATAGATACTAGTACTTTATACAAAAAGCTACAACATCCTGTAAATAGAATGTCTATGCAACAAGGATATAGCTTGGATCAATTAAGTGAAGCCTTAAAAATACCTTTATATGACAGACATACCGCCTCTGGTGATGCTATGATTACAGCCCTTGCATTTATTAAAATAAGTAAACGCCTCAAAAAAGACGGCACCTTAAAATTCAAAGAATTATTTACATGAGCACTTCTTCTGATACACTATATATATTTGACATAGACGGCACACTCACAGATAGTATACCTACGTATTTAAAAGTGATTACAAAAGTACTTACCGGTATTGGACTAAAAGATATTGACACCGATTATGACAATTACTTACATCATACAGATAGATATGCATTAGAATATAATTACGAACGAAATTTTGGTAAAAAAGCACCAGACTCATTGCGATATGAACTAGATACACTCCTAGAAACTGAACTTCGTAAACATGATCCTGTGATTGAAATTCCTGGCGCTAGAGAGCTACTGTTACAATTTCAAGATCAAAAAATCCCATTTGCTTATGGAACGGGGGCTTTTCCTAAAGCAACGGTTGTCAAAATGAACGATGCTAATATTCCTTTTATTCCAGAAGTGTTGGCTACTTCAATAACAAGTGTTTCTAGAGTAGGATTTGTAAATGAAGCCATTCAAAAATCTAAAACATATTACCAACGAGATTTTACTAAGATAGTAGCCGTAGGTGATGGATTATGGGATTTGAAAGCAGCACAAGCATTAAAAATTGATTTTTTAGGAGTAGGATTAAAGAATAAAGAAGTCATACAACAGCATGGTTGTACTGCATGGGTTGAAAATTTTAGAGATTATAAAATTTGAGTATCTTAGTTGATAGCTAACCATCTAAAAATGAAAAGAAAATTAATTCTCACGCTGAATTTTCTTATTCTCAGTACTTCTTTTATATATTCTCAAGACATCGAAGAGCTATCAAGACTAGCAGACTCTTTACAGTTTAAAGAATTCAAAAATGAAGAGGCCTTAAAAATCAGAAAAAAAGTACTACAACAACCTTCTGAAACAGATTCTTTATATGGTTTAAATCAGATTCGGTACTGGTCTACTCAAGGATCATTAGCCATCCAAAGTAATGAAATTGAAAAAGGGCTTACCTATCTAGATTCTGTTTGGCAATATAAAGAAATGACACCTTCAAATGAGTATGCTCTTGATTATTTAACTTCGTCAGTAGCTAATTATTATGTAACAGCTTTTCCAAGTAAAGGGGTCGATTTTTGTCTAGACATATGTGAAAAATACATTGTTTTTTTAGAGTCTAAAAATGCCTCTGCTAGTATTATTCAAGCAATATATTCTGATCTTGGATTCTTACATAACTTTTCAAGAAATTATAAAGCCTCTTCTTATTATAATGTATTAGGTATAGAACTTATGCAAAAAGAAAAGGAAGTAGATTCCTCTTTAATTTCCGAGTATTATAATTGGATTGGCTCTAATTATAGTGATCAAGATATATTAGACAAGTCATTAAAGTATTACAAAAAAGGGGTTGCCTTTGGATTAAATAGTGATATTAAAGATCCGTACCCAATCATACATAAATTAGGAAATTACATTAATGAAGTTCTTCTATACGGCGACTATGACGAAGCATTAAAAATATTACACATACTAAAGCAAAAGCAAGAAAGCTGGTTAGGATCTGAATTCTTAGGACATCAGTTTGACCCCCATGAGCGATACAATTCTATCATCATGACTAAACTTTACTACCACTTACCATTTTTAAGATATTATGCACAAACAGGTAATGTAGATAAGGCCGTAGCAACGTTCCAGAAAATGAAGGAGCTTAAAGAAACCCTGACTGATAAACGATGTGATTTTTTAGAACCTTATTCACTAGCTGCCTTAAAAATGGAAATGATCTGGACACTTGAAGAAAAGAAAATACACCTCAAAGAATTTACTGAAGAGATGAAAGTCTCTAATTGTACACATAATTATAGTGTCGCAAAATTTATGCTTGGAAAAGCATATTTCACATCAGGAGATTACAAGATCATGAATCAAGAATTTGAAGATATTGCTATTGAAGGTGCTTCTTATTTTAAAACTTTTCAAGCTAGAGTAAAAAGTTTAAGAGCGCAGGCCGCTTTTAAAACAGGAAATAAAAATGCATTTGTTTTACAACTAAATGAAGCTATTGTAAAACTCATGAAGGATAGTAGCGATATAAAAAAAGAACGATTATTTAGTGCTTCCTTTGAAAAAGAAAACTCTGCCCATACTATTAATCTTTTATTACAAATCAGTAATGATTTTGATAAATTATACCAGGCTACTAAAGACACTACATATCTCTATCGAAAAGTAGACCTTTCTTATATAGCAGCGCAAAAGTTTAATCAGCTATATAAAGATGGATTATTTAATGCAAATTTAGAGCGTTACATCTTCCATATCAATCAAAATTTATTAGATCATCAAGAGCTCTTTGAAGATACTTCTGAGCTTGTTAATCTCATAGAAAATAATTTATCCCAACATCTTACAGCTACTTTCAATCAAAAACGAAATACCCATGTAGAAGTACCTGAAAACCTTGATATTTTAAAAGATGTTATAGATATAAAAATAGAGGCTATTACTTCAGAAGCTATTGTAGACTATCCCGAAAATATAGGCGCACTTCAAAAAACGGCAGATAGTATTAAAACAGTCATACAACAATTACAAGACAAAAAAAATATAGTATCAACAGGGACGTGGTCTGTAAATACGTTTCAAAACACACTTTCAGAAGACCAATGCATTATTCGATATGTATTAGGTGACCAAACACTCTTCGGAATTCGGATAGAAAAAGATCACATCTCTATGATGCCTTTGGGAAGTAGAGAAAAAATTATAGCGCTTATAGACACACAACGCAGCACTATATTTGATCGAACAGCGTCTTATAAACAAACGTTTAAAGAATTATACCAATTACTTTTAGCTCCTTTACTTAAAGACCTTAAAAATCCATCACAAAAACATTTTACATTTATCACACAAAATGAATTGAGCTATGTTCCGTTTGCTGCACTTATAAATCCAGAAGATAAATTTTTAATTGAATCTAATACCGTTTCTACAGCTTTTTCATTACCACTATTGGATATACAAAAGGAGTTAAAAGCAAACGGAAAGCGTTTAGGGGTTTTTGCTCCTATATATGCACACAATGATCAAATGCCTGATGACTTAATTGCTCTACAACGAAGTGGATTTTATGAACTTCCTTTTGCACAAGAAGAAAGTAAAGAGATAAGTGCTCTTTTTGATGGCGATTTATACACTGGCGATAGAGCATCAAAAGAAATGTTTATAAAAGAAAAAGAAAACTATGATATTCTTCATTTAGCAATGCATGCATTATCTGCGTCAAATGATTCGGAACAATCTAGCCTCGTATTTTCTCAAAATGAACGCCTTTTATTTGATGAGTTATACACCTATAATATTCCTGCGCAACTAGCCGTATTAAGTGCATGTAATACAGGAACTGGCATTTTAAAAGAAGGAGAAGACCTTCAAAGTCTCTCAAGAGCCTTTACATATGCGGGAACCAATAGTACGCTTACAAGTTTATGGAATGTAAATGACCAATCTACTAAAGAGATTATGAAATCATTTTATCATAATTTAAAAAATGGAGATTCAAAACATATAGCTTTAAGAAAAGCAAATCTAACGTATCTAAATAGTACTACAGATGAAACTTTAAAACACCCTTATTATTGGGCTGCTTTTACACTTAGTGGTAATACCGCTCCTATTACGCAAACTTCGCATGTATGGTGGTATGTAATAGGTGGATTATTACTTTTAGTGTTGATGTATACGCTTTCGCGAAAGCGTACAAAAACTAACGAATAGCATATAAGAGTTTCTTAGCTTCTTTATGATTGAATCCATCACTAGCACTGATCTCTTCTAAAAGTGCGATACTCTTTTCTTTATTTTTTTCTTTTACATATGCCAATGCGAGATACCATCTGGATTTCTGATAAAAATCATCTTTAAATTTTTGATGCTCTTCCAGCAAAGGTATTGCTTGTTTTGTATCTCCTAGCGCTAAATGAGCATTAGCTATATAAAACAAATAATAAGACGCTTGCGTTTTTTTGAATTCAGCTTGAAATCCTGTTATTGCAGCATTATAATCTTTCATTTCGTATTTAAAAAAGGCATCTTCTTGAGAAGTATCTATACCTTCTCCTCGCTCTATTGGCACTACAATATTACGGTAGGCTGTAAAGTTTTCTGCAAAAAGATCATCTGTATTTGTGGTATCTATAAAATACTTAGAAGCTAAAATGCTCAACCCTATAATAACACATGCTGCAACAGCATATCTTAAAAATGAAGGAGATGATGTAACTTTATTTTCTTCAGGTTCTTGATTTTCAAAATCAATAAACTGTTGTTTTAAACGATCTTTACCCGTATCTATAAGTACTGCATTTAAATCTTTTTCAAGTTCAAATAAGGCATTAAATTCAGGATCACTTTCCAATAATTTATTTAATAGGACCTCATCCTCTTCTGTGAGAGTTTGATGGAAATAGTTATGTATAAGTGTATCCTTATCCATAATTTTGGGGGTTCATCATTGTTTTAAGTTGTTTGAGGCAACGTGATTTTTGAGCTTTTACGGTATTTTCATTTTCGTAATCGGCAGCAATCATAATCTCTTTAATTCTCAATCCGTTTAGGTAAAAGAGTTCTAATATATTACGACAACGCTCTCCTAATTTTTGAAAATGTTGCTTTAGTGCCTTCTGTCTATCTGTAAGTTCAATTATTTCAACTTCTTCCATTGCTTCTTGATCGTTAAAATCATCAACCAGCACCATTTTTTTTTGATCTCTTAACTGCTCATAGAGCTTAAACTTACCTATACCAAAAAGATATGTTTTTATACTACTACTAAAATCTTTTACCTTTCCTCTCATCACATTTTCATACAGCGTAATCATACTCTCCTGATAAACATCTAAAATAATATCGTGATGTATATCATACTTACTGGCAAAACCCACAAAAGCATCCCTGTACCCTTCGTAAATCACCTGATATGCAACAGGATCTCCAGTTCTGAGTGTTGTAATAGAGGGTTCGTTTTTCATTTATGTAAATACGTAGTAGAAGGTTAACATCAAGTCTAAAATAATTTTTTTTTTCGAGATTCTGTTAACCTTTTTAAAATCCCTCTCATAAAGATATGAAATCAACAATAACTCATTATGAAATATATATCATTAGCACTCGTGACACTCTCTTTATTATGTAGTTCACAAGCTCAAGCACAACTTTTTAAAAAAATTAAAAATAAAGTGGAACGAAAAATTGAACAAAAAGTCGATCAACAAGTAGATAAAGAAATAGACGATGTTTTTGACGGCGAAAAAAAAGAAAAGAAAAAACGAAAGAAAAAGAAAAAAAAGTCTTCAACTACTGAAACAGATGAAACTTCTGAAAACGAAACTATCACAACTCCAGAAGTAGGATTTGAAGCATATTCTAAATATGATTTCATCCCCGGAGAAAAGTTAGTAGCCTACGAAGATTTTTCTAACGATATGGTAGGAGATTTGCCTCAAAAATGGAATACAAATTTAAGCTCTGAAATTGTTACTATAAATACGACACCAGGTAATTGGATGCGTATAGGGAAAGGAGTAGGGATATATGTGTTTTCTGAAATACCGAGTGATATCCCAGAAGATTTCACCTTAGAATTTGATATTATTTATGACTTCAAACCAGACTCATGGGCTTTTAAAAGACACTTGAATATTCTATTATCAGATTTAGCAGATCCAAATACTTATATGAGCTATCATGACCAAGGAAAAAACTATGCTAAAATAGGGCTAGCAATAGGTAGCGGAAGTGGAAGAGGTATTTTTTTTACAAAAAAAACACCTAATAAAGGCTTAAATCTGTCGAGTAAAAGTTATCCGGTTTCTTTTTCAAAAGAGGGTACTGCATATGAAACTATACATATTTCTATTCTAAAAAAAGGGACACGTATTAAGGTATATTCCAATGAAGAAAAAGTGATCGATATTCCTAGAGCTACAGAATCAGATATTTTATTTAAAACGATTCGTTTTGAATCTGAAATCACTACTGAAAATGAGCATTTTTATCTCAACAATATCAAATTTGCAACAGGAGTTAAAACCTCAGATCGTTTATTTGAAAACGGGAGCTATCAAGCTCATGGGATCACTTTTGATAGTGGATCTGCTAATATCAAAGCGTCTTCATATGCCACATTAAAACAAATTGCTCAGGTAATGAAAGCAAACCCAGATACATCTTATAAGATTATAGGGCATACAGATAATGACGGAAGTGATAGTGTTAATATTCCATTATCAGAAAACAGGGCAATTGCAGTACAAAAAACATTAAAGAAAGAATTTGACATTGATTCTTCAAGACTTCAAACATTAGGAAAGGGATCATCAGAACCGCTTTCTAGTGAAAACACTGCAACAGCAAAAGCGCAGAATAGACGTGTAGAAATCATTCAATTATAGAATAGCCATATAATGGGGTCTTATTACACTACTATATAGAATTGATATGCTTTAAGAACCAGCTTATTAATCATAGTAATCTTATCTCACTAAAACACCCCATTTGTTTGTTTGCGTCTTGCAAAAGGCGCAAACATTAACAAAATAAACCACCTTCACATTATGAAAATCACCAACTATATATATGTTCTACTATTTGTAATCACTACACTTAGTGTTAGTAGCTGCGGACAGCAAGGAAAAAATCAGTCTGTTCACGCCTCAACAAATAGTTTAAAAGCAGCTATAAATGGAAAAGCCTATAAAGCTGTTCATGTTACAGGATTTATCTCTACAATACCTAATACCTTATTACTTACTGGAGCAATGGGTACAGGAGAAGATATACAATTGATACTCCCTAAAGAAATAACCCCAGGAGTATATCCTTTTGAAGATCTTCTTGTTCAAGGAAAATATCAGCAAGATGAAGAGTCAGCCGGGTTTGCGATACGTGGAGCCGTAACAATAACTACACATGATGTAGCGTCTAAAAAGATAGAAGGAATTTTCGATTTTACAACAAAACCTATAGTTAAAGAAAATCCTTCTTTTGATATTACAAGAGGAACTTTTAAAATCGCATATTAACTATAAGAGTTTATAACAAAATCTCCATGAGAGTTGTCACGCCCTGCATTTTAGCATGATCATATGCGGTATGCCCTCGATCATCTTTATGACCTTTATTAGCTCCTTTTTCTATAAGGAGCTTCGCAATTTCAGATTGTGCAAAAGTTGCTGCATAAATAAGCGCTGTAGCATTATTAAAGTTAATAGCATTTACATCTGCACCAGCATCTATAAGAAGTTTTGCAATTTCAGGATATCCTTTAAAACACACGCCCATTAATGGTGTATTTCCTGATCCATCTTTTGCATTTACATCAGGTTTATGTTTTAATATTTCTTCAGAAATATCTTTATGTCCATAATAGGTTGCTAATAATAAAGGTGTTGAACCTCTAGGGTCTTTTATATCAACGAGCTCCGGATGCGCGTTCAGTATTTTTGAAACCATCTCTAGGTCTGCAGAACGTATAGCATCAAATAGTGAGTTATTCATGGGTATTAAGATATAAAAAAACGAGATAACTACTCTTGTTTTTTGTTGAACCTGATTTATTTTTTAAGAATTCACAAATAAGAGTCGTTAACACCGTGAAATTCTTATGTCATTATCAAAAAAACTTGTTTAAAACCTACTTCTTACGATCTAAAAATGGAAAACAGTTTTCTCTTTTTCTTTATAAGAAGTAAAATAGTACTTTTAAAGTCTATGAAATAGAAACTTCACGCTAAATGAAAACACTTAGTATACTTTTTATTGTATTCCTTACTGGTTTACAAGTACACGCACAAGATTATTATTTTCCTGAGCGTAATGCTTCGTGGGAAAAAATCACTCCCAAAGAAGCCAATATAAATTCAGAAGGTCTTTCTGATGTGATCGCTTTCGCGAAAGCGAATGAATATTCAGGCTCTAGGGATTTACGTATTGCTATTTTAGAAGGCTTTAAAAGAGAACCATTCCATCAAATTTTAGGTCCTACCAAAAAACGTGGAGGTCCCGCAGGTATGATCTTAAAAAACGGAAAACTGGTAGCACAATGGGGAGACACAAAACGCGTTGATATGACATTTTCTGTTACCAAGAGTTTCTTATCGACTATGGCAGGACTTGCTATAGATCAAAATCTTATTGCAAGTGTAGATGACCCTGTAAAAAACTATATCTGGGATGGCACTTTTGATGGACGTCATAACTCTCAAATTACTTGGCGTCATTTATTACAACAAAATAGTGCTTGGCAAGGAATTCTTTGGGGAGGAAAAGATTGGGCTGATCGTCCACCTAGAGAAGGTGATTTAGATGATTGGCAATATGCAGCACCCAAAATTCCTGGAAGTGTTATGGAATATAATGACGTGCGTGTAAATGTATTATCATATAGTCTTTTACAAGTGTGGCGCAAACCCTTACCTCAAGTCTTAAAAGACGAAGTTATGGACAAAATAGGGGCTTCTACTACTTGGAGATGGCATGGCTATAAAGATGCTTGGGCAGAGATAGATGGCATCCAAATGAAATCTGTCACTGGAGGAGGACATAGTGGTGCTGGTTTATTTATAAGTGCCGAAGATATGGCTCGCTTTGGCCTACTATTTTTAAATGACGGTGTCTGGAATACAGAGCGTTTGATTTCTTCTCAATGGATACAAGATGCCATAATACCTTCTGAACCTAATGTAAATTATGGGTTTATGTGGTGGCTCAATAAAAAAGGACCTAGACATTGGGAGCAAGTAGGTGAAGATGTATACTATGCTGCTGGGTTTGGAGGAAATTTTATTATTATAGATCGCAAGCATGATCTTGTTGTTGTGACTCGCTGGTTAGAGCCTAGTAAAGTAGGTGAATTCATGGCAAAGCTCACAAAAGCATTATAAACTATGCGCTACCTAAAGCTCTTTCTAAAAAGTATTGGCTACGTACTATTGATACCTATTACGTATATTATCATATCACTTATTCTGACATACATTCCTGTTTCTGAAAAGACAGAAAACGCTGAAAAAAAACATACTATATATCTTACCTCTAATGGTGTGCATAGTGATATTATACTTCCGAAAAAGCTTATAGTTCCTGACCTTCTTAACGGACAAAAATACCATCCAAGAGAACAATATTTTGCATTTGGATGGGGAGAAGAAAATTTTTATATAAATACACCCACATGGGGAGATCTTACATTTTCTACAGCATTTAGAGCTGCTTTTTTAAAAAGTAACACATTGGTTCATGTAACACGTTATCGCATCAAACGTGACCAATGGATTGCAGTTCCTGTCACAGAAATACAACTTCAAAAACTCAATGCATATATACTTGCTGCTTTTAAAGAGGACGACAACGGAAAACAACTAATAGAAGGCGCTACATATACACCAGATCGAGATAATTTTTATAAAGCAAAAGGGAATTATATGTTCTATAAAACCTGCAACACTTGGACAAATACGGCTCTTAAAGAAAGTGATATGAAAGCGAGTTTATGGACACCTTTTGATTTTGGTGTTTTGAGGTGGTATGAAGAATAATTTTACTATTCTACAAACACTCGCTCCATAAACTTCAAAATTAAAGGCTTCATCAATTCAGGACGCCCCCAAGCAATCTCATGTCCTGTATTGGGAGTTGTAATAATTTCTATATCAGAAAAAACTTCTTTCGTATACTTCACATTTTCATAAGGAACAATATCATCTATATCACCATGTATATGTAATACAGGAACCGTAACCTCATCCCAATTATCAGCAATCAATGCTAATTCTTGCGCATGGACTGTTTTTTCATCTCCCGCAACACGATATCCTGTAGGGCACAACCAACGGGTGATCCACCATTGCGTAAATCTTGATTGCCAAATTTTCTTTTCATTATTTGGGTCAATAGCAGGAGAAATCATGACAACTCCTTTTACACGAGGATTCTCATAAGCAAGTCGAGCAGCAAGTGGTCCACCATAGGAAGATCCAATAGCTACTACATTTTCAAGATCGTAATAATCCAAAAGTTGACTCATGACTTTAGCTTGTGTATCTATAGATGTCATAGCATCTCCAAAATTTGAATACCCATATCCAGGTCTATCAATCGCATGAAGTGCTGCTTTTTTTACAAATGTAGTATCATTCAAATAGCCATTCCAAGCAGACAATGAACTTGGAGAGCCATGAAAAAACACAATATTGATATCGTTTTCAGATTGTTTAATTTGCTGTACCCTAATTTTTAGATCTAGGCTATCAATCTCAAAATAACTAATTTCTGTAGGAATCTCTTTTTTAGCAAAATATTCTTGAATTTCTTGATCACTAGATCTCCATTGTAATACTGTACAAGAAGAGCATAGTATGATAAGTATAATACTTACCCAAAGTCTTTGTAGTATCCTGCATTTAAAAACACCTGTAGTCAGATTGAGCATTTCATCATCTTTTGTAAAACAAAACAGCGTTTGAAATGTAAACCAGTTTATGTTTTTGGGTCAATGCTTTCGCGAAAGCATATACCAAATAAAACAAAAAAAGGCCATCTATCAAAAATAGACGGCCTTTAAAAATCAACGTCGTCAATTATTTTTTAATCAGTTTTTTAGTAATAAAACTAGTTTCTGAATATAAGGTTACAAAATACACTCCTGAAGATAACTTTGAAATATTAATCTCCGCTACGGGATTGCTAGTAAGTACCAATTGTCCGTTAATATTGTACACTTCAACATTTATAAGCGCTATTTCAGATGCTATCTGAATAAAGTCTGTTGCGGGATTAGGGTATATTGAAACTACACTCTCTATAGAGACATCTTGAACACTTAATACTTCTTCAATAATAAGATTTTGTGTACATATTTCCGTGTTGCCACTTGCATCAGTTGCTGTAAACGTAAGTTGGTATGTATCTGCTACTAACACTGTTCCAGCTGCTGGATCTTGAGTAATCGTTACTGAGCAGTTATCTGTTGCAGTAGTATCACCATCTGCCACATAATCTGGCAACGTAAAGGTTTCCCCTTCGTTTACTTCTATCGTCTCTAGAACAACACAATCAAGAACGGGAGCTTCATTATCTACTACCGTTACATTAAATGAGTTTGTAGCGATATTTCCTGAATCATCCATTCCTATAACAGTAACCACTGTGGTCCCCACAGAAAAATTTGACCTGCTGGTGCATCTGTCGTAAAACTTGTATTAGAACAGTTATCGTTTACAATAATTACTGGAAACGAAACCATCGCACTACACATACCTGCATCTACATTTTCTGTAATATCTGCTACAGGAACGATAGTTGGATTTATAGTATCTACCACCGTTACTGTCGCTGTACAGGAGTCTGAATTTCCAGCTGCATCCATTACTGTTAATGTTACAGTATTTGCGCCTATATTCGAGCAATCAAACTCAAATTCACTTACGATTAGTGTCGTTATATTTACATC
This sequence comes from uncultured Dokdonia sp., assembly GCF_947492815.1. Lineage (GTDB taxonomy): Bacteria > Bacteroidota > Bacteroidia > Flavobacteriales > Flavobacteriaceae > Dokdonia. Next base: position 219,994 of record NZ_CANLOB010000001.1, read on the forward strand.
ATCTGTCGAACCTCCATCTATATTTGCTCCAAAAAGCATTGCCTCACCATTTACATCTAATACAAGTGTAAAATCTTGACATACCGCTGTAGGAGGTGTTGTATCTGTATTTGAACTACAATTTAAACTAAAACTTGTCTGCGCATCAATATTTGTCCAGTTAGTATCACTATAAGCAACATCATCTACGGTAATACAAGATAAGTTAGGGTTGTTGTTAGCCAAAAAATCTGAATCCGTAATAGCAGTATTATTACCATTTGCCACATTTAGATCTTCAAGTTGAGTATTATTACTAACCACTATTCTTGACAGCATAGAATTTCCACTTACATCTAAGCTTGTTAGAGAAGTATTTACTCCAATAAATTCATTAAGTAGATTATTAGAGCTCAAATCCAATATTGCTATCTGAGTGTTAGCTATATTTAATTCAGTCAAAGCAATGTTAGCGCTTACATTTAAATTTGTAAGTAACGTTTCTGAGCAATTAAGAGAAGTCAATGATGTAAATGCTTCGATACCTGTTAAATCTTGTATATTAAGAACTGTCAAAAATAGTTCTCCAGTAAACGATGCAGCCTCACTACACTCTATCTCATTGTTCCCATTAGTATTCACAATTGCAGATCCTAAAAGAAAGCTTTTAAAAATAGGGTCTGGTATATCTACAATACACGTAAATTCAGGACAACTCTCACTGTAAGATGAACCTGTAGGAATCATCCAATCATTATTTGGTGTAAAACTAGGATCAATCTGTACACAAGTGACCAGAGTGCCTTGTACTTGAAACCTTGTCATATTCACATTATTACCGTTGGCCATATTTACAGCTGTAAGACTAGTAGTATGCCCTTTAAAATCGGTAAGTTGGGTGAGCATACTTAAGTCTAGCTCCCCAGAAATATTTGTTTGTTCTAGTAATAATTGTGTGAGCTTTGTGTTTTGAGAAATATCTATATTCGATATAGGGTTAAAAAACGCTTGTAACGCTACAATTTCTGTAAAAGCTTCTATTCCTGTAAGATCTTGTATATTTTGATTTGCCACAGAAATAGTTCCAGTATAAGACGTGGCTTCGGTCATTTGTATTTCTCCATCGCCGTTTGTATTAATAGTTGTATTTGCTACTAATAGCGATTTAAAGGTAGCATCTGGTATGTTCACGTTTTGTGCATAACCATATAGATTAATGATTAGACATACTGCAAAAAGTAGTTTTGATTTCATAAGTTCTTTGTTTTTGTTAGTCTTTATTTATGGCTAAATAACATAGAGATCGACAGTCATTTTGGCCTCGGTTTCTGAATGTCAGTTTTGAATTTCTAAATTTTAAAAGAAGTAATAACTAGAGATACGTTTTTGACAAAACCGAAGTTTATGCTGCGTTTATCGAAGTACGAAAGCGTACAAAAAAATCCCACCATTAGCGTGTGGGATTCTTTGTAGATAAGGGTGAAAACTCTAGTTTATAGATACCGTATTACCGCATCCAGTATTTGAGCTATATACTTTGCGATTTGTAGAGCTATAATTATAACTACCCCCCGAAACGATTTCAGATTGTAGATAGCCATCCGTACTACAATCCCATCGTGCGGTTTCCCCTGGATTGATTTTAGTACCACGATTACGACTCCCTGAAGTCCCTACGTAAATAGTACGACCCATATTGTTTTTAAGAGTTACGATGTTATTATTTTCCATACGCTCCATACGTGCTTGGTGCTCTTTTAATTTTTTATACTCAGGTGTTTTTCTAATCGAGTCGTTATACTTTTTAATTTCTTCATCTCCTGCATTACGTGCAGCTTTTATGGCAGCAATATCCATCTTATCTTTTGAGGTAAGCATGTAAGCATCTTGCTTTGCTTTCATAGCTGTTACATAGTCTGTAAATAGTTGTTCAATATTGACACTTTTTATGTATTTCTGCACAGAATTTTGCCCTGCATTTCCTAACTTCTTTTTCATTTTTGAGAGAAGACCGCCTTTCTTTTTCTTTCCTTTTTTGGTCTCGTCTTGATTGCTTTGTCCTTCTTTTTTCAATAGATATATTGCAGTCACATTTTCAAAAGCGGGTACGCCTTCATTAGGAATATTATCAACTACAAAAATGACATTGTCTATCACCACATACCCATCATTGGTATAGGTGTGTTTCATATTCATAGCTAGCGGATAATGGTCCATTCTCCCATAATCACTTAATTCTGTCTGGCCAATAGATCCCCAGTCTTCTGTTACGGGTTCTCCAGTAAATCCTACAGGGATCCCTCCTGCAGTACGCTGAATACTTACTTTTATGGCAGGCCTACTTCTGCCGCCACCAAATCCCTCGTAGACTGCATTTTCTCCATTTGCCTCCAAGGCTTCAAAAAATGATTGTTGTGCTTGTGTCATTGTGACAACGGCAAAAAGGATGAATAGTGTTAAGATATTTTTCATGAGTATAATTTTAGTTAGTAACACTACAAATAACCTCCTCTTTGGTCTAAGTAATCCTTTCTAGTTTCTGAAAGTCGCAGTTGGGTTGCTAAACTTTTAAAATAAGTCCTTTTTTGAAGCCATACGCTTTCGCGAAATCGAATACACGAGATTCATAACCAAACAAAAAACAAAGCGACAAAACGTAAAAAACCAAACCCCATTACATATAATGGGGCTTGATCTTAGTATAATCTAATTTTAATGAGATATAATCATACGATAAATTTCACATTAAAAAATAATAGTTAGCGCTAACAGTTTCTGAAACCTAATTTTCAGCTTTTAAAACCTAAATATTACTTACTAACTCTAAAAATTCTTCTTTTTTGTCTTTGGATATCGAAACACTCTTTCCATTATCCATCAAAATATAACCTCCATCACTTTTTACATACTGTTGTATGAACGAAAGATTAATAAGAAAGGAGCGGTGGGGTCTATAAAAAGTGGGTATTTTATCTAATATATCTACAAAATGACGTAGAGGTTTGCTTATGAGAATTTCTTCTTGAGTTGTGTTTATTTTTGTATACATTCCATCTGCTTCTAAAAGCATAATCTCTTCAAAAGGCACAAAACGAATCCCATTAGAAACTGGGAGTGCAATTTTTTTAAATTGCGCACTGTTTAATGTCTCTTTGAGTTCTTCAAGCTTTAAATTAATTCGGCTTTTACCTAGGTTTGTGATGGCTTTTTCAACAGCTATAGCAACATTTTGAGATCTTAATGGTTTAAGTAAATAATCTACCGCAGATAGTTCAAAAGCTTGTATCGCATATTCACTATATGCTGTTGTAAATATAATCTCAAAATTAAAAGATTCTTTATCTATAAAATTTAAAATTTCTAGCCCTGAATGTTCTGGCATTTCTATATCAAGAAAAACCAATTGGGGTTCTTCTTCTTTGATTAAAGCAACACCACTTAATAAATCTTCAGCTTGGTATGTCTGCTTAATTTTTGGGCAGTTTTCTCTAAGAAGCACCTCTAAAAGTCTACGAGCTTTAGGCTCATCATCTATCAGTATTGCTTTCATTGTGTTTATATTTTATAAGGTATTTCAATGGTTACTTCGGTCCCCAGAGCATTATCATTGGAATCTTTTAAATCTTTAATGTGAACACCTACTTTATGTACTCGATTTAAGTTGATCAATTGAAGCCTATTATCTGTTGCTTTTGTAGCAAAAGAAGCATGTGCTGGATTACGACTATTTTTTATCTCACCTGCCTTCTCCCGACCAATACCATTATCCATTACTTGACATTGTATTGTATTTTTAGTTTTTGAGTGTTGAAAAAGAATAGTAAGCTCTCGTTGGTTTTTTTTATGAAGAAGACCATGCTTAATAGCATTTTCTACATACGGTTGTACGAGCATTGTTGGAATCATAATCTCATGGGTATCTAAAGAATTATCTACTGTTATAGAAAACATTAATTTATCTTCAAATCGCAGTTTTTCCAACTCTAAATACATTTGTAAACAGTCTATTTCTTCTCTAAGAGTTATACTTCCTTTATTACTATGATTCAAATATTTACGCACAAGATCTGCAAATTTTCCTAGATAATCACTTGCTAGATCTTTTTGATTCAACACAATATACTCTTGAATAGAATTAAGTGCATTAAATATAAAATGAGGGTTCATTTGTGAGCGTAAATTCTCAAGCTTTAGGCTTGTAAGCCTATTATTCTGTTGTAGTTGTTTTACTTCAATAAGTTGTAATCGTTTTCTTTTTGTAATAATACTACGCACATAAAAATATACAATTAATACTACAGATAACAGAGTTAACAAGATAAACCACCATTGTTGCCAAAATGGCAATGCGATTACAAATGAAATATGTTGTAAAGGCGACACCTCATTATTGTATCTGTTTTTGGCTCTTAATTTAAGGTTATAGGTTCCATTTTTTAGATTTTTTAAATCAAGATAGTCTACTCCTTTGTCTAATGAGGTAAAAGGCTCAGCATTGAGTTTGTATTGATAAACGATATGCTCACTTGATTGAAAACTATTTGCTCTAAAGTCTAGACGTACACTATTTTGATCATGCGCTAATTTATAATTGGGTTTATAAACAGTATCCGTGTCAGCAATTTTAATCGCTGTAAAGTAAAGTTCTGGTAAAGGTCTACTGTAAAATGTTTTTTCTTTATCTACACTAAAGATGCCTACATTACTGGCACAAACAATATGATCTTCAAAAACAATCATACCAGATATTTTATAGGAAGGTATACCGTCTCGTTTTGTGAGTGTCTTAATAGCGCCTGTAGTCCTATTAATAAGTTGTATGCCTTTATTTGTGGCAATCCATAAGTTGTTCTCATCACTTGTAATGGCTACAATTTCATTAGCAACAAGATCATTATCTGTAGAGAAGTGCCTTATCACTTGATTACCTCTTATACCGAATACACCATCTTTAAACGTAGAGATCCATATAATTCCATCTCTTGTTTGAGTGATTTGCTTACCTAAAATAGGAGCTCCATTGTATAAGATTTTGTGTGCTATTAGTTTCCTATCATATTGAATTAAGTTATCTATAGTTGCTATGTATGTGTTTTTTAGGGTTTTGTCATAGAAACCCGCATACGCTCTTTTTTTAGTGAGCGTATACGTAAAAGAGATTCTCTTTTCTAAATCATTTCTAGCCACAAAATAAGATTTACCCCCCCCTATAATAAGCAATGTATCTCTTCCTTTAATAACAAGGTCTTTTGCTCCAACTCCGTTAAGTCTAGATCCAAAAAATCCTGTTTTTAGATCCAACTCATAAGCATCAGTATCGTGGCTTATGTATAATTTATGATAATATGCATTATAACTCAAAGAAGAGACTTTACTTCCAGAAGAAGACTTTAAGATTTTAATATCATTGTTGTATAGGTTATACAAACCTATATCACCACGTACCGTCCCAAAGGCAAAAGTTTGCTCATCTATCTTTTCTAGCGTACTTACATTTGACACTGATTTTTGAATGTTATAATTTTCTACATAAATATTTGTGATTATAAAGACTCCATTACGCAGTGTTGTTAACCAATAATTATTATCCTTATCTATCACTATTTTAGTAACAAATTCATTAGATAAATACGTTTGTTCATATAAGAGTTCATTATTAGTCATTTTAAAAACATGAGCTCCTGTACTTGTTAAAAACCAAAGTTTATCATTAAGCTCGATCACACGAGTGATGAGGCATGATTTTAAAATTTCTGGAGTTCTGGTTTTATGAAGAGTATTACTTTTTCGCGAAAGCGTATAAAATATATTTTCTTTACTAATAGTATGAAAAAAAAACAGCCTTTCACCCACTTGAAATATTGTTGTTTTCTTTGTAGGGATGGCATTTTTTGCGGTTAAATCTTCAAATAAGGCTGTTGCAGTCGCAACTCTTGTCTTTTCAAAATTAAAATCTAACTTAAAAATATCTTTCTCATCTTTAAATAAAATTCCGTCCGGCACCGAAAAAGGAGAGCCTATAACACTCTTCTCTTTTTGAGAAATCACTTTTTTAGAACCATCTGCTAGAGAAACTTTAATGATTTGCCCGTCTCCAAAAATAATGAGTGCTTTATTAATTATTTTATAGTTTGCCAATGACCCTTTTAGATTGTCAGAGACATCGATAAACGTGTGAAGCTTATCATTTTCCACATAAAGAAACTGACCAGAAATATTAGTACACCAGATACGACCTTTCTCATCTTCAAATAGTTCAAAAACGGAGAGTCCTTTTTTTGAGGCATTACTGTAGCTTTTAAATTCTTTACCATCATATCTAAAAAGTCCTTTATCTGCCGCAAACCATATAAAACCATTACGATCTTCTAGCATATCATAAAACTCAATATCTGGCAATCCGTCTTTTTCTGTAAGATGTATATAAACAGGACTCTGGCCAAAACTAAAACAAGAGCTAATAAAAAATAATATGAAAACAAGATTCTTCAATAAAACTTAAAAGGTGTTAGACACAGGCAAATTAATCTTTAAATTTTTGATCATAACCACTCATTTGTAAAAAGTGTAAAGGATTATCCATTTCTAATATATCAATAATAGCTTGTTGCTTATCTATAGCTTGCTCATAGTACGATTTAGTAATTTGATATCCTATATAGTATCCAAGATCTGCAGGTTCTTCTTTTACAGTTGTAAAATTGTACAACCAGTTTTCATCAGAAACATTACAAAGTTCATTTTTAAAAGAATTCCAAAGCGCTTCTTCATGTTGATCTCCATAGGATTTTGCGATGGTATTAATTTGACCGCCAGCAAGAAGTTCTCCTATAAAATCACACTGTCCTTCCTCTAGTGTATTCTTTAACAGTGAACATTTTACTGCATTGTCACTATACATTATTTTCTGTTGTGTGTGAACATACTCGTGTGCAATCATATTACGTATTTTCTGTTTCACACTAGTACCAGATGATAACACTTTTTTAAAAGCATCATTATCAATTTCGGAAAGATCGGTAGCATTTGTAGACGCTGCAATCTCTGAACCTATTAATAAGAAATCTTCAGAGATGGTTCCGCCTGTATTAAGCATTCCTATCGCAAAACAAATCCCTTTTTCTTCAAATCTAGGGTATACATTTTTAAAAGCGGTAACAATACCTTCTAGCTCGGAAAGTATTTTGGAAATAGTAAGCGTATTTGCTCTAATAGATTGATAATATTTTGGATATGTAGCAATCACTTCTACAAACCCATCGGCAGTAAAATCTCTTACTTTTGCAAAATCTTTTAAACCTCTTGTCGCACGATCTAAATACAATCGCTGCATGGTCTGTATACTATCTGTATTGGTTTTACAGGTAGATAGCGCATCAAAAGCTTCCCAAAAATGGGTGATGTCTTTTGTTTGAACTGTTGTACTATTTTGGGCTTGTAATGTTCCTAAATATATCAGAAAGAAAAAAAGAAAAAATCGTTTCATTGTGTTTAGAATAAAAGGTTCATCTGCTTAAAATGAATAATCATTATATAAAAATAAGAGTATCCTACTCAAAACGATTTACAAACTGCTCAAAGCAGATTCATACTTGTTGAAATACGCCTTTGCATTTCTTAACTAAACACATAAAATTTAATTAAATCGAATTCAAAATTTCTGCAGCTTGCTCTAATGTCTCATCTGTTTTAGCAAAACAAAAACGTAACATTTTAAAATCTTCTTGATCTAAATTAAATACAGATGTTGGTATAGAAGCAATCCCTTTTTCTTTAATCAGCCTTTCGGCGAAAACAATATCAGATTCTTCTGTAATAGCACTATAATCTACTAATTGAAAATAGGTTCCTGAAGAAGGGGTCATTTTAAATCGAGAGCCTTTTATAAGATCTAAAAACAAATCCCTTTTACGTTGGTAAAATGCTCCTAATTCTAAATAATGATTAGGTGTTTTTAAATACTCAGCAAATGCTTTTTGTGTGGGATGATGCACAGAAAAAACAGCAAATTGATGTACTTTTTGAAATTCATACATTAACTCTTTAGGCGCTACTGCATACCCCATTTTCCATCCTGTATTATGAAATGTCTTTCCAAAAGAAGCTGTTATAAAAGCTCTTTCGGCTAGCTTTGGGTATTTAGCGACGCTTTCGTGTGTAATCCCATCAAAGACAATATGCTCATATACTTCATCACTCAACAATATAATATTGGTTCCTTCTAAAATAGTTTGTAAAGCAATCATATCTGCTTTTGTCAATACCGTTCCTGTAGGATTATGAGGCGTATTGATAATCAGCATTTTTGTAGCTGATGTGATGGCTTGCTGTACTACATTCCAATCTACCTTATAGTCTGGAGCTTTGAGCTGTATTGGCACTACCTTACCTCCATTTACTAAAATAGCAGGTTCATATGAATCATATGCAGGTTTTAGCACGATTACCTCATCACCTACATTTACAAAAGCAGATATGACAGTATAAATTGCCTGGGTAGCCCCTACAGTTGCCGTTACTTCTGTCTCTGGATGGTAGTCACTTCCATAAAGCGTATTTAGTTTTAAAGTTATTTGCTCTCTAAGACTATATACTCCTTGCATAGGCGCATATTGATTATGGCCAGAAGCCATCGCCTCGGTAACTAAGGCATGTAATTCAGGGTCTGTATCAAATCCTGGAAAGCCTTGTGAAAGATTAATAGCATTATGTGTATGTGCCATTTGCCCCATCACACTAAAAATAGAGTTGGTTACTTCGGGTAATTTGGAAGTGTTTCTCATAGTGTATTCATTTCATTTAGAAGCACAGGCAGTATAAATTAACAGGTATGGTTGTTTGACCTTATTTTTGAAGTTCTGCTGCAGCTTTTTCTAGTTCCTTATACCAGGCTTCTCCAAACTTACGTACAAGCGCATCTTTTGTAAATTTATATACTGGAACCTGTAATTCTTTTCCTAAGGTACACGCATCATCGCAAATAGGCCATTTATGATAATTTACTGCCGAAAACGAACTATACTTTTGTACTCTAACTGGGTATAAATGACATGATATAGGCTTCTTAAAAGTGACTTTTCCTGCATTATATGCATCCTCTATCCCACAACTAGCAAAACCTTTGTCATTAAATGTGACATAGGCACATTCGGCACCATTTACTAAGGTAGTTTCAAGATCTCCCAAATCAGTTTTAATAGAAGTACCTTGTTCTTCTATTGCAGCAATTCCTTCAGGTCTTAAAAAAGGTTTTACATCTTCATAAATAGCAGCTAAAGTCTCAACTTCATTCTCTTCAAGAGGGGCTCCAGCCTCACCAGCAATACAACATTCTCCTTTACAAGCATTGAGATTGCACACGAAATCTTTTTCGATAATCTCTTCAGAAACAATAGTATTTTTAAGCTGAAACATATCACAAAGATACCCCGAAAGTATGAGCTATAAAATAGCACTTTAAAGATTTAAAATAGGAATGATTAAACATACTTTTCCCTTTGAGACAAGCTATTTTTTTCTAATTTTCCAGTATACGCTTTCGTGTTTCGATAAACTCAACATAAACGTAGAACTCTGTCAAAAGCATATAAATTTACATATATTTTACTATAACTTTATATAGATTATACAAGTAAGATCTTGCAATTTATAGTAATTTTGCCGCGCATTTTAAACCTTTAGGTTATGAATTTTGATTTTAAAGAAATAACAGCGGCTACTATGATTTTATTTGCCGTAATTGATATTGTGGGAAATATTCCTATTGTTATAAAATTACGTAAAAAGGCAGGGCATATTCAAAGTGCTAAGGCGTCTATCATTGCTTTAGTTATTATGATTGCTTTTGTTTTTTTAGGAGAACGTATTTTGAATGTTATAGGGGTGCAGGTAAATGAATTTGCAGTTGCGGGTTCTTTTATCTTATTTTTTATCGCCTTAGAAATGATTTTAGGTATTACATTATTTAAAGATGAAGAGGTAAGTCCTAAAACCGTAACGGTATTTCCACTAGCATTTCCATTACTTGCAGGACCTGGAAGTCTTACATCTTTAGTAGCTTTACGTGCAGAATATAAAATTGAAAATATCATTGTAGCCATCGCTATTAATATTTTACTGATCTATATTGTTCTAAAAACCTCTAGACATATTGAACGTTTTATGGGTAAAAATGGAATTGCTGTGATTCAAAAAGTTTTTGGCGTAATTTTGCTAGCCATTGCTGTAAAATTATTTACAGCTAATATTCAAGAACTATTTAAATAAAAACATATGCGTATTGCTATTCCTATATTTATTACCCTTGCCGCTATATTACTCATTTATAATATAACAAAAGTTGATTATGATGCTCCTTTTCAAGGTAATAGCTCTGTTGCTCTTATTGGTATATTAGGAAGTGCATGTGCTATTATTTTACTATTTATTCTTCAAATCTCTAGAAAGATTGCAAGAAAACAGAAAGAACAAAAAAGAAGCGCTAAATAAGTATAATACGTATTAAAACAGGTATATAAGTTCTGGCTTATATATTTCTAATCCTATACCTACGAGAAGGGTTATAATAGATAGGATGGTAAATATTTTATGTAATTTCTGGTATAATAAATTGCGTTTTAGTTTTTGCTTTAGTTTGTCATCATCTAGCTTATTCATTTCTTCTATTACTGTTTCTGCCGGAAGATAGAATGGGCTTACAGATATTCCATTTGAAATAAATAGTTTGGCACTGTTATCTAATAGTCTAAAGATAACAGCAATAATAAACACAAAAACTGATGCAATTATAACCATAATAGTATATCCCCTAATTAGTACTTATGCTTATGACTTTTTGAATAATCGCATCATCTTGATTAACAATTTGTTCAAAAGCATTATTACCGAAGAGCTGTTTTGCCATAGTGGCTTTTAGGTAGCTTTTATAAACATCCCTATAATCTTTTGCTCTTAAATTAATTCCCCTTAATTGGGCGTAAGATATAAAATCTTCTACAATTGTGTCAGATATCGTAATTTCATTTTGAAATTCTTCTAGAGAGAGGTTATTATAAAATGAGCGATCTTTTTCTAATTCTTCAAAAATAAACATACGCATATCTCCTGATCTGAGTAAATAATTAAGATTACGCATCTCAAAATCTATATTTTTAGGCACAAAAACATCAGGAATAATTCCGCCTCCTCCATACACCACCTTACCTAACGGAGTTTTAAATTTAAGTGAGTCTGCTACTTTGATACTATCTGCACTTCGTAGTTCTCCATTTTCATAACGTTCTAAGTAATCTTCAAAATAGTCTTTATTCCCTAACTCATAAGGTCTTTGAATAGACCTCCCTGTAGGTGTATAATATCTAGCAATTGTAAGTCTTACTGCACTACCATCTCCTAGAGACATCTCTCTTTGCACAAGTCCTTTTCCAAACGATCTTCTACCTATAATGAGTCCTTTGTCATTATCTTGCAATGCGCCTGCTACAATTTCACTAGCAGAAGCTGAGTTTTCATTAATAAGAATAAATACTTCTCCATCTTCAAAAAGTCCACCCCTATTTGAATAGGTTTTGTTTATTTTTCCTGTCTTATTTTTAGTAAACAAGATAAGTTTATTTTTTTTCAAGAACTCATCAGCAATTGCTTCGGCGCTAGCGACATATCCCCCTGGGTTATCTCTTAAATCAAGCGCTAATTGTGTTGCTCCTTGTGATTTAAGATCTTTCAATGCTTTTTTAAATTCATCATAGGTAGATTCTGCAAATCTATTAATCTTGATATACCCTAATTCATCTGTAAGCATATAGCTCCCTATAACACTGGATATAGGAACCAAATCTCTTTTTACACGATAGGGAATAAGTACATCTTCCCCTTGTCTCTTTACCTTAAGATTTACAGAAGTATTGACACGACCTTTTAAAATTTTTGATAAAGAATCATCACCGATAGCTTTTCCTGAAAGAGGGATATCATCAGCATAGACAATACGATCTCCTGCACGTATACCTACTTTAGCACTAGGACCACCTTCTATTGCTTGAATAACTGCAATTGAATCTTTATAGGGATAAAAGCGAATACCTATTCCTACAAAATCACCCTTCATGTTTTCTTCAATTCTTTTTAGCTCTTCTGGCGGTATATATGTAGAATGTGGATCAAGATTATCTAAAATCCCATTAACAGTTACATCAACAATACTGTCTGTATTTACAGTATCTACATACTCATAATCTATATAGTCAATAAGTTTATTAAGTTTTTCTTTCTTAGCGTTTGAACTAAAAAAAGCCGTATCTGTAGAAGATCCTATATTTAAAAAACTACCTAAGAGAATTCCTAAAGCAATTCCTAAGCTAAAAAGGAGGGGTACGTATTTCTTTTTTAATTTCATTAATCTTCTAAATTTGAAAGATGTACTATCTCAACGCCTGCTTTTTCTAAAAATTTCACACCACTCTGATCTTTATAACCTTCTTTAAACACAACACGTTTAATTCCTGCTTGATGAATAAGTTTGCTACATTCTTTACAAGGGCTTAATGTAATGTATAATGTTGCTCCATTACAGGATTGTGTAGACGATGCTACTTTTAAAATAGCATTTGCTTCGGCGTGTAAAACATACCATTTTGTATAGCCTTCTTCATCCTCGCAAAAATTTTCAAAACCTGTAGGTGTGCCATTATATCCATCTGATATAATCATTTTATCCTTCACAATGATTGCCCCTACTTGTTTACGCTCACAATAAGATAATCTACCCCATTCCCTTGCCATTCTCAAATATGCGATATCGTATTTATGTTGCTTTGAAGCCATATATTTTAATGTGCGGTGTACGCTTTCGCGAAAGCGTATAAAAAATAAATTAATTTATAAGCACTAAAGTAAGTGCCTCTTACGTGATATGCAATCGATTATTAAATATTTAACGCAATTAGTGCGTTTCTAAAGATGGGAATCGCAACACCAATAACAATTGCAGAAACAACCATCACCCAATCTCTTAGTGAAAAACGAAACACAAACTGTCCTAAAAAACTAACAATTAATACTAAAAGCACAATAATAACTTGAGAAGCTTCTATCCCTAATGTATATTCTAACAAGGGTACAAACTTATGATCACTACTAGCCGTCATCATTTTGAAATACGTAGAAAATCCAAAACCATGAATGAGCCCAAAGAATAAAGTACTTATAAAATAGACTCCTATTTGTTCTTTTCTCCCTTTTTTACCTGCTGTAAAAATATTGTAAAACGCTGTTATCAAAATGGTCACAGGAATTAAAAACTCTATAATTGTCGTGTTAATTTTAACAACTTCATAGGCCGATAAGCTCAATGATATAGTGTGTCCTACTGTAAATATAGTTACTAACGACAGTAATCTTTTCCAACTAGAAAAGGTATAAGGGACCGTCAAGACAATAATAAATAGGATGTGATCATACGCATTCCAATCCAACACATGAAGAAGACCTTCTTTAAAATAAAACCAAAAAGAATCCATTAAAAATATATTAGGGAGTTTTCCAAATGTACAAATTAAAAATGATGCAAGAATAGCTATATTTGCGACTTAATTATAAAGATAAAACTATGTCTATTTCAGATTTGTATGATAGCGGTTTCCGCAAGCGTAATGAAGATCATTTTGCAGCAATGGTACGTATTGCAATGAGTGATACCATCATTACTGAAGATGAAAAAAAATTCCTAGATAGAACAGCTCGTAATCTTGATATTTCAGAAGAAGATTACAAAGCAATATTAAAAGATTATAAGACACATAAAATTAATCCTCCTATCACTTATGAGAGTCGTCTAGAGCGTCTTTTTGACTTAGGAAGAATGGTTTTTGCTGATCATGAGCTTGGTGACAAGCAAACTATTATGCTCGAAAGGCTTGCTGTAGGTTTAGGGTTTACAGTAAATAATGTAAAATATGTTGTTGACAAGGCACTATCGCTTGTTAATGAAGGAGTAGATCTAGATACTTTTAAGGAAGAAATCAAATTGATGAATCGTTAATAATACATATTCAATAAAAAAAGCGGCATATGTGCCGCTTTTTTTATTCTTTTACTTCTTCCTTCTTTTTATTCTTATAGCGATGTAATAACCTATCTATTGTTTTAAACAAAATCTCAGCATTTATTGGTTTTGTTAAATAGGCATTCATCCCACTTTCTTTTGCAGCATCTCTCTCTTCTTCTGTAGTTCGTGCTGTGAGAGCAATAATAGGAATTTTCTTTATTTTCTTATCACTGTGATTTCGAATTCGCATTGCTGCATCATATCCATCCATAATAGGCATAGAAAGGTCCATTAAAACAAGGTCGTATTGATATTTTTCAAGAAATAAAACAACTTGTTCTCCATTTTTTGCAATATCTAAACTATAGCTTCCTTCATCTGCAAAAAGACGCATCATCAGAAGCTGATTTACCTCTATATCTTCTCCTAAAAGAATACGATATTTTCTCTTTTTTGATCCTCCTATTCTTTTTTCTGATTTTTTTATGCGCGAAATTTCTTTTTCTTCCTTCTGATCATGAGAAACTCCCATAAAAATTGTAAACTTAAATGTAGACCCCTCACCTTCCATACTTTGTACCTCTAGGTCACTCTCCATTAATTGCGTAAGCTGTTTTACAATACTAAGTCCCAATCCAGAACCACCAAATAAACCACGTTTTTCTAATTGTGTGAAACTTTCAAAAATGGTAGTAAGGTGCTCTTTAGGTATTCCTATTCCTGTGTCTATAATTTCAAAAGTTACAGGAATACGACGCATATTACGTGAATTAGTAGATACACGTAATGTAACCGTACCTTGATGGGTAAATTTCAAGGCATTTTCAAGCAAATTGATCAAAATTTGATTTAGCCTAAGTTGATCTCCAATAAGAAAACGAGGAAGATTTGTTCCAATATCAGATACAAACTTTAACCGTTTTTCCTCAGCTTGTAATTCATATGTTTTTATAAGTGATTCTGTAAATCTTCTAAAATTAAATCGTTTGTTTTTTATCTCAAGTCTACCAGCTTCTATCTTTGAAATATCTAAAAGATCATCTACAATAGAAACAAGGTTTTTAGAAGAATCTTTAATAATACCTATTAAATCTAACTGCTCTCTATCTAAGTTTGTATTTTCAAGTACACTAAGAAAACCTAAAATACTATTAAGAGGTGTTCTAATTTCATGACTAACATTTGCTAGAAATTTATTCTTAAATCCTCTTTGAACGTTTAGCTCGTGATTAAGCTCTTGCGTAATATTAAAATTTATAATAGATTCATTACGCACTTGTTTTATCTGATGCACTGTTTTGTAATGATCTGTAAGATCTTCTACAAACAATACTACTTGCTTTTTTTCAAAATGGACGACAGTTCTTATATCATAAAAACATGTTTTCCCTTTCACTTCCATTTGTACACAATAGAATTTTTGTTCTTTTCTATCGTCATCAAAAAGAGATGAAATCACATGAAAGAATGGGTGAAAGTCGGTGATATCAGAATCCTTCTTTATATAAAACAAAGAGTTATCTGTTTCTAAAACTCGATTTGTACTATCTAAAATAAGTATCTGAGTGGTGTTCTCTAAAAATTCTTGTCTAAGCTTATCAAGCATTCTCAAGTAATTGTGCTGCTACATTTTCGAACAGCAATTCAACATTTTCTCCAGTTTTAGCACTAGAAAGATAAGAATGCTGAATATCTTGTGCTTTTAATTCATTTAAAATTACTTCAGGATCGACCAAATCCACTTTATTGCCGATAATGTGCACAGAAATATGAGGATATTTCTCTTTTAAATGTTCTAAGTTATATTTTATGTCACTATAAGTAACTGGTCTAGAAGCATCAAAAACATAAATAAAGC
This sequence comes from uncultured Dokdonia sp., assembly GCF_947492815.1. Taxonomy (GTDB): domain Bacteria; phylum Bacteroidota; class Bacteroidia; order Flavobacteriales; family Flavobacteriaceae; genus Dokdonia. The sequence continues at coordinate 235,875 of NZ_CANLOB010000001.1, forward strand.
TAGAAGCACCCATAAGATAGGAGGGTCTATATTTTGTAAAATCGTCTGTTCCTTCAACATCCCATATAACTAACGTAACACTCTCTTTTTCTAGGTGCACTTCTTTCTTCATGATATGAACCCCAATAGTAACAGTATAGCTTTCTGAAAAGGTATTTTCTACAAAACGCCTAAGAAGTGAAGATTTTCCTACACCAAAATGCCCTAACAGTACAACTTTTTTAGATACGCTCATCTGTAAAATATGATTTTAATTTTTTGGTAAAAGTTTCTGGGTTTTCTAAATCGCTTTTATTAACAACAAATTGTGCAAAATCCAATAGCACATCCTCTAGCTTATCTTTATAATTATCGTCATAGATCCCCGTAATAACAACTGCAATATAGTAATTTGAAAAGTTTTGAAGATGAATTGTAAATAATTCATAATCAATTCTCTCCAATTCCATTTCTCCTTGATTATAAGCATCTTCTACAAAACTCTTTATAGCTGTTAACATTCCCGCTAACATATCTTCATCAAGAGTTTCCCTTTTTGCATAATTTGCCTTAAGCAATCCTGATCCTTTTTCAATCACCATGATTTGCTCAATTCTTGCTTCATATTGCTCATACATCAATGCTGCTGCATCAATATCATTATCTTTTCCAGAAAACCAATTTCTAAATGAAAATGTCTTGTTAAGCCTTTGATTGATATCTTCGTTAAGTTTTTTGATCTCAGCTTGAACATATTTTTTAATCATTTTACCCATTATTGGATACAATGCTTCAGCAACGGCTTCTTGTGATTTTTTAATTTCTGTTTTGAGTGTTTCTGTAATTACAGGACCTAAGGCTTTAGGCATTTTCTGAACAAAATCATCCATGCGCTCGTCAAGTATTGGAGTAACTCTATCAGAAAGATTTTCTTGTTCTGATCTTAATTGTTCAATTTTAAGCACAAGATCTCTGTCAAACTCACGTTCTTCTGTAAGTAAGATTTCTTTTAAAATCTCAAGTCTTTCCTTAGAATTCATGACAGAGAATCGTTAGAACTATTAGGATTTGATACTCTCGCCTAACTTTATAAGTAAATTACCTAATTGCGATTTGTCAACTTTTTTCTCATCTAAAGATGTTGCTTTATCATTTAATGATTCTTCTAAGTCAGAAATACGAATATTAACATCTGTACTTAAATTATCAATAGCAGTCATAAGCTCTTTACGAGTATCATCAATATAATCTGATAGCTCTTGGCGCCTTTTTTCTAGTTCTTTTTTTAGAGTGTCAAATTCTTGGCTGTACTCAGCCATATTTTCTCCAAAAATAAGCTGCTTAATTGCATCAATTTTAGAATTTGCTTCTAATTGACTTTGATTGCTTTGCTCTTTATTTCCTTTAGACATAATTTGATGAGGGATTCATTGCGTTATAGCAAATCAAATATATAAAAAATGACGATAAGCGCCTAAATATATAGGGATTATAATGATTCTTCCATAAAAGCTTCGGCTTTTTCCACCATTTTTTTACTTCCACAAAAGAAAGGAACTCTCTCGTGTAACTCTGTAGGTTTCAGATCTAATATTGAAGTATACCCATCACTAGCCTTACCTCCAGCCTGCTCAGTAATAAATGCCATTGGGTTACATTCGTATAATAATCTAAGCTTTCCTTTAGCATTTAAAGAGCTTTTTGGGTACATATATATACCTCCTTTAATCATATTACGATGTATGTCAGAAACTAGCGAACCTATATATCTAGAAGTGTACGGGCGATTTCCAGATTCTTCTTGACAATATTTAATATAATTTTTAACACCTTGAGGAAAATGAGTATAATTTCCTTCATTTACAGAATAAATATTCCCCTCTTCAGGAAATTTCATATTAGGATGCGACAAATAAAATGTTCCAATAGCTGGGTTTAATGTAAAGCCATTAACACCATGACCTGTAGTATACACTAGCATGGTACTTGTTCCATAAATAATATATCCTGCTGCTACTTGGTTACGTCCTGGTTGTAAGAAATCTTCAATTGTTACAGGAGTTCCCGGAGGTGTAATTCTTCTGTAAACAGAAAAAATAGTCCCTACAGAAACATTTACATCTATATTTGAAGACCCGTCTAGAGGATCCATCAACACTACATACTTATTTTGATGATCATCATTATGTCCTTCTATGGTAATAAAATCATCATTTTCTTCGCTTCCTATACCACAAACAATTTCTCTATTTTTCAGTGTATTTATAAAGGTTTCATTTGCGATAACATCAAGCTTTTGCTGATCTTCTCCTTGTATATTTGTATCTCCAGCTTCGCCTAGTATGTCTACTAATCCAGCTTTGTTTACTTGGTGATTTACCACTTTTGCAGCTAATCGAATTGAGTTAATCAGTCGAGATAATTCACCAGAAGAATATTTAAACTCTGATTGGTTTTCGATTATAAATTCTCCTAAAGTTTGATTTTTACGTGCCATGTGGTATGTAACATTATTTTTTGCAAAAATATTCAAAAAAACACCATAACTATAACGATTTCGTATTCTTTTATCTATATAATTTTTTACTTTAGCTTGCTTAGATCATATTTCTTATGAATTATCTTATTCGCAAGGCTCAGGCAACAGATATGCCTGATGTCCTTTCTCTTATAAATGAGCTTGCTGTTTATGAAAAAGAGCCAGATGCTGTAAAAATTTCAGTAGATACACTTATTAAAAATGGCACAGGTACAAATCCTTTATTTACTTGCTTTGTTGCAGAACACGAAGCAAAAATTATAGGAATGGCCTTAGTGTATTTTAGATTTTCCACATGGGAAGGTAAATCTTTACATCTTGAAGATCTAATTGTCTCTGATATACATAGAGGCAAAGGATTTGGTAAAGCATTATATAATGAAGTTATGCGTTATGCTATACAACAGGATGTCAATAGAGTTGAATGGGTAGTACTAGATTGGAATACACCCGCAATAACGTTTTATGAAAATAGCGGTGCATTGTTATTAAAAGACTGGTATCTAGCTCAAATGAATAGAGAACGGTTACATAACTATATAGACTCCATATCATAAAGGGTATCTTTTTATAAACATCATCTATAATGTATGTATTTCCTATATACGCTTTCGCGAAAGCGTATAAAAAATTCAGGAATGAGTACATTTGCTCTTTTGTATCATTTTTGTCATAATCTTATAAAGAAGAACTAAGAAAATGCAGGTATTTAAATTTGGAGGTGCTTCGGTAAAAGACGCAGATAGCGTAAAAAATATAGTGACTGTTCTACAAAAGACAGGTGTCAAAAACAAGCTTATTGTACTATCTGCCATGGGTAAAACTACCAATGCATTAGAAGAAGTAGTAGATGCCTATTTTAATGATGAGACAAAACTATCTGAAACAATAGAAGCATCTCGTAAGTATCATATAGATATAATTACGACTCTTTTCCCTAAAGGACATGCTATTTTTAAAACCGTACACACCTTATTTAAAAACTTAGAAGACTTTCTAGCTATTAATAAATCTCCTAATTATGACTTTGTATATGATCAAGTGATCTGTTATGGCGAACTTACTTCTACACAAATTGTAAGTGCATTTCTTGCTGAAAGCAACATTAAAAATCAATGGATTGATGCTCGCGAACTTATCAAAACAGATACTAGCTACAGAGACGCTAAGGTAGACTGGGATGTCACACAAAAAAACATTCAACAAGCAATTCAAAAAGAAGGTTTATTTATTACGCAAGGATTTGTAGCTTCAGAGGAAAACAACTTTACAACAACGCTAGGTAGAGAAGGTAGTGACTATACAGGCGCTATTTTTGCGTACTGCTTAAATGCAGACAACCTCACTATTTGGAAAGATGTACCTGGTGTATTAAATGGTGATCCTAGAGTTTTTAAAAACACAAAACTATTACAACGTATTTCTTATAATGAAGCTATAGAAATGGCATTTTATGGGGCTTCTGTAATACACCCCAAAACACTTCAACCACTACAGAGAAAAGAAATACCATTATATGTGAAATCTTTTATTACTCCTGAAAGTCCTGGCACATTTATAGGAAAAGGCATACAACTAGACCCCATGGTTGCCTGTTTTATCGTAAAGAAAAATCAGATACTTATCTCATTATCTTCTATCGATTTTAGTTTTATTATGGAAGAAAACATAAGTGATATTTTTAATTTACTTCACATTTATAAAATGAAGGTAACGATGATGCAGAACTCTGCCATTAGTTTTTCTGTTTGCATTGAAAATAAGTTTAACACATTAGAACCGTTACTAAAAAAACTAAGAGCAACCTATAAAGTAAGATGGAATGAAGGAGTGACATTACTTACTGCTAGACATGCCTCAGCAAACGAAATACATATGCTTTTACATGGAAGAAAAGTGCTTTTAAAACAAGAAAACAGAACAGTAACTCAGTTTGTATTAAAAGAAGCGTAAGTATTGTATATTTGATTACATCGTTATAAATAACATTTCATGAGTTTAGTTACCGCAAAAGAAGTTGCCCAAGCCATAAACGTCAATAAATTTGGCTTTATAGGTACTTTTTTAGGCTGGTCACTTATGAAAATACTTAAAATTTCAAGTCTAAATAAAATTTATGATCGCAATAAGCATTTAAGTGATCTCGACTTTTTAAATGCACTTCTAGATGAATTTCAAATCAAATTTGATATCCCAGAAGAAGATCTTAAACGACTTCCAAAAAATGGTGCTTATATCACTATATCAAATCATCCATTAGGAGGGATTGACGGTATTCTTTTACTTAAACTCATGCTTGAACAACGTGAAGATTTTAAGATCATTGCCAATTTCCTTTTACACCGCATAGATCCTTTAAAACCATATGTAATGCCTGTAAATCCTTTTGAGGATCGCAAAGATGTAAAATCAAGTATTGCTGGTTTTAAAAATGCATTATTACATCTCCAAAATGGGTGCCCTCTAGGGATTTTTCCAGCAGGAGAAGTATCTACTTATAAAGATGATAAGCTCATTATTGATAAACCTTGGGAAGAAGCTGCAATAAAGCTTATTAAAAAAGCAGAAGTCCCTATTGTTCCTATCTATTTTCATGCAAAAAATAGCAGACTGTTTTATCAATTATCACGCATTAGTAGTACTTTACGTACCGCTAAGTTACCTAGTGAACTTCTTACTCAAAAAAACAGAGTGATTAAAGTTCGTATTGGAAATCCTATAAAAGTAACAGCACAAAAAGAATATCAAAACCTTTCTAGTTTTACAGAGTTTCTCCGTAAAAAAACATACATGCTTGCCAAGTCTTTCGAAACTAAAAGTCGTCTTAGTAGCATTCCACAAACGCTTAAAGTTCCTAAAGAACCTAAAGAAATTGCTGTCTCTATAAGTAGCGATTTAATTTATGAAGAGATTGACCAATTACGATCTAACGATAAACGCCTACTACAATCTAAAAATTACGAAGTTTTTCTAGCTCCTGCAGATGAGATGCCTAATACTCTTAGAGAAATAGGTCGCTTGCGCGAAATCACATTTAGAGCCATAGGAGAAGGAACGAATGAAGCTACAGATTTGGATAAATTTGATCGCTATTATCATCATATGTTTTTATGGGATAGTGATGCAAAAAAAATAGCAGGTGCCTATCGTATGGGATTAGGTTCAGAAATTTATGATAAGTATGGCATTGATGGGTTTTACCTTCAAGACCTTTTTCGTTTTGATACCGAATTGCACACTATGATGAGTCAAAGTATTGAAATGGGACGTGCTTTTATCATCAAAGAATATCAGCAAAAACCAATGCCACTCTTTTTATTATGGAAAGGTATTGTTCATACTACATTACGCTTCCCAAAACACAAATACCTTATTGGAGGGGTAAGTATTTCTAATCAGTTTTCAAATTTTTCTAAATCTTTGATGATTGAATTTATGAAATCCCATTATTGGGATCCGTATGTAGCCCAATATATCAGGCCTAAAAAAGAATTTAAAGTTCGCCTTAAAGATGCCGATAAAGAATTTGTCTTTGACGAAAGTGCAGCCGATCTCAATAAGTTTGATAAACTTATTGACGAAGTAGAACCGGGCTCTCTAAGACTTCCCGTACTTATCAAAAAATACATAAAACAAAACGCCAAAGTAGTTGCTTTTAATGTAGATCCATTATTTAACAATGCGGTAGATGGGCTTATGTATATACGTATTGCAGACTTACCTGAAAGCACTGTAAAGCCTGTAATGGAAGAGTTTGAAGCAGAACTAGAAAAAAAATACGGACATAGAAATTCAGAGGAAGAATAATCTATAGGGTTCTTTTCAACCTCAATATCTTATATTTTTATTCCGCTTTCGCGAAATCAAAATTACGAGACCTACCTACCAGCAGACAGGTTCACGACTGTAAAGAGAGTAAAACGTTAAAGCGTATGCTTTAATAAGATTAATTTTTATACAACGCTTTTCCAGCCGCTTCATACTTATCACCAGCAGTCCAAGTAGGGGTTATTGGGTCATTTCCAATATTTCTCCCTGCAAGCACATAAGCACTAAAAAACTTAAATAAGTAATCATAATCTAATGTGTTTGCCTCATCACCAGGTCTGTGATAGTATTTAGTTACATCTCCATTAAATGCGGTAAAACCTAAAGAAAAAGTAGGTGCTGGAATTCCTTTTGCCGCAAAATTCACATTATCGCTTCTATCAAAAAGACCTTGTTCAGGTGCAGGGTCGTCTATAGCTGTTAGTCCAAAAGCACTTGCCGCATCTTTTATATGCTGTGATGCTGTAGTTCTTGGTAATCCAATAATAGTAGCCAGAGATGTGTCATTATACCCTCCATTATCACTATTAAAACAATATACCATTTGATGCAGTGGAAGCACAGGGTTTTCTACATAAAAAGAACTCCCTAATAACCCTTTTTCTTCTCCTGTAAACAAAATAAATAACGCCGATCGTTTTGTTGGGTATTTTGCAAGATTTTCTGCCATACTTAAAACTGTAGTCGTTCCTATAGCATTATCACGAGCTCCATTATAAATCGTATCACCTGTCTCATCTGGTGTACCTATACCTACATGATCATAATGACCTGAGTATATAATATATTCATTTTTTAATATTGGATCTGTACCCTCTATAACACCTATCACATTTTGAGATTTTACAATCTCTTTTTGAGAGCCACTCATCTTAAGCGAAGCTGCTATTGATTTGTTTGCTGTAAGGCTATTTGCCATTTTATTTCCTTTATCTAATATCCAGACGTAAGGCATGCTAGCCGTCTTACTTTCTTCCTTCACAATATCAAGCGATGGAGCATTAAAATTATGCTCTATAAATCCCCACATTTGTTCCTCTGCATTTAATAGTTCAAGGACACCTACAGCACCATTTTGTTTAGCCAATTGTCGTTTTTGATCCAGAAGTCCAAAAGCAGCACGTGCATCTTTTGCATCAGCACTACCTGCTTTTACAACAACAAGCTTCCCATCTACCGATTTTCCTTTATAATCTTGCTCTAATCCATATCCTAGATATACAGCGCCTTTAGAAAAATCTGTAGCAGCTACATCTAACACTGCATAATCTTTTATAGTGCTGCCATTTATAGCGATTGTAACATCTTTAGGCGGAGCCGTTTTTTGAAGAGTTACTTCTTGATAATAATCTCCTGTTTTAGGATTAGGTTGCACACCATAACTGCGTAATGTATTTGCTAAATAAGAAGCCGCTATCTTATTTTCTGGAGTTCCTGTTTCTCTTCCTTTTAATAAATCATCTGCTAAGAAATAAATATGACCTTCTATCTTTGACTTTGCGACGGTTTCCTGTACTTTACTTTTCTCACTTTGTCCAAAAGAAATAGCAGTACTCACTAGGACTAAAAATAATAGTATCGATTTTTTCATGATATCTGATTTATGCTTTAAAAATAAGTATTCTGTATCATATTTACGTAGCAAATGACTTACTTCAAAATTATAGTGCCCAAATAATTTGATCATATAGCGACTTATCTCTAACTTTAATTTCTGTAACTATCTGATTAGTATACCATGACACAAGCCACTACGATAGATGAAGTCATCGCCATTTTGGGAGATATTATTACCGATGAAATAACTGCCAACAGCAATCTTGCCTTTTTCCCAATACTTTATAAAAAAGTAACAGAGCGTATCAAAGAAGGAATTGCTCAACAAGAATTTGAAGATAACCCCAGAATGGAGCGTCTTGATGTCATTTTTGCCAATAGATACTTAGCTGCATATTTTACTTATAAAGAAGGTAAGAAACCATCACTATCATGGAAGAATGCTTTTGAGGCTGCAAAAAGTCAAAAATTATTAATCCTTCAGCATCTTCTTTTAGGAATTAATGCACATATTAATTTAGACTTAGGAATTGCCGTTTCTGAAACTATAGGACCAGAAGGACAGCTAGACGATATCCATAATGATTTTAATAAAATCAATACCATTTTAGCGAGTATGGTAGATGGCGTACAAGAAAAAATAGGACGCGTATCTCCTTTCTTTTATCTACTTGATAAAGTAGCAGACGGAAAAGAAGATCTTATCGCTACGTTTAGTATCAATATCGCTCGTGATGAAGCATGGATATTTGCTAATGAATATCATGATGCTACAGACAAAGAAACCGTTTTCTCAACACGCGATGAATCCATTGGAAAATTAGCCCTGAAACTTTCTACTACAAAAAGCAGGATATTGCGATGGGTCATCCGATTTATACGCTGGTTTGAGAGTAAAAATATAGCAAAAGTGGCAGATGTATTAAGTAGTTAAGTCTCTTTATACGCTTTCGCGAAAGCGGAATTATGAACCCCTTAAAACTGAAAGTAAATAAACTGTTCTCCACTTCCTTGCGCTAAACAAATCAAAAAGAATAATACTGCCCAACCAACACCTAATACCCAGGAAGGTGTTTTAAGTGACACCTCTTTCATAGAAGTATTGCGCATACACCAATGACATAAAAATAGCCCTGTAATCACAATCACCACCTTGCCTATTTCTGCGATTCCTAAAATCTTACTTCCCTCTGAATTCATAAAAAACATAGAGGTAATCATATCACTTGCATTAGCAAATCCTTTTGCTCTAAAAAACACCCACGTAATATTAACTAATGTATAAGTTAAGAATGCAAAGAAAATCCCATTCCAAGCATTAATCTTTATTGAGATTAGTTTTTTAAGTAACCGCTCTCCCACCAAGTATATGCCGTGCAAAGCACCCCAGATTACAAATGTCCAAGCGGCACCATGCCATAATCCTCCCAGTAACATCGTAAGCATAAGCGCTACATACATTCTTGTAATACCATGACGATTTCCTCCTAATGGGATATATAAATAATCCCGCAACCAACTAGACAGAGAAATATGCCATCTTCGCCAAAGGTCAGAAAAACCTATAGATGCATAGGGATATCTAAAGTTATCTGGCAATACAATACCTAACATCAATGCAATACCAATTGCGCAGGTAGAATAGCCCGCAAAATCAAAAAATATTTGTCCTGAAAAAGCTAGAGTTCCTATCCACGCATCTAGCCCGTGGAGTAGTTTACCTGCATCAAAAACCTTATCTGATGTACTAGAGAGTAATGCATCTGCCAAAACTACTTTCTGAAACACCCCTATGGTCAATAAAAATAATCCCCATAAAAACTGGTTAACAGTTGCTTTTTTAGGCTCATAAAATTGTGTGATCAAATCTTTTGCTCTTACAATAGGTCCCGCAACTAATTGTGGAAAGAAGGTCACATATAATGCAAAATCTAGGAAAGTACGGGCACGTTCTCCTTTTCTATAATACATATCTATAGTATAGGACATGGTCTGAAACGTGTAAAAAGAAATACCCATTGGTAAAATGATATCCATCGGAAGTGCTTCATACTTTATTCCCATACTTTGGAGTATCGCTGTAAAGTTTTCTAATAAAAAATTACCGTACTTAAAGAATCCTAAAAACCCAAGATTTACAACCATACTCAATAAGAGCCATAGTTTTCTCTTTTTTTTATTTTCTAGCGTTGCTAGTTTTTTTCCTGCAGTCCAATCTACGACGGTAGAAATCCAAAGTAAAATAACTAGGGGTGGATTCCACATTCCATAAAACACATAACTAGAGAGTAAAAGCATGCGTTTTTTTCCCGTCCAGGATAGTATTTTTGCATAATAAAGCGCTAAAACAATGATCAAAAAAACCACAAAACTGAGTGAATTAAATAACATAATTATCGAGTTTTAAGGTTAGGGATTTGTTGATCTTCTAGAAGGATTTTCACTAGCTCTTTGGTAAAAATACGAGCATCTGTAGAAAAAAGATGTGATTCTTCTGGGCAGGTAAATTGATTTAACTGTGTATAATCTTCAAAGTGATAGCCATTAAGTCCAGATTGTAAAAGCAGTTCATCCCAACAGATAGTTCTGGAGTATGTTTCATTTTCTTTTTCTCTGAGTTTTCCACTAGAAGGGCATCTTAAAAAAATAGCATTTCCTCCACGTTTTTTAAATTTTTCTATTAAAGGCTGGTAATAAAGTATTACAGAATCTACAACGGGTGCGGGTCGTCGCTCTATCCCTCCTAACCATATTTTGACAATTCCATTTGCAAAGGCTGTATCTGTTTTGGTCTTTTCAAACATGGTCACATTTCGATCGGCATCTACGAATCCAAAATTATTGAAAGGTGGCCTTGCTTCTGGACCTCTATTGCCTATTGTAATATTGTTCACTAAGGTTTTTAAATCTATATCATCAGACCATTCTTCTTCTGATGCGTTCAAAAATGAAAAGGTGCGTTCTAAAGGAAGAGAAAGGTAATGGTTGGCGCGTTGCGCATAGGTTCTATCATAATAATGACGGAGTCTTTTGGTAGGACGATCCCACATAAACCCTTTTTCTGGTTGTGAAAAAAATAATGCAGGAGCTACACCTATGACTACGGTGCCATTAAAATCAGTCTCTTCAACAATTTCTTTAAAAATAGGAGTGGGTGTTGTACCATCAGAAGCTAGCATGATAGGGCGCACGCCAGTAGCTTCTTCCCATTCATTGAGTTGAATATCAAAATGAACCCTTGAAGAGCCTAATAATACGACATCATCTGAAGAGAGCTTATCTACTTTGGCTCTTTGAATAGCCCAGAGTGCTTTATTATCATCAAGCTCTGAAACATATCCTAGTGATTGGACATAAAGTTCCCAAATGGCAATAAAGGCAATGCCTAGTATTACGGCGATGCCTACTGATTTTTTAAGATTCATTTTATTGTTATTGGTAACCCAATGACAATACGAGGGAACTTGACTATTTTAATGTTGACAAGGAAATTGTCTAAAATGGATTGGTTAGTTAATTATAGCCTTAAATGTATGAAAATATATAATTACAAAAACAGGCATTTACACCTGTTTTTGTAAGAAAATCCTATTAAATCAAGAAAACTACAAATGATTTGACACAAAATCTTGACAATATGCTTTTATTTCATTTCTCGCTTTCGCGAAAGCTGCCTCTGTATCTTCTGGAGATCCCACAAACTTTGAAGGATCATAAAAGTTATGATGTAAACGTGTAGCATTAGGTGCTGCAATAAATGGACAGTTTTCATAAGCATGATCACACACAGTAATGATAAAATCCCACTGGACACCTTCATACTCATTTACATTATTTGAAGTATGACTAGTAATATCTATGCCGTCTTTTGCCATCGTTGCTGCAGCTCCAGGATTGATTCCATGCGTTTCTATTCCCGCCGAATAGATCGTTGCTTTATCACTTGCTAATAGATTTAAATATCCATGTGCCATCTGGCTACGACAGCTATTTCCTGTACAAAGTACGAGTATGTTTTTTTTCATTTTCAATGCCCGTGTAAACGGGTACTTATTTAATTCATATTTCATATCCGCGAAGGCGGGTATCTTTTATATATATTTCTAAGTCTCTATTATATATTCATTAGGTCTCAACTGCGCTCGACCAGACATTTTAAATAAAACCACTTCTTCTCTCTAATAACACATTATCATACCAAATACCATCCCGCATTGCGATTTTTTTTCGTATCCCTACTTTTTTAAATCCATAATTCTCATGCAAGGTAATACTAGCAAGATTTTGTGGAAATATCTTTGCTTGTAAGGTCCAAAAATTTGCTTTCTCACTTTCTTTTATTAAATGTTGTAATAGCAGTTTTCCTATTCCTTTTTGTTGTGCTTCTGTAGCTACATAAATAGTCACCTCAGCAACTCCTTTATAGACTTCTCTTGATGAAAAAGGAGTAAGTGCGCACCATCCTAAAATGGTTTGATCTTTTTCGACTACAAAACGACATTGTTTTAAAAACTTAGCATTCCACTTTTCCCAATCAGGTACTTTTGTTTCAAATGTAGCAATCCCTGTATCCATGCCTGTTTTATAGATTTTCGCGCAAGCGGGATAATCCTTTTTATGAAACAAACGTATTTGAATATCTGGTTGAGACACACTCATATCACGCTATTAACAACACCCGCTTCCTGGAGCACATCCGCCAACTTGCGCTTCTGCACCAACGGTTGCTGGAGCTTGAATACCACAAGCTTCTTTTGCTTTACAGTCTGTAGGCTGGCTTGCTAATTTAAGAAGTAGATTATTTCCTCGTATTTCGTAATCGTTAACATATAGTTGCGCTGTATGAAAGTTTGCATTACTATACTCTATACGTACTTCTGAATCCATTACGTACGGTTTCATATGACCTACTTTAGATAGAATTCCCATGGCTTTATAAGCACTCATAAATTCTGTCTTCCCTAATTCATTAGGATCTTCCCATAGTTGAATAATGGTTTCTTTCCATGCATCTGTGCCAGCGCCACAATCTACAGAATCAATAGTAACGTGCTTTACTTCTGTAATGTGATAGTTTGCACCTACCAATAAATTGGGTGCATATTCAAATAATAATGATTTTCCGTTGTGATCGTTTAGTATTTCTAAAAATTCTTGTGTTTTCATAGTGTATGTATTTTTAGTGTATGTTATAACAACACTTGGTTTTATATATTGATTGTTGTTTGTTCAATTTTTACAGCTATTTCTTTGATTTTTTCCAGTAATAACTCCATATGCTCCTTATTGGTAAATGGATTCATAAATGTAGTACGTAAGAAAAATTCTCCTTTAAGTAAGGTGGAGACAATATAGAACTCTCCATCTTCCAATAATGTTTGGCGGATTTTTCTATTTACTTCTTCATAGGCTTCTGGATGTAGGTTTCCTATATATCTAAAACATACAATATTTGAAATAGGTGTTAATGCTAATGCAAAGTCTGGATGTGCTTCAATATAAGTTCCAAACTCACGTCCGGCATCATATAATACGGTCACATTATCATCAAAAAACTGCGTTCCGTAAGCATTCATAATGGCAAAAAAGCGTAAACTCATCATGCTTTTTGTACATTCAAAAGTGCGCTTTCCTAGATTATACCATTCTGGATCATCATTTTTATCCCAGAGATACTGTGCTTTTTGTTCAAAAGTAGTATAGCTATCTACATCGTTTTTAAATAATACTGCTGTTGTTATTGAAGAGGTTCCCATCATTTTATGGCCATCTATAATCACAGAATCTGCTTGGTCAATGCCTTTAAGAAGGTGTTTGTATTTTGATGAAAATATAGCGGCGCCTCCATGAGCTCCATCTACGTGGAACCATATTTTTTTTGCTTTCGCGAAAGCGGAAATCTTTTGTAAATTATCATAAACACCTGTACTTGTAGAGGGAGCGCTTCCTACAATAGCAATCACTTGACGTCCGTTTGCAAGCGCCTTATCATAATACGTTTCTAATACTTCTGTACGAATCGCATAGTCTTCATTAACTGGAATTTTAATAATTCCTTCGCTTCCTAATCCCATAATACGAGCAGCTCTATCTACACAATAATGTGCTTCTTCTGAAACCATAATTGCTAATTTGTGATTATGACCATCATTCCATATATCATCATTTGCAATGGTTTTACGAGCAGCAAGCATTGCTGTAAGATTTGCTAATGTCCCACCTGAAGTCAAGAAACCATCTCCTTGTGCATAGCCTATAGCTTTCAAAAACATGTCTATGACGTTTTTTTCTATTGCGGTACTTGCTTGCCCCATCTCATACACTGTCATCCCATTATTGAGTTGTGCACTAAAAAAGGTTGCTAAAGCCGAAACAGGCACTGCAGATGCTATTTGATGTCCTATATATTTGGGGTGATGTGTATGGATAGAACGCTCTAAAAGGGTTGAAAAAAATTCTTTAGTACTGTGTTTTTCTTTTATATACTCTTGCCAAAAATCATATTCAACTTGTGGAGGGACCCAACGGGTTACCTTAGAAGGGGTTCCTTCTTTTGTTTTTGTAAGGTGATCTGCTAGTAATGCTATAAGATCATTACCTTCTTCTTTAAAAAGATCTCCTTTATATGCTTTATGTAGTAATGCTGTACTCATAAAATTAGCAACATTTTGCTTTAGTTGCTTCGAAGAAATCTTGAAAATGTTGTTGTAATTGTTCCCATTTTCTCACATCAATACTATAGTATTGTGCCTTTCCTTTAAACTGGCTTTTAAGCAATCCAGCTTTACGTATCACTTGCAAATGTTGTGAAGTTGTGGGTTGCGATAATCTTATTTTTTCTGATATATCCTGACATAAACAGCCGTCACAATCTCCTATATATTCTAAAATAGCTACTCTAGCAGGATTAGATAGCACTTTTGCCAAGTCTGCCATTTGATTTGCTCTCATTGAGTGAATATGCCTTTTTGTAACGCCCATAGTATATGTGTTTTAATAATCCAAAATTACAAATAAAAAGTAATATAGCAATATTACGATGTTAAATTTAATAAAAAAGCCCAAAGAAAATCTTTAGGCTTTAGTTTATGCTATTTTAGAACCAAGGTTTTTGTCCTGCTTGGTATGTATTATAGAATTCTTCGTCAGATTTTGTGAGGTACATAATTCCTTCTATAACTCCTACTGCCCATACTAACATTGTTGGAATACCACAAAGAAACCAACCTACAACACCCACAACGAGCATAATAATTCCTTCTTTTTGGTATCCTAAAATAAACTTATGAATACCAAGACTCCCAAGAAAAATAGCAAGCAATCCTGCAAGCATTTTTTTATTTTCTTTGCTGTCAGTCACTTTATTCCATTCTTCTTTTGCGCTATCAGAAAACTCTTTTGCAGATTCTTTTACATCATCTGCAAATTCACTTGCTTTCTCACTAGCTTCACTAGCTGCTTTTTTTGCTTTGTCTTTAAGATCATCCCCTAGACCTTCGTTCGTTTCTTCGCTCATTGTTGTATTGATTAGTTAATTAGAACTTAAAGCTATTAAAAAAAGTGCAGAAATCTAAAAAAACACTCTTTTTTCAAAGTAAATACATCATGATAAGCAGTATAATCTTACAAAAAGGCACTATCTATAGGCTCCCAGAGTTCTATTTTATTTCCTTCTGGATCTAAAATCCATCCAAATTTCCCATAGCTATACTCCTCTACTTCACCAACCACAGTAACCCCCTCTTCTTTAAGCACTTTGAGTAATTCTACTAAATTATCTACTCGAAAATTAAACATGAATGGCTTTTCGCTTGGAGAAAAATAGGTAGTATCTGCACTCATAGGACTCCATTGTGTAGAACATTTATTTCCATTTTCGTCTCGCCACCAGAAGGTCCATCCATATTGATCTGTTGGTAAACCTAAGTGTTTTTTATACCATTCTTTTTGTGCATCAGGGTTTTCACTTTTAAAAAACATCCCCCCTATTCCTGTAACTCGTTTCATATTCTTGTCACGCCCTTAGCGTGATATCTTTTAATGATTAAACTATATGTTATTTTCTCTGTAATATTAATCCTGAAATTATAGTAATGATTAATCCTATTACACTTACTAGTGCAAACATAAATCCTCCTGAAAAGAAGCCTAGTTGCATAAGTGACATCGCATTAAATTCTTTTAATTGTGTTTCTGCATCAGTGATTTTTACTGCATCTCCTGTTTCTTGAGCTGCTACTAAAGCAGCTTCTCCATATTCTTGATAAAAATCAGGATGAATAACAGTGACATATAATCCATCTACAATAGCAATCCCTAATGCTGTAAATAGCGCTATAGAAATCCCTATTATAAATGCTTTTGTAAAACTTATTTTGCCTGCATTTTCAGTATCTCTATAATATTTGACGCCAAAAAAAACAAAAGATAATGCTACAAAAATTGCCGTATATCCTAATACTTCTAAAGCGCCTAAGAATAACGAAAATCCAAACGCCACCATTCCTGTAAGCATGGCATATGCTACATATTTAAAAACTATTTTTTTCATAATCTACTTATTTAAAATGTTGAGTCAAAAGTATCAGAAAGCTGAAAAAACGGTCTCATACTAAAGTACCAATTTCATCCTACTTTGGTAGGAATCCTGTCAAATAGGTAAGATGTGTAGCTCTTTTGCTTTTTGAATGGCTTGCGTACGTCGTTTTGCATCTAATTTTAAAAGGACATTAGATACATGTGTTTTAATGGTACTTTCAGAGACAAATAGATGTTCAGCTATTTCTTTATTACTATATCCTGAAGCCATTTCAAGCAATACTTCATATTCTCGTTTACTCAGCCCGATAGCATCAATTTGTTCTCGATCTATTTCTTGAGAGACAACTGCTTCTTTTTTGAATTTTTTCTGAATAAATACGCCTATAATAAAAAAAACTATTGCAATACCGCTTATAACAAATTCGATAGTTAAATCTCCTGAAATTAAGCTATAACTACTCAATTGTAATAATGCCAAAATGGCTAAAGCCAACATCCCAAAAATTAAAACTGTTTTTTTCACACATTTAAATTTCTTAATGCTTGTTTTATCTTTCTTAAAAATACTAAAAGGTAGCGAGAATTTTATCTACAGTGGTTTGTGCTAGTTTTTGCTTGCTTTCTACAGTCCATCCAGCAATGTGAGGAGTTAGTAATACATTTTGCGCTGTGATAAGATATTGAAGCGGTTCTGGCATTTCTTCTTTTGAGGTAAAGAGATTTTCAAAAGATAGTTTTTCATATTCTAATACATCGAGTCCTGCTCCTTTTATTTTTCCGTTTTTTAAAGCGGTGACCAGAGCAGAGGTAACCACACTTTTCCCTCTCGCCGTGTTTATGAGGTAAAATGCTTTCGCGAAAGCGTTTATAAAAGCATCATCAATCATTTTATCTGTTTGAGGCGTCCAAGGGGTGTGTAAACTCAATACGTCTGTCTTCTCTTGTAATTCTTGAAGTGATACTTGACGCGCATTGGCATCTCCTATATGATCTAAGATGTCGTAACATAACACTTCGCAGTCAAAGCCTTGTAGTTTTTTTGCAAACGCTTTTCCCATATTTCCATATCCAATAATTCCAATCGTTTTTCCTTCTAGTTCTAAGCCACGATTGGATTCTCGATTCCAAGAACCTGCTTTTACCTCAATATCTGCTTGATGTAGTTTATTAAAAAGAGAAAGAATCATACCTAACGCATGTTCTCCTACCGCATTACGGTTTCCTTCAGGAGCACTTATCAAATGAATTCCTTTGCTTTTTGCATATGGAATATCGATACTTTCTAATCCAGCACCAACTCTTGCAATAAATTTTAATTGGGATGCGGCATCTATAAACTGTTTGTCAATTTTAAACCGACTACGTATCACAATACCATCATATGTAGAAATAATCTTTTCGGTAGCTTCTTTTGAAATTGTATAATTTTCATCATTATGATGTCCTGCAAACGCTAATTGCTCAAGAAGTAATGGATGATTTTGATCGAGATGAAGAATACGCATCATTGAGTGTAGTTTATAGCAAAGATACGCATTGGTTTTATGTGTAATTCGTTTTATATTTTAGGGTATTCCGTTTGTGTTTTCTCATGCTGTACTTCTCCAGTATGTGCTGTATTTTGTTTTTCAAAAAGCAGTAAATGTACCTCTTCACCTTCTTTTGTAGTAGGGCAATGTTCAACCCCTTTTGGTACTACTATGATTTCTCCTTCCTGTACTGTTTCAGACCATTCCTTATAACCATCGTTGGAGTTTATACTGAGCTCCGTTGATGTACGAAAACGCATATATAACGTACCCTTTTGCACATAAAACAATTCATCTTCATCCTTATGACTATGCCACACAAACTCTCCAGAAATTTTAGCTAAAATCACTTGCATATCATCTACTAAAGCAATCTGATGTGGATGCCACTGCTTATTAAACTTGGTGTATTTTTCTTTAATATTTATTGGTTTCATATCTGTCAATTCTTTTTATAGACTAAGATATTGATATTTAAGAAGAAACTATATTTTTCTTAACATCTATATCCATTTTAAAATTATACATTTAGCTACGTTCACAATTATCATTCAATCTTATGAAAACAAATATCCTATTAATTGTAGCAATATGCTTATTAAGTATGACATCTTGTGAGAAAAAAGAGAAAGAAGAAGTCATTGATTATGCCATTTTACACGGCAATATTAAAAACCTTGGAGATTTAAAAGTATTTTTATTTGATAATCCCGATGTTAATGGTCCTATCACTGTTAATCCAGATGGAACTTTTACAGATACATTACATCTATCTCAAAACGGATATATAAAATTAAGAGCTGGTTATAGTACTATTGATATATTTTTATCTCAAGGAGATGAACTTACATTCTCTACAGATATTGCCTCACAAGATAGCCCAACTGTTTTTACAGGGAAAAATGCCGCAATACAGAAATATATTATGACTAAAAATGAAGGTCAAGTAAGTCTGATGCAGGATTATGAATTATTTTTCGGTCAAGAACCTGAGACTTTCATAAGTGATATCAATAGTTTAAAAGAACGTCAAATGAAAGCGCTCGATTCTAGTGTCTTTCCTGAAGCATTCAAAAAAATAGAATCAAAGGCATTGACACTCTTCCAAATGAATCTAAAGATGAGATATGTTAGTCATCAAAAGTATTTAGCAAATGGAGATGACTCCATGATTCCCGAAGGATTTTTAGATGATGTAATCGCATTAGATAAAGACAACGATACAGACGCAAAACAATATAATAGTATGTATTTAGAAATCGTTGCAAACGATCTTATGAATACACTAGAAGCAAAAAAAGATACAAACACTACTTTTTTGGAGAGTATTGTAAATGAGTTAAAAAACTATAAAAGCCCAAGTATCAAAAACGATGTGATAGGTAGTATGTTATATATGTATGGCCCCAGTGAAGGTGATGTACATACCATGAAAGACAAGTTATTAGCACTAGCCTCAGATGAGAAACTAAAAGAAGCCATTACAACACGTTATGACAAGATTAAAAAACTTGTAAAAGGACAGCCATCACCTACTTTTGACTATGAAAATTTTAAAGGAGGAGAAACAGCATTACAAGATCTTAAAGGTAAATATGTATATATAGATGTATGGGCAACTTGGTGCGGACCATGTATTGGAGAGATTCCTTATTTAAAAGAATTAGAACATACCTATGAAGGCAAGAATATAGAATTTGTAAGCATTTCTGTAGATGAAAAAGATGATTATACAAAATGGCGTAAGATGGTTGCTAATAAAGAACTAGGAGGCACACAACTTATAACAGAAAATGCTTTTAAATCTAAGTTTATAGAAGCATATGCAATCGATGCTATTCCAAGGTTTATTATCATTGATCCAGAAGGTAATATTGTAAGTGCAGATGCTACAAGACCCTCTGATTCAGATATAAACAAAAAGCTTGATGCTTTAAATTTATAAATTACTTTTATTTAGAATAAGATAGATATCTCTTCTGGGATACGCATTGGTTTTGCTTCTGGCATTTTCAGTAAACACCAGTTTGTTACTGCTGTTACTAGTAGTTTTTGATCTCTTTTCCTGATGATTTTTGTATGACGTTCAGAACGAACACCTGTCATCTTTTCTACAAAGGTGGTTATTACAAGTTCATCTCCTTCTAAAGCTTCGGCTTTATAACTAATATGATGATCTAATACTACCCAAGCCATCTTTTTGATTCCTATACGCTCTTCATTAGGATCTTCATCTTTAAAATAAGTAGCCGTTGCGTGATTCCAATGTTTTGAAGCTGCTATTTGCACCCAATCCAAATACACCACATTATTAACATGTCCCATTACATCTATAGCAGACGCAGGAACAATAAGCGTATATTCAAATGAAGGAGATTTCAAAATAAAATAAGTTTGGCTATCCAGAAATAAATTAAAATACCAAAAATATCATTGCTTGTAGTAATAAAAGGTCCTGTTGCAATCGCAGGATCAATCCCTCTTTTATCTAAAAATAAAGGAATAAATGTACCTATAATTCCTGCCATAATAATCACGACAAACAGTGATATAGATATCGCCATAGCTGCCTTAAAATCGCCATACCAAACAGCAGTAAACGCAAATAAAACAATTCCTAATATTAAACCATTAAGTGCTGCAAGAAACATTTCTTTAAGCAATCTATTCCCAATACTTCCTTTTACATCATCATTAGCAAGTCCTTGTACAATAATTGCGCTAGACTGCACTCCTACATTTCCGGCCATTGCAGCTATAAGAGGTGTATAGAAAAACAATAAGGCGTAATCTTTCAGAATATCTTCAAAACCTCCCATAATAGTTGCAGCTCCTACTCCACCTATCAATCCTAAAAATAACCAAGGTAATCGTGCACGTGTAAGCTCTAAAATACTATCATCTGCCTCTACCTCTTGTGTAATACCAGCCGCAAGTTGATAATCTTCTTTTGCTTCATCACGTATAAAATCTACAATATCATCTATGGTGATACGTCCTAATAATTTATTTTCATCATCTATTACTGGAATAGCTTCTAAGTCATATTTCTGCATCAACTTAGCTACATCTTCTCCATCATCATTTACATGAACTGAATCTACTTTTGGTATGTATATTTCTGAAATTTTAGTCTTTGTATCTGATGTCAATAAGTCTTTTAAAGAAAGCCTTCCTATAAGTACATTTTCTTTAGTAACTACATAAATAGAATGCACGCGTGTTACCTCTTCTGCTTGACGACGCATTTCTCGCACACAACCCGCTACGGTCCATGTCTCTTTTACTTTAATAAGCTCTTTTGCCATCAGACCTCCTGCAGAATCTTCATCATACTGCAACATCTCACGGATATCAGCCTTATGCTCTTCATCTTCAATCTGCTCAATAACGGCTTCTTGGATTTCTTCATCCAACTCTGCAATAGCATCTACTGCATCATCGGTATCCATTTCTTCAATCTCCTCAGCAATTTCTTTAGGCGTAAGACTCTCTAGTAATCGCTCACGAACATCATCATCCAGTTCCATCAGAGCTTCAGAAGTCGTCTCACTATCTAATAAACGTACAAGGTATACTGCATCATCCCAGTTTACTTCATCAAGAATCTCTGCGACATCGGCATGATGCACATCTTCAAAAAGTTCAAGCAATATGCTGTCAGCCTCATTGCGTATATGAACTTTTATCTCCTCTAATAAGATGTCTGTAACTTCAAATGACATACCTCTAGTTTTAGGCAGCCACAAATATAGGGAAACCCTATTCTAAATCCGACGTAATATCGCTAGTCAATGTTATAAAATCTTGAACAGATAATTGCTCTGGGCGTTTATTAAGAATTTCGCTTTCGCGAAAGCGGTCACTCAACATCATCCCTTTTAAACTATTACGTAATGTTTTACGTCGCTGCTGAAATGCCATTTTCACCACTTTAAATAATTGCTTTTCATCACAACCAATGTCTTTATAATTTTCTTTACGTCTCAACCTAAGCACTCCACTATCTACCTTTGGTGGCGGGATAAAAACAGTTGGAGGTACCGTAAAGAGATATTCTGCATCATAAAAAGCCTGCGCTAGCACAGATAGAATACCATAGGTTTTACTCCCATGAGAAGCACAAATACGTTGCGCTACTTCTTTTTGAAACATTCCTGTAAACTCAGGAATGCGCTCTTTATGTTCTAATGTTTTAAATACTATCTGAGTAGATATATTATACGGGAAGTTACCAGTAATTGCAAAAGGTGCTTCAGGAAACAACGCTTCTATAGGATGCTTTAAAAAATCGGCTTCGATGACTTGGAATTTATCTGGACTACTTACTTTTTGTTCCAGCTTAAAAGAACCATTTAAATATGCGATAGATTCTGTATCCAGATCCATAGCAATCAATTGTACTGATTTACCAAGAATATATTTAGTTAATACGCCTGTTCCTGGACCTATCTCTAATACATTTGAATACCCATCTAATGTAAGTGTATCTCCTATACGTGCTGCTACCTCTTCATCTCCTAAAAAATGTTGTCCTAGATGTTTTTTTGCAACAACACCTCGATCCCGATTTGTAGATTTTTTGTGTGACTTTTCAAAAGTTCGTTTTGACTTATGCCCTTTTCCCATTAATTCTGTTTTGAAGATAAGCTTCGATTTCTAATTGTTCTGATTTTTTTAGCCATGAAATATTTAAATCTACTCTCTTTCCATTAATGAGTATTAAATAAGGCTCACTTCCTCCCCTAGATATTTCGTAAAGTTTTATATAAGGGTATAGAAAATCTCCATCCTTTGTCTTTACATTTTCTTCATAAATACCTATGACAAAACGCACACCTCCTTTATTAAATAAAATATCTTGAATTCCTTGCCAATAAGATTTTACAAATTCAAAAGGACCATGCCCATTTAGTAACCAGTTAGCAAGAAAATCTATAATAAGAATAACATATATGTATTTAAGAAAATAAACTACCATTCCTATATAAATAAGAATCTTGGCTATAAACCATAAAGAATATCTAGATATATAATACTCTTTATGCATGCTGTTCTGAAATCACTTCCAACTCTGTTCTAAAAGCCACAAACTTTCCTGTAAATCTATTGCTTTGCGCACGTAATCTTTCAGCATCTTGAGCATAATAAGCTTGTAATTGTGTCATATCTGCACATGTATATTGTACTGAGTAGGTAACGCCACCCATTTCTTCTTCTACAAGAACTTTGGTCATTAAAGCTTTTATAAATTTACCCGTTGCAAGCATTTCAGGAATATGCTCATCTTTCATCCAAACAAGCCATTCTTGCTCTATTGAGGTTTCTATATTTATAGTGACATTATATATGATCATTCTATTGTTTTAATTTTCTTATAACGAACATCTTCCCATTCAGCACGGAAAACAAAATAGTCATCATTTAATAATTGTATGGAATATGTACGTGTTGACAATAACTTAGTAAATTTTATCAAGAACCCTT
Source organism: uncultured Dokdonia sp. (assembly GCF_947492815.1). GTDB lineage: Bacteria > Bacteroidota > Bacteroidia > Flavobacteriales > Flavobacteriaceae > Dokdonia. The sequence goes on from NZ_CANLOB010000001.1 coordinate 259,335, forward strand.
GATACTCATTTTCTATGATTTCTACTATCGTATGATCATCTATTATCATACCTGTTTTAACATCCTTATATTCTATACCTCCTGATTTTTCTGAAAACCAGAAATGAGTATGTTCATCAGAATCGTCACCATCTAAAACCCATTCTCCTTCTAGACTTTTTTTAATTTCTTCTACGGAATTTGGATATTTAAGGTTTTGCCCTATTAGGGCATTAGAAATTATAAAAACGATTATGAAAATTTTCATAAAAAAGATTAATTAATTGCATCACCACGCAATGCTCTAAATCGTTTTTGAGCTTCTACGTAATAAATACTATCTGCAAAATCAAAGATGATTCTTTCGTAATTATTCTTGGCTTTTTCAGGTTGTTGTAATGGTCCTTCATAGAGTTTTGCCAATCTATAATACGCATCGTCTGCGATAACACCATCTTTATAAAACTCAATAATGGTGATATAATTTTTTTCCGCTTTCGCGAAAGCGGACTTCTGCTCATACAGCGTAGCCTGAGAAAGTAATGCTTCATCTTCTATACTCTCACCTTTATGCTGTTCTAAAATCTCATCATACTTCTTTATGGCAAGTTCTGGTTTATTTTGATAGCCTAACAAATCAGCTCTTGCATACTTTTTTAATGCTGTTTGCAAAGTATCTTCTTGAGAGTTATCACGTATCACTAATAAGAGCTCTAAGGCATCATTAGCAATGAGTTGCGTTGCACTAGATTTTAATACATCAAGTTGTGTTTCTGCCCACTCAAAGTCTGTCTTATAATAACTTGTTCTTGCCACTTTAAAACGTGCTTCCTGAGAGATCACACTGTTTTTTATTTTATTCTGAATTTGCGAATAATAGATTAATGCTTGATTAAATTTTTCTTGTAGAACCAAAATATCGGCAAGTTCCATTTTAAGTCTTGCCTCGTCAAAACGATTGAGTTGTTTTTTTATGCTTTGTTTTAAAAATGTAGCACCTTCTCCAGGAGTTTTCATATCAAAAGCTAAGAAATGTGCATAATCTATTTGGATAGGCACGGTATAACTATTTATTCCGTATTGCTCTAGAAGTGCTTCATAACGGCCACGTATATTTTCTTGTGCTACCGTAGTTGTTGCTTTTTTGATTTCGATTTTTAAGAGTTGTTGCTCTGCGTCTAATTTTGTCTCATCATCTACCGCAACTTCTTTTATATACTCAAGGATATCTTGTGCTTCCTCCAGTGCATTTGCCTCTATAGTAATTCCTGCTAGGTCAATCACTCCTGTAATGTTTCCATCAGTACGTTTAAAAATAGCTTTTTCTTGTACAAATGCCTTTTTATATTGTTTCTGTTGAATAAACAACCAACTTAGTAATTCGTTATAAATAACATTTTGTTCTGACTGAAGACGTTTAAGCAGTGTTTTTCTAAAGATAATATTTGCTTCATTGGTAGGATCTTCTGTGATAAACATGGCAAAATTCCGTTGCGCTGAAGCCACATATGCTTGATTTTCATTTGCTAGATTTAGATAGCTTTCAAACATTTTATCTAACTGCCCCAACTCTCCATAAATACGTGCCAATTGTCTATTAAAATTACTATTGGGATTGGCTTCCATACCTGCTTCATATGCTTTTACGGCTTCTTCCAGAAGGTTATGGTCTTGTAATGTTTTCCCCACACGATATGCACTTGTCATACGATCTCTCACCAATTGTATGGCAGCATCATACTTCAATTTTGCTATAGAGTCTTGTCCTTGCAACTGATGGTTGTACCCTAACTCAACTTGTAAGAGTCCTTTATATCGAGATTTATCAACTTGTTTTTCTATAAGTGCTTCAACAGCAGCATAGTCTTCTAGTTGCTGGTATGTCTTAATAAGCCCTAAAAGAACAGTGTTATTATTGGGTTGTTTTTTTAATGTTTTTTGATAGGAAATACGTGCTTTTTCAAACTGCCCTTGATCAAAATAATTACGTGCGAGTTGTTCTGTTTGCGCTTTCGCGAAAGCGAATACCCCAAAAACCAATAGCAACATCAAAATGATTCTCTTCTTCATATGCTAAATATACACAAAAGCCCTTAACTCGAAATCCCTTCCCCCAGCGGGAGAAGGGACTTTTAACATTAATTTGTATAATTTCTTAATCTATAAGCTCAAATCCACAGTATGGGACTAATGCTTTTGGTATTTTAATTCCCTCAGGTGTTTGGCAGTTTTCAAGTATTCCAGCAAGTACACGCGGTAAAGCCAATGCACTTCCGTTAAGGGTATGTGCCAACATTTTCTTACCGTCTTTATCCTTGATACGTAACTTTAAACGATTGGCTTGGAAGGTTTGGAAATTAGATACAGAACTGATTTCTAACCAACGATCTTGTGCTGTAGAAAAGACTTCAAAATCATAAGTAAGGTGTGCTGTAAATCCTAAATCTCCTCCACAAAGTCGTAAGATGCGGTAAGGTAACTCTAACTCATCTAAGATTGTTTTTACATGAGCTACCATTCCATCAAGTGCTGCAGCAGAATTGTCTGGGTGTTCTACACGTACAATTTCTACTTTATCAAACTGATGTAATCTATTTAATCCACGTACATGTGCTCCATATGATCCTGCTTCACGACGAAAACATGGTGTATATCCAGTACAGGTAATAGGCAAATCACTTGCAGCAATCATATCTCCTCTAAACATATTGGTCACAGGCACCTCAGCTGTTGGGATAAGATATAAGTCATCTCCAGTCACATGGTACATTTGCCCCTCTTTGTCTGGCAATTGTCCCGTACCATAACCTGACGCTTCATTTACCAAATGAGGCACTTGATATTCTGTATATCCAGCCGCTGCATTTTTATCTAAAAAATAACTGATTAATGCGCGTTGTAAACGTGCTCCTTTTCCTTTATATACTGGAAAACCAGCGCCTGTAATTTTGGTTCCTAACTCAAAATCTATGATATCATATTTTTTTGCTAGTTCCCAATGCGGTTGTGCATTGTCATGTAATGTAGGAATGTCTCCTTTTCGGAATACTTCTTCATTATCTTCATCACTATTTCCTTCTGGAACACTCTCATGAGGAATATTTGGAATGGTAAACAATAATTTTTTAAGCGTCTCGCTCGCTTCATTTAACTGTTCTTGTAATCCCTTAGACTGTTCTTTTAATCCAGCTGTTTTTTCTTTAAGAAGATTTGCTTTTTGAGCTTCTCCATTTTTAAAGAGCATTCCAATCTCTTTGGAGAACTTATTACTATCTGCCAATACTTGATCTAATTGAGATTGTGATGTACGGCGTGTTTCATCTGCAACTAGTACTTGATCTAATAGCGCAGTTGCATCTATGTTTCTTTTTTGAAGTGCTTTTACAAAAGCATCTTTGTGTTCTCTAATTTGAGCTACTTCCAACATGATCGTATCGTCTTTTTATTGGCTCCGCCAAAGGGTTTACTACTCCGAGGCTTGCCTCGAAATTAAAATTTAGTTTCATATACATACCTGATGGGCTTGCCCTGAGGTAGTTTACTTAAGTTGGCAAATTTAAGGAAATAGTAAAACAAGAAGCACTATTCTTTCTCCAAATAATCTTTGCTATCTATTAACCATTCTGTATGACCCCATGGATTCCAATTAGTAGCAGCTATATCTATGTTTGGATCTATAAATTTTGCCGACTTCCGACCATTTATTCGGACACGACAATTGACAAATACAGAAATATCCTGACCTTTAGCAGCATATTCTCTTTTAAGACGTTGTGCAAACTGCCAAATCACATCAGGTTTTGTCCTGATATTTCGCATTTGCTTTTTAGATAAATACTCTTTAAGATTAATATTTTCCCTTTTATTTGTGGCTTTATCTAGTACCGTAAAATGACTTGTTCCTGATTTTGTGCGTAACATCATACGCCAACTTAATCTGTGGCCTTCTTCAGACCAAAGTACATTATCTTCTATCAACCAATGTCTAGAAGGCAATGCAATTTGTACGATTAGGTATGTGATAATAACCACCAGTCCTACGTTTCTGAGTTTTGGAACTCTAATCTCTTGTGTTTTTTCATAAAAAGGTTCCCATTTTTTAATGAATATGCGATGTATCACATCTGTTGGAAAGAAAAATAACGTAAATGCCAAAGACATATATGGAAAAATCCCTATTTGAAATACGACAGAATTGAATAAATGAAAGAAAATAGAAATTGCAAAAGCCCATTTTCGAGTTTTTTTCCAGAGTAATGCTGGTATAATAAGACCATCAAAAAGAATCCCTACATATGCTACTACCCAAGGAACCCAAGACCATTGTAGCATATCTCCAATAAGCCAAGTGCCTCTTCTTCCTGACATCAGTAAGCGAGTTGCTGTTCCGTCAAGCCAATCTGGATATAATTTTGCAATAGATGCATAGGTATATACAATCCATAATTGAGCAATGATTAAAAGCGGTACCCATCTAGGCATACTATTATCTCGTATGGCAGGATTTCTTTTAGCGTCTAAAGAAAAGGAAGTGTGTGCAGGGAATAATGCCATAATCCACAATAACAACATCAATAAATAATAATGATTATTGTAAGCAGATTTTTGCATGAGATACACAATACTCCACATGATAGCATATCCTATAATAGCAATCCTATAGCGGTAGCCCAACATCACCATGAGTCCAAAAATACCCATCACAACAAAGTAGACATACATTTGTGGTCCCGTACCAGGAAACGTTTGAAAAAAATCAAACCCTATAAAATTAAATGTAAATTCAGGATCTACAAAAATACGTCGTACCCATCCTGTAGCGATCGCCCCCCAAGCTTCTAGCATAATCAGTAAGCCAAAAAACACTCTAAAAACAACGAGCGGGCTATTATCTATACGTGAAAAAAGAAATTGATTCACTTTCATAGGTTCTTATTCGTTTATTGAAGCTATATACGTACGCGAAAAAGCCTCATCTTCTTTCATTGCTTCTATAAGTATGTCTACAGATTCAAAATGCTTCTCGTTACGTATTTTACAAAGAATCTCTATAGACAGTCGTTTATCATATAGATCACTATCAAAATCAAAGAAATAAGTTTCTATGGTTTGTACCACCCCTCCTACCGTAGGATTCGTTCCTATATTCATCATTCCATAGACCGGTGTACCTTCTATTAAAGAACGTACTACATATACCCCTTGCGCAGGGATAAGTTTATAGTCTTCTTCTATGTGTAAGTTTGCCGTTGGATATCCTATTTTTTTTCCAAGGCTTTTTCCATGTATAACAATACCTTCTAGCATAATAGGATAGCCTAAATATGCATTTGCTTTCTGAATAGCTCCTTCTTTTAATGCATTTCTAATTTTTGTAGAACTAATGGCAACATCTTCTAGTTCTTGTTTTGAAATTTCTTCTACTTCAAAACCAAATTTCACTCCATAGCGTTTTAAATCTTCAATATCTGCATTACGATTGCGTCCAAAACGATGGTCATATCCTATAATTACTTTCTTTGCATTTAGAGCGTTTACAAGAATCTCTTCTACAAATTCTTCGGCATGCATTCTAGAAAAATCTAATGTAAAAGGGTGCACGACTAAATGGTCTAATCCTAAATCATGAAGTAATGCGCCTCGCTCACCTATCGTATTAATCAATTTAATAGCTGCATCTTTTTGTAAGACCATACGAGGATGTGGAAAGAAGGTAAGCACTAAAGACTCCCAGTCATTACGCTGAGCACTTTCTGTAAGTCTAGCTATTATTTTTTTATGTCCTATATGAACACCATCAAAAGTTCCTATAGTAACTACAGTACCTTTTTTACTGGTAAATGTATGTGCGTTTGAATGTGTTTTCAATCTTACTTTCCGTTATATGCATTCATAGTATTAGAAACACCTGCTCCTATAAAAGAAGTGATTACTTCTCCACTTTTTTCTAATCGTTCTGGAAGTGCTGCTTCCTCATCTGGTGTCCATTCTCCAAGGACATAATCTACCTGACGTCCTTTTGAGAATTGGTCACTTATTCCAAACCGAAATCTATTGTATTTTGTTGTGCTGAGTTGTGCCTGAATATCTTTTAATCCATTATGACCGCCATCACTTCCTTTGGTTTTCACTCTAATGGTTCCAAATTCTAAATTTAGATCGTCAGTAATGACTAATAGGTTTTCTAAAGGGATTTTCTCTTGCTGTAACCAGTATCGCACTGCTTTTCCGCTTAAATTCATATAGGTACTAGGCTTGAGAAGAACGACTGTTTTCCCTTTTACTTTGGTTTTGGCGATATCGCCTAGTTTTTCTGTTTCAAAGGTGGCTTCTTTAGCTTTCGCGAAAGCGTCCAAAACTTTAAAACCAATATTATGTCGTGTATTTGTGTATTTGGGTCCAATATTACCCAAACCGACAATGAGAAATTTTTTCATAGGATCTTCAACAGGGAGTTCTGTGTCTTTTTTCTTAAAAATGCGATTCAAAAAAGAAAACATAGTGATCTGTTCGTTTAAAACATAAAAGTACTAAATGCATCACGCCTTGACAAATATCACGAGCACTAAAAATCTATACGCTTATTATGATACCATAAAAAAAGCGCCCCTTATCAGGACGCTTTTAAAATATCATTAAGCTATATTCTGCTTATTCTGCAGCAGCTTCTGCTGGTGCATCTGCAGTTTCTTCTTCATCGTCATCATCGTCGTCATCTGCAACAGCGTTACGAGAAGTTCTTACTTGACACACTACTGTGTTATCTGGATGCATGAACGTGTAATCATCATTCTCAAGAGCAGTTACATATAATTTGTTACCAATCTTAAGTTCTGTGATATCTGCCTCGATAAAATCAGGAAGATTATCTGGTAATGCTTTTACTCTTAATTTACGGTTGTTCTTACGAAGAACACCTCCATTAAGTACCCCTTTTGAACTTCCTACAAATTTTACTGGGATGATCATGGTTACTTCCTTGTCATCAAAAATTTGATAGAAATCGATATGCATGATACGATCTGTTACTGGGTGAAATTGGATGTCTTGAAGGATGGCACGGTAAGTAGCTCCATCAAGCTCAATCTCTACAGTATGCGCATCTGGCGTGTACACCAAACCTTTAAACGCTATTTCTCCTGCGCTAAAATGCATTGGTTGATCCCCTCCGTAGATTACGCAAGGTACCTGTCCAGCATTACGTAAGGCCTTAGTAGCTTTCTTGCCCACGCTTTCTCTTTTAGATCCTTTGATCGAAATTGACTTCATTTTAAAATATATTAAGTATTAATTAATTACATAACAAACTTAGATGCGATACTCGTGTTGCTATTTACACGGTGCATTACATCTGCAAATAGTGGTGCACAGCTCAATACTTTTACTTTATCGCTTCTGTGCTCTCTAGGAATAGAATCTGTTACGATTAATTCTTTGAGTTGACTATTTTCTAATTTCTCATAGGCATTACCGCTTAAAATAGCGTGTGTACAAATAGCACGTACACTTAATGCGCCTTTCTCCATCATCAAATCTGCTGCTTTTGTAAGGGTACCTGCCGTATCTACCATATCATCTACAAGCACTACATGTTGTCCTTCTACATCACCTATAAGTTCCATATGAGAAATCACATTGGCCTTAGCGCGTTGCTTATAACAAATAACCACGTCACTTTCCATCGCTTTACTATAGGCATAGGCTCTTTTACTACCTCCCATATCTGGAGAAGCAATGGTAAGATTATCCAATCCTAAGTCTTGTAAGTATGGTAAGAATATAGTAGAAGCAAATAAATGATCTACTGGTTTTTCGAAAAACCCTTGGATTTGATCTGCGTGTAAATCCATGGTGATAATACGTGTTGCTCCTGCTGTTTCCAATAAGCTAGCTTTTAGCTTTGCGGCAATAGGAACTCTAGGTTTATCTTTACGATCTTGACGCGCCCATCCAAAATAAGGAATCACTGCAGTAATGTGTCTAGCCGATGCACGCTTTGCAGCATCTAGCATTAACAACATTTCCATGAGGTTGTCACTGTTAGGCATGGTACTTCCTATGATAAATACTCTTGATCCACGTACAGACTCTTCAAATGAAGGTTGAAATTCTCCATCACTATAGGTAGAAGTGATAACATTTCCTAGTGGTTGTCCGAAAGCTTTTGCGATTTCTTCGGCAAGAACTTTACTTTTTTGACAAGCAAATATTTTAGGTTGTGGTACTGTAGCTGCCATCTTTGGTAACGGTTAAACAGATTGATTACTATTCCTTTTTTCAAAAGGAGGTACAAAAATAGGAATAAAAATACGTCTAGCCTTAGAAAAGTAAGGGTTTTATGTTGTTTGATCGAATTTATTCTTTAATTTTGTCATCCACTTAGCCGAAATGGCGGAATTGGTAGACGCGCGCGACTCAAACTCGCGTTCCTTTGGAGTGTGGGTTCGATTCCCACTTTCGGTACTAAAACCCTGATCTAGTAGATAGATTAGGGTTTTTTATTGTCTTTTTACTTGCTCTTGACGTTACTCCTCATAGATGAACGCTAGTTGAATGATTTCTGTAAATAACTATATATCAATAAATCTATTAGATTTGTAAAGTAACCGTAATTAGAATATATGTCCTGTATTTCTTTATGAACAACAATGCAGATCATTATGTTAAACAAAATTGGTAAATAAAGATGAGTGAAGTAACAGCTGTATGTAAAGAAATGAGTCAAGAAGAATATTTAAAAATATTTGAAGACAATACTTTTTTAAAGGAAAAGCTAAATGAAATAGGTATTTCTCAGACCAAAGATGGTCAAGCTATTGTTAGACTTAGTTATTCTGATTTATTAACTACAAAAGAAAAAGAATGTCTAAAAAACAGATTTCCAGGACTTTCTGATAAGTTTTTTATTAAATATGGTGTTAAACCAAGTTCATTTTTAATTTGTTATACTGATGCTATATGTGAGAATTGTAATAAAGGGTTAAAAGAATCAAGAAAAACGATAGCTAATAAATGACTTATATTTATGAATGGTTTCGTTTTCCTGACACTTTCTCAGTAATATGTCCAAACTGTGAGAAGGAGAGCAACTGCTCTGAAACTTGTATTAGTGGAAACTATAACGGAATTAAACAGAAATACAAGTCTGGAAAAATCTCTGAGAAAGAAGGAGAATTCCTTGCCAAACTCAATTGTATACATTGTGGATACACCAATGAAAGCCATGTATTATGGCCAAAAGATGCCTATTGGAAATTTGATATTAAAGGCGAAATGTTATGGGCTTGGTCTAAAGGCCATGCGGAAGCAATACTTGAATACATCGTATCTAAAAACAGAGAACAATCGAGCAATTATGGCTCCTCTTTTTATCATATCCCTAAGCATTTCAAATTAGCTAAGAACAGAGATACTGTTGTAAGAAAAATAAAGAAAAGACTTAAAAGTCTCTAATAAAGAAAAAGATCAAATTCTATTTTTGTAACTAAAACCCTAATCTATATGTTAGATTAGGGTTTTTTATTGTCTTTTTACTTGCTCTTGACGTTACCTGTTACAGATCAATGCTAGTAGAGTACCAGTTACAAAATGGGAACTGTTTTTTATGAATGTCCCGCTTATCAAAATACGGGACCAAGCCAGATATCATGATATTAAAATAACAGAGACGTATACCCCTAGAAATAACTCAAGAGACGATACTATTGCACAAATAGATTTTGAATTTTAATTATAATCGTTTTAATAGTTTCAATTTACTGTTTTTTGTAATAGTTGTAATATTACGCTTTAACTTATTGATTTTTATTTGATTACCGTATTACAACAGTTTTCGGTATTACAAACTTTGTAATTTTGTAAAATGTCTAAGTGAGTAGTATTTTACAATTATAATCTAGAGGAAATACTCAAGCTATTATGATTCTTTTAAACTATCTAAATTAATCAACTGATTAAAATATGCCCCTTTTATTCCTAGATGTACTTCTGAATAATGATCATCATTTTCATAGTCAAATTGGGAGTATATTATTTCAAGAGGACCATGATCAGTATCATCAAAATATTTACCAACCAAAATATTCTCACTCATTAATTCAGTCCCTTTGTTTGCTAAAAGAATTGTCTGAGGAACTATATTAGTTTTTTCTTTTCTTAGCTGGTCTAATATCCTAGTAAAAGGATAATAAAGGTATGACTCTTAAAAGTTTAGAAATTGTTTTTTAAAACTAAAACGCTCTTCATCACTTATAAAATAAGGAATTGTATAATCATTAAATTTTAATAAATCTTTATACGTATTATGAAGATTGATAATCTTCTCTTCTTTTGATTTTAATAAACTTACTTCATCTATTAATTCTTTATTCGTTTTAACTAAGTCAATATATTGATCAGGATTTCTATTTATTAAATCCACATTTACTCTTTTAAGAGCTATTTTTTCCTTGATATCTAACTTCTTTGATTCTTCATTAGCTTTACTTTGTTCTCTCCATAATTTAGGAAAAGACTGAGTTTTTTCTACAACATACATTATAAAATTAATTAGAATAATAAATAAGACAGCAAAGAGTAAAGGCTGCCATATAGCAAAAGGATACGATGTTTCAATTATAAGAATCTTATCTTCTATATCATCATCAGATAATATAAAATAAGATATGGATTTCCAATTATATATTACCCAGTAAATAATGTATGTTACAATGATTGGATTTCTTAGTTTAGAACTAAAAGACTCAACAAATAGGTCTATTATTTTTTTCATATTATCTTAATAATTTCTTGCAATTATTCATTAACAATACAAATCTAACTGACATTTAAATACTTAGGCACTTCAAAAAAGATGAGTTATAAAACGTTATCCACGAAAAGACACCAAAAAAATCGCTAGCTAGCGATCATCTGTGACTGGTGCATTTCAAAATAATAAACTTACGCTCCCATAAAACAAACAGCATCGATCTCCAATGCAACATCTGGATCGTTTGTCATATTTCTTGCACTACTACATTACAGCTTCCTAAAATCAGATATATATTTTAACGACTCCCTCTCTGAGAGTTATGAATCTCATATATACGCTTTCGCGAAAGCGTATAAAAAAGAATACACTTGGAAATAAGATACTTTAATGCTTATTTTTAAAGAATCACGATAACCACCTGAAGAACAACTATGAATCACGATCACACTACAAATACTACTATAAAAATACTTGGAAATGTTACAGAATATCCGCTCTGTTGGCCTAGTGATAAAAAATGCTCTACACACGAATTGGTCATTGACAAAGACTTCATTTATGTCACAGGACAGAATATGGATATGGTGGCCAAATTAGATTATGAAGGCACCATTTTAGACTATTATAAGATGCCAGAAAAAAGTGGGCCGCATGGATTATTATTAGATACCAAAGGAAATCTTTGGGTGTCTCTAGAATTTAAAGGAACTGTTGCACAATTAGACACAAACGGTACTATTGTAAGAGAAATAGATGTACAACTCTATGCGAAAGATGCAAAAACACCTATTAATGTAGCGCCACATGGTATAGGATTAGATTCAGAGGGTACTCATATTTGGTTTACGGGAAAGCGTACGAGTACTGTTGGCAAGTTTAACATTGAGACAGAAGCCGTAGAGCATTTTCAATTAGATAATCTTTCTTCCTTACCTATTTTTTTATCGGCAGGACCTGATAATACCATGTGGGGAACAGAGTTGTTTAGTAGTGCCATCTTACAAGTAACCAATGGTAAGACCGTTAAAGAACATACGATACCTACCTCCAGCAGTCGTCCTATCGGGATCATTCCTGATCCTTCTGAACCGTGTATGTGGTTTACCGAAGAAACAGGTGTGAAAATTGGAAAGATTGAGATGGACGGAACCATCACAGAATATCCTGTTCCAGCGCTTCAAAAGAATGATATCCTTGCATCACTTTCCTTTGATCGCGATCATAATTTGTGGGTGCAGGTATATGTAGATCATAATAATCCTACTCCTGAAGGACGTGATTACCTTATTAAATTTGATGCATCTATTAGAAATACACCTAGCGATTCTATCTCAGAAGTACCATTTAGTATTCATATCGTACCTAATACAGGCACTATGATGCATCGTATCAAAATGGATGATGATGGTAATTTGTGGTTTACAGAAATGATGACAGATACTGTTGGGGTCATACGGTTTTAACGCTTTCGCGAAAGCGTATACAGAAAACTTTGCATAGGGTTACACGCTTCATCTTAAATCGCATCTAAACTAGAAAAAGATAAAGAGCCATTGTAGTGATTTACAATGGCTCTTTATTTAAAAAATAGGAAATAACCTTTATCTTATTCGCAAAAGAAATAGGTAAGGAAATCTTCTAATGGCCCCGTGAGAACTGAAGTAAATTCTTGATTTCCTCCATTAATTTTTGATAAATTCTCTGGTTGAATTTTTGATATTTTCATCTTTTTAAGATCTAAGACTGTTTTTTGCTTTTTCATAATTTTCAAAATTTTTAATTAAGCTATGTCAAGAAAATTCTTGGTATTTTTAAGTGTATTAAATTTTAGATATAATTTATCTGCTCCATCATCTTGAGCCATTTCTACTATAGAGAAAGAACAAAGCGTCTTTAAAGCAACTCTTCTATGAAGATGATCTGTTTGATGATAGATTTTACTATCAAATGTATGGATGTTACGTACAGCCTTGTAAATGATTGTTTTTAAAACTTCAAATGCTCTCTCAGAAAGTTTAGGAGAACCTAAGTAATTTTCTAAACGAGCTCCTTTACGATAATTTGGATAGGCTTCAAGTCCAATAAACTTTAAAAACCATTCTGCATTATAACGCCCGTAACTGGCACATATACCCGCATAATCAGCAATCAATTCGTCGTGCATATTATTTGCCATTGTACCATAATGACGAAGTGTAAAGTAATGTGCGCATTCGTGTTCAAGTCTAATGGTTAATGAATGCTGGATCCAATCTTTTTGATTCATCCCAATGACCTCAGCAGATACATTACTATATGGTTTTTTAGCAAGAACAATCATTTTGTCCTGATACAATGATTTGTTTGGGATTAGTTGATTTTTAAAATAACTAGGCCAATCAGATGACGAATTGGATGCTAAAAACTCATTCTTTAACACCTCTATTTTACTCCAATTATTAAGTCCGTTAATCATAACCGCTCCCATCGATTCTGGAATTTTAACAGGCTCATTTCTGTAACAAAAAGCTTGTATCAATGACTTAAAATCCTCACTATCATCAACAATTAACACAGGAATATTACCCCCTATACTTGGATATATTTGAAGCACTAGTCCTTCAGGGTTCCTTAACATCAATCCTTTTGCTTCAGGTATATGAGAAGTATCTTTTCCTCGTAACGTAGCAGCTCTATAGGAATCATTCTTACTTATATTTTCAGAAATAGGAAAGCGTAACTGTACTAAGTGTTTTTTTAATGTTTCAAAAACACCTATAGCTTTCGTTTCTTCTAGATATCCATACCATGATTTTACAAAATACTCATCGTCAAGTTCCCTTTTAAAATCAGCGCTACTGCCTATATCATTACAAACAAATTTATTTTTCGCATACGCTAAAATCTCATCTTGCACATATAGATCATCTGTGAGTTCACGTACTACATTTGTTGTTATGTGATCTTCCATCTAGGTGTTTTAATTAAGCTATTTGCCTTTTGGCAAGTGTTGAGAACAGGCCGTCATTTTCAATAAGTTCATCATAGGTTCCTGACTCTACGATCGTCCCTTTATCCATCACATAAATTCTGTCTGCATTTCTGATGGTACTTAAACGATGTGCAATGACAATTCTAGTCGCTTGTAAATTATCTAAGCTTTCTGAAACGATATTTTGTGTATGATTATCTAAGGCGCTTGTCGCTTCATCCATATATAATAGACGTGGTTTGTGAGCAATAGCTCTTGCAATCATTAATCGCTGTCTTTGTCCTCCTGAAAATGTGCTTCCGCTTTCACTCACCATGGTATGCATTTCCATAGGCATATTTTTTATGTCCTCTTCCATCCCCGCCATTCTAGCAGCTTCCCATGCATCATCTAAACTAAGTTCTGAGTTACCAACAATATTTTTATAAATACTTCCAGCCATTAGGGCACCATTTTGAAGTACTACTCCAATTTGACGTCGTACTAAATCTTTATTCATAGAGTCAAAGGCATTACCGTCATAATACACAGATCCAGCTTCTGGTTCTTCAAATCCTAATAAAACTCTCATAACTGTAGATTTTCCAGAGCCAGAAGGTCCAATAAAAGCGACCATTTCTCCTGGATTAATCTTTAGAGACACATCATTTAAAACAAGTGGTTGCTCTTCATTATATCTAAAGGAAACTGAATTAAGCTCAATACCTCCTGCTAATTCTCCTGGATCTACACTATCATCACTAGACTCTGGTGTTTCTTCTAAAATAGGCTGTACACGTTCATAAAGTGTGATAATATTTAATGAAGAAATTAATGACATACTCATACGCAGTGCATCCCCTAAAAACTGACTAAAAGCACTCATAAAAGCCATAAATGCCCCTACAGAAATAAGACCTACACTTGCAGTTGTAGCTGTCGTATAGACGTAATAAATAAAAGAGAAGAAAAAGACTTTCGTCATCAAAGGATAAGAAGCGTTAAAAACTTCAATATAGTTTTGATAACTTCCAGATTTAAATCCAAGTTTTTTCAATCTAGAAAACTTGGTTGCCCATAATGTAAATATTCGTTTTTCTGCTCCTGTGATACGAATTTTAGTGATTCCAGAGAGAAACTCAAATAAAAACCCTTGAATAGCACCATGCTCGTTAGAAATATCCCGGTCCTGTTGTAATTTAAGCCACCCAATACTTGCAATAAATATAACCGCAATAACAGCCAGACCTACTCCAATCCAGGCAAGACCTGTATCATAATAAAAGAGCAATCCTAAATTCACAATAGAAAATGTTCCGCTAAGCACTGCTGTTAGTACCGTATTAGAAAGAATTTGTCTAATCGTATTAATACTAAGCGCTCTATTGGTAAGATCTCCTGAAGAGTATTTCTTGTAGAAAGAAACTGGTAATCTCAACAAATGATCCATGACTCCTCCTTGTAGATTAAGGTTTGATTTAGTTTCCACCCGTAACTGAAGTACTCCTTGTACTAATTGTAATAAAGCAGAAACAATACCTATCATAAGCATAATGGCAAAAACTTCTATAAGCATTCCTCTATCTGCTGTAGGAATAACATCATCAAACATAACCCCTGAAAGGATAGGAACCAGTAATCCTATGAGACTTCCAGATAATGCGGCAAGAATTAAGAATTTTGCATCTTTTTTAACCCCCTGAATTGCAAATTCCCATATTTTCTTTACCGCATCCATTTTTTTATCAAACGCAAAGAAAAACATATATGCTACTGGCTCCAATGACTCTGCAACTGTATTTGTAACCGTTTCTTCAACTCCTGTCTCAGGGTTTTTATAGCTGTAACTTTGCGCTGTTTTTTGAATCAAAGCGACCGAGTGGTTTCCTTCCTTTGTAAATGCTAGGATATGTCCATTTTCATCTTTCCACCAGGTGCCTCTTAGTATAATCTTACGAATACGTACATTGGAAGCCTGTCCTATTGCAAAAAGCTGATTTGTTAGACTATCTTTATAAGAATCCATATATTTTGGAGTCTTAAAATCGAAACCTACTTTATCTCCTATTGCCTGACATGCAGCAAACAAATCACTATCTGTATTAAAAGATGAACCTTGAGTTGAAGTTGATTTAGAGCTCGCTGTATCTGATGGGATAATTCCTCCTAAATCGCGTAATGTTTTATTTAGTTTTTGTCCATCAGTTGCAATTTTAGAAACAATACGTTGCTTTTCTTGTTCTCTTGAAGTTACCTCATCTTCAATAATCTTTTTATAAAAATGTGTTTGAAGATTTTTTAAGGAAAGCATAAAGTAAATCTCATCTTTAAGCATTTCTCTAGTACTTACTATATCAAAGGCAGTTTCTTTTTCTAATGCTTTCACCCAAAGTGAATTACTCACAACAGTATGAAAATCAGGACTTGAATGCGCATGTTGCTCAGAAGAACCTCCGTATATAGAGGCACTACCATTCGTAAGTTTACACCAAACAATACCTTTATACGGATAACCTATTTCATCTTTAGATAATACGATCTCAGACTTGTTTTCCAATTGCGTATATACTCTAGGAATATTTGCACGATGAAGTCTTTCTGTTACATTTGAAATCCACTTTTCTATATGAAACTTTAAAAACGTATGATCTACTCCTATTAATTTATTTTTATCAAGCTCTAATAATTTTGCCTCTGAGCCCATTGCTAAGAGTCGTATTCCTTCTTTTAGAGGCTTCACTAATAAACTAAATAAGAGTTCTCCCTTTTTTGCTCTGTAGAGATAGGTGAGTCTACTTTTATAGTTTCCGTTTGCATCTATATTTACATAAAAAATATCTACCTCGCCAGATATGACCATCCAGAATTTATCGTGACTGTCAAGAATCATTGACTCACTTGCTCCTATATTAATTTTTTTATTTTCAGTCATGATTTTTATTTTGAGCTAATTAAATCGGCATAAAGCCCGTTTTTACTAATGAGTTCTTCATGAGTTCCTCTCTCCTCTATTTTCCCATATTTAAGAACAATAATTTCATCACAATCTTTAATGGTACTTAGGCGGTGAGCAACGATAAGACAAGTACACCCTCTTCGTTTGATATTATCCATCACAAGCTTTTCAGATTTTGGATCTAAAGCACTTGTTCCTTCATCCATAACTAGGATGGATGGATTTAAAGTGAGTGCCCTAGCGATTTCTAATCGTTGACGTTGCCCACCACTAAAGTTCGCACCACGCTCAATGACTTCACTATCGTATGCATTTACTCTTGCTGCAATGGTTTCGTGTATCTCTGCATCATGAGCAGATTGAATGACCTGACCTTCACTTACACGTTCATCCCAAAAAGAAATATTTTCTTTAATAGTTCCGTTAAAAATCAATACATCTTGATCTATGACGGCTACAGATTCGTTGATGACATGCCTTGGAATATCTCTTTTTGATACACCATCAAATAAGATATCTCCTTCCCAAGGATCATATAACCCCGCAACAAGTCTAGCAATAGTAGATTTACCACTACCAGAACCTCCTACCAAGGCAACGCGACTTCCTGGTTTGATTTTTAAACTAAAATCTTCAATAAGTGCAGGCATTACTCTACTATACCCAAAAGAAAGGTCCTTTATCTCTAAATGTCCCATAAGTTTTTCTGCCACTACAGGGGTATCATTAGTATCTTGATCTTCTTTTGTTGCAAATTCACTAGAAGTTTCATAATTCAGAACATCGTCTATACGTCCCATATCTCCTTCTGTTGTTTGAAGCATACTTCCAACAGAAACTAATTTATTTACAGGTCCCATAAAGTTATTCATCAGGTATAAAAATGCAACGAGCATACCCAATGTCATTTCTCCATCCATAACCCTCATGGCACCTACTCCCATAATCAGAGTAGTATTAAGAGACATCAAAAGTGGCGGGATGATATTCAATTTTGTTGTTAACCATCCTAACTCTTGTTGTGCATTAATTACTTTTGCTAAATACCCTGACCAATTCATAAAGAAATCATTCTCTCTTCCAGAAGCTTTTAATGTTTCGATCATACTAATTCCAGAAGTGGTGGTTCCTAAGAGCTTTCCATTTTCATTAATTAATCTTCGATTACCATCTTTTCTAGCTCTAGACACATATTGTAATGCAAATACATTAATAGCTGCCATAACGATACCTATACTTGTTAGCAATACATCATATGAAAACATGAGTACAGCGTAAAAGACAACAACAATGGCATTAAGAGCTGCATTTGCCAATTCTCCACTTAACAGTCGAGCTACTTTATCATTAAGGCTTACACGACTACCCACTTCACCACTACTTCTTTGGGTAAAAAATGCAATAGGTAAATGGAATACATGCCATAAGAACTTACTGGAAGTCGTAAGTGCTAACTTAGTTTCCATACGTAAGAGATAATACTGCTGTATAAAGACGGTTGCTCCATTAAGTAGTAACATTCCTCCCATGATAAGGAGTAATGGCATTACAAATCCAGAAATTTGATTTACTAGATATTTATCAATGAATATCTGTGTAAATGATGGTATCACTAACCCAGGAATAACTAAAAACAAACTAGCAAGAATGATGTATATCACACTCATTTTGGAACTTGAAACTCTTGATGCAAGTGCTGGCATGAGGCCTTTTTTCTCATTTCCTTTCTCAAACTCCTCGGTAGGTTTGAAGGTCATAACAACCCCTGTAAAAGCATCATCAAACTCTTGATGACTTACGTGATAACGACCTCCTGCAGGGTCACTCAAGTAGACTTTATCCTTTGTGAATCCTTCTAAAACAAGAAAATGGTTAAAATTCCAAAATATAATTGCTGGCATTTTTATTTCCTTGAGTTTTTCTATGGATTTTGCATAGCCTTTTGCTTCAAGGCCATATTCGCGCGCGGCTCTTAAAATATTTGTAGCCTTGAGCCCATCTCTGGATACTCCACAGGAAATTCTCAATTTTTCTAAAGGGACAAATTTTCCAAAATACCCTAGAATGATACTAAGCGCTGCTGCTCCACATTCTACCCCTTCCATTTGAAGGACGGTAGGTGTTTTTACAACATTCTTTTTATTATTTATAGGAAGAAGGTTTGCTATCATTGTCTTACGTTTCTAAAGGGTTGAAAAAATAAATTAATAAAGGTCAAAAAACTTCTTAAGAGCAGGTACAACAATGGCAATAGGAGGTTCAGATTTTACGGTGACTTTCCCCATACAAGAAGTACCTTCATTGATAAGTACTTCTGGTCCTTGTGCGGACGTCCATTTGAATCCGCTATAGGCATTTGGATCTTTTTCAAACTCTACATGTACTTCAAAAGGAGCTCCCATACCGATAAGACCTTGAACTAATTGATCATTTTTTACAGAAGTCATCATTCCTTGCTGTGTAATTGGAAAATCTGACACATAAGTAACTTTAGCTTTCATAAATCCGTAATCTTGTGGCTGTACTGTTGATGGGGCCACTAAAGCTTCCATTCCTACCTTGATTTTTTTACCATCTTGAGAAGGTATATACAAGATGCCTCTCAGGTTACCATCTGCTTCATTTTGATTTTTAAGTTTAAAAAGAGGAGTGCCTTGACCTACAATGATTCCTGCATCTGTAAGTACTTCTACCACTTCTCCATCATAAGGACTTGTGATGTTAGATTGCACTTCATAACGTTCATTAAGTTGTGCTACATTACGCTCTGCTTGCGCAATACGCTGTTCAATGACATCTCTTTTTTGTTCGGCATCAAAATCAAGGTTTAATTTCTGAGAAGATGTTTGAGCCATTTGCGCTTTAAGACTCTCTATCTGATTTCTAGCAGCTTCAATTTGTTGTTCTGTATTTACAAGCTGTGTTGTGGTAATCAGGCCTCTCTTTCTAAGCTCGTTTTCTGTCTCCAATTGATTCTTCAAAAACTCCATATTTTTACGTTGTGTACCAATCTGGAGTTGTATGCTAGATCGCTGTTGTGAAATAAATTCACCTTGCAACCTACTATCCTGCGAACCAAAAGATTCTAATTGTTTCAATTGATATTTGCGCTCTTCTAACAGTGCTTTGGCTTCTTCAATTTGTTGCCAGAGTTCCGGCTGCTGTATTGTAGCAATAACATCGCCTTCGTGTACTTGATCCCCTACCTGTACATTAAGATCTATAAGTTGTCCTCGTGACGTTGCTACTACTTCGTGAACCTCTCCTCCAAGGAGTACACCCACAACATTTAATTTGGTTTTTACATTCCCTCCAAAAGACCAAATAATGGCTGTAACCAGTATAAGGGTTATGGCAGTAAGTGCTATCCATGCTTTAGGTCCGGTAACCTTAATCATTTGATCCAGTTTCTCTGGAGTAGAGAGCTTCTCTAGTGCTGATTTTCTAAAAAACGTAGGTGGCATAGTATATATATTTTAATTATTATTTGGTATTGTATAGAATGTTTCTTGCTGTAAAGAACTGATCGTATTCGCATCATTTTTTGTAAGTAATGTCCCTGTTTCAAATCTTAGATTTAATAACGCAACAGCATATTGTTGTTCTGCCCTTAAGTACTCTAAATGAGCAAAAGTCAATCTGTCTTGAAAAAGAATTAAATTTAGTAAGGTCGTTAGCCCATTTCGAAATCTAACTTGTTCATTTTCAAATACACGACTAGAAAAATCTAAAGACTCTTTTGCTTTTTTAACAATAACTATTGTATTTTCAAGATTATTGAGCGCAATACTAACATTGAGATCAATATTACGTACCAGGTTATCGTATGTAATTTGCTGATCTTGTACTGCTATTTCGCTTAAAGCGAAATCAGCTTTAGCTCTATTATTATTGACAGGAACAAAGAAATTTAGGCTGAGACCAGCTACTTGATTACGTCCTTGCCTATTGCCTAAAGCACTAAAAAACTGCTCTACGCCACCATCACTAGCTTCGCCTCGATAGGTAAAAAAACCTGTAAGATCTAATTGAGGGAGTTTACTATTTCTAGCTGCTTTACGCTGAAGATCTAATCCTTCTTGAATACGTTGAACTGCTGAAATATCTGTTCTTTTTTTTCGCGCAAGCGCTATCATATCTCCTACTTGAATAGTCTGGTCATTTGTAGTTGGAAAACGATCTAACGGATTTCCTATAGTTTTACTTTCTACCTCACTAATCCCTACAACTCTTCCCAAATTCAATTTTGCATTATAAAAATTCTGCTTGGCAGCTGTTGTTTGACGTTCTTGATCTGCAAGATCTGCTTGAATTTGAAGTAAATCTCCTTCTGGACGCTTATCTGCTTTTACAAGTTCTTGTGTGATATCTAGCACATTGCGAACACGACTTTCGTTAGCTTCAAAAATTTTCAAACTTTCATAAGCTCCTACATATTGCCAGTAAGCCGTTCCCATTTGTAAAATTTCAAAGGCATTATTTAACGTATTATTTTCTTTAGTACTTTCAATAGTGAGTTGCGCTGCTTTTTCAAAAGCTGTAACAACACTTTTTCTATTCCCTCTTAAAAGAGGTTGTGTCAGAGATAACGTTGTAGACGTTGCGTGATTGGATATATCTGCTCCTACTTGTTGATTAAATCTATCCAGCGGAAAGTTGTCAGATATACCTGAGTAGTCTGTACTTATATTTGCAATAAGACCCGTTCTAAATCTCTTTTGAAGTCCAAAAGAAAGACCCGTAGTATTGGTCTCTAATTTTTCTGACAGAAAAGCGCTTCTTGGATCTGCATCAAATAAAGTAAGCTTATTCCTACTCAAACTAAATCCAGAAGAAAGTTCATAGTCAAAAATACTTTTTTGAGTACGATAATTTGCTTCAGCCTGATTGACAAGGAGATTATTCTGCTTTACAATAGGACTCTGATCCAAGGTAAGAGCAGCGAAGTTCAAAATACTTCCTTCTATAGTGGTTTGTGCACATACTGTGTATAAACTCAAAAAAAAGAAGTAACAAAATAGTAATGGCCGTTTTGTTTTCATAGTGTATGGATATTATACCTCTGAAAATTTCTTAAGTATCTCACTAAATCTAGCGCCAGCTCTAGCAACACCATCAAGTATATTGGTATCTATTAAGTCTGTTTCTTCAGGAGCTCCAAAACCTAATTGATCTGTCGTTTTACGAAGCCTATTAGAAAGAAATAAAGCAAGTCCAAAATAGAAGTTAGATCTAAATTGTAAATCTTTTTTCATGCGATCTTCAATATGTTTTTTTGAAACAACAAAAACCTCACAATCTTCTGATGCAGTAACAGACACAGAAGGAGGTCTTGCTTCTAGAAAAGACATTTCTCCTAGAACTTCTCCAGCTCCTATAGAAGCAATCTCGTGTATGTTTGTGATACCATCACGTATGGATAGGTGCCCAGAAAGCACAATAAATAGATTATCTATAGCTTCACCTCTTGTGATAAGCATTTCTCCTGTTTTTACGGTTTCTTTATGACCGTTGTTAATCATCCATTCGATATCTCTATCATTAAGATGCCCTAATAAAAAAAGTACGCGTTTCATATATTTCTAAATATTAAAAATGATGTTGTCTAAATGTTATATCAAATTTAGCAGGGTGATCATGATAGAAACTGACA
This sequence comes from uncultured Dokdonia sp., assembly GCF_947492815.1. Taxonomy (GTDB): domain Bacteria; phylum Bacteroidota; class Bacteroidia; order Flavobacteriales; family Flavobacteriaceae; genus Dokdonia. The sequence goes on from NZ_CANLOB010000001.1 coordinate 281,626, forward strand.
AGTAAACCGAGAAAACTGCCATTTCTATTTTTTAACACAAATCGAATTAAAAATCAGATGTTACATACTGATTTCTAGGCTTTATAGGAAGGTTTATGTAAATAATAGAAGGGTCCGACTGGTCTTCAACTTGAATACGTATTCCCTTAGGAAAATGACTTGGCTTACCTGTTACCTTTTCAATAGTCTGTATAGGGTCTGAAATAAGGCGTTGTTTAAACTCCTCATTATGAAGTGCCGTTTCAATAAGAAGTTGGATAAGACGCTGTGCCTCGAGTATTTTTTTGGTTACAATCAAAGAGGTTTGGTTTAGAGGTTACGTCAAAAGTAGCGGTACTTTCATTGATGTAACTGCCAAAAAAACTGATGCCAGACAAACTTTACGTCTATTCTATATATTTTTATCTGTTGAAATTTTGAAGTATACGCTTTCGTACTTCGACAGGCTCAGTATAAACTTCACTTTCGTGAAAGCTTACAAAGAAGGAGTTACCTTCACAGAGATTTTAAAAAATCACTTGACAAATTAAGAAGGAAGGAGCTCTTTAGGCATCGTGCCATATTGTTTGAAGAATAGTTTTGAAAAATAATGTACATCACTAAATCCTACCGCATATGCAACTTCAGAGATTGTTCTGTACACATATTCTTCTAAAAGTTGTTTTGCCTTGTGAAGTTTTAGAATTCTAATGTACTTATTAGGCGTAAGCGCTAAGAATTTTTTAATATTTCTATGTAGTTGACGCTCACTTACAGATACCTCAAAAGCTAATGCAAATAGACTTAATTGATTTAATTGAGCTTCATTAAAAACAACACTTTCTAATTCTAAAAGCCATTCCTTATCTGTTTGAGATATTTTTTTAGGATCTATTACCCCATTACACATTTCCTGAATGTGAGGATTCGTGGCATATAATTCAAAAATAAGAGGTTGTTTGTCTGCTTCTTGAGAAGTGGTTGTCTTACGTATTACTTCTTCTATAAGAGAAGCAATACGCTGACTATTTTCTAGCGTAATTTCAGAAGCGTTTTGTGAGTTACTATTTCCAAAAAGTTGGTCAGCCACTCCTTTATTTGCTTCCATAATAGCCGTAAGCGGATCTTTAATCTGATGAACAAGCTCCAACAAGATATCTGGAGAACTCCAGTCTATTATGTTGTTTTGATTGTTCATATTTGCTTTACGATGTGTTTTGTTTTACTGATGTAAATCTAGCCTGAGACCAGATGATAAAACCGACAAGAAAACGGTCATTTCTGCCAGTTGTTCTTATCTTGATGCTAATGTAAAAGCGTACACTGCATAAAGCTTGCAGGGGAAAGAAATAGGTGTAAAAAAAACCGTCTACTCACAATGAATAGACGGTTTATAATATTTAGAAGGTAATCTAAGACAAGTTCGTTTAGAAACTTTTATTTAGATTGACTTATTTGAAAAAAATATTTAATTAAAACTAAAGACAGTTTCATTTATTGAAATATTGATATAGTATTGACGCTAATAAAATAAACCATTCTAAGAAAGATGTTATTTATTTTAAACTCTTGTCATTTGCGATTCTTATTAAATCTAATAATAAACCCAACTGCCCAGATAGAAGCTCCAAATACAAAAACCTTACTGCCATAATTGGCAATTGTAGCAATTAAATTATCTGAATATACTCTAAGTAGAACTATGGATATAAATCCAATAATTAATAAAAGGATACCAATTTTTTCTACGACGCTTATGTTTTTCATAAAAATGACAAAATTTGAATGTAGAAAGATACTGTTTTTTTGTTAAAAATCCTCTGAGTATATTTCTCAGAGGATTTTTAATATTTTACTGATGAGCGTTCCAAGCTGCTGTTGCTCCATCAATTGCTCCGTCAATTGCATCATCTATTGTATTAGCAATAACTCCTACTGCAATTCCAATAGCGATAGCAGCACAATCAAGACCAAAAACCGCTCCCCCTGATATACTTTCTAATTCTTCTTCTGTTAATTCTAAATCAGTAACTTCTACTTTTCTTGGAATATTAAGAAAAACAACGTTTTCATTTGTTTGATCTTCTACTTTAATTTGAGTATTCTTAGGAAGTTCTAATTCTTTACCTATATAATTTTCTAAAGTTTTTTCTGGATTATTAACTAAGCTTTCTTTAAAGTTTGAGTCATTATAACATTTATTAAAAACATCATTTAAAAAAAATTTCCCTTCGTTTATTTGTTGTGTATTCATAATATTTTATTTTTTAGTTATTATTCTGTTGCCCAATCCCAAATACTTAATGCTGTATCTACTGTTATAAACACTGAAACTGCCACTACATCATATACAAATTGACCTAAATAATCATCCCCTTGATCTCCTCCAGCAACTAATTCTAATTGATCTTCCGATAATTCTAAATCATTAAGATTTACTTTTGCAGGAATATTTAGGTATATTTTAGAAGAATCTGTTTGATCTTCAACTACTAAAGTTTTATTCTCTCCAAATGATGTTTTTTGACCAATTAGGTTCTCTATTGTAGCCTTTGGATTGTTAACTAGTTGCTCTTTAAATGATGCATCTTCCCACGCTTTTTGAATCAATTTTTCAACTATTTTTTGTCCTCTTTCTATTTTACTATTGTCCATTGTATAATTCTTTAATTATTTAGTACTATTTCCAGGTCCATCTACAATTATTATTGGGCCTCCGTTTCCTCCAGTTCCACAAAAAATATCAGGTACCGTAGGGGATCCAATTGGATCAAAAGGAGAATAGGTTCCTCCTGCAACAGCTTCTAATTCTTCTTCATTTAATTCAACATTGTCCATTTCTTGTGATACTGGAATATTGATATAGATCGTATCTTCACTTGTTTGATCACGCACTACTAATGTTTTCCCTTCTGGAAGTTGCACTTTTTCTCCTGTCAAATTCTCAATAGCTTCGTGAGGATTACTTAACAACTCTTGTTTAAAAGTGCTGTCTTCCCAAGCTTTATTGATAATGGTTTGAAATAATTGTTGCTCTCTTGTTAATTCCATAATTATAATGTTTGTAGTAAGTATGATTTATTTTGTTGCAGCTGTTGCTTGTATAGTAGGTCCTTCCCAAACTGGCGGTGTTGTCCATTGACTAGGGTCTCCAAGTATTATTGCAGGTAATGTATATGCTGTAGCACTTAATAATGATGTTTTTCCTCCTGCTACCGCTTCTAGCTGTTCTTCATTTAACTCTACATCATCCATCTTTTGTTCTGCTGGAATATTGATATAGATAGTTTCTTCACTCGTCTGATCACGTACCACTAATTGTTTTCCTTCTGGAAGGTGTACTTTTTCACCTGTTAAGCTTTCTATAGCCTGTGTTGGGTTTGCTACTAATGCTGCTTTGAAAGTTTCATCTTCCCAAGCTTTGTTGATAATGTTTTGAAATAATTGTTGTTCTCTTGTTAATTCCATGATGTTAATTTTAGATGATGTAAATGTATAGTTGTCTATTATGATAAAAGTGTCATAAACACTGTGATTAATGTCATTATATTATCGCCCATCTTTGCCAGATAGCAAGTCCATTAAGTCTTGAAAAGTATCGTCTAATAATGGAGCTACAGGATTACCTCCAGCAACGGCTTCTAACTGTTCTTCACTAAGCTCTAAGCTTTCCATATTAGGTTCTGTTGGAATATTAATATAAATGACACTTTCATTAGTTTGATCAGTCACAATAAGCTGTTTACCTTCTGGAAGATTTATAGCTTGACCTGTAAAATCTTCTATAGCTTCTTTTGGATTTGTCAGCAATTGAGTCTTAAAAGCCTTGTCTTCCCAAGCCTTTGTAATAATAGACTGAAGTATATTTTCTTTATTTGATATTTCCATAATAAAATATTATAAAATTGATGTTGTTATTATTTGATGTAAATGTATTGCGATACCCAAAGACAATCCTGCCATAAAAACTGTCAATTATGTATGGGAAAATTATTTTAGAAAACTCAAACAAAAAAGACTGGGATTGTAAGCGAGAAGAAAATTAAGTCCAAGGTTTTGACATATTCCTCATCCTAACCTTCTAACCAGAGGAGAAGGAGTATCTTTCGTAATGAATAGGATATTTAAGTATTTTTCTTTGAAACAAAATACATAGCAAGTGCTCCTTTCCCTTTGGCATCTATTTTGCCGCGATACTCAAATACAAGGTCAGCTTCGTTTTGCACAACGTTATAAGTATCCTGACTAATATTCACTTTTCCTGCCTCCCCATTACTTTCCATACGGCTTGCTGTATTTACCGTATCTCCCCATATATCGTATTGGAATTTTTTCACCCCTACAATACCTGCTACAATAGGACCTACATGAATCCCTACTCTCATATCAAAAGCAGGTTTATGAGCAAGTGTATTTTCTTTTTTTCTTTTCCTGATAAAAGATTGCATTTCTAATGCTGCAAGAATGGTGTTCTTTACTGCATGAGCATCAGGTTTTGGTAAACCTCCAGCAGCCATATAGGCATCTCCTATAGTTTTGATTTTTTCAATATGATAGGTCTCCATAATCGCATCAAAAGCTTTGAAACATACATTGATCTCTTCTACAAGCTCTTGAGGTGATAATTTTGATGCCGTTTCTGTAAAAGATTTAAAATCGGTAAAGAGTATGGATGCCGTTTCAAAATCTTGCGCATCTACATACCCTTTTGTCTTCAATTCTTCGGCTATTTCTTCGGGTAATATATTTAGAAGTAAGTGTTCCGATCTATCTTTTTCTAGCTGAAGTTTTGCTTTAGATTTTTTAGTAAACTTGAGCCTACTCCATAAAGTCCCTGCAATAACAATAATAAAACAAGCTGATATAATTAATAAATTACGTTGTCTCTCTTTTTTTTCAATAGCTACTTTATGACGCTCTTTAACTCGACGCTCTTTTTCAGAATGATAAATACTATCTAATAATTGTTCTTTTTCAAATTCCATATGAAGCATTTGGTTTGCTGTCTTCCGAGTTTGCAAACTATCAGATAGCCCTACAGACTGTTCATAGTATAAAAGTGCCGTTTTAGTATTTCCTAGCGATTTATTGATTTGATACAAACAAGCACAACCTTCTTCTTGTGCAGAGATAATATTGAGCTCTTCAGAGATCTTTAAACCTTGCTTGCAATGAGAACGCCCCATTTTTAGATCATCTAACTGATAATATACTTCTCCTAAAGCAATAAGTGATAATGATTTATAACGCTTATTATCAAGTTGGTTTGCTAATTGAAGTGTGTTTTTATAGTGATGTAAAGCTTCTGTTGTTTGGTGAGTAGCTTCTTTTATAGCACCTAGAATATAGGTTGACTCTAGGATACGCTGTTTATCTTCTATAGTTTTTGCAAGTTGTAATCCTTTGTTGACAAATGCTAACGCTTTTTTATACTTTTCTTGCTTAAGATATATGCCGCCTATTCCATTATTGACCTGGGAAAGTGTTTTTTTATTATCTAAAGATTCATACGTTTTTTTGGCAATTTTTAAATAATTCATTGCCTGAGTATATTCTTCTAATTCTAGATAAATACCTCCTATATTTTGTAGCGCAGATGCCTTTTGTTTTATAGCACCTAGTGTTTCATTAATGATAACCGCTTTTTTATAATGAGCTAATGCTTCAGGATAATTTCCCAAATGATAATAAATAGCTCCTTTATTATTAACCGATGAGGCTACCCCCTTTTGAAAATCAATACATTCATACGCATCAATACTTTGATCATAATATGTTAGCGCTCTAGGATAGTCGGCTATATAATAAGATATCGTTGCTATTTTATTAAGACAATTTCCAATACCTGGAATTTCGTCAAGAGATCTGTACATCTGAAGACTACTTTGAGCAACCAATTCAGCTTTTGCAAAAGCCCCTTTTTGAATATGAAGATTTATTTGGTTAAAAAGGCTATCGGCTGTTTTCTTAAGGGAAGGTACAGGTTGCTTTTGAGGTTCTTGAAGAATAACTTTAGTGCGTACGCTCTTATTTTCGCTTAAAGCGAAAAAATAACATAAACTAAAAAAGAGAAGTAGCGCAATATGCAAATACTTCCCTTTACTTTGTTTATGTCTCAAAAAAATAAGAGCGAACTGTTTCTTCATAGTTTGATGGCTATAGCATCTTTTTTTACAAAAACTTAATAAAGATTAGCTATCTGAGCTGCTACATCAATAATAATAACAGGGTCTATTTGACCTCCTCCAGCTACAATTTCTAATTGTTCTTCAGTAAGTTCTAGATCATCTGTACAAGGTTGCGCAGGAATATTGATGTATATAACATCTTGAGACGACTGATCTGTTACAAGAATAGTCTTATCTTCTGGAAGATTAAGTTGTTCTCCTGTTAATGTCTGTATTGCCTCTAGCGGACTTCTTTTTAGGTATTCTTTAAAATCTACATCTTCCCATGCTTTTTGAATAAGCGTTTGTAATAATTTTTGTTCTCTTGTTAATTCCATACGTTTTGATTTTATATTTACGACTATCTATTTAATAGGCGATATTTTTTATAATATAAATAGGGTTACTCTTAATCTTTGAAATAAGAAGTAGGTGTGAGTGTTTCTAAATCCATATCGGCTGCTGCAAGTTCCATCACTTTCTGTAAATCATCAGAATCCATCCCTCCAACAATAAGATCAAGATCATCCTCACATAAAGTAAAATCGTACATATTAGACTTTAATGATTTTCGTTGACATGATACACATTTGGTACCCTTTGCAACATTACAAGTATGCTTTGCTGGTTTCATCATAATAGTATTTTTTAGATTGAAAACAATTACACAATTTTTTAGTATCGTAACCTGTGTGTATTTAATTTGTGGTAAATGTATTTGAGAAAGTAAAGATGGAAATGCCAAAAAGACTGAATAAACGGAAAAGAAGAGCCGTATTACTTCTTTTTTTAAAATATATTTACAGCAATACTTATAATAGTTATTATGAAGAGTCGAAAAATAAAATTTGGACGTTACTTTTTTGAATTTTTGTCTGTATTTGTAGCCGTTATTTCTGCGTTTGCATTAAACAATTGGAATGACAATAGACGAGACGCTATTGCAGAGGAGAAAATATTAATTGAAATAAGGAATGGATTACAACAAGATTTAATAGATGTCGCAGCAAATAGAAAAGGACATTTGGACGGTATTAAAAGAAGTTTTTATTTTAAGAAAATCATAGAAAACAAAGAAGTAATATTAGATTCTTTTGCTAATAAGTATTCTCAATTAACAGGAGGGAATTTCTCTATTATGAATATTTCTGGATATGAATCTTTAAAGTCAAGAGGGTTAGAAATTATTAAGAAAGATTCTCTACGCTCACATATCATTTCCCTTTATGAAATTAATTATCAAAGAATTAAAAAATATGAAGAGGGTACCTCTGAAGTAGAAATATATCAAAATTTTTATACGCCTGTTCACGAAATTTTATCGGAACATCTTATTTATAATGATAATGCTCAATTAATATCTATTGATACCTCATTACAATTATCTAAGAGAGAGAAAAGTGATTTTAATAGTTACCTCTACAGTATGATAAAGAATCGATATATAAAAATTTTAGAATATGATAAGCTTAAGGTTAAAATAGAAGACGTACTTGCTAACATTGATGAAGAACTAGAATTGACTAATGATGATTAAGCACTATACTTTTGTAGCAAACTTACAGAACGGTCACTACCATTAATAGAAAGTGATAAGTTTACACAAAAGACAAATTCTTCGGTGTAATAATATGTTTTCCTGCTACGATCATATACTATTACCGCATCATAATCTTTCAATCTATCAATAAGATTATACACAAGTCGCTCACTTAAATGCATTCTTGTGGCGAGCTCTTTAGGAGTTCCTGTTTTTTCTTGATGAATGAGTCTATGTAATTTTTCAAGGCGAGCGAGTGTTTTAATTGAATTCATTCTATTTGCTTTTTGTGAGTTATTATTATGATTTGCTTGCTTTTAACTAAATTTTTAAGGTGATTGAAAGGTTTTTGTTAGGATTACTAAAAATTATCGTCTTATATATTATATCTAAAAATTTTGTTAAAGCAATTAAGGAATGTTATGTTTGTTTGATTTGTTGATTCAAAGATGCATGAAGATTCCTGTTAAAAAAAGGGCTTGAAGTCGATATTCTATGAAAAACGAGTCGATATTCTAAGAAGAAGAAGAAATATATTTATCTGTAAGATTCAGATAATCAATAAGTAATAAAATTTTGAATCAATTACCCCCTAAAAAACACTTTTATAGTGTTTTATTCATCCTTTTACTGTATTCTTTTGTCGGAAAAGCCCAAGATGCAACATTTATTATTCCTGATTCTCTTAAGTCGGTATCATATGATGCGTTATTGGATAAATATGCTAAAGTTTATCTTGATACTATAAAATCTAAAATTTACCTAAATACATACTATAAGAGAGCAATCCTTGATGATGATGATATTAAAAAAGCAATTGCGTTAAGTAACATTTCTTATTATCTGGAGGGACATAAGACAAAAGTTGAAGTTGTAAATCTTGCTATACATTATACAGAAAAGTCAAATAACAGAGATTATTTGATGATTTTATACACTCTAGTTGGAGAATATTATTTAATAGAATCCTTATATGATAAAGCTTTAGATTTTTATTTAAAATCTTTAGCAATTGCCGAAGAGTTTCAAAATGAAGATTACATTTATATTAGTAAACATAATATTGCATTAATTAAAGGTGATATTGGCAATAATAGGCAATCCTTAAAGCTTTTTAAAGAATGTTATGACCGTGAAGTAAAAGTTGGAAGTAAGAGTTATTTGTATGATTATATAAGTTCTTGCTTATATCTCTCTGAATCTTTGATAAGGAATAAAAAAATGGATTCTGCAAATTTCTATTTACAAAAAATATCTAATAAAAATCATGAGAATTATCCAGACTTATTTGAAAAAATAACCATTTATAAAAATATAAGTGATTATAATCGAAACAGTATTAAAAATTATAAAAAACTAATTTATTCACTAAATAAAATAAATAATCAGAGTAATAATTTTAGTCGGGAGTTAATCATTGGGAATTATCATGCTGGTTTAATAAGTAAAAGACTTAAGATAGATAGCTCATATACTCATTTTGAAAAGGTAATTACACTATACCTTAATAATAAGACTTATATCCCAGAAGTTCGCTATTCCTTAGAAAACCTTATCAAACATTATAAAGTAAAGAAAGCCCCAAAAGAACAATTAAAACATGTCGAAAACCTTTTAAAGTTTGATAGTATATATAGCATACAAAAAAACACTTTGGGTGGTGCAATCTATACTAAATATGATACACCTGTATTACTAAGTCAAAAAGAACAACTTATTAAAAATCTTGACGAAAAAAACATAACACTAAGTTATAGTGCAGGAGTTTTATTAGCATTTGTTATCTTACTATCTTTCTTTGGAATTTATGTATTCAGAAGGAACAGAAAGCTTAAAATCTTGTTTGACAATATAGTAACTTCGACTGATAATAGAAAAACTACAGAAACGATAAATAAAGTAATTCCTGAGACTATTAAAAGAAAGGAGCTTACTATTTCCAAAAAAATAATTGAAGGAGTACTTTTAAATTTGAAAAAATTTGAAAAAGACAAGGGGTATCTCAACAAAAATCTAACAGCAGCTTCAGTTGCAAAAAAAACAGAAACCAATAGTAAATATTTATCTCAAATTGTTAATCATTATAAAGAAAAAACACTTACTAACTATATAAATGATTTACGTATTAATGAAGCTATCAATTTATTACAATCAAATAACAAAATATTAAATTATACCATTCAAAGTATTGCAGAAGAGGTAGGTTTTAATAATGCAGAATCCTTTTCAAAAGCTTTTTTTAAACATACAGGAATGAAACCATCATATTTCATTAAAAACCTAAAAGACAGAATTTTAAATTAAAAAAATGTTATCGACATTCATAGAATATCGATAACATAGTAACTTTTTAATTGTGCATTAAATATAGTTTTAATTAAATTTACACAGACAATAATTAAAAAATTAAAACATGAAAAAAAGAAGTGAAAAAATTAAACTGAACAAATTAAAAATAGCAAAACTTACAAACACATCATATATTTATGGAGGTACAGGTATCGATAATGGAGATGACCCTCTTCCAAAAAGTCGTCCTGCGATATTATGTCCAAAATTACCTACAATAACTACTAATGGCAATGATTAATGATAATTTGGCAATTAAATAAATAGACTCTTTATAAAACATTTGAATGAAAAATATTTCCAATATACTTTTACTCATGTTTCTTTTGATTGCTTTTTCTTGTAAAAAGCAATCAAAAGAAACAATATCTTATTTCGAAATTGAAAAAATGGTTGTAGTTGATTCGACAGGGAATACAATAATGACGGATTATTATCGAAACATGGAACAACTAAAAGATAGTACAGTAATCAAGTGGTTTCAAAATCAAGGTAAACTTACAAATAGTATTGTCAAGGAAATTAATCAAGAAAATGATATTTATAAAAGCATTCTAACCATAGAAAGCAAAGCGTCAAAAGATATCATTATAGAGCGATACATTTATGCAGATAATGGAGCCTATTATATCTTAAAGCGTCACAAAGAAGAAAAGATTGCTAAATTATACTACAGGTCTTTAATAAACTCAGAAGAGGAGCTACTTATTGATCCAGAAACATTACAAAAAGGAGCATCTATCAATTACATAAAAATTTCTCCCACTCAAAATAAGATTGCATTTGCCATTGCTTTAAAAGGGAGTGAAAACAGTACTATTTATGTATTAGATACTAAATCTAAAGAAATATTAACACATCACCTTCCTGAGGTAATGCCCAGAATGGCAGGAGGTATTAATTGGCTACCAGATGATTCTGGTTTTTTCTACTCAAAGTTTCCGCATTTAGATCCTAAAAAAATTACGTATCTAGAGTCTTCTATGTCTTATATACACTACATAGATGAACCTTATACTAAGGACAGAGAGATTTTTTCAATGCAAACAAATCCAGAATTAAACATGACGGTAGCAGATTTTCCAATGGTTCAAACCCGAAAGGATAATCCTACTATTTTATTAGGAAGAATAAGTGGAACAAGTTCTTATAAGGATATGTATTATTCTGAAATTATCAATGCTCAATCTATTGAAAACCCAAAATGGATTCCTCTTTTCAAGCAATCTGATCAGATAAGTCAATATATTATAAAAGGTGATAGTATCTATTATCTTACATCAAAAAATGCATCAAATTTTAAGATTTGCAAGGCACTTATTGGTAGTGATTATAGTAAAGGAGAAAATCTTGTAAAGGAAAAGGAATCATTAGTAATTGTAGATTTTGATTTAGTAAATAATACACTTTATTATTCCACAATTAAAAATGGTGTAGAAGCCCACTTGATTAAAGTTATTAATAAAAAAGAAGAAGAGATTGCATTGCCATTTTCGGCAGGTTCTTGCTACGTAAGAGCAGTTAATAATAATTTGATGGTCTCAGTTACGGGTTGGGTAAAGCCTACTGAAAATTATTTATATAAAACGGATAATAAAGAGTTTTTATTTGTAGATTTAAACAAGTCATTATATCCTGAATTTAAAGATTTCATTGTTGAAGAGGTAGAAGTAATCTCTCATGATGGAGAAAAAATACCACTTTCAATTATTAGGCATCCAGATACCAAATTAGATGGTAGTAATAGAGTGAAAATTAATGCCTATGGTGCCTATGGAAGTTCATCATCCCCATACTTAGAGATAAGTAGTTTGAATTGGGTAAAATCTGGTAATATTTATGCAGTAGCCCATGTAAGGGGTGGAGGAGAAAAGGGAGATGCCTGGCATAAAGCAGGGTTTAAAACGACAAAATCCAATAGTTGGAAAGACTTTATTGCTTGTACTGAATACCTTATAGACAATAAATATACTAATCCTGAACGTACTATTGCTTTTGGTGTAAGCGCTGGAGGAATTACTATAGGGAATGCCTTAGTAGAACGCCCTGATTTATATCAAGTGGGACTTCTATTTTCTGGATTTGTAAATGCAACTAGATCCGAATTTCAACCTAATGGAGCTAATAGTAAAAAAGAGTTTGGAGCATTAGCAATTGAAGAAGAAGCTAAAGGGCTTGTAGAAATGGATGCGTATCTTAAAATCAAAGAGAATGTTAGCTATCCAGCTATCTATGCTTTTGTAGGATTGGAAGATGGTCAGGTTGCTGCTTGGGATTCAGGGAAATTTGTAGCACGTCTTCAAAATGATGCTATCACCAAAGGTCCTGTCCTACTCGAAGTGGATGAAGATGGCGGTCATGGAGGAGGAGGCACAGCGCACGATTCGTATCAAATTGTTGCAAATATGGATGCATTTGCACTCTGGCAAACAGGTCATCCTGATTATCAGCTTAAAGAGTGATCTTCATATTACACTTACTTCCTGTAGAAACGATGGTGAATAGAATTGTGGTAATATAATTTCAACGCTTTCGCGAAAGCGTATATAAGAAACTTCAAACAGATTTACTAGTATTGCGTGAAAACCGTAAAATATTGATTTTCAGTTAATTTTAATTATATTGAAACTATTATTAACCTCATAAATCAATTAATATGTTAGAAAACATTTCAAATTTAGGTATTGTTTTAGAAAAGGCAGATCAGAAAAAAATTACAGGAGGAGTTTTACCTCCACTTATCCCTACCGTATGTGGAGGTACAGGAGGGAAAAGAACAAATTACTCACAAGAACAGTGTTTCGGCTATGGATATTCTTGGGAATATGGGGCCTGTTATATTTGTTACTAAACACATTTTATATTATTTATTAGATATAGCGAACATAAGTTCGCTATTCTTTTTATACGCTCTTATTAAGTTTACTGTAACAGTTTTACAGATTCTATATACGCATATACATTTACTATTGTATGCAGTATATAGTTAGACTAACTTCAAGATATTAATTTTAAAACTTTATCATTATGAAAAAAAAGAGTATCAAAAGCTTAACGCTTAACAAAGAAGTTATTTCTAGTTTTAACCATATTACCATACAAGGTGGAATGGGTAAAAAATCAAGACAAGCAGGTTGTGAAGGAAATGGAGGGGATACTGCTCAGTCATTTTGTGGGTATGCAACATGTGGTACTCAATGTGAAGTTCAAACCGCATCAGAACAGACTGTATGTTGTAACTAAATTAATAAAAATGATAAAATCATTTTATTTCTTATAATAATTTAAAAGCCTTGATTTATAATAAATCAAGGCTTTTCTTTAAAAATGTATTAGCTATTATATCGCTTTAGATGAAAATATATCAATACATTTTTGATAATATAAAATCGTTTGTCTTAATAAGTTGAGTCCTTCTAATATTGTTTTACAAACTGGGATTAATTCTTTTTCTATAATCTCTTTTGATACTTCTTTTACTTTATGAAGTATAGATTGTAATTGCAAAGGTTTTTTAACCTCAAATGAAAATGATGGAATATGAATTTGTGCATCAACCTCATCACCTGTATATACATCTATAATGGTCTCGTGTCTTTCTAGCATATCATCTGCAACAAGTGTAATTGTTTCTGTTTGCTGTTTTAATGCTTTATCAAACTCGCTAGTATATCCTTTATCATATACCGTATTTATCGCCTTGAGGTCAGTAAGAACTTCTTTATACAATTCTATTTTATTCTGTAAAAGAATACACTTTTCTATAAATAATTGCTTCTTTTGATCTTTGATATCTATTACAGAAGTACTTGTCTCTACATTAAGAAGCTCTTTTGTAATCACAACTGTAGCATCTGCTATTGCTGTAAACTTTTGATGCTGTTCTTCTGTAAATAGAATATCTTCATAATACATATCATTTTCCTGATTAAAATCAAGAAACTCTTTGATAAATTCATTTGCAACTAATACTTTTATAAGGGTTTCCTTTACAACTAGTGATTGCTTTTCTACAATTTGATATATTAAATTCTCCCATAAAAAAATCTCTTGCGTTTCTGTCAATAATGTTGCGCGTTTTATATTTCTTTTAATAGTACTATAGGAAAAATCTGTTCTATGTTCTGAAAGCCATATAGAAAAATCATACAATAATGGCAATGCACTACGCACTTCTAAACTTTTTTCAAAAATATTATACATCCTCACTGCTTTTTGCATCGCAGCTGCTCTTTTTTCTTTGTCTTTTATTCGTGTAATTTTTACAAAATGACTTGTCTTATTTGCTGGAGGATATATAAGATATTCATTATTACTGCTCTTATTATTTAATACTGGGTCAATTAAGGCCACATCTGCCTTTGAAGAATACTTCTTCATGTGAATCTCTTTTTAAATTAATGTTGTAATTGCTCTTAGGGAGAGCACTAATATGCTTTTTTGATGTGGTGCGTAAAAAAGTCATAGCATTGATATCCCTCTACAAGACATCATTATATCAAGCTATATTATATAAATGGTTACCTAATAATATAACTTACGATTCATCTAAAAGTTGTCGTCCCCCAACGACCTCTATTATATCATCGATTTTAGTGCTCTCATACATAAGAGCAAGTACTTATATATACTTTCCTTAGAGTGTGGTTTAGAGAAAAGAAATAGTAGTTTCTTTTACTCCATAAAGAAGGTCATTCTACTGTTTTTAAATCATGCCTTGCATGTAAAAACAAAAAGGAGTTTAGTTGCTTTTTCAATACTTTAAAAATTAAATTATACCATGTTTTATTTGTTAAAACAAAACGCTTCTCTAAAGTGGTGCTTAAAAGCGAACTGATGCCTAAAAGGCATCTATTGTTTTTGATTTAGGGTGCATTATTAATAACGGATAAATACGAATTATAGTATATAATTTGAGTTTTATACTCATTATCATACAATCCCCTTTTCGTATTTTCAAACTTAAAAAATCTTTTTACAAATTCATAATAAATACGAGTTAAACGTATCACAAAAATTAAGCCATAAAATAAACATTACACAAATACCATCATTATTATTTTACTTTTCGTTTTACTAGTGCATAATATTCACCACCTTCTATTGGTAAATATCCCTGATCATACACAAAGTAATAAACTGTTCCTGCCTTGGTAGTATATATACTTGTAAAGTAGTTAAAATCAAAATCGGCAGAAGTAAGCTTTACTTTGGTGGTCTTTGTTTTTTCTCCAGGATTAAGCATTTCTAGAATACGATAATTTTTACGTAGCCTATTATTAATATTACGTACTAGATTTTTAGAGTCTTTATTAAATTTATTATTATAACTATTCCGACAGGAATCATTGCAAAACTTCTTGTCTGCACGACCTATGATACGTGTTCCACACTCAAGACAACTTTTTTCCATAAATACTACTCCCTTTTAATCTGTATAGTCTCTAAATAAATTTAAATATCAAAACTTTTTACACATCATAAACATATAACAAAGCTCATAAGCTTAAAAGTAATAAATTAATTACTAGTTATTTTCCTAAAGCCACCCTTTTGGTGTAAGAATTTCAATAGTTTCAATAGATATGTTGTAAGAATTTGTGTATTTCATCGATTAAACGCATTATTATGACGTTTAAATACATTTTTATTCTATATTAGTAATCCCAAATCATAATACCCCAAATCATGAAGTTACTTACAAATGCCCTATTTGTCATGGGATTCGTATGTCTATTTGCGTCTTGCAGTACAGATGAAATAGATGACCCATCTGCAACAGTAAATTTTGAAAGCGAATTTGTAGTTGAAAATAATGACGCTATGTCTAATGAAATTTTGACTATCATTAACGACTATAGAGCAACGCTGAATCTTCCTCCTTTTTCCGCACACAATTTAGCTAAAGAAGAAGCTTTAGATCATACATCCTACATGATTGTAAACAATAAAGTGAGTCATGATAATTTCTTTCAACGTTCAGACTACTTAAGAGCAAATGGCGCAAATGCCGTGAGTGAAAATGTTGCCTTTGGGTACCGTACAGCTCAAGCTGTAGTAGATGGATGGTTGAATAGTCCAGATCATAAAGAAGCAATAGAAAGCGATTTTACCCATTCAGGGATCAGTGTCGCACAAACAGAAAGTGGTGTTAATTTCTTTACACACATTTTTGTTAAATAAGAACCCCAAACCATAATTGGTTTACAGCCCCGTTAGTATTTTACTAGCGGGGTTGTTTTTTACAAATCAATTAGAATCCTTATGAAGTCAAGTAAGAGAGATTGTTGTATTTTTATACAAATTCTTTTAAGATCATGGCTATAGCAAAACCTTTCAACCTAAATCAATGGATAGAAGAAAATAGAGATCTTCTTAAACCCCCTGTAGGAAACAAAAACCTATACAAAGATGCTGGAGATTATATTGTCATGGTCGTAGGTGGTCCAAATGCCAGAAAAGATTATCATTATAACGAAACGGAAGAATTGTTTTACCAACTTGAAGGGCACATTGAAGTACATATTCAAGAAGACGGACAGAAAAAAACAATGAAGTTAGGACCTGGGGATATGTATTTGCATCCAGCAGGGGTGCCGCACTCTCCTGTACGACATGAAAATTCTATCGGTCTTGTTATAGAACGTAAACGTATTCATTTAAATGGAGAAGACGGGTTACTTTGGTTTTGTGACAATTGCAACACCAAATTATATGAAGTTCGTTTTCTTTTAGAAGATGTAGAAAAAGATTTCTTAGGTCATTTTATAGATTTTTATGGAGATGAGAAAAAACGCACCTGCTCTAATTGTGGAGAAATCATGCCTACAGACAAACGCTTTGTGCCACAAGAGTAATCCATTATGAATATTGCTGAGTATCCAGAACCTATAGATACATTTGTACGCTGGCTACACGAGCATGTCACAATAACAAAAAGCAGCTATTCATCTGCATGTATTTTATCTACTCAAGGACTAGATGGATTTCCAAATGCTCGCAATGTATCTCTAAAATGCATTGAAAAACCTTATTTCATCATCACAGGCTCTACCCTCTCCAGAAAAGGAAAGGAAATTGAAACACATCCTAAAGTAGCGCTTACATTTTGGTGGGAAGAAACCAAACGCCAAGTTCGCATCCAAGGAACTGCTTCTCAAATTTCTGAAAAAGACGCACATTTCTTCTTTAAAGATCGAAGTTATGAATCTCAAATTGTAAGTTCTATAAGTAAACAAGGAATGCCCTTAAAAAAGTTGGAATCTTTAAGGGTACGCTTTCGCGAAAGCATAAAAAGTCAGCGACCCATTGAAAAACCAACACATTGGAGTGGTTGGAAAATCAAACCTTATCGCATAGAGTTTTTGGAATTTAACACTTCTCGATTTCACAATAGAGTATTATATACACAATCTGAAGACAGTTGGAACATCACACAGTTGCAACCATAATAAAGATACGGTATTCTTTTTCAGGCATAGTATTATCTGTATCTTCGCAAACGATTTCTTTAATATAAAAAACAAAACAAAATGAGTACAGTCGCTACAGATTTTGGAATGGATCAAGCATTAAAACAGCTTGGTTTAAAAGATATAAATGATGGAACTTCTACTGGAAATAATTGGTTTTCCAATGGAGACATTATTGAGTCACACTCTCCAGTTGACGGACAACTTATAGGAAAAGTAACAGGCTCGACAAGAGAAGATTATGACAAAGTAATGAATGCAGCTACTGCTGCATTTAAAACATGGAGAACAAAACCAGCTCCCTTAAGAGGAGAAATAGTACGCCAGTTTGGACAAAAACTACGCGAACTTAAAGAGCCTTTAGGAAAGCTTGTTTCTTACGAAATGGGAAAATCATATCAAGAAGGTCTTGGTGAAGTACAAGAAATGATAGATATCTGTGATTTTGCAGTGGGTCTTTCACGTCAGTTACATGGTCTTACGATGCACTCAGAGCGTCCAGGACACCGTATGTATGAACAATATCATCCACTAGGTGTTGTTGGTATTATCTCTGCATTTAACTTTCCAGTAGCGGTATGGGCTTGGAATACAGCTTTAGCTTGGATATGTGGAGATGTATGTGTTTGGAAACCATCAGAAAAAACACCTTTATGTGGTGTTGCTTGCCAAAATATTATTGCAGAAGTTTTAAAAGAAAATAACCTTCCAGAAGGTATTTCTTGCCTTATTAATGGAGATTATCAAGTAGGTGAATACCTAACTACAGATACTCGTATTCCTTTAGTTTCTGCAACAGGTAGTACACGTATGGGTAAAATTGTTTCTCGTACAGTAGGAGAACGCCTAGGTACATCTTTATTAGAATTAGGAGGAAACAATGCTATTATTGTAACTCCAGATGCAGATATCAAAATGACAGTTATTGGAGGTGTGTTTGGAGCTGTTGGTACTTGTGGACAGCGTTGTACTTCTACAAGACGTCTTATTATTCATGAAAGCATTTATGATAAAGTAAAAGATGCTGTAGTCGCTGCTTATGGTCAATTACGCATAGGAAATCCACTTGATGAAAATAATCATGTAGGTCCGTTAATTGATACAGACGCTGTAACAAATTATAATAATGCCTTAGAGCAAGTAGTTGCGCAAGGTGGTAAAATAATCGTAGAAGGTGGTGTTTTATCAGGCGAAGGATATGAAAGTGGATGTTATGTAAAACCTGCTATTGCTGAAGCAGATAATAGTTTCCCAATCGTACAACACGAAACATTTGCTCCTGTATTATATCTTCTTAAATATTCTGGAAGCGTAGAAGATGCTATTGATCTTCAAAATGGTGTTGCACAAGGGTTATCTAGTGCTATTATGACTAATAATCTTCGTGAGGCAGAACGCTTCTTAAGTGTTGCTGGATCTGATTGCGGAATTGCAAATGTAAATATTGGAACTTCTGGTGCTGAAATAGGAGGTGCTTTTGGAGGAGAAAAAGATACAGGAGGAGGACGTGAGTCTGGTTCTGATGCATGGAAAGTATATATGCGTCGTCAAACAAATACGATAAACTATACTACACAATTACCATTAGCACAAGGAATCAAATTTGACTTATAAGACATACTCATTCCCTAATAAATTAAAGCCCCCACATAATTAATTATGTAGGGGCTTCTTTTGTGTAGTTTTGTAGTTTCAATTAAGATTTTAAACCGTACTATCTAAACAGAGATAGCATAAGTAGGATTAAGATCTAGTAGTCTTGTTATGATTTCCAGTCAAAAAACTTAATTCTAATCAGTAGGATTAATACGTTTGCTTATTAAACAACAGTAAGAGCATAATTCCTACCCATCTATTATAATTTTATTAAAAAAAATAAAATTGCTTCTTTAAAATGATAGTATTTCTCTATTTTACAGACATATGTTAGTATCTATAATCTATTCTGACTTTGACTAATAATAGACCTGTTTCTAAATGGATACTACCTATAATTGTAGTTTCTCAATTTTGTGGTACATCACTATGGTTTTCTAGTAATGCCATATTAGAAGATCTTATTATTCATTATTCATTACCTGAAAACACGCTTGCACATATAACCTCTTCTGTACAATTTGGATTTATAATAGGTACACTTCTATTTGCTATACTTAGTATTGCTGATAGGTTTTCTCCTTCAAAAGTATTTACACTAAGTGCACTAGTGGCTGCCCTTTTTAACGCAGCTATTATTTGGGATCAAAACTCCCTCATGGGTATTCTTTTTTTTCGATTTCTAACGGGTTTTTTCTTAGCAGGCATTTATCCTGTAGGCATGAAAATTGCTGCCGATTATTATCATAAAGGATTAGGAAAATCTTTAGGTTTCCTAGTAGGAGCTCTGGTCTTAGGCACTGCTTTCCCACATATATTAAAAGGTTTTACAGAACAACTCCCTTGGAAAACAATCGTAGTGATTACATCAATCATTGCTACTTCAGGAGGATTTCTTTTATACTTTTTAGTGCCAGATGGTCCTCACAGAAAAAAAAGTGCTTCTTTAGATTTTTCTATGATCATCAAAATCTTTAAAAACAAAAAATTTAAAGCTGCTGCGTTTGGATATTTTGGGCATATGTGGGAGCTCTATGCATTCTGGGCATTTGTTCCAATAATTATTTCTTTCTACAATACATTATATCCAGAAAGCACTTTAAACAATGCTATTTCTTCTTTTATTGTGATAGGAATAGGGGCTGTTGCATGCATTATAAGTGGGTATATATCTTTATATAAAGGAGTCAAAAAAACAGCCATTATCGCTCTCATGATCTCTGGTCTTTTTTGCGTGGCTTCTCCTTTATTATTTATAATTCCTTCTCAAAATTTATTTCTAGGATTATTATCTTTTTGGGGTATGGCTGTTATTGCAGATTCGCCTTTATTTTCAACACTCGTAGCTCAAAATGCAGAATCTACCTATAAAGGCACAGCACTTACCATTGTAAACTGTATTGGCTTTGCCATTACAATAGTTAGCATCCAACTTCTTCTTCTTTTACAAAATTATATCGACACCCCATATCTATTTATAATCCTAGCAATAGGGCCTTTATTTGGTGTAATTTCTATCTTAAAAAAAACGTAATAGTATTTGTACTACGCTACTATTAGACTTTATTAAATAAACAAAACACTTGACTTCTTAGGATTACTATATGTCAAAAAACAATTTATTTCACTTACAACAAGACAGTTACTTCTATTTTATCGACAACGGTAGTATCTCTATCGATTATTTACAAAACACCTATCTAAAAACCATAAACGTGTTTCTTTAACACTTTTTTAGTAACTTTAAAACACTATTAACCAAAAACTAACCAAAATGAGTAAGAAAACGAGATACCTGTTTGGTATTTTGCTTACGATTATTATTGGAATGATTTTAATGTGGTTTTTCTGTTGTAAAAATGCAACACACAAGAAAGACGCTACAGAAGATCTACCTCAAAATGATCAAAAAGAAGCAGTAGTTGAAACAACGCCTCCAACTGCTACAAACATGGGCTTTACTTTTAAAGACCCCGACGGAAACTTTGCATATTCAAGCAATGATAATTTTAACTTTACTATTTCTGACTTTAACCTATTAACCCCTATCTCTGATAAAATAAACATAGGAATAGATGAGTTGCAAAGATATCTTGATGAGAATAATGAGAAATATTTAGATATTACAGGACTTTATACCTCTACTGAAAATAACCCCTCTGCATTTCCTAATTTGGGAGTTGCTAGAGCAAATGCTGTAAAGAATTACTTAAGTTCAAAAGGAATATCTTCTAGGCAACTAAATATTTTTGGAAAAGAAGACAATTCTTTAATAGCAAATGATTCTATATTTAAAGGACCTATAAATTATTTAATACATAATAGAGCCGCAAATACTGATGAAGCCAGTGATTTAAAAGAATTAGAAAATCTCAAAAAACGTATTAATGACGATCCGTTAATTCTTCATTTCGGTAATGCGCAAGCATCCATAAACCTTACGACAGAACAGCGTCAAAAAATAGCAGATATTAGTCGTTATTTAGACAAAGTAGAAGGTTCTTCTATAACTATAGAAGGGCATACAGATAATAGTGGTAGTCGTGCTACAAACATGCCTTTAGGTAAAAAAAGAGCCGATTATGTAAAAGGATATTTTAAAGGTAATGGAATACCTGAATCCAAAATCATTACTACCTCAAAAGGGCCAGACGAACCTATAGCTTCTAATGAAACCGAAGAAGGTAAAGCAAAAAACAGACGCTCTATCGTCAGAATAAACTAACTAAAAAATTAAAGAAATGAATTTATTATTAATAGACTTATCAAATATACCATGTTGGCTTATACCCCTACTTGTTGGGCTTATCTGTGCCATTTTAGGATACTTATTAGGACGTCTTGCTGGAAAAGGTGATGACACTAGCGACGATCTTGATTTATGGAAGCGCAAAAATGCTTCCTTAAAAGCCGATTTAGATGCATGTCGTTCTCAGCTTAAAACAGCTTCTGCAGCTCCTGTTGCTGCTAGTAGTAGTGCTAGCATGTCATCTTCATTTGCTGCTGAAACCGTAGTTACTCCAGAACCTACAATCACTATGATTCCTTTTGACGCAGCAGCTGCAAAAGCAGCTTTTGGAAAAAAAATCAATGAAGATGATTTAACTGTTGTAGAAGGAATTGGTCCAAAAATCAGAGAATTATTTCACAATTTTGATATCAAAACATGGGCTTCTTTAGGAGATACAACAGTAGAAAAATGCCAAGAAGTACTTAACAGTGGAGGAAAACGTTTTGAAATACATCGTCCTAAAACATGGCCAATGCAAGCTAAGTTAGCGGCTCAAGGAAAATGGGAGGAACTTAAAAAATGGCAAGACGAACACGATTATGGAAAAGAATAAAACTTCTATTCTATACAATATACAAAAGCCTCTTCTATAGAAGGGGCTTTTTATTGCTCTATAAAATTAATGTATATTCACGACACAAAACCCTCCTATCTAATTATTAAATAATAAAATAACCGTCGACAGTATGACAAGAGAAGAACATCTTCAATTTTGCAAAAAATGTACTAACCGAGAATTAGATATGGAACAAGGACTTCTATGTAGCCTTACAAAAAGAAAAGCCGATTTTGAAGGGGAATGCCGTGATTATAACCATGATGAAACCGTATTAGAGCAAATGGATGATACAGAAGCACTAGATAGACAAGTTGCCTTAGCTAGAGTGTCTGAAAAAGCATTAGAAAGATACAGATCAGAACAAAATCTTCCTGCCGCTATAGGTACAGGGGTTTTGGTAGGTTTTATTGGCGCTTTATTATGGGCTGCAATCACAGTAGCTACAGGATATCAAATAGGATATATGGCCATTGCTATAGGTGCAGGAGTAGGAATCTCTATGCGTATGTTTGGGAAAGGAATGGATCAAATTTTTGGAATCTCTGGAGCTATCATTGCTATTATTAGCTGCCTTGCAGGTAACTTTTTTAGCCTTGTAGGTTATAGCGCAAATGCAGAAGGTGTTGGTTATTTAGAAATGTTAAGCATGATAGATATCTCTTTAATTATACCTGCAATGAAAGAAAATTTTAGTGGAATGGATTTATTCTTTTATGCCATTGCTGGATATGAAGGATACAAATTTGCTTTTAGAGCTTTTACAGAAAAAGAACTTGCAAAAGCAGAATAACAATCCATTGAAGTGAAAAAGATTGCTACATGGCTTACGACTATACCCATTGCACATCGTGGTTTACATGATGGCAATCTTAAAACTCCTGAAAATTCTTTATCCGCTTTCGCGAAAGCAATAAAAGAAAACTACCCCATAGAACTCGACATCCAAATTATACAGGATGGAACCGTTATTGTTTTTCACGACACAGATTTAAAACGTATTTGTAATAATTCAAAAAAAACAAGATCATTAACCAAAGCCACATTAAAAGAACATACCCTTTTTAATACCTCTGAAACAATTCCTACACTTCAAGAAGTACTAGACATTGTAAAAGGCCAAGTACCTTTACTTATAGAATTTAAAACGAATAGTCTTTCAAAAAAACTAGAGCAAAATACATTATCGTTACTTAAAGAATATAAAGGAGCGATCGCATTACAATCATTTAACAGATCTTCTGTAAAATGGCTTTGTAAACAACACCATAGCTATCCCGTAGGGCAACTAGCAGAACCCTCTCATGCTATTAAACCTTTAAATTACATCTACGATTATTTACAGCTTAATAAAAATATGTCTCCTGATTTTGTAGCGTATGATATAGATGATTTACCCAATAAAAGAGTCTCCTATTTTAAAGAGAAAGGAGTCCCAATTCTATTGTGGACAGCTCGTAGTCAGTCGCAAATTGAAACTCATAAAACCTTGGCTGATAATATTATTTTTGAAGGGTTTACACCTCATTTATAAAAGAGATTTTACACTTATTACTTCCTTTTTGATCATTTGTTAAAATAAGAATAGATATAAAATCAGTAAGAAGCACCTTCTGAGGATTGAGTTATAAAGACAATAGCTACAATCAATAGGATAGCAAAAACAACAGCGAAAAAGATTTTCCAAAAAGAATAAGGTCTACTTCCAGAAACAATCCCAGTTTCTCCATTTACAAAGAAGTTATATTCTTTTCCATTATACCTATACGAACTCACATACACAGGGAGTAATATATGTTTAAATGTTTCTTCAGAAAGTTTCATGTCTATACTATTTACACGCTGCGTATCACCTCCTATATCTCTTCTACACCATCGATCTGCAATACGACGCGCTTCTTCTTTGGATTCTAGATGTCCTTCTTGTAACGGAATCGTATATTTTTCTGTGATAAAACCTCTTAGAAAACTACTATTAAACGGTTGTAGTTTTTGTAAATTCCAACGTGCAATTTTCTTAGGAATACGTCCAGCTTTCTGTTGTGAAGCTTTGATAAGGGTATCATCTATAAAGCCTGAAATTCTACCTGATGCAGGATACCATCGAGTTTTGCGCACTTGACGCGTACGTGAATTTCCTTTACTGTCTCTGTAACGTTGTGTTTCATAATAATAGACTCCTCTTTGTCCAGTATAGGTAGCTCTTAACTGTGCATCAAATGTCCAATAAGGCAAGTACAATCCTTTTGTAAATTGAGGATCTAAAGATGCTTTTTTAAGATTGTTAGGTGCCCACCAAAGACCATTCACCCATTTTTTAAATGTCTGAAATGATTGTTTCTGGTTTATTTGAAAAGGTAACACAGCACCTGGCAATATCCAATCTTCTGTATACATGTCCTCTACAATCAAAGGCATACTACAATAGACACAATGCAGTGATTTGTAATTCTCTTCAACATGTTGATTTGCACCACAATTTTTACAATTCAACATAGAGATTTTCTCACTATGCGATTGCGCTCCCATTTCTTTAAGATACAGAGAGAGTTCTAATTCTTCAAAGCCATTAGGGTCTACTGTAATTTCTTCTTTATGCCCACAATACTCACACGTAACCGTTGAGGTGCCGGGCTTATAAGTAAGCTCTGCGCCACAATTGATACATGACTTTTTAAGTTCTGTGTGTTGTTGTACAGTAGATTCTGATGTTGCCATACATTGAGATAGTTGCGCCTTTAAAAAAAGCGCAACTTATTAGGAATTTAGTAATCGTTATTTATTGTTGTGGTAATGGTGGTGGTGTATTTCCTCCCAAGAATGATTTCAACTCTTCAACATCTTTTAGTGCTGTCCAATTAGCCATTCCTTGCTTCCAGACCAAACTATCACGATTTACAGTTCTACTTGCAAAGAGCACTTTCAATTGCTCAAAAGATACAGGTCCTTGCTGTGCTCCATTAGCCGCATAAAAATACTGTACCTGTACAGGTATTGGAGGTGGCATTCCAGGGGCTTGTTGTTGCATAGGTTGTTGTCCTCCCATTTGAGGACTCATCATACCGCCCATTTGCTGTGCTAATACAAAGCCCATTCCCATTCCCATTCCAGCTCCTGCGGTTCCACCTTCATTAGCCGCTGCAGCTTCAATAGCTTTAGCTGTTTTAAACTTGGTTAACTTATCAAGGTCTAATTTATCAATACGACTATATTCAAAAATCTCCTTTTTAAGCTCTTCTGGCATAGAGACATTCTCTATATAGAATTTCTCTAGTGAGATTCCTACAGACGTAAACTCAGGTTGCATTACTTCCTGACATGTTTCTGATAATTCTGAAGTATTTGCTGCATATAACTCAATAGGAAGGTTTGCTTCTCCAACCGTGTCTGTAAAACGAGTCGCTATTAAACTTTTTAAGTGCTCATTAATTTCAAAGTTGGTAAAATTACTATCTGTTCCTACAATGTCTACAATAAACTTGCCTGGATTTGACACTTTAAAAGCATAGGTTCCAAAAGCACGTATTTCAACAAGACCAAAACGCTCGTCACTTAATGTAATAGGGTTTTTAGTTCCCCATTTTTCGTCAGTAAAAAGATGTGTATTTACAAAATACACCTCAGCTTTAAAGGGAGAATTAAATCCATATTTCCACCCTTTAAGAGTTGTTAGAATCGGTAAATTCTGCGTAGTAAGATCATACGTACCCGGTGTAAATACATCTGCTAATTGCCCTTCATTCACAAAAACAGCCGCTTGTCCTTCACGAACAATTAATTTTGCGCCATTCTTAATCTCATTCTGATAGCGCTCAAAACGATGCGCTATTGTATCATCTGTATAATCGAGCCACTCAACAATGTCTATAAATTCATTGGTAAGTTTCTCTTTTATTTTATCAAAAAGTCCCATAGTTGATTGGTTTATAATTGGAGTACTAAAGCTACAAAATACCACGCATATGGGAAAAAGAAAATTCCTGAATATAAATAGTGCTTTTAGATTACAAAAAAATGATAATCACTCAATGCCATTTATAATTATTCATCCTATATTTAAAAAATATAATATTACAGATGCAAATAAAAAAATATCATCTATTACTCTTCTTTTTAAGTACCTATGCAAGTATATTTTCTCAAGAAAAAGAGACTGCCGAAGATGATATCTTTGTTGATCTTGTCAATCAGTTTTACGCTTCTAAAGATTTTGATAATAAAATAGGAATATCTGATACTATTTTAAAAATTGCAAAAAACGACGGTGACACCTTACATATAATGACAGGGTATTATCTTAAATCATCAATCTATACTGATGATCGAGTAATACAATATTCAGATAGTATCATAAAACTGTTTGAAAAACAGCCGACCATATATCAACCTGCTAGTTCATACATCGTAAAAGGAAGACATCATTTTAAAAAAAGAAAGTTTAAAAAATCGCTCGATGCTTTCATCACAGCAGATAGGTATACAAAAGAATATGCTAATAAAAACTTACAATTCAGTGCAAATTACAATCTCGCCTTGTTAAAAAAACGTATTAGTGAAAACGAAGAAGCAA
Organism: uncultured Dokdonia sp.; assembly: GCF_947492815.1. Classification (GTDB taxonomy): domain Bacteria; phylum Bacteroidota; class Bacteroidia; order Flavobacteriales; family Flavobacteriaceae; genus Dokdonia. The sequence continues at coordinate 308,646 of NZ_CANLOB010000001.1, forward strand.
AAACGATCTATTTGAATAATTTAGATTATTTATATAGCAACTTAAGTAATTCATCATATTTACTTTATCACTACTTTGGCTTAGCCAATTGCTATCGCGATCTAGGCAAGATAGATTCTTCGTTCTACTATATTGATAAGGGATTTAAAGAGTCCATCGTTCAAGAAAATACGTATATGCACGATCTTTTTTCTTTGACGAAAGGAATTAATAACTATTCGCAAGGAGACTTTGAATTAGCAGAGTATCATATCTCTCAATCTATCCCTGCTATTATAGAACGAAAAGACCTACCTAATATAGCAGTAGCGTACTACTATAAAGGAGAAACAAATTTGCAACTAGACCAAGACGAAGAAGCAATATCATATTTTTCAAAAGTGGATAGTATTTTTGCTATAACCAATGACTTATTACCAGAATTACGCCCCGCTTATGAACATCTTATTACGAATTATAGCGAAGGGGGCTCAAAGAATGATTCCATAGCATTTTACTACGTCAAACAACTTTTAAAGTTAGATAGCATTGTTGCATCTAATACCTTATATATCAACAAAAACTTTTCAAAAAAATATGATGTACCTCAACTCTTAGAGAAAAAAGAGCTTTTAATAAAAAAGCTATCTAATACCAATAACAGAAAAAATACTATTTTATGTGTATTTTCAATCTGTTTACTTGTATTCTTATCATACTATCTATGGGATAAAAAGAAAACGAAGAAAAAAATCAAAGCATTGTTAGCATTTACAAAAGAGAAAGAACAAACGAGTATTAATACTTTCAAAAAATCAGTAGAAAAAAAAGAACTTAAATTATCATCTGAAATTCAACAAAACATCATTGAAGGATTGCAAGACTTTGAAGCAAGGAACGGTTTTTTACGAAATGATATTACGTCAAACACTCTCGCCAAAGAACTTAATACCAATTCAAAATATTTGGCGCAAATGGTTAAACAAATATACAATTGTAGTTTTACCAATTATCTCAATGATTTACGTGTTAATTATGTGATAAGAAGATTGGATCAAGATGCAAAGTTTAGACAATACACTATTAAAGCCATTGCTCAAGAAATAGGATTTCTCAAAGCTGATTCTTTTACAAGAGTGTTTAAAAAAAATACAGGAATAGCATTTTCTCAATTTATTAAGCAACTGAATGCTGAAAAACGATAAAATTTGACACCCCATTTCGAGAATTAGGGTAACAAGTCAATAATTTATATAGGTTTTTAAAACTACCGTCTATATTTTTAGTGTTATAAACTTAAAATAAAATAGAATGAAAAAAAGTAAAGAAAAACTTCAATTAAAAAAATTGCAAATTTCAAAACTTCAAAATCTTAATAAAATACAAGGAGGAGGTACTACAATTGATAATTGTGACCCTGGTGGAGGAACAGATGATCCAAACAATGGTGAAGTAGAAAAATGTGTATTGGGTTCTGCAATAATTATCCGCCAAGATCCAGAAAATCCAAATCACTAATATGACGTATAGATGTATTGTATTACTTTTTTTATTTGGGCTAATCTCCTGTAAAGGAATAATGCAAATAGAGACACCTAATTTAAATAACTACTCTGAGGTTAAAAAGCAATTTTTAGCTTCAGATTGGTTTCATAAGGACATTATTCAAGATTCTTTTCCGGGCACAAGTTTATTTAGAGTTTACAACGAACGCCTGAAAAATATAAAAGGACAAGAGGTTATTGTTGCTATATTAGATATGAGTGTTGATATTAACCATACCTATTTACAAGATCATATTTGGACAAACGTTAAAGAAATTGCAGGCAATAACATTGACGATGATGCTAATGGGTATATAGATGATATACATGGATGGAATTTTTTAGGAAACCAACAGGGCGAAAACTTAAGTTATGAGCAGTTTGAATTTACACGCATTATTAAGAGATACCGTCGAACGATCTCAGTTCTAAATCCATCTGATAGCCTTATTTTACAAAGAGCTAATAAAGCATATATCTCGCATACTAAATATATCAGTGAACGTAGCGAGAATATCAATACTGTTATCTTAAATAGAAAAAATGCCTATCATTATTTGGATAGCATATTTAAAGGAAAAGAGTTTAAAGTTAAAGACTTAGACAGCTTAAAAAAAGTGCACCCTAAAGATTCCATACTCCAATTAGAGGTTCTTAAAATGACAAATTTCATTAACTATAATTTCACCCCTAAAAGAAATGATTCCCTAAAAAAGCATTATGAAAATTATAAAAACATCATGCTTAATGAGAATTATCCCGAAAGAGATATTATAGGTGATTCACTGCTACACAAATTGAATAATAGATATGGCAATAATAATGTAAGTGTTAGTCCTAATTTTTTAAATCACGGCACCTTAGTGTCTGGTATGTTAACTACAAAGTATATTAATACCGATAGTATTAATGTTTTTAAAAACATTAAGATCATGCCCTTACGTATCTCCGCCTATGGAGATGAATACGATAAAGATATTGCACTTGCTATTAGATACGCCGTAGATAATGGTGCTCGAGTGATTAATATGAGTTTTGGAAAACTATTCTCGATAGATAAACATTGGGTAGATGAAGCTATTAAATACGCAGAAGATAAGGGTGTACTTATTGTTAAGTCAGCTGGTAATGAACGCTCAAATACGGATAAAGAAGAAAACACCAAATATCCTAATGATTATAATGATGGGATAGAATTTAGTAATAATGTTATTACGGTAGGTGGAACATCACATAAGTTAAATGAAAAACTCCTCTACTACTCAACCAATTATGGAGAAGAAACGGTAGATATTTTTGCACCTGGGCAACATATTACCACTCTGTATCCACATAATGGAATAGTATATGGCAGAAATGGAACCTCCTATGCTACCCCAATCGTATCGGGTATTTCAGCTTTACTGTTCTCACATTATCCCAACCTAGATGCGAGCGATGTAAAAAAGATTCTTCTTGAATCTGGTCTTAGCTTCAATCATTTGGTCAATCTTCCTAAAAACAGAGGAGAAGAAACAGTGCAAAAACCCTTTAATGAACTCTCAAAGTCTGGAAAATTAATCAATGCGTATAATGCTTTTTTATATGCAGCAAAATATCAAAAAAATAAGCACTAAGATCAACTAAAAATACCCTTTTTCTCGAAAAGGAAGTCTCAATTCTAGAAATGGGGTATAGCCTAGTTGTATAGTTTACGATAAATATGAAATTTTGAACTGTTTTAAAACAAGAAGCTGACGAGCTTATTTGATAACATTAATTCAGTTTAAAATATTACATTATTATGAAAATACATTTCAAACCATATATCGTATTACTTATCCTTCTCACACTCTTTTTTAGTTGTCATACTGAAAGTGATGAATTATTAGATACACAAACCATATTAGAACGTCAAACCTCAAAAACCGTTACTGCTGATCAAATTCCTGATATTATTTCATTTGTAGAGACACAATCAAATAAAAATTTATCTTTTACACTAAATAATTCGGTAAACGGTCAAAACCGTTCCGAAGAAAATTTAATAATAGGGTCACTCAATACAGAACGAATACAACAGATTACTAATAGTGAAAATAGAACAAACTATACTTTTACTATGGAAAAGGAAAGCCCTTCTCAAGAAGCCTCAATAATCAACTATGTAGTCAAAGAAAATGGGGACAGTTATTATAGTTATTTTCTAGAATTTGTTCCCGATGCTAATTGGTTGCACCAAACTACAAACCCTAACGATCTCTCACAATACACAGGAGAAATTAAAGTATATGATAGAAATGGAAGTTATGTCACTAATGATACTTTTGTAGATGGTCAAAGTATCGCACAAACTGGCAGACAATCTTGTGATCCAGTAAATGGCGATAACGAAACTTCAGATGGTAACGGTGGAAGCACAGGAGGAAATCCTTCGTCAGGTGATGGTGGGTTTGGTGGCAATGGCGATGTTACAGATAACGGAAATGGCGGTCAAGATATAGAATGTGTTATCATTACGATAGAAGACTGTAATTGCTCAGATGGACCCGGAACAGTTGTTATTGTAAGTGCTTGTAACGGTCAAAAAAGTGCCGTCCGTAATCCTTGCACTGATGATTGTAATGCACAAAATGATTGCGAATTTGGATTTGATGCAAATTGTAATTGTTTAGAAAATCCTGATAATGCAGAGAATGCAGAAGTGTTAATAGATGTAGAAACATTTTTTGCTTTAGAATCTTTATTGGGGGGAAATGATTCTTTCCAATATCCTGCTGATGTTGATCCTGATAATGCTATACATTTTGATAGTGTTGAAGAGTTTGCTGAATTTCTTCAGGGTGCTGAATTTGATTTAACCTTACCAGTAACTGAACAGCAAAATGGGAATAGAATAACCACATTTAGAGTTGATTACGGATTGACCAATGTTGATTTATTTGTAAATCAAATTTTAAATGACCCATCAATAAATCAAGAATATGAACTTATAGAAGTAAGTTCAGAAGTAACTGGCATAACGCTAGGGTTTACTTGGGATCAAACAGCCATAGAATATATTATTGAAGGAAATGAAGCAATTATTACAGTATTTGGAAATCTAAAATATAATTTATTCCTTGAATCTGTTGGAACAATATATACAGACGTAAAGATTTTTGAATTACATATAGATATTAATACAGGACAACCTATTTCAATATTTGATATTGAAGATTAAACAAAATTTATGATGATAATTTTATTAGCACTACAAGAAAAAACATTAGAAGCATGGAACATTCCGATGCTTCTTTGGCAAATTTTCAACTTTATACTTTTAGTTGGGGTTATAGTTTTACTTTTTAAAATATTAAAGAAACTGAAATAAGTAGATTAATTTAAAGACTAAGATTAATTCGCTTTTGAACACTCAATTTTCCTTGTTTTTCTAAATAAGGTAGGAATTTTTATGTCCTAAGTGTATATATGATAATTTATGCACTTAGGGTGAGTTCTTAATTCTTCAAAAGAAGAAAATCAATTCTTTTTATTTATTATGATTATAGGTTTAGAATAAATAATTAAATAGGTATAAAAAAACGTCCGCTACTCCCCCAAGTATTGGACGTTTTCTATATTCAAAATGACTACTGTGGTGCATGTAGTCACATAAGCGTTTTTATACAATTCACATAAAGCTATTTCCCCTTTTAAACTATCAATACTAACATAATGCTAGTATTCAAATCATTATTTATAAACAATGTCTATAACTTGTGAATAGGATTATAAATAAAGCCTACTATTTTGAATGGTTAATACGTTGCAAATATCTTATAGCTATAGAAGTATAGCAAGGGGTAAATGCCCCTTTTTTTATCTATTTTTAATTATATAAGCGCTTTTGACCCTAGAAATGAATGCGTATTACGTCCTTTTTCTTCTTCATACAACTCCCAAACAGGGTCACTTTGCCAAAATTCTTTAGTATCTACGTCTAGCATAGAAATACTTCCCATAAAGGCAGCTCCTGTATCTATATTCCAAACATTTGCTTTTTGTAAAGGAGTCGTTGCTCCCACACGAGTTACGGGTGTATGGCCAATATATATTTCTTTAAAAAGCTGTAACCGTTTCGGATACATTATATCTAATGGAGATAAATCTTCCTTCATAGCACATACCATTTCCCATAACGTACGATCCCAATAAAAGGCTGTGCTATGCCATTCATGATTAGGCCCATTAAGATTCTGAAAGCCTGCATGACAGAACATTCTATTTTGATCATCTATATAATAATCTTTTAAACTCTCATAAAAAGGAAGGTGTTCATAGCGCTCTTCACTTGACAACTTTGCATATGCATCTTTTGTACTCTGCCCTCCATGTTGTATCCACTTAGCACTCATTTCTTTACCTTTTAACCATTGATATACTAAGACATCATGGTTACCACGAATCAAGGTGATTTCTTGATGTAATGACATTTCTGTAAGAAAATCAATTACCCCAACACTATCACTCCATCCATCTACATAATCTCCTAAAAAAATCAAATGATCATCCCTTGTTACCGCAGCTCTTTGTAAGACCTGCTTAAGAGCGATTAATCCTCCATGAATATCTCCTACAACTAATGTTCTTTTCATCTATTTTAAAATTTTTATTTCATAAGAAATGAAATAAATAAAAATTTTACGCGCAGATCAATCGCTACGCTTTCGCATAAAAATTTAATTATTGTTTATCATTCAAAAAATTAATTTTACGTATGCTCATTTCATATTAATTATACCTTACTTTACGCAAAATACGCATTGTCTCTTTATAACGGCTATAAATAGGTCCTTTGTATTTCTTAAGAAACGGTTTTACTTCTTCTAACTTATGAATGGCACCATCAAATCCATTGAGATAACAGATTAGATAGGTATTTGGTAATTCATATAAATCATCATATTCTCCTTGATTCAGCGGTATTTTACGTTTCAGTTTATAAAAAATCACATTATTATTATTATAAATATGATATAATGTACGTTTATCTACTTTAGGAGGATCAAAAATCAATGTAGTGTCAATGGTGTAGGTTCCGCTTTCGCGAAAGCGTATAACCACTTCTTCCAATGGGTAATATTTAAACTGCTCTTGAACCCCTAGATGTACATACTCCAGTATAGAAAATGAATCTTCATCATAACGAATAGACACCTCATCTAACGCCGAATAAAATAATCGTACCTGCTCATTGATAAGTTCAATATCCACTCTCGAATAATAGGTATCTCCCTTTACTACTTTTTTATGTCCTGCCCAACAAAGCACAAATTGCTCTTTAAACACTTTGTACTGACTTTCCATATCATTATGACGATGATTTATAAAATCGATCACCCCATCTAATGTTAGCTCAATACTGTTTTTTGCATGATTTTCTATAGCCGCAACAATGGCACTATTTACATCTTCTACATCAGATTTAAAAACCTTAGGCATAGACATACTCCCATCCCTAAAAAAGACAGTACCTCCCCAATATTTCCAAATATTCTTTCTTAAAGCAGTAAGCTTATCCTGTGCTCTAATAGTGACAAGCCCTACTACTCTATCTTCTGGTAAATGTGGAAAAGGAATATTTTCATAGGATATAATAGGCGGATTGTCCAAATAAGCGTTTACAAGATTTTGCAACTTACTATCATCAAAAAAAGGAACACCTATAATGGTATTTTCACTATCATCTACTCCAATAACAATAAAAGAATTGTTTTTTGGATTGGAATTGGAAAGTGCACAAATATGTTTTAAAAACTTAGCCTTTCCTTCTTTACTTCCAATATCTATTTTACGCTTCTTATCATAAAAGCTATTCTCATCATTATGAGATAACAAATTTTTAATAAGAAGGCGTTTATTAATCAAAATACAAGAGAGAGTCTTTAATTTTTATTAATAATAGTAGAACTAGCCTGCGCAGTAGACATTACCACAAGATCTGCAATATTTACGTGATACGGTCTTGATACTACAAAATAAATAATATCTGCAATGTCTTCTGGTTTTAGCACATCAAATCCTTGATATACCTTATCTGCACGATCTGTATCTCCTTTAAAACGTACCTCGCTAAACTCTGTATGAACCATCCCTGGGTTGACAGCACCTACTCTAATATTATGTTTATTGAGATCTATGCGCATACCTTGATTGATAGCATCTACTGCATGTTTACTGGCACAATACACATTACCATTAGGATATACTTCTTTCCCAGCTGTAGATCCTATATTAATAATATGACCTTGCTTTCTGTCTGTCATTTGTGGGATAATCGCTTTACTTACATACAATAACCCCTTTACATTTATGTCTAACATAGCATCCCAATCATCGGTGCTCCCTGATTGAATAGGATCTAAACCATGTGCGTTTCCCGCATTATTAATCAAGATATCTATTTGTTTAAAATCATCCGGTAATTCGTCTATTGCTTGTGCTACCTTTTCTTTATCACGTACGTCAAAAGTAAGGGTATGTACCTTTACTTGATCCTGAAAAGCTTGCTGTAAGTCGTCCAGACGCTCTTGCCTTCTTCCACAAAGGATTAAGTTAATTCCTTCTTTAGCAAAACGCTCTGCAGTTGCCTTCCCTATGCCACTAGTGGCTCCTGTTATTAATGCTGTTTTCATATATTTTTCAAGTAGCAATTTTATTTGTTTTTTAAGACATTATTTTTTCTATATAGCCTGAAATAATTATACTTATTATCAAAATAACGATGATCAATATAACAAGTAATACTATTTTCTTTTGTTTTTGAAAATCAACAATATTTATAGTTTCTATAACTGCAATAATGCCATTATTTTTTAGTAACAGATCTATGTCTACTCGGTCTTTGTCTCTTAAAAAATAACGTATTTGTTCTCCCGCAGATGGTTGTTCGTCTATATTAGAATAAAACGGAAGTTGTAACCTATTTAATTCAGATTCAAAAATCATATGATTCTCAATTGGAATATATAATTTAAAATGGTCTTTATATTTTAGTTTAAAATTATTCAATATGTTATCTCTTAAGGGACTTTATGCCCTTGACTTTCTATTAATAATGCAAACCAATCTTGTAATTCCAATGTAATATCTGCCGCTTTCACAGCATTTGTAATACGTTCTTTATTAGTGGTTCCTATTACAGGATGTACTCCCGATGGGTGTTGCATAACCCAGGCAAGTAATAACTGATCTTCTGTTGCATTGTATTTCTCAGTCAATGATTCCAGTAGTTTTTTAATACGTTGTGTTTGTGAAGTATCTTCTCTAAATACACTTCCCAAAGGACTCCAACTCATAGGTACAATACCATTTGTTTGCATATGATCTAGACTACCGTTGTGCATTGCCGTATGTTGCGTTAAGCTAAATTCAATTTGATTTACAGCAATAGGAGCCTTTGCACTAATTAAATCTGTTTGAAAAGGTGTGAAATTAGAGACGCCAAAATCAAGTATTTTACCCTCTCCTTTTAATTGTTCTATAGCTTTTTGAATTTCATCTGCTTGCATTAAAGGACTAGGTCGGTGCAATAATAAGAGATCTAAATAGTCTGTTTGTAATAATTGAAGTGATCTTTCTGCGCTCCAAATAATATATTTTGCCGTATACTCATAATGCTTCACCCGATTTTCTGGGCGTGCTTTTTCGAGGTATTGAATACCACATTTTGAGATTAATTGAATGGTGGATCTGTCTATATTTGCTTTCGCGAAAGCGGATCCAAAATCACCCTCAGTGCTGTAATCACCGTAAATATCAGCATGGTCAAACGTTGTGATACCTTGTGACATGCAGTGATGCATCATATCAATCATTTGAGTGTCATCAAGTTGTTTCCCCCAAGCACCCCAGGTCATACACCCTTGAATTATTTTTGAAAATTTTTTATTCATTTTATATTTTGCGTTCTCATTAAAAATACGAGTTACCAAGATAGAAAAATACGTGTGAAGCCCTTTATTTAATAGAATTTTTAACCAATTGTTAACAAGAAGTTTGGGAATAAAACCCCACTTTGCAATGTTTTAAAATCCCACTAAATTTAATTTTAAAGTATGGAAGAAAATATGACGACGATAGATATAAGCGCTATCAATGAAAAAATAGAAAAAGAAAGTGCTTTTATTGATATCCTGACCATGGAGATGAACAAGGTAATTGTAGGTCAAAAGCATATGATAGAACGATTACTTATTGGACTTTTAGGTCGCGGTCACATCTTACTTGAAGGAGTACCTGGTCTTGCAAAAACACTTGCTATTAATACACTAGCACAAGCAGTACAAGGCTCTTTTAGTCGTATACAATTTACACCTGATTTACTTCCTGCCGACGTGGTAGGAACTATGATATATAATATGAAAGTCAATGACTTTAGTATTAAGAAAGGTCCCATTTTTGCCAACTTTGTACTGGCAGATGAGATCAACCGTGCTCCTGCAAAAGTACAGTCTGCACTGCTAGAGGCCATGCAAGAAAAACAAGTTACCATTGGTGACGAGACGTTTATCTTAGATAAACCATTTTTAGTAATGGCAACACAAAACCCAGTTGAGCAAGAAGGAACGTACCCATTACCAGAAGCACAGGTAGACCGTTTTATGCTTAAAACAGTCATCGATTATCCTAAAATCGAAGACGAGCAAATGATTATTCGCCAAAACTTAAAAGGTGGTTTTGAAAAAGTAAACGCGGTTGTTTCTGTAGAACAAATACTTCGTGCACAGGAAGCAGTAAAAGAAGTGTACATGGATGAAAAAATTGAGAAATACATTCTAGACATCATCTTTGCAACACGTTATCCAGAAAATTACAAATTAGCAGACTTAAAACCTCTTATCAATTTTGGAGCTTCTCCTCGTGGAAGTATCAATCTTGCTACTGCTGCAAAATGTTATGCTTTTATCAAACGTCGCGGATACGTTATTCCTGAAGATGTAAGAGCAGTTGTACATGATATCTTACGTCATCGTATTGGTATTACCTACGAAGCAGAAGCAGAAAACATTACCTCTGTAGATATCATTAACAAGATTGTAAATCAAATTGAAGTACCATAAAAGCCAGTAGGCAGTCACAGTCACAGTAAGGCAATTACATTGTTATTACTAATACTGATTACTAAAAACTGAACACTGAATACATGGATACAAAGGAATTACTTAAAAAAGTACGCAAGATCGAGATCAAGACACGACGCTTGTCTGATCATATTTTTGGAGGAGAGTATCACTCAACCTTCAAAGGTCGTGGTATGACTTTTAGTGAAGTACGTCAATATCAGTTTGGAGATGATGTGCGTAATATTGATTGGAATGTTACAGCTCGTTATAACGAACCATTTATCAAAGTTTTTGAAGAAGAACGAGAACTTACTATGATGCTAGTAGCTGATGTAAGTGGCTCTGAGTTTTTTGGAACAGACAAGCAGTTTAAAAACGAAATTGTTACCGAAGTAGCCGCTACATTAGCATTTAGTGCAATGCAAAATAATGATAAAATAGGGCTGATCTTATTTACAGATGAGATAGAATTATTTATCCCTCCTAAAAAAGGAAAGTCACACGTATTAAGAATTATACGCGAACTTTTAGAGTTTAAGCCTAAATCTAAAAAAACAGATATTGCGCAAGCTATTAAATTCTTGAGTAGCGTCATGAAGAAAAAAGCAATTACGTTTATCCTTTCTGATTTTATTGCCGATGGATATGAACAAACACTCAAAATTGCTGGTAATAAACATGACATTACAGGAATTCGCATCTATGACCAACGCGAAGAAGCGATCCCTAGCTTAGGAATGGTACAAATGGAAGATGAAGAAACTGGAGAATTAGTACTTATAAATACATCTTCAAAAAAAGTGCGTAGAAACTACGAAGCTTATTATAAAGAACGCGTTTCTTATTATGAAGAAAGCTTTAGAAGAAGTGGCTCTGGTGTTATAAATGTTCGTACAGATGAGAGTTATGTAAAAAAATTATTAGGTTATTTTAAACGAAGAGGATAATAGAAAAAGAGATGACACACCCCCATAATCACATAGGAAGAGCAAAGAATACAATCTATGCATATGGCATGGCTATATTTTTTATTCTTTTCTCTTTTTTATCAGTAAACGCTCAGATGGAGCCTACTGTAACATCAAAGATTGATACCACCAAAATTCGTCTTGGTGAACAAATAAATTATACGCTTACTGTAGAAGCAGATCAACTAGCTACTGTTGTTTTCCCAGAAGGACAAACCTTCTCTCCTTTAGAAATGATTGAGAGTTACAAAGTAGATACTTCTTTCGCGGAAGCGAAAATGACATTAATAAAAAAGTATGGTCTTACACAGTTTGATAGTGGGTCTTATAAAATCCCAAGGCAACGTGTTATCATAGGAGATCGCACCCTACAAACAGACTCTTTTCAAGTAGATGTTGCAAATGTAAAGTTAGACACCTTAACACAGGGACTATACGATATAAAACCTGCTATAGAACTCCCTACAGACTATAGTAAATTCTGGAAATACCTCTTATGGATACTTCCAATTTTAGTAGCAATTGCCCTCTTTTTATTTTGGTTATTACGCAGACATAAAAAACGTATTGAAGCAGAAAAATACATCCCTCCTTTTGAGCAAGCATTAGCATCTTTACGTCAACTTGATCAAACAGACTTTATTGTTGCTGCAAAATATAAAGAATACTACTCTACACTTACAGACACGGTACGTCGTTACTATGAAGAAAAAGTATATGACAAAGCACTAGAAAGCACTACAGATGAGCTTATAGCACGATTAGAAGTAGAGAAAGACAGTGGTCATATTGATTTCAATCCAGAAACCATACAACAGCTCAAAGACATTTTTAAACGGGCAGATTTAGTGAAGTTTGCACGTATTAATCCCCCTTCCGGGAAAGCAGAAGCAGACCGCTTAGCGATTGAGCAGATTGTAAAAGAAACCAAAGAAGCACTTCCTGAACCAACGATAGAAGAACTCATGAAAGATCAAGACTTTCGTGAATCTATGGAACGTAAACGCACCCGAAAATTATGGCTTACTGGAATTGCTGGTGTCCTAGGAATCTTATTAATAGGACTCATTACAGGAATTGCGATAAAAGGATATGACGAGGTTAAAGATTATCTATTAGGAAACCAAACAAGAGAACTTGTAGAAGGAAATTGGGTTACGAGTGAATATGGATTTCCTAGTATTGTTATTAGTACACCTAAAGTACTAGAACGACTAGAAACTCCAATTCCAGATGATCTTAAAGGTAAAATGCAAGCTAATGCTTTTGGTTGGCAAACAGAGCCTCCAGCTGTTACTATTTCTGTAATACAAATAATTCTTCCTAAGGGTACAGAGCCCCCTGTAAAAGAAATTATAGACGGACAAATCGCCGAATTAGAAAAGAAAGGGCTTATAGCAGATCTTGTTAAGCAAGAAAAGTTTAAAACCCCTAATGGGGCAGAAGGTATTAAAACGTTTGGTACTGGAAAATTTATGATTGATAAAGAAAAAAATATTTCTATATCTGGAGAATATGCCATGCTAAATTTTGTTGCAGAAAATATTATCCAGCAAGTAATTATTACTTGGGATAAAGACGATACTTACAGTGTCGAAATAGCAGAACGTGTTATCAATAGTGTTGAACTTCAAAAAGCCGAAACAAAATAATGTTTGATAATATTGAGTTTTCTAATCCGCAGTTTTTCTGGTTGTTTTTAGCATTACCAGTAGCCATTGCTTGGTATATATGGAAGCGTAAAAAACAAACGCCATCAGTAAAGCTTTCAAGTATTAAGGGCTTTAAAGCAACAAATAGCATTTTACCTAAATTACGCCCTTTCTTGTTCCTATTAAGGCTACTAGCATTAGCAGTACTTATTACAGCGATGGCACGTCCACAGACTACAGATGTTTCTACACGTACCAAAAGTACGAGAGGTATCGATATTATTATTGCAATAGATGTTTCTGCAAGTATGCTTGCAAAAGATTTACGTCCTAATCGTCTGGAAGCTTTAAAATTAGTAGCAGCAGATTTTATCAAAGGGAGACCTAATGATCGTATTGGACTAGTAGAATACGCAGGCGAAAGCTACACAAAAACACCTATTACAAGTGACAAAAGCATTGTGCTAAGTTCGCTCAATAGCATACGATACAATAATATTATAGAAGGTGGTACCGCCATAGGAATGGGACTATCTACTTCTGTAAATAGATTAAAAGATAGCAAGGCATTAAGTAAAGTAATTATTTTAATGACTGATGGGGTTAATAATGCAGGTTTTATAGACCCTAAAATTGCAAGTGAACTTGCTTTAGAATTTGGCATTAAAACCTATACTATTGGTGTAGGAACTAATGGGACAGCACTATCGCCTGTTGCATTAAACAATAATGGATCTTTTGTCTATGATAATGTCCCTGTAGAAATAGACGAAGATTTATTAAAAGAAATTGCAGAAGTTACAGGCGGAAAATACTTCCGAGCAACAAATAACAAAAAATTAAAAGAAATTTACGACGAAATAGATAAATTAGAAAAAACAGAAGTTGAAGAGTTCAAATACACAAATTATGAAGAGAAGTATCGCCCTCTTATCCTATTAGCAGGTATATTATTGCTATTAGAACTCCTCCTTAAGTTTACAGTGTTTAGAAGTTTTGTTTAATAAAAAAGATTCCTACTTACGTCGGAACAATAAATAAATGTATCTACTAGAAGAAAAAATATGGTTTTGGTTATTACTGGCAATCCCAGTAATAATCGTATTATTTTTGGGTGTTCTTTTCTGGCAACGCACTGCACAAAAACGCTTTGCAGATAGTGCCTTACTTAAAAAACTAAGTCCTGAACGTTCATTATTTAAACCTGTACTTAAAATATTTGTAATAAGTCTTGCAATGCTTTTCTTAGTAATTGCTTTGGTAAATCCTAAAATGGGAACAAAACTGGAAACAATAAAACGTGAAGGAGTTGATGTTGTATTTGCTATAGATGTTTCAAAAAGTATGCTTGCAGAAGACATTGCTCCTAACCGTATGGAGAAATCCAAACAATTGGTTACTCAAATTATTAATAATCTAGGAAGTGATCGTATAGGGATTATTGCTTATGCTGGAAGTGCGTATCCTCAATTACCTATTACTACAGATTATAGTAGTGCCAAATTGTTTTTGAGTCAGATGAACACCAATATGCTTTCTAGTCAAGGAACTGCTATTAGTGAAGCTATAGAGCTTGCTAAAACTTATTATAATGATGAAGAGCAAACCAATAGAGTTCTCTTTATCGTTTCTGACGGAGAAGACCATGTAGGAGAATCATCAAATATTGCAGAGCAAGCTAATCAGGAAGGAATTCGAATTTTCACAATAGGTGTGGGTGAGACTACAGGAGGTCCTATTCCTTTAAAGCGTAATGGTATTGTACAATCTTATAAAAAAGATCAAAACGGAGAAACCGTTATTACAAAACTAGACGAACAGACTTTACAAGATATTGCTTCAGAAGCCAATGGAGAATATATTTTTGGGAAAAATACCGCAGATGTCACTGATAAAGTAAAAGAAATCCTTAATGGGATGAATAAAAAAGAGTTTGAAGCGAAACAGTTTGCAGACTTTAAAGACCAATTCCAATGGTTTTTAGGGGCTGGATTACTACTTCTATTCTTAGATATCTTTTTATTAGATCGCAAAACCAGCTGGCTAAAGAAATTAAATCTATTCAATGAAAATTAAAAGAGCGTCATGAAACACCTTCTTTACATATACGTGATAAGCTTCTCTTTGACAATAATTGCTCAAAACAAGAAACAAGCGCCTATAAATCCGTATGCAGATACGGCGCGAGAACTCGTATTGGACGGTAATGAACACCTTTCTGATAACGCTTTCGCGAAAGCGGAAGTAGCCTACAGAGAGGCTATCTCATTAGACCCTTCCAGTGTACCTGCAAAATACAATGCAGGAAATAACTATTATCGCAATGAAAAATATGAAGAAAGCACCGCTTCTTTAGTAAAAGCAACAGAAGTCGCTCAAACTAAAAAAGAGAAACATAAAGCTTTTCATAACCTAGGAAATGCATTATACCAACAAGAAAATTGGGAAGGGGCGGTAGAAGCTTATAAAAATGCATTGCGTAATGACCCTACAGATGAAGAAACACGTTACAATCTCATGTTAGCCAAAAAAGAAAAAGATAAAAACGGCGGCGGCGGCGGAGGAGGTGATGATGAAAATGAAAATCAAGATAAAGATCAAAATCAAGATAAAGATCAGAACGAAAAGGATAAAGACGGAGAAGGAGACGAAAAAGAGAGTGACGACGGTGAAAAGAAAGAGACTGATGATGAAGGAGAAGAAAAAGAAGAAAAAGGAGAACAGAAAGAAGATGAAAATGGAAAGCCTGAGGATAAAGAAAAAGAAGAATCTAGCGACAAAGGAGAAGAAAAGAAAGAAAAGCCTAAACAACAAGCTCCACAACCTGGTCAATTATCTCCTCAACAAGTACGTAGTCTATTAGAAGCAATGCGTAATGAAGAACAAAAAACACAAGAAAAAATAAATGCTAAAAAGCAAAAAGGAGCAAAAGTAAAAACCGAGAAAGATTGGTAAATTCGTAATATTTCTATGAAACTAAAACTGTACATATTCACTATTATGTTGCTATCTATAGCAACAGCATCCGCACAAGATGTGTCTTTTAATACAATAGTTGAAAATAAAAAAATAGGTATTAACGAGTTGCTATATATTGAATTTAAAATCAATCAAGACTATAATGATTTCAAAGCTCCAGATTTTGAAGGATTCGTAATACATTCGGGACCTAATAAGTCAACAAGTGCAAGCTTGGCAAATGGAAAAAAAACATATTCTAAATCATTTAAATATGCTCTTACTCCTATAAAAAAAGGAGAAATTAAGATAGGAGAGGCAGAAGCAACCTTCAATGAAAAAGTATACAAATCACCTCTTTTAAAAATTACCGTAACTGACTCTGTAGCTACAGCAAAACCTATAAATGAGATTGCTTCAGAAAAAATCCATCTCATAACTGAGGTTTCTAAAAACAGTTTATATCTTAATGAAGGTTTTAATGTTACTCATAAATTATATGTATCGCAAGATATTAGTGTAAAAAACTGGAAAATGTTAGACTCTCCAAAGTTTATCAATTTTTGGAGTGAGGACATGGATGAAAAAGAATTTAAAGTTCATGAAGGAACGTATCAAGGAGAGCCCTACAGATATGTAATTTTAAAACGTACTGTATTGTATCCTCAAAAAACTGGAAAGCTTAATATTGAACCCTTAAGTCTTAATGTGTCTTCTGCAGTGCCTACGAAAAGACGTGATATTTTCGGTCGTTTTATTCCAGAAGACGTAAACGTTATCATTACTTCAAAAAGTACAACTATAGATGTCAAACCTCTTCCATTACAGGGAAAACCAGATGATTTTACTGGAGCAGTAGGAATTTTTGACTTTACAGTAAAAGCAAATAAAGGTATAGCACCAAATTTACCTAAACTATTTGAAGTAATTATAGAAGTAGAAGGAATTGGGAATGTATCACTTTTTGACCTCCCAAATCTTAATTTACCAAATAACGTAAAGACATTGTATGAACCAGAAAATACCGTAAGTATAAATGATATAAGTGCTTTCAAAAGAAATGCATATTCCATTGCTGTCCCTGCTTACAATAAAAAATATACTATTGCTCCTATATCTTTTAATTATTTTAATCCAAAAACTGAACGTTACGAGCGTAAGACTTCAGATGAGTTTGTCATAGAAGTAATAAGCCGTGAAGGAGAAAAAGCACAAGGAAAAATAAGTACTAAAAAGAAAAACCATTAAAGATTGATAAATTCGTAATATTACTATGAAATTAAAACTGTACATATTCGCTATCACCTTACTTTCTATAGTATCGGTATCTGCACAGGATGTGTCTTTTAATGCCAAGGTCAATAAAAAAAAGCTAGGTATTAATGAGCGATTGCGTATTGATTTTGAAGTAAATCAAGATGGAGATAATTTTAAAAGACCTGATTTTAAAGGATTCACTATATATTCAGGACCTAATCAGGCAGTAAGTAGAAGCTGGGTAAACGGAAAAGGAACCTATTCTAAAACATTTAGTTATACCCTGGTTCCTACTAAAAGAGGAAAATTTACCATAAAACAAGCTGAAATTACAATTAAAGGTGAAGTATATAAATCACCTCCTATAGAGGTAACTGTTACTGCAGCCGTAGATAGACCAAAAGATGGGAATGACGCTGCATATATAGCTTCAGAAAAAATTCATCTTGTAGCAGAGGTTTCAAAAAACAGCCCTTATTTAAATCAAGCATTCACTGTTGTTTACAAGCTATATGTGTCTCCAGAAACAAGTGTAAGCAATTGGAGAGAAATTGACTCTCCTAAATTTGCCGATTTTTGGAGTCAAAATATAGATGAAAAACAGTTTAAGATATATGAAGGGGAATATCAAGGTGAACCCTATAGATATGTTATTTTAAGACGTACTGTATTGTATCCTCAAAAAACTGGAAAACTTAATATTGAACCCTTAAGTCTTAATGTTTCTGTTGCAGTACCTACCAATAAACGAGATATTTTTGGTCGTTTTTTAACCCAAAACGCAAGTATTACAGTCGCTGCAAAAAACAGAACTGTTAATGTAAAACCACTTCCATTAGATGGAAGGCCAGATGATTTTACAGGAGCTGTTGGTGAGTTTGATTTTACGGTAAAAACAGATAAAAACTCACTTGATGCGTCTGAAGCTTTTCAATTAAGTGTAGAAGCAAAAGGAAATGGAAACTTAAAATTATTTGATCTCCCTAAGCCTAATTTACCAAGTAAATTAGAAGTATATGAACCAGAAAACGCAGATAAGGTACGTACAAATTTAAGTGGTATGAGTGGCCTTAAAAGAAGCACCTATACGGTAGTTCCTGCATACAAAGGGAAATATCCTATTCCTCCTATATCATTTACGTACTTCAACCCAAAAACAGAACGTTATGAGCGCAAAACTTCTGATGAAATTGTAATAGAAGTAATGAATGGCCCTGTAGATTCAACTCCAGATAATACCACTGTTACGACTAATGGGAATAACAAACAACAAGTAATTGCAGCCGATAAACAGTTTGCCTATATAAGATCTACAACAAGCCTTCAACCTATCATCAAAAAACAGTTTTTCAAATCTGGACTATTCTGGACACTATTGGGCACACCGTTTTTATTGATTCCTATCGCAATGTTTGTGCGTAAAAAACGACAAGCATATACAAGTGATGTACAAGGAAATCGTATTAGAAAAGCAGATAAGTTGGCGCGTAAATTTTTAAGCGAAGCAAAAAAGAATTTAGGAAGCCAGAAAGAATTTTATATCGCTATGGAGCGAGCGCTTCATAATTACTTAAAAGCAAAACTCAATATCCAAACAAGTGAGATGAGTAAAGATCGCATTACAAGACTCCTAAAAGAACGTGAAGTAGATGCATCAACAACAATTGAATTTATTGGACTTTTAGAAAGTTGTGAATTTGCAAGATATACACCTTCTAGTAATGTAGCAATGCAACAAGATTATGATAAGGCGGCACGTGTAATATCAACTATAGACAAACAGTTATAAGATGGCAAAAATTTCAAAATTTCTTCTTGTTATCGTAGCTTTTCTTTTAAGTTGCATAACTCATGCACAACAAACAGAACTTCTTTTTAAAGCAGGTAATGATCATTATGCGCAAGGAAGGTACCAAGAAGCTATAGATGCATATAAAAGAATATTAGATCAAAAAGTAGCATCTGCAGAGGTCTATTATAACCTTGCAAATGCACACTATAAATTAAATAATGTAGCGCCTACTGTATATTATTATGAAAAGGCGTTACAACTTGCTCCTGCAGATCCAGATATACGTAATAATGCCGCTTTTGCAGAAAACATGAAAATAGATGCTATAGAGCCTCTACCAGTAAATACACTTCAGGAATGGACAAATAGTATCATTAGTCTCTTTACAATAGATGGATGGGCAAAAATAGCCATCATTTGTGTTATTCTTTTTGTACTCTTTTTTCTGGGGTATTATTTTACATATACAAGTATCAAAAAACGTGCTTTTTTTATAACATCTTTAATTGTATTAATTATTGCTATTATGAGTGTGAGTTTTGCGTATACCGCTTTCGCGAAAGCGCAACAAGACAATCCAGCTATTGTTTTTACACCAAAAGTAGAAGTAAAGAGTGAACCCAACTTATCAAGTACTTTAGCTTTCACCTTACACGAAGGCACTAAAGTATTTGTATTAGAAGAAGTTAACGACTGGAATAAAATCAAACTTATAGATGGGAAAACGGGTTGGATTCCAAAAGGAGACATCAAACTATTAAACAATTTTTAAAACTCCGTAACCAGATTTACCATAAATTTCTTTAACTTAGTTTCTTTGAAAAGTATCGCCATCATATCACTATCCTGCATGTTATCCCTTTCTATATTGGGACCTTCTTTTTTGATGCTAATTGATAATCACTGCGATATTGAAGTTACCTTAGACATAGGAGAAGAAGAAAATAAGGACTCTAAAAAAGAACTTACAGAAAAAGACAGTTTTTTTCAAATATATATAACACCAGTTATAGCTAAAAAATGTCATCAAATATCTCAAAATAAACACATATTACATCAATATAGAAATCATGTTATTGATGTACAATCCCCTCCTCCAAAATATACTATTTATATTTAAATCTGTATACACTTCATTAAGGAAAAGAAGTACCATTCATAAGTTCCTTTTCGAGTGAAATACCCATTATTATTTTAAACTAAACAAGCTATGTGTCTTTTAGCATAGCATTATATTTATTACCATGTTCAAATATTTAAAGAACGATCTACCCGCTAGTGTCGTTGTATTTTTTGTAGCACTTCCGCTATGTTTAGGAATTGCTCTTGCCAGTGGTGTAGGCGCTGCCAATTTGTTTGCAGGTCTTATTGCCGGAATTATTGGAGGAATAATAGTCGGGCTAATTAGTGGTTCTCACATAGGTGTGAGTGGCCCAGCAGCAGGGCTTGCAGCCATTGTTGCGGCAGCTGTTGCTTCATTAGGTTTTCAAGATTTTTTAGTTGCTGTAGTTCTTGCCGGTGCTATTCAAATTATCTTTGGTTTATTACGACTTGGAATCATAGGATATTTCTTCCCCTCTTCTGTTATCAAGGGAATGCTTACAGGTATAGGAATAATCATTATTCTCAAGCAAATACCGTATTTCTTTGGATTGGACAAGAATCCTGAAGGTGACTTTGCTTTTCTTCAAATAGATGGAGAAAATACTTTTTCTGAATTGTTAAAAGCAATCAATGCTCTGATAAGTGGAAATTTTGATTCTGGAGCAACACTAATTGCCCTCATTGCCATTGCTCTTTTAATATTTTGGAGCAGTGTTTTGAGCAAAAAAGGTAGAATATTCCAACTTATCCAAGGACCATTAGTTGTAGTTGCTATAGGAATTCTGTTTTACTTTGTAACTCAAGGTTCTTCTTTTGAACTTGCTCAAAAGCATCTTGTTTCGGTACCAGTACCTGATGATTTCCAAAGTTTTATTGGGCAGTTTAGTACTCCGAATTTTTCTGCAATAAATAAATCTGAAATTTGGATTACCGCATTCACTATTGCACTAGTAGCATCATTAGAAACATTACTTTGTGTAGAAGCCACAGACAAATTAGATCCAGAAAAACGTGTCACACCAACGAATCGTGAACTCTTTGCTCAAGGTATTGGAAACATGATATCAGGTCTTATAGGTGGTCTGCCAATCACGCAAGTGATTGTTCGTAGTTCTGCAAACATTCAATCGGGAGGAAAAACAAAAGCATCGGCTATTATCCATGGTTTCTTACTCCTGATATCCGTATATACAATTCCTCAGATACTTAATTACATCCCACTTTCCGTACTTGCAGCAATCTTATTTATAGTAGGATATAAACTAGCTAAACCTTCAACATTTAAAGCTATGTGGAATGCAGGTTGGATGCAATTTATACCTTTTATTGTGACAGTACTCATTATTGTATTTAAAGATTTACTTTGGGGTATTGGTATTGGTCTTGTAGTAGGTATCATTATTGTGCTTTTCAAGAGTTTCCAAAATTCTCATTTTTTACACAAAGAGAACAATGATCCTACAGATGGAAAAATTAAAATGACCTTAGCTGAGGAAGTAACGTTTTTTAATAAGGGAGCTATCCTTAAAGAACTAGACGCTCTTCCTGAGAACTCACATCTTGAACTAGACGTGCGTAAAACCAGATATCTTGACAATGATATTATTGAAATTCTAGAAGACTTTGCAGATAAGGCAAAACAACGTAATATAGATATTAAACTCGTTTCAGAACGTGGCGTTGTAGAGAATCCACCTAGTTATATTGAATTTTTTAAACTTAGACCAAAAACATCATAAACATATAATTATGAAAGCATTAAACAAAGATACACAAGCAGCCATTACACCTTTAGATTCATTACAAAGACTAAAGGATGGTAATACAAGATTTACATCAACGTCTCCAGCGCAACGCGATCTTCTACAACAAGTAAGTGATACTTCTGGAGGTCAGTGGCCTCATGCAGTTGTTTTAAGCTGTATAGATTCTCGTGTCCCTGTAGAAACTATTTTTGATCAAGGTATTGGAGATGTTTTTAGTGCACGAGTTGCCGGTAATGTAGTCAGTCCTGATATTACAGCAAGTATCGAATATGGATGTAAAGTTGCTGGATCAAGAACAGTTGTTGTACTTGGTCATACAGGTTGTGGCGCTGTAAAAACTGCTATTCAAGATGCTAATTCAGCAAGTCCATTACAATTAGGAAGCATTAGGTCTTTATTAGATGGTATCAAACCTTCTGTACATGCAGTGCAAACTCCAGATAAAATTAGTGAACGCACGTACGAGAATAAGGATTTTTTTGACGCAGTTGTCTATAAAAATGTTGCTCTTACTATAGATAATCTCAGAAATGATTCTCCAGTATTAAAAGAAATGGAAGACAATAAAGAGATAAAAATCGTAGGCGCTGTGTATAGTGTAAGCGATGGAAAGGTAACTTTTATGGATTAATTTCATAAAATGTAGTATTTTTAAAAGGCTGATTTTTTAAAATTAAAATAATCAGCCTTTTATTTTTTATCTCTTTATCTAATTAACTAACCATAATCAGTAATTCAGTGAAAGATTTTTTTAAACATTTAAAAGGAGATGCCTTTGGGGGTATCACAGCAGGTATTGTTGCATTGCCTTTGGCATTAGCTTTTGGAGTATCTTCTGGTTTAGGACCCAGTGCCGGACTTTATGGTGCTATATTTATTGCTTTTTTTGCTGCGCTTTTTGGAGGTACTTCAACACAAATATCAGGACCTACAGCTCCTATGACAGCTGTAAGTATGGTTGTAATAGGAAGTATTGTCTCTACTAATGATGGAGACGTATCTAAAGCATTGCCTATTATACTAACTGTTTTCCTTTTAGCGGGACTTATACAAATAGGGCTTGGTCTTTTGGGCATTGGAAAATATATTAAATATATCCCCTATCCAGTCGTATCAGGATTTATGACTGCTATTGGAGTTATGATCATCATTACACAAATTTTACCAGCTATAGGATACTACCCTAAAGAAGATACAACTTATGTAGATACTTTTAAGCCACAAGCTAAAGAAGTCATACTGGACAATATTCTTAAAGAAGAAAAAGGAGAAGATATTCTAGCAATTGCCGATTTTGAAGACGCTATTAAAACAGCTAAAAATATAACTCCAGACCAAGTTAATACAGAAGCTCAATCACTTGCTGCTTCTAATGCTTCTGGAGTGGTTGGTGCTGTAAAATTAATGCCTAAAGCTTTAAAAAATATTGACTTCCTAGAACTCATTCTAGCATTAGCAACTATTCTAATCATTTATGGTTTTAAAAGGATTACTAAAGCAGTTCCTAGTACGTTGGTTGCATTAATTGTTGTTTCTGGTATTGCTTATTTTGCAAAACTAGAGTATCGTTCTATTCAAGAAATCCCTTTTGGTTTTCCGTTACCTAATACAGATATCTTTACTAGTTTTAGCCTGAGTGCTATTACACCTTATATACTAGCTTCTGTTTCGCTAGCTTTTTTAGGAACTATAGATTCATTGCTTACCTCTGTGATTGCAGACAATATGACCAAAACCAAACATAAACCTAATAGAGAATTAGTCGGTCAAGGAATTGGAAACGCTATAGCTTCTATATTTGGAGGAATTCCAGGTGCTGGTGCTACCATACGTACCGTAGTAAATATTAATGCAGGTGGTAAAACAAAACTTTCTGGGATGATTGCTGCAGTGCTTCTATTAGTTGTTCTATTAGCATTAGGCCCTGTAGCATCAAAAATTCCAGCAGCAGTTCTTGCAGGAATTTTATTAACCGTAGGCATTGGTGTGATGGATTACAAAGGATTAAAAGCTATACCTAACCTTCCTAGAGACATTAATCTATTTGGATTAAAATTAAGCTCTGAAGTACTTATTATGTTTATTGTTTTAATTCTTTCTGTTTTTTGGAATTTAATTAATGCAGTAGGTATTGGACTTGTTCTTTCTTCATTAATGTTTATGAAAAAGATGGGAGACTTTACTGCTAGACAATCTAAGGTCTTAAATTATATAGATACTCGGGAAAATGAAATTCTATGGAGTGATGAAACCTCTTTCCCAGAAACATTAAAAGAAGAGATTTTTATAAAACACCTAAGTGGGCCGTTATTTTTTGGATATACCAATGAGTTTCAAGAGCTATCACAACAAATTTCTGACACTGCCTCTCACGTGATTTTACGTATGGATAAAGTACCATATATGGACCAATCAGGGGTATATGCTGTAGAAGATACTGTATTGGCATTACAGTTAAAAGGAATAAGTGTATACATCGTAGGTGTTCAAAAACAACCGCTATACATGATGGAACGTATTGATATTATTCCTGATTTAATTCCAAAGGAATATATTTTTAAAACATTTGATGAATGTATGGATCACTTACAGACTTTTGTAAAAGATAAAAATTAATCTTTATACGCTTTAGGTCGTGAACCGGCAGGCAGGTCTCAAAAATTCGCTTTCGCGAAAGCGTACCCAGAAAAAATTAAAAGGGGAATCTATTCGGGTTCCTCTTCTTCTTTATCAGGATTATAGATGTTTTCTTCTTTGGCTTTGGCTAAAATAGAAGGAAGGATAAGCGGTGCCACTGACTTTACAGGGTTAAAAAGAACAGATTCTTCCATTGCCTCTTCACTTACAAATCCTATCCGATCATTTGCCGCATTTAAAAACATAATCACTACGCTTAATAAAAAAGCATATTTAAGTATTGAAAAAGCAGCTCCTGCAAGTTTGTTAACAATCCCAAGCATAGCAAAGTCTGCTATTTTAGTGAGGAGTTTTCCAGCCATAGAAATGGCAATAACAATAATAATAAATGTAATAGCAAAGGCTGTGAGGTTAATCACTTGCTCACTCCAAGATGTTTTTTCCGCAAGCCAATCTCCCACAAAATGCGAGAAATAAATAGCTCCAAAAATACCTGCTATAAGTCCAATAAGTGATGCTAACTCTACAAATAAGCCTTTTTTATAACCTTGTATAGCTCCCAAAATGAGAATAATCCCAAAAACAATATCGATCGTATTCATAGCATAAATATAGTAATTTAACCTTTGTAAAGTTATCTTTGCGACTATCTATGGCAAGAGACACACAATTAAAAGAACGATGGGAAACTGTTGTAAATCTACTTTCAGAACGTTTTGCTGAAGGAGACACACTAGATCTTGATAGTATTATATACTTAATAGGCATTCAAGAATTAGGACAACTAGGAACTACCTTTAAAAAAGATGACAAAGTCAATCTAATGCATATTGCAATATGTAGACTACTGGAACCTTTTGGGTATTATCAGTTTGATTTTGAAGATCCTGACGGGTGGCCTCATTATAAAATTATAGAACCCCTACCTCCATTAAAAGCTGGAGAGCAACAAATTTTAATGAAAGAAGCTATTGTCCAATATTTTATGGAAAAGGAGTTAATTTCTTAAAATAATATGGGCTTAGATTATACAGATGGCTGTGTAAATTTTAGAGATGTTGGCGTTTTTGTACATCTAATTTCTGGAAAACAAACACTCCCTGAAAATCGCATCTATAGAGGAGGTAGTGTTGATTATGTAACTGCGCATGAAGAAATTGATCATGTAAAGTCAGTTATTAATCTTAGAAATGGCTCAGACCCTCATGATTTTGATATAGATTATCTACACTTCCCTATGTCAAATAAAGTTGAAAAGTATGATACCTCACAAAAAGAAGTTCGCGTTTGGTTAAATAAAATTATAGGTGCTTTTGAAAATCCAAATTTAAAGTATCCTGTATTAGTGCACTGTCTTTCAGGAAAAGATAGAACAGGTATTGTCATAGCAGCAATATTGCTCATTTTAGGAATCGATAAAAAAATAATTATAGAAGAATATTTATTAAGTGATGGAGAAGTAAACGAAAGTCTTATCTCAGTGTCTATAGAAGGGATGAAGGATATAGACGATTACTTCAATAGAGTTGACCTGATAAAAGTTAAGGAGAATATCCTTAAAGGTGGTTAATTTTTAATACACTAAAACACACTATTATTTTATGGGAATTTATTTCTACTTGAGGGACTTTATTCTATAGAGAGATCAGAATAAACAAGTTCTTAGAAATAAAGGTGTATTTTAGTATATAATCTGTTTTAATCCTTATCTACCAAGGAATACACTCTCCATTTAAGCATGAACCTGGACAATGCTTACCTCCTCTGTAACAATTTGAACCATTTGGCCCACTACATGGATAAGGTACATAACCTCCACTTACCGCTTTTTGATCATTTGAACTAATCTCCTTAGCTCCCTTAAATTCTAACATTTTTTTTAACATAATATAAATTTTTGATTCCTTATAAAGATAATTAAAAATGGGGCTCAATACTGTTAATTTATTTTTTTAACTATTTGTTTTTCAGATAAAAACAACACTCTAACTACTTCTACACGGAGACTTATTTACAATAAAAACATTGATCTGCTATAGAAGAATCAACCCTTTTATTTTTAATCAAGTACTAAAAAGTATTATTCTTTAGATATCAGTCACAAATACACGTTTTTTACTAAATTTGCACTTCCCTTTTTTTAAAGGAGCAAAACAATAGCTATGCTAGACAAGATCAAAGAACATATAGAAAAAGTAGAAGCATTTAAAGCATCTACAATAGAAGAGGTAGAAGCTTTCAGAATTAAATATTCCGGAAGAAACGGGCTTGTAAATGATTTTATGGCTGAGTTTCGTAATGTTCCTAATGAACTTAAAAAAGACTACGGTCAGGTTGTTAATAAGCTCAAAACTGTAGCTTTAGAAAAAGTAAACACTCTTAAAGAAGCTTTAGAAGATACAAATGATGCTACTTCAAGTAGTATTAATGATACTTCTAGACCAGGTGAGGCGATAGAGATAGGAGCGCGTCATCCTATATCTATTGTAAAAAATCAAATCATCGATATATTTTCTCGTATTGGATTTAATGTATCTGAAGGTCCAGAAATTGAAGACGACTGGCATAACTTTACGGCATTAAATTTACCTGAATATCACCCAGCTCGTGATATGCAAGATACATTCTTTATTCAGACAGATCCAGATGTGTTATTACGTACGCATACCTCATCTGTACAGGTACGTTATATGGAAAATAATAAGCCTCCTATACGTACGATATCTCCAGGACGTGTATATCGTAATGAAGCTATAAGTGGTCGCTCTCATTGTTTCTTCCACCAAGTAGAAGGACTTTATATAGACAAGGATGTTTCTTTTGCTGATTTAAAACAAACACTTCAATACTTTACAACAGAAATGTTTGGAAAGAGTAAAATTAGATTACGCCCTTCTTATTTTCCATTTACAGAGCCTAGTGCTGAGGTTGATGTGTATTGGGGCCTAGAAACAGAAACCGATTATAAGATGACCAAAGGAACAGGTTGGTTAGAAATTATGGGTTGCGGAATGGTAGATCCTAACGTACTTGAAAATTGTGGTATTGATAGTAAAGAATATAGTGGTTTTGCATTTGGTATGGGAATAGACCGTATCGCACTATTACTCCATCAAATTTCTGATATTCGCATGCTCAGTGAAAATGATATTCGTTTCTTGGAGCAATTTAAAAGTGCATTATAAGTTTTTGCTTTCGTGAAATCGAATTTTTGAGACCGGCAGGCAGGCAGATTCAAGACCTAAGGAAGAGCGAAGCGTTAAAGCAAAATAAGAAAGCCTAATATCCAGAGTTAAGAGTTATGAAAGAGTATACTTTTGAAACTGAACGTCTATATATGCGACCTACGTCTATAGAAGACGCTTCTTTTGTATTAGAATTACTCAATACTCCTAAATGGCTCCTGTATATAGGAGATCGAAAAGTACGTACTGAAGAAGATGCCATAAATTATATCAAAGTAAAAATGCTTCCTCAATTTGAAGCAAAGCAGTTTGGCAATTATACCGTCATACGAAAAGAAGATCATCATAAAATAGGGTGTTGTGGTCTTTATGATAGAGAAAGCTTAGAGGGAATTGATGTTGGTTTTGCCTTTTTACCCTCCTATGAACGAAAAGGGTATGGGTATGAAAGTACTTCTAAACTCATGGAATACGGGAAAGAAGCACACGGAATTACCCACGTAAACGGAATTACTGTAAAAGAAAATGTAGGCTCACAACGATTACTAGAAAAATTAGGCCTCAAGTATATTAAAACCATCACACTGCCCGATGACCTCCAACCCTTATTGTTTTATTCTAATGCCATAAATCATGCGTAAAGATATTGAGATTCCTGAAGTAAAAGATGTATACATCACTGCTGTAAAAGAGCTTCATGAAGAGTTTAAAACAGAAGATTGGAATGCATATATCGTTAATGACGGTAATGAACCTCTAGAAATTGTTCTTATCACAGTTCAAGGCTATAATGACACGCAAATGACAACGCATATGCGTCATAAAATTGAGATCTTACCTGCTAAAGGATTTGCCAAAATTGAATTTATGGAAGAAAGCGTCTTTAAACTAGATAATTTTTACTCAGTTACCTACTTCCTTAACAATAAGATGTATGAAAAACGTTGGGAGTTTCCAGCAAATAGTATTAAGGAATCAAATCTTGTAACAGTACCTGTAATAAATAAAAAGGGTGTTTTAGCTAAATGAGATTAACTTTTTACAAAACGTTTTACCTCTTGCTCATTATTATCCATATATAGCCTTATATAGTAGATCCCTCTAGATAATTCATCTACATTTATTGTGGTATTATCAAATTCTTTTGTAATAAGTATTTGTCCTACATTATTTGTGATTTCATACTTCAAAATCTTTTTAGGAGTAGCTACAGAAAGAAACGCTTCTGCAGGGTTTGGATATATGTTTAATGAAATTGTTTCTTGGGTATCTTCTATACCTAAAGCTTCTTCTGTGAGCTTTACTATCCAATAACCTTCTTGTTCTTCATCCTTATCACCAGACAGTGATGATCTAGAATATCCAGCTAAGACAGCAGTACCATCTGTTTCTTCTAAAAGCTCTATAAATTGGTCCGTATCATCTCCTCCAACAGCCACTTGCCTAAGCAATTCACCACCAGGACTTAACGTTAACACCCAATAATCTCTACCTCCATTTGTAGCGTCAATTTTATCTCCTGAAATATCAGATTCACTAAACCCTCCTATAACAAAATTACCATTCGTAAATTCAACAGCAGATTGTCCAAAATCTCCATCACTACCACCTAATGTTTTATCCCATTCAATTTCTCCAGATTCACTTAGTTTAACGACCCAATAATCTTGTTCTCCTCTTGAATCTTCTGTTTTATCCCCACCTATTCCAGAAAGAGAGGTTGAGTTTAGAATATAACCTCCATCTTGAGTTAATGTTAAAGAATTGAGAGAATCAGAATCAGGTCCTCCAATAGTATTTTGCCATTCTATAGCACCTTGATTATCTAATTTTAATACCCATAAATCTATGGATCCAACATTAGGTTCTGTTTTATCACCTGAAACACTTGATCCTGATGTTCCTCCTACAACATAACCACCATCTGGAGTTTGCAATATTGTATTAGGATTATCAAACCCATTTCCTCCGATCGTATTTTGCCAGTCTATAACCCCTGATTCATCTAGTTTTACAACCCAGTAATCAAAGCCTCCTTGCGAATTTTCGGTTTTATCTCCAGATATATTAGATCGAGATCTGATGAGCGTTATATAACCGCCATCTGTTGTTTGTTCGATATATACAGGTGCATCAAGGTCTGTTCCTCCAAAACTATTTTGCCATTCTATAATTCCCTGAGCATCTAATTTAAAAACCCAAGCGTCTGTAGACCCATTCGTCACTTCTGTTAGATCGCCGGATAATGAAGTAGCTACATTATTGGCAATGACTATAAATCCATCATCATTAGTGTAATCTACACTCTTGACAAAATCAAAATCGCTCGTTCCAATAACACGATCCCATATAATTTCTCCTTGATTGTCTAATCTGACAAACCAAAAATCAGATCCTTCATCTCCAATTGGAGGTTCTGTGATATCGCCTGTCATTCCTGAAAGAAGAGTACATCCAGCAAGAAAGTATCCATTTTCTGTCTGTACAATGTCTTCTAATGTCTCAAACACCTCTCCTCCAAGCGCATTTTGCCAATCTATTTTATCCTGAGAATAACAGAAAAATGAGCATAGAAATAGTATGAAACAAAGGTTATTTTTATTGAACTTATGCATAATGTGGTATATTTTATTAGAAATTTATAGTACTATTTGTAAGTAGTTCTAAAATCTATAAATTCTTACCCATTATTATTTTTAATCCAATCTATCTGCGAGCTTCTTAAAAACTTTTTTAGGCTCTTTCCCTTTATATAAAATACTATGCACCGCTTCTATAATAGGAATACGTGCTTTTTTATCTCGTGTATTATTAAGATCTAAAGCACTTTTTGCAGCATAATACCCTTCAGCAACCATAGACATTTCCATTTGTGCACTCTTCACCGTATACCCCTTACCTATCATATTTCCAAACATTCTATTTCTACTAAAAACAGAATATCCAGTCACTAATAAATCTCCTAGATAAGCAGATCCATTGATATCACGTTTCATCTTATGAGCACGTTTTACATAACGTTTAATCTCTCGTATAGCATTACTCATCAAAACACTCTGAAAATTATCTCCATACCCTAAACCATGAGCAATTCCAGCAGCAATAGCATAAATATTTTTAAGTGTTGCTGCATATTCTATTCCGATAATATCATCACTCGTAGTACATTTTATATAATGACAAGACACGTGATCTGCTACCGTTTGAGCAATCTCATTATTTGCACAAGCAATCGTTAAATAGGATAATCGCTCAAGCGCTACTTCTTCTGCATGACAAGGCCCAGAGATAACTCCTATATTTTCAAAAGGAATGTTATAAATATCATGAAAATGGGCCCCCACTAATTTTCCACTTTCAGGCATGATTCCCTTAATAGCAGAAAATATAATTTTCCCTTCTAAAGAAGCTGTCATATTTTTAAGCTCACCACCTATAAAAGCAGATGGTACAGCAAAAACAATAATATCTGCATAGTTTATAATCTCATTAATCTCATTACTTAATAATAACTGATTAGGATCAAACTCTACAGCGCTTAAATAACTCGGGTTGTGTTGTTCTCTTTTTAGATGTTCTATAGCATACACACTTCGCATATACCACCCTACTTGGTCTAAGTTTTCGCAGAGCATTTTTACAATAGCTGTTGCCCAACTTCCTCCGCCAATAACCCCAAATGTTGGTTTTTCTTTCACACGTTTACATTTTAATAATCACTCAATAATGTATTCATAAAATTAAGAACGTGTGTCATCATTACGTTCTCACATTAAAAATTTTACAAGTTGTATTCTATGAACTTACTTTTAAAATTTATGAATGTTCGTTTCATGCACTTATGAGTATACGCTTTTTGTAAAAATAAGACATTTTTTATCATTTCTCCTATAGATGTAAGGCTGAGTACGCTTTCGCGAAAGCGCACAAACAACACTTAAATTAATGATTATTAGTTATTTATATTTTTGGCACGCCATTTGGTTTTATATAAGCAAATCAAAAAACGGTAAGATTATGAAGACGATCAAACTCCTTTCGGCATTTGCACTAGTAGCAATTTTATGTACTTCGTGTTATACAGAAGTAATTGTAGAAGATGATATTGTAGTAGTAGACGCACCAGTTATTACATTACATGATGTATTAAATGATTATGAAATCTGGTATGTAGATATTAATCGTTCATCAGGTAATACAGTGATTCCTTTTTTACAAAAAGCGTTTACAGTCTCTTTTAGAAACGGAAATATCTTTGCAAATAATAATCTTTCTGGTATTGGTAGTAACGGTGGTGGTTTTGGAATAGATGTAGGATACTATAATACGGTAAATTTTGAATTAGATGCATTTCATGATTTAGATGGATCGTATAGTTTTGATGTGCGCCAGCTGTCTGTAAATGAAATAGAATTATTTCATCCTAATACTGGAGCAACCTATATTTTAGAAGGATATCAGAGAAGTACTTTTGATTATGACCTTGTGTTTTATGAAAATATTCATTATTTCTTACAAGAGTTTGAAGCTTGGGAAAAAACCTATACAAGTGAAGAAGGAAACGTAAACCCTTTTGATAATGAAAATTTCTTACAATTCCTTCCAGCTGGACAAAATGGTAATTTTAGAAGTTCAGAAGATATAAATGGCACGGCTATTGATACTATATTTTGGGATTATGACGGCATCTATGATGTAGATGATGTACCTGGAAATTTGTATCAAAAAACTTTAACATTAGATTATAACTTTCCAGACAATGAATTTTTTGAACTCATCGTTATAGATGACGAAACCATAGAATTGTTTCAAGTAAGTTCTGGAACAACCTATGAATTTAAAGGAAGAGGATACATACAGTATAGAACTTCTGAAGAAAATAAAGATAAGAGTACTCCAAAATATAGAAAGAAAACGGAGGACATTAAAAAAGACATACAAGCGCTTAAAACAAAAAAGCTTCAAAAGCTAACAGCGCTATAAAAATTTTGGTTGGTTATTTAGTTTGAAACCGCTCACCTAGTGTTAATTTATAGTGTGGGCGGTTTCTTTTTGTGTAAAATATTATTCATAACAAATAGTAGAAACAGTACTGTTTATCCGTAATATTTTAACATTTTTCCCATAGATTTAATAAGTTTTTGTGTATTATATCGAATAGTTATGTTTTTTATCGATTATGTGGTTCTTAATTTTTAGATTTAGCCCGATTAACCCCAAATCAATATAATTATGAAGAAAATTACCTTGCAACTATTTGCATTAGTTACACTGCTAATGCAAAGTTGTTCCCCCGAACAAATTGAAGACGATTCTTTAAATCTTTCATTAGACCCTAATTTTAGAGTTACTGAAGCTATTATTAATGATGTAACCCAGCACAACAACAGGATTTCCTTACCAGATGGAGGAAATGAACCTTGCTTATCTACAAATCTTATTGCTGGTCAGCATCATATAGCTGGTAGTGTTACAGTAGATGTAGATGGTAGTGATATTATCATTACGTATACTACAAATGAAGACTGGACCATAGGAGCTACACATTTAAGTATTGGTAATTGTGCTGAACAAACAATTCCTACTACAGGTTCTGGAAACCCTAAAGTAGGGCATTTTGAACATTCTTCAACACATAGTGATGGAACAAATCAAGTAGTTTACATACTCGACACATCTGTTTTAGATGACAACTATTGTTTTGCTGCACACGCAGAAGTTTCTGGTCCTACAGGTGGAGAAACTGCTTGGGCAGAAGGTCAAGAGTTTGAAGGCAATAACTGGGCAATGTACGTAAGTGCATTGTTATCAGATTGTGATACTGACGATGGAGGCACTCCTCCAATTATTTTCTAAACAACAAAATGACATTCTACATAAAGGCTAATTATTTTATAATTGGCCTTTATTTTTAATAACTAACTGAGAATAAATCTTTAATCAAGAGTATAATATAAATAACAGATCCAAGACCTAAAAAAGTGGAGATTGCTTTCTTAGGAGAACCCTGTTCTTTCCTTCCCATATAAATACTATATACACACGCAATACCACAAAAAATACAAACGATTATTATAAGTACAATTAAAATAGCAGGTAATGATGTTGCTGTGAGCCTTTGCACACTAATGAGTCCTCGTGTCACTAAAAAGGAAATCAACGCAAGAACCCCGAAGTAAT
Source organism: uncultured Dokdonia sp. (assembly GCF_947492815.1). GTDB lineage: Bacteria > Bacteroidota > Bacteroidia > Flavobacteriales > Flavobacteriaceae > Dokdonia. Next base: position 342,754 of record NZ_CANLOB010000001.1, read on the forward strand.
ACGCTCTTTTGGTATATCTCTGTTCTGGATCAAGTTTAGGCATATAGCTAAGACTTATAAAAATTCATTTCGTCAAGATATTGAAACACCTCATAAGGAAGTAGTGGTCGCACATTCTTCTTTTCCTTAATCCCATTACGTATCGCTGTAGACGAGACTTCCATAATAGGAGCTGCTACGCGATGTATTTTAGGATGATTATCAAATCGCGTTTCTATAACACCTTCAGAGATACGAGGGTATACGTACAACTCATGATTTTCTAAGATTACTTCATAGTTTTTCCATTTATGAAAGCTTTTTAAATTGTCTTCTCCCATAATAAGACAAAACTCATAGTCTGGATATTTTTCTTGTAAGTACGCAAGTGTATTTACTGTATAGTTAGGTTGCGGAAGTGTAAATTCTATCTTGCTAGCTTCAATTTTTGAATACGTATCTAAAGCCAGTTGCACCATTTGATATCTATGATGGTTGTCTAGCAAGCTACTTTTCTTTTTAAAAGGATTATGTGGAGTAATGACCATCCAGATTTTATCCAAATCACTATACTCTGCCATATGATTTGCAATGGCTAGATGTCCTACGTGTATAGGATTAAATGTGCCAAAGTACAGTCCTATTTTCATAATTAATTATAGGCTTATTTATTCTTCTTCCTCTTCGTCTCTAGGTAATGGAATCTTTATAAACTCTTCAACAAGTTTATCAGCTTCCTCCAAAGCTTTATCTAAATTATCATTAAGAATGATATGGTCAAACTGAGGTGCTGTTGCAAGTTCTACAGAAGCTTTTGCAATACGCATATTGATCTTGTCTTCACTTTCTGTTTTACGTTTCTTAAGACGTATTTTAAGCTCGTCTACACTAGGAGGCTTTACAAAGACAGCAAGTGTTCGTTCTGGAAATTTCTTTTTAATACGTAATCCTCCTACCACATCAATATCAAAAATCACATGTTTGCCCATAGCCCAAATACGATGCACTTCTTCTTTCAGTGTTCCGTAAAAGTTATCTCTATACACTTCTTCCCATTCTAGAAAGTTTTCGTCTTTGATATGCTGCTTAAATTCCTTTAAAGAAATAAAATAGTAATCCTTCCCATCTTGCTCTTCTCCTCTAGCCTCACGGCTTGTTGCAGAGATACTAAATTCTAGACTAAACGCTTCTTGAGCCAATAAATGACGTACAATAGTGGTTTTTCCACTTCCTGAAGGAGCTGAAAAAACAATAAGTTTACCGGAGTGTTCTTTTATTTCTGTCACGTCTTATTTCTTAAAGTACGTTAAGCATTTGTTCTTTTATTTTCTCTAACTCGTCTTTCATCTGTACCACGAGCTGTTGCATAGGTGCATAATTAGACTTAGAGCCAATGGTATTGATCTCACGACCTATCTCCTGACTGATAAAACCTAATTTTTTTCCATTAGAATTGTCAGAATTTAGCGCCTCCGTAAAATATTCTAAATGGTTTTTAAGACGTACTTTTTCTTCTGTGATATCATATTTTTCTAGATAGTAGACAAGTTCTTGTTCAAAACGATTTTCATCAAGTTCTACTTTAAGATCTGCTACCGCTCTTTCCAAGCGTACTTTTACAGTATCTAGACGGTCTACATCCATAACAATGACCTTCTCTAATAATTCTTGTAAATTTTTAACACGTAATTCAAATTCACTTTTTAGAGAAGCACCTTCATCAGATCGATACACATTGATTTCTTCTAGTGCTTTATCTAATGTAGTTAAGATACTTTTGTACTCATTTTCATCCATCTCTTCACGCTCTGTCTTTAAAGCATCTGGAAGACGTACTGCCATCTTTAGCAACTCCACCTCATCACTATTAGCCACATTACTTAACTGTCGCATATATTCTTTTACGATCCCTTCATTCACCTTGGTGTTTGTGTTTTCGCCTGTGCTTTCTACATATAAAGCAAAATCTACTTTTCCACGTTCTAATGATTTTGCTACACGATTACGCATTGCAAGTTCTTTTTCTCTATACGTAGATGGGATACGTGCATTTAAATCAAGGCTCTTACTATTCAGAGATTTAACCTCAATGGTAATTTTCTTTCCGGGCAGTTGTATAACACTTTTCCCGAAACCTGTCATAGATTTTATCATATGAGCAAATATAATAGTTTTTAAGGGGAAGGCTACACTTCTTATCTATTGGATTCATCTGAACATGTATTAGTAAAACACTATTCTGTAAAGTCTGTAAGGCGCATATAAAATAGATAGTTGAACAAATCCTGCTGAAAAAGCGAGATCTTGGTTTAACACCTTTTGTTCCTGAGCTCAAATTAGAACTTCTGTTTTAAAAAGATCAGAGACAAAATATTTGAATAGTCTTTGCTTTACTAAAATATACTATGAGCGAATTCTTATTCTTTTTTATACGCTTTCGCGAAAGCGAACCTGTGAGACTCAAAACCATAGGAAGAGTGAAGCGTTAAAGCCTATACACATAAATATTTAAAAAGTACAAGTACTTTACCTATAAAAAAAAGGGGTATTTGACTTTATTAATAACATCTATTACCCCTTATAAGTCCATAATAATTATGTGAATTTTGGGATTCTGATTTCTAAAACAAAAAGAATATGATGACCAGTTCAGTAATTATTGACTCTATAGGTACTGCAAAACCCGTAGCTTCAAAAATACTCTCAGATGCCTTTGAAATTCCGCAAGAACTTATAACAAAACTTATTTATGGAGCGCCTTCGGTATTATTGCATAAAGTAGATAAAACACTTGCTGAAAAAGCAACAACCACCTTATCACAATTAGGTCTAGAAGTAAGCGTTCAAGATGCCTCAGTATCCATACCCGTTAGTAATGCGAGCTATGAAATAAGTGTATACATAGAAGACATAGAAGCATTGCCTACCGTAACACGTCAAGTAAGCGAATTTTTAGGATGTAGCCTTAAAGAGGCTTTTCATCTCCTAGCAGAACCCTCAGGTATTGTACTTGGTAACGTGTCAAAAGCAACAGTAGATGCATTTTCAAAAAGAGTGGATGCTAGAGTAGTAGCTTCTCAAGTAGCAAAAGACACCTATACAATCACGGTGCAACCTGATGAAAAGCTATTACAAGAACAGATTTCTAAAGAGTTAAACACAAAAGAATACCCCTTTATTAATATTTCATACAGTGACAGTCAGCATATATGGCGTAAATATGGCACCAGTAATAAACTAACGATTTGCAATGAGAGTCATCTTCGTTATGAACTACTTCTGGAAAAAGTAACGACATCCAATCCTCGTCATAAAGAAACTCTTATGACTACCATTGGGATGCCAGAAGAAATTATAGATACTGTACTAACAAACCTTCCCGTACAACTAGAAGAAGGAATCACGATACAAGAAGCTATTACACAAATAGAAACGTATAAAGCAACGGGATTACACTGTGCATGTAGAGCTTTAGCTACCACAGATACGCAAGTACATATAGATCCAATAATCGATCTAGAGGCCACACGAAATTTACTAAGTCAATTTATTACCGAAGACCAACTTCCTTCAAAAGAAGGTCAATCTTGGAGTTCGCCATTCATCAAAAAATTGATCGCTCGTTATATCGAATCAAAATTAATCGAGATACAAACATCTATAGAAATCACTGCTTAATGGAAACACATACTAAAAACGAAACATTACATATACGTATTGCTGAAAAAGGAAAGATGTATAGTCTGGAAGGAAACTACAAAGAAGCCTTACGTCATTATAAAGAAGCTATCAAAATGATGCAACAATCTAAGGATAGCGAAATCTTCTTTCAGCATTATAGTCAGTGCGTGATGGAAGCTTTAGAACTATCTGGCGCTCATGATGAGGTGATTAGTTTTTGTGAACGCTATATAGATTTTCTGGATCAGAAAAGTGACGATAGTGCACTTATAAAAAAGCACTACGCTACTGTATTAGAAAAGAAAGCTATACAGTACTTGCATAAAGATGAGAAAGATATCTCATTAGAGCTACTTAAAGAGGCTCAAAGTCATGTAGGCAATGGAAAACAACCTATTACAGATCAATTAGTAAACTGGTTGCAACGTGGTTTTATGATTACCAAACAACAAATCGCGGCCTTACAAAAGAAGCACCAATACTTTATTGTTCGTGCAGATCTTATCAACCCTAAAATAGCTTTTGAGCTTCCAGAAATCATTTCTTAATTATTTAAAATACAAAAACTATGAGTTATACCGAAGATATTACAAACGGTGCTAGCATTTTACAGCAAGTAGATGTTACAGATATTATTACATCGCTTGCACTTGGCATTGCAGAAGCCCAGGAAAAATTGGATGATAATTCTATCAAACAATTGACCAAGCTTTCTGAAACCGAAGTAGGCGATAAATCTTTATTAGAATTAGGATTCACACCTGCTTTTTATTCTTTTGATTATGCAGATGTAAGCGCTTCTATAAGCTTACGTATGGCATTAAAAAAATCAGATGAATTTAGTTTAAAACTAAGTGCAGACTATAAAAGTAATGCCGATTTTGATAAAGATTTCTTTAAGAGTCTAGAAGACAAAAAGAAGAAGAAAACCCGAAAAGAGTTTAAGTCTGTAAAAGACATTTCGCTTAAAGCGAAAATAGAAAGCAACATCACCCTTAATGCTGATTCTTACAACATGCATCAGGAAGATGGAGCAATTTCAAGAATTGAAACCTTTGGAGAAAATGTACGTACTAATAACCAAGAGTATCGTGTAAGTAAAGAGATCGAAGAGGCTAAAGAAGTCGTAAACCAATCGTCAACAGGAGTTATTATACGCAAAGCAGGGCCTTATGTTACAGTATATATTCCTCAAACACCTACAAGTTCTTATGGACTCCTAAAATTAGATAGTGTCTATCCAACAACAAGTGCTAGTGGAATAGATATTAACCTAAACACTAGTAAGAGTTTCAAAAAATACGGAACATTCAATACAACATTCAATAGAGCAAAAACAGAAAATACAGGCACTGTATACGGTCTAACAGAAGATGGTTTTACAACAGATGGGAGTACATTTGAAAAACCTAAAATCTATTTTGGATGGGATAAAGATGTATTTGATCCAACCTATCAGGAAGGAACTGTTTCAAATGCAACTCCAGAGTTATCTCTATACTTAGATGTATTAGGACAAGTATTAAGAGAGGATACAGACTCAAAAATCAATATCATAGGATATACTGATGGAAGTGGTGATGCTGATTATAATAAAGATCTTAGTAAACGAAGAGTAGATGCTATCACAAGTCATTTCTTTGGAAAAATAAGTGATGATCCTACGCTTAAAGATAGAATTAAAAGCGCACTCTATGAAGGTGAAAAGTTAGCAAATGGAGCTACTGCAAGAGATGAAAATCTTAGATATGTATCTATAGAGGTCATCTCAGATAATGATTACATTTTCTTTAAAGGGGGAGAAATCAATGCTGCTCAAGCAACTCCTAATGTAGCTTCTACTGATGCAAATAAATTTATTGTTCTGGAAGACACCTCAGCTGTTACTCCTCCTACAATTATCAAATTTACCTATGGAGGCGAAGAAGTTGTTATTAAAGAAGCTGCTGTAGATGAGAGCTCTAAACTCTCTAGCAAAAGTTTGATTGCAGGATTCCATCATGAAAAAGTGGGAGAACTTAGCTACTTACTACACGAAGAGTCTATGGTAAACTATACCGTATATAATAGTGAATCAGAAGAGCTTGATGTGACTGTAGATGGTGTTGCCTCTGCCGAACTTGACAAAGAAAAAACAAAAGTATTTGTAAGTGAAACAGAGACTTCTAAGACACGTTTAAATACGTCTTCAAAAGAAGTAGATGGTAACAAAACATTTGCCGTAAGTGGAAGTATTGATTTTAGAACTTCGCGACAATTTGATATGTCTGTAGAAGGAAATGCTTCTCTTGCCGCTAGAATGAAATCAGTACCAGCACCGCAAGAATTTTTGGATTACATCACTCAGGTATTGTCTAATTCAAATAATGCCTCTTAATGTCTGTTGGTGCTGAAATATCAAGAACATTGGTCAATGCACCACTTCCTAAGCTCATTGAGCAATTGGGAGTTTCTATTGCCAATGCACAGGCTGCATTAGATAAAAATTCTATACAACTTTCAAATGCGATGAGTGCAAATCAAGTAACTATTGGAGATCAGCAATATAGTCTGATTGCTTTAGGATTTGCACCTACCTTTTATCAGTTTACCGAAGCCACAGTAGAGGCAAAACTAGAATTCTCATTATCAGAATCAGAATCCTTTAGTATAGGCGGAAGTATAGAGAAAAAGACAGAAATGTTTAGTGCAAGTCTTACCGCAAGTTATGCTAGGAAGTTTGAAATGAGTGCTGAAGGTGCTTCTTCTATTGCTGCTCGTATTGTTGCCATACCTGCACCAGACACGTATCATGAACTATTAAAAGAACTCGCTGCAGATTCATAACGATTTAAATCACTAATAATTAAAAATAAAAACTATGTTTAATAACAATCCACGTATAGGTCAAGAAATTCTTGACGTACCTATGGGCGATATGATACGCCAGATGGCGTTTGCAATCGCAGAAGGGCAAATGGCACTCGACGAAAACTCTATCGAAGTCGCCGAAATGATGGGAGGTCTTGACACCATCACCGATGAAAATGGGAATACAACATTTACAGATAGTCGCGTCTTCTTTGGAAAAGAAAGAGTGTCTATTTCTGATGCTGTTACCATTTACAATACCACAACAGATGATAGTATAAAAAATCAGATTTTTAGACCTATGTATGTTGAAGCAGCTACTGGAGGTACTCATGTATTTGATACTACCGATGGTAATTTTGATACTGCTGCTTCTAGTCAAACACATATAGTAAATACAGATGCGCATAATGCAAATATATTCCGATATGTACGTGATGAAGATACTAGTAGTAATCCTAGTACATTCAGCCTTGATGAAACTAAGATAGAACTTCTCGCTTCTGCTTCACCAGTATTGACCGAGATTTTCATCCCACAACGTCTTTCAATGTTAGAATTAGGGTTTACACCTACGTTTTACCAATTTGTAGATACCATCATAGAAGCAAAAGTGGCTATTAAATTTACAAGAGAAGGGTCTTCTAGTGTAAATATTAAGAGAGATAGTAAAACCAGAAGTGCATCTATTGGTTTTAGAAGAGGTCAAATTAGAGCAAGTCGTAACATCACAACAACACAAGTAAATGCAAACTATTCGCAGAAGTTTAGCTATTCTGCAGAAGGTTCTAGTTTGATGCGTACCAAACTTGTTCCTATCCCACCACCAGCAATTCTGGAACAGCGTATACAAGAACAAATGGAAATTGCAAGAGGAGAAGCTACTAATAACTAGAGGTAATGGCTAATATCACCAAAGAACTCATGAATGCACCCCTTCCCGAGATGGTTAAAAATCTCGGGACTGGGATTGCTGAGGCACAATATGCATTGGATAAAGTATCTATTAAGATCGCTCAGATGATGTCTGGTTTTAAAGAAGATGATGATGGTAAACTAGTTCAAGATCCTAATACACTTATTAAGCTAAAAGAAGGAGAGCCAGGGTACAGTCTGCTTGCTTTAGGATTTACACCTACATTTTATCAGTATGTAGATACACTTATGGAAATTAAAACCTCTTTTTCTATGTCTCAGTCAAGCGAATTTAAGATTGGTGCTGAGGTAAAAGTGAGAGCCTTTATGGTAACGGCATCTGTAAATGCGAGTTACTCTCAAAAGTATCAATACTCGGCAGAAGGGAGTTCGATGATTCGCACCAAACTGGTAACAGTACCTTCTCCCGCAATTTTTGAACAACGATTAAAAGAATTATTACGTACTGAAAACCCTTCATCATAGATAATGGCAAAAAAGTGGACCTCATTCCTAAAAGACACAACTCCAAAACATAAAACGAAGGAGCAAAAAGCGACTTCCTTAGATTTTGAAGATATTCTTAAAGATCATGAGGATATTCAAGCATTACTTAAAGAAAAAGAACAGCTAGAACACGCTCTTAAAAATGCTCCTGGTACACAAAAAAAGGATGCTGGAGATTCACGCTTTCGCGAAAGCGAAATTATTCCCATTTCAAAAAAGAAAAAAGATGAAAAAAAATGGGCTGATAACAGAGCCTCTCTCTTAGAAAAAAAGAAAAAAGAAAAAAAGGAAGCTGCTGCATGGGAGAAAAAACATGCCAAAAAACCAACAGTAACCAAACCTAAAAGAAAGCGAGTTGCTCCTGTTTCAAAAAAAGAAACAACAAGAAAAAAAAGACCTGTTAACAAGAAGGATTCCTCTTTTTCAAAGCCAAAAAATCGTGTACATAAAAAGCATACCAAAAATGATATAGAACAATGGCTTAAAGAACGTCTTGAAACTAATAAAGTCATTAAAGAAAAAAAGCAAGAGGCACAACAATGGCTTTCAAAAAGAGAGCAAACCACACAACGTTCATTAGCGCAACTCAAAGAACAAAAAGAGACTGTTTCAAAATGGATTCAAAAACAAGAGACCACAAAGCAAAAGGCATTAGATATACTCAAAGATAAAAGAGTACAAGAAGCAATTCCTAAACGTATAAAGAAGCCTGTAGAAGATGCGTATGCATACCTAGATTCAAAAAATAAAAAAGGAGCTATACATAAGCTTACTGTCGATATCAAAAAGGTAGTTTCAAAAAAAGAAATGCCTTTTAAAAAACCTGATATCAAAAAGAATTGGGGAGATATTCTTGATAAAAAAAGAGACGCTGTTTCGCAAACAAAAAAGCACAAAAAAGAAATAGAACGTAAAATGAATGTAGCTCCTAAAATCGCAAAAGGTCTTTGGGAGAAACGAGATTTATTAAAAAAAGAGCGATTAAAAGAAGCGCTAGCACTTAAAAAAGAAGAACTCAAAGCCGAAGCTAGAAAGCAAGCAAGAGCTCAAGAACGTAAACAACAAAAAAAAGACGATCGGTTTTTTTAACCTATATATACTATGGATAATCAATCATCAGGTGCATTAACACTTAAAGAGATTCTACTAGGAATCACAGACAGTCTTAATGAAGCACAACATAAACTAAGAAACATGGAACCCTACGATGAGTATGGACGCCCTAATACCATGTATCAAATCCCCTATTTGGATTTTAATTTACAAGTCACTTCAGAGTTTGAAAGCACTCCTCAACAGACATCAACAACTGCTCCACAATCACCAGCAAATGACGATGCATTTCCTTCTAAAAGTGCTGTGTATTACAAACCTAAAATGATGTTTAGGCCTATGAAACCTCAGCAAAAAACTTCTCAAACATCTAGTGAAGTGGTGAGTACTATTAGTGGTCGTTTTGTGGCTACAATGCCTAATGAAGGAGTACCACAAATAGTATTACGTTGTAACTATCAAGAACCTGTACTACAAAATAATATCTATAGCGTACCTATTGAGGTCGTCATGGAAAATGCCGCTGGAGAAAAACTATCAGGCATGCGTGTAGAGTTTAACTTTAATGAAGATAAAACAACACTCGTTAATGGCACTGCATTAACAACTACGCCAAGCTTTGATGCACAAGAAGTACTTACAAATGGATTAGGTATTGCGACTAATACGATTACTATTGATCCTATAGATTACAATAGTGGTAAAGTGCTCTTTTTTGATATAAATGCGGGAACAATTTTAAAAAAAATTTCTATTAGTAAATTATAATCTTATCAAGTATGAAACTATTTTTTAAAGTAACCCTACGAGATCATCTGGGTAAGATTCCTAAAAAAATGAACCTTGCCATTCAATTCTTTAATACCGAAACCAAAGTCTGGGAAAAGATTGATTCAGAACTCACAGGATACCAAGAAGACGCTTATAGCTTTGAATATGATATCCCTTCACGTATATATGGTGACCAACCTACACTACGTAAAGTACGCGAAGTACTACAAGCAGGAGGAATGCCTATGTTTAGACTGACAGATGATAATGCTAAAGAGCAAGTACATATTCTTTCAAAGCAAGGAGTTTATACGATGCTTGAAGATACGATCTCTTATGATTATGGAAATCTATTTCTCTTACAAAAAGAACAAATAGAAGGACTAGACAATCCTAAAATACCATCTGTACTTATTGCCACTACAAAGACAGTACAGAATACTACTCCTGAAATGGAAGACTTACAAAAAGAAGTCGATGAATTAAAAGAGCAACTTAGACAGCAAGAGGCCAATAACGAAACAAATACAACTTCTAGTGAGCAGGTCGAAGAAATTGATTTCCTTAACCGTAGGGTTAGTTTTTTAGAAGCAGACGTTAATACACTGGAAGCAGAAAAAGGAGCATTAGAAGCTACGATAACACAACAAGGTCAGACAATAAGTACCCAACTTGGAGAAATTAATCATTACAAGGATATAGAACAGCAACAACTAAATACTATTTCAATATTAGAGACTGAAAAGCAAACAATACAAAATCAATTAGATCTATTATCTCAAGAGACTGCTCAAGAAGAATATATTCCTAAGTCTGTTTCTGCAAACAAGTTATATACTGATGTCATTGACGAAATTAAAATAGCAAAAGAGAACACAGTAGCTTCTGGTTTTAAACTTTCTAACATTTCAATTAATCTAAAAACTGTCGCTGAAAAAGATGAAGGAGGATTACGTTTTCAAGTAATTGATATCAATAATGCTTCTGCTATCAATGGAGCAGCTATTAGTGATATAAAAATTGATATTACAGAAGACGAAACTCCTATCGTAAATGAACTTATTGTTCCTAAACTTATAGGCCTTACAGAGACTGCAGCTCGTAATTACCTTGAAAAATTCAGTTTACGTTTAGATCCTGTATATCAATTAATAGATACTGAAAACAGTATCCTTTCTGAAGGGCAAGCATTTAAGCAATCTCCAGAGCCAGGAACAATAACAACGCCAGATACCACAATTACTGTCATTTTTGCAAAAAATAACCAACACCTAAACTAATAGATTATGTCAAATCCTAAAGAATTTATGAATGATACAATGGCAGCACCTTTAGGCAATCTTATTGCTTCTATAGGTGAAGGCGTCGCAGATGCACAAGCGGCACTTGATGCAGGTTCATTAGCACAAACACTTGCCTTATATGATAATGAGGATGGAGATATTATGAATAAACGCTTACGCGAAATTGGATATCAACCTACTTTTTATACCATTCCAGAAACAAAAGTAAAGGCTAAAATATCATTAGCAATGTCTCAATCGGGAAGTTCTTCTCAAATACAATCTAACAGATTATCGAAGGTAAAAATGTATGCAACACCTATTAACGCAACCAACACAAACAAATATAACCTTAATGTAAATGCAAGTGTTGAGTTAGATTTTACGATCAAACCTATTCCCGCACCTGAAGGTGCCGAACTTAGAAGAACACCTGATCTTATAGGGAAAACGCTTAGTGAAGCTGAAGAGCTTTTAGGAGAGTTTAATTTAAACTATGAGATTATTGCTGGAGATTCAGAAACGACTATTACTGAACAATCACCTCTAAAAGGAAGCACAACACGATTAGGAAATACGGTTGAGCTTACATTTAATACAAATACGGATACTAATTAGGAGTAGTATACGCTTTCACAGAGGTGAATTTATATTGAGCAGCATCGAAGTATAAAAGTGTATTTATATAAACATATTACTTTGTTTATGGTTTTCTATTTCCATTTTTATCAAAGCGTTTACTGATCTCTTTCTCTGTATGCCACACAGAAATACCTAGGCCTATAAGCAGTACTCCAACTTGGATAAGAACCTTAAAAGAAATGTCAAAAGGAAGTAAAATAATTCCTGTAATCATTGTGACTATAGCAAGGTGCCATAAATCTTTAGCACTTTGATGATTTGCAAAATCCCAAATATCTTGATTAGCCATAGATCGTCTTGTACGATATCCGTAGAAATGATTGATTTTTTTGGGTGGCTTTTTCAAGTAATAATAAGCAAGTGATAAAAATAAAATACCTTGAAATAAAAGTGCACTATTTTCTATCGTCATACACGATCTAGATTTATTTTTATCACTTGCTTACTCTTCTCTTTAAGAAAGTATTAGTCTATTCTTTTAATCTTGATGTTACGGTACCATACTTTATCACTATGATCTTGTAATCCTATATGACCGTTCTGATATTTTCCAAACCCTTTCCAATCAGCAAATTTAGATTTTGCTACCATAGCGTCCCATTCGGTACCATGAGCTGGAAATGTATACATTTCTGTACCATTCATGGTTACTTTTCCAAGGTTTGTTTTATGATTTACTTCTAAAATGACAGCATTCCATTCTCCTGCTGGTTTTACAATATTATCCATAGGAGCAATCATATCATATAAAGCACCTGCTCTATGTGTTTTTCCTCCTCTATTAGCATCTGGATGTTTCGCATCATCTAATACTTGAATTTCTGGTCCTGTTTCATAAGCCTCTCTAAAATCTGGAGACTCATGTACACCCCAAAAAATACCACTATTTCCAGCTTCAGAAATCTTCCATTCTAATGATAATACAAAGTTCTCATAGGTGTCTTTAGTAATGATATTTTTACCTCCTTCTTCTCCTGGAGTAAATGCCATTGCTCCATCTACAATTGCCCATTCTGAATGCATTGTTTCAGAACCATACCCTCTCCATTGATCCATAGAGGTTCCATCAAATAACGTAACCCATTCTGATGAGGTTTCTTCCATTTTTTTCTCAACTACTTTTGTGTCTTCTTTTACTGCTTCTGTTTTAGTTTCTGAAGTTTCATTCTTACAACTAAAAATAGCCAGTGCTACAGAAAGTATGATTAATTTTTTCATTGGTTATTTATATTAATTACTATTCGCTATTATTTTATAAGACCATCGGTCTTCATCTAGATTTTTTACAAAAATCTCTGGAACAATTAATCCAACTAAATACGTAACAACCCCAAAAGAAACTCCTATTGCTGGACCGAAAACACCTCCTGAAGCTATTCCGCCAATCATAACAGATGTACCTACTACGAAAATAACAGATTTTGTTATCGTGTTAAATAAACTCTTTTTCTTAAATAGATATATATCTTCAAGTTTAATATCCTGTCCTTTAATTTGAATTGTTTCTTCGTCAATAATTGTGTAACGCCCTTTATATTTTTCTCCAGAATCAGTAAAAACTTTAATTCTTTTTCCTTCTTTTACAAACTTTACTCGCTTTCCTTTATGATGTGTTATTTGTATCCCTTCTTCTTGTGCAAAAATAGTTTGCGTAGTTCCAAAAAGAAATAGTATTAAAAGGAAGAGTAACGTTGCTATCTTCATATTAAAGGCCTAATATTTTCTTTAATAATTCTTTATCAATATCGGCACCTGCAAAATCATCAAATCGTTTTTGTGTAGCCTCTATAATATGGCTCGCAATAAACGGCGCTCCTTCTCTAGCTCCTTGTTCTGGGCTTTTTACACAACATTCCCATTCCATAACAGCCCATACATCACAACTATACTCGGTCAATTTTGTAAAGATAGTTTTAAAATCTATTTGTCCGTCGCCTGGAGAACGGTAACGCCCTGCTCTGTCTTGCCAATCACTATAACCTCCAAAAGTGCCTCGCTTTCCATCGGGTTTAAACTCAGAATCTTTTACATGAAAAGCCTTTATAAAGGAATGGTAATGATCTATATATTCTATGTAGTCCAATTGTTGTAATACAAAATGACTTGGGTCGTAGAGTATATTGACACGTTTATGATTATTGGTCGCTTCTAAGAAACGTTCAAACGTAACACCATCATGTAAATCTTCTCCAGGGTGAATTTCATACGCAACATCAACACCATTTTCATCATATTCATTTAATAATGGAAGCCATCTATTTGCAAGCTCTTCAAATCCTAATTCTACCAATCCTGCGGGACGTTGTGGCCATGGGTGCATAGTATGCCATAATAAAGAACCGCTAAACGTAGCACTTACATTCAATCCTAAATGCTTACTTGCTCGTGCAGCACTTATCATTTGCTGGCGCGCCCATTCTGTACGTTTTTTAGGATTGTTTTTACAATCGTCTGGTGCAAAATTATCAAACATCAAATCATATGCTGGATGCACTGCTACTAATTGTCCTTGTAAATGCGTAGAAAGCTCTGTGATTTCAAGGCCATAATCATTAACCTTCCCTTTTAATTCATCGCAATAGGTTTTGCTTTCTCCAGCTTTGGTTAAATCTATCAATCGACTTTCCCAAGTAGGGATTTGAATACCTTTATATCCTAAATCTGCTGCCCATTTACAAAGTCCATCTAACGAATTAAACGGTGCTTTATCATCCATAAATTGCGCTAAAAATACCGCTGGTCCTTTTATTGTTTTCATAGTTTCTTTTCATATCCGCAAAGGCAGATATCTTTTCATTCCCATACAAATGGGAGTCTTGTTTATGTTCCTTTATTCGCTTTAATGCTTCACTCTCCTTATGGTCGTGAACTTGCCTGCCGGCAGGCAGGTCTCACGAGTTCGCTTTCGCGAAAGCGTATACATTAACTCTCTAATTCCACCCAAACATTCCCATCACGATGAGACTGCACTGACTTTTCAATAAAATTCATTCCACGTACGCCATCAGTCATACCTGGGAATTCTCCTTCATGGAATTTTTCTCCACGTATGGCTTTGGCAACGCCTTTATAAATATTACCCATCGCATCAAATATTCCTTCTGGATGTCCTGGAGGAAGCTTTGTTCCATCTAATGAGAATTCGCTATTATACCCGTGCCCTGGTTTTAAAACACGTAACGGTTGTCCTTCTTCTAAAAGATATAGATAATTAGGGTTTTCTTGTTCCCATTTTAACGCTGCTTTTTTACCATATATAGCAACCGTAAAGTTATTTTCTTCTCCAGTAGCAATCTGACTTGAGCGAAGTACTCCTTTGGTATATTCTCCTAAACGAAGTAATACCGTGCCATCAATATCCATTTGATTATCTGCATAGAGATGATTCAAATCTGCTAGAATTGACTTCACTTTTTGTCCTGTTACATATTCTAACATTTGATATGCATGTACGCCTATGTCTCCCATACAACAGCTTATTCCTGATTTTTCAGGATTTAAACGCCATGTAGTAGCACGTTGAGTTTCATCATGTATTAATGAGTTGATCCATCCTTGGTAATATTGTGCATCTACTTTTTGAATAGCACCGATCTCTCCATTAGCAATCATCTGTTTCATTTGACGTACCATTGGATAGCCTGTATAGGTATGTGTCAATCCAAAGATATTTCCGTTTTTTTGTTGAATGGTCTGTAGCTCCAATGCTTCTTCATATGTCATGGTCATTGGTTTTTCACAAATCACATGAAATCCAGCTTCTAAGAGCTGTTTTGCCATTGGAAAGTGCAAAAAGTTAGGTGTTAATATTGAAAACACCTGAATACGATCTTCTTCAGGACGTGCTAATTCTGCAGCGATCATATCATCTATATTGACATGAATACGATCTGTTGAAATACCTATTTCTTTCGCGAAAGCGAGACTCACATTTACATCGGGGTTAAAAACAGCTCCTGTAAGTTGATACGCATCAAACATACTAGCTGCTACACGGTGTAATACACCTATTAAACTATCGCCTCCGCCCCCGAGGACGCCCCATTTTATTTTATTACTCATTTTTTAATTTTTTCATATAGATAGAATAATCCTATTGTGAGTAGACAGGCGAAAATACCTTTTCCCCAAGCGATTCCTCCTCCATCAAAGAAGTCAAATAGTAATAGTCCTATGCCGACTCCTATGCCGACTCCTATACTTTTCTTATTAAATATTTTACTCACGTATTCTTTTTGTATGGTTGAGCTTATCGAAGTTCAAAACCCATTCGTTTATTCTTTTACTTCTATTTTTTCATTCTTAAATGCTATTAAGAAAAATATGAACACAGCTCCAGCAATTCCTGCAGGAAGCACCCATATACCAAACCAGTTATGACCTCCTTCGGCTATTGCATTAAGATCTGTAATGTATCCTGCAAGTCTAAATCCTACAAGCATTCCTAAACCATAAGTTGCCAATGTAATTAATCCTTGGGCAGAGCTTTTAAATTTCTCTCCAGCTTTAAAATCTGTATAAATTTGTCCAGACACAAAGAAAAAGTCATAACAAATACCGTGAAGGATAATTCCAAAAATAAGCATCCACGTATTTTCTCCTGCGTCTCCGTAAGCAAATAATAAATAACGTACCACCCAAGCAATCATACCTACAAGTAATGTCATTTTAATACCATATTTCTTTAAAAAGATAGGGAGTAATAACATAAATGCAATTTCAGACATTTGTCCAAAGGTCATTTTTCCTGCAGCACCTTCCATTCCTAATTCGTTTAAGTACTGGTTTGCGTGCTGATAATAGAATGCCAATGGAATACAAATTAAAATAGATGCAATAAAAAAGACTAAGTACTTTTTATCTTTTAGCATACCTAAAGCATCGAGTCCTAAAATATCACGCACTGTTACTTTTTCCGATTTATCTACTACTGGTGGTGTATCAGGAAGTGTAAAACTAAATATTCCTAATAGCGCTGCTGCTCCTGCAGCCATCATAAATGTATTTTGAAGTACATTGTCTGACTCCCAGGCAAGGAAACCTATCACAAGTCCAGCTACAATCCATCCTACAGTCCCTAATACACGAATAAGTGCAAAGTCTTTTGCAGGGTCTTTCATTTGTCTAAAAGCAACTGAATTTACCAATGCCAGCGTAGGCATATATAAAATCATATATATTAAAATATATGGATAGAATGCATCAAAATTATCTGACGATCCTGCCATATATAATAACCCTGCTCCTAATAAATGTAATACTCCTAATATTTTTTGTGCAGAGAAATAACGATCTGCAATCAAACCAATAATAAAGGGAGCTACAATAGCACCTATAGATTGCGTTTCATATGCCATTGCCATCTGTCCTCCTGTGGCACTAAATGACTTTGCAAGAAAAGTTCCCATGGTTACAAACCATCCTCCCCAAATAAAGAATTCAAGGAACATCATAATGGATAATTGTACTCTAGTTGATGCTTTCATAGTATATTATTTAAGGTTACTGATTGATTTTTCAACCAATGCTTTGGTTAATCTAATGCCTTCTTTAGGATCTTCAAGAGGTCCTTCATATTCTGTTCCTACATATCCTTTAAAACCAGCATCATTTACAATTTGTAGTAAACGACCGTAGTCAAGTTTTGTTTCGTTACCTGCTTCATCAAAGTTATAAGATTTAGCAGATACTCCTTTTGCATATGGCATTAACTCCATGGTTCCCTTATAGGTATCATATTCTTCTACGCAAGGTGCTCCCCAGCGCTCTCCTCCTTCACGTTTTACGCAAAAGTTTCCAAAGTCTGGAAGTGTACCTACGGTTTCCATACCTACTTCTTTCATAACGGCTGCTAGTTTTGCACCATCGCTAGACCATCCACCGTGGTTTTCGATAATTACATTAACACCTATTTCTTTTCCATAAGCCCCTAATTCAGAAAGGGAAGCTACTGATAGTTTGTGCCATTTTTCTGGGTCTAACTCTCCAAAAAGGTTGGCTCTTACAGAATGTGCTCCCATAAGTTTTGCTGCATTCATCCATATTTTATGATTTTCTATGGCTTCTTTTAGTTTTTCTGGATCAGGATCTGCGAGCTCTCCCGCATGATCTACCATAATAAGGACATTATCCATTTCGGCTTGTTTACTTATTTCGTTCAATTTATTAGCCAATGTCATTACACGCTCTTTGTAATTATCACCAGTTTCTCGTACAGAAGGGTATAATTGTGTCACATATTCTACTCCTGTAAACCCTAAATCTTTTGCTACAGGAGCAAAATTCATGGGATCTAATGATCCATCTAAAAATGGTTTATGGAGTGACCATTGCGCTAAAGAATGTTTAAAATCATTGTTTTTTGCCACAACTTCTGTTTTTGGTTCTTCTTTTTGGGTAGTTTCCTCTTCTTTTTTTGCATCATTTTTACAAGAAACAAGGACAAATACGCATACTAATGCAATCGTAAAATAATTTTTCATGGAGTTCTAATTAATTAATGCCGTACTATAACGTTTTCGCTTGTGATTAACTGTTAAATCTACGGTTTGACTAAGTTAGTCTTTTTTTAAAATTGACAAAAAACAACTTAAAATTTATATATTTGGTAACATATATCACAATATTTTTTCAAAAACACATATCAAAGTGAATACAGGTACAGAAAACGAAATGTACGACGCGATCGTCGTAGGTTCAGGAATTAGTGGTGGATGGGCTGCCAAAGAGTTATGCGAAAACGGCTTAAAAACATTAGTTTTAGAAAGAGGTCGTATGGTAAAGCATATAGAAGACTATCCTACCATGCATATGGACCCTTGGGATTCTAAATTTAAAGGTGAAAATACAGCAGAAATTGAAGCTCGTTATGAGAAACAATCAAGAACTGGGTATGTACATAAAGCTGAACGCCGTCACTTTTTTGTAGATGATATTGATCACCCATACAATGAAACAAAACGTTTTGATTGGATACGTGGATACCACGTTGGAGGTCGTTCTATTATGTGGGGACGTCAGAGTTATAGATGGAGTGATATAGATTTTGAAGCAAATAAAAAAGAAGGAATCGCAGTAGACTGGCCTGTGCGCTATGCAGATATTGCTCCTTGGTATGATAAAGTAGAAGAATATATTTCTGTAAGTGGTGAAAATTTAGGATTAGAAGTACTTCCTGATGGAAAGTTTAGTCCTCCTATGGAATTAAACTGTGTAGAAGAGCATCTTAAAAAGAATATGGCTCAGAATTATAAAGATCGTTTACTTACGATAGGTCGTGTAGCACATATTACAGGTGCTAAGACGTATGACGGTCGTTCTGCATGTCAGTTTAGAAATAGATGTATGCGCGGATGTCCGTTTGGAGGATACTTTAGTAGTAACTCATCTACGCTTCCTGCAGCAGAACGTACGGGGAATATGACACTACGTCCATATTCTATTGTAAAAGAAGTGATATATGATGAAGCATCTGGAAAAGCAACAGGTGTTAAAATAATAGATACAGAAACAAAAGAAGAAAAAGTATTTAATGCAAAAGTAATATTCTTATGTGCTTCTGCTATTGCGAGTGCGAGTATCTTAATGCAGTCTAAAAGTAAACGTTTCCCTAATGGAATGGGGAATGATAGTGGTGAATTAGGGCATAACCTTATGGACCATCACTTTAAAGCAGGAGCTACTGCAAAATGGTCTGGAGATAAAGACAAATATTATAAAGGACGCCGTCCAAATGGTATTTATATTCCTCGTTTTAGAAATATAGGAGGAGATACAGATCAACCTACTTTCAAAAGAGGGTATGGATATCAAGGAGGTGCAGGACGTGGAAATTATCAGCCAGAAATTGCAGAAGCAGGATATGGAGCAAATCTTAAAAAGGCTATTCAAGAACCAGGAGGCTGGACAATTGGTCTTATGGGATTCGGAGAATGTCTTCCATATCACGAAAATAAAATGACTCTTGACTACAATAAGCTTGATCAATGGGGATTACCTACTGTAACTTTTGATGCAGAGTGGAAAGAAAACGAATGGGAGATGCGTAAAGATATGATTGCCTCTGCAAAAGATATGCTAAAAAATGCTGGTTTTGAAGATATCCAAACCATGGATGATCCAAGCGCACCAGGCAATGGAATTCATGAGATGGGAACTGCTCGTATGGGTAGAGATCCTAAAACTTCTGTTTGTAATGGAAACAACCAATTACATGCAGTACCTAACGTTTATGTTACTGATGGAGCCTTTATGACTTCTGCTAGTTGTGTAAACCCTTCACTTACGTATATGGCATTTACTGCACGTGCTGCAAATCACGCTGCTGCCCAACTAAAAAAAGAAGCATAAGATGAATAGAAGACAAGTACTTAAAAATTTAGGATTAGGTGCAACGGCACTTGTTGCAACACCTACCGTATTAAGTTTATTACAAAGCTGTTCAAATGAACCTGAGTTTATTCCAAACTTTTTAACGAAAGGAGAAGGACATGCATTACGTCGTATTGTAGATCTTATCATTCCGTCTGATGCTACTGTTCCTGGAGCAGTAGATGTAGGTGTACATGAGTTTATAGACAATTTTTGGAATGAAGTAATTCCAGAACAGGGAAAAGCACAAGTACGTATGGGATTCAAAGGACTCGCAGAAGAGTTCACCAAGACATTTTCAAAAGATATAGAAGCTGGAAAGTCTGAAGAATTTGATCAGTTGCTTGGAAAATACTTAGCTATTGGAAAAGAAGAACAAGAAGGATTTGACAAACGTTTTGGAGAGTTTTATCAAGCGTTTACTAAAGACCCAAGCACTAAACTAGATAGCGACCTCGCCTGTAATCAATTATTTGGGCAATTAAGAGGGATGACTATTTGGGGATGGAAAAACTCTGAAGAAATTGGAGAAAATGTACTAGCTTATGAGCCTATTCCTGGACAACAAGTAGGTTGCCTTTCTGTAGAAGATGCGACTGGAGGAAAGGTATATTCTTTATAATTAATTCCCACGTAGGCGGGAATCTCATATATGATTACTAACAGCGATGACGGTATAAGGTATCCGCCTTCGCGGATATGAAAACACATTATGAAACGAAGAAAGTTTATTCAAAAAGGAGCCTTAACAGGTTCCTTTTTGTCTTTAGGAGGATTAAGTATCGATGCAATGGCAACGACTGTAGATAAGTACGCTTTCGCGAAAGCGAACACAGTAAAACACCATTTCAATTTGAACTATGCACCTCACATAGGCATGTTTAAAGAGCATGCAGGTCAAGATCCCATTGCTCAACTGGAATTTATGGCTTCGCAAGGATTTACTGCTTTTGAAGATAATGAAATGCGTAATCGACCTGTAGCACAACAAGAAGCCATGGCAAAAACCATGGCAAAACATGGTATGACTATGGGTGTTTTTGTAGCACATAAAATCTATTGGACAGAACCTAATCTTGCCAGTGGTAAACAAGCATGGCGTGATGAGTTTCTAGCTGATATTAAAAGCTCTATCGATGTTGCCAAGCGTGTAAAAGCAAAATGGATGACTGTTGTACCGGGTCATATAGACTTACGCCAGAATATGGCATATCAAACTGCTCACGTAATTGAAGCTCTCAAACAAGCCAGTGCTATCCTTGAACCACACGGTATTACGATGGTGTTAGAGCCTTTGAATTTTAGAAATCATCCTGGGCTTTTCTTATCGGAGTCTCCGCAAGCGTATCAGATATGTAAGGCAGTAAATAGTCCTTCGTGTAAAATACTCTTTGATATTTATCATCAACAAATCCAAGAAGGAAACTTGATTCCGAATATTGAAAAATGTTGGGATGAAATCGCGTATTTCCAAATTGGGGATAATCCTGGACGTAATGAACCTACCTCTGGAGAAATTAACTATAAAAATGTATTTAAATACATTCATAGTAAAGGCTTTAATGGTGTATTGGGTATGGAGCATGGAAATTCTATAGATGGTACAACTGGAGAGCAACGTGTGATCGACGCATATAAAGAGTGTGATCAGTTTTTATAAACACAAATTCCTCTCAATACAAAAAGCGCTGTTATTGTACAATAACAGTGCTTTTTGCATGAAACCTAGCACTCATTTAGATGAAGCAAAAACCAATAACGTTAAACAAAATAAACATCATACGCAATCGATTTCGTATATGTTTATATATTTTTAATTAAAATTGTGTATTTCATCGAAAAATACTACAGCTGTTAATTTTTTTAACAATTATTCTTATATATTGTTCAACTATTAACAACAAAATCAAAATATTTATTATGAAGATTAATTTTTTTAAGTACACAATGTTAACAGCATTAGGTGTAGCAGTAATTAGTTGTCAACCAGACAGTGAAGATGGTGCGGTAACCGATAGTGCTTCTTTAGAAGTTCAAGTACAAGTAGAAACTGTTACTGGTGATAATGTATCACCTATAGAAGGACGTTATATAATCACTTATAACGATATCAATAACCGAATGCCTTCATTAAAAAAAGCAACTTCAATACAGGATTACAAAACGCAAATTAATTCTAAAAAGGACATTTTTATTAGTGAGTTTTCTAAAATTGGACTTACTGAACAAAACATTAAAGCTACTTACGGATATACTTTTAATGGGTTTGCTGCAGAATTATCTGATGTACAACTTAACGAGCTAAGAAAAGATCCTCGTGTGGCTAGTATTGAGCAAGATTTTACCATCAAAATGGGTAAACCAGGAAATGGAAATGGTGGTGGTGATCCAGCGCAAGTAACTCCTTATGGTACAACAAGAGTAGGCGGCGGTACAACTGCTTCTTCTAACACTGCTTGGGTAATTGATAGTGGTATTGATTTAACACACCCAGATTTAAATGTTGATACTGGACGTAGTATATCTTTTCTTTCTGGATCTCCTAGTAACCAATCTCCTAATGATCAAAATGGTCATGGTACACATGTAGCTGGAACAATAGCAGCTATCGATAACGCAATAGGATCTGTAGGAGTTGCTCCAGGAACTACTGTAGTTGCTGTAAGAGTATTAGATAGAAGAGGAAGTGGTTCTAACTCTGGTGTAATTGCAGGTGTAGATTACGTAGCTGCAAATGGAGCTAATGGAGATGTAGCAAATATGAGTTTAGGTGGTGGTGTTTCTACAGCACTTGATAATGCTGTGATTTCGGCAGCTTCAACAGGTGTGAAGTTTGTACTTGCTGCTGGTAATGAGTCTCAAGACGCTAATAATTCTTCTCCTGCGAGAGCTAATGGAAACAATGTATATACGATCTCTGCAATGGATATCAATGATAACTTTGCAAATTTCTCAAACTTTGGATCCCCTGTAGATTATGCCGCTCCTGGAGTTGCTGTATTCTCAACTTGGAAAAGTGGAGGATATAATACCATAAGTGGTACATCAATGGCTGCACCACATGCTGCTGGTGTTCTTTTATTGAGTAATGGTTCTACTGATGGTTTTGTAAACAACGATCCTGATGGAAATCCTGATCCAATCATTCATCTATAAGAGAATATATAACACAAGAGCGGCTATCTTAATAAGATAGCCGCTCTTTTTTTATTCTTAACAATTTAACTTTAATTACAATTAAGGTTAAAATATCTAACAATTCTTTTAATATGCTTTTTCTTATACTCTCTACTCTGAATTTTCTCAACTAATTTAGGGCACGATTTAAAAAATTCACTAGCTCCTTTTTTGAAATTTTTTGTAAATAGTTGATTAGATCCTAAATGTATTAATTCCAAATCACCCTCTCTTTTTACATAATAATTACTAATATCAAATTGTCCTCCCCCAGTAAAACCTACACCTGTGGTAGAGGGTACTAATGGACTTCCTCCAACTCTTGAAACCTCATAAAGCCATACTGCTCCAGCGACTTTTACTTCTACTACTATTTTATTTTTTTTATCTTTTACAGGGTGTTGTTCATAACGTTTACCTCCAATCATGGCATAATCAATTAGATCAAAGCTTATTTTTTTTGCTTTGACCTCTGGGTGTGTAGTGAATTTTATTCTTCGCTTTGAAGCCAAGCGACCGACACCTTTTAGTGTAGCACCATTCTTATATATAATTTCTACAGGAGCTTCTTGTCCATAAATATCTTGAATGCTAAAACACAAAAGTAAAAGATAGACTAAAGGAATTATTGCTTTTTGCGTCAAAATCAAAAAGTAAAATTACTCAACAATAAACTTCCCTTTCATAAGACCTGAATGCCCTGGGAAGCTACAGATAAAATCATATGTTCCAGCAGCAGGTGCTGTAAATGTAACTGTTGTAGATTGCCCTCCACCTATCATTTTGGTATGTGCAATCACATCTTTTCCTCCATCAGGAATCCAATCTGATTCTTGTCCTACAGAAGCTGCACTTGCAGAAAATGCAGGAATCGCAGTTCCTTGTTTTAAAAGCACAAAATTATGTCCCATCACCTTTATGTCTATCTTACCTGTATGTCGTAATGTAAGTGTTACTTCCTGACCTGCTTTTACCTTAAATTCTTTTTTATCAAACTGCATAAGGTCATTTCCTGAAATCGCAAGATTCACTTTTGAATCGTCTTTTTTCTTTTCAGTTTTAGCACCTCCTATAGTTACTTTTTCTTTTTTATCTTCCTTTTTATCACCACCACAACTCATTAACAGCCCCATAAGAGCAAATGCCATCAAAATTCTTGTCATTTTCATTTTTTTTAGTCGTTTTATTATAGAATATCGAAGATACTAAACTTCCTTATTTTACGGGGTTTTTTCTTCAAAAAAGTCAAGTGTACGCTGTTCACTATAATAAAAATCACCTCGTTTATAAAATCCTACGTGACCTCCATGATCTGGGGTTTCTAAAAACAGGGATTTAGAAGAAGAAGCATGTTCATAAGGATAACAATCTCCATGCAAAAAAGAGTCATTTTTTGCATTTAAAATAAGTGTTGGGATCTCAATTTCAGGAAGAAAATCAAAGCTACTTGCTTTTTCATAATATTCTAATGCATCTTTAAAGCCATGTGCTGGTGCCGTATATAAGTCATCAAAATCTTTAAGCGTTTTTATGGTTTTATAGTCTTCTGTAGTCATGACCTCAGGATATTTTACCATTTTTTTTCGATACTTTCCGCGTAAGTCTAAAAGAAATGACGTGCGATATACCCAGTTCTCACTATAATTTAATTGCTCAAGAGATGCTTTTAAATCGGCTGGAACACCTACAGTAGCTATTGCTTTGACTTGAGATGGTATGTCTTTTTTTTCGCCAGCATATTTAAGCAATGCATTTCCTCCTAAGCTAACGCCATATAAATACATCTCATTATAGACATCTTTTTCTACAATCATTTGTATAAGAAAACGCATATCATCTGTTTCTCCACTATGATAAGAACGATATAAAAGATTATCACTTCCACTACACCCTCTAAAATTCACACCAGCTACATCGTATCCTTTTTGGTTCAATAATTTTGCCATAGCAAGCATGTAGGTGCGTTGCGCATTTCCTTCTAATCCATGAAATAAGAGGGCAATTTTTTGGGTACGCTCTCGCGAACCTGCCTTGCAGGCAGGCAGGAGCGTATACGACCAATCCACATCTAAAAAATCACCATCAGGTAACACAAACCGTTCTCGCTCTTGGTGCACACCCTTCACTTGCCTAATTTTAGCAGAATAAATGGTAGAAAAATGTGTGTTTTTAAAAAGTCCGTTTGCACGAAACTCAGATGATATTAATGGCATTAAGTGAGTATAAGTGATTTTCTACAAGACGATAAAAGTACACATTTGATACACAGAAATCAAAGAGTTTAGCATACACCTTCTGAAAACTTAAATCCTAAAGTTTTCTAAAAATCTATTCTGAACCAATCGTTTCAATTATATTTGTACCAATCATTTCAAATAAAATGCCAAGAGTCGAAGTTTTTGATAGAGTTCAGGTGCTAGAAAAAGTAAAGCACTTATTTTGGGACAAAGGTTTCAACGGTACTTCTATGCAAGATCTTGTAGATGCTACTGGGCTTAACAGAAGCAGTATTTATAATTCTTTTGGAAATAAAAAAGCCCTTTATGAGCTTGTCTTAAAACAATATCAAGAAGAAGGAAAAGCACTTTTTAAAACCGCATTATCACAAACTGAAAATGCTTTTGAAGGAATCTGTCTTGTCTTTGAGAGTATGATTCAAGCTATTTTACAAGATGTAGAAGGTAAAGGATGTTTTAATATGAATTGCACAACAGAATTATCTCGTGTTGATATAAGTATCAGAGGGTTTTTAACGTCTAGACAAGAATATACTATCTCTATTTTTAAGGATTTGGTAGATAAAGGGCAACAACAAGGAGTAGTTAACAAAGAAGATTCTTCAAATAATTATGCCTATTATTTGTTTAGCGCTTTCCAGGGTCTTAGAATGACAGGTATGTTAACACGTGATGAGGAAAAACTAAAAAAAATAGTAGCTAACACCCTAAAAATATTAAACTGAAATTTTTTTGATTCATTTTGAAACGATTGTTTCAAATAAAACATTTAAACTATGAAAACACTCTTAAGAATAGACGGTAGTCCTAGAAAAGAAACCTCCATTAGTCGTCAACTTGCTAATAATCTTCAAGAACATCTTAAACGAGAGGGAGACTCTCTTTTACATCGAGATCTTTATTATGATGATCTTGTACAATTAGGAAATCAAGATCAGGTAGATGCCTATTTTATACCAGAAGATCAACAAACAGAAGCACAAAAAGCTGCTGTACATAATTCTAATATACTCGCTCAAGAATTTGCAAATGCAGATACCTATATCATTGCATCACCTATGTATAACTTTTCTGTTACTGCTGGACTGAAAACTTATATAGATGCTATATCTAGGGTTGGTATTAGTTTTAAATATACAGAAAAAGGGCCTGTAGGATTATTAAAGAACAAAAAGGCATATGTTATTGTAACGACTGGGGGTACAAAGCTAAACTCACCAGTAGATCATGTAACGAACTACCTAACTACTTTTTTAAATTTCTTAGGTATTACAGATATCACATTTATCTCCGCCGATGAAGTTGTCGCAAATCAAGAGCAGGCTATTGCTTTGGCTAAAGAACAAATATCAATACTATAAACAATTAAAAACTCAAAAAATACTATGAAAAAATTAGAAAACAAAGTTGCTGTCATTACAGGAGGTAATTCAGGAATTGGACTTGCAACTGTACAACGTTTTTTAGAAGAAGGTGCAAAAGTTGTTTTTTCTGGAAGGAGACAAGAAGCTTTAGATGAAGCTTCCTCTTTATTAGAAGGCGACTTTAAAGCAGTACTTTCTGATCAATCGAATCCAGCAGATAGTAAGCGTCTTATCGAAGAAGCTGTAAATACATACGGGAAGATTGATGTGCTCTTTGCCAATGCCGGTGTTGCACAATTTGCACCATCAGATCAAATTACAGAAGACTTTTTTGACAATCAATTTAATACAAACATTAAAGGCCCTGCATTTCTTGTAAAAGAGGCTATTCCAAACCTGAATGATGGCGCTAGTATTATTTTTAACACCTCTATTGTACATCAAAAAGGATTTGAGGGTGCTGGAGTTTATAGTGCAACAAAAGGTGCTTTACGCTCCTATGCGCGTGTTTTAACAAGCGAACTTGCTCCTAGAGGCATCCGAGTAAATAGTATTGCTCCTGGTCCTATTGGAACGCCTATTTATAGTAAAATGGAAGGTATGACAGAAGAACAAGTACAAGAAATGGGCGCAAGTTTTGCACAAGGCGTTCCATTAAAACGTTTTGGAGAAGCTAGAGAAATTGCAGGAGCCGCTGCTTTTCTAGCAAGTGAAGATGCTAGTTATGTAAATGGGATTGAAATTGAAATTGACGGAGGAATGAGTCAAATTTAATTGCCTAATCATATACATTATATATACCCCCTAAAAAAGGGGGTATTTTTATTTAAACACATCCTGACATTAAAACATTGCACATATAGATACCAATTGGTATCTTTGCGTATGCGAAATCCAGAAGCAACAAAAGAACATATCATTTTAAAAAGCGCCGATCTCTTTAATACACAGGGATACAAGGCTACTTCATTATCTGACATTACTAAAGCTACTGGGTTTACAAAAGGAGCCATTTATCGTCATTTTGAGAATAAAGAAGATTTAGAGCAGCAAGCGTTACATAGTCTTGCCAAACGTATGTTTCAAGAAATAAGCACTTCTATAAAAGAAGCTAAAAATTTTGAAAACAAAATGGAGGCAATTTTCACCTTTTTTGATGGGTATATGGAAACTCCATTATACAAAGGAGGTTGCCCTTTACTTAATGTCGCTATTGAATCTGATGATGCAAATCCTATTTTAAAACAACAAGCTTTTAATATGTTATCACGTTTACGTTTGTCATTACAAACCTTATTTGATAACGGTATAAAAAACAATCAGATACAATCAGCTATCAATGTTGATTATTATACAACCATCTTTATAGCTACACTTGAAGGAGGTATTATGATGAGCAAGCTAGAAGGTACTAAAACAGCCATTACACATGCTATTACACACCTAAGAACCCTTATAAAGGAAATTGTATCATAAAAAAATTTGACAAACAAGATACCAATTGGTATCTGAAATAAATCATTATGGAAAAATTAGTACTGAAGCTTATTGGATTCTATTTAAATGCTACTTCCATTTTCCCAAAATATAATCAAGAGCTCTCATTTAAATTACTTTGTAACGTAAAAAGAACCCCTCTAAAAACTACAACAAAAGCTTTTTATGAAACAGGTATTACTACATTATTACCTACTTCTAAAGGAACAAATGTAGCTTTACATAGCTGGGGTACTGGTGCTAAAAACATTTTGTTTTTACACGGTTGGAAGAGTAATAGTAAGCAATGGCAACCTTATGTAGAACAATTAGATCTTAATGAGTATACGTTATATGCATTAGATGCTCCTGCTCATGGGGCTTCTGAAGGAAATCATCTCAATGTAGAGTTTTATAGAGAGACTATTCAATCTGTTATATATCACGTAGGAAAAATAGATTGTGTTATATGTCATTCATTAGGATGCTTGTCTACTAGTTATTTATATTTAATGAATCAAGAGATTCCAATAGATTCCTATATTATTATGGGTGCGCCATCTGGCTTAGATGCTATTTTAGTGTATTTTAAAAATCTTCTTTCTCTTTCAGAGAGCACATTAAAAAATTTACGTTTTAAGATAGATACTATACTTAAAATATCTTTTGACGAAGTAACTTTGCAACAGTTCTTTCAAAAGGTAGATAAACCTTGTATGGTTATCCATGAGAGATCTGACAATGTTACTCCGATAGCCCCTATAAAAGAAGCTATTGAGCATTTATTACATATTGACCGTGTGTATATGAATAATCAAGATCATATGCTTAAAGAACAAGAGACAGTAGCTGTTATTAAAGAATTTTTAAAATATAAAAAGATAAACAATTATGTACTTTAAAGAGTTTGATATCCGATGGAGCGATATAGATGCTAACAGACACTTAGCCAATAGTGCCTATGTAAATTTCATGAGTCATACACGTATGGGTTTTATGATTGAAAATGGACTAAGCCAAAAAGAAATGGTGATTCACAATATTGGTCCTGTTGTTTTTCATGAGCAGTTATTCTTTTTCAAAGAAGCTTTTCAAGGAAAACCTATTCGTGTGAGTTTTGAATTAGGAGGAAGTAGTCCTGATGGTATGTTTTTCAAATTTGTTCATAATTTTTATGATCATAAAGGGCGTAATATAGCGCGTGGTACTATGCAAGGGGGATGGATAGATCTAACAACTCGAAAGTTGTGTGGTCTTCCAGAGTCATTAATACCTATGCTAAAAAATGCTCCAAAAACGCCAGACTATAAGATACTAACCAAAGAAGACATGAGAGCACATGGACAGGCTCCTGTGCATTTAGAAGAATAATTTCATAATATAAGCTACCTCAATACAAGCCTCAGAGTATTACAACCTTCGGGAATGCCAATAAAAAGCCTGAGTATATAATATTTTTATACGCAGGCTTTTATATAACTACTCGCTAGGTGGCATATCATAAAAGAATTGTTCCTTTACAATTTTACCATCTTGTACTTCATATACAGCTATTTCTGAAGATTGTGAACGCTGTCCGCTTGGGCGATGTGTCGTATCCATTTCAAAACGAACAGAAAACCAATTATCTGCTACAGTAGGTTCGCTTACCTTACTACTATGTACTTCAAAAGTTTCTTCCCACCACTGTCCCTTTTGGGCTACAGCTTCCATTCCTTGTACTTCTTCCATCTGAGCCCCTTTAGGTTCAATACTTACAATATTTGGGCTATACAAGTTCTGATAACAGCTAGCATAATCTCCTTGATTACACCAGTTCACTAATTTTTCTGCGATTTCTTTAGTTTCCATAATGATTGAGTTGTTTTTGATTTGTTTATATAGCTTCTTTTTTTGTTTAAAATTACAACCTATAAATGTTGATTACAAGTTGATTGTGTTAAACAAAGTTTACTTTTTTTAGTAACTTTAATTCATAACTAATCAAAAAGACAATAGAATTTATGGAAGGTTTTGACATTAATTGGCTTGCAATACTTGCAGCTGCAGCTTCTTCCCTAGTAGTAGGGTTTATTTGGTATGGGCCGTTATTTGGGAAGGCTTGGATGACAGCATCTGGCATGACTGAAGAAAAAGTTAAAAGTGGGAATATGGCATTCATCTTTGGATTGAGTTTTGTTTTCGGATTATTCTTAGCATTCTCTATGTGGGCGCAAGTAATGGTAGGTGGAGGTGGAGGCGAGATTCATGGACAAGATCCGTATCTCACCTTTAAACATGGTGCTTTCCATGGTGTACTTATGGGGGTTTTTATGATACTTCCTGTTTTAGGAACTATTGCTTTGTATGAACGTAAATCTATCAAATATGTCCTGATTGCTGTAGGATATTGGACAGTTACCTTAGCTGTAATGGGAGGAATTATTAATGCTTGGGTATAATAATAACAATACACATAAAAGAGTCTATATCATAAGTTAACATATAGTCTCTTTATACTTTAAGAGGTGTATGTTGTTTGTATTCTTTCATTTTAATTTGCCTTACTAATGGTTTAAACAATAAGGTCGCTAACGTTCTGCGATGTCTTACATAGCAAGTTAGATTATCAGGAACGGCTCCTAATGTGCTTTTAATTTCTGAAGAAGTTCTTCCAAAATTAACTTCTTCAGCGTTCATTTCGATTCCTAATCTAACGTAATCATTTAGAATTCTAGGATAGATTGATAATTTTTTATTATAGTCATAATCTATGCCTATAAAATGGGCGTCTATTTTATTTTCTACTTTAAATGCAGTAGCAAAGCCTACTATACGATTCTCAAGCCAGTAAGTGTTTATGAGTACGCTTTCGCGAAAGCGTATTTTTAATAATTTATACGTTTCTATTTGTAAATCTATGGTCTTAAATAATGCTCGGTCTGTGATATTGCAATATAGCTGTTGCAAATCCTCTTGATACTTTTCTATATCTTCTACATCAAAAGGTCGCATGATTAATGGTGCGCTCTTTTTATCAGCCTTATTTACTTTAACACGATACTTTGATTTTAGGGCAGCTTTATATTGATCAAAATCTGTCCATTCTTTGCGTATGCTAAGACGCATATTAGGTTCTACTGCAAAGGGTTGAAATTGATGTTTTTCAACTTCAGAAACTACTGAAAGCTCATCTTCTATAAAGTCTTTAAAAAAGAAAACAGAAGCTTTCTTTTGTGTTTGTACTTTTTTTACCTCTTCTGCTATTTTCTTATAAATAGGTTCTTGTACGATTCCTTCTTTTACGATAACACCGTAATTACCGCTTAGAAATACATTTCCGCATACGATTGTATGTACTTTATGAGCACTTATATAACATTGTAAAGAGCGCGCAATACGCTCTGAAAAAGGGAGATGTTCTTGTGCATTGTCTATAGCGACACTCATTCGTTGTAAAATGGCTAAAGACACAACATCTTTTTCTTGAGAAAGTACTAAATAAAAATATTCTATTTTTTGATTTGCTTCTTCAAAAGCTTGAAGAAATTCCTTAGTAAAATACAAAGTATCTTTACACCCTAGAACTGTAAATACAGTCTCTGGAACTTCTTTTATAGTTGTATAATATGTAACGTTTAGATCACTCAACTGCAATTGTTTTCCGTTTTGTACTTAAATATACTCCTAAAAAAATCAATCCTGCAGCAAAGGCGCGAACTCCAGTAAGTGTATCTGCTCCTAAAATAATAGCAACTAGGGTCGCTAATAATGGTTGAAGATAAATAAAAGCTCCAATAGTAGATGGCTTGAGTGTTCGTAATGCAAATACATTAAACAAATATGTTAAATAGGTAGTTCCTACTACTACAAAAATCATTACACCTATTACAGACACTGGCAATGTAGACCATTGTACTTCCATAAACTCGGGTAATGCCACAGGTAAGTTTGTAAAAACTGCTATTAAAAAAAACCATTTCATCAGTGTAATAGAGGAATACTTAGCTGTAAGAGGTTTTACAATAATTAAATATACAGAGTATGCTGTAGCATTTACAATAAACAAGATATTCCCTAAGGGGATATTAGGTGCATTTTCTTGTGTTTTTGCTCCAAAGAGAATTAAAACAAGTGCCCCTACGAGACCTATCCCAATACCTGATCCTTTAAACCACGTGATTTTTTCTTTTAAAAAAATAGCAGATAGCACTAATAGAATAACTGGTGATAATGTAATAACAACGCTACTATTTATAGGTGTAGAAAGTGCTAAACCTTTAAAAAACATAAGCATATTAATTGTCATTCCAAATAATGCACAAAGCACAATACGTGTCCAATCTTTACGATCTATTTTTTCTCTAGGGAAAAATAAACTGGTAAGCCAAAACAGCAAAGCCGCTCCTAAAACTCGCAACATAATAAACCCAAAAGGTTTAATATAAGTAGGCATTAAATCTTTAGCGAGCGTATGATTTACCCCGTAAATAAAGCTAGCTCCAAACGCTGCTAACAAAGCTAGATGACGCTTACTCATGATTATTTAAACGCTTCTACGGCTTGTGCTACTACTTTTTTACTATTCCCGACAAAAATAGCGTCATCTACAATCATCACAGGACGTTTTAAGAAGGTGTAATGTTCTAAAATAAGATCTTTATACGCTTCTTCAGACAGTGTTTGTTCATTTAAATTACGCTGACGATATAACTGTGCTCTTTTACTAAATAATGCTTCATAACTTCCTGTAAAAGCATGCATAGCTTCCAATTGTTCTTTAGTAATTGCTTCTGTTTTTATGTCTTGTAATAGTACATCATTACTTGGACTAATTTCTTGAATAATACGTTGACAAGTATTACAGCTAGAGAGATGGTAAATTTTTTTCACAATAAAATCGCTATATGAGTTATCACTCACAAAATTCGTTCATTTATTATGAAATAAACTACTTTTAATAAAAAATTCACACCATGCTTTACGACTTTGATATTTGTCAAAAAAACCGACAATTACTACACAATCTAATAGAGAAGTTAACCCCTGAACAGCTTAATAAAATTCCTGAAGGTTATAACAATAATATTCTTTGGAATATTGGACACAGTATAGCGACACAGCAATTGTTAGTATATGGACTATCTGGAGAGGAAATCCAAGTCCCAAAATACATTATTGACCTTTACAAAAAAGGTACTAAGCCTGAAAAGGTTGCAACTCTAGAAGAAATAGATGAGATAAAATCTTTATTATTTTCTACTATAGCCCAACTAGAGAAAGACTATAAAGATGGTCTCTTCAAGTCTTTTAAGACCTATACATTAAGCACGAGTGGAGGAACACTTCATAAGGTTGAGGATGCTATTGCATTTAATAATTTTCATGAAGGATTGCATTTAGGATATGCTTTGGCATTAATAAAAGCTATTTAATACACTCGTAGAAATTCACTACAATTTATCATATCTCTGTTTCAAGACGGGATACATGATTAAATAAGAAACCCATCACTAAAAAGTGATGGGTTTCTTCTTTTAAGTTTTTAAGATATGTATTACATCTTAATTACTCTATATACTCCTGCTTTACCATTAGAAGTTACTTGCATTAAGTAAGTTCCTTTAGCCATTGTACTAACATTTAGTTGATACGTAGATAATCCATCTACTCTCTGCTCAAGTACTTTTTGACCTAATAGGTTAAACATTGTTACATTTTCAATTCCTGCTCTAGCATCAAGATTAATTACATCTTGTGCTGGGTTAGGGAAGAAATTAAATCCTTCTAATGTATTATCATCTACAGATAGAGCTTCTTCACAAGTAACTTCCATAGTGAAGTTACCAACACCTGCTCCAAATCCTTCAACCATGATAGTATAAGAACTTCCTACTGTAGCAGTAAATGTAAGTTCTGATTGTAATCCACAAGAATCATCATTTACAGCGATTTCATTTACAAGGTTACATTCATCATCAAATACTCTTAATAACGAATCATAATCTGTTGTTCCGTCACATAAAGATAATGTTACATTTTGTGCAGTTTCAGGTGTTACATATGTATAGAATACATCTCCAGATGGGTTCTGTCCAGAATCATTAGCATTTACTGTAGATCCAGATACGATATCACCACAGAATACTTCGATTGCATTTTCACAATCATCGTTTGCTGGTGGTAAGAAGTATAAGAAATCTATTGAATTATAAATACTAAAGTCATCTACAGTACATCCTGCTTGAACGTATAATGTATAGAAGTTTCCATCTACAAATGGTCCAAATGCAGTATCAAAAGTATCTACAAGTGTATTTCCAACAGCGATAGCCCCTGGATCTCCTTGAGGAACTCCTACATCTTGAATTTCCCAGTTGTATCCTAATGCATTCATTGACATTGCCCAAGATATGTCAGCAGATCCTGGTGCAAAGTTTCCAGCTGCTAGATCAAACGGTGCAAAACATGTAGGACAGTCTGCAGTGATTGTTCCAGTTTCAATGTTATTATCTACATCTCCTGTTGCTACTTCAATAAAGTTAGCATCTAAAATACTATATGTAATTTCTCCTGGGAATCCTCCTGGCTCTCCGAACACAGTTGTAATGTCATCTCCTGGGTTAATTTCAAAAGTTAATGAACCTATTGCTCCGTCATTATTTGGATCGTCATCTAAAGAAACATCATTCAATGCAAGAATACCATTTCTAAGTACATCTATAGTAGCTCCGTTCCATCCATCACCAAATGAATCATTCATCTGTAGTGTATAAGAACATTCTCCTGGAGGTGCCATTGTTACAAATGGTACTGGTCCTGTAGGATTACTTGGATCATCTACAGCACAGTTTGCTGTAACATAGAATTCATATTCTGTACCAGCATCTAATCCAGTAAGCATAAATGAAGCCATTGTAATTCCAGTTTCCATGGTACCTGTACCTAATTCAAATCCAATTGGTCCCCACTCAACTGTAAATTCTGGTGATGTAGGGTCATTATTATCTGTCCAACTTAAGTCAGCAGATGTATCTGTAACATTTGCCGCCATTAAGTCTGTTGGTGCGAAACAAGAAGGACAATCAGCTGTAAGTGTATTTGGCTGGATATCATTTTCTACATCTCCTATTGCTACTTCATTTCCTTCTGCATCTAAGATTCTGTAAGAAACCTCTCCTGGGAATCCTCCTCCATCAACAAATACAGTAGTAACATCTGCAGTACTATTTACTGGGAATGTAACAACTCCTTGTGCTCCATTATTATTAGGATCATCTTCTAGAGTAACATCGTCTAATACAACAACACCATCTACTAATACATCCATAATAGCTCCATTCCATCCGTCTCCAAATGAATCGTTCATTTCAAGTGTATACTCACACATTAAGCAAGCTCCACCCTCATTAACTCTTTCTATAAGAATTGGGTTAGAAAGATCAAAACATCCGTCAAGACCATCTAAGTTAGATCCCATATCAAGTCCTGTTAGTCCGTCTTCGTAACGAATATAATATACAGCACATATTCCTGGCTCAACACCATCTAAATCAAATGGAGGTGCCATAGGTAATCCTAAGATTTCACCTGTGGCATTATCTGTAATAACCCATCCATTATTAGTTCCGATAGGATCTCCAACAATAGTTACGTCAATTGGATCTGGCATATCATCACCAACACAAATATTAGCTTCTGTGTTTCCAGAACCTGTAATTTCTATACTAACAGCATCTACAGCACAATCACTATATGCAGCAACTTGGAAAGGACCGAAGCCTCCGCCTCCCCATTCCCAGACACGAACAAATAATGTCATACCTGCTAATGCTGGATCGTCAATAGCAATTAGAGAGAATAATCCGTTTCCATCATCATCATTACAAGATACTTCTACAAGAGCACCTATTTCTCCACTGTAAACTGACATTCCAGTATCAGTAATACCACCAGCTGTATCTGTTTCAACATTTAATTGTCCCGTACTTGGTACTACAACGCTAAACCATACATCAGCTCCACCATAGTTCCCACAAGAAGGGTCATCTATTGCTGTATCTGTAGCACTTACGTTAGAAGCTGTTACAGGAAAATCTGTAAACACAGATCCTACCATTAATGTAATCGCTCCTTCTGGATCATCATTTGTTGGTGGTGGTGTATCGTATGCAGACATCTGGAAAGTTCCTAGAGAACCTCCGTTCCATTCCCATACACGTGCATAAAGTACCTCTCCTGGTGTACGACCTTCTAATTCTGCTAATGAGAACAAACCAGTTCCTCCATCATCATTACAAACTACTTCAACTAATGCTCCTATTTCTCCTTCATATATACTTATAGCAGTATCTGTAATAGAACCATCATCTTCTCGAGATTCTACACTAACAGATCCACTCTCAGGAACCACAATACTATACCATAAATCTGCCTCAGTAAAGTTTCCACAAGATGGATCATCAATAGCAGTTGCTGTTGCTTCTGTATTATCTGCAATCACTGGGAAATCTTCAAAAACTAATCCTACTGTTAAACTTGCAGCCGTTTCAGGATCATCATTAAGTGGCGGTGGCGCACAAGTACCATATAAGAATTGAGCTACAAGCTCCACATTAGCTCCTGTAAGATCTTCTATTTCTACACTTACAATAGTTTCTGCTGCTAAAATACCAACAAATACTGGTCCTGTAGTAGTAACATCTACTGTTACAGTGTCTATTAAACCTGCTTCCCCAATTACTCTAACATCAACACTTGATCCTCCTGTAAGTGAATATAAATCAAATCCTGTACTTGTTACAGCATCATCACCTGTAAAGTTAATTACTGTAAAATCTGTAAACGTGTTAGACCCTACAGCTGGATCTAGCGTTCCAAATCCATCATTTGGATCTAAATATACAGTTACGTTTCCAGGAGTATTTGCAGTAATCTCAAACCCTTCTTGTAATTCACCAGCTGGATAACAAGTATCACCTGCAGAGCTTAATATTTCTCCACACCCTATAAGAGCTCCAGGACCTCCTGCAAAATCTTCTAGTGTTAGCATAGCTCCATCTGAACAGTTTGCTAAATAATCATCTCTGTCATCAAATGTAGTTACATTAGCTCCCTTAGCTTGAACAGAAGCAATATATCCATCGGGTTTTTCAATAGTTGCTACCTCTCTTTGCAGGCCAGCGTCTACATACTCTTGAAGAGTAAGAGGATTTTGCCCAAATGCCGCGGCGGCAAAAAGACATAGTAATAATGTAATTTTTTTCATGTTTGGTTTATTTTTAAAGTGAAACCGCAAGAAATGCGGGCTTAAAAGATAAATACTCTAAATCTTTTTTAAGAAAAATATAGCGTATTTTCGATGAGTGACACCTATTGATCGCTATAAAACATAAATTTTTAAGAAAAAGTCACAACATTAACACAGAAAAAGCGTTTCTGCTATTTTTTTCATCCAGACATGTTAAAGAAAATGAGACCTAAATTTCATCATATATATTTAAAAAATTGTTTTCATAAATACGCTTTCGCGAAAGCGTATAATTATATAATCCAACCCGTTGTGCATTTTGATAAAATAACTAGTAATTGTCCTATTAATCTTCATTATATATCTCAAATCCTAAAGGAAGTGATGAAGATTTCTTCGATTCACCCTTCAGGGAGGGGAAAAAATCAAGAAATCTATTCAAAATGCACAACGGGTAATCCATATTGAATATAGTAATGATGAGGTTTTACACTTCTACTAGGGTTATCTATAAAACAACCACCTTGTGTAAAGAGGTGTTTAATCGTATTTTTGAATAAGAAGAAAGCTATACACTTCGTCTTCTTAATACATCACATATGAAATTCAACACCAAAACAATACATGGAGGTCAGCAACCAGACAAAGCTTATGGTGCCGTAATGCCTCCTATATATCAAACCTCCACCTATGCGCAATCTACTCCAGGTGGCCATAAGGGATATGAATACAGCAGGACTCACAACCCAACTAGAAATGCATTAGAAAATGCATTTGCTAGTATTGAAAATGGAACTCATGGTCTTGCCTTTGGCTCTGGTCTTGCTGCAATAGACGCTATATTAAAGCTTTTACAACCTGGAGATGAAGTTATATCTACAAATGATCTTTATGGAGGAACATATCGCATCTTCAAAAAGATATTTGAAGGTTTTGGTATCAAATTTCATTTTGTGGGTATGGAAAACACTAGTGCCATAGAACATTACATCAATGAAAATACAAAGCTCATATGGGTAGAAACCCCAACAAATCCCATGATGAATATTATAGATATTAAAGCAGCTTCTTTAGTAGCTAAAAAACACCATATTCTTCTTGCTGTAGATAATACTTTTGCAACACCTTATTTACAACAACCATTAGATTTAGGTGCAGATATCGTGATGCATAGTGCTACAAAGTATATAGGAGGACATAGTGATCTTGTGATGGGAGCACTTATTGTTAAAAATGAACAGCTTGCAAAAAAGCTATATTTTATTCAAAATGCTAGTGGTGCTATTTGCGGTCCTCAAGATAGTTTTCTTGCATTAAGAGGTATTAAAACATTGCATGTGCGTATGCAACGTCATTGCGAAAACGGAAAAGCAATTGCGCATTTCTTAAAAACACACCCCAAGGTAGATAAAGTATATTGGCCTGGATTTGAAGATCACCCAAATCATCACATTGCTAAAAAACAAATGAATGATTTTGGAGG
This sequence comes from uncultured Dokdonia sp., assembly GCF_947492815.1. Lineage (GTDB taxonomy): Bacteria > Bacteroidota > Bacteroidia > Flavobacteriales > Flavobacteriaceae > Dokdonia. Next base: position 381,771 of record NZ_CANLOB010000001.1, read on the forward strand.
AATGATTTCTTTTAGCACAAAAGAAGATTCTTATGAAGGTGCTATAAAAGTTATAGAAAGACTAAAGGTATTTACACTAGCTGAAAGTCTTGGAGGTGTTGAATCTCTTGCAGGACATCCTGCTTCTATGACGCATGCATCAATTCCTAAAGCAGCACGTGAAAAAATAGGTGTTACCGATTCCTTAATTCGATTAAGTGTTGGAATAGAAGATATAGATGATCTTATTGCAGATATTACACAAGCACTAACTTAATCTCTATAGTATCATAAAACAAAAAATGGTTGCTACAGTTAGCAACCATTTTTTGTTTTATACTTTTATACGCTTTCGCGAAAGCGTATACACTATTCTATATAATAGATATATCCTACATTTAACCAGAAAATCCAATCATTTGCTCGGTTTACGGGTCTAGGATCTGGGTTTAATCCATCTACCCAGTTTGAGGTATAATAATGCCATCTAGCATCTAACACCAAATCACTAAGAGGTGCTAATTTATATCTAATACCCGCACTCCAAGTAATTGCCCAAGTAGAACCTGGTCTATCATCTATACCACTATTATTCTGCCCTTCTCCTTGAGAAAAGCCTTGAAAAAGTGTAGGAGCTAGCTCTCCGCTAAAAGGATTTATAAATTGCCCTTGAATATCTCCTAACTCTGAAGTAGCTTCAGGATCGTATGATACAAAATGAACACCGAGGCTCACATAGGGGGCTACTCTATAAGCACCTGCTGTAAAATCTCGAATACTCATAGGAAAGTATTCTAATTGAGAACCAATCTCAAAGACATTGGCTCTTCCTTTATGTCCTCTAAGCTGTAATCCTCCTAGATCGTTATCTTCCGATTCTTCTCCAAAATGATCGAGATTTGTGACATGATAATCTATTTCATTTCTCACTTTAAAGTGGTCATTGAAATAAGTATCCCTAGAATAGCAGTTACAATCTGCTCTATAAGCGAAGTTTAAATAATGTACAATTCCGATACCAAAACCGATATTTCCACGGTTTGTATCGAAGTTATTACGCAATCCGAAATCAGATTGAAATGCTACGGGACCAGTGATAACGCCGACTTCATGGGAAAAGCCTAACTGCGCTTTTAGCTCCTGGTGAGCAAAGCAAAATGAAATAATTGCCATGAGTAGGTATCTGGCTTTCATGAAAATAGGTAATTTGAGACAGCAACAAATATATAAAAACTAGGTTAACAGCGAAATTTTATAGCCACTGGGTTTCCAAAAACAGAGTAAATTTCGAAAAAAACGCATTATTTTTACGAATTTCGAAAAAAAAACGACTCATTTTTCAGGATACGCTATATTTGCATCCTATTAAAAACGCATTTTTAAGATTAAAATTATCTAATACTCAAAAGATATGTCAGACAGCATTAAAAAATTTGTCGATTATGTTGCTAAAAGTAATCAAAATGAACCTGAATTCATGCAAGCTGTTCAAGAAGTTGCAGAAACAGTTATTCCTTTTATAGAAGCAACCCCAAAATATCAAGGAAAAAAATTATTAGAGCGCATGGTAGAGCCAGAGCGCACTATTATATTTAGAGTTCCTTGGACGGATGATAATGGAGAGATCCAGGTAAACCGTGGTTATAGAGTTGAATTTAATAGCGCAATAGGTCCTTACAAAGGAGGATTACGTTTTCACCCTTCTGTAAACTTAAGTATTCTTAAATTTTTAGGTTTTGAACAAGTATTTAAAAACAGTCTTACAACACTTCCTATGGGAGGTGGAAAAGGAGGGTCTGACTTTAATCCAAAAGGAAAGTCTGATGCAGAAGTAATGCGTTTTTGTCAAAGTTTTATGACAGAACTATCTCGCCACATAGGACCTAACACAGATGTTCCTGCTGGAGATATAGGAGTAGGTGGCCGTGAAATAGGATATATGTTTGGTCAGTACAAGAGATTACGCAATGAATTTACAGGAGTACTTACTGGAAAAGGTCTTTCATATGGAGGATCATTAATACGACCTGAAGCAACTGGATATGGAGATGTATACTTTGCACAAAGTATGCTTAAAACAAAAGGGCAATCTTTTGAAGGAAAAACAGTTCTTGTTTCTGGATCTGGAAATGTTGCTCAATATGCTACAGAAAAAGCTACGCAATTAGGAGGAAAAGTAGTAACACTATCAGATTCTAGTGGTTTTATATATGACAAGGAAGGTATTGACGCAGAAAAACTTGCTTATGTGATGGAAATCAAAAATGAGCGTCGTGGTAGAATAAAAGAATATTTAGACAAATATCCATCTGCCGAGTATCACGAAGGTCAAAAACCTTGGGGTATTACCTGTGATATCGCACTCCCTTGTGCAACTCAAAATGAGTTGGATCACGAAGCTGCAAAAACATTAATTGCAAACGGATGTATCTGTGTAGCAGAAGGAGCTAATATGCCTTCTACACCAAAAGCTATTGAAGTGTTCCAAGATGCAAAAATCTTATTTTCTCCTGGAAAAGCCTCTAATGCAGGAGGAGTTGCAACTTCAGGTCTTGAAATGTCACAAAACAGTTTAAGATACAATTGGACTTCGAAGGAGGTTGACGAAAAACTTCATAACATCATGCTAGACATTCATGAAGCTTGTGTAACCTATGGAACACAGGAAGATGGGTATGTAGATTATGTAAAAGGAGCCAATGTTGCTGGTTTTGTAAAAGTAGCAGAGGCAATGATGGCACAAGGTGTTGTCTAACTTTTAAAGAATATATAATAGATATAAATAGGCGACATGTGTCGCCTATTTTTTTTAAATCTATTTTCACTTTAAGTAAAAAAACATACTATCTCATTATCTTAATTTAAACCCTAAGACAATAATTGTATTTTTGAACGGTTTAAAAAGAAGAAATAAAACACGTGAAACAACTCTATCTACTTTTAATAGTCCTGTTTTCCCTACCCATTTACGGTCAGGATTTTTCTGACGAATGGACAGGTTATTTTTCTTTTGCTTCAGTAGGTGATATTGCTGAAGGAAATGGAAGAATATACGCCGCTTCTGAAAACGCTGTATTTATCTTTTCCACAATTGATGGAAGTATCACAACCAGATCCACTATTAATGGTCTTTCTGGAAACATTATTTCATCTATTTATTATAGTGAGGCATTTGACACACTTTTAGTAGGGTATGAAAATGGCATTATCGATGTTATTGTAGCGAATAGTGAAAATGTAATCACTGTTGTAGACATATTTAATAGAGTTTCTATTCCTCCAGATACAAAAAGAATCAATCACTTTTCTGAGTTTAATGGATTTGTATATATCTCTACAGGATTTGGTATTTCTTTATATGATTTAGGCCAATTAGAGTTTGATGACTCTTACTTTATTGGAGATAATGGTTCTTTATTGGATATCACGCAAACAACTATTCTTGATGATTATATTTATGCGTCTAGTTCTGAAGGAGGTGTACGAAGAGCTATCGTAAATAATACAAATATTATAGATTTTAATAATTGGTCTACCGTTTTAAATGGTTCTTTTCAAGCAATCTCTTCTCTTGATAATACCATATATGTAGCAAATGGAACACAATTACTACAATCTACTACAGGAACAAACTTCACACCTTTTCAGGCATTTTCGGAACCTATAGAGGATCTTGAGTCAAACGGCATCGAATTAAGCGTTGTTACAGAAAACACTGCATCTATATATAATACAAATGGTGCCCTTACAAATTCATTTTCGAACATACCTGATTTTGATGATCCGTATAGCGCTTCTGTTATTTTAAATGGATCGCTATTTATTTCAACTCTAGGTGCTGGGGTAATCAGAGTCCCTCTTAATGGAAATGAAGTATCGCAAATACTTCCCAATGGACCTTTATTTAATAATCCATTCAATATTAGTGCGTCGGTAAATGAATTATGGGTTGTTTATGGTGAATACAGCATTTCATATGCACCTAGAAATAGAAGAAGAGGCATCAGTCACCTCAACACAGAAACAGGGTGGAATAATATTTCTGAAGATAGTATTTTCGGTGCTAGAGATCTCTCTTTTGTCTCTATTAACCCTCAAAATACAAATCAAGTATTTGTAAGTTCGTTTGGAGGTGGTTTATTAGAAGTTAATGACGATATTCCTACCGTCCTATTTGATGAAAATAATAGTCCTTTAGAAGGTATTGGAGCAAATAACAATAGTGTTAGAATAAATGGATCTGCTTTTGACAGAGAAGGAAATTTATGGATTTCAAATTCTAGGGTTCCTAATATTCTTAGTAGACTTTCTCCAGGAGGTCAGTTTAATACTGTCAATTTCTTAAATGATCTCCCTACATTGGTAGAAGAAGCAAATGGTATTGATGATATTACCATTGCAGGAGATGGTAGGATTTACATAGGAACCAGTAACCAAGGTGTTGCAGGTTATGACCCCAATACAGGAAGTTTTGCACGTATTTCTGGAGAAGAAGGTGCTGCAAACCTTCCTAATGACGATATTAGAGCACTTACTATAGACCGTAACGGATCTTTATGGATTGGTACTCGAAGGGGGCTTCGTGTTCTATTTGCACCCGCATCCATCTTTACAGAACCTAATGTATCTACCAATGCTATTATTATTTTACAAGATGGTATCCCTCAAGAATTATTGAATGACCAGATTATAACAGAAATTGTAGTAGATGGGGCCAACAACAAATGGATTTCTACTGTAGATTCTGGTGTTTTTCTATTTTCTCCAAGCGGACAAGAGACATTACAGCACTTTACCGAAGACAACTCTCCGTTACCTTCTAATAATGTTCAAGATATTGCCTTAGATCCAGAATCAGGCACTGTTTATTTTGCTACACTCCGAGGACTCGTTTCATTTGATGGGTCTAATACGGGACCTACAGAAAATTTAGAAGAGGTAGTTGTCTATCCTAATCCTGTAAGACCCACCTTTAGTGGAGAGGTAACTATAGAAGGCCTTACAGCCCGAACGAATGTAAAAATCACAGATCTTACTGGAAATCTTGTTCATGAAGAAAATACCGTAGGAGGAAGTATTACTTGGGATACCAGAGCCTTTGGAAGGCATCGCGTAGCCTCTGGTGTATATCTTATCCTTATCACTGGTCCAGATGCATTAGAAACACAGATTGCCAAACTGATGATCATACGATAATGCTTATCACTACCCAAGCAATTGTTATTTCAGCACTAAAATATAGTGAAGCAGATCTTATTGTAAAATGCTATACAAAAAGTAGTGGCCTCAAATCATACCTACTGCGTAATATTTTAAAATCCAAGAAAGGAAAGCTCAGAACAGCAATGTTTCAACCGCTTATGCAGTTAGAAATAGAAGCAAATCATAAAGACAAAGGAACTTTAGAAACCATAAGAGAAGCCAAGGTTTCTTATCAATCTAGAAATTTACATACCGACATTACTAAAACAGCAGTAGTCTTCTTTATTTCAGACATGCTACGTAGTGTCATTATAGAAGAAGAAGAAAATAGTTTCTTATTTGATTTTCTAGCTGCCGCTATCGTTTGGTTAGATACTCATGATACAATTGCAAATTTCCATCTTCTGTTCTTATTAAAGCTTACGCAGTATCTTGGATTTTATCCTGATGAAACTCATATTGAGTATGAATATTTCAACCTTATAGAAGGCAGCTTTGAACCTTCAGAAATAAATATTTATTGTCAAAGTGGTAAGCAAATAAAAATTCTAAAAGAGCTATTAGGCATAAAATTTGATACACTACCAGAAATCAAGCTGAATCAAAAACAACGTAGTGATTTCCTCACTATGTTATTACAGTATTATGAGTTACATTTGCACGGTTTTAAAAAACCCCGCTCACTTGCTGTGCTTAATTCAATTTTCACCTAAATGCGCCACACATTTATTCTATTTTTATTGATAACAATAGCATCGCAAGCACAACAAATCACTGTTCTTGATATAGATACCAGAGAACCCATTATTAGCGTGGCTATTTACAATGAAGATAAGAGTGTAAGTACCATTACTGATTTTGATGGGAAGGCAGATATTTCCGCTTTCGCGAAAGCAGAAAAAATCATCTTCTCTGAGGTAGCACATCAACAAGTTATACTCACAAAAGCCCAAATAATTGCCTATGGAAATAATGTCTTTTTAAGAAAGTTAGAAAACACATTGGGCGAGATCGTTTTATCTGTATCAAAATTTGGTCAAAAGAAAAGTGAAATACCTCAAAAGATTGTTGGTTTTTCTAAAGAAGATATTGAATTATACAATCCACAAACTGCTGCAGATTTACTACAAACTAGCGGTCAAGTTTTTGTTCAAAAAAGCCAATTAGGAGGAGGAAGCCCTTCCATAAGAGGATATTCTACCAATAGGCTTTTGATTACCCTAGATGGCATCCGTTTTAACACTGCCATTTTTAGAGGTGGGAATGTCCAAAATATTATATCTATCGATCCTTTTGCTTTAGAAAGAACAGAAGTAATTTTAGGTCCTGGATCTGTCGTATATGGGAGTGATGCCGTGGGAGGTGTTTTAAATTTTTACACTAAAAAACCAACGCTTTCCAAAACAGACACACTAGGATTTACGGTTTCTGGAAATGCACTTGCTCGTTATAGTACTTCAAATAATGAAAAAACTGGGCATTTTGATTTTAATTTAGGTTCTAAAAAATGGGCATTTCTTACCAGTGCAAGTTATTCTGATTATGGAGATCAAAGACAAGGAAGTCATGGCCCAGATGCCTTTTTACGTAACGAATTTATACGTCGTATTGACGGAGAAGATGTTGTCCTACAAAATGATGATCCTTTACAACAAGTAAGTACTGGCTATAGCAGTTATAATTTTATGCAGAAAGTTCGCTATGTTCCTAATAACACTTGGGATTTTAACTTCAATGTTTCGTACGCGACTACTTCAAATTATGATCGTTATGATAGACTTACACAAAGAGATGATGATGGAAATTTGCGATCTGCACAGTGGTTTTATGGGCCTCAAAAATGGCTCTTAGCCAGTTTACAAGTAAATAAAGAAGGTAGAGGTCCTTGGTATGATAGAGTGCAAGGTACTATTGCTTTTCAAAACTCTGAAGAAAGTAGAAACGATAGACGTGTAGGAAGAACAGGTCTTCGCACCCGAACAGAACGTGTAAATGCACTCTCTGGGGCCTTAGATTTTGAAAAAGCTTTAAAAAATAGAAAGACTAAATTTAACTATGGTCTTGAATATGTTTACAATTACATAAATTCAAATGGTTCTATCACAGATATAGAAACAGGTCTTTTTGAACTTACGGACACCCGTTATCCTGATGGCTCCGAATGGCAATCACTTGCTGCCTATGTAAGTGGTCAATTTGATCTTAGTTCAAAACTAAAATTAAACTCAGGTTTGCGTTATAACCAACTCTTTATTTTTACAGATTTTAGAGGTAACAACCAGTTTTTTAATTTTCCCTTTGAAAAGTCTCGTGTTAATTTTGGAAATGTTACAGGAAGTGCAGGACTTAATTACCAACTTTCTAAAACAGTTCTTCTTAAAACCAACTTATCTACTGCATTTAGAGCTCCTAATATTGATGATATAGGAAAAGTATTTGATAGTGGTGATGGAGACCTCATCATTCCAAATCCTGATTTAAAAGCAGAATATGCTTATAATGCAGAAATAGGTACGGTACTTAACTTTAGTAATGTGGTAACTTTTGATGCTAATGTATATTACTCTCAATTAGAAAATGCATTAGTACGTAGAGACTTTACCCTTAACGGCTCTTCAACGATAGAATTTGAAGGAGAAACCGTTAACATAGAAGCTATCCAAAATGCAGGCACAGCACAAGTATGGGGATTTGAAGCCGGCATAGACATCAAACTACCTTATAACTTTAATGTCACTTCTCAATTTAATATCACCAGAGGTGAGCAAGAAGAAGAAGATGGATCATTACTCCCAGTAAGACACGTTTCTCCTACATTTGGGAACACACATCTTATCTGGAAAAAAGACAAATGGACTTTAAATGCGTTTGTAAACTATAATGGCGCTTTGGATTTTCAAGATTTATCTCCAGAAGTAAGCGATAGTCCAGAACTATTTGCAGTAGATGCAGATGGAAATCCATTTTCACCTAAATGGTATACGCTAAACTTATCTAGCCAATTCAGATTAAACGATCATTGGCACTTTACAGGAAACCTAGAAAATATAACAGATCAACGTTACAGGACCTATGCTTCAGGAATTTCGGCGGCAGGTCGTAATTTAATTCTTTCTGCTAAGTATTCTTTTTAATCTGCACCTACTAAAACATTTATGGCATTTTCTTTCGGTTCTTTAAACCAAATAAAGGGTAAAACATAGGAATACGTAAAATAATCAAATCGTAAATAAACCAGCTTATTAAAAAAGTACCTACTACCATAATACCCCCTTTTACTATAAAGCTCCAATCCTGATCCATCAAATAATATCCTAGAATAACAGTAATTGTTTGATGTAAAATATAAAAAGGGTATACTGCACGATTTGCATATTGAAGGTATTTACTTGGTTTATTTAAATATTGTGCCGCATATGCAAAGAGCACCAAAATCCACGACCAAACATTAATTATTTTCAAGAATGCTTCAGCCAAATGCTGCGGCCAATCATCGGCTTCAATAAACAGCCAACGAAGAATCAATAACGTAAATGAAATACAACCTATTAGTAATGCCTTCTTTCTTACTTTCACTAAGGCATTCCAAAAAATAGTGCCCGTAGCAATAAGTATAAAGCCATAAAAAAACAATAGAATATAATATGTGATCGTAAACCAATCTCCTATAAGGGCATGTGTTGTAGGAAAGAAAGGTTCTATAAATGCTTCTGCCAAAAATAGAGGAAAAACAAAAAGGTAAAAACCGTACCAATTAGAAATAAGACGCTTAACCCACTCTATAAAACGAGTTTTTGTTCTCTTCAGGTAAATAAATAAAGGTGACAATACGATAGAGAATAGTAGTAAGTATGGTAGAAACCATAGATGATGCCAACTAATATTGCCTTCCGGATACGTGCCTCTCGAAAAGGAAATAGAAGTATAATAATCCCAGTAAGAACCTAAGAATTGTTCGTTTGCTATACGTTCAAAATAGACTTGAGGAGGGACAATAACAAGCATTCCAAACAGTAGAGGAATTCCTAAACGCAAACTTCGTTCTATATTGAATTGACGTAAATTCCTTTTGGAAAGGGCATAATAGGTTCCCATCCCTGAAATAACAAAGAGAATTGGCAAGCGCCATTGATTGATAAAAATCATAGGCCATCGTAAATCATCATAGATAACAGCATTCTTTATGTGCCAACCCCATGGAACGAAAAACATCCCTACATGATATATGATCAATAACCCAAATACCAAAACTCGTAACCAGTCTAAATCGTGTCTTCTCATTGTTTTTTGCATGACGAAAAATTTTAGGCAAATTTGAGGTAGGACATAAAATCTAGCTAACTTTAGCTAGCTATATTCGTTCGGAATTACAATTCTGGAAGAATTTAAGGGAAACTACGCTTTATTTTGTTTTACAAATTGAGTTGGGGAGATTTCTACATGTTTTTTAAAGGCTGTATAAAAAGTCGACTTAGAGTTAAATCCAACCAACTGCCCGATAGCTTCTATGGTAAGGTGGGTAAACTGATCATCCAAAAGTTTTTCCTTAGCTACTTGAATCCGTTTCTGGTTGATATAATCATTAAAATTGAGACCTGTTTCAGAATTAATTACTTTGGAAACAATATTCGCATTCACTTTTAAAAGATCCGCTAAAGATTTTAAGGACAGGTTCGTCGAGAGATACATGTCATCATTATGTAAAGAAACTTCTATTTCTTGAAATGAAATACTCTTGGCAGACAAGGTTTCGTACTTATCTGCTACCCATGAATGTTCAAAAAAACGAGATTCTGAAAGAATGAAGGCTGCACTGGCAAACGTCATTACAGTCATAAAAATAACAATGTAATGATCTCCAGCATCATCTTCATAACGTATGTAGATAATAAATAATACTGTTATAAGTAATATGAACGAGACAAGGGTATTGCGCGCAAATGCATATTTACCCAATTTGACATTTCGGGTAGTACGTTTATGCAATTGTCTTTTTTTAAATAATAAACGCCCTATTAAGCTAAGGTATATTACCGAACTTAATAAGATAAGCCATCGGAACTCATCTTTGATCCACTGATATCCATAATTTGTTCCTTCAGGAGCTTCTATCATGGGTATACTCTTATGATATGCATCTAAATATGCATTAAGTTTTATTTCCACAGGACTTATGAAATAACCTATTTGTGTGAATAAATAAAAAGCAGGCAATAAAAAATGTATCCAATGTGAAGTAAGTGATACTGGTTTACGCTCTAAAAGAGCGTAAGCAAAGAAATAGATGGATGGGAAAATAAGCAATACCAGAACCTCGGTAGAATCATTCCAATGAAGGGTATACTTCATCAATCCAGTATAGCATAAATAGGTGTCTGAGCATACAATAGCCTGAATTAAGAGTGACCAACCAAAAATACGGATGGCAGATCGTCGTTTAGAGCAAATAAAAATTAATATGCTCAAGAAGTAAGCCTGTACAATCCCTAAGAACATAAGATGGGAAGCTATATTGTGACGAATAGGTATTTGATCTATGATTTGTATTAAATGTTCCAATAGTGTTGTTGCCTAACATAAAAATAGTGAATACTATTTTTACATGGCTTTGTACCGTCCAAAAATATTCAACAACACTTATTAAAATCATTCTGAGATCGCTTTCGCGAAAGCGTATTGAAGTTTAGGCACAACTTCTACATCAAACCATGGGTTTTTTGTGAGCCAAAACCGGTTACGAGGCGAAGGATGTGGCAACGGAATAATCTTAGGAGCATACGCTTCATGATTTCTCACCGTTTCTGTAAGCGTCTTTTTTGCTGTATTTTTTAAGTAATACTTCTGCGCATACATCCCAATAAGAATAATGAGTTGGATATTAGGCATTTTAGCAAGTAATTGCTCATGCCATTGAGGCGCACATTCTGTTCTTGGCGGCAAATCTCCTGTCTTTCCTTTTCCGGGGTAACAAAAGCCCATAGGCACTAACGATACTTTTGTAGGATCATAAAAGATATCTGGATCACAATTCAGCCATTTACGAAGCTGTTTTCCACTAGGGTCATCCCAAGGAACGGACGTTTTATGCACTTTTGTACCTGGAGCTTGTCCTATAATAATAACCCTTGCATCTGGATGTGCCGTTACAATAGGGTTAGGACCTAACGGAAGGTGTGATTTACAAATTTCACAAGCTCTAATAGATGTTAAAAGTGTTTCCATAGTAAAATGTACATTATTTATGATACAATTATAAAGAGATCAAGGAGATTACAAACTACTAGAAAAGGAATGTAAATTGTACTTTTTATTTTTTCCCAGCGAGTACAACCACGATCTCTCCTTTAGGTGGTTTTTTTGTGTAATGTACTAATACTTCTTTTACGGTTCCTCTCACTGTTTCTTCGTGAAGTTTTGTAATTTCTCTAGAGACAGACACCTGTCGTTCTTCTCCAAAAAATTCAGCAAAATGTCCTAAGGTCTTTACGAGTTTATGAGGAGATTCATAAAAGATAATGGTTCTGGTTTCTTCTGCTAGAAAGAGAAGACGGGTTTGTCTTCCTTTTTTTACAGGTAAAAATCCTTCAAAAACAAATTTATCATTAGGCAAACCGCTATTTACTAACGCAGGCACAAATGCCGTTGCACCAGGAAGGCAGTCTACGACAATACCTGCTTCTACACAAGCTCTCGTCAATAAGAATCCAGGATCAGATATAGCTGGAGTACCCGCATCACTTATAAGCGCCATAGTCTCACCAGCTAATAACCTTTTTACAAGCCCTTCTACTGTCTTATGCTCATTATGCATATGATGACTCATCATTTGCGTTGAAATCTCAAAATGCTTGAGTAATTTACCGCTAGTTCGTGTGTCTTCAGCAAGAATAAGATCTACTTCTTTTAATACACGAATAGCGCGTAGGGTAATATCTTCTAGATTTCCAATAGGCGTTGGAACAAGGTATAATTTGCTATTTTCAGTCATACATAGGACGTATTCTCTTTCCTAAGAAATACGATATCGGTAAGAAGATTAATACTAGTAATGAAAATAAATATCCTCCATCATCTGCATTCATATGAGCAGCAAATGCCAACACAGCATCAAAAAAGAAGCCTGCATAAGCCCATTCTGTAAGCCAAGGAATACCTCGCCATAATACCATAGCAATTCCTAACACTTTAACAATAGCAAGAGGAATTACAATATAACTTGGGTAATTAAGTGCTTCAAAATATCCTTCAACCATCGCTGTATTTCTAAAATACATTTGGGCAGAAAATGTAAAAACACCACAAGTAATGATCGTGGCTATCCAATAGCTAATTTTTTGAATTTTCATCTATTAAAAATTAAGCAAACTTACTTTCAATGATTTGCATAAAACGCTCTTCATATTCTTCTTTACCCTCCCAAGCATCATAATCAGGTTTTACCATTTGCTGTATAAACTGTTTTGCCTCATCTAAAGTACCAAAAGTGCTTAATTGTGATAACACCCTGTTATAATCTGTATCACTACCATGAAAGAGGTGTTTTATAAAAGCAAGCTTATCATTAAGTCCTATTTTAAGTCCGCTTTTAAGTTTATCATTTAAGTTTTTAGGCACACTATCTTCTTCAGCGACAGCTACAGGATCAAAAATTGGCATCTGAGCAAACTCCCCTCCTATTTCTAGCATATCATTTTTCTGATAGCGATCTTGAGGTTCTATAGACTCTACTAGCTCATCAATAACAGAAGCTTCTGGAGGCATTTCGGCCACCATATCTTTTATTTTTTCTATAACGGGCTCATGTACAGGTTCATCTTGATTAAAAAAAGTTCCATCAGGTCGATGCTTATCATTTGCTCTTACTTCAGCAAAACGTGCTTCATTTTCAGCAACGATCTCTGCAGGAGTTTTTCTTTTAACTGGTTCTGGGGTTGGTTCTTGTATTTCTATTTTGTCTTCTACAGGTGTTTCTACTATTTTTTCAACAACAGGAACCACTTCTTTTTCTGTTGTTACTTCATCTATTGTATTTTCTATTTTAGAAAGTCCTATGGTAGGTTGTCCAGATTTTTCTAGCTTTTCTGCGTAAGATAATACCATTAATTTCTCATAAAGCGCTCTAGATTGCTCTGTCATTTGCGCATACGAAGTATCATCTTTAAGTTGTAATATTTTGTGTGCGAGACTTATTAATTCTGCTTTAATAGATTTCTTCATAACTTTCGAATACTTAACGTTGATTACGTCTCTTTTTTGATAAATTTACCCTGACCTAAAACCAAACGTCAAAAATGACGTTTTGGTCTTGAAAAGTACAAAATGTTTCTCGAAAACACAGTAAATCATAAGGAGCAATTCGGTTGGATTGAAGTAATTTGCGGATCTATGTTCTCTGGTAAAACAGAAGAACTCATCCGAAGACTCAAACGTGCCCAGTTTGCAAAACAGAAAGTTGAAATCTTCAAACCTGCTGTAGATACACGCTATGACGAAGAAATGGTAGTCTCTCATGATGCTAATGAAATACGGTCTACCCCTGTTCCTGCAGCAGCAAATATTCCCATTCTTGCAGATGATTGTGATGTCATTGGAATAGATGAAGCACAATTTTTTGATGACGAGATTGTTAAAGTCTGTAATGACCTAGCCAATAGAGGTGTAAGAGTTATTATCGCAGGGCTTGATATGGATTTTAAAGGAAATCCTTTTGGACCTATGCCTGCACTTATGGCCACTGCCGAGTATGTTACTAAGGTACATGCTGTATGTACACGTACTGGTAATTTAGCTCAATACAGTTACCGTAAAGCACAAAATGACAATATTGTTCTTTTAGGAGAAACCGAAGAATATGAACCTTTAAGCAGAGGTGCATATTATAAAGCGATGCTACGTGATCGTCTTAAAAAAATGGAAGTAACCGATCCTAAAGAAATACCTTCAGAAAAAATACCCAATACAAACACCGATAAATAATCTCTTATGGGGGTCACCCGCCTTGAAATAAACCTCAATGCCTTAAAGCACAATTACACCTATCTTAGAGCTAAACTTGCTAAAGGTGTAAAGATGATGGGCGTTGTAAAGGCGTTTGGCTATGGAACTGATGCTTGTGAAGTAGCCTTATTTCTAGAAAAACTGGGTATTGATTATTTTGCTGTTGCCTACGCTTATGAAGGAGAAGCCTTGCGTAAAGCAGGAATACAAGCACCTATTTTAGTATTACATCCTCAACCTGATAATTTTAAGGTGATTATTGAAAACTGCTTAGAACCTAGTTTATATAGTGCCCGTTTGTTTCGTGAGTTTTCCGCTTTCGCGAAAGCGCATACACAAAAGCACTATCCTGTTCATCTAAAATTTAATACTGGATTGAATCGTTTAGGTTTCTGGGAAAATGACACCGATTGGATCCTAGAGCGCCTTAAAGAAACGGAAGCTATTAAAATCACTTCTATTTTTTCCCACTTAGCAGCCAGCGAAGATGTAACCGAAAAAGCATTTACCCAACAACAAATTACTAGTTTTACTAAAACAGCAAATATATTACTACAAGCATTAGACGGAGCGCCTTTCTTGCATCAGAGTAACACCTCAGCCATTATTAACTATCCTGAAGCACAATTTGACATGGTACGCACAGGCATTGGACTATATGGATATGGTAATACTCCTGAAGAAGATCAACATTTACGCCCTGTTGCTTCCCTTAAATCAATCATTTCTCAAATACATACTATTGAGCCTAATGAAACCGTAGGGTATAACCGTGCATACAAAGCGACGCATTACGAAAAAACAGCTACCATTCCTATTGGTCATGCTGATGGTATTTCTAGAGCATATGGTAATGGTATTGGATATGTAACCATACATGGGAAAAAAGCTCCTATTATAGGAAATGTATGTATGGATATGCTGATGGTTAATATTACAGATATTGATTGTAAAGAAGGAGATGATGTGACTATTTTTGGAGAAGACGTCTCTGCCGTTGATGTGTCTGCTAGCATTAACTCTATATCCTATGAACTCCTCACAGCGGTATCTCAACGGGTAAAACGTGTCGTTCTTCGATAGTGACGTGAGTGTTCTTAAAACTTTGTTAATTGAGTTTGTTTTTTTAGTACCTTAGGGACTCATTAACCTTTAAACCAAATTAAAATGTTAAAAGAATTCAAGGAGTTCATCATGACGGGTAACGTCATTGATCTTGCAATAGCTGTATTATTAGCTGGTGCCATGGGTCTAGTTGTAAGTGGATTTGTATCTGATATAATGATGCCTATTGTAGGGCACTTTACAGGCGGGGTAGATTTTGCTGAAATGAAAATGGTGTTAGATGAGGCAGTAGTTGCTGCAGATGGAACCGTTGAAAAAGCTGAAAACGCCATTATGTATGGTAAATGGATCAATGCGATTATAAACTTAATTATCGTTGGGTTTGTATTATTTATGATTGTAAAAGCTTACAACAAAACAAAGAAACCTGTTGAAGAAGCTCCAGCAGCAGATCCAGGGCCATCTGAAATTGATTTATTGACTGAAATAAGAGATGCTCTTAAAAAATAAACATACGTAGCCACCGCTACAGTACATATTTTTAACTGTAAACTGCCTTAGTAATCTAGCTAAGGCAGTTTTTTGTTAGTAATTATACATTTTGTAACTCTTTTGTGTATCCTTAAAACATTATCCTTTTTTTATTTGTTTTAAAGCCCATAAATCAAGTACATCTCCCTAAATTTGGGGTTTTAATTTAAAAATATTCATATTCTCATGAGAGTAGCCGTAGTAGGTGCTACCGGAATGGTAGGCCAAGTAATGTTGCAAGTGCTTGCAGAGCGTAATTTTCCAATAACAGAATTAATCCCTGTTGCTTCTGCGCGATCAGTAGGAAAACAAGTAGTATATAAACAGAAAGAGTATACCATTTCTTCTATGGAAGATGCAATTACCGCCAAACCTGATATTGCTATTTTTTCTGCTGGAGGGAATACTTCTCTTGAATTTGCTCCAAAATTTGCTGAAGTAGGCACTACTGTAATAGACAACTCATCAGCTTGGCGCATGGACCAAACCAAAAAGCTAGTAGTTCCTGAAATTAATGCCAATGCATTAACCAAAGATGATAAGATTATTGCAAATCCTAATTGTTCTACCATACAAATGGTATTGGCTCTAGCACCGTTACATAAAAAATATGGTATAAAAAGATTAGTTATCTCTACATATCAGTCTATTACAGGAACTGGCGTAAAGGCGGTACAGCAATTAGAAAACGAATATGCAGGAGAGAAAGGCGAGATGGCATACCCATACCCTATTCACCGTAATGCAATTCCTGCTTGTGATGTTTTTCAAGAAAACGGATACACCAAAGAAGAACTAAAACTGGTAAATGAAACTCAAAAAATACTAGATGACCGTACCATTGCTGTTACAGCAACGGCTGTACGTATTCCTGTAGTAGGAGGTCATAGTGAATCTGTAAACTTAGAGTTTCATAATGAGTATGATGTTACAGATGTACGTAAGCTTCTTAGTGAGACTGATGGAGTTACCGTACAAGATAATCCAGATACAAATACCTACCCAATGCCTATTTATGCCGAAGGTAAAAATGATGTTTTTGTAGGACGTATACGCCGTGATCATTCACAAGAAAACTCACTTAATATGTGGATTGTCTCTGATAATCTTCGAAAAGGAGCAGCAACTAATGCTGTTCAAATTGGAGAATATCTTGTAGAAAACAAATTGGTATAAAGAATCTTACTTTTATATAGTAAAAACCTCCCTTGCGGAGGTTTTCTTTTTTAGTACATTGCCTAATAAATATCACGTATAATGAAATCGATTCTTTCGCTTTTGCTGCTTTTGTATAGTTACACTACTATAAATGCACAATCTTTTGAGTATTCTGGTGATTTTAATAAAGACGTAGCGTTTTTACTCCCTGAAGGGAGAGTAGATTTTGAGATTATGAATGGTGTCTCTATGCCTGATAGGTTAGTAAAAATTATTGAAAAATTCACAAAAGCGTTATCAGAAAATAAAGAATGGTTTAATCAACAAGTGAATAAAGCCATTGCAGAAGATGGAGAACCTATGCCTTATGATAAAAGGATGGGAATTACAAAGGAAGAATATGAATATATGGTTACTAAAAAATTTGATGTAAAAATAAATTCTACAGGACAATTATACTTTGATATTTCTTATTCTAAAAACAAAATCTATCTGAAGTCATCCGACACAACAGACTTTACATCAATTGTTATTGATCTAAAATCTAAAAAAGCACGTATTAATGAAAAGATACTTGCATTTGATGGTCCTGTTATTATTGAATCTCCTGATAATGTATTTAATAGTAGCTGGAGAGGATATAAATGGATTAATGAAGAATCAAGTAGTACAACTATCGATTTTGAAAACATAGACAATATGGTTGTAAAAGTATATAATATTACTCTTGGCTATATAGATGCATCAAAACAATTATATATTGATATTAAAGGTGGAGAATTTAATAAAGGAGAAAAAACAGTAGATTTTAAATATAGATTACTCTCAAAATAAATTAATCCCATTGAAAACAATTGATCTTTCTACATGGAAACGCAGACAACACTTCGAATTTTTCAATCAATTTGAAGAGCCTTTCTATGGAGTAACTGTTTCTGTAGATGTAACTAAAGCTATGCAAGTAGCAAAGGAAAAAGGATATTCGTTCTTTTCCTATTACTTACATAAATGTGTACTCGCTTCCAATCAAATAGAAAATTTTAAATATCGTATCACTCCAGACAATCAAGTGGTTTTATATGACCACATTGGAGCTTCGGCAACCATCATGAGACCTAATGAAACATTTGCTTTTAGTGATATTCCATATGCAGCAAGTTTTGATACATTTTCAAAATCAGTACAAAAAGAAATAGAACGTATTCAACAAAGCGAATCACTTTTCCCTCCTAACAATCCTGATAACGTGATTCATTACTCAGCAATTCCTTGGCTTAATTTTAGTGCTATTACACATGCCAGAATGTTCAAGTCGAGAGGAAGCGAACCTAAAATATCGTTTGGAAAGGTAATAGTCGTTAATGAAAAAAAGACAATGTCTGTTGCTATATATACACACCATGCTCTTGTTGATGTCCTTCATATAAGCCAATTTATAGACATTTTTCAAAGTAAGCTTAACGAATAGAAAAATACCACAAAGGCTAAATTGACAATTTTTTTGAGGTTTTTGTAATCGATGGTGTTCTGTTGCGTCTAAGTCGCTATAATCACCAAAACAAACAAACTCATGAAAATAGTAAACACAATTATTAGAATAGGCATTGGAATTATGCTTCTCGCATTTGGACTTAATAAATTTTTCTGGTTCATGCCAGATTTCGAATTCGGAGAGAATGTAGGAGCTGCAAATTTATTTCAAGCATTTACAGATAGTGGTTATATGTGGCCATTAGTAGGAGGATTAGAAGTCGTAGTTGGCCTCTTATTTATCACTAAAAAAGCATTTCCAGCAGCAGTACTTGCGTTATTACCTATCTCTGTAAACGTCGTACTTTTTCATGCTGTTTTAGACTTAGCTAATATAGGACCCGCATTATTAGTTGCTATAGTAAATGGTTATTTTATTTATAAAAACTGGAATAACTACAGACACTTAATGCAATAACATAACAACATAATTTATAGAACCCTGCCTATGTTTAGGTAGGGTTTTTTATGCTTTAACGCTTCGCTCTCCCTTTGGTCGTGAATCTCATAAATTCGATTTCGTACTTCGACGATCTCAGTATAAACTTCACTTTCGTGAAAGCGAACAAATCCTTATCTTCACTATCTCAATAATATTCTCCATCCTTATGAAAAGAATTCTTTTTTTAGCCTTTATCAGTAGTGCACTATTCTCCTGTCAAAATGATGTAAAATCTATAGAAAATCCTATTGCAGTGACGTATACCCAAACCCAAAAAACAGATACCGTAGACACCTATTTTGGAACAGAAGTGCCAGACCCATACCGTTGGCTAGAAGATGATCGTAGCCCAGAGACTGAAGATTGGGTAAAACGCCAAAATCAAGTAACCTATGGATACCTTGATACGATTCCTTTTAGAGCACAACTTAAGGAAAGACTAGAAAAACTATGGAATTATGAAAAAATAGGGGCTCCATTTAAAGAAGGAGATTACACCTATTTCTATAAAAATAACGGACTACAAAATCAATATGTCATCTATCGCTATAAAACAGGAGATGACCCAGAAACTGCTACTGTATTTTTGAATCCAAATACTTTTGCAGAAGATGGAACCATTTCTTTAGGAGGTGCTAGCTTTTCTGAAGATGGAAGCGTACTTGCGTATAGTATTTCTGAAGGAGGAAGTGATTGGCGTAAAATCCTAATTATGTATACCGAGTCTAAAAAGATTGTAGAAGACACACTAGTAGATGTTAAGTTTTCAGGAATGAGTTGGTATAAAAATGAAGGTTTTTATTACTCAAGTTATGACAAACCTGAAGGAAGTGAGCTTTCTGCCAAAACAGATCAACATAAAGTATATTATCATAAACTTGGAACACCACAATCTGAAGATGCACTTATTTACGGAGGAACTCCAAAAGAGAAGCACCGATATATTTATGGAAACGTTTCTAGAGACAACCGTTTTTTAACCATTAGTCCAAGAGTTAGTACTTCAGGTAATAAACTATATATTAAAGATCTTACAAAACCAAATAGTGATTTGGTTACTATTCTTGATCATACTAATAGTGATACGTATCTTATCACGAATGTAGGATCAAAACTTATTTTATCTACAAATCTTAATGCACCTAACCAACGTGTAGTAACTGTAGATGCTAGCGACCCACGTCCTGAAAACTGGGTAGATATCATTCCTGAAACAAAAAACGTGTTAAATGCAAGTACGGGTGGGGGTTCTATTTTTGCAAGTTATATGGTAGATGCTGTATCTAAAGTAATGCAATATGATTATGATGGAAATCTTATACGTGAAGTAGCGCTGCCTGGAGTAGGATCTGTAGGTGGCTTTGGGGGCAAAAAAGAAGAGACAGAACTCTATTATAGTTTTAGCAATTATAAAACGCCTGGGAGCACTTATAAATATGATATAAAAACAGGAACTTCAGAATTATTTAGAAAACCAGAGATTGATTTTAATTCTGATAATTACGAAAGTAAGCAAGTATTTTACACGTCTAAAGACGGCACCAAAGTGCCGATGATTATTACTCATAAAAAGGGAATCGAACTCAATGGTAAAAACCCTACTATATTATATGGTTATGGAGGTTTTAATGTAAGTCTTACACCTGGTTTTAGTATTGCAAATGCGGTATGGATGGAACAAGGTGGTGTCTACGCTGTTCCTAATTTACGAGGTGGTGGAGAGTATGGAAAAGAATGGCATGATGCTGGAACAAAAATGCAGAAACAAAATGTATTTGATGATTTTATAGCAGCAGCTGAGTATCTTATAGCTGAAAAATATACCTCTAGTGATTATTTAGCCATACGTGGAGGATCTAATGGAGGACTGCTTGTAGGAGCAACGATGACACAACGCCCAGATCTTATGAAAGTAGCATTACCTGCTGTAGGTGTTATGGATATGCTTAGATATCACACCTTTACTGCAGGTGCAGGATGGGCATATGATTATGGTACTGCAGAAGATAGCAAAGAAATGTTTGAGTATCTAAAAGGATACTCTCCCGTACATAATGTAAAAGAAGGAGTTTCATACCCAGCAACACTTGTGACAACAGGAGATCACGATGACCGTGTAGTACCTGCACACTCTTTTAAATTTGCTGCCGAATTACAAGCAAAACAAGCTGGAGATGCTCCTACACTTATCCGTATTGAAACCGATGCAGGTCACGGCGCAGGAACTCCTGTGAGTAAGACTATAGAGCAATATGCAGACATCTATGGATTTACGCTATACAATATGGGATATAAAGTATTACCTGGAAAAGTAAAAGGGTAATCAAAATACGAAAACAGAAATACACTACAGTAAAGAAACTCAGGTTAATGCTTGGGTTTCTTTTTTTTACGCTTTCGCGAAATCAAACTTGTGAGATTCACAACCATAAAGAAGAACGAAGTGCTAAAGCGTATAACAGAAAATCAAATCACCTCAAATAACTTCCCAGGTAAAGGGCGTATCACCCCTTTCAGTTCCATAGCGAGTAAAGTTCCTGCTATTTTATGTGTTGGCATTTTACAATGCAATGCGATTAAATCCAATTGTTCTTTTCCGTGTTCTTTTAAAAAATTCCAAATCAATTTTTCGTCATCTTCTAGCGTTACAAATAGTCTTTTCTGCACTGGTAATGGTGCTTCTTCCTCCAATTTCCAATTAAGAATATACCCAATATCTGCCGCCGAAGTAAGCACATGAGCTTTGTGTTGTTTAATCAAATTATTACATCCTATACTCAACGGATCTGTAGTTCTTCCTGGCACGGCAAATACATCACGATGGTATCCATTAGCAAAATCTGTGGTCACTAAAGAACCTCCTTTGGCTGCGCTTTCTATCACAATAGTCGCCTCACTTAACCCGGCAATAATACGATTACGCTGCAAGAAATTAGTGTGCACAAAGGTATCTGATGTCCAAAAATCAGTCATAAAACCGCCATTGCTTTCTACATCCTTTACATATTTGCTATGTACTTTTGGATACATTTTATCGAGACCGTGAGCGAGTACTCCGACGGTTTGCAGATTATTGGCAAGGGCTGCTTTATGGGCCGTAATATCTACTCCATATGCAAATCCAGATACAATAATTGGATTGAAAGGAGCGAGTTCTTCTATCAATTTTTCTACAAATGCAGCACCATAAGATGTTACTTTTCGAGTGCCTACAATGCTAATAATTTTACGTTGATGAAGTTGTATATTTCCACGTTGAAAAAGTACAACAGGACCATCTATACAATGTTTTAACCGTTGCGGATAGTCATCATCTGTGTAACAACTATAGGCAATTTTATGTGTTTGGAGGTGTTCTAATTCTGCTTTCGCGAAAGCGGAATGCTTTTCATCCCAAAACGATTGAAGTTTATGTTCCCCGATTCCTTCTACCTTCAGAAGATGTTCTTTTTTTTGCTGTAAAACGGCTTCGGCACTTCCAAAATGTTGAATCAACTTTTTAATACTTCCGTCTCCTAAATGCGGAATATGTTGAAGCGTAAGTAAAGAAAGGAATTCGTTTTCAGGCATATGGATCATTTACAAACACACAAGAAACAATTTTTATTGATGAGATAAAAGTTGTTATTACTATTTTCTATGTACAACTAAAATACTATTGAATAGTTCAAAAAAATAACATACTTATACAGTACATTACACAAAATCAGGAGGCCATATTTTTATTTCATTTTTGTTAATAAAATATCATGATGACTGTTTGCATAGTTTTAAAAAAAAGTATCTTTATTTTATGCAATTAGACCAATACATAAGTGACCTTTTATATCGTTATGAGTGTGTAATCGTACCTGGATTTGGGGCGTTTTTAACTCAGTATCAATCTGCTATCATTCATGAAAGCACACAAGCTTTTTATCCGCCAAAAAAGAAGCTTTCTTTCAATGCACAGCTTACAGATACCGATGGCCTCTTGGCAAACTACATTGCTACCAAAGAAATGATTCCTCATGAAGATGCAAATACTAAAATTGCATCTTATGTGCGTTTCTTATTTGATAATTTACATAAAGGAACTTCTGTTGAGTTTAAGAATATAGGTTCGTTTAAAATGAGTGTAGAAAACGCACTTCAATTTGAACCTTCTTATCACCTCAACTATCTTACGTCTTCTTTTGGACTTTCTTCATTTACCTCTCCTCAAATTGCACGAGAAGTATATAAAGAAGAAGTCGAAGCGATAGAGGAAAAAACACCTATTGCATTTACACCAGAGAGAAGAGCCTCTTCTGGATGGATGAAATATGCTGCTATAGCTGTAATTGGTCTTGGAATGGCTGGTTTTGGAGGATTTAAATACCTCAAAAATATTGAAGAGCACAATTATGCAGCTGAGCAAGAAGCAAAAACTCAGGTGGATGAAAAAATACAAGAAGCAACTTTTGTTATCGAAAATCCGTTGCCTGCTATTACGCTAGATCTTATACAGCCTAAAGGAAAATATCACGTGGTTGCCGGTGCCTTTAGAGTGCAAGAAAATGCTGAAAAAAGAATCCAGCAATTACAGCATAAAGGATACGACAAAGCAAGACTTGTAGGCGTTAACAAATTTGGTCTTCACCAAGTAGTCTATGGTAGTTATACAGATGCTCAAGAAGCATTAGCAATACTTCGTAAGGTTCGAAAAGAAGATAACAAAACGGCTTGGCTTGACGTAAGGGAACTCTAGTTTCTTTTACTTTTATGGTATTTTATAGTTTACTTATTAGTTAATAATAAGCTAGAATGAATGATATTTTAAAATTAGCTAGGATACAACTCCTGATTATTATCCTATTTACACTCTTTAAATTTATCAGACCTTCGGTATTGGATAGTGATGCTCCTAATTTATTTAAAATCATCTTATTATCGCTCCCTAATTTTTTTGAGGGTATTGTAGGCGTACTTACACTAACTGCTATTTTACTTTATATTCGAAGTAAAACAACGCGCATCAAAGCGCAAATTAAGGTAACTTCTATATATTTTATAGCAACCACACTTTCAGCTATTTACGTAATAACACAAGAATTAAAGATTCATAATTTAGGAGGCAATAATGTTTTTGACACGAATGATCTCCTATTTTCTGTAGTTGGATTACTGACCGGTTATCTAATTATTTTGCAAATACAACCTAAGATTTCTATCTCATAAAATTATAGCTACTTCATTTACAACTTGAAATTACTATCATAAATCGCCCTTTTCCCTTGCTACTTCAACATAAAAAAAACATAACCAAAACTATGCTTCATTTTTCGTTAGATACGTCCTACCTTTGCCAAAAAATAGTCTCCTATGGAAGCACGCACACCTAGTGAATCTAAAACAATACTTACAGATCTTGTTTTACCTAGTGAAACAAATCCTTTAAATAATCTTTTTGGAGGTGAGCTTCTCGCTCGTATGGATAGGGCAGCGAGTATTGCTGCCAGAAGACATTCTCGCAGAATTGTGGTAACAGCTTCGGTAAATCATGTTGCTTTTAATAAAACGATTGCCCTAGGGAGTGTAGTCACTGTAGAAGCTAAAATCTCTAGAGCATTTAAAACCTCTATGGAAATTTATATTGATGTATGGATAGAAGATCGTGAGAGTGGTATTTGCACAAAGGCTAATGAAGCGATTTATACATTTGTAGCTGTAAATGAACAAGGAACTCCCGTTCCAGTTCCGCCAGTAATGCCTGAAACCGACGATGAAAAAGAGCGTTATGATGGTGCCTTACGACGTAAGCAACTAAGTTTAGTGCTTGCCGGAAAAATGAAACCTAACGATGCTACAGAGCTTAAAGCGTTGTTTACATAAGAAACTCATACATTCAACGTATCCAAAAAGGCTTCCTAAAAAAATATAATTTTCGTCAAACTGAAACAAATTCAGCTTCCCATTACTGATATAACAGATATGATGAGATTCTGAAAATGAATTCAGAATAACGCATTAAGTTACATCTGAGATAGCTTCTTTTATGTTCTATTTTCTATGCGCAAAGCAAACTCTATTGTTTATACGCTTTCGCGAAATCGAGCCTGCGAGATTCACGACCAAAGGGAGAGCAAAGCGTTAAAGCACACCAAGAAAAACAAAAATATTTGTAAGTATTCTTTTTGCAATGTGACTACACTGTAAATGTGCATATACCTTTCTGGATATATACTATCAATAATCCTACCTAATTATGAAAAAAACTACCTTTTTGCTTTTACTTATTTGTATTCCTTTTATATCCATTTCACAAGTATCACCTGTTGTTACAGGTCTTGCTGATCCTTTTGATGTTGTTATACAAGGTTCTGACGCCTACGTAGCTGAATTTTCAGGTAATGCTATTGTACGTGTTGATCTTACAGCTACAAATCCAACTGCCGAAGATGTGGTTACAGGCATTAACGGACCTACGAGTCTTCTCTTTGATGGAGATGATGTTTATATTTCTCAAGTGGGTGGTGTTATTACACGTAGAGATGCCAGTGACCTAACGTCAAATCAAGTGACCATTGCCTCTGGACTGGTAACACCCGTCTCTATGGTTCGTATTGATAACGATCTATATTTTTCTGAATTTCAAGGTGGAAGAATTGGTCGTATTGATCTTACCACCGGAGCTATCTCGACAGTCATTAATGGGCTTAACTTTCCTGAGCAGATTGTGCTTATAGGAGACGAGTTATTTATTGCTCACGCTGGCGCTAATCGCGTTTCAAAGTTTAACGTAACAGATACAACTCCTACCTTAGAAGATGTTGTTATAGGGCTTAATAATCCCGCAGGAATACATGCTGAAGGAACGATACTTCTTGTTACTGAATTTGTGACGAACGGATCTATTTTCAGAATAGACACGTCTGAAACCTCTCCAACTGCAATAGAACTTGTAAGTAATCAAGATAATCCCTTTGGTGTAAGTTTTTTTAATGACGATCTGTATTTTGTTCAAAATGGAGCTGGTATCTTATCAAGATTTGAAGGTAATGTACTTTCTGTGTCTGATCAAACATTGGAAAATATAATTACTGTTTTCCCAAATCCTAGTCAAGGACAATTTTCTATACGAGGCTTACAAGGAAAGACCTTCAATGATATTACTATTATAGATGTAACAGGACGTATTGTAAAACAGTATACACCTCAAGATAGTGTTCAGAACGTATTTGATTATACACTTTCTAGCGGCACTTATTTTTTAGCGGTTACTACTGTAGAAGGAAGATTTACAGAACGACTTATTATACAATAAATGATCTCAAAACTTAAACCCTGTACGTAATCGTATAGGGTTTGGCACCAAAGGGCTTGAGCGATCAAACATTTCCCTTTGAATGATGGGTAGTACAAACTGTATTCCAGCATCCCAATTTTCTGTAAACTGATAATCAACTCCAGCAGAGAAGGATACTCCTTTTACGGTAAATATATCTGTGTTTATATCTCGTACTACTTCAAACTGACCACCTCCAGATACTTTCAATTTTGGCGAAAACTGATATTGAAAAAGTAATGGAAATTCTAAAAAATCATCTTTCCCAATACGTGAATAATTTAAACCCGCTAGTATACTTATAGAGGGGCTTATCGTTTTTTTAAAGAACACTCCTTTGTATTGCTCATAAAATTCAAATTGTGTTTTATCTTTACTAACGACAGTAGCTCCTGTAGGTACTATCTCAATTTTTTCTTTCGTTTGTGCATGACTGCTATACAAAACAACTAAGGATATAGTTAATATAATTTTTTTAAACATCATCATAAGAATTAAAAATTTAAACCCATCTCTAGATGTAATAACCTTAGTCCTATAAAAAGGACTCCAGATTCATTTGAACCGTCTATATAACGTTGAATTAAGCCCTCCATTTTTATTACATAAATCATTTATAGAAAATGAATTGTTTTTAGAACTTAAATCCAAAGCCTATTTGTAAATTATTATTATTCAATCTTGAGGTATTAATAATACTATAGTTATAGCGTGCTTCTACAAAAAAGCGTTTTGTTATATTATATTGCGCTCCTATTTCTGCACTTAAGCCTACAGGACTAGGAAGTCGAGTAGGATCATTAAATTGAGTAATAAACCCCCTCGAAATATCTACATCAAGCCTAGGGCCTCCAAAAACACTAAATTTATCTGTAAAATGATATTTAATAAATATAGGAACTCCTAGAGAGATATTACCAACACCTCCATAAGAAACATTAAGTTCATTTTGGATACTCCAATGTTTAGATAATCTTGTTTCTGCAAATAGGCCTCCGTGAAATTCTATTTCAGTAAAATCTCTACTAAAACTGCCATTTATACCCCCTCTTATTCCGAAAGTAGTTTTGTTTTCCCTATCTGTCTCTTCCTCTTGTGCTATAACTGACGTCGTATTAGCGACAATAAACAATAATAAAATAAATAATGTATTTTTCATATTTGTAGTTTTTGATTCATGCAAATATGAAATATGCGTTTGTTAATTATTTATAACCTCTTCATAAATTAAACCGAAGGAAAGGTTAAACAAACGTGAAGAATTAACTATCTGAAAATCATTCAGCTATCCTAAATCGAAATCCTAAAAAGGGATATATAGATTGTGCGTTATTAAAAAAAGATTGTATCTCTGATGGTGCATCTATACTAATAAAATCAAAGTAATTTTGGGCACCTAATGAAATATCTCCCCATTTAAAAACTCTATAATTTAAAGCGACTTCAGCATTTATAAAAAAACCATCATCTCTTATCTTTTCATCCCTAAAAAGCTGTCCTATTTTTAAGTATCCTATATTCAAAGAGGGTAAAAATTGCCATCTGGAATTAATATCTAATGGATAGCCTACGCCTGCAGAGACTCGTGTAAAGTTTGCATCTCTTACATTTCCTACTAAATCAGGTCTCACAACATCACTCGATGCAATGTTCAGATCAACATGTAATACCATAAATTCGATACCTTTAGTGAGCCCTATATTAATAGTACTTTTTACATCATAGCCTTCACTAATGAAATTATTTCCATAAAAGATAGGTTGTATATAGGCAACTTCTATAAATCCTTCAACAAACGTATCTCTCGTTATGGAAGTATCTTCTGTGTTTTCTTGAGACCAACTTACTTGAACACATAAAAGTGTTACTATAATCATCTTAAAATTCAAATGCATACTGTACAATGTCTTGATTAATTGGAATTTCAATAGTATTCGTCTCTACAACTCCACTATCTAAAGTGATTGTATAACTAAATAATGCAATTGTATTTTGAAGAGTTTCAAAAGTTAACTCTTCAGATGATAGGGGTTCACCAAATCCTTCTACAGTATCACTAGTAAGTTCTTCTCCAGAAGGAAATCGAAATTGTTGGATCCTTGGGGAATAGGTAATAGTATACGCTAGACTTCCTTCCATGTCAAGAACATCAATAATTTCTATTTCCAAGGTAGCACTTCGTTTTAAAACGGTATCGGGTAATAATGTTGCCTTATTTGCTATTGAATCAAGGAGATAAGTAACAATGCCATATTCTTGATTTACAGAAGACATCCCAAATTGCTCATCTCCATTTATGACTACTGCTATCTCATTTTGAAATAGATCTGGATCTAAAGAAATCAAAGAAATTTCTCCTTGAGTATCGGTACTTCCAACACCTATAACACCTTCAAAACCTTCAAAAGAAGGAAATATAAAAAAAGAAACTCCAATAGACGTATCGCGTAAAGAAGCATTTATGTCTATATCAGGGAGAGGTTGATTCTCTTCATCTGTCACTTTTAAATTAAAAACAATTCGACTATTGTTTTCTATAGGGTCACAACCTATTATGAGAAAATAAAAAATAAAAAGTAGTGATGTTATTTTTTTATACATACTTGTAAGATGCATAAAAACCCTTTTGGTTGCGTATCGTTTTATTTCAATAGCTTACATGCCCTTTATCCAATCTGCTGGATTTAGCTTGGTATTATTTTTTCTCACTAAGAATTTAAGAATGGTTTTTCCGTTAAAGGCGTTAAGACCTACCTCCCCTATAACTTGTTTAAAATCTACCTTGTCTCCTACTTTTACTGTGATTTTTTTAATGTTATAGTATACAGTAATATAATCTCCATGTTTTATATAAACAGCCAAATTACTTCCTGAAACATCTTGTATTTTTAATACTTCTCCTTTAAAAACGGCTCTCACTTTTTCATCTGGAGATGTCTCTATTTCTACACCACTGCTATATGTTGTTATATTAGGTAATGTAGGATGCCTAGTTTTACCAAAGCGTCTTGATACACGACCTCTTTCTACGGGCCAGATTAAGCGCCCTTTATTTGCTGCAAAGTTTGAAGCTAAGGTTTTTTCTTCTGGGGTAAGTGAAAACTTCTTATTAGACTTTGACTTCCCTGCCTTTACATTACTTGCCGCAATAGCATCTGCAATAATCTTGTCTATCTGACGATCTATCTCATCTGTTTGTTGTTGTTTTTTTCTAATTTGAGAAGCATATACACTTGACTTTTTACGTACTTGTGCCACAAGTTCATCTTGGGCTTGCTTTTCTTTATCGAGTTCTTTTCTGGCTAACCTATTTTCGGCAATGAGTGCTTCTTTATCTTTTTTCTGATCAATAAGATCTCTATTTACCTTTTGTAAAAGTGCTGTACGTTCTTTTATTTGCTCGCCTTGTTTTTTTCGATAGTTTGTATACTGCTTCATATACTGCATACGTTTATATGCCTGTTTAAAGCTTTCGCTAGAGAGTAGAAACATTATTTTACTTTGTCCGCTTTTGCTCTTATATGATTTCTGAATCATCAAGGCATAATCGTCTTTAAGATCTTTAAGTTCATCTCTTAAATTTTCCATTTTATTGAGATTTTCATCGATCTCTTGTGAAAGGAGATTTGCTTGACGATTGGTAACTTTTATAATATCCGAACGTACTTTTATTTGTTGATCCAGATCTTCTACTTGAGTCAATAAAGAGATTTCCTTTTTTTTATTGGTTTCGCGCAAGCGTGTTAATTGTTGCATTTCTGCAATTAACGAAGCTCTACGTTCTTCTAGTTGTTTACGCGTTGGTTTTTGAGCATAACTTGTTTGTAATCCTCCAAATAGAAGCATTACAATTAAAATACATACATAGTTTTTTGTATTAGAGCTCATCTAATGTTATTTTCTTATAACCTGAGGGTATTGAAAAAGGGAATCGTACAGGCACATCTGCTTCTACACTTCTATATTCTATATCAATATTGGTCTTGTCTGTGTTTTCAAGCACTTCAATAGCTATACTTTTAGGAAATGCCTTTCCTTTCACTAATTGATGTGATGTATAATTTACGTCTAATGAAAGATTGTCTTGAGGTTGTGTAACCTGTTGTTTTTTAATCAGAAAATCTTGAGGCTCCATAAAGAAAAACAGATTTAAAATATCTAGTTGTTTTTTAGGAGTAATCTTATATAATCCTTCTACTTGATCTACCTGATAATCTCCTTCTCTTAAATTATACACGGTTTGTCCAATCAGTAAACGTTGCAATTGCTCAAAATCCATCTGAACTCCAAAATATTGACTTAAAAATGAAAAATCTCCTTCAAAATAACGTCTATTTATCTTTTCATAAAAAGAGATTTTTTCAGGAGTAATTAATGCTTTTGCGCCAGTTATCCCTAATATGGAAGCACTCATCCAAATCTTTTTGTCTTTTTCTATTCTGATACTAACCGTTACCGTCTGTCTTGATTTGTTATCTTGATATCGCACACGCGTACGCGCTACCAGTGTATTAAAATCAAACGTATTGGTATAGTGATTCTCTATAAGGCGTGCTGTAGCAATATCTTCTGTGGTAACTTTATTAGTTGTTTTTTTTACGCCTCCGCAACTAGCAAGTACACTTATTATAAGGAGAAGGGCTAATCTTTTCATTTAGTTGTTTTGTGCTTTGAGTGCGTTTGCTTTATTTAAATATTGTTGCCCTTTAGTAGCATCTCCAGATCCTATATATGCATCTCCTAATTGTTGATAGAAATCAGATTCCATTTTGACATTATCAATAATATAATCTATTCCTACCTCAAGTTGCTCTATAGCTTCTTTAAACTTAGATTGCTTATTAAGCGCAACACCATACGTAAGGTATAATAACGGCTGAGAAGGGTATAATTCTAAGGCATCTGCTGCTATTTTTTCAGCGTCTGTATAGGCTTCAGTATCTATTTGTAATAAGAGCGTGCTTTTTATAATATCTATATTCTCCGTATCATTTGCCAACGCCTTTTTAAGATAAGGCAACGCTTTATGTTTAATGCCTTTATTTATATAATAGTTGGCTAATTCTTGATAGATTTTTGAGTCTGTAACCTGAGAATCAAAAATAGAAATAGCTTCTTCAAGCTGTACTTCATACTCAGGATTTTTATTTGCAAATAGCAAGAAATCATTCAACACTCTATGTTTTGCCTTAGGAGTGATTTTCTTACTACGTAAGCTGATTTTCATAGATGTTACTGCATCGGCTACCTTTCCGTCTTCTAAATACAATTTATAAAGCGCAAGATGTACTTCTTCAGCTTCAGGGTTGATTTCTTTTAGCTTTAAAGCAGTATCATATGCTTTTTTAGTTTCTCCTTGTTCGCTGTAGAGATAAATAAGCTTTAAGTAATCTGCTTCAGCTGTAGGATTGCCTGCAATCTTTTTTTCAATAGCATCTGTACGTCCCTTTTTATTTCCAGAAAGTCTATACACGCGATCTCTAAGTTGCTCTCGATACACATCTCCTCCTTTTGCTATATCTAATTCATCTAGCAATTGTAGTGACTCATCATACCGTTTTGTTGCGACATATATTCGAGCAAGATCTTCTTTGTATTGAATATCAAAAGGTATGAGTTGCTTTACTATCATTTCTGCTTTCTCATAATCTCGATTTTTATAGTACACTTCATACAGTGCTTCTAAAACAGGTTCTTGATTTGGTTTTAGAGAAAGCGTTTTTAGAAAATCATCTTCGGCTAGATCATATTTTTTAAGCGCTTCATAGTTTTTTCCTCTTTCAAAATACAGGATAGCCCTGTTAGGTTCCATGGCTACACACTCATTGAGCGCAGCAATTGCTAATTCGTGATTTTCTATTCCTTTTTGTTTTAAGGCTTCAAAAAAAGCTTCTTGAAATTCGTCAGATACATCTCCGAGATCATCTACATTTTGATCTGCAAATGGCGTTGGGTCTTGTGCATATGTATGCTTTCGCGAAAGCATACTCAGACACAAAAACAATAATAGTATGTACTGATTTTTTTTCATCTTATCTCGTATTGCCTCAAAAGGCGTGCTATTCTAAAACGGTATAATCACCAAGACTTACTTGTGTGAAATTACCATTATATTTTACATGGTTTCCTATCATTGCTTGATCAAGCTTTGCATTTTTAATAACGCTATTAGATTGAATCAAACTATTTTTTACGGTACTATCTTCAATCACCGTGCCAGCTCCTATTGAAACGTTTGGACCTACAGTAACATTGCGTAAAACAACATTTTCTGATATATAACAAGGAGGAATGATGCTTGCATTCTCTAAAGTAGCACTATCTGAAACCAATTGCTCTTCTCCATCATCGTGCAAAAACTGAAGCATTTTACCGTTTGTTTCTACAGTAACTGCTTTGTTTCCACAGTCCATCCACTCATCTACGGTACCTGTTTTAAAGATACGTCCATCTGCCATCATTTTCTTAATACCATCATTAATTTGGTATTCTCCTCCGTTCATAATATTTTCTTCTAAAACTTCTTTAAGCTTTCCTTTAAGAACGGCTACATCTTTAAAATAATATATTCCGATAACTGCTTGATCAGAAACAAAGGTTTCCGGTTTTTCTACAAGTTCTATAATTTCTTGTTTTTCGTTCAACTTTACAACACCATAAGCTTCTGGGTTATCTACTTTTTTTGTCCAAATAACGCTATCTGCTTCTGGATCAAGATCAAACTCGGCACGTATTAACGTATCTGCATAAGCAATCACGGCTGGTCCTGAAAGTGATGGTTCAGCACTCATAATGGCATGTCCTGTTCCTAATGGTTGATCTTGACGGTAAATAGATGGTTTTGCTCCTAAGCTCTCTGCAAGTGCTTCTAAACTCTTGACAACATCCTCTCCAAACCAGGCAGGATCTCCTAATACAAAAGCAATTTCTTCTATAGGTTGATTCAATACTTTTGCTATATCACGTACCAATCTATGTACAATAGGTTTTCCTGCAACAGGAATTAATGGTTTTGGTACTGTTAAACTATGTGGGCGTAAACGGCTTCCGCGTCCAGCCATTGGCACTATTATTTTCATGGGAGGTTAGTAGGTTTATTTTATTGATTTAATCTGCTATTTGAATATTATATTCCTCTGCTATTTTATTCCAAATTTCAAGTTTATTTTTCTCTTTTAGTTCTTTATAATATAAGCTCAAGTTTGCTTCTGCATCTCTCACATAAGGAGATTCTATTTCTTTATACATTATGTATGCTTTCATAGTAGCATCTAGCGCATTTTCATAGTCTTCTTTTACTCGATATATTCTACCTATACCATAATATCCTTCTGGATCATCTGGAAAAAGTTGAATATACTCTAGATACCCTTCTATTGCTTTATCAAAATTTCCTAATAAAGCATATGCAATTGGTTTATTGGTAAGTGGCATTTTTCCTTTAGGGTCTAATGCAAGAGATTTATCATATGCTGTTATAGCTTCTTCATAGTTTTCATTTTTGCGATAGCTATACCCTAACATATCCCAAGCAAAAGCAAAAGTCTTGTCTTTTCTAACGGCTTTTTTATAACTCTTTATGGCATTATCATAGTCTGCATTTTGGAAAAAAGCTTGTCCGTCATCATAGTATTTTCTTGCTTTCTTTTTGTCAGATATAGAGACTTCTGAGCTTTCTTCATTATTTGTCATCAATGATTTCATTTGATCACAATTTTCAAGTAGATATGCCTCTATTTCTTCATAGTTCTTATCTGCTATCACTACATTTTGCGTACCAGGAAACGTTATACTGTCTGTATTTTTAAAATTACCCGCTTCCACAAGAGATTTAATAGAATCGATTGCTTTTTCAGTACTATTCAATAAATCATTCATGATTTGAGCTTCTATAATAGCTCCTGTAATCTCTTGTTTTATGCTTTTATAACGTTCTTTTCTAGGGAGGCTAAGTGAGACATTAGAAAGTCTATCACATGCATCTTGAGCAATTACCTCAAATTCCGTTTGTTCTTTTTCTTGAGACTTTTTTTGTTGCTTTTCTGCATTTTTATAAACTTCACAATCATTCTCAAGTATTGCTATTGCTTTTTCTGAATCTTCTTCAGATACTTCATCAGAGCTTCCGTCTGAGTTTAGGGTGATTGTTGAATCTTTATCGGTTGGTAATCCGGACAATAAAGCACCTAAAACACTTGCTTTATGACAGTTATTAAATTCTTTTTCAAAATTTTTAGATAAATCTTCTGAAGATGCATTTTCTAAGCATTCACAAATAATGGTTGCCATTACTTCTTCTTTCTTTTGTTTTTCTGTTTGCGCTTGTATGGTTACAATTACACAAAAAACACTTAAAGTAAGTAGCTTTTTAAAAACACCTTTCATAATTTATCTTATTTAGTTCCCGTACTTCCAAAACCTCCAGCGCCTCTTTCAGTATCTGAAAGTTCGATAACTTCTTTCCAAACAGCTTGCTCATGTTGTGCAATGACCATTTGGGCAATACGCTCTCCATTTTCTATAGTAAACGGTTCATTAGAAAGGTTTACTAAGATGACACCTACTTCGCCTCTGTAGTCAGCATCTATCGTGCCAGGTGCGTTAAGAACTGTAATTCCTTTTTTAGCCGCGAGACCACTTCTAGGACGCACTTGTGCTTCTGTTCCTATAGGAAGCTCTATAAAAAGTCCTGTTGGCACAATAGCTCTTTCTAATGGACCTATGGTAATAGGTTCTGAAATATGTGCACGTAAATCCATACCCGCACTAGCAATCGTTTCATAATGGGGTAGTGCGTGGCTTGATTTATTTATGATTTTAACTTTCATTCTTTCTTCGTAATATTCGTTGTAATAAAGGTTGCTCTCTATACCAAATGACACCTACTAAAACTACTGTCATCAGGATACCTGCAAGATAAAGTTGTATACTGCCTATTCCAAAATAATCTCTTAAAAGATAGAAGAAAACAGATGAAAAACCTACAGATAAAATAATATATAAAACAATATTTTTTAGATCATATGGAATAGGCATGTGTTTTCTTCCTATACTATAGGAAACAATCATCATTAAACCATAAGCTGCACATGTAGCAATAGCACTTGCTGTATATCCTATAGTAGGGATACATACTACATTTAACACAATTGTTAATGCTGCTCCCGAAATAGAAATATACGCTCCGTATCTTGTCTTATCTGTTACTTTATACCAAACAGACAATGTCTGATAGATTCCAAAAAAGAAAAAGGCAAACACCACAATTGGTGTAATTTTCATACCGACTAGATAGCTAGGCTTTCCAATTAATAATGGTTTTATAACATCTAGCAAGACAATGTAAACAAACATGCCTATTGCTCCTAGTACTACAAATGCTTTCGTAATCATTGCATACTGTTGAGATGCGTCTTTATCTTTAGATTGGCTAAAAAAGAAAGGCTCCACCCCCAACCTAAATGCAGTTGCATATAAGGTCATACCAATTGCTAAGCGATAACATGCAGTATAAATTCCTACTTGTTCTTTTGCTTCTTGCTCATTAAGAGGTAATAGCCACTGAAGCAACACTTTATCTAATGCTTCATTTATTGCAAATGCAAGACCCGCTATAAGTATAGGCCAACTATACCGTAACATTCTTTTTAATAAAGAAATATCTATATAGATTTTACTTATATAGGGCTTACTAACAAACAATAATGTAAGTGCACTAGCCATGCATCCTGAGATGAAAAAGAGTTCTTTTTTATCATTAGGTAACCAAGTAAAAATGCTAGTCATTTTTTGAGTAGCGATCAAGAATACCGCTGATGTTCCTACTGAAATAACTA
Organism: uncultured Dokdonia sp.; assembly: GCF_947492815.1. Taxonomy (GTDB): domain Bacteria; phylum Bacteroidota; class Bacteroidia; order Flavobacteriales; family Flavobacteriaceae; genus Dokdonia. Next base: position 417,817 of record NZ_CANLOB010000001.1, read on the forward strand.
CGCTTATCATTTTAATAACCGCATATTTCATAGATTGATTTTTTGCTCTCATTAAAGCAAACGGAATTACCATAAGCGTATCAAAACTTAAAATCCCTATAACCCATCTCCAATAAGACACATCTATATCACTTAATCTTGCTACAGGTTCTATCCAAAAAATGGACGTTACAGCAAAAACTAAAGTTGTTAATGCAAGTGCCCAAAGTGATGTTTTTACTGTTTTATCAGTTGCTGATTCTCCATTATAGAATCTAAAAAACGCTGTTTCCATACCATATGTAAGCAATACATTAAGTAAGACTATATATGTAAAAAGTATAGACACCTCTCCAAAGTCACTTTCTGTATCTAAATACTTGGTAAGCAACCAAGTTAGTAATACAGTAAGTACTCTTGGTAATACAGTAGCTAAACCATAGACAAATGTATGTTTAAAAAGGTTTTTAAGTGTACTCAAAAAAAGGAAGTATTATCGCGCGATAAAAGTAACAAATTTATAATAGATAACTTATACCAATAAAAGGAGCTATTCCTTCTACTTCTGTAAAGTCAAATGATATATTTTGCGCTTTAAAATAGACTACTTGTAATTTCAAATACCACTTACTTGCGACTTGATATTGTGCACTTGCTCCTAAGGTAGTCACTGTAATAGCACTATTCTGAGAATCTCTGAAACTTCTGTCTGTAAAGCCAAAACCATATCCTGCAAAGCCAGCAATATTCCATTTTTCTTTATGTACGATATAATATTGCAACGAAGGAATAATCCCAAAAGCATTAAATGTAACTCCACTAGCATTATCAAATGTGGTATTATTAGAATAAAAAGCACTTGTTACGATCGCTAATCGGTTGCTTACTAAAAATTCTGCGTCAACTTTTGCTATAACACCAAAGTCTTTTTCTCCATTGGTTGTTGTGGGATATGGAGCAACTGTAGCAGAAAGTAATTGATCTCCCTTTTCTAATTGAGCAAATCCATTTTGATAAAAAAATACGCAAAGTACTGCGCAAAATAAGATGTGATTTTTCATATATTTTTTTGTTGATGAGATTCAAATATAGAAGAGGGAAATGTTAATACTTCTTAATTAGGAATAGATTATGATGGTTTGTTAAACTTTAAATAAACTACTATAACAAGACGCAACCTTCTATTTTTTAGAAGCTATTTTTCATGTACGCTTTCGCATAAAAGAATTTCAATGAAAAAAGAGGAAATCATCGTATTCAAAAAGATGGTTCTAAAAATATAAGAATGAGACTCTCGTCTTCATATGAATAAAAAAGATAAGCCCCGAGGAATGTTACATCTCGAGGCTTATAACTCAAACCAAAATATTTGTGAAGAAAGTGTTGTAAATATATAGCTAACTCACATCCTATCAGTGAAACCCGATAATCGTTTCCTTTAATTTATTTAAAATATGATATACATCCGGCTAATAATAGTGATTCTATATACGCTTTCGCGAAAGCAAATAAAGTATATCATTCATAAGTATAAATAAATCGTGTTTTAAGGCCCTGTAAACAATTAAACAATAGCATATCGTATATTTTATTAGATATAGGTTTAAAAGTTAGTAGAGGTAAGATTCTCGTCTTCATAAAAAAGATTTGAAATGAACAATAACGAGATTCTCACCAGAGTTTATCCTGAGCCTAGCCGAAGGATGGGAATAAAAAAGATAAGCCCCGAGGAATGTTACATCTCGAGGCTTATAACTCAAACCAAAATATTTGTGAAGAAAGTGTTGTAAATGTATGTGCAACCTTCACAAAACCAGTGAGTCCCGATAATCGTTTCCAAAATAAAGGTTTCGAATTAAAGTACAAAAACTAGACAATCCCTGTGTTTATGGGGCATAACAAAAAATCCCAACCTTTAAAAAAGATTGGGATTTTGTATTGAGATTCCCACCTACGTGGGAATGAATTAATTATTTAGTGCTTCTGCTCCACCTACGATCTCTAAGATTTCGTTGGTAATAGCAGCTTGACGTGCTTTGTTATATTGTAATTTAAGCGCATCTCTAAGCTCTGTTGCATTATCTGTTGCTTTATGCATTGCTGTCATACGAGCTCCGTGCTCACTAGCTACAGAATCACGTATTCCTTTAAACAACTGTGTTTTTAATGCTTTAGGAATTAATCCTTCTACGATTTCTTCCTTAGAAGGTTCAAAAATATAGTCTACACTAGAGGTGTTCTCTGTCGCTACTGGCAATATTGGTAAGAATTGCTCTGTAGTTACTATTTGTGTGGCTGCATTTTTAAACTTATTGTAGATAATTTCGATTTTATCGAATTCTCCAGTAGCAAAACGCGACATTAAGTCTTCTGCAATGACAGCGACATTATCAAAAGTAAGATCGTCAAAAATCTGATTATTATTTGTAATCACGTTGTGTGATTTTCCAATAATATCATTTCCTTTTTTACCGATTGTTACAAAACTAACTTCTTGATTAGCATATGTTGTTTCTGCTAATCGTTTTGCTTCTTTGATAATGTTAGAATTGAAAGCTCCTGCAAGACCACGATTAGATGAAATAGCTACAATAAGAACTTTATTCACTTCACGGTTATCTGCATAATTGCTTCCAGAATCACTATCTAGTCCTGAGCTCAGGTTTTGCAAAAGCTCTGTAAGCTTATCTGCATAAGGTCGCATTGCTGTGATTGCATCCTGTGCTTTCTTCAATTTTGCAGCAGATACCATTTTCATGGCACTGGTAATCTGCATCGTAGAAGATACTGAACCAATTCTGTTTCTAATTTCCTTAAGATTTGCCATTGGCGCTCTTGTTAAGGGTTATTATTATACTACTATTTTCGCTACTTCTACTGTGATTAAGACAGTTTTCGCGAAAGCGTACTCTTAGTTATACTTAGCCGAAAGATCTTTAGCAACAGCTACTAATGTATCTGTTACTTCGTCTGTAAGTTTTCCTGATTTTAATGTATCAAGAATACCTCTATGCTTTGCATTTAAGAACTCTAAGTACTCTGCTTCAAATTCTTTTACTTTATTTACAGGAACGTCACGTAATAAGTTCTTAGAACCTGCATATATAATTGCGATCTGATCTTCTACTGTAAATGGTGTATTTTCAGATTGCTTAAGGATCTCAACGTTACGTTTTCCTTTTTCAATTACATTTAATGTTGCTGCATCAAGGTCTGATCCAAACTTAGCAAATGCTTCTAATTCACGGAAAGCTGCTTGATCTAGTTTTAAAGTACCAGATACTTTCTTCATTGATTTAATCTGTGCGTTACCTCCTACACGTGATACCGAGATACCTACGTTAATTGCTGGACGTACACCAGAGTTAAATAAATCTCCATCTAAGAATATCTGACCATCTGTAATTGAAATTACGTTAGTTGGGATATACGCAGATACATCTCCTGCTTGTGTTTCAATGATTGGAAGTGCTGTAAGAGATCCTCCTCCTTTTACGATAGGCTTAAGGCTATCTGGAAGATCATTCATATCCTTAGCAATATCATCATCATTAATTACTTTTGCTGCACGCTCAAGTAATCTAGAGTGAAGGTAAAATACATCTCCAGGATACGCCTCACGTCCTGGTGGACGACGTAGTAAAAGAGATACCTCACGGTATGCTACCGCTTGCTTAGATAAATCATCATATATAATTAATGCAGGACGACCTGTATCACGGAAATACTCTCCAATTGCTGCTCCAGCAAATGGTGCATATACCTGCATTGCTGCTGGATCTGATGCATTTGCTGCAACTATTGTTGTATATGCAAGCGCTCCAGCGTCTTCTAATACTTGAGCAATGTTTGCTACAGTAGAAGCTTTCTGACCAATCGCTACATAAATACAATACACTGGCTCACCAGCATCATAAAATTCTTTTTGATTAAGAATGGTGTCAATACAAACGGTAGATTTACCGGTTTGACGGTCACCAATTACTAATTCACGTTGTCCTCTACCTACAGGAATCATTGCATCAATAGACTTAATACCTGTTTGTAATGGTTCTGTTACTGGCTCACGAAAAACTACTCCTGGTGCTTTACGCTCTAATGGCATCTCATAGGTTTCACCTGAGATAGGGCCTTTACCGTCTATAGGAAGTCCTAATGTATTTACTACACGTCCTACAATACCTTCTCCTACATTAATAGAAGCGATACGTTGTGTACGCTTTACGGTATCTCCTTCTTTAATTCCTGTTGAAGTACCTAGAAGTACAACTCCTACATTATCTTCTTCAAGGTTCAAAACGATTGCTTCAAGGCCGCTTTCAAACTCTACTAATTCTCCATATTGAGCATTAGAAAGTCCATATACACGAGCAATACCATCACCCACGGTTAATACAGTTCCTACTTCATCAAGTGAAGCTGATGCTTCAAAACCTGAAAGTTGCTGTTTTAAAATTGCTGAAACTTCTGCTGGTTTAACTTCTGCCATTTTATATTGGTTTTACGCTTTCGCGAAAGTTTATTATAAACTATTACTAAATTCTCTTTTTAATTTGCCTAATTGGCTAGCGATACTTGCATTATATTGTGTATCACCTACACGTAATATAAACCCACCAATGATATCTTCATTAATGATGCTTTCTAATTTTACGTCTGTACTTCCTGTTAACTCAGTTACTTTGGCTAGTACTTTAGCTTCTAGTTCTGGAGTTAATGCTGTTGCCGTCGTTACTGTAGCTGCTTGTACCCCTTGGCTTTTATTATAGAGATCTACAAAGCTAGTAGCAACATGCCCAATAATATCAACACGTTTATTATCTACTAAGACATCTATAAGTCCTAAGGTCTCTTTTGAAGTTCCTTTAAAAACTTCTTTTAATACAGCTCTTTTATCTTCTGCTTTTATGACTGGGCTTTGTAACGCAAGGCGAAGGTCTTTACTTTCACCTAAAGTCGTTACAACAGCTTTCATATCATTCAATACAGCATCTGTAGATTTTGTATCTTTTGTAAGATCCAAAACTGCTTTTGCATAACGTATTGCTGCTCTTGTACTACCCATATTGGTTTAGTTTAAAGTGGCTTGACCTAGCATCTCTTCTACAAGACCTAGTTGCTTATCTTTATCTGATAATTCGCTTTTTACAACTTTTTCTGCAATTTCTACAGAAAGAGATGCTACTTGATTTTTAAGATCTGCAATAGCAGACTTACGCTCAGCTTCGATAGCAGATTGCGCTTGTGCAATCATTTTATCTGCTTCTGCTTTTGCTTCTCCTTTTGCATCTTCGATCATTTTTGCTTTGATCTCACGAGCATCTTTAAGCATTGCTTCACGCTCAGCACGCGCTTCTTTGATTAATTTTTCATTATCTGCCTGAAGGTTTTGCATTTCCTTCTTTGCATCTTCTGCAGAAGCAAGTGCATTTCTGATTCCTTCTTCTCTTTCGTTTACAGCGTTAAGAATAGGTTTCCATGCAAAACGACGTAATAAAAGCAATAATCCTATAAAAAGAACTGCTTGCCAGAAAAAAAGACCTAATGAAAATTCTTGAATTAATTTTTCCATTTTATGATATACTAAAGTGGTGTTTTTCTTTTAATGTAAACAAGCAGCTGCAACCAACCGTTACAGCTGTTTGTTTGAATAATGAATGATTATCCTGCGAAAATCGCAGCAAAACCAATACCTTCAATAAGCGCCGCTGCAATAAGCATTGCTGTTTGAATCTTTCCATAAGCCTCAGGCTGACGTGCAATAGCTTCCATAGCTTTTCCACCAATCATACCGATACCGATACCAGCACCGATTACGGCTAAACCTGCTCCGATTACTGTAGGGATTCCTGCAGCGTCTTGTAACATCATTGGAATTGTCATAAAAATATAGTTTAAAAAATTAAAAATTCATTTTTGATGTATACGCTTTCGCGAAAGCGTTATACTATTTATTAGTGAGCAACTTCTGTTTCGTGATCGTGCTCATGATCATGTTCCTCTACTGCAAATCCAAAATACAGTGCTGCTAGCATTGTAAATATATAAGCCTGTAATAGAGCAACTAGTACCTCAATTAATGAGATAGCAAACGCTAATCCAAATGATAAGGTTCCTCCTAACCATGTTTGGAATATATAAATAAGACCTATCAAACTTCCTAGTACTACGTGTCCTGCAGTCATGTTTGCATATAAACGTATAAGAAGTGCAAAAGGCTTAATAAACATTCCTAATACTTCTATAGGAACGAGTATGATATAAATAAATATTTTACCGTACCAAGGCATTCCATCTCCTAGTGGATCAAAAATGTGTTTCCAGTAATCTTTCTTTCCAGAAAAAGTGGTAATAAAAAATACAATAACAGCGAGCGCAGTAGTTACTGCGATGTTTCCTGTAACGTTAACTCCAAGTGGTGTTAATCCAAATATATTAAGGAACCAGATAAAGAAGAACACAGTAAGTAAGTAAGGCATAAAGCGCTTGTAATCTTTCTCACCAATATTAGGTCTAGCGATATCATCTCTTACATATAATATGATAGGCTCAAAGAAACGTCCTGCTCCTTTTGCAATTCCTCCATTTTTAGCATAACTTTTTGCAAGTCCACTAAAAAGGAAAAACATCAGTACACAAGTGATCAGCATCATAAATACTCCTTTTGTAATAGAGATATCTATAGGCTTGTCATTAGTAGCATGATGATGATCATCATAATTCATTGTTCCAGCAGCATCTGTCTTGTAGATTTTTGCATGCTCTAACTTATAATAGTTTCCATCTACTTCTGCCACAGTTTCACCGTGATGAAATTTTGATGATGAAAACACTTTAAGTCCGCCATCCCATAAAATCACAGGCAATGGAAAACCATAGTGGTGAACTTCACCTTTGTCGTCTGTTTTGGAAAATAAACTAAAGTCGTGAGAATCTAAAAGGTGATGTTGTACATACTCCTTTACTTCTTCTTTACGCTCTTCTCTTGTTGTTGTTGGTTTATCGCCACAAGAGGCAAAACAAACAAGTACTACTAAAGCCGAAAGTAATCTAATCAACGTTTTTCTTTGCATATCGAACAAATAAATAGTGTCCTTAAAATCGGTGCAAAAATACATTTATAAATCTTAATGAAAAAAGAATAGTGAAGCTTTTTTTTCTATCTCTAAAAAATCATCTTTTTACTTATTATTAAGCACTTTAGAAAGTAGGTAAACTTCGTAGATTAAGCATACCAAATAAGGCACAAAAAAAGAAGCTAATTCTAGCCCAGAAACCTCGCCATCAGCTTTAAATAGAGGCTTTATAATAATAAAGAATAGAATAAATTTTAGAGCACTTCCAAATAAAAAAACAAAACCACCTTGTGCACTTTCTTTTTTGGATGCTTTTATCACCATACTATAAATAGCAACTGTTAAAATGAAGTTAAGTGCGTAAGAAATCAATAAATAATCTTCAAATAGAGGCAACTTCCTAACATAAAGTGCTAGAATATGAGCTCCAAAAACTGCTCCTAAAATCCCAAAAAGTTTTGTTGAAAAAGATATGATTGAAAAATTCATGAAGTTTTATGGGTTCAATTTTTTTGACATTCTAAGTACGAGAAACATAGATATAGCTACTCCTGACAATGTCCCTATAACAGTAAACGCTTTTCCTCCGGCATTATAATGAGTATCTAACCACTTACCTCCTTTTATAAAAAGAAAGATAATAGCCCCCATCTGAATAGCAACTCCAGAAAAAACGGCCCAATTTTTAAGCGCTGCGTTCCCCTTGTTTTTTACCATTTTTAGCAATCGATTTTAAACTGCCTTTCATATCACAAGAGGCATTAAATGTAGCGCCTGGTTCTACCGCAAGTTTTCCAACGGTAACTTCTCCTTCAATACGCGCTGTAGATTTTATAGAGAGTAGATTGCTTACTTGCATTGTTCCTTCTACCAATCCTTCTATATCTGCATCTTTACAAATTAAAGATCCTTTGACAACACCTGTCTTTCCTATAACTACTTTGTTTGGGGTATTTATATTTCCTTCTACTTCTCCATCTATCCTAAAACCACCTTGAGATGTAATATCTCCTACAATATTTGTACCTTGGCTTATTCTATTTTGTTGATTACTGTGGTCTAAGTTTTTTCCTTTTTTATTATCTGAAAACATAGGGAGGGGATTATAGAGGGTTATTTAGTACTTTGCTGTATATAGTCTTCGAGGTTTTTATGAAGTTGGATGATTTTATAATTTTCGGAGCTTAAAACCGTATTCTCCTTTGTGATTTTTTCTTTAATATCTTTATTTACTGCCAATAACTCTACAAGTCCTTCTGCTTGTGATTTACTGTTTAAATAATGGACAACCACAAAAGATTGTTGGTCATTATAGACATCAAAAGAGGTTGCATAGTTTGTGTATCCTATAGTTTCAAAAGCTTCATCTAGTTGTTCTTTTAATATATTTGCTCCTGCTACATCAGAATTATTGAATACATATACAATTTTCCAGTTAGTAGCCGTTGCTTCATCTTGGAAACTTTTAAATTTCATTTTAGGAATAGCCCTATTAAGCAATTGTTGTGCTTTCTTACCTTCATCTGCTCTAGGGTATGTAAGTGCTACATATTTTAAAGCATCATTATAAGCTTTGTATCCTTTATATCTCCCTAAAGTCATTGCTTTAAGCAATTCAAATTTTGGCACATAAGGATCTCCATAAAACTGCTCTATCCGTTCATCAAGACTTACTAATAATGGTCCAAAACGTTGATTTTGAAACTCTCTAAATAATCCATTATAAATAGCTTCTGGAGAAGATGCATCTTGCTCTAACGCAACATCTGGGTTATTAATAATTGAAGCATAACGAGAATCAGGATAATTTGACGTAATGTCTTGCTTATATCCATTTTGTTTTCCTGTATCTTCCATCTGACCATATATCTGGTACAGATTATATTTTGCAGGCAATACTAGTTGCTCTTCTGGTTCAAAGTCTAGTAGCTTTTCTAATCTATTAGAAGCCAGTGGATATTCTTTAAATTTTTCTTTATAAATAAGTCCTAGTTGGAAATATGCAAAATCACGTTCTTTTTTAAGACTATCTAGCTCTTTTTCTCCTTTTGGAATTTTCGATAAGTAATCGTCTACAGTTAATGCAGTATCTTCTTCTCCATTATCACCTCTAAATGGTAATGCGCTTGGATTAAGAGGAATATCTTGTCTTGCAGAAATACGCCATCCATCAGCCGAGGCTCTTTTACCCCAACGTTTTCTAAAGGCTTGTCTTCCATAAGCTACTGCGGTTGTATTATAGAAATAAAATTCTCCTATACTATTTCCAGATCTAGCCGAAGTTCCAAATTTACTTCCTCCTCCTGCACTATTATTCCCGTTATTACCTTTTTTAAAGAACTCATTATTTCTAATATCTTCTACACGACTTAAAGAGTCTTGGAGTTCTTTTTCTTTAATTTTTGCAATATACTCTTCAAAAAATGTGCGTTGCTCATCTTCAGATAACGATGTTAAACGTAGTATACTATCATTGCGCTGAGAAAGCTCTTCATACTTTATAACATCTGTTAAGTTTTCTCTCTTTTTTCTAATGATTCTAAACTCTCTTGTTTTGTCATCTAGCTCTCCCATGGTACTATCGTAATAAGAGCCTGCTGTTTGATATTCTGCTATTTCAAAATTATGTTCTGCAATAGCAAGGTAATCACGAGAATTTAGATATTTATCTTGAGAGTCTTCTCTTAGTGATTTATTATAATTTGCAAGTGCAGAATCTATTTGATTTGTTTTTTGATAATACTCTGCTTTAGCGTAATAGATTTTATCTAAGAAAGGTCTGTTTTCTCTATTCTTTTCTAGTTTTTCTAATAATTCTAATAGTACTAACTCATCTCCATTTTCGTAATCAAAATTACGGGCTTGTTCAATGTGTGCATTGATCAAATACTTACGAGGAATTTTTCTATTTAAATCTATAACTTCTTGGAAAGCAAGATTTGCACTGTCTTTATGACCTAAGTTATTATATAATTGTCCTTTTATATAATTATAACGACCTCGTTCCTCATTTCTTTTTGTAAGCTCCGTAGCTTCTTTCATATAAATAAGGGCAGTGTCTTTGTGTTTTAAATTAAGATATGCTTGTGCAAGTATTGCATATGCATCTGCTTTATCTTGATCTTTAAGTTTATCTTCTATTTTAAAAATCTTCAATAAGTTTTCAATAGCAACCTCATTATTATCAAGACGAATATTTGCTTTCTGTTTCCAGATTTTAGCTTGTGCTATGTTGTTACTTTTTGGGTAATACGCCAACACATAATTGAATGCTTCTAAGGCTGGTACAAATCGCTGATCGTAGTAACGCGCCTTTCCTAATATCATAAAAGCCTCATCTACTTGAGGATTATACTCTTCTCCATCTATTTTCATGGAGTGTTTTTGTATCGCTTTTATTGCTTTTTCTTCGGCTTTTGTAAAATTAGGATCTCCATCTTCTTCATCTAAACGAATAGAAATCTCATCTTTAAAAGCGATACGTTCTATGGGAAGGATGTCCCAATAGTTATCATTGAACGTAGAGATTAAAGACTCGCGTCCTGCTTCTAAAGCAACTTCACCATTGTATAATGTATTGTATTCTGTAGTCACCGCATGAAAATTACGGCTCACAAAAGAATTTTTTTTACGAGAGCAGCTTGTTAAGAACAAAACTGCAAAGAAGACGCAACAAGTATATTTTATAAGTAGTTTCAAACTCACATTGTTTTTTGATAAAAACAGAAAATGTCCATTTTTAGTATGGAAGCCTGTAAAAATACACTTCTTTTTGAAAAAACCGAGAGTTACATCTTTAAAATTGACGTATTATACACTACTGATATACAATTTAAACACATAAATACCCTTTTATGGATATTTATTCTTTTAAAATACTTTGTTGGGCTGCTTTTGAGAAAAGTAATTTATTCAAACTAATACTATCAATTTGTATTTCTAATTGATCTGTATTCTTAGAAACTTTAAGAGTAGATATTACTGAATCATAGATCTCATTTTTCAATTCACTTTTATCTTTTTTTGATAATTCATGTGGACTATATCGACCAATAATACTTCTCACAGCAGAACGAATAATGGGAGTCACTATGTAATGTCCTTCTTCTTTTTTATCTATAAACTCTCCTTGTTCATCAAAAAGCTTACTCTCTTTAGACGCAAAAGAATAATAAACTAGCATATTTGTACTCATCTCTTTTCCATCTGCGCTAAGCGCTCGTGCTTCTATAGATTTTTCAAACTGTCTTGATGTATTACTTTTTTCAACACAGCTATAAAAACTAAACAACACAATGGATAAAAAGAAAATTTTCCTATAATTCATTATCTGTTTTGTAATTTATAAAAAGTTACACTACCGCTTCACCAGAAAAATAACTTTCCAATTCTTTAAGCGTTTCTGGAGACGTCATGATATCTTTTACTTGCTCTCCTTTCTCAAGTACTACGATACGTTCACATACTTCGGTTACATGCTGTAAGTCATGGCTAGATACTAATACTGTAATATCTTTATTTGTCGCCATTTCTTTTATGATCCCTTTTAAACGTATTTGTGTTGTCGGATCAAGGTTTGCAAATGGTTCATCTAAAATGATAACATCTGGGTTTCCTATAAGCGTTGCGACAATACCTACTTTCTTTTGATTTCCTTTAGAAAGGTCTCGTAAGTATTTGCGTTTTCCGATAATTTCATCATTGAAGAAATCTTCAAAACCAGAAAGAAGTGCATCTACATCTGCTTTATTTTGTCCTCGTAAATCGCCAATGAAATAGAAATATTCCTCAGGAGTAAGATACCCTATTAGAAAGCTTTCATCAATAAAGGATGCCGTATGCGTTTTCCACTCCTCACTTTTATTCACTTCATATCCGCCATTTTTTATATAACCTGTTGTAGGTTGTATCAAATCTAACAAACTACTAAACAACGTAGTTTTACCAGCACCATTATTTCCTACTAATCCAAAAGCTTGTCCTTTAGGAATACTAATATGTTCAAGGTTTAAAACTGATACTCCATTATAGTTCTTTGATAAATTATGTATCTCAATCATAGTCTTAGTTTTTTTGCTTGTAGGCTTGTAATGTTTTATACTTTTCTTTCTTATAAATCTTAATGATCATATTAAATACTTTATCTCTAAAGGCAAATCCTGCAAGACCTGCAATTCCAACAAGTGCAAATCCAGAGACAGGTCCTAGTGTAAAATGTCCTATTGCGTATAGTGCCATAGGCCCTAGCATTTTTGGAAGGCTAATTAATAATGTTTTTATATTAAAAGCACTCTTATCTCCAAAGGCCTTTTTTCCGCTTGTAAGATCAATAGGTGTTTTAATATAAGCTCCACCTAGTAGTACAAGGTGTGCATTAACGCCCATATTAAAAATGGCTCCCACAAAAATTGCGGCAAGTACTTCCCACCCAAAATACACATACGGAATTGCTAAAACACTTGAAATTGCTGTTGCAATGACTACTAGTAACCACTTAGATCGTAAATATTCTTTATATCGAATATTTTGTGTCATCATAAGTGGATAATATGCACTATCCCAACTCGGCACAAATTGTCCAAAACTAAATAAGAAGCCTCCTGTTACAAACACCGCAGCAAACATTCTCATAAAAGGTCCTTCATATACTTCGATAAATCCTTCTCCAAAAAATAGTAATCCATAAAAAAGAAAGAGTACACTTAAGAATACTGTTGTTTTGGAACGTTTATTACGAAGAATGAGTTTCAAGTCATTTTTTAAGAAGGTAGATCCTTTTCCAAAACGATCCAACCATTCCATATTTTCTGTAGTTGCCGTTTTTGTCTTTTTAGATAATCCAGCATCTAGATATAAACGTTTTAAGAAATAGGTAAATGCATAATATGCAACACCTGCTAAAACAAGTATTGGAATAATTGCTAACCAAGGCATATCATACAATCCTTGGAAAAAAGTACCTGTATAGGAAGTAATATCAAAGTAGCCATAATATTGTAATCCTCCTAAAACAACAAATACAGCTCCCAAAAGCACTACAAAAACGGTCTCATCATTTAAGAACACATTGATGAAATTATTAATATAAATCAATGCCATGATTCCTAAATGCCATCTTATAACACCTAATGGACTATATCCTTGAGTTAAAAGAATAACACTAAAAGGAATAAAGAAAAAGGCATGTATGATATTAAAAAACGAAAGGGCCGTTTTTCCTAAAGCAAAATTTACAATCTTACTTTTCTTAAAAGGCATCAGCAACATAGGTTTTATGTTGATTACTGGCATTTTCTGAAAGAAATACCTTGCTATTAAGTCTACAACGAAATAATAGATTAAAAACTTATTTACAGTTTTTAAGGGCTCTAGTTCAGCTTTTTCTAATATAAAATATAAACCTGCTCCTAAACTTGCAAATACAACAATAAAATAGAGTGCTCCCAGTCCCATCAGGATTTTGAGAAATACATTTACTTGAAAAGAAGCACTCCTAAAGAAGGCTTTCCATTCTAAATTTAGAAATCGTTTAATCATTGCTCTTGATTGTTTACGGATAGTTAGTATTTAAAAAATGTGAAATGTTACATCTTCATCGTAATCCTTTGTATTTTTGCGCTCAAAAATATACGATGTCAAATTTCCATACACTTACGATACAATCTATTACCAGAGAAACAGCAAAAGCAATTTCTGTTGGTTTTTTGATTCCTTCAGGCCTAAAAGACATTTTTAGCTATCAAGCTGGTCAATATATTACTTTAAAAACAACTATAAATGGTCAGGAAATACGTCGTGCCTATTCCATTTGTAGTACTCCAGAAAGTGGAGAATTACGTGTTGCAATTAAGGAAGTAGAAGGCGGTACATTTTCTACGTTTGCAAATCGAGAATTAAAAGAAGGCGATACACTTGAGGTGGCACCACCAGAAGGAAGGTTTGTATTGGATTCCGCTTTCGCGAAAGCAAAAAAAACCTATTTAGCATTTGCGGCAGGTTCTGGAATTACTCCTATTATGAGTATGATCAAAACGACGCTTGAAAACTCTTCAGAAAGTGGTTTTGTTCTTGTGTATGGAAACAAACGCCCAGAAGATGCTATTTTCAGGGATGCATTATTAGCATTAAGAGATCAATATAACGATCGTTTTTCTATAGAATTTATTTATAGTCAGTCGAGAGAAGATGGCGCACATTTTGGGCGTATTATGAAGTCTACTGTCAATTTTGTATTTAAAAATAAATATGCTTCTTATGAGTTTAGTGACTATTATTTATGTGGTCCTGAAGCCATGATTAAAGAAGTTTCTAATGTATTAACCACAAACGGTATAAATGATAGTTCGATTCATTTTGAGCTCTTTACGGCTTCTACAGAAGAAGCTGAAATTGAAGAAGCTCTGGATGGAAAATCACATATTAAAGTACTTGTAGATGATGAGGAATTTGAGTTTACAATGGCTCAGGATACTGTAATTTTAGATGCTGCTCTTGATGAAGATATTGATGCACCGCACTCATGCCAAGGTGGAATTTGCAGTAGTTGTATTGCACGTGTGACTGAAGGGACTGCTGTCATGGAAAAAAATCAAATTCTTACAGATAGTGAAGTAGCAGAAGGACTTATCCTTACATGCCAAGCACACCCTACCTCAGCAAAACTGGTGGTAGATTATGATGATGTTTGATACCCCCTCATCCTAACCTTCTTCTCCCAAAGGAGAAGGAACTTATATGTATAGAAAATTTAAAAATAGAGTAATACTCTAATTTAGAGTGTTACTCTATTTTAGCCTTGATTCTTTTTTAAATTACCATTTCTTTTAGATTTTTAGAGATTGTAATTTGTATTTTTCGAGCATGTGGACGTATTACAGAGATGTTACTTTATACACACTAGCTATTACTTTGCTCACTTCTTTAGCAAGTGCTGCGATGTACGATTCTTTTATAGCTAGTTTGTATAATGCGCTTATCATTTTTGGTGTTTTTGGAACTGGATTAGGCGTTCTTGCATTTAATTATTTTCAAAAGGCGCAGTATTATATGTATCACAACCTTGGGTTTAAAAAATCACATCTTATAAAGCGTACGTGGTTTGTAAATGGAATCATCGCAATTATTGGTATAGGTATACTCACTGTATTGCAATGAAAAAAGTACTACACATACAGAATGTTTCTAAAAGTTTTGGTAAAAAAAAGATACTTAAAGACGTGTCTTTGCATTTCGCTCAAGGCGAAATTGTAAGCTTGTTTGGTCGCAATGGCTGTGGTAAATCTACCTTCCTTAAAATACTTTTTGGAACCCTCAAAGCAGACACTATTCAATTACAAATAGATAGTAAAAATATACATCCCAAGGACGTAATCCCAAACCAATGGATTGGGTATTTGCCTCAGGATAATTTTTTACCTAAGCACCTAAAAGTAAGGGATATCATTCCTTTATTTCATAGTGATGGAAATAATCAGGATCGTATTTTTAGAGCTCCTTTTGTAGAGAAGATAGCAACTCGTAAAATAGGCACGTTATCTCTTGGGGAACTTCGGTATCTTGAGTTATTATTGGTAGCACATTTGGAACATCCTTTTTTATTACTAGATGAGCCTTTCTCTATGATAGAACCTTTATATAAGGAGGTGATCAAAGAGTTTTTAATTTCACTTACTGAAGCAAGTCCAACACAAGTCGCTCCCAAAAAAGGAATTCTCCTCACCGATCATTACTACACTGATGTTTTAGATATCTCTGATCGTAATTTTGTAATGGTAGATGGAGTCTGTCAGGAAGCTAATACACTAGAAGACTTGAAACATTTAGGGTATTTGAAATAATAGCCAGTATTCTAAACAAAAATTTCAATGCATCTTAACTCTTCAAAACAGCCATTTTAAATTTTCGCTTTAAGCGAAAAAAAAGAATCCCAATCCCTGCTTTTTTATAGAGACGCATTTTATATTGTTAACCTTAGTGTAGTAGTGATAGATGTTATATACCAAGAAACTAATACATTGAAACAATTAAGATGTTTGTAATTAATACAACAAAAAAAGGGAGTTAGTTATTAAAAAATCTATTTTAGCGCTTATCAAAAATTGATGAACTCTATGAAAAAAATTACCTTCTTATTAGTTGTATTACTTTCATATACTGCATTTTCCCAAATTACTATAACCAATATTAGTTCATATCAAGTTTTTCAACGAAACGGTACAGGAAATGCAGATATTCCAATAGAAGGCACTTATAGTGGAACACCTGAAAGCATTGAAGCGAGGTGGAATAGCAATGATGTTTGGACAACATTAAGTATTAATGATTCTGAAACATTTTCAGGAACTTTAGTAGATCAAAACCAAGGTCAGGGAACACTAGAGATTCGATTTTCTAATGATCCTCTTATTGAAAGTTCTATAGAGTATGTAGGTGTTGGCGATATCTTTATTATTGCTGGGCAAAGTAATGCTTCTGGTAGAGGCCTGACATTGAATAATTACTCGCATCCAAGTTTAAAAGCTACGTTATTTGGTAATGATGATGTTTGGAAAGAGCTCTCCGACGCTTCAGATAGTCACATAGGTCAAGTAGATGAAGTGAGTATAGATTATATAGCAGCAGGTTCTGTATGGCCTCTGATTGCTACAGACATTATGGAAGTAGAAAATATTCCTGTAGCTTTTATTCCAACAGCTCAAGGAGGAACACGAGTTATTCAATGGCAGCCGGGAGATGATCATTTTGATCCGTCTACTTTATACGGGTCAATGAGTAGGCGTATTCAGGCAATTGGAGGAAAAATAAAAGGAATTTTATTTTTTCAGGGAGAATCTGATGCGCAAATGAATACAACACAAATGGATTATGAAGATTTACTGAACAACTATGTAAACACTGTTGTTTCAGATTTCCCAGGAGTTAGTGTAATTGTAGGGCAGATTGGACAAGCAAATTTTGATGATCTTGATCCTATTAGGGCTGCGCAAATTAATGTAGCTAATTCTAATATCAATGCTCATATTGGACCTGCGACCTATGATATAAATTTATCTGATGAAGAAGGAGACACACTTCATTATAAATCAGACAATGATATACAAGAGTTTGCTAGAAGATGGTTTATGGCGATTAATAATACGTACTACAGGGGTACAAACGGATATGGCCCTATCGTTATCACTGATGATGTTTCTTATAATCTGACAGAAAACAAGATTACGGTTCCGTTTAGCGGTAATACTTCTCCTGTTATTAATGAAGCATCTACAGTGACTGTAAATTCTTTTGATTTAATGAATGATAATATTGCTATATCTATTTCTTCTATTTCTATCACTAATAATAGTATAGAAATCACTCCTACATCTGTATTAGATGTTAATCAACCTATTACATTATCTTATGCTTCGTTAAACAAAGGGGTGGATGCAGCTATTTACGATATTGAAAATCTTCCTGCACAAAATTTCTACAATTTAGCTGTTCCTTTAGATGAGGAATTATCTACATCAAGCTTTTCAAAAAACAATCTTTCTATATATCCAAATCCAGTACAAGAATCGGTATTTCTTTCTTTTGACCCTTCTGTTAATGAAGAAATTACATTGAAACTATATGCTAGCACTGGTCAATTAATTATCACTAAAACTGCTCATACTAATGACCATACACTAGAAATAGACACATCAATACTACATTCAGGAATCTACTACTTGCACTTTCTAACAGAAGCAACTCAGGAAGTGAAAAAAATTATAAAGTATTAACGTACCTAATTCCTATACATAAGGTTTCCTAGATCAAATTGAATACCACTTGCTGTATTATAAATTAATTAGTCTTTCTTTAATGGCCTCATAATTTTTAACAGTTATAAACTTAGAAAAGTTAATTACTAATTTTTCATTATCATAAATGGGTTGTAACACTTGTAGCTCAGTATTAGTTACGTGTAATGTTTTAGAGAGTCCGTGGTAATTTCTTAAAAGCGGCACTACAAAATCATCATTTTCTGTTTGCATTTCAAAGTTTATTTGGCACATTTTTTATTCATTTATGATTATTTTTAGCCTACTGTTTATCAGTATCTTCAGCAAAAAGTTTTATATCTAGAGAATGAATAGGCATAAAAAAACCTCTCATTTCTGAGAGGCTGTTATTTTGACAAAAGCATACGTAATTAGTACTTCTATCTATTTTTTCGCGAAAGCGTACTTCTTTTTTAAAGCATTATAAAAGATTAGTGATTACTTTTAAATAAATCGCTTAATGATTTCTTTAACAGGTTCAATAGCTGTTGTTTTTTCTATAGAAGGTCCTGCCACCCATACAGTCTTGTATGTTGCTCCTTGAGCTGCTTTTGTAGTGTCGCGCATTCCTTTAGCAAAACGGATCATTTTTACCCACTTTTTGAGCTTTTTATTTTTGTTAAGAATACTTTCTAACCATGTTTGCTCAGTACCTATTTTTTGAACATAGGGCGTATTAATCACGGTACAAGGTGTTCCTGATATTTTCTGAGTCATCACAATATCATCAGCACCATAATCTACACAGGCTTGTTTGTATTCTTGAGAAACGGGTGCTTCTTCACTAGCAATAAAAGGACTTCCTATGCTTGCACCTATTGCGCCATAAGAGATCATATTATCAAGGTCTTTCTTATCTGCAATACCTCCGGCAGAAATCACTGGGATGGTACAATTTTCATTCAATTCTTTAATTAATGCTTCTGGGGTAGCATCACCTCTATGTCCTCCTGCTTGATTATTTACAGCTACTAAAGCATCACAGCCCATAGCTTCTACTTTTTTAGAGTATGCAAGATCTACGACATCACAAAACACTTTAATTCCTTTAGGTTTTGCACTCTCTATCACTTGTCTTGGACTTCCTAACGAAGTAATAATAAAATCAACGCCTAATTCACAAGCAGCTTCTAACTGTGCTGGATATTTTAAATTTGATTTATTGACAATAAGGTTAATTCCAAAGGCGCCTCCTGGGACTTTTGCAGCTTTCAATTGTGTAATTGCCTCCTTTAGTTCTTCTATGGTTCTATAATTAAGTGCAGGAACACAAGCCGCAATACCAGACTCCATTCCAGCGGTAAGCATCGCTACATTAGACACCAAAAACATAGGCGCCATAATAATAGGATACTTTATATCAAGAAGTTCTGTAAGTGGTGTTTTCTGGGTCATACCTATGGATTTATGTATTCAAAGATACAAAAATAGTATGCATGCATAACAAATTATAGCAAACTCATTAATCTATCTACGATCGTTTGAGGTGTGATGGTACGCATAACCTCTTCATATCCTTCAGGGACTTTATGACCATAAATAGAAGTTGGAATGGCAGGATACTGATCTCTATCAGAAAGTAAACAATGTGCTTCTTGATACAAAGGCGCAAATCCAGCATAAGGATGCGTTACTCCCCATACACTTACTGTAGGGACTCCATACATCGCTGCTAAATGCCCATTACCACTATCCATAGAAAGCATTGCGTCTAATTGAGCGATCAGATTAATTTCTTTAGGAAACCTCAAAACACCTGCTACAACTATAGCATTTTCACAATCTTCTGTAAGTGAATCTAGAACTTCTTTTTCATTAGGAGCACCAAATAAAAATAACTGTATTCCGGATTGTTGGTCTAATTTCTGAAGTACTTCTTTCATCAGATCTAACGGATATTGTTTTCCTTGATGTGCCGCAAAAGGTGCAATTCCAATAAGTTTCTTTTTCGTTTTACCTACGATTTCAATTACCTCTCTATCAATATTTGGTCTAGAAAGTATCTGAGGTATTATCTCCGAAAAACCTAATTGTTTAAAAACCTCAACATAGCGTTGTACAGTCGTTTTAAGGGGTTTGAAAAAAGAATTATTGGGAGATGTCAATGCCTTTTTTTCAGCTCTACCTTTATCTATCTTGGCATTTGGAAGTCTTAAAAAAAACCGCAACACCTTAGAGCGAAGTACATTATGCGTATCTGCTATATGTGTAATTCCTAGTTGTTTGAGTTCGCGAGAGAGTTTCCATATACCTACAATTCCTTTGTGGCGTGTATTGGTTTCGGCGGCTATAAAATGTACGTTAGGAATGGTGTCTATAATAGCCTTAAAAAAAGGTTTTGACAGTACGGTAATTTTTGTTTCTGGGTACGCTTTCGCGAAAGCGTATATCACAGGAATTAACATCGCCACATCCCCCATAGCCGAAAGTCGAATGATAAGGATATGTTGTGGTTTTTGCATAGGATCACCTCCACGTCTCCTCGAGCGCAGTCGAGAACCCAAGACCACTCGACTGCGCTCGAACGGACAATTACTTTTTAATATTACGAAGTACAGGGTTTAGCTCATCGTCATTATACATTTTCATTTGCTTGTATACCTTCATATACTTATCACCATGTGCGATATCACTTAATAGCGTGTCGATAGCCGTAGATAAATCAGCACGTTGCTCAATAAGGACATCTAATTTTGTTTTGCAGGCATCACGATGTTCTTGAGAAGCATCTTCTCTAGTAGCCTCTTCATGCATATGAAATACTTTAAGCGCAAGAATAGATAAACGATCTATTCCCCATGCTGGGCTTTCTGTATTTATGGTTGCATTTTCTTTAACTTTTACGTCCTTATATTTATCTAGAAAATAGCTATCTATATACTCCACCATATCTGTACGGTCTTGATTAGAAGCATCTATTTTACGTTTTAAAGTAAGAGCAGCCACAGGATCTATTTGAGGATCACGAATAATATCTTCATAATGCCATTGTACAGTATCAATCCAACATTTACGATATAAAAGATGAGAAATTACATCTTCGTTTTTGTTATACTTATTTTCAAAAGCTTGATCTACCGTATTGATAATATGGTAATTTTCTATTGCTTCTCTAAAAATACGGTTTGCTTTGTCTGTAAACATAGTTCTTACTTTTCTAAAATGTGTAAATATTCTGTAGTACGCTTGGCTTTATGCTTTCTATTCATATCTGCTTTAAAACGCTTGTAATCTGTGGTAGCAAGGTCATATTTTCCATAACGTTGCATTACCTTTCTTACAATGTCTGGAGGCATTAGTCCCTCATTATTATAGCTTAAAAAAATGTATTTAAATTGTGCATTTTTTATGAGTTCTTCAAAAGCGGCTACTACTTTTACGCTACTACAATAGGCGCTCCTTTCATAGTTACGTAAACCTGTTTTTCCTCTGGGTGCAAAGGTATCATATTTTGCAATAGTATTTAGTATATGATAGTTTGAGCCATACTGCCTCACATTATACGGAGGATCAAGATATAAAATGTCTCCTTCTATTTTTTTTACAAGTGCATTTCCATCTTCTTGAAATACCATATGACTATTAGGCGTTGTATCAAAACATGCCGGTTCCAATAGTATAGGAATTGCTGCTGCCACTTTAATTTTTTTTAAAAATGCGCCGTATACAGAAGCTGTATTTGCAATTTTATCAGCACTTTCTATCAATGAAGCCAGTAATAAAAAATAAGTGTCTTCTGTAATGACTTGGTTTTGTTTCCAAGTTTCTATTTTTTGGCGAATTGCGTCAATTTTTTGTGCATTTTCTTTTGAAAAGTACAAACGATCACTATCACCTCCTTCTCCATAATGTGTAAATATAAAACCAGGAGTGCCTTTTATGGTATTGAGTTCTTGAAAATATGATTCAATATTAAGTTCTTTATGATTCCCAATATAATTTCTGTTTAAAACATAGCTATAATATTCCAGATCATTTGCAATAACAGACTTTACAATAGATTTGAAATTGCGCCCTACACTTCCTGTTCCTGCAAATAGATCGCAGAATGTTTTTTGACTTAAATCATCTCCACAGACTTCTTTTACAGTTGTTTTTATAAAATCAGAGAGTCTATGTTTTGATCCTATGTAATTCATGGTGTTTCCTAGATACTATATCTTAGGTGATATAGTTACGGGCTGCAAATGTAAGGAGTTCCTATATTCTATCATGTATATGCGTGACTATGATAAAAAATAATGCGTAAAAGGTAGTAACACGACAATCCATAGTAGAAATTCTTTAAAAAATTTTCCAGAGGCATTTTCAAGATAATTTGTCATTATAATCGCTAAAGGGATTAGGAAAAAATACCATTCGGCTCCCGTTTTATTATTTGTAATAATCACAACAGTTACTGCGATAATCGCCATAAAAATAACCAATAAGTATAAGGGTCTTTGTGCGATAACTGCTCTTTTTGAATCCTGTATATACCTAGGAATAGTCCATAAAAAAAGTGTTGAAAAAACAGCTATAGGAACTAATAATGTCAATGATGTGTATGAAGAAAAGTCAAAAGAAAAATCGTCTATAATGGTAAGTATAAAAGATTGGTCTTCTCCTATAAAAATAACATAGCAAGTACATAATACCCCTACACAAATAATAGCAAGCAATGGAATAAACCAATATCTTAAGATAGTACTTCCATAAAATAATAGTCCTGCTAGTAATAGAATAGAAAATGTGCTTGTCCAAAAATAAGTGATGGTTGCAAGGCATAACCAAAGACCTGCGTCAAACAATTTACGCTCCATATGCAACCCAGATCTAAAACTGAGTATACGTCGCATTGCTAACATCACAAACACCCCTGCAATGATAATGTTAGGTGTCTGTAACGCTACTGGTAGCGTAGAAGCAAAGGAAGCAAATAATAAAATTCTATAAGATGTTCTCTTAGTCAGTTCATTTTTTTGAGATACAAAATTTAGTATAAATAGTGTCATAATAAACAACAACCATATCCCTAAAACTTGTAAAAACCCTTTCCATGTAAAGTCACCAAAAAACAGTTGATTATTTGCCGTAAAGTAACTTATAGACATATATACCAAAACAATAATGGTATGTATAGGCTTTGATGTGCTAAAAAAGCTTGTGAGCATAGGTGGTTTTTTCTATTTTTGCGCTATCGTAGTAAATAATATAACTACGTATAGCTAAGATACCATTATTGTAAACATACGAACTTATGAGTTTGACAGGATTTTTTGAAGGAATTCAAGCATTTGCAGAAGAAACATTATTTGCACCGTTTAACGCTCTTGCTGAAACAGAATTAACAAACTGGTGGGGTGCAAACGGCATCAACTGGATATTTATGATTATTTGTTGTGTAGCCATTGGTTACTGGATGCGTCAACTTGTAGATCATAATAAAGAAGGTGAAGAGAGACGAGACGCCATCTCTCATGGTTTCTTAGGCAAAGACAGTAATTTAGAACACGAATTATAGGTCAAAACCTATATCTGTACGATAATACATCCTATCAAAGTGTAGTTTTTCTATATTTTGATAGGATTTTTTTATGGCTTCTCTAAAGTTTGCATTAAAAGATGTAATTGCTATAACACGACCTCCATTAGTGACAACAGCTTCGTTCTTATGTGTTGTTCCTGCATGAAACACAATACTATCCTCTATCGTTTCTATTCCTGTAATCACTTTTCCTTTCTCATAAGCTTCTGGGTATCCTCCTGAAACGAGCATAATTGTTGTCGCAGAACGCTCATCTATTTGTAATGACTGCTCAGCTAATTTTCCTTGAGAAACTGCTTGAAACAAGGTTACCAAATCACTCTGAATACGTGGTAAAACCACCTCTGTCTCAGGATCTCCCATACGAACATTATACTCTATCACCTTAGGGTCATCTCCTACTTTAATCAACCCTATAAACACAAATCCTTTATACTCTATCTCTTCTTTAGCAAGACCATTAATTGTAGGTTTTACAATTTGCTCTTCTATTTTTTGCATAAAAGCAACATCCACAAAAGGAACTGGACTTACAGCTCCCATTCCTCCTGTATTTAATCCTGTATCTCCTTCACCAATACGTTTGTAATCTTTGGCCGTTGGAAGAATTTTATAATCTTTTCCATCAGTAAGTACAAAAACACTTAACTCTATTCCATCAAGAAACTCTTCTATCACTACAGTTGTACTTGCATCTCCAAACTTTCCGTCTAGCATATTGGCAAGTTCTATTTTAGCTTCTTCAATATTTTGAATAATTAATACCCCTTTTCCTGCTGCAAGACCATCTGCTTTTAATACATAAGGAGGTTGTAATGTTTCTAAAAACGCCTGACCTTCAGTAAGTGTTTCAGGAGTAAAACTTTGATATGCTGCTGTAGGAATTCCATGAGCCATCATAAATTCTTTAGCACGTTCCTTACTTCCTTCTAGCGTTGCCCCTTCTTTTGAAGGACCAATGACTGCTACATGTTTTAATGCCTCGTCTGATTTAAAAAAGTCATACACCCCTTGCACTAAAGGATCTTCTGGCCCTACAACAACCATCTCAATGTTTTCTTTAATCACTAGCGCTTTAATAGCTTCAAAATCTGTCACACCTACAGCAACATTAGTTGCTATTTGAGCTGTCCCTGCATTTCCAGGCGCTACAAACAAGTTATCACAAAGCTGACTTTGTGCCATTTTATATGCAAATGTGTGTTCTCTTCCTCCAGATCCTAAGATTAAAATATTCATTGAGTCGTGTTTTTGTATCAAAATACAAAAGTAGTTTGTCTATACTTTTAGGGCAAGTCAAAAGGATAGTATTATAACATTATTTTTTAAAAACATCTGTTTACTGCACCACAACTGTATTAAAGTAATGATTTCGAGAAAGAATCATTCAAAAATTATCAAATAACTGTACAATATTATTGATTTTCGTAAAGAAGAAACGGTGCGTTTTACCACGGATCTGAACACAACTTCAAAAACTAATAGTATGTTATCGCTATAATATGTATAAAAGCTTATACAAACGATCGGCTTTTTGATTCGAAAAAATCTCTTTCAGACTATTTATTAAAGAATTAATTCCATTAGCGTCAATATTGCTATTACTGAAAATCGTGTTATTGTACCTCTCTTGTAATATGACAAAAGAATAGTAACTAAAGGTGGTTTAGAGGTTTTTAAGCTTTTTGAGTAGGTCATTACTTAATCTTATTTAGTTTTAATCTACAATTTTAAGAAGCCTTTTTATTATTAATGAAATATTTTTTTTAATTCTGAAATTAGAATATCTACTTTTTTTAGCATGGACTACATTATTCTTTATATTTAGTACATGATTATATTCCTCATGCATTACAGGTATAAAGATTAACCCTTTAAGTTTCTTTTTCTCTATTAAGTTTTTAAATCTTTTAGAAACTATCTGCAACTTTTGAGCACTACCTCCACCACCAAAATATTCATATGTCTCAACAATATCAAAATTAGAATTGAATATATTCTTGTCGAAGCAGTAACCTCCAATAAAAGGGTGATGATACTTGATTCGCCCACAATAATTATTTTCTTTACTTTTATTTAACCCTTCTTCATTATTGTATCTACAGGTAATAGTATCAGTATTATAACTGTTAAATCCTTTATCAAGAACTGTGTCTATATGTAATTGATAGAAGTCTTTAATTTTAACATTCTCTTTATGTAAGACAGGTTGCGTAAACCTTACCCCTCTAACCCCCTCTCTTTCAATTAGTTTTTTAGCAACATCACGAACAAAAACTGCTCCAAACTCCCAATGTAATCCCCAAAATTGAAGCTGCTTTTGTTTAGGTTCTGACTTAAGTCTATATACATTGTTCTGAACTTTCCCTATATCGCAAAATTTACAATAGTTTTCTAAGTTAAATGTAGATTCTCTATAGACAAACTTTTTTTCAGGTTGAGGGTATTGATATTCTCCAGTTCTTATTAAAAACCATTCAGCATTTTTTTCATCTTCTTTATCATATTCGGTTCCTATAACTTGGGGTTCTAGATATTCATTTAACTTCTTTTTTAGTACGATAAAATCTGAATTGTCTTCATATAAATAAAATTCAATATTATATTTAAAACTTGGAATTACGCAATTAAGGTCTTCCTTATATTTATAGCTATGAGAATATTCATCAAGAATTTTCATAACAGGTCCAATGACATTTAAATGACTATTGGAATTTAAATATCTATGCATTATTCTCATATACAAATTAGTTTTTTACTAAAATAGCTATTTTAGATTCTGT
Organism: uncultured Dokdonia sp.; assembly: GCF_947492815.1. GTDB lineage: Bacteria > Bacteroidota > Bacteroidia > Flavobacteriales > Flavobacteriaceae > Dokdonia. The sequence goes on from NZ_CANLOB010000001.1 coordinate 443,990, forward strand.
CTAATTTAAATATTTATTTGTCTCTTTAGGTTAAACAATTTTACTTTTAAAAATTATCAATCCGACAGAATCTTATTTTTAAGTTACCTTTTAAAAACGAGCTTGTTATGAATATAAATATAACAATCAAACTACTCCATTTTTGAATTCATTTTCAGATTTCTCAACATTGAATGTCACCAATAAATTCGGTACATTTGATTAGTGAATTTATTTAATTGGACATTAAAGTTTAAAGGATTTGATATCGCTTTCGCGAAAGCGGAATTAGCTCGCATCCAATCTATTCCCGAAGATCAATACCTTGCCTATGTAGAAGAAAAAAAACAAGCTATTGTAGCCTATCACAAGCAGCATAATTCTTTCTATAAACAACTTGCTAAGCAACAACAAAATGATACTTGGAATTCGTTACCTGTACTCACTAAAGCCCATTTACAACAGCCATTACAAGAGCGACTCTCTACAAGGTATACTACTAAAAACGTATATGTAAATAAAACATCAGGCTCTTCTGGACATCCATTTATTTTTGCTAAAGACAAGGTCTCTCATGCACTTTCTTGGGCAAGTTTTCAGGATCGGTATACATGGTTCGGTCTAGATGTAAATACTTCAAAACAAGCTCGTTTTTATGGAATCCCGCTTGATTTTATAGGCTATCGTAAAGAACGTCTTAAAGATTGGTTAGGCAATAGATATCGCTTTCCTATTTTTGATTTAAGTGATATCCAGCTCAAAAAAATACATCAAAAATTTACAACCACTGCTTTTGAATACCTCAACGGATACACGAGTAGTATTGTACTATTTGCCAAGTACTTAAAACAGCACAAGATTATTCTTAAAGACATATGTCCATCTCTTAAAGCGTGTATTGTAACTAGTGAAATGCTTTTTGAAAGTGATAAAGTGCTTATGGAAACTCAGTTTGATATTCCAATCATTAATGAATACGGCGCTTCAGAACTAGGTCTTATTGCATTTCAAAATACCTCCGATGAATTTCAAGTAGATAGCGAATTATTATATGTTGAGATTTTGGATGATCAAAATATGCCTGTTCCTCATGGAGAATCTGGTCGAATTGTCATCACCTCTTTATATAATAAAGCACATCCATTTATACGCTATGATATTGGGGATGTGGGCACGCTTTCGCGAAAAAGTACGCCTAAAAAACCCATTCTAAAAAAACTCACAGGTCGTACCAATGATATTGCACGCCTCCCTAGCGGAAAAGTTGTACCGGGTCTTACCTTTTATTATGTCACTAAAAGTGTCATTGAAGAAGATGGAAATGTCTCTGAATTTGTCATTGAACAAATCGCTTTAGACACGTTTAAAGTGATCTATACAGCACAAAGAACATTGACATCAGAAGAGGAAGAAACGATCAAACAAGCGACTTATAAGTACCTAGAAGGAGGTCTTAGGGTGCTTTTTGAAAAAGTTGAAAAGATGGATCGTAGTAAACGTGGGAAGTTGAAGCAGTTTGTGAGTAGGTTATAAGAAGCATTGAACATTTGATATAGAACGTTGTATCTGGTTGGCGTAAATGTGACGTAAACTTGGCGTTATCATTAATAGCAAACTCAAAATACATTTGCTGAAATAGAATTTACATATGGAAACTAAAAATTTAGCAAAAAAATTAAAAGAATTAAGGGCTTTGAGAGGAATGTCTCAAGAATATTTAGCAGAAGAATCACGAGTCGGCTTACGAACAATTCAAAGAATAGAAAATAATGAATCTACACCTACCGGTGAGACTATTAAAAGAATTACAAGTGCCCTAAATGTAGCATTGAGCGAATTATCTGGTTCAAGCACTATCTCAGAAACAGTAGATATCAAAGCGACGATTGTTTTTTTAAAAAAACAACTTAGCAAAACCATCAAAAAATCTGAAATCAGGACCTTCAAACATTTCATCAATATTTTAGAAAGGCTTAAAGAAAAAGAATTAAGCTCAGAACAACTTGAAGGAATTGAGAGTTATTTAAGGTATTTAGAACTTGAAAAAATACCTTCATTCAGCAATGAAATATATAAGAAGAAGCTTATTAAATTCAGAAAATATCTGAAAAACAAATTAAGGTTTGTTCCTTCAAATTTTTACACATTCTGGACAGCTAATTTTGGAATTTCATTTACTGTTAGTTTTTTTACAGTTGGTTTTATGAGTCAAAATAAAATTGACTATACGATTAAATTTGGTGTGATTCTAGCTTTGATTTTAGCAATGACCCTCGCTATAATTACGGATTTAAAAATGAAGAAACAAAACCGTTCCTTTCATTTTTAGAAGCTAGACCTGTAATTAAGATGCTGTCTTCTCAACCCAAGTTGTTCTCACAAAAAAGTACTCATAAAAAAATCGCAATAAATAGAACGCAGATTTGATCCAAGAGTATCCAAGGTACTCTTTATAAAACTTGAAATTATATTTTACTAAATTGAGTTTATTTGAACTCATAGAGCTTTCATGAATTCTGTAATAGGCTAGATCTTCTTGAATACCTAGAGCAGGTCTGTTTGATTTTTTTATAGCTTCTAGCCATACTGCCCAGTCTTGTCGTTTTCGTATGTTAGGGGCTATTATTTTGCCTATTTCAGCAGCTTTATACATACCCGTTAAATTACCAACGTAATTATTGCTATGCTGTTTTTGATACGTGAGTTTTGGCAATGCTTTGATGCGTTTTCCTAATGCGTTTCCTTCTTCATTGATATGCGTATAACTCGTATAGGAAACTGCCGCATGGTGCTCTTGCATGAGCTTCAGTTGTTTTTCGAGTTTTTCAGGATGCCATAAATCGTCTGCATCTAAAAAAGCAATATAATCTCCAGTAGCGAGTTCTGTCGCTTTATTTCGGGATTGAGCAGCACCACTATTTCGCGAAAGCGTAATTACTTTAATACGGGTATCTTTTTTGGCAAGTTCTTCTGCCAACTGTAGTGAATTATCCGTAGAACAATCATTTACAACAAGTTGTTCCCAGTTAGTATGGGTTTGTGCTTGCACACTTTTTAAGGTCGCTATGATATATTTTTCTGCATTATACAGTGGAGTGATGATAGAAACAAGTGGTACATTTTTAATAGGCTTTTTCATCTCCTGCTAATGCCTTTATAATGGTCTGAATAACGATCTTTATATCTAGAAGTAATGACCAGTTTTCAATATAAAAAATATCAAACTTTACGCGATTTATAATATCGTGATCGGTTTCTACTTCTCCCCTATATCCGCTTACTTGTGCAAGTCCTGTAATACCCGGTTTAATAAAATGACGTACCATAAATTTATCGATACGTTCTGCATACATATGTGTATGACTTACCATATGGGGTCTTGGGCCAACTACAGACATTTCTCCTTTAAGAACATTGATAAATTGCGGTAATTCATCAATACTTGTATGTCGTATAGCACGTCCTAAACGTGTGATACGTTGATCATTTCTACTCACCTGATGGAGATCTGCCGTTGGATTAGGTTGCATAGACCTAAATTTATAGCAATAGAACTCTTTGTAATCAAGACCATTTCGTTTTTGTTTAAAAAACACAGGTCCTTTTGAGTCTAGTTTTATTAAAATGGCCATAATAGGTGTAAGCCACGAAAGTAAACCAACGAGTACTACTATAGACATCACAATATCAAAGGTACGTTTGATAAACTGATTAAGTGGGGTGTCTATAGGTATGGTACGTAATGATAATATGGGTGTAATTCCAATATATTGGTAATTAAGCTTCTTTGTGAAGATCTCTTTATTATCAGGAATGAACTTAAGTATCTTAAGGTTATTATCTGTAAATTCTGATATCTCTCGTATTTGTTCGTTTGTAAATTCTGAAATAGAGCAATAAATCTCATCAATACTGTTTTCTACAATAAAGGCAAAACATGACTCTAACGAATCATCTCCAGAGGGACGTATATCAAATTTACGAATTACTTGATATCCATAAGGTTTATTAGAATTAAAGAAGTTTTCTAGTTGCTTTGTTTTTGAGTTGGCTCCTAAAATAACAACACGTCTAAAATTTCCTCCTAAAACGGTTCTATATTTTTTAAGAAGATAAAAGATGCCTAATTTAACAATTGTTATACCTATAAATACATAAATAATATAATAGATAATTTGTTGAGGAGTACTATTAATCTCATGGAAGAATCCGAAAAAAGCAAAAACCAATAGGGTAAATAAAACCAGTTGAATTCCTAATAAAGAAAAGATTCTTATAAGAGGCGTGTACCGATATACCTCATAAAAATTAGACTTGATCGCCGAAACAATCCAGGTAAATGTTATAAATCCAACAAAAAGGAATAGATGTGCCTCCATCACAAGACACAACTTTGCGAGTATAACAATGATCAAAAGATCAAGGCTATATACGATAGGCCTAATAAAGCCAGAATATCTTCCTTTTTTGTAGGCCATTTATTTTACAATATGCTTTGAAAAGTCTTTATGTTCGCTCTTGTGTAATTGCTCTTTTGTAAGACTTTTGAAATATTCGAATGTTTTTTTCATTCCTTCGCTACGAGGTACTGTTGCTTCCCATCCTAAAATCTCTTTAGCAAGACTAATATCTGGTTTGCGTTGCATCGGATCATCTACAGGTAAATCTTTATAAATAATTTTTTGATCTGTTCCTGTTAATTTTATAATCTCCTCTGCAAAGTCTTTTATAGTAATCTCATCGGGGTTTCCAATATTTACAGGCAGCGCATAATCACTCATAAGCAATCTATATATTCCTTCTATTTGATCATCTACATAACAAAAAGAACGTGTTTGTAAACCATCTCCAAAAATAGTTAAATCTTCGCCTCTTAATGCTTGCCCCATAAAAGCCGGAATTACTCTACCATCATTGAGTCTCATTCTGGGGCCATAGGTATTAAAAATACGTACGATACGGGTTTCTAGACCATGAAAACGATGATATGCCATGGTAATAGATTCCTGAAAGCGCTTGGCTTCATCATATACACCTCTAGGTCCTATAGTATTAACATTACCATAGTAATCTTCTGTTTGAGGATGTACTAATGGATCTCCATATACTTCTGATGTGGAAGCAATAAGGATGCGCGCATTTTTCTCTTTTGCTAGACCTAAAAGATTATGGGTTCCTAAAGACCCTACTTTAAGTGTTTGAATAGGTATTTTAAGGTAGTCTATAGGGCTTGCTGGTGATGCAAAATGTAATATATAATCAAGTTTTCCTGGTACATGTACAAACTTTGTAACGTCATGATTATAAAACTCAAATTGTTCGAGTTTAAATAAGTGTTCGATATTAGCAAGGTCACCAGTAATAAGATTATCTATTCCTATTACGTGATATCCTTCTTTTATAAATCGATCACATAGATGGGAGCCCAAAAAACCTGCGGCTCCTGTTATTAAAACTCGTTTACTCATAATTAAGCTTCTTTTCTACCAATGGATATGTATGTGAACGCTTCTTTTTCCATATCGTTTACATCATATAAGTTTCGTCCATCAAAAATCACAGGTTGATTCAGATTATTTTTAAGTTTTGTAAAATCTGGTGTTCTAAAAATACTCCATTCTGTACTTATAACCAATGCATCTGCATTTTCGGTAGCTCCGTACATGGTTGTCGCAAATTCTATTTTATCATTATATTTTGCCTTAACATTATCCATAGCTTCTGGGTCAAATGTTTTAATTTTTGCTCCTTTTGCAAGTAATGCATCGATCATATATAAAGAAGGTGCTTCTCTAATATCATCTGTTTCTGGCTTGAACGCTAGTCCCCACATAGCAATTGTTTTTCCACTTAAATCACCTTTAAAATGTGATAAAATTTTAGGAATCAATTTTACTTTTTGGTGATTATTAACATCAATAACAGCATCTAATATCTGAAAATCATATCCAGATTCTTTTCCTGATTTATGAAGTGCTTTTACATCTTTAGGAAAACAAGAACCTCCATATCCTATACCTGGAAATAAGAAACGTTTTCCTATACGAGAGTCTGTTCCCATACCTCTACGCACTTTATCTACATCGGCTCCTACAAGTTCGCAATAATTTGCGATCTCATTCATAAACGTAATCTTAGTCGCAAGAAAAGAATTTGCAGCATACTTTGTAAGTTCTGCAGACTTCTCGTCCATAATGATAATAGGGTTTCCTGATCTTACAAAAGGCTTATAAAGTCTCTCCATAAGTGCTGTTGCTCTTTCTGAAGAAGATCCTACGACAATACGTTCTGGTTTTAAAAAATCATCTACAGCAAATCCTTCTCTAAGGAATTCTGGATTTGAAACTACATCAAAATCAACTGTTGTTTTTTCTGCAATGGTGGCTCTTACTTTTTCTGCTGTTCCTACAGGAACAGTACTTTTATCTACAATTACTTTATAGCTTTTCATTTGCTCACCAATATCATTAGCAACACCTAATACATATGATAAATCGGCAGATCCATCTTCATCTTCGGGAGTAGGTAATGCTAAAAATATGATCTCTCCATGATCAAGACCTTCTTGTAGTTTTGTTGTAAAAGAGAGTCTTCCTGCATTGATATTACGCTCAAAAAGTACGTCAAGATGCGGCTCATAAATAGGCACCTCTCCGTTTTTCATACGTTGTACTTTGTTTTCGTCTATATCTACACAGACTACTTCATTACCTGTTTCGGCAAGGCACGTTCCAGTTACTAAACCAACATAGCCTGTTCCTACTACGGTTATCTTCATATCTTAACTGAGTTAAAGCACAAAAATAGGGAAGTATTTACAGTTTTATGCCTATAGGAGTTATAATTGCATGAGTTGTTCTAAAAACGCGTCTAAAATTTGATTTTTAGCAAAGTTTGAAACCACATATTGCCTTGCTTCTGCTCCCATTTCTTTAGCAATATCTGGACTATTTACAAGTTTTTCTAACTGATTTACTACGGTATTCACCTCTTTTTCAGAGCTATAATAGCCTCCTTGAGATTTTGACATTACTGTAGCAACTTCAGATTGTGCATGTCCTGTGATAATAGAAGGTTTTGCACTTGCCATCATTCCTAATATTTTTGAAGGCATAACAGTATCTAAAACTTCAGGTTTTTGAAAGAGAATATGTACATCTGCACTACACAATAAGTCTGATAATTCTTCATATGCAACAGGAGCATACATAGTAATATTGGAATACGCTGCAATTGCTTCTTCAAGCCATACCCGTTTTGAACCATCTCCTACAATGATAATTTCAAAACGCTCCGTATCTATTGCTCTAGCAAATTTTATGAAAAATTCCCAATCTTGCTTGTCTCCTATGTTTCCAGAATATAGAATTTTAAATTTTGAAGATTTCAGGTATGGGTGCGCTTTCGCGAAAGCGGGATCAATTTGCTTTTCATCTATCCAATTAGGTAAAAAATACGTAGGAGCAGTCGTTTTTTTCTCCAGTTTTTTAATCATGGTGTGGCTAATAGTACTCACTTTGTCTGCTTTTGAAAAAAGTGATTTTTCAATCCACATCAATAGACGATAGACCATTCCTCCTTTTTCTTCTCCACTTTTTGTAAGTCCTGATTGAAAAGCAGCATCAAACTCAAAATCTTGTATGTGAATCCACGATGTTGCATTAAAACGTCTTTTCTGAATATATCCTAAAAGAGTTGAGCTAGTAAATGGCACGATAGAAATAACAATATCGCATTCTTTTATCTTCCAGAGATTCCAAAAAGAACCCCAAGTAAAGGAAAGAATATGAATGATTCGTTTGAAAAACGTAGGGTTTTTAGGCACATATTGCTTGTATCTATATACATTTATAGTACCTAATTCTTCTTTGAGATATGATTTTTTATTTTGATATTCCTTCGCTATTTTCCATTGTGGATAGTAGGGAAATGCTGTAATGATATCTAATTGAATATTATGATCTTCTAGATACTGAGCCAGTTGTGTAGAGTATAGACCAATCGCAGTACTCTCTGGGTAGAAATTGAGTCCAATAAATGTGATATGAGTACGCTTCTTCAAAGAAAATAATTAAAATACAAAGAACGTATTTTTTTGAAGAAAACTTTAATCTTTTATTTCTATTGAAAAACAAGAGGTCAAATTTCTGAACTTGACCTCTTTGTTTAATACTATAAAAAATATTTCTTAATAATATTCTATTAAACATATAAATTCTGGAGCTGTTTGATTTGGTAAAGAAATTCCAAAACCACTTACTGATCTTAAAATGATCTTTCCTTCAGGTAAATCTTTCACATTAATATATGTTTGTTGGGATTTATTGTATCCATCTCTCATTACTCCTTGTACAAAAATGTTATCGTTATTAACATCTTTCAATTGTGCGCCAAATCTATCTGTAATTTCAAATCTTACATTTCTGGTAGAAGTTAATCTATCTTCTGGTAAAAACCATCTTACATTAGTAATAACAGATTCTGCATCTTCTGGGAAATTTAAAGCTATGTTTTGAGTACCAATAGGATTACCTCCTCTTGCTGGGTTCCCTATTTTAAAATACTTCTTTTTAAGTCCTCTATTACTATAAATAGGGAAATAATCAACACTTGTTACAGGAATCTGACTAAAAGTACCATCAACTACTGCGGTAGTATTAGAATTCCCTTGTAAAACAGCATCTTCAATGGATATTAAAGAGATCCCCGCCTTATTTGATAGATCATCTGGTATCTTAATAAATCCATCTAAAGAAAGCCTTTGAGGGAAAAAACAATTCTCATATTTAGCTCTTGCTGTACCCCTAAAAGAACCTTGACTATATCTATAGGTATGTGTTCCCATCAATACAGAATTCTTAAATGATACATTCAACCCGCTTGTCTCACGCATTCTAATATCAAAATGATTAATCTCATTAGGGTTATCTTTAAAAAAGTCTTGAAATGCTTGTGATCCAAAATCTGCATTGATCTCTATGTTTCCGTTTATCCATTCAGATTTTAAAACCTTTGCGTGTGCAGATTTCATTTCAAATCTACCATTGGTAATCCTGAAATCACTAATACCTCCTCCTCCATTACCATTCAACTCAAATAAATAGGTGTCTTCATAAGGCTCAAATCCTGACCAATCACAATTCACAAACTTAAAATGTCCTCCATCATCAGCCTTTAATACCCGAGCATTACCTGTCATCCAAAACTTTGTCTGATCAAACCAATAGTTTAAAAACTGATCGGAATCCTTTATATCTAATATCAAAGCATTATGACTGGTAAATGTACACTTGTTAAAACCCCATTCAGAATTCGTATTAGCACCATTTTCAGCACCTCTTATCGTGAAAATTCTATTAAACTGACCTCTAAATGTACATCTGTCAAAATAGTAATCTTGTGCTACTCCTGCAGAAGCAGAAAGCATCAAATTTGTACTGGCATCTACACCTCTAAAAGTGATATTCCTAAAAGTGAAAAACAATCCATTAGTATTATTGAAAAAACCATAAGTATTTCCTGTATTAGTAAACGTCAAGGTAGCATTACCATCTGAATAATACGTGAATCCCTTTACACCGCCAATACCGAAATCTTCTCTGAATAAAGCTTGTTCTCCCAAACTATAATCACCCGATGGAATAAATACACCATAGGTAACTTCCAATGGACTCGCATCTTCAATTACATTAGAATCACTACCTGGTATATCATTGGATGGGTCATTAAGAGATGCTACTCTTCCTGATCCTACTACATCAACTACCCTTTGAAATGCCACCGTATTCTCACTAACGATAATGGCTTCTGTAAGGGTTACCCCATTCACTACATCTCCTACTGACCCAAAACCATCGCCCCTAGCTCCAAACCATTTTACATTGACTCCACGGTCAATTACACTACGTTTCCAGCCATCAAAAACCAAACCTCCATCGCCTTCGCCATCTACATCTGGATTATCTAAACTTGGATTGTAAACAAAAATACCACCTCCGCCATCTCCTTTGGTATAATATCCCAGTACAATTGCTGTAGTAACATCTGTACCGCAAACATCGTGTATCGTATTCAAATCAAAAACAGTCTCTACTGTCGTGATTTGAGAACAAGCCAAAACCTCCTTTAATTGCTTATTCGTCGTAGGAACAGCTTCCCAGCCATCTTTCGTATAGGTATATAAACCAGAAAGATGATCCGTTTGGTATACTGTCATACCTATGCGAGGCTTTTCTATCGAAAAACGCTCTTGCTCTGTAATATGTTCTACAGGAGTAACAACTTGATCAACCTGAGCATCCATAGATACAGGAATACCTATGATTAATACTACTATAATTACTAATAAAAAATATGTTTTTTGTTTCATTGTTTTTTTATTTAAAAATTGAATTTTAATTGTATCGATTATCAGATATACTTTTAAAAGTATTCTATAACACAAAAGAAATTAGGACTTGTCACAGAATTCAATCTTGTGTTCTTTAAAACAAGCTTTCCTTCACGTAAATTTTTTACATTAATAAATGTTTCTTCTATTTTATTAAAGCCATTAGATGGATTTCCCGCAACATTAGAGATTAAATTACCATCTAAGTCTTCTAATACTAAGTTTACGGAACGAAAGCTAACCACTTCCCCTCTTGGTAAAAACCATCTTATTTTAGTGATAATAGATTCTGCATCCTCTGGAAAATCTAGGATAATTGATTCAAAATTAATAGGGTTTCCTCCTCTGGCAGGATTACCCAATTTAAATTCTTTCTTTTTGAGTCCTCTATTACTATATAAAGGGAAGTAATCAACATTAGTAACAGGAATAAGATTTTCACCACTACTTGAAATTATAGCTGGAATATTAACTACATTACCATTCATGTCAGTAAATGAACGACCTTGTAAAATCGCATCTTCAATAGATATTAAAGATATCCCTGCCTTGTTTGATAAATTATCTGGTATCTTAATAAACCCATCTAAAGATTCTCTTCCTGCAAAAAGACAATTCTCATATTTAACCCTTGCTGTCCCTCTAAAAGAACCTTGACTATATCTATAGGTATGTGTTCCCATTAATACAGAATTCTTAAATGACACATTCAAACCACTTGTCTCCCGCATTCTAATATCAAAATGATTAATCTCATTAGGATCATCAAAAAAAGGTTGAAATGCTTGTGATCCAAAGTCTGCATTGATCTCTATGTTTCCGTTTATCCATTCAGATTTTAAAACCTTTGCGTGGTCCGTTTTCATCTCAAATCTTCCATTGGTGATCCTGAAATCACTAATACCTCCACCACCATTACCGTTCAACTCAAATAAATACGTGTCTTCATTAGGTGAAAACCCTGACCAATCACAGTTCACAAACTTGAAATGTCCTCCATTATCAGCTTTTAATACTCGAGCATTACCTGTCATCCAAAACTTTGTCTGATCAAACCAATAATTTAAAAATTGATCCGAATCCTTTATATCTAATATCAAGGCATTATGACTAGTAAATGTACATTTGTTAAAGCCCCATTCAGAATTCGTATTTCCGTTATCACCTCCTCTTATTGTAAAAATCTTATCAAACTGACCTCTAAATGTACATCTGTCAAAATAGTAATCCTGTGCATTTCCTTGAGAATCCGAAAATATCAAATTTGTACTGGCATCTACTCCTCTAAAAGTAATATTTCTAAAAGTGAAAAATAAACCATCACTATCATTAAAAAAACCATAGGTGTTGCCTGTATTAGTAAACGTCAAGGTAGCGTTACCATCTGAATAATATGTGATTCCTTTTATGCCTCCAATATTAAAATCTTCTCTGAATAAAGCTTGTTCTCCCAAACTATAATCACCTGATGGAATAAATACACCATAGGTAACTTCCAATGGACTCGCATCTTCAATTACATTAGAATCACTACCTGGTATATCATTGGATGGGTCATTAAGAGATGCTACTCTTCCTGATCCTACTACATCAACTACCTTTTGAAATGCCATCGTATTCTCACTTACAATAATAGCCTCCGTAAGGGTTACCCCATTCACTACATCTCCTACTGACCCAAAACCATCGCCCCTAGCTCCAAACCATTTTACATTGATCCCACGGTCAATTACACTACGTTCCCAGCCATCAAAAACCAAACCTCCATCGCCTTCGCCATCTACATCTGGATTATCTAAACTTGGATTGTAAACAAAAATACCACCTCCGCCATCTCCTTTAGTATAATATCCCAGTACAATTGCTGTAGTAACATCTGTACCGCAAACATCGTGTATCGTATTCAAATCAAAAACAGTCTCAACCGTCGTAATTTGAGAACAAGCCAAAACCTCCTTTAATTGCTTATTCGTCGTAGGAACAGCTTCCCAACCATCTTTCGTAAAAGTGTATAAACCAGAAAGATGATCCGTCTGATAAACTGTCATGCCGATACGAGGCTTTTCTATCTCAAATCGCTCTTGCTCTGTAATTTGTTCTATAGGAGTAACTGCATGATCAACCTGAGCTTCCATATGTATAGGAATACCCATCAATAGTATAAAAACTATTAGTAAGAAATACATTTTTTGTTTCATAAAGTCTATCTGTTTTAGTTAATATTAATAGTTGTATCTTAATTTTCATTAAGACTAATAGAATGTCCCTTTTTTATATACATGTAAAAAATGACTTAATCAGGCGTGCGTGCCTGTTATGAAAATAAATGTGTGGTGCGAATAAATTAAAAAATTAGTGTAGTAATCTAATTTTCAATACTAAAGATAGTTTTTTTTTTTGAATTATACACGATCTCGAATAGGTTTTGCTGGATTTCCTATACATATTTTACCAGACGGTAAATCTTTAAAAACACTGCTTCTTGCTCCTACTACTGTGCCTGCTCCTATAGTTACACCTGGAGCAACATAAGTATCTGTAGCGAGCCAGCATTTTTCTTCTATCGTTATTTTTTGAGCATAAATTCTAAAATCAGGAGATTCATAATCATGAGTTCCTGTACAAATGTATCCCTTTTGAGAAATTACAGCATGTGCTCCTATTTCTATTTCGCCTAGTGTATATAAAACGACATCATCTCCTATCCAACTATAATCTCCTATCGTGAGCTTCCATGGATATGTAATTTTTGCCGTGGGGCGTACAATAACGTTTTTGCCTATTTTGGCTCCAAAAGATCGTAACAAAAACCTTCTCCATCCATATAAGAACTGAGGAGAGCATCTAAATAATGTGGCTTGTACTATCCACCATAATTGTACGGTGAGTTTAGATTTACCTCTAAAATCTGATGGTGTCCTATATTGATCTAAGTTTTGGTATTTCATTTCTCTAGTATCCACCCCTTTTCTTTAATCACTTTTGCTATATATTTTCCAGTGGCTTCGTAGCCCAAGGTATTAAAATGTACGTTATCTTTAAAGAAACTTCTCGGAATACAGTCTTTTTTTATGTCTTCTAAATCTTGTGGTGTGGGTGTCATACCCATATCATAAATTGCTTTGTGAATCATATAACTACGTATATCTATAAAATGAGCTCCAAAAGATTCTTTAAGAACTGTATTTAATCTAGTAATATTGGTATGTGCATTGCTTCCTATAGATTCTTTATCGGCAATTCCATTACAAATAGATAATACAAGAACGTGTTTTTTTGCATTTTCTCCCAAATGGTCTATCATTGCTTGAATATTATCTCTTGTTTTATAAATAGCATCCCCAGATTTTTTATCATTTCTACCTGCCCATATAATAGTCCATGTATTTGCATATGCAATTCCATTTTTAAAGGTAAAATTGAGAGTGTCTTTTACTAAAAGATCTTCTTTTAGGTTACTAGCTGTAAATGTATATCCAAGTGTCTTTTTAGGGTTTTCTATTTCTGAAAAACGTTCTATTTTTCCTTCAATTTCATTTATAAACCCTTCTCTATATTGTTCTGTCTGAAAATTTATAGGTTCTGTATCATAATATATTATTTCTGAAGAGCCTGATTTTTTTATTTCTTGATCTTTAAAAACCAGTCGCATAGGTTTTCCTCCTTGTAATAACGCTATACTATTAGATTTTAATCCTCCTACTCCAAAATTTTTATGTTTTATATCTAACTCATCAGATATTACTTCTAGGATAGAAAACTCTCCGCCAGACCCTTTCATCATACTGTCTCCCCACCCTACAAGCTTAACGGGTTTTAGCGTATCACAACTACTTATAAAACATAGTATAAAAAGTAGAAGAAAATATCTCATAAGACGATTATATGATTTCTAGAAGTCTTTGTTTAAATTGTAATCTCGTAAAGTTTTTTTTAAAATAATGCTTATTCGAATTACTCATTTGAGATAGCTCGTCTTTATTTGTATCAAAATAAGCCAATGCCTTATATAATTCTTTAGGGTTTTTCTTTTCAAAAAAACGACCATGTATTCCACCTGTCACTACATCAGGAATTCCTGCATGGGTGGTTGTTAGAATTACATTTCCTGTAGCCATGGCTTCCAAAATGGAGATGGGTTGGCCTTCCATTTTATAATAGGTAGGTAATACAAAAACAGTTCCCCAATTTAATAAATCATTCTTCTCGTTTCCTTTTACAATACCAACATAAGTAGTGTGTTGAAGGGTATAAAAACGCTTTTCTATTTCTTCTTTTTGTGTATAATCTATTGCGCCTGCTATTTTAGCTTCGTAAGGAATTTTACTTTCTTCAAGTAGTGTAAGCGCATCTAAAAGGTCGAAAATTCCTTTTTCTTCCATTAGATTACTTAAATATATAATCTGAAGCTTTTCAAAAGATTTTTTTATTGTTGTATTGAGTAAGTAATCTTCTGCAAAATTAGGGAGTACTTTTACCTTCTCTTCTGCGATAAAGGGAGTCATATTTCCTTTTAGAGATTTTGAAAGTACGATACCTTTTGTGGTTTTAGAAAGTAAGTAGTGAAATAATTTCTTTTTAACTCCATGTAAGGTTTTATACTCATTACCCATATGATTGCCATGCACGTGGACAATAATCTCTCTGCCTAAAAGACTACTTATTATAATAAAACCTGTATACTTTATAACACCAAAAAAAGTCTGTCCAGGTGTAATATAAATAGTTTTATAAGATAGAATCTTATATGCTTTAGAATAAAAAGAAAGATTAAAAAAAAGCTTATGAAATGAAAACTTCCCAATAGCTTCATCAAATCTTGAATAGGAGGTATTAATACTAGCTACGTTATAATTAGATTGTTCATTTAAGATATCCCGTACTACTTTATTTGCTAAAGAAACTCCTGTAGTAGGCTCTGGAAACGGACCAATGATTAGTATTGATTTAGTTTTCTTCACGTAGATAAAGGCTTTTAAGGCTAAAGAAATTTAAAAAGAAGGCAAAGAAAATAATACCCGCTTCTCGTTCTAAAATATTTTCAGTAAACATGACAATTGCATAAAAGATGAGTAATAAAATCAATAACTGGTTATTAAAACGAATAGCATAAATCAAATTGATTCCTGTAAAACATAAAAACACGACCAGGCATATAACCCCTCCTATTAACAATAAACTAAAGTATTGATTGTGGGCATTATACTTTCTTTCTGCTAAAAACGTATTTCCGTCTTGAGTATATTTTTCTTGTAATGCATCATTATAATCTCCTATACCATATCCTAATAGTGGGGATTCTAAAATAAGTCTTTGAGCAGTATCATATATAGTGTACCTAATATTAGTTGATGTTACTTCTCCTTTATCTAAATGTTCTATTTTAAGTAATTCAACAAATCGATCTCTTGTTTTCGGAATGGCAATTGTTAAAACTATTAATGTTATAACTGCTAGCAAATAAGGTTTCAATAATTTTTGTTTTCTCTGAAAAACTACAAATAAAGAAAACACTATTATAAGCGCAATTAATGGTCCTTTTTTAGCGTAGAGTAATAGAAATAACACTAGTGTAATATCCATTCCTAAAACAACAGCTATTTTAATTTTAGATTGTAACTCTTTAAGTATATAAAAAGAAAACAAAATAGCAATACTACAATGCATTGATAAATAAATAGGATGTATGCTGTACTTACCCGTCTTTACCCTTAGTACAGTTCCAAAGTGCTCCATCATTTCTGGAAAAGAATACTGAGTAGAAAAGAACCATATAAAAGAAATCACATTAAATAAGAAAACCCCTGTGACATATATCCATAAATATGTAGTAAGGTTTTTAAAAATCTCTTTGCCTTCCGTTTTTGTAAGCATTGCAAATACAAATGGAAATACAATAAGTGACGACATTTGGGTGAGTTTTCGCTGCCCATAATCAACATCAGCGCTATAAAAATAAGTGACTGCTATAACAACATATAATAACGCATTTGTAATAAAGAAGCGCTTATCAAAGTGCCACGGTCGTTGTAAAGCATTAATTAGCACAGCAACCCCAAATAATAAAATTGCAATCGATTTTAAATTAGATGGCAACACTACCAAAGCAAAAAGAAGCCCGATAGCAATCCTGACAATCTTTATTCCTGTAAGGCTTTTGTTTGTTTCCATACTTTTTGTTTATACATAAAAAACTCTAAAAGAGTTCTTATAAATTTAGGAATTATAACTACTCCAAGAAATGCTCCAATGTAGTATGTATACCCATTTGTAAAATCACCTCTAAGTAAAAAGATTAAATGGATTGCTAAATAAAAAGCAATCATTTTCTTTAAATAATCATCACTTTGTAGCCACGCAACAGCCCTTACTAAAACAATAGCAAGCAGTATCGGAGCAATAATAACACCCACAACACCAAAGTTTATAAAGCCTTCTGAAACCAATGGGTTTGATAAATTGCTATAGGTAAAATCATATGTGTCTATAAGATGATTCCCTACTAACTCTCCTGTAGAAAGGGGTTTTTCTTTCCATAAACCTCTAGGAACAAAGAATAGAAAAGCACTTAATAATTGATGCCCCATAGAAAAACCATACTCTTTTACATAATCCATGGTTGCCATAATGTTTGAAAAGGCATCATAATTTAGCGTATTAAATGCTGATGCGATACCACCTCCTTTCATATGATCAAAAATAATAGAAGGCTGTTCTAGTATTTCTTTAAATGAAGCCTCAGAATGTGTCAGTATTGCAGAGAGCGGAAAAGCTACAATCATTGTAAAAAACAGAAAGAATAAGCTCTTAATATTTGTATTAAAAAGCTTTGGTATAGCTAAAAAAAGCAGACTGATATATAAGGGCCCTAATGCATTTCTTTTTTCTACAAGTGGGTTTTTAAACCAAAGAAGTAGCAATCCTAAAAAAAGAAATACGGCACAAATTGTCACAAGATTTACCGCTTTTTTATTCTTTTTTCTAAAGTATTGAAAACACAATATGATCCCCGCAAATGGTAATAAAAAGAACACTTTTTTCCATATTAAAAATGTAACTACCGAAAATGCAGATGGCCTCCATGCTGGACGTCCTAATTCGTCTATTACAAAAGAATAACTCCCTAAAAACACAAGAATCGTAACTATAGCAATAACAACAATTAGTACGGGTGTTGTCTTTTTTGAACTTTCTTTAAATACTGGCACATATGCCATACGTTTACTCTTCTTAAAAAACAAGTAGGCAAAAAAGAAAATAACATTAAATAAAACAATTAGTCCATTAGAAAATATGGCCAAGTCTTTATCATAAATAAATTTATTTTTAAACGTAGGGTTCATTCCTTCAAATGAATTAATTTGAACCATAGGTGCTACAATAAAAAACAGAAATGTAAACACTATAAATGCCGACATAAAAGGAGAGTATACGCGCTCTACAAATATGTGATACACTGTAATTCCTGCAAGAACTAAGGCGCTCAATAAAAAAGAAAACCACACGTCTATATCTCCGTCAAACGTTACAAATAACGCGACAGATATAAGTGCATAGACAAAAAGTAATATAACCTTGAGTCCCATAGTGGGTTTATTTATAATTTTTAAATACTCTTAATATCTCTTTTTCAAAAGCTTCTTTGTACGCTTTCGCGAAAGCTTACCCTTTTAACTTTCCAATAAACAAATGTCTATTAATGGCCACTTCTTCATCTAATATATGGTCAAACTTCTCTGAAAATGCATCTCTAAACCAATCTAGTGTATAATATTTTGGAACAGGTGGAATGTTATCCAGATCTCCAAAGTAAAGACCCAATGGCATAAACTCAACAACAACATACTTTTGAGTAAGTGATTCAAGTACTTTAAAAATATGTGCTAAGCTCACATCTTGTGTTAATAGCAAGTGGTGTGTCACTGCTAAAGCCATCACAATATCTGCATTGATCCTTTGATCAATTTTAAGCGTATTACTCCTATTGTTGGGTCTTACAAAATCATATACTAATGGTAATACATCTTCCTTATTCTCATTATTAACAAAAATGTGATTAAGTGCATTTTTATCATAATCTGTGGCAATGATTTTCTCTATTTGCGTGCTTTCTAAAACATAATTTGCAAATTTTCCTTGGTTTGATGCCAACTCAATTAAAGAAGTCGCATCTTTCAATTGTGTTTTAATAAGTTCAGTAATACGCAAAAAACGCGAATCATTAGCAGGGTTTTTATCATTATGATAGTCTTTCCAGTATGAATCTATCTTACTTTTATTTACACGCTTAATTAACTTTCGAGCTTTATTAATAGTATATCTATTTTGGAACGCCTTTTTAAACTTAAGTATTTTATCAATGTGTTTATGACGCCCATATTTATCAATAACACGGCTATATCTAGCTACAGAAAGTCTTCTTGTATTGTTATGTGCTTTAAATAAAAGAGTTCCTACTTTGCTTCCTAAGAAACTAGCATACTTATGTCTTAATTGAAAAAGATCTTGGTCACTAAAAAAGCCATTATATAAAAAGATACTATTAGAAAGATCTGAAAAACCTTTATTATACAAATACAAAGGCATATAAAATGAATTGTAAAAATTAAGGTATCCAGACCAACTTTTACCATTTTTAGGGTCCCTTTTTAAAATACTTCCAAAATCTACATATGTAGGTCTTGCCATATCGTACACAACATTATATGCATGTACATCAAAAAACTCATACCCATATTTATTTGCAACTTCATTAGCATCTAATACTACTGTTGCTGCTCTTTGAAGCATTGTAAAAGACCACTCATATGGATAGTTCCAATAAGGAATACGCTTATGCTCTATCACTAATTCATATCCTTCAATCTTTATATCAGAAATCCAAGTGTCTACAAAAAGTTGTTTCTCAACTAATTCTTGCATCATTCCACTATCAAACATTTCTTTCACTTGAGTAATATAATCACTATGAATACCTCTTAATACTCTATCTTCATGGAAATACAGTGTACATACTTTATCTATTGAAAACTCAATAGTACCTAAGTCTTTTACTTTTAATTCTTCACTCATAATGGATGTATCCACGTGTTTATTTTAAAGATATTTAAAAACGCTCTGGTTTGTAAATAAAAATTTGTTCTTGTCTTTGTAAATAATACGTTTACAAAGTATCCCGAAATAGCATATGATATCAATGTTGCATATGCAGCGCCAATAAGCCCATACCACTCAATAAAAAATATATTTAATGATATATTGACAATAGCCCCTATCACAAGCCTTATACTAGAAAATCGCTCTAAGTTTTCATTTAAGTAAAATCCCCAGGAACCATTACTTAAAAACACAAAAACTATAGACCAGATATAAAGTACTAATATATAACTACTCTCTGTATATTCACTCCCAAATAAAAGTGGTATAAAATAGCTTGCAAAAATGGTATAAAAAACAGAAACAACTATCGCAATTTTAATCAAAACATCATACAATTGTTGGAGTCTTTTTAAAAACAATGCTCTGTCTTTTTTACGCATACTTACTAACGATGGAAAAACAGATTGTGTGACAGCAACAGTTACAAAAATCCATATACTTGTCATTTTTACAGCGACACTATACAATCCTACAGAACGTTCATCAAGTATTTCATCAATCATTACTTGATCTATCTTCATATATAATGCTGCAGCAACAGATCCAATAATTAAAACCCAGCTTTTTTTAAGTAAGCTTTTAGCAACAGACCATTTAAAACGCCACTTTAAAATAGAAAGTTTATGATGTATATAAGAAATAATATATCCTGTTGATATTAATATCCATTCTAAAACTAACGCATATGCAAAATAAATAAGAGGCGCTTCAGAAAGGATAAGAGCCACTTTTACAATACTTAATACACTTACTGCAATAAGGTTACTTATTGCGGTATATTTACTAAGTACTTTGCTCTGAAAATAAAAATCAACACCTCTAATACTTTGAAAAAATATAGTAACTCCAATAACCATTACCATCGTATTCTTAATGGCTCTATTGTCTAATAGCTGTGTCACAAGAAACATTCCTAGAAACATTACTAAAAACCCAAAAAGTCTTAAGAGAAATGTTGTTCCTAAAATTTCATCTCTTTTAGATGGGTCTTTTACTAGTTCTCTAACAACAATTTGATCTAAACCTAATCCCGCAAAAGCAGCAAACAGGTACACAAAAGATTCTGCATAACTAAAGATTCCAAAATCATCAGGGCCCAAGTATCTTGCTATCCAAATTCCTATAAAAAAAGCATCTATTATACGTAATCCTTTTTCTGCAAGAAGCCATACTGTATTAGAAAAATACTTGCCTATGCCTTGATTAGAAAAAAGTTGCTTTCCTTTAATCATTTACTGTTTTTCTAGATACCAAGCGTAGAGTTTTTCTATGCCTTCTTCTAATTGAACGTTGTGCTTCCATCCTAAACCATGTAACTTGGAAACATCTGTAAGTTTACGCAATGTACCATCTGGCTTTGAAGTATTAAAGGTAAGTGCTCCTGTAAACCCAACAATCTTCTGAATAGTTTGTGCCAACTCTTTAATAGAGATGTCTTCTCCTGTACCTATATTGATGTGCGTATTTCTAATATCCCCTGTAGGCTGTACATCCTTAAAGTCTGTACGTTCCATAATAAACACACAAGCATTTGCCATATCTTGACTCCATAAGAATTCCCTACGCGGAGCGCCTGTTCCCCATATTTCAACTGATATATCTGAAACCCCATATTTTTTTAGAGTTTCTTCCGCTTTCGCGAAAGCGGAAACACCAAGGTCTTTTATCACAGCATCTTTCTTTCCTTCAGAAAGTAGTTTTGCCAAATGCATCTTTCTAATTAAAGCTGGTAATACATGTGATTTTTCAAGGTCAAAATTATCGTTATAGCCATACAGGTTTGTAGGCATTACAGATAGAAAATTGGTTCCATACTGTATGTTGTAACTTTCACACATTTTAATTCCTGCAATTTTTGCAATTGCATAGGGTTCATTTGTGTATTCTAGAGGTCCTGTAAGCAAACTATTTTCTGGCATAGGTTGAGGTGCCGCTTTTGGATAAATACACGTACTTCCCAAGAATAATAATTTCTTTATACCGCTTTTATAACTCTGATGAATCACATTATTCTGAATCATCAGATTAGCATGTATAAAATCTGCTCTATAGGTGTTATTTGCTATAATTCCACCTACTTTAGCGGCAGCTAAAAACACATATTCAGGTTGCTCTTTTTCAAAAAAAGTAGCAACATCTACTGTATTAGTTAAATCTAGTTCTTTATGTGTTCTGTAAACAAGATTTGTATACCCTTTTTTTTCTAGGTCATCTTTTATGGCGCTACCTACTAGTCCTCGATGTCCAGCAATGTATATTTTTGCATCTTTCTTCATAGACTATTCAAAGTAGTTTAAGGTGGTATATCCTCCTTTTTTTAAATAGCTATCCTTCTTCATTAAATTAAGATCACTCTTCATCATATCATTTACAAGATCTTGTAATTCATATGCTGGCTTCCATCCTAATTTATTGTATGCTTTTGAAGCATCGCCTATCAGTAAATCTACTTCAGTAGGTCTAAAATATTTTTCATCTACAGCAATAACTTCTTGTCCTATTTTTACTGGGTATGCTGGATCTTCTGAAGCTGTAACAATTCCTTTTTCATCAATGCCTTCTCCTTTAAACTCAAGCGTGACTCCTATATGTTTAAAAGCCATTCTTATAAAGTCTCTAACGGTAGTGGTAGTTCCTGTTGCAATCACCCAATCTTCTGCTTCATCTGCCTGAAGGATCATCCACATCATTTTGACATAATCTTTTGCATGTCCCCAATCTCGTTTTGCATCTAAGTTTCCTAAATACATTTTTTCTTGAAGACCTAGTCCTATTCTAGAGGTTGCACGAGTAATTTTACGTGTTACAAAAGTCTCTCCTCGTATAGGAGATTCGTGATTAAAAAGAATCCCATTACACGCAAAAATATCATACGCCTCACGATAATTTACAGTAGCCCAATATGCATACATTTTTGCTACTGCATAAGGACTTCTAGGGTAAAAAGGTGTGTTTTCTGTTTGAGGAACTTCTTGAACTTTTCCATAAAGTTCTGAGGTAGAGGCTTGATAAATTTTTGTCTTTTTCTCTAGACCTAATGCCCTTATAGATTCTAGAAGCCTTAAGGCACCTAGTCCATCTACATTAGCAGTATATTCAGGCATCTCAAAAGAAACCTGTACATGACTCATAGCCCCTAAATTATAGATTTCATCAGGTTGTACTTCTTGAATAATTCGGAGCAGATTTGAACTATCTGTGAGATCTCCATAGTGTAAAAAGAAGTTTCGATGATCTACATGAGGGTCCTGATATAAATGATCTATACGGTCTGTATTGAAAAGAGAAGATCTCCTTTTAATACCATGTACAATATATCCCTTTTTTAATAGGAATTCGCTTAGATAAGCACCGTCTTGTCCTGTAACTCCTGTTATTAATGCTGTTTTGGTCATGTTAGTTTTTTTAAAAAGCGTATTTCCTAATCGAGTAAGTTTTGTGCTTCCACTTCTTTTCTTAAAGAAGTATAGGTAAATCTAATTCCTGCTAAGAATAAAAATATAAACACGAAAAATATCGGATATAAAATCTCTTTTTTATCTTTTAATGAGCTTACTTTTGCCGTTTGAATATCACTTGCAACAACAACAGCCTCTGAAGCTGTAATAAAATTATTTTTAAGTTCTTCTGTTTCGGTAATGATTGTATTCTTAAAGGCTAAAACACCATTTAAGTTTAAGTTATTTTGATTGTTAAAAAACGAAAGTTCATCACTTGCAATCTCACTTGAAACATCTGCACTCTTGGCATAGCTACTTATTAGTAAATCTGATTGTTCTATTATTTTTTCATTCTTATCAATACGATCTTTCATATTGTTAATCATTCCCGACTTAATCTTCGCTATATAAGGTTGGTTATTGATGTACGCTATTATTTTATTAATATCTTTTTTAGCATTTTCATTACTCAAAGAAACGGTGAGCGTATGGTATTTGTAGTTAGAATAGAAACGGTTACTTGCAAATAGCTCTGTGTCTTCATCTACATCCAGTTCTTTCAAAATTGCGGTAAAGTTTCTGTCTGACACTTTCAATTCTCCTACCAATCCCATGACATCTATTACAGGCGAGATTTCTAATCCCATAATTGTAGGGTTTTCAATATCTAAACCAGTAGCTGTAATAAACTCGGCATCTTTTTCAGAAAGATTATCATCAAATTGTTTAATCGCATTATACACATATGATTGACTATCAAAATTTGTCTGAATAATGATAGAAGATTCATATTTAGGTTCTCCTTTTGTAAAGTACCCTAATGTGGCTCCTGCAATAATGAGTAGTAGAATAATCCACCAGAATTTAAATATAAAGTCTATAGCTTTAAAGCACAATGCTAAACACTTATAGAATATACGCTGAAAAAGCGCAAAAACATCTGTGAGATCCATTTCCTGATCAGCATTAGAGGCTGGTTGCGATGCACTCATGTATTTTTGGTTTTTGGTTATTATTGTTTATAAATATGATACAGAATTTTTTCTGTGATCAAATAGGTAGGTTTTACACCTGTTGTTCCTAATCCTCCAGAAGCCAATGTACTTCCTGTTTCTAATGGATTATCTGATGCGTAATATGCATAAAGAACCTCAACATCTTCCTGTATATTTCCTCTTAATTTAGACGCGGCTTGAATTGCTTTTTGGTAATGAGCCCCTTCCATCTCTAGTCCTATCACATTCCACGTACTATCATGGAAAAATTTTAAAATATCTCGATTTTGCAATGATGTCCCTAATACAGTTACCATTGCTCCTTCAAATACTCGTAATCCTTGGTTTTCTAAATCTTCTTTCTTGAGTGCATTTTTAAAAGGATAATTATCTGCTGTTCCTTCAAAAAGGTGCGCAGAAGGAATCATAATATCTCCCTTGCCTCCTTCTAGTATACCTGCTTTACCCATTATAGATACTGATTGCACATCAAGGTAAGTCGTGTTATCATCTTCATTAAAAGGTTTTAACAACTCTTCCATGGTTTCATATGCCTGCTCTCCAAAAGCATAGTCCATTACTAAGATGACAGGATTATCGTTTGGTTGCGTCATTTGATCACAAAATTCGTTTTCTTCTATCGCAAGTTTACACATATCAAAAATTTGCACATTGATATTTGTTCCACTCTCATCAGCTACGTAAATCATACCGTTTTGCGTTGCCACTTTTTCAACCTTGCTTCTTAATTTACCACTTTTTTCATCACTTAAAAGTTCATAAACATCTAGTTTAGATCCTTTTTTAAGTTCATTTTTTAACGCTACTGGAGCATATATAGTATTCATCACACTATGCATATTTGCACTTATAATATGTATAGGCCTGTGTATAAGTTCGTTTTCCTTAAGTGTTTTTTTAATGTTTTGCGCCCATATTTCTCCATGTATATGATGCCCTAATCGTTCTCTAAGCACAGGACTAAACGTAACTGTACGTTTTTTGTCTTGTGTCATTTCTGCAATAGCTAGTTTACCTAACCAATAGATAATTTCAAGAAAACGTCTTGTGTTATTTTTTGTATTGAATAGTGGAGCAACTTCACTCACTTCTTCAAAAGTTCTCCCAAGAATATTTGCGGTATGGGTAATGGCAACTTCTCGTTCTTTTTGAGTAAACTCATCATCAGAAAGGACTGCTTTCTCTAGTTTTTCCCAATCTCTAGTAAGGTCTCCTCTATCATTTATCAAAACACGATTCATGATTTTATGAGATTCTATAAATAAAAATGTAAGATGGGTAAGGATGTCATAAATTTCAGAGCGTCCTCGTGTAACTTCAATATTCATTTGTTCCTCATCAATTCGGTAGCAATTACGTCTACGCTTACGAGGAATAATGGGTTCAAAAAGACTGTTTTTATACCCCTCATCACTTGTGAGGTTAATAAATCTACACTCTTCTATTCTTTCTGGAAGCCTATCTATTACATACAATAAACCGTCTAACTCTACTTTTTCTTCTGCGATAGAGCCATAAATTTCAGGACGTAAGATTAATAATGCTTCTCGTAATGTTTCTCCAGAAACTCCCATGGGTTTGTAGAAACCACGGTTAAAAAGGTGTCGCATGGTTATATACATGCGTTCGATGGCGCTGCTACTCTCTTGTGCTCTTGTACGCCCTTGTTTTTTTAATATACTCATATTAAAGTTCAAAGATACTTAAATAATCGGTAATCTATCTGCGATTTTACGATCATTAGAAAGTCTTGGGATTTTATTTTGTCCTCCTAGTTTACCTATAGATTTCATATACTCATTAAACCCTCCTGCTTTTACTTTTGAGATTTTTAAAGGTTGAAGTATGTTTCCAACAATGAGATCATAGTAATATGAGTTTTGAGATTGTAAGGAGGCGTCTATTGCTTTCGCGAAAGCGAACATATCTCCATCTTCATTTTCAAACTCAATAAGCCACTCGTGATAAGGCAGTCCTTCTTCTGGTGTTATTTGTGGTGCTACTGTAAATTCATTGATACGAATCGCTGTTCCTTCAATCGCTTCTTGTAATGCTTGCTCTACTTCTTTTCCTATAACATGCTCTCCAAATGCAGAAATAAAATGTTTTATTCTACCAGAAACAATAATTCTATATGGATTTGTAGCTGTAAAGATCACAGTATCTCCAATATTGTACCCCCATAGACCTGCGCTTGTAGAAATAATGATTACATAATTGACTCCTACCTCAACATCCTTAATGGTAATTCTTTTTGGATTTTCTTCAAAAAAGGCATCAGCTTTTATAAATTCATAGAAGATACCGTTATCTAACTGTAAAAGCATTCCTTTTTCGCCTTGTTTATCTTGAAATGCAAAAAAGCCTTCGCTAGCAGGATATAATTCTATACTATCTACACGACGTCCTATTAGATTTTCAAATTTCGCACGGTAGGGTTCATAATTTACGCCTCCATATATAAAGAGGTTAAAGTTTTTGAAAAGTTCTCCTACGGGCTTATTTGACTTCTCTATAAGCTTCTCAAAGTACATTTGTACCCAGGAAGGGATACCGCTTATAATTGTCATGTCTTTATCTATTGTTTCTTCAACAATAGTGTCTACTTTTTTTTCCCAATCATCAATACAATTGGTTTCCCAGCTGGGAAGTCTATTTTTTTGAAGATAGTTAGGAACATAATGTGCTACAATTCCAGAAAGTCTTCCAAGTTTGATTCCGTTTTTTTCTTCTACTTCTGGGCTCCCCTGTAAAAAAATCATTTTACCATCTACAAAGCTCGTGTTTCCTGTTTCTGCTATGTAACATAAAATAGCATTACGCGCTGTATCTGGGTGCGTACGCATACTATCTTTTGTAAGCGGTATATATTTTGCCCCAGAGGTGGTTCCTGACGTTTTTGCAAAGTAGAGAGGTTTTCCTGGCCATACAATATCAGACTCTCCTGCCACGACTCTGTCTATATATGGGCGAAGTGCTTCATAATCTCTGATGGGTACTTCACGCACAAAATCTTCATGTGAATGAATCTTATCAAAATGATGATCATTTCCAAAATCTGTATACTGAGCAGCGTCTATAAGGTGTTTAAAAACTTTTTCTTGTGTTACAACAGGGTTAGAAGCCCAAGCATCTATTTTACGTTTAATACGCTTTGCGAATATTTTTGCTGCAAACGATTTTAGAGACATTTTATTTAAAATCTATATAGTTTGTTGGATTTATTGGATATCCATTATTCCATAACTCAAAGTGTAAATGTGGGCCAGTTGTTAATTCTCCTGTATTACCAACAATAGCTATTACTTCTCCTGCTTTTACAAGATCTCCTTGCTTTTTAGATAAGGAGGCATTGTGCTTATACGCAGTAATTAGATTGTTTTGATGATCAATAATAATAATATGACCTGTATCTGGAGTCCAAGAAGCAAATATTACAATGCCATCTGCAGCCGCTTTTACAGGTTCATCCTTATCTGTTACTACATCTATTGCATAATGTTTTGAGGCAGGATCAAATCCAGATGTAATAATTCCTTTCACTGGAGGGAAAAGTGCAAAATCTGCTGGCCGAGTCGCTGTTTCAAAAAGATTATATTTATCCTGCTCTTCTACTGTTGCCCTTAGTAAAGAATCTTCTTTTGACGGTTGGATGGTAATATCATCATTACCAGATGCTACAATTCCTTCTATCGAATCTTTATCAAATTCTATTGTTTTCAAATCACCAGTTAATACTTTACGTATAGAAGCATACTGCTGTTCATTAATAGCAATTACTGTTTTTAAGGAATCTGTTCTAACTAGTAATTCCTGTGCTTGCTGCTTAAGCTTTGTGCTAGAATATCCAGGAATATATTCTCGTAAAGGAGTAAAAGCAATAAGTAACGTCGTAAGAACTATAAGTACAATAGCAGAAACTCCTGCTAAAATAAACACGTTAAGCCTTGTTAACTTGAAAGATATACGTTCTTCAAACGTATCTTCGTTTAAGATAACAAGCCTATACTTGTGTAGAAGCTTTTTTGCTATTGCTTTTTTTTCGCCTTTTTTACGTGACATATGCTTGCAAATATACTATCTAAAGTCGTAACCCCTTACTCTGTATTAGAAAATCTAGCATATCATAAACCTACTGCAAACACTAGCCTTAACTAGATCTTTTATGAGGATCATCACAATACTATCTGAACGTTACATTTAACATGATTATATCTTCTTTATAGCGCTCTAATATATAATAAGGGTTAAAAGTACCGTGATACTACCGCCTCATCATATTTCTTTAGTATCTTTGCAGTTCTAAAATTAAAGACATGAATTTTTTAGGAATATTTTTAGGTATGATTGGGCCTTGGCAAATAGGTCTTATTGTTTTGGTCGTTTTATTACTTTTTGGAGGTAAAAAAATACCAGAAATGATGCGAGGTCTTGGGGGCGGTATTAAAGAGTTTAAAAAAGCTTCTAAAGATGAAGATGGAGACTCTCAATTAGAAGAGAAAAATTAATTTTAATTATTATATACTTAAAAAGCCCAATGTGTATCACATTGGGCTTTTTAAGTATATAAGTTTATCGATGTTATTTATCTAAAAATCGTGTGGACTTTAAGATCGCTTCAAGTTCAAACATCGTATCTCGTTGGTCTAATGAAGGAGAAAAAATAAAGCCTTCTACAACAACATATCTATTGTTTTTTTCATCTTTTATAGCATAATTTATAAAGGGACCTGCCATATATCTACCATCTCTTACTTCCCATGTACCTTTCATTTCCCAGGCAAAATGACCGTCAATCTCCGTCTCAAATAATTGAGGAGATAACGAAGCCTCTGTTAGAAAACGACCTTTATTTAAGTCTATATTAGCACCTGAAACTGAATCTCTCATTCGGACAATACGTGCTACTGTAAAAGTATCCCTATCTATTGTATGAAGCGGCACCTCATATACAGTGATATTCATATTACCACTTCTTTTTAAATCTTTACGTATCCAAAAGAAGTTTTTTTCTTTCTTAGCATATTGATAAATCGTTGGGAAACGCATATGTATACCGAAAGTAGCCTTTAAAGAATCTGTCTTTTTTAAAGAGTTTCTTATACGTGCTTGTGTATTTTTAAGCTCTCTGTCTTTAAAAGCTTTAATAATTTTGTCTTTATTTGTTTTAAAGATTTCTATAATAGCATCTTCATCTTCTCCAGAAATTATAACAGCCGTTTGTCTTCTAGCCTTTACATCTTCTTTTATAGAAAAACTTGAAGGTTCTCCTAATGTTGCAGAAAGAAAGATCCTATTTTTAGATACAAAACCTTTAAACTTATCTGGGCTCACTTGATCTAAGGTAAAAAGAGGCTCTTCTCTAGGCAATCCATCTACAGGAACAGCAAGAATACTACGCATAGTATCTCCTACACGGCCTTGCCATAGCTCTTTGTCTATGACCATTTTTATAGTATTAGTATCTCCTACAGAACCTTCTAAAGATCGTTTTTTTGAAGTTTTTTCACAAGAAATAAGAACTCCTAAAAAGAGGATGGCTACGAGTAATTTTTTCATGATAGTATACGTTTTTATAGGGTATTTATTTAGAAACAATAAGTTTCATTCCCGGTTTTAATTTAGTACCGCTAATATCGTTCCAAACTTTAATATTACTTACACTAACACCAGGAAATTTGTTTGCGATCTTCCACAAAGAATCTCCTTCTTTTACGGTATATACTTTTTTTCCATTATTTACTACTGTTTTTGCACTACTGGAGCTGCTTGAAGAAGTAACAGGTTTACGAGGGTATATTGTTAGGCGTTGTCCTACTCTTAAATTATTAGATCGAAGGTTATTCCATTTTTTTATTTGACTGACTCTTACACCATATTTATTAGCTATTTTCCCTAAATAGTCACCACTTCTCACGCGATAACGTACTTGACTACTGGCTGTTGTAAATTTTGGGAGTGGCTTTTCTCTTTTTTCTATTTCCGCTTTCGCGAAAGCGTATATCTCCTCCTCATTCTGTACAAACGGACCTATTTTCTCTACAGGCAGCCTTAGGTAATACTTCTCGTCCTTTAAAAACGGAATAATATCCAATTTATAGGCAGGATTTAAAAACTGAATTACCTCTAAAGGTTCTCCCGTGATTTTTGCTACTTGATCTAGCGTAATTAATTGTTTTACATGTACGGTATCAGTCTCAAAATAATTAACAGGTGCTTTTTCAGGTTGATATCCGTGTTCATCTGCATATTCAAAAAGATACATTGTTGCTAAAAAAGCAGGTACATAGCCTGCTGTTTCACGTGGAAGATTGTTACGTATATTCCAATAATTCTGGTAGCCTCCACTACGTCTAATCGCCTTTGAAACATTCCCTGGACCTGAATTATAAGATGCTAAAGCAAGATCCCAATCTCCGAAAAGCTCATAGAGCTTTGAAAGGTATTGACAAGCAGCTTCGGTAGCCATGATAGGGTCCATACGCTCATCTACATAAGAATTTACATCAAGGTCATACATTTTTCCTGTACTAAACATAAATTGCCACAAGCCCGTAGCTCCTACTCTAGATTTTGCGCGAGGCCTTAATGCAGATTCTACAATGGCCAGATATTTCATCTCCAACGGGATATCATACTTATCTAAGGTTTCTTCAAACATCGGGAAGTAAAACTGACTCACTTCCATAAGACGCTCCATACTGGGTTTATGGCGCTTTAAATAGCGTTTTATAACACTTTCTAGAGAAGCTGTATATCCTACATTAAAAGGTGTTCTTTCGTTAATACGTGCCAGTCGTTTTTTTAAGGTATCGGTAGGTAAATCCAGATAGACCTCTTCTTTATAATCTAAGCCCTGCACCATATTAGTAATAGAGTCATATAAATCCATACGAGCCAACTCATGGCGCCATAAAGAGTCAAGGCGAGCAGCAAATGGCTCATCTTCTAACTTAAAGACAATAGAGTCTCTTGAGAGGGTTTTAAGCTCCATTTTATCTATTTCGTTTACAAAAGAAGTAGTCGTAATAGAATCTATAATCGTGATGGTGTCTCTTTCTATAGCTACACGCTCTTTATTGTTTTTCTTAAAAGATTCATAGGGTATGGTATCTTGTGCTTTCGCGAAAGCGGAAACCAACAAACATCCAACAAGGCTATATATATGAAGTAATCTCATAGTTTTTACAACGAGGGTATTACAGAATTCGTATGAATTGTGCGTTTTTCAAATATAGGTGTTTATTCATAAGTGATCTTAAAATATAACTGCAAAGACAGAAAAAAGCTACCTAATTTTGGTAGCTTTCTTTTTAATTTTATATAAAATCACGTGTTCTTATTAATCTAAAATAGCAGCAATACCTGGTAATGTTTTTCCTTCTAACATTTCTAACATCGCTCCTCCTCCTGTAGATACATAGCTTACCTTACTATCAAAGCCAAATTGCTTTACCGCCGCAACACTATCACCTCCTCCTACAAGGGAAAATGCTTCGTTTTTAGTAGCTTGTGCTATACTGTTTCCAAGTGCAATAGTGGCTCCTGAAAAAGGCGCCAATTCAAACACACCTAAAGGGCCGTTCCATAAAATAGTTTTAGACTGCTGTACCACCGCATCAAATACTTGAACAGAACCAGGTCCGGCATCAAGTCCTTGCCATCCATCAGGAATATCGTTAATAGCTACCACTTTTGTATTTGCTGTTTCAGAAAAATCATCGGCCGCTAATACATCTATAGGTAAATGAATTGTCACATTTTTTTCTTCCGCTTTTTTAAGTATTTCTAAAGCCAACGGCATTTTATCATCTTCACAGATAGAATCTCCTATAGATCCTCCTTGCGCTTTGATAAATGTATACGCCATACCTCCTCCAATGATCATGGCATCTACTTTATCTAAAATGTTTTCAATTACTGTGATTTTTGAAGATACTTTTGCTCCTCCTAAAATCGCCAATACTGGTTTTTCGCTATTATTTAATACACGATCTAAGCTTTCTATTTCTTTAGAAAGTAAATTTCCGAAACATTTATTTTCTGGGAAAAATTGAGCAATAATTGTGGTAGATGCATGTGCTCTATGTGCTGTACCAAAGGCGTCATTTACATAGATATCTCCTAGTTCTGATAACGCTTTCGCAAAAGCAACATCTCCTTTTTTCTCTTCATCATGATATCTAAGATTCTCAAGGAGTAAGATTTGACCCATTCCAAGGTTTTGAGCTGCTTGGATAGCTTCGTCTCCAATACAATTTGCTACATACGTAACTTCTACCCCTATAATTTCAGACACCTTACTACAAATATGTCTCATAGAAAACTCATCCTCTTGTGCTTTAGGTCTTCCTAAATGCGACATTAGAATCGCTGCTCCTCCATCTTCTAAAATTTTTAAAATAGTAGGTTTTGCCGCTTCAATCCTTGTAGTATCAGTTACTTGAAGTTGGTCATCTAGTGGGACATTAAAGTCTACACGTATTAATGCTTTTTTGTTTTCAAAATTAAAGTGGTCTACTGTCTTCATTACTCATTAATTTTACTCGATCATCGAGATTTAAATACTCTGAGGTTTGCCTCAAAATCTAAGTGTGTTCCTTTTAATACCTCATGGACTAGCCCCAAGGTATTTTACTAGCAAATATAGCAGTTAGAGCGTTTATATACGTTACATTTCTTTTATATTTGACATACTATGCTTTTCGAAAACGTTATCGGTCAAGATTTTATTAAAAGTCACCTTACCACAAGTGTGGATGCAGGTAGAATTGCTCATGCTCAACTCTTTGTGGGTAAAGCAGGTTCTGGGACTTTACCTATGGCTATTGCTTATGCACAATATATTTTATGTGTGAATAGTAATAGCGAAAATACAGGAGGAAATGCTTCCTGTAATCTCAAATTTGAACAATTAGCACATCCAGATTTGCATTTTGCATATCCAGTAGCAACGACTAGTTCTGTAAAAAGTCATCCTGTATCCAGTCATTTTGCTGCAGAATGGCGCTCTTTTATAAAGGAAAATCCATATCAAGATCTCTTTGAGTGGCATAAACACTTGGATATAGAGAAAAAACAAGGTCAAATAGGCGTAGATGAAGCGATAGATATTAATAAATCATTAGCTCTAAAATCCTATGAAGGAGGATACAAAGTTATGATCATATGGATGGCCGAAAAAATGAATACTGCTGCTGCAAATAAGCTTCTAAAGCTTATAGAGGAGCCTCCTTCAAAAACGTTATTTATTCTCATTACTGAAAATGAAGATAAAATTATAGATACGATTAAATCCAGATGTCAGGTATTACATTTTCCAGCTATTAGTGAAGCTCAACTTGCAAATGCACTTGTTACAAAACAAAACTGTGAGACTAGTGAGGCACATAAAATAGCACACCAAGCACAAGGAGATTATAATAATGCATTGCATATTTTACGTAAAGATGGTGATGATGTACAGTTTGAAAAATGGTTTATCACATGGGTTCGTACAGCTTTTATGGCAAAAGGCAGAAAAGAATCTGTTATTGAGTTATTAAATTGGAGTGAAACCATTGCTAAAACTGGACGAGAAACACAGAAGAATTTCCTTAATTATTGTGTGCAATTTTTTCGTCAAGCGATGCTCTTAAATTATAAAACGGATGCACTTGTATACTTAGAACCAAAGACCAATTTTGAGCTTCGTAAGTTTGCACCTTTTGTGCATGGAAATAACATTATGGACATTGTTTCAGAATTACAAGATGCCTCTTATCATATAGAACGTAATGGTAATGCTCGTATTATTTTATCAGACCTTTCTATAAAGTTAACACGATTATTACATCGTAAACAATGATCTAATCAATTAGTTATACTTTTTTTAGATATTGCTAAAATAATTTTTAGAATTACAAAATATAATATATGGACTTTTTATTATCTAATATTACAGAGGTTTTAATCCTAGTATTTATCATCATCACTTTTTTACAATCTGGTCTAGATAAAATCTTTGATTGGAAGGGTCAAATAGCATGGCTAAATGGTCATTTTAAAGACACTTTTTTAGGGAGTATCGTTCCTCTTTTAGTAGGTGTTCTAGTGGTCTTAGATTTGCTTGCTTCTGTACTTGCCGGAATAGGTATTTATCAGCTTGTTATAAACAACAATCCAATGATGGGATTATATGGATCTATCACTGCTGCAATTACCTTATTAATGCTCTTATTTGGACAACGCGTTGCAAAAGATTATCCAGGCGCATTTACTATTGTAGGCTATTTTATCGTAGTAATCTTTGGTGTTTGGTTATTATCTAATCATTAAAGATTGTCTATAAATATGGGTATATAAACTACTCTCTTTTAATTAAAAGACCAAAGAGTTTGATATTCAAAGGCTTGCGTTAAAATTCAATTTCATATAAGTGCTTCATAGTAGGCTTGTATGATGTGATTAATTTTATACTTGTAAAATTTAAAAGAGAAGCATAAAAAAAGCGATGAATTTCTTCATCGCTTTACTATTTTATAATAGCTATTAACTACTCTTTAGAAGCTTTATAAGCGTCATTAAGATATTTTAAAACATTATCTGTTATATCAAGTTCCTCTTTACCATACATAACACTTCCAGCGTCATTACTACCATATATATATGTATAGCCATTTGTATTCCCATACTCTTTTACTTTGTCTTTTACTTTAGTAAGTAAGCTATCTATCGCACCCTGGCTTTCTACCTGTAATTTACCTATACGTGACTGACGTTCTTGCTGTAATTGTTGCGCTTCAGCGGCAAGCTCATTATACTTTTCTTGTTGCTTTTTTTGCGACATTGAAGGTCCATTTTTTTGAAATAAATTCTGCTTTATTTCAAATGCCTGAATTTTCACTTCAAGATCACTCATAATAGCATCGTTTTCTTTTGTAAAACGTTCTTTTACATCGTTCAGTTCATCATAATCTTTAAATAGCGTTTCTGTATCTACAAATGCTGTTTTTTCAGTTTGACATGCAATAGATAAAAAGGCAACGACAACTAAGATTCCTATTTTTTTCATGGTATGTGTGTTTTGCGGCAAAAATAAAAAGTTTGACGTGCTTCGCATATAAATTTAGAGAAATCTTATACTATTTTAAATAACTATTATTTAATAAATAATAATAGTTTTTATCTATTAATATTTATATCCATTTAGCGTGTTTTAATAAAAGAATTAAAAAACGGTATGTATTTGTACCTCTTTAGAGATAAAAAGCTCTTAAAACAGCTTATTTTAAGTTTTTGAGTAACAAATAGCTATTATTTGCGCTAATCTGAGAGAAATCTATATTCGTATAAAAAAATTCACTTTATTTGCGGCTTCAAAAATTCAAACAATCTAAAAAACAATTGGAAAGTTATGCATCACATTATTTCTTGTCACTTCTTTAGTAGCATGTAGTTCTGATGATGATTCAAGTAATGACACATCTGCAGATTTAATTGGAACTTGGGCTGTAACTTCATTAGACTATGAAGGAAATACTAGTTTTGATTTTCTAGGAGAAACTGTAAATACTAGTTTTAATGGAGTAGGTCAAAATTTTGACCTTGACGTTACTTTTACTGAAAATCCAAATGAATATACTACTGAAGGTTCTTATGACATTGTTCTAGACTTTACAGTAAACGGAATGACTGAAACAGAAACAACTTCTGTTGACAATCTTGAAGGAGAAGGAACTTGGGAACGTAATGGTAACACTCTTACTTTTGACGGATCTATCATTGATATTGACGTTGATGTTCCACTTGGTGATACTATGGAAATGGGAGAAGCAACTATCGTTGAATTAACAGACACTACTTTACGTTTAGTTCAAATCGTTAATGAAGAAGTTACTGAAGAAGGAATTACAGTTTCAGTTGATTTAACTAGTGAAATTGTTCTTACTAGACAATAAGATTTAAATCTACAAAACCAAAAAGCCGCTTTATGAAAGCGGCTTTTTTTATGTCTTATAACGACTCTTTATGTTGTATTACATAAATAAGTGAAGAATATGTTTTTGTTTTCTTTGCTTTCTGGTTAGAACGCCATCCAGACCAAAATGCTTTTAAATAGTTCATTCTGCCTGTTTTATATTTCTCAGATAATAAACTCACATAAAATGCATCAAACTTCATAGGATGAGTTGCCACAACCTCCATATGTTGAGCCTCAAATAATAACTGTATTGATTTTTTTGAAAAATGATACAAATGCCTTGGCACATCGTATGCAGCCCAATCTGTATTGTAATAAGATGCGTCATACGATTCAAAATTAGGAACTGCTACAAAAAGAGCTCCTTCCCTACTCAAGTTATTTTTAAGCCAAACAAGTTGTGCTTCTAAATTATAGACATGTTCTAGTACATGCCACATAGTGATGGCATCGTATCCATTTGAAGTTTCAGGTAGTGCTTCAACAATAGCTACATTTTTTTGTTTTGCTAATGTTCTCGCTTTTTCACTAGGTTCTACACCAGAAGCATTCCATCCTTTATCAGATACATATTCTAAAAAATCTCCTGTACCAGCTCCAATATCTAAAAGAGATCCCTTGTTTGGAATATATGATGCAAGTAGTTTTTGCTTTCGCGAAAGCGTAATTCCTTTTACAACTTGATACATTTTTTCAAACAGAGATCGTTTACCATCTGTATGAGAAATATAATCTTCACTTGCATAATACGATGGTAAATTCTCTTGTGAAGGTTTTGGAGATGTTACATACATATGAAGTTGCTCATCATATTCTAGACGAAATGATTCTCCAGAAACCGAATGATCTTTAACTTCAATGGTAGTTTTCATAACTATTTATAAGGGGTTTTTAACGTTCCACGTGAAACATTATCAAAATTATCGACCCATGTAGACCAACATTACACTAATATCCGAAGGAGAAACACCACTTATACGAGATGCTTGTGATATTGTTGCAGGTCTAATTTTTTCTAATTTTTCTTTTGCTTCGTAAGAGAGTGATTTCAATTTACTGTAATCAAAATTTGCAGGTATTTTTATATTCTCTAAACGATTTAACTTGTCTGCATTTGCTTTTTCCTTTGCAATGTAACCCGCATACTTCACTTTAATTTCTGCTTGCTCTAAGACATCTTTTTCTATATGGTTATCTTCAATATATGCAGCAACTTTCTTAAACTTCTTGATGTCATCTAAATGAATTTGAGGTCTAGAAAACACTTTAAACATCTTATCAGACTGTTTCATGGGAGAAGAACCTCGCTCTTCTAAAATGTCATTTACTTCTTCAGGAAGAATACTCGTGTCCTCAAAAAACTTCACTAATCTTTCAGAAGCTTCCCTTTTTTCTTCCATTACTTTTAAGCGCTCTTGAGATGCTAATCCAACTTTATGAGATAGCGGCGTGAGACGTTCATCTGCATTATCTTGTCTTAATAATGTACGATACTCTGCTCGTGAAGTAAACATTCGATAAGGCTCTTCTGTTCCTTTTGTAATTAGATCATCTATTAAAACGCCTATATATGCTTCATTACGCTGTAACATAAAAGGATCTTTTTCATGAACTTTTAAATGCGCATTCATACCGGCCATTAATCCTTGAGAAGCGGCTTCTTCATATCCAGTAGTTCCATTAATTTGCCCTGCAAAAAACAACCCATCTATGAGTTTAGTTTCTAATGTATGGGTTAATTGTGTAGGTGGGAAATAATCATATTCTATAGCATAACCAGGTCTAAAAAACTTTACATTTTCAAAACCAACTACAGAACGTAATGCTTTAAACTGGACATCTTCTGGTAAGGATGTAGAGAATCCATTTACATAAATCTCACAAGTATCCCAACCTTCTGGTTCTACAAATAACTGATGTCTATCCTTATCTGCAAATCGATGAATCTTATCTTCTATAGAAGGACAATATCGAGGCCCTATCGATTTAATTCTACCATTAAACATTGGAGATCTATCAAAGCCTTCTTTAAGTAATTCATGTACTTCTGGAGAAGTATAACTCATATGACATGGTCGCTGATGTGTAAGCGGACTTGTCTCTTTAGAATAGCTGAATTTTTCAGGAATATCATCTCCAGGTTGGATAATCATTTTAGAAAAATCTAATGAACGGCCATCAACTCTTGGTGGTGTTCCTGTTTTCATTCTCCCTGTATCAAAACCAAAACTTACGAGTTGTTCTGTAATTCCAGTAGCGGCTCTTTCTCCTGCTCTACCCCCTCCAAATTGTTTATCTCCTATATGAATTAATCCATTCAAAAAAGTACCATTTGTAAGTACAACACTCTTTCCTTTTACTTCAATTCCAAGTGATGTTCGCACACCAACCACACGTTCTTTTTCTACAATAAGACCACTTACCATTTCTTGATAAAAATCAAGGTTAGGTGTATGCTCTAAACGCAATCTCCAATCTTCTGCAAAGCGCATACGGTCACTTTGAACTCTTGGACTCCACATCGCAGGTCCTTTTGATTTGTTGAGCATCTTAAACTGTATCGCTGTTTTATCTGATACAAGGCCACTATATCCTCCAAGAGCATCAATCTCTCTTACAATTTGTCCTTTTGCTATTCCTCCCATGGCAGGATTGCAGGACATTTGCGCTATAGTTTGGAGATTCATGGTAACAAGCAACGTTTTACTTCCCATATTAGCAGCAGCAGCAGCGGCTTCACAGCCAGCATGACCAGCGCCAACTACAATCACATCGTATACATCTTGAAATAGACTCATTGTTTCACGTGGAACATTAAATTGTGATACTACAAAAGGGCATAATATCAGCAAAAAATTAGCTTGCAAATATACGCCCTTTCTGTTATTGTTTTTATAAGATGTTTATTCAATTGTTTCACGTGGAACAATTACCTACATCATCGCTTGCTTAAATAGTAATTTTCTTTTTCTGTCATCAGGTCCTGATCTACATCGGTCTTATCTTTATAACCACAATAATGCAATAATCCATGAACCATTACTCTGTGTAATTCATCTACAAAAGTCACTTCAAAATCCTTTGCATTATCAGCTACTCTTTCTGTAGAAATATACACATCCCCACTCACTATAATTCCCTCTGTGTAATCAAAACTTATTACATCAGTAAGCGTGTCATGATTTAGGAATTCAACATTCATTTTATGCAAATAATCATCATCACAAAAGATATAATTAAGCTCTCCTAATTCTTTGCCTTCTTGTTGAATTACTTTATGTAACCATGTAGAAACTCGATCTGGATTTACAATTTCAAAATCGTTTGTTTTGTTAAATTCAATCATTGTCTTTTTGAAAATAGTCTTGTACTTTCTTCTTGTATTCTTCTTTTAAAGGAAGCGTTTTTCTATTTAAAATTTCAGTGGTGTTAAAATATTTCTTAGCTTTTTCAATAGAAGAATTTACAGGATTTGCATAGTTTTTTAAATTAGTGTTTGATTCTCTTTTCTCTTCTTCACCCTGTTGAAAAGTAGCTTCTTTCAATTTTAATAACTCATGTTTTAATTGTGTCATTCTTTCTAAGGTTTCATTATTAAAACCTTTGTCTAGTAATTGCTGTTCTACATCTTTCATGTCTTTCACCAATTGCTCAGCATCATCACCTAAACCACTTTTACGAATCTCGTCTTCTAATTGTTGACGTAGT
Organism: uncultured Dokdonia sp.; assembly: GCF_947492815.1. Classification (GTDB taxonomy): domain Bacteria; phylum Bacteroidota; class Bacteroidia; order Flavobacteriales; family Flavobacteriaceae; genus Dokdonia. Next base: position 483,644 of record NZ_CANLOB010000001.1, read on the forward strand.
TTTTGTTGTTCTTTATAGATTTCATATAACAATCCTTGTTCATATTCATCACCTTCCCCTTGGTTTTCTCCTTCCCCATTTTGTTCTCCTTCTCCACGACCGTCTTTTCCATTTTGACCTCCTTGACCTTGTCCTTCTCCCTGTCCTTCTCCTTCACCTTGTCCCTCTCCTTCTCCTTGACCTTCTTGTCCTTCTCCACTTTCTCCATTTTCACCCTCACCATCTTCACCCTTATCGCCTTCTTTACCTTCTCCAGGTTTACTTCCTTCTTGCATTTTTTTATTCAACTCTTCTTGACTTTGAATAATATCTGGTAACTGTTGTCCTCTTCCCTGACCTTGGCCTTGACCCTGGCCTTGTCCTTGGCCTTGTCCTTGGCCTTGACCACTCATTTGGTTATTCATTTGATCTAAAGAACTACTTAAAAAATCTGCTAATTCATTTGCGCCTGTAACCACATATTGCTGACTACTTACTCCCTGAATAATTTGATTATCTGCTAGACGCTCCAATGCTTTGCTGATATTAAAATCAATCTCTGTTAAAGACTCATTTATTGTCTCATCAAGTTCTGGCCTACGCAATGCAAGTGCGTATAAACTATCATCTATATGTTGGAAGTTTTGCTTTAATACATTTTGACGTCTCAACTTATTTGCAAAGTTTGGATTCTTATCATCCATCGCTCTGAAGTCTTTCATGACGCCTTCTTCTTCAAAAGAAAATACAAGTAAATTATCCAATATCTGTCGTAGCATTTCAGCATCTTCCTCCATTCCTTGTTCCCCGGATTGTTGCATTTGAGATTGCATAGCTTGACTCATTTGCTTCATCTTTTGCGCAGCCTTTTTTTGTTTTTTCTGCGCTTCAGATTTACTAGAAGGTTTTCCATCTTGTTCTTGCTGTTCTTGTTTTTCTAGTTCATCACTAGCCCCTTCTTGTTCTTCTTTAATTTCTTCTTGCTTTTTTTCATCAGAAGGAATATCCATAGGTTTTTTTAAACCTTCATTTTCTTTTTCAAGATCCTTGATCTCTTCTTCTAATTTCTTGAACTCTTCATTTAATTTTTCCTGTTCCTCTTTCGTATTTTCTTCTCCTTCTTTTTTACTAAGCTCCTCTTGTTTGTTTGCAAGTTTTTCTAAATCACGTGCAATCTTCTCAGCTTTTTTCTGAACGTAATAACGCTTAGTTAGTTCAACCATTTGCTCTAGATTACGTTTATTATTTTTATTTTGCTTTTGTAACTTTTCTAGTTTTTCAGAAAGTTCTTCTTTGCTAATTTTTTCACGAAGCTTCTCCAATTCTTCTAATAGCTTCTCGTTTTCTTTTGCTTTCTTTTCCTGTCGTTCTAAACGTTCTTTTAATCGCTCTTTCTCTTCATCAGTTAATTCTTCATCTTTTTGAAACTCTTCTAAATTTTCCTTTAATTGTTTAGAAAAATCTTTCATAAGTTCTTCTTGCTGCTTTTGTCTTTTTAAGAAGTTCTCAAGTTTCTTTTGATCATTAAAATTAAGTTCTTTCTTTTCTTTTTGCGTACGCGAAATTTCTTCTAACTCTTTCTCACCTTCTTTTAATTTTTCTAGTGATTTATCAAGTCCTGAAATTGCTTTGTTTTGCTGCTCTAATTGTTGTTGTTCTAATTCGCTTTCTGTAAACTTTACAAAACTAAACACAGTACTCTTTGTGCTTTTATAATTATGGATCGCATCATTGTCAAAAACTTCAAAGTAATATTCATAATTTACTCCTTCTTGCAATTGAAGTGTATCAGGAAATGCGTAGATAAACTGATCTACATTTCCTTTTGAAATAGCTATATTTTTATATTGCTTAGCCTCCGACTTAGATGGATAGTATACGAGACGTAACTTGGTAAGTCCATAATCATCACTTACTTTTCCATAAAAATAATTTTGTTGATTACTCACACTATCTGTCTTCACCTCAAGATTCATTTGTGGAAATTCATCTTTAATAGTTTGTAAATTATAGGCAAGATTCTCAAAATTCTTTAACGCCTCATTACTTGTGCTTACTTCATAGGGCGTATTTTTATAGATACGTTGTGATAGACTATATGCTGTTGTGGTGTTTTCTTTTTTTGCTTTCGCGAAAGCGTATAAAGTATCCTTCAATACCAACTCCACCTGTTCTGTTTCACGTGTATCAAGCATCCAAGTAACTTTCGTGCCTTCAGGAACAATTGCATTTCCTGTGTTTTTAATGCGCTCTGTTGCCTTTTTAGTATGAAAAGGATAGTTTAGCTCCATTTCAAAATTTACGAGCACCGGAACCTTTAAAACCTCTAGATTATATTCTTGAGAGGTTACTTTATTTGCTTGTATGTAAAAAGAAATGTTGTCTGTAGGTTGCTCAAATGTGAAACTATATTCACCTGGAGCTATTTGTTGTAAAAAATAAGTCTCATTATTGAAATGTATCGATGCTTCGTCAGGTACCACATCTCCTACCGTACGTACTTCTAGTTTATAATTTCGATTCTCTACCGCTTGTAACTCTTCATTTACAATAAAGAAACTAAACGGTGCAGGTGGCTCATAGGCTTCACTATAATTTACAACACGTTCATAACTAGATGAAAACACCTCATCTTTACCTGTATAATTAGCAATTAAAAAAACCACAACTGGTATCGCAGCATATTTTAGGTACTTGATATTCTTTTTAAAATTAATGGCTAAACGAAAAGGAATAGGCTCTAATTCTTGGCTTTTTTGTTCTACACTAGCCAACATCAATTCAGAATCTTGTGAGACACGATGTAATTGGAGTGTGTTGATCAATTTATCACTTACTTCTGGAAAGTAATTTCCAATCATTTGTGCTGCATCTGTATAATCTATTCCTTTAGACAATTTAAACAATCTTGCTAGCGGTATGATGATAAACTTAGCAAGCAGTGTAACTTCCACTCCTATAAAAAGCCAAAATAAGACCGTCCTTCCCGTAGGACTTAACCAGAAAAAATACTCTATTAAGAGTGTAAGTAAAAAGTAGAGTACACCAAAAGCAAAAAACAGAATAGCTCCTTTTAATAACTCATTGGTGTAATATTTACGGATGAAGCGTTCCAGCTTCTGTTCTATGTTTTTAAATTTATTCAATCTTCTATTCTAAAAGTTAATGGTATACTAAATGAGACATTTATTAACAGATTATGTGCCATCGCTGGTTTTTGAGTAGGTACGCTTTCTATAATTTCTTCCGCTACCTCTTCAAAGGCATCTGGTCCTTCTGATCTCATTTTTATTTTATCTGTTTCTCCTAAGGTATTGATTACAAAACTTACATATACTTTTGATTCAAAACCTTTTCTGTACATCCTATCAGGAAATTCAAAATTCTGCTTTACATGTTTTACAATTATTTTGTGGAGTTTTTTCTTTTCTTCTATGACGCCTAAGAAAACATCTTTTTTATTAGACTTAATGGCTTCTCCATTTTGCTTGTATAACGTAAACGATTTTATTTTTCCTTTTTTGTTATATACTTCTTTACTCGCTATTTTTCCATTTTCTCTATACCAAGTCCAGTCGCCTATTTGATTTCCTTCTACATATTCACCTTTTCCATATGTTTGTCCGTTTTCATAAAAGGTTTCATACGTTCCGTGTAGATTTCCATTTTTATAATTTTTAGAACTACTTACTTGTCCATTGTCATAAAAATATTGAGAAAGGCCTTCTAACTCTCCATCTATGTAATTTCCTTTAAAGTATAATTCTCCATTAGGGTGTATACGTTCATTATATCCATCAGATTCCCCATCTTTCCAATTCCATTCATACAATTCTTTTCCTTCATCGTAATAGTATGCCTTTCCTTGTAAAGTATCTTTTTTATAAACTACTTTACGTTGTATTTTTCCTTCACGATAATAAATCCAAGTACCTTCTTTCAAATCATCTTGGTAATTGCCTTGTTTTTCTACAACACCCTTTTTATCATAACTTATAAAAGCACCTTGCTTTTTTCCTTGGCGATCTTCTGTATAAGAAGCTTTAAGTTCTGGTTGTTTTGTAAACCTAAAAAACTCCTCAATACTGTATTCATCATCGTTTTCTTTAGATTTTATCTCATAATAATTGGATAATTCTTTAGTTCCTACACTATGATCATACCTAAAATACGTAGTATCTATGTCTTGCCCATAGGATAAAGTATTAAAAACCAATACATTAATTAAACTAAGTAAAATATATTTCAATTTAAAAGCTTTATAAAGTTAACCCCTAAAACTACAATTTTATTATGTTTTCTAAATAGTATACTTTTATAACGCCTTGTTAAAATTTATAACTATATGAAAGATTTAAAATATTTATCAGCATATCTTGTGCCATTATGTGCATTTATAGGGGTTTTTCTTCAAGGTTTTTGGTCTTTTTTGACACCTATTTATGCCTTTGCTTTGGTTCCTATTTTAGAACTTCTTTTTCCCGTAAATGACACTAATATTTCTGAGGAAGAAAAGCAATCCAAAGCTTCCTTACATTGGACAGATTTTCTATTATATCTTAATGTTGTAGTCGTTTTTGGATTGTTGTACTTTACAATTACTACAATTACCTCACAAGACATTGCTACCTACGAACTTGTAGGTTTTATTTTTTCTTGTGGTATTGTTATAGGTTCAAATGGAATTAATGTTGCCCACGAGCTAGGGCATCGTGATAGTAAAATAGAGCAGTTTTTAGGAAAATTATTATTGCTTCCCGCATTATACATGCACTTTTTTATAGAACATAATTTTGGGCATCACCTGAAGGCTGCGACTCCTGAAGATCCTGCTACTGCAAAATATAATCAGTCATTATATCATTTCTGGGTTACCTCTATTACAAGACAATATACAAGCTCTTGGCGCATCCAACTAGATTTATTAAAAAGAGAAAAACGTTCTTTTCTATCTTATAAAAATGATATGTTTTGGTATACTATTTTTCAGATAGTATATCTATATGCTGGATACCATTTCTTTGGGTTTTTAGGGTTTAAAGTATTACTATTTGCTGCTATTTCTGGATTTTTACTTTTAGAAACTATCAACTATATAGAGCATTATGGTTTGCGTCGTAAAAAGAAAGAAAGTGGTCGTTATGAGCGTGTACGAGAAGTACACTCTTGGAATAGCAATCATGTTTTTGGACGTATTATGTTATTTGAATTAACACGTCATAGTGATCATCATTACAGAGCTAATAAGAAATTCCAATTATTGGATTATCATGAGATCAGTCCACAATTACCGTATGGATATCCTACTAGTATGGTCTTATCCCTCTTCCCTCCTATTTGGTTTAAAATTATGAATAAGCGAGTTCCTAAAGATCAAAAGGTACTTGCTACTTCTTAAATTACAATGTATAAAACCAAATAGCATTGGTGGTTATTTAAAAGGATTTGTAAATTTTTATACAAATTCATTTTAAATTTTGCGTTACCATATTACTCAAATAAGCGAGTTCCTGAAGATCAAAAGCCTAACGTTTCTTAAACTCATTAAAAAAAGAAATTTAAAACCCTCATCCCAACCTTCTTCTTTTAGGAGAAGGAGTTTGTTTTTTTTAAGATTTTACTAAAGCAAACATTTATCTTTGCACCCTTAAAATGATACATTATGTCTCAACAAGTAAGAGTGCGTTTTGCACCTAGCCCAACAGGACCATTACATATAGGAGGTGTTCGTACAGCACTTTTCAATTATCTTTTTGCAAAGAAGCATAACGGTACATTCGTATTGCGTATAGAAGATACCGATCAAAACAGGTATGTTCCTGGTGCTGAAGAATATATTAAAGAAAGTTTACACTGGTGTGGAATCCCTTTTGATGAAGGACCAGGTCGTGAAGGTGATTTCGGACCTTATAGACAGAGTGAGCGTAAAGAGACGTATTCCGCTTTCGCGAAAGCGTTATTAGATTCAGGAAATGCATACTATGCTTTTGACACTGCAGAGCAACTTGCTGCACAAAGAAGCCAACTAGAAACTGAAGGAAAAACCTTTATTTACAATTGGCATAATCGTATGCAATTAGATAACTCTTTGGTACTTTCTGCCGAAGAGGTTCAGCAACGTATTGATGCAGGAGAAGCTTACGTTATTCGTTTTAAAGCACCACAAGATGAAACATTGTATTTACAAGACGAGGTTCGTGGGGATATTAGAATAGATACAAATATTCTGGATGATAAAGTACTTTTCAAATCTGATGGAATGCCTACCTATCACCTAGCAAACATTGTAGATGACCATTTGATGGAAATCACACACGTAATACGTGGAGAAGAGTGGTTACCATCGCTTGCTTTGCATATATTGTTATATCGTGCTTTTGGTTGGGATGCTCCTAAGTTTGCACACCTTCCTTTAATTCTTAAACCTGTAGGAAAAGGAAAACTAGGCAAACGAGATGGTGATAAATTAGGGTTTCCAGTATTTCCATTACAATGGACAAATCCTGAAACAAATGAGATTACATCAGGCTACAGAGAAGATGGATATTTTCCAGAAGCTGTTGTTAATATGCTTGCTTTCCTAGGATGGAATCCAGGAACAGAGCAAGAGATTTTTTCTTTAGAAGAACTAGTAGCCGCTTTTGATCTTACACGTGTAAATAAAGCTGGTGCTAAATTTGATCCAGAAAAAACAAAGTGGTTCCAACAACATTATTTACAACATACTTCTAATGATGTAGTATCTGCTCAATTTATAGAGCTTCTTACAAATAAAGGTGTTGAGACTTCTTTAGACTATGTAACAACCATTACGGGTCTTATAAAAGAACGTGCCACTTTCGTATCTGATTTATGGAATTTAGGAAGTTATTTCTTTGAAGCTCCTACATCTTATGATGAAAAAGCAGCTAAAAAAGGATGGAAAGAAGATACAGGAGCGCTTATGGAAAAGGTAGTAACCGTTATAGAAAACGTAGCAACTTTTGATGCTCCTACCCTTCAAGATGCTGTAAAAGGATGGATTACAAGTAATGAGTTAGGTTTCGGAAAAGTAATGCAACCATTTCGATTAAGTCTTGTTGGTGCGATGCAAGGACCTGACGTATTTGCTATTGCTGCAACTATTGGTAAAAAAGAAACTATTGCTCGTATTCAAAAAGCAATAGAGACTTTATCATAAATTATGAATGTCTATTCGAGCGCAGTGGAGAATCATCGCTCTTCAAACTAGTTCTCGACTGCGCTCGAACGGACACTATTTATAAATAGAATACAACCCCAGCAGAGATGAAAGAAGCAGTTCCTTTAAAATCTCTAGCTTCTGAGTCTATAAGCTCTAAATCTTGTTTATTTAATCCATTAAGAATATTGGTAACTCCATATTGATATTGTACAGTAAGACGTACATTTTCAAAACCACCTGTTAGTCCAACAACTGCAAAAGGATTAATTTTTGATATTTCTTCTATATCACTTCCTGTTAAATTTGAAAATCCAGCAATTCTTGTATCAGCCTGTCCATCATCTTTAAGGTTCATTTTACCATTCACAAGTAATGCAGGTCCAAAATCTATCGCTAAATTTTGTCCTATCAAATTATAACTTACTAAGAAATTAAGTTGCGCTCCTATAAAATTATAATCTATTTGATTGTCTATCGCCTGGCTTGCACCTGCTCCTTGAACAGAGACATTGGCACTCATAAAATCAATACCATATACAATACCCCAATTGTTATAGAGACGTCCTCGGGTCGTAAATCCTCCTTGAAATCCTTCACTGCCATCTATATCAAGATTATCACTATCTATAGCCGTAAGTAAAATTCTTCCTTGTAATCCTATTCTATTATAACTACCTGTATTACGATGAGATTGTGCAAAAGTACAACCAACACTTGCTAAGAATATAAAAATAAAAAGGTGTAATTTCATAGAGATTTGGGGAATTAAGATTGGAGTTATAGTTCGTTTGTTAAGGTCGCAAATGTAGTAAATACTAAAAGACTTGTTACTTTTTAGGTATAACGTAGACATATATGTAGTTATTTTAATAACTTCAACACTTTAATTCACTAACTAAAAAAGATTATTATGGGTAAATTCTTAATTCCTGTTTTATTATTTTTTGCCATTATCATTATTCTTTCTGGAATATTTATGGTAAAACAACAAACAGCAGCTATTGTAGAACGATTTGGAAAATTTATAGGCGTACGTAATTCAGGGCTTCAATTTAAAATTCCAATTTTTGATAAAATTGCGGGACGTGTTAATTTACGTATTCAACAATTAGATGTTGTTGTAGAAACAAAAACAAAAGATGATGTATTTGTGCGGCTTAAAATCTCAGTACAATTCCAAGTACGTAAAGATGCTGTGTACGATGCTTTCTATAAATTAGAAAACCCACATGATCAGATTACATCCTATGTATTTGATGTAGTACGTGCAGAGGTTCCAAAAATGAAATTGGATGATGTATTTGAGCGTAAAGATGATATTGCGATTGCTGTAAAAGGAGAGCTTAATGAAGCGATGTCTAACTATGGTTTTGATATTATTAAAACACTTGTAACTGATATTGATCCTGATTTACAGGTAAAGGAGGCAATGAACCGTATTAATGCAGCTGAGCGTGAAAAAGTAGCTGCTGAGTTTGAAGCAGAAGCAGAGCGTATCAAAATTGTTGCAAAAGCACGTGCAGAAGCAGAGTCTAAACGTCTACAAGGACAAGGTATTGCAGACCAACGTCGTGAGATTGCTCGTGGTCTTGAAGAGTCTGTAGATGTATTAAATAATGTAGGAATTAATTCTCAAGAAGCATCTGCACTTATTGTAGTAACGCAACATTATGATACCCTACAGTCTATGGGTGAGCAAACCAACTCTAACTTAATCTTAATGCCTAACTCTCCACAAGCGGGAAGTAATATGCTTAATGATATGATCACTTCGTTTGTAGCTTCTAATCAAATAGGAGAACAAATGAAAAAAGAAAATGAAGCAAAAGGTATTGTAAATAGAAAGAAATCTAGAGGAGACGAGTAATTTTTTTCTAGATCAATTACCAAAAAACGCCGAAGAGATTTCTTCGGCGTTTTTATATATTTTAAATTCTATTGATACAAAATTAAAAAAGAATACTTCTTAACTTCTAATTGCACTAAAAAGCATTTTAAAGCTCATATAGCCACTTTATTTTTAAAATAGATATAATAGATTTCTATAAAAAAGAAATACATGAAAACCGCTCTAGTAAAGCTATTTTTAATAAGAAAAACTTATACTTATTTTTATACTATTAGTTTTACTTATTACATGTTTTTAAACCTAAAACGGTCTATTTCTTTTACAATTTCAATTAAAATTTAGTAGCAGCTTCACTCAATAATTCATTGGAATCTTCCTTGGCTTTTTGAACAAATTCTTCAGCGCCTGGAATACTAGAAATTTCTTTTGAGTGCGCTTTCGCGAAAGCGTATAAACTCTCAATACCCGCCATACGAGTTCCCACTTTTTTTGCGGCTGTGTTAAAAAAGCCTATTACCTCTTCTTCTGTCAAATCTACCGCTAGTTTTTGGATCGTTTCCATAGTTGCTAGACGTTTCTCTTCTGGAAGATTAGCCAGTTTCTTACCTAACTTATTGATTTGACTCAACGCTGAAGCTTTTTGCTGAGGCTGTGCTTTTTGTTGCTGTGCTTTATTTTGTTGTGGCTTTGGTTTTTGTTTTGCCCAAGAATCACGCAATCCTACTGTACGATTAAATACCAATTTTTCTGATGTACTGTCTGTATCTACATTAAAATACCCCATACGCTGAAACTGAAACCTGTCTCCTACCTTCGCCTCTGCTAAATACGGTTCTAAATACCCTGTAATTACGTTTAGAGAGTTTGGATTGATGTATTCCATAAAATCTTTATCCTTATCTCCATCGGGTGCCTCATGGTTAAATAAGCGATCGTATAAACGTATTTCTGCAGGAACGGCATGTGCTATTGACACCCAATGCAACGTCCCTTTTACATGACGTTTAGAGGCTTCTGTACCGCTTCCTGATCTACTTTCTGGGTCATACGTACAATGAATTTCTGTTATTGTTCCGTTTGCATCTTTGACAACACTCTCCCCCTTGATGATGTATGCATTTTTTAAACGTACTTCTTTACCGAGTGTTAATCGGAAAAATTTATTACCTGCTGCTTCCTTAAAATCTTCTCGTTCTATATATAATTCTCCACTAAAAGGAACTTGATGTTCTCCTGCATTAGGGTCTTCAGGATTATTTTCGGCAGTGAGTACTTCTTCTTGTCCTTCTGGATAATTGGTAATCACCAACTTTACAGGATCTAAAACACCCATCACACGTGTAGCCGTTTTATTGAGATCTTCTCTTATATTAAATTCTAATAAAGAAACATCAATTACATTTTCACGCTTTGCAACTCCTACTGTATCAATAAATTTACGAATAGCTGCTGGTGTATATCCTCGTCTACGTAATCCAGAAATGGTAGGCATACGTGGGTCATCCCATCCAGAAACGATATTTTCTTCTACCAAACGTAGTAGCTTGCGCTTACTCATAATGGTATAACTCAAGTTTAAACGAGCAAATTCGCGTTGTTTTGTACGTACATCTTCTCCTGTATATACTTGGTCTAGAAACCAATCATATAGCTTTCTATGAGGCTTAAATTCAAGCGAACATAAACTATGTGAGATTTGTTCTATATAGTCACTTTCTCCGTGGGTCCAATCATACATAGGGTAGATACACCAATCGTTTCCTGTACGGTGGTGTTCTTTATACATGATACGATACATCATAGGGTCTCGCATCAACATATTTGGATCAGCCATATCTATTTTTGCACGTAAAATGTGTGCTCCAGCTTCAAACTCTCCCTCTTTCATACGGGTAAAAAGATCTAAGTTTTCTGCTACCGAACGATCACGATAAGGCCCTGCAACACCTGGCTCTGTGGGGGTTCCCTTTTGTTCGGCAATTTCTTCACTTGTTTGACTATCTACATAGGCTTTTCCGTCTTTAATTAGTTGGATTGCCCAGTCATATAATTTTTGGAAATAATCACTAGAATAACATTCTTTATCCCATTGGTAGCCTAACCAAGCTACATCTTCCTTGATCGCATCTACATATTCTTGCTCTTCTTTAGCAGGATTAGTATCATCAAAACGCAAGTTTACAGGAGCATTGTAGGTCTCCCCGAGTCCAAAACTGATACAAATCGCTTTACAGTGCCCAATGTGTAAATACCCATTAGGTTCTGGTGGAAATCGAAATCGCAATTGGTCTTTTGTATAGCCATTTGCTAAGTCGTCTTCTACAATTTGTTCTAAAAAATTCAATGATTTATGTATATCACTCATCTGCCTAAAAATTGAAGGCATAAAATTACGGAAAATCAAGTTGAGAAATTTACCAATAAACTAGTAAGTTTATTAGTGTGGTAATAAATTACGTATTTTCGGCACTTTAATCCCCAAAATAGGACATATCTATGCTATTCTTTTTCGGTACAAGAGCATCACGAATAAAACAAACACAACTCGCAGGAAATACTTCTTGTCCTTACTGTGAACAGCAAAACACTTTTATTGCAACTACTTTTGGTCGTTATTTTCATATTTTTTGGATTCCCTTTATTCCCATATCAAAAACTACAATACTTGAGTGTTCACATTGTAAAAAATCGTACACTGAAAACGAAGTTCCAGTATCTATAAAAACAAGTTTGCAACGTGATGAAGAGTTAAATCCTACCAAAAGACCTATTTGGCACGGCTGCGGATGTCTTTTAATAGTCGCAATTATTTTTATCACTATTATTACGTCTATTATGGGTTATCTTTTTAATAAAGACGAAATTGATGCTAGCTTAAATGATACTAGAAGAGAATATTTAGAACGTGATATTAATAATACTACTGCTTACCCTGAGAGAGCAAAAGACACTATTTCTACTACATTAAAATCTTGTATTAGTTTATCTATAGAGGGTATTGATACAGATGAAATAAGATACTTATCAAAAATAAATGATACCAAACTACTCGTTATTCTTAAAGTAAGTGATATGAAAAATATTGCAGCATCCAGTAGAAAAGAACTTGTATATGCAGCTGAAGAATGTTTAGAATATATTGATACAGGTAAAGCAAATGAAATTTATATTGCAGTAGATGGAAATTATAATATGCTCATGGTTAAAACACCTTATGAAAAAGATTTAGGAGGAAGGTTTGCAGATGAAAGTTTATTATTACCTTTTTATAGTTCAAGAGCAGAAGAAACAGTTATAGAAACAACTAAAGAAGAGAGTTCAAATTAATATGGGAAAAATAAGAGTAACCAATATTAGAGTATATGCCTATCACGGGTGCTTAACAGAAGAAAAAAAGATAGGGTCTGATTATCGAGTAGATGTTGAGGTAGATGCCGATTTATCAAAGAGTGCGCAAACAGATCAATTAGGAGATACAGTAGATTATGTACTTCTCAATCATATTGTAAAGGAAGAAATGTCTATGTCTTCTCATTTATTAGAAACAGTTTGTGAACGTATTTTACAACGTTTTATAGATCAAGAACCCCTCATTAGACACGCTACTGTTCAGGTTTCTAAATTAAATCCGCCTATTGGAGGTGATGTAGAAATGGTCACTGTAGAGCGTAGTAAAAGTAGATCCTAAATTATATGCATATTTTTATGCTATATTTTTTGTTCTATTTTCTATACTCTTAAAAAATATATTACATTTGCAATCACCTTAAAAAGGTATCGTGGCCGAGTGGCTAGGCAGTGGTCTGCAACACCATCTACAGCGGTTCGAATCCGCTCGATACCTCAACAAAAAGAGCTTCATATGTGAAGCTCTTTTTTTGTTAGTGAAACTTAACTTTAAAAAAAATGCAACGCAACCCTTTTGTATTCATAGCATCTTATTAAAAAATAGGCTCATGAATACTCTTAAAAACACCTTACTTCTTTTTGTATGTATCCTTTTTTCTGGATGTTCATTGCCAGATGATGATGTTGGTCCCGAAAACCAAGAAGAAGACTTAGAGCTCTTACAAGAGTTATTTGCTGAAATTACAGTAATAGCTGATCAGTCTTGTACTGATGAAACCCTATGGGAATTTGTACCCTATGGATCTAAAGCATGTGGTGGTCCTCAAGGATATATTGCCTATCCTACGACTATAGATGTAGAAACATTTTTACTATTGGTAGAAAACTATACAACAGAAGAATCTATCTATAATGCTACTTATGGTATTGGATCTACTTGTGATGTTACTGCCGAACCGATAGCTGTGATTTGTGAAGACGGAGCTGCTGTATTGGTCTATGAGTAGAAATGGTATTACTCTCTACTATCTCGAAAGTTTTCAAGACCTTTTTTAATATCCATTTTGTCTTTCGGTAAAAAGCCTTTTACGGTTAATACGAGTCCACAAATAATAAGAATAAGGCCTAGTAATTTTTTTACTTTAAAGATACGTCTAGGTGTGAGATATCCTTTTAATTGCTTTGCTAATACAATTTTACCTAAGTCTACTACAAAATAGGTGCTAAGCATAATTCCTAAAAAGGTAAAGAGTCGTACAGGATCATTATCTACTGTAGGTCCAACTACGATAATAACACCTAGCCAAATAACAAGAACACCTATATTAATAAAATTAAGTAAAAAGCCTTTTATAAAAAGCTGTAAGTATCCATGTTTTCCTCCTTTTACTCGTGTGGGATCTAGCATTTCTCGTGTAGGTCTTTTTAGATACATCATCAGACCATATACAATAAGTATGACACCTCCAAAGACATAAAGACCCGGAGCATTACTGAGGTTTTCTAATAATTGATAACTACTTAAATAAGCTATTCCAATAAATACGATATCGGCTGTAAAGACACCTAAATTGAAGATAATTGCGGCTCTAAATCCTCTGGTAGCGGCTGTTTCAAGAAGCACAAAAAATACTGGACCTATCATAAATGCCAGTACGAGACCAGAGGTAAGTGCAGCAGGAAAATCTTGAAACATATAGTTAAACCCGTATTATGCAATAGAACATCTATTACGTCTTAAAATCACTGCAAAATAAAACGTTTTACTGTATTTTTTAAATATAACCATAGCTATCGCTATGATAAAATTAAGAAAACACTTTATTTTATTATGCTTTTAACCCTCATTACGAAATTATACTACATAATTCGGGTTGTATCCTTTTACACAAAGTTAGGGAATGCCAGTTAACCTCCAAAGAACTCTTTGTTATATATGCTTTCGCGAAAGCGTATATTAAAAAAATAAAGGCATATACAACGTATACACCTTTATCCATTATCGAACTATTTAACACTTATAAAATCCTTATTCTTCCTCCAAAAGTTCTTCTACGTTTTACTTCTGCAGGTTTTCCATATACATCTACATCGCCTCCAGCACGTATGGTGATATCTGCTTTTTTAGAAGCATATACTTCTACTTCTCCCCCAGCCTGTACAAATACTTTTGACTCTTCTGTTTCTAAATCTCTTCCTTCATAAATACCTCCTGTATTTACAGTAACATCTTGGGTTTTTGCCAATCCTGTAGCTTCTATAACACCGCCTGTAACGGCACGCATATTGGCATTTCTTACTTTTAATCCTACTTCTATACGAGCACCTTCTTGCATTTTAATCTCAATTTCATCCTGCTCTATCAATTCATTTGAAGTAATCTCTGCGCCTTCATTTCCATCAATGGTTTTTAGGTTATTGTAATATACATTTACAAAGGTGTTGTTTCCATCAAAGATTAAATCAAATTCCATACGGATTTTTAATTTTCCATCTTTATTAATCACCTGAACCTGACTTGCATCTGCTCCAGATACCACCACTTTGTTTTCATCTGATTTTACGAGGTTTACTACAATTCGGTCGTATACTTTTACGGTATCAAAATCTCCTACGTTTTTGGTAATTGGGTTTTGTCCAAATGTAATTGCTGCTATACATATGGCAATTACTGTTATTATGCTCTTCTTCATTTTGTTCTTATTTGTTATAGAGACCAGACGGTTTGGAAAGTGTTACAGTTTTTTAGAAAAAAGAATTGGACTTGCCGTGGTTTCGGTACAATTTTCGTTCAATACGAAAATCACTAAACCACCTTTGATTCTCTTTTAATACTATCTTTTTCCTTGTCTTCTATATAGATTATCTGTAGCCTGAAGGAGTTTTCGTTTAAGATTTTTATCAAGATCAGGATGTGTGGTTAGGTAATTTTCTACAAGTGTATATGCTTCGGCAGAGGTATATTGTCCTATGGTATTATTTAACCATCCTAATGGGAAAAAAATATCGCCTGTCTGCTGAATCTCTTCTAGTAACTCTAAACTTAACGCAACGCTAGTGCCGTTTTCTTTTTGATGTAATGGGTGATGTATATAGGAACAGGCTGTTTGTACCCAATTTTCTTTTTCGCGGTTTGTAGCGTCTTTAAATGATTCAAAGAAAGCCATTCTCACAGCAGTATCTTGATCTAAGGCTGGTGTTAAGAATTCAAAGCGTTTTATTTTATCAGGATTGGTCAATTCTGATTTCGCTTTCGCTAAAATTGCCTCAGCTTCCGGATGTCCATAAAGTGCTAATCGTTGTGCTAAACTAGTGTAATTATCTTTATTTAAAACCAAATTATCTATCGTCTCTTCTTTATTCCAAATACGATATAGTGTTGCCATTCCTTCTGCTGAATGTGCTATAGAACGATAGGCATTAAAGAGTATTTTCTTTATGTTCTTTGGTTCCGATTGTTGTAATCTTTTATATAAAACCGTTTCTATTTTTGACTGATAGGCTGTTCGCTGTTGTTCTGTAAACGCATTCCAATACAGACTAGAAAGCTGTCTTGTAATTAATTGTAAAATAAGTTCGTTTGTTTCTGTACCTACTCCTTTGATGCTATTTTCAAATACTGTTGCTGTTGCTACCGTTCCTTGTAATGCTTGTTCATAGAGATTAAGATACGTCTGTGCTCTTGCTACTTCTTCTTGAATATAAGGGGTTTGTAATATGGCATCTACAGGAAATACACCATATCCAAAGCCGTTGCTATTATATATGATATATAAAGGCATTGCATCTCCTATCGCTTCAGATACATCAATCGTTTTAGCATTGCTTACTACAGATATTTTCTTCATTCTATCTGGATATACTAAGCTAATTTCAAAAGATTGTGGCCATATATTATCAGAGCCATCTTCTGCTTTTTGAGATACTGTAAAGTGTTTGATCTTATGGTTGTCATCATATTGAACATCACCAGAGAATACAGGTCTCCCTGCCGAATTCACCCAGACATCACTCCATTTTTTTAAATTTAATGTTGTCTTCGTATCAAGAATTTCTACCAGTCCGTTCCAATCTGCATTTCCATTTGCATAGGTGGCTATGTACTCTCCTATTCCTTCTTTAAACTTCTCTTTGCCTAGTGAAAGTTCTAGTTGGCGCATCATAATAGGTGCCTTATTATAAATAATACTTCCGTATAGAGAACCTGCATTTTTAAGATTATCTAGCTCCTGACGAATAGGATTGGTTCCTTTTGTACGATCTACACTATAGGCTCTTGGATAATGTGATGTTAAAAACTGTAAGTCATGGTTGATATCTGTAAAGACTGGATTTACAATCTTATCTGCCATAAAATTGGCAAACACCTCTTTCATCCAGACATCATTAAACCACTCCATGGTAACGAGGTTTCCAAACCACATATGGGCAGTTTCATGGGCAATGAGTTTGGCTCTGGATAATTCTTGAGTTCGTGTAGCGCTAGTATCTAAAAACAAACTAGACTCTCGGTATTGAATGGCTCCTGTATGTTCCATACCACCATATTGAAAGCCTGGAATGGTTGCAAAATCAAACTTTTTAAATGGAAAATCAACTTGCGTATAGTTTTCTAAAAAATCTAATGAAGACTGGTGTAATTCAAAAATACGATCGGTACTGGCTGCTATTTTTTCTTTATTGGTTTCTCTGTACAGCATGTTCATAGTACGCTTGGTATCTTGAGAGGTTACTTTTTCAAATTGTCCTGCAACAAACGAAAACAGATAGGTACTCATCTTATCTGAAGGTTCAAACTGATAGGTTGTAAATATATCTTCTGTTTCTTTAGATGCTAATGGTGCACCACAGAGTACTTCCCACGCAGAAGGTGCACTAATTTTTACAACATAATTGGCTTTGATATCTGGCTGATCAAAACAAGGAAAAACGGTTCTTGCACGATCTGGAACTAATAGTGTATATAAATAATCGTCATTACGATTCAGGGATAATTCTCCCGCTATAAATCCAATATCAATGGTGTTTTTTCCTAGTTGTAAGGCTTCTGTAGGAATGATGAGGTGTTCTTTTTCGTGCGTAATTTCAATGATCTTTTCATTTACAGCAACGCTACTGATATGGTTTTTATCTTCTTTAAAGTCTAAATATAATGGGTTTGATAGATCATTCACTGTTAGTTCTAGGGTTACTCGGGAAGTAATAGGTAGGTTCTTCTTTTCTGGAATGACAAATGATAGGTTATATACTACATCTGCTACTTGTGAGCGTCTATAGGTTGCCATATCTAAAGGCACGCCTGTATCATTTAAGGAGGTTGTTTCTGGGGTAGTTGTTTGTTTACAGGATAGACACAAAAGGAGTGCTATTGTAAGGCTACTAATAGATTTAAACATAGATTTTTTATTTTGAAATGAAGACCGCTTCGCTATAAGAAATAAGACGTAGGACTTATTTTAAATATTTAATTTTTGTAGAGAAAGATAAGGAAATCTTGATGTCTTTTTGAAACAGGAATCAGTATGATAGGTTATATAATTAATACGCTTTCGCGAAAGCGTATAAGAGAGACTATATCTTCTTACCGTACCTAATATTTGTCTGAATCTTTTTTCTTTAAAACCCTCATTCCTGTTTCTCCCAGAGGGAGAAATGATCTGGTTATTGGATAAAAGTAGCTTGTGTATTTTAAAAAACCTTACTCTATACATATTCTAACTAGTGAAAACCTGAACTATTGAAACAAATTCAGCACAGGCACGTTTAGGTTGACGTGGGTGAAATAGCGTAAGGTAGCTTCGATACAATTTCTCATGCTTCGAAATCACTCAGCTACCGGTTTTTTAATTCTTTTTGGGATATACTTGGTATATTTTCGCGAAAGCGTATATCAACTAGAAAGCTGTTTAAAATTCGAGTATTTATACGGGGGTATATTTACGTGTTTTCCTATAGTTTTGAAAGATAATCAACCTAACACCATTTCTTATCTGAAATTACTTTATTAAAATTGTTCTTTTTGCGCTATGCTTCCTTATAAAATAAAACCGTAGCTATGGCTATGCTTTGATTTTATAGTTCGCCTTTCACAAAAATATTCAATTTTCTTTACGGCAATTTCAAATAAGAAATGGTATAAATACTTATACTATGGATTCAAACTCACTTTCAAGACTAGGTCTTTCTAATGAAGAAATGGCTATTAAATACGGTCCGCTTTCTGGACTTATAGGTACTTGGACAGGAAATAAAGGTGTTAATCTTATTGCTGTTCCAGACCAAAAAGGAGATTTTACGTTACTAGTTGCTCCTTATTATGAAACTATTGAAGTGACTGCATTAAGTAGTACGACACCCAATAGAGGTTTAAAAACCATCGAAAATATACCTACTTTAATGTATAGTTTACGTATACATAATGCAAATGACAATAGCTTAATGCATGCCGAAAATGGTATTTGGGAACTTCTAGATGGCTCAAAAGATAATGATGGCTACAATCTTGCTCGTATCTCTACAGTGCCACATGGAGACGCTATTATGGCATTAGGAAAATCTTCTGTAACCAATGGAAGACCTAATATAGATAAAACAGCAAGTGCAATGCCTACAGGTGGTTTACCTCCTGTGTTAGGATATACAGATGTGTATCACCCAGAAGTAGTATCTGGATTTACCAATGCAACTCCTAATACATATCTTACAGATTATCTGGATGCACAAGAGAAAGCAGGAAAAGTAATTACAAGTAGTACTAATCTAATAGTAAGTACCGCAAACAATGGAGGTATTAATAATATTCCTTCTATCAATAAAAATGCAGATGCAGCCGCTTTTGAAAGTGTTTTTTGGATAGAAACGGTTCAAGATAAAAACACAGGACAGTGTTTTCAACAATTACAATATTCTCAAAACACCACCATTAATTTTCCTGTAAAAGGAACTCCAAAAGGAGAAACGATACACTGGCCCCATTTTAATGTAAATACATTGGTAAAGCAATAAATTTAAAATGTATACGCTTTCGCGAAAGCGTAAGACTATAAAATAAAAGCCTCTGAAGTAATATATCAGAGGCTTTATAAATTGATATCGATTTATATCTTAAAAGAAATTATCTATAAATCGTATTTGTTCTTCAAATATGATTCCTTGAGAATTATGTTTTTTTAAAATATCACCTATATGTTGTTTAAGTCCTTCTGGTAATATGGTATCTGTAGTGATTTGATACAATTCGTCACCCGTTAGATATTTAATTTCTATAGCACCATCTGAATGAAATATAATTCTTTCTACTTTTTCAGTACTGATATCTTTTTCAAATTGATGTATAGAAATAGGGGTACTATTTCTAGAATTTGAACAGGATACACTTATCAGGAATACTATTAAAATTAAGGACAATCTTCTCCAGCTATACATATAATTATATCTATTTTATCAAGTGGTTCACAATCAGGAGCTACTCCTCCTGTTATTTCTAATTGTTGTTCTCTACTTAAAGCAGTATTAATAACTTAAAGAATTGCTTTCGCGAAAGCAAAATAACATATTACTCTATAATTAATTTTTGAGAAGATCTTCCTTTATCAGTCATTACATCCATAATATAAACTCCTTGTGATAGGTCTGATACATCAATAGTTTCTTGTATACTTGTTTTTACTGCCTGACCTATACTATTATATATAGTTATTTTTTGTAATGAGCTTTCTTGTTTTAATCCAATAGTAACACTAGTAGAAGCTGGATTTGGATAGATAGAAAATTGAGATTGTGATACTTCTTCTATTGAGAGTACACTACTTAAATCAAATACACGTACATGACCTGAATCGTTTCCATTACCATCATTATTTAAAGCTCCTATAGCCACAATACTGCCATCTGAAGATAAGCTTACAGATATTCCTGAAAAATCATTTGATCCTTCGCCATCTATATCATCTCCTATTTGAGTCCAAACACCGGATTGATTCCTATAAATGCGCACGTGACCTGCGTCATTTCCATTATCATCATTAAAATCTGCTCCTATAGCCACAATACTGCCATCTGAAGATAAACTTATAGATCTTCCTGATCCATCATTTGATGTTTCGCCATCTATATCATCTCCTATCTGGATCCAAACACCGGATTGATTCTCATACACACGTACATGACCTGAGTCGTTTCCGTTATCATCATTTCCCTCAGCACCAATAGCGACAATAGTACCATCTGAAGATAAACTTACAATTCCTGAAAAATCATTTGATCCTTCACCATCTATATCATCACCTATTTGAGTCCAACTACCCGATTGATTCTCATAAATACGTACATGACCTGAGTCGTTTCCGTTATCATCATTTCCCTCAGCACCAATAGCGACAATAGTACCGTCTGAAGATAAACTTATAGACCTTCCAGAAAAATCATTTGATCCTTCACCATCTATATCATCTCCTATCTGAGTCCAAACATCCGATTGATTTTCATACACACGTACATGACCTGAGAAAGTACCATTACCGTTATTAAGATTTGCGCCAATAGCTACTACAGTACCGTCTGAAGATAGACCTACAGATCTTCCTGATTGATCATTTGATGCTTCTCCGTCTATATTTTCTCCTATTTGGGTCCACGTTCCATTTATATTTTCAAATACACGTACGTGACCTGAAAAATTTGATCCATTAGAAGAACCTATAGCTACTATACTACCATCTGAAGATAAACTTACAATTCCTGATCCATCATTTGATCCTTCGCCATCTATATCATCTCCTATTTGAGTCCAAACACCCGATTGATTCTCATACACACGTACATGGCCAGAACTAGTTCCATTCCCATTATTACTAGGAGCACCTATGGCTATAATAGTACCATCTGAAGATAAACTTACAGAAAATCCTGATTGATCTCCTGATGTTTCTCCATCTATATCGTTCCCTATTTGGATTTGTCCATAAGATATTATAGGAAATAAAATAAAAAGTAGTAATTTTTTCAAAATAAAATAGTTTAAGGTTGATCTATAAAATTAAATGTATTTATAAGTACAGTATTGGAAAGTAATTACCGATAACAATTTACTTAATACACATTATATAAAAAGAACCTAAAATATTTTATTCCTTCACGCCTATCAAATGGAAATCAAGATGCTTCTTGACAAGATCTGCTTCTTTTACTTTGACAATCACCTCATCACCAAGAGTGATTTGATTTTTGGTACGTTGCCCAATAATAGAATAGGTGTCTTGATCAAACTCATAATGATCGTCTTTAATATCTCGTAAACGAACCATTCCTTCACATTTATTAGAAATTATTTCTACATAAATTCCCCACTCAGTTACACCCGAAATCACCCCTAAGAATTCTTCGTCTTTATGATCTTGCATAAACTTGACTTGCATGTATTTTATGCTATCACGTTCTGAGTTGGTTGCCAGCTGTTCCATGGCACTAGAATGTTTACATTTTTCTTCGTAGGCTTCTTCACTCGCTGATTTACCACCATCTAAATAGTGTTGTAGTAAACGATGTACCATTACATCTGGATAACGACGTATAGGGGATGTAAAATGTGAGTAATAATCAAATGCGAGTCCGTAGTGACCTATATTTTCTGTTGAGTATACTGCTTTAGACATGGTACGTATGGCAAGGGTATCTACCATATTTTGTTCTTTCTTTCCTTGTACATCAACGAGTAGGTTATTTAAAGAGCTTGTAATGCTCTTACGGTCTTTAAGGTTAAGCTTGTATCCAAAATTACCTACTACCTTCTCTAAGGCTGCTAATTTCTCGTCATCTGGTTCGTCATGAATACGATATACAAAAGTATGCTTTGGTGTTTTCTTTCCTATAAACTCAGATACTTTACGATTGGCTAACAACATAAACTCTTCAATAAGTTTATTAGCATCTTTTGACGTTTTAAAGAAAACCCCCGTTGGATTGGCATCTTCATCTAAGTTGAATTTTACTTCTACTTTATCAAAAGAAATGGCACCATCTTTCATACGTTGTCTTCGCATTAGTTTGGCAAGTCTATCTAGTTCTAAGGTTGCTTCCACCAATGTATCATCTACCTTGTATGTTTTTCCAGTTAAGGATACTTCGGCTGGAATTTCATTTGTTCTTGATTCAATAATGGCTTGTGCTTCTTCATAGGCAAAACGTGCATCACTATAGGTTACAGTACGTCCAAACCATTGGTTATGTATTTTCGCGGAAGCGGGATCCATTTCAAACACTGCAGAAAACGTATATTTCTCTTCATGTGGTCGTAAGGAACAAGCGCCATTACTTAAGATTTCAGGAAGCATCGGAACTACTCTATCTACTAGATATACAGAAGTAGCACGCTCATAAGCTTCATCATCTAAAATGGTTCCAGGTACTAAATAGTGACTTACATCGGCTATATGGATACCTATTTCATAGTTTCCATTTTCTAGTTTTTGAAAACTTAAGGCATCATCAAAATCTTTGGCATCTTTTGGATCTATCGTAAATGTGAGGATATCTCGCATATCACGACGTTTTGCTATTTCTTCTTTTTTGATAGAGGTATCTATCTTATTAGCATAATCTTCTACCTCTTTAGGAAATTCATATGGAAGACCATATTGTGCTAAAATAGAATGAATTTCTGTATTGTGTTCTCCTGGTTTTCCTAATACATTAGTTACTTTTCCAAAAGGAGAATCTGCTTTGTCTGGCCAATCTTCTAGCTTGACAACTACTTTATCACCATGCTCAGCTTTTCCTATTTTTTTAAGAGGTACAAATACATCTGTATACATCTTATTACTTTCTGATGTGTGGACAAATGCAAATTTTTTCTGTATTTCTATAACACCAACAAATTCTTCAGTTTTACGTTGTATAATCTTAACAATTTCACCTTCATGTTTTTTACTACGGCGTTGTTTATATACATATACTTCTACTTCATCACCATGCAATGCTTTGTTTAAGTGATGTGGGGGAACATAAATATCTTGTTCCATATCTTCTACCATCACATAACCACCTCCTTTACCAGAAACATCTAAGATTCCAGTATGGTAATTACGGTTAGGTGTGAGTTGGTATTTACCTCTTTCAGGTTCTATAATTTGACCTTTAGCTCTTAGTTGTCCTAATCTTTTAATCACCATATTGCGACTACTCGTATCATTTACATCGAGTTTTGCACATATTTGTTTGTAATTAAACGTTTGGTGGTGATCTTCTTTAAGGATACGCATGATCCTTTCTGTGAGGTTATTTATCTTGGCAGAACTGCGTCTGCGTTTCTTTCTAGTCATTTAAAATTGTGTAATCATATTGTATTTCTATTATTATAGAAATGTATTTATTTTTTGCTTAATGAATGTATTGTGATGCATTTTGAAGGATAAATGCGTGTGTACCGTGAAGTCTATAAAAATAGAATGAATTCTTTAAAATAAATTCATTAAGATTACCGCAAAGCTACGGTTTAAATATTAAATGGAATGTTTATAGTATTATTTTAAGATTAAATCAATGTTTTATAAAGGTTTATAAAAAAAATAGAGACTTGAATAAGTCTCTATTTTTTTGTGTTTTATGTTTTATATGCTTTCTTATTTCGTCATAAATTCCTTGAAAGCGTATTTAAAATATATATTATAGATTATTCTATAATCAATTTTTTAGAAGCTTTTCCTTGATTTGTAGTCAATTCAAGAATATACATTCCTTTTGATAAGTTTGATGTATCAATCGTAGTTTCTATACTTGTTTTTATGAGTTGTCCTAAATTGTTATAAATAGTGACTTTTTCTAAGATATTATTTTGATCTATTTGTATAGTAACAGAAGTACTTGTTGGATTTGGATAAATAGAAAATTGAGA
Source organism: uncultured Dokdonia sp. (assembly GCF_947492815.1). GTDB lineage: Bacteria > Bacteroidota > Bacteroidia > Flavobacteriales > Flavobacteriaceae > Dokdonia. Next base: position 507,893 of record NZ_CANLOB010000001.1, read on the forward strand.
TTGTAAAACTTCTTCTGTAGAAAGTACATCACTTAAATTAAATACACGTACATGACCAGCATTAACACCATTTCCATCATTAGAAGGAGCACCAATAGCAACTGTAGTACCGTCTGAGGATAAACTTACACTATCTCCTGAAGTATCTTGAAGTGCTTCTCCATCTATATCTTGTCCTATTTGAACTTGTCCAAAACTTACTAATGGAAATATTAAAAAAATAAGTAGTAGTCTTTTCATAATTATATTTTGAAAAAAATAGTATATATTATTTAAGTTGAAATAATATAAAATTTAATAAAAATATACTTAATCATCGAAAAATAAATTATTAATCGACAATCAGTCTTTTAGAAGCAATTCCCTCAGTAGTTCGAATTTCAATAAAGTAAATTCCTTTTGGAAATTGTGTTGTATCGATGTTAGTTTCTTGTGTAGAGAATACACGTTGTCCTAAACTATTATACATTGTGATATTTTGAATAACTACAGCTTGTTCTTCTGGTAATTCTATTGTAACATTAGAAGGAGCAGGGTTTGGAAATAACTTAACTCGAGTAGTAATAGATTGTTCTTCTTTTACAGATAATAGTGTATCACTAAGATCAAACATACGTACTTCTCCTTTGCCTCCATTACTTAAATTTGATCCAATAGCTACAATCAAACCATTTGCAGAAAGACTCACACTAATACCAGATTGATCACCTGGCATTTCGCCATCTATATCATCTCCTATTTGTCTCCAAAGGTTACTTTCATTTTGAAATACTCTAACATGACCTGAAGAAAATCCATTTCCGTTATTAAGTCTAGCTCCAATCGCTACAATAGATCCATCATCAGATAAACTTAATCCTCTACCAAATTTATCTCCAGCCATTTCACCTATGATATCACTACCTATTTGTTCCCATTGACCACCTTCATCTTTATAAATACTTACATGACCTGTTTGATTATTTCCTACGGTATTATTTACCATAGAAGATACTGCTAACACTGTACCATCACCAGAAAGACTTAAACCTCTACCAAATTGATCTCCGGTCATATTACTAATAATCTCTTCTCCTATTTGAGTCCAAGCATCTCCTTGATTTTTAAATACTCTAACATTACCAGATAAAACACCATCACCAGTATCAAAAGGAGTTCCTATAGCTACAATATTACCGTTATTAGAGAGACTTACGGTTGTTCCTAAAACATTAGTTGCTACAGTATCATTAATATTATTACCTATTCTAACCCAATTGTTACCTTGATTTCTATAAATACCAACTTGACCAGAAACAGCACTATTAGCACTATTAAGATTTGAGCCTATAGCTACTATTCTTCCATCACATGAGAGACTTACACTTCTTCCAAAAAATCGTTGAGATGAATTTCCATCAATGTCTTGACCTATTTGTGACCAAGTACCATTATTCAATGCGTATACACGCACGTGACCTGTATTATTATTATTATTACTTGCCCCAATAGCTACAATACTACCATCACAAGAAAGGCTTACACTAGTTCCTGAAAGATCTCCAATCGCTTCTCCATCTATATCCTGACCTATTTGGTTCCAAATTCCTCCTTGGTTTTCATACACACGTACATGACCAGAATTGGTTCCATTGCCATCATTATCAAAAGCACCTATAGCTACAATATTACCATCTGAAGATATACTAACATTTGTCCCAGACAGATCACCTATTGATTCTCCATCAATAGATTGACCTATTTGGACTTGTCCAAAGGCTACAAAAGGAATTAGAATAAAAAGTAATGGAAATTTCATTTTACCATTATGTTTTTGTAAAGAACGGAAATATTTACTATTAATAAAAAAATGTTTAAGTAAATATCTATTTAACAATAAAATAATATAAGCTAATTAAACAAAAATGGGATAATTCTTAAAAAAAACTTAAATTTATTGTAACAATAAGTAAAAAGTTGCGTCTTTAATTCAGACACTACGTATGACTTCAATAAAAAAGTTAAATAAAACAACGATTCTTTTTATCCTAATATTTGTATTGGGACTCGTTGTTATTGGACTATACGTCAATAATTCTTTTAATGAAAATGGCAATCATACTTCTACTCCTGCTTCTCAAATAGAAAATATAGCAAGTTAACTATCACTCATTTATTTAGTTTTTATTTTTTTATTTCAATTTCTAATAATTTCACTTATCAACATATAATATATATATCATTTCTTTTTCTTTAAAAATTTAAAAAAATATGATGATTATAATAGGTTGTGAATAGCGGTATAACTTTTTGATCATTTTTTTTGATTTGTTACTTACTATGAGTTATTCACTACTTATGAAAAGTAAAAAATAGTTATATCTCTTGATAATAGGTATTTTACAAATAACTATTCACAATTGTTGAAAACCTAAACTGACAACATTTTGAAGATAATTTATACTGTTAGTTATTAAATATGGGATGTAAAATGATGGATAGAATTGATAAAAACTAATCAAATAAAAAGTTGTGAGATAATTTTAGAGCCTGTATTGTAAAAAAAATAATAGTATCCAATTTCAGTTATTAATAAATTTTAAAAGTTATTGACAAATGCTATTCACAGTTTATAAACAGGTATTACGTATTCAACAAAAACAGTGTTGTATTGTTTATTAAAAGTGTATACGCTTTCGCGAAAGCGCACACTATAAACGTTAGAGTTTATATAAATTTGCAAAAACAAATACAAGAGACTCATGAAAATTGCTATTGGAAATGATCACGCAGGACCTGATTACAAACATACTATTGTAAAGTACTTAGAAAGTGAAGGACATAAAGTAACAAATTATGGAACAGATACGACAGATAGTGTTGATTATCCAGATTTTGGACACTTAGTAGCTAAAGATGTAGAAAATGGTGTTGTAGATTTTGGTATAGTAATTTGTGGTAGTGGAAACGGTATTGCAATGAGTGTTAATAAACATAAAAATGTACGTGCAGCTCTTTGTTGGATGAAAGAGATAGCTGAATTAGCAAGGCAACATAATAATGCAAATGTAATTAGTATTCCTGCTAGATATACATCAGAAAATCAAGCCTTAGAAATGGTTAAAACGTTTTTAATTACAGATTTTGAAGGAGGACGTCACCAGCGTCGTGTAGATAAAATATCACATTGTTAATGTTAAAAAAATCGCTTTGCGAATATTATAATGCAAACCAAGCCACTTCTTTTTAAAGTAAAATCATATACAAATCTTAGTAGAGATGAGTTATATACAATGCTTCAATTACGAGCTGAGGTTTTTGTGGTTGAGCAAGATTGTGTATACCAAGATATCGATGGTAAAGATGATATAGCTTTACACGTATTAGGATATAAAGAAAAAGAACTTGTTGCTTATACACGTATTTTCCCACCAAAAACATACTTTGAATATGCTAGTATTGGTAGGGTAGTGGTACGTGCTTCAGAACGTAAACATGCTTATGGGTATGATCTCATGAAAAAATCTATAGAGGCAGTCGAACATACTTATAATACGACGACCATTAAAATTTCAGCACAAACGTATTTAAAATCATTTTACAACAATCTAGGATTTAAAGAAGTAGGAGAGGGGTACTTAGAAGATGGAATTCCGCATATAGGAATGATAAAAACTTCTTAGGATAAACTACCCTCAAGGTAAGTGTCGGAGTATTAAACTCTTTGGTAGTTCCAATAAATAACTATTTTTTATAGGTTACTCTTTTATCAAAAGGAAGTCCTAATTGATAACTGAGTACATCTGTTTGTGTTTCATCAACAATATCTAACCCAAATTCAATTTTACTAGGATCATCATATAAAAATGTTCCAAATAAACGATCCCAAATAGATAGAATATTTCCGTAGTTGGTATCTGTCCACGGCATTTCTCTATGATGATGAAAACGATGCATTCCTGGTGTTACAATAATAAGACTTAATGCTCTATCAAATTTTTCAGGTACTGCAAAACGTGTATGCGTCCAATACGTAAAAAAGATAGTAATGATACGATATAACAGGTAAAATGAAATAGGCATACCAGTAATAAGAACTGCAAACAGTGCTGCCACTTCTCTCATTATAAAATCTACAGGATGATGTCTAGTTCCAGAAGTAACATCTAAATGTGTGTCACTATGATGTACCGTATGTAAATGCCAAAGCCATTTATTTTTATGCAAAAAGTAATGTACTCCGTATTGCGCAATAAGATCTAATAACAATAATGATATAATAAGTTCTACCCAAACAGGAGCTTCAAACCAATGTAATAGTCCAAATTGTGCTTCTTGTCCCCATAAAAAAATACCTGCTGTGGCAATACCAAAAATGGTATTAATTATCATTGTAAAAGAAAGAAGTGTGAGGTTGGTACGAGCGTGTTTCCATTTTTTATAGCTATTTTTTCGAAAAGGATAATAACCTTCCAATACCCAAAAAAGAGTGATAACAGCAATAAGCCAAATCAATTTTTGCCAAATAGGCATAGTTTCAAAAAAATACAGAAATGCTTCCATTTACTTCTTTTTCTTCTTTTTCACGTATGTTACAAGAATCTCAACACGTCTATCTAATGTGGTGTCTCCTCCCAAAGGATATTTACTTCCAAAACCTTCGTAACGCATTCGTTTTTTTGAAACACCATTTTTAGCTAAATAATCATACACAAATTTTGCACGAGAAACCGAGAGGTTTCGTTTACCTGTTTTTAAATCAATCGCATCACGGCCTTTCCCTACACAACATACATGACCTTGTATTTTAAAAATGATATTATCATTTTCTTTAAGAAATTTAGCAAGGGTTCTTAAGTTCTTATAAGAACTTCCTTTAATATAACTATAGTTAATTTTAAAAAGGATATTGTCTAATAAAATACGATCTCCTTTTACGATAGTGTCTGTAAAAGATTTATAACGTTTTTCCTCAACAGCTTTTACGATTTCTTTTTCTGTTTCTTTCTCTTCAGGAGTTACAACTTTTGGTTGTTTAATAGAAACAATAATTTCTACTTTACGATTGAGTTTACGTTGTATTTCATTAGTAATATCATCAAGTCGGGTGAGTAATAATTCTCCTTTTCCATCAGAGTTTTTGATAATTGTATCAGAAATACCTTGTGCAGAAAAAATAGCTTTGATCGCATCTGCTCGTTGTTGAGAAAGCTTTTTATTGTAAGCATCACTTCCTCGATCATCACAATATCCATAGATAGAAATATCTTCTATTTTATCCTTAGGAAGGCTTGCTATAAAACGATTAAGTTTAGCAATTTCTATTTTAGTTATATCATATTGATCTGTATCAAAAAAAGTCTCGTGAGATCTATCTATTTGCGCAACAGAGATCACCGTATATAGTAAAAAGGCAATATGTATATAAAAGTGCTTAATAGGTTTATTTTAAAGTGTTCTCATAACGTTCAGTATCATTAAGAATACTAACTGCTTCTGCTATTTCTTTATTATTTAGTAGTTGATACTCATATAACCCATCACGATAGAAATAACGTTTTACAATTTCATCAACAAGTAAATTTTGAATTTCTTCCTGACGATCATCAAGTTCTTTATTTTTTGCTTGCTCTATACTATTTTCTAATTGATTGTATATAGAAGAAACATCCTTTTTTAAACCATCTTTTTCTGCTTGTTCTAACGCTTTCGCGAAAGCTATCTCAGTCTCAGTTTCATATTTAAAATTTGTCTTTTTTAAGAACTTTTTGAATTCTTCATAATCGGCATCTGTAAAATTGAACTCATCTAAATTTGCATACTGATGTTTGTAATAGTATTCTGTTGCATATTCAAATATGGCATTGTCTTTACTTAATGCTTTTGTGATAGGACTCATTTTTGCAGACGTAATTTCTATATCTGGAAAAACACCACCACCGTCAAATACTTTACGACCGTTTCTTGTTTTAAATTCTTTATAATCTTGAGCATCTGTACGTACTGCATTTCCTTTTTCATCTCTATTCCAATAATCTAATGCTTGTATACAACGACCACTAGGAGTAAAATAACGAGAGATCGTTACTTTAAGTTGTGTACCATAGGTAAGTGGCTTAGGACGTTGTACAAGACCTTTTCCAAAGCTACGAGCACCTATTACTACAGCGCGATCGTAATCTTGTAATCCTCCTGTTACAATTTCACTAGCCGAAGCACTACGGCCATTAATTAATATAGCTAAAGGAATCTCTGTATCTACTGGATCTTCTTTTGTCTTATAGGTCTTATTGTATTTTTTTACAACAGATTTGGTAGTAGTGATAACTTCTCCTTTAGGTAAAAATAAATTACAAATACGAATTGCCTCTACAAGTAATCCACCTCCATTTCCTCTAAGGTCAAGTATGATTTTTTCTGCCCCATCATTTTTTAAACTAATAAGTGCTTCTTTTACTTGAGCAGATGCTTTTTTATTAAACTTCGTTAAAACAATATATCCTGTATTATCATTGATAAGTTTATAGAAAGGAACAGCATCTACATCTACCTCTGCTCTTTTTATAGTTGTTTGTGCCGTTTTACCTTGTCGTAAGTAGGTTATATTAAGATCACTTCCAGGAGCTCCTTTTAATAAGTCGCCCGCGTCCCCCTCAAAGTCAGTTACAGTGATATCACCTATTTTTATAATTTGATCTCCAGCCTTAAGACCAGCTTTATCTGCCGGATAGCCTTTACGAGGTTCTATAATAGTCATTACTTTATCCTTAGTACGAACGGTAGATCCAATACCAGAGTATTCCCCACTCCTATTGATTTTTGCATCTTCTACCTCTTGCTCTGTCCAATACTTTGTATATGGATCAAGATCATCTAGCATACCCTCAATAGCTGCATCCATGAGTTCTGCAGGATTAGTTTCATCTACATAATTCATGTTTAACTCTTTAAAAAGAGTTGTAAAAATTTCTATTTGTTTTGCAATCTCAAAAAAATCGCTTTTAAAACTTACGGTTGTAAAAAGGATAACAACAGCAATAACGGGAATGATAATTTTCTTTTTCATAAACTCATACTATCTTCGATATGACTAGGGTTTTAGAACATACTATACCTAGTGTATATGTAAAACCCAACATCGGTATTTATATTGTTTACGCTTTCGCGAAAGCGTACTATTTCTTTTTTCTTTTCTTCATCCAACGACGAATCATAAAAACACCTAAGACCACTAAGATAATAAAAGGCCAGACGTGTAGCAACCCAAGGAAGAATTCTGAAATACCATTCCATCCATTTTTAAGTGCATTTACCATTTTACTTCCATAAGAAATCGTAACGCCTCTTTCTGAAGTTGTTTTATAAAAGTAAATAGTAATTGTACTTTCTGAAACTTGATTTTGGAGGTATTGTAGTCTGCCTTCACGAGCTTCTATCTCTTCGCGTATTTTTGAGAGTTCGCGTTCTATCTCTAGCATTTCTTTTACATCTTTAGCCTTAGACAGTAGTTCTAAATATCGTTTTTCTAACGTCCTTTTTGCTTTAAGACGCGCATTGAGATCTACAAATTCTTCGGTAACATCACGTTGGGAAATTGTTTTTTCTTCAAAATAAGTAACTCCATCAGAAATGGTTTGAATTACAGTATCAAAACTTTCGGAAGGAATTCGTATGGTTAAATTTTGATAATGAGAATTGTAGTTTTTTCCAGTATTATCTCGTTGTACATATCCTTTTGCATTACGTACAGCATCTAGTATTTTTTGGTGTGTTTTTGCAAGGTCTTGTGTTTCAAAACGGAGATTTCCTGTTTTGATAATTTTTTGAGATGTGGTTTGAGAAGGAGAAGGAGGTCTTTTTAAAGAAGCGACCTCTACAGGTTCAATATTTAAATCAAGATTTTGATTTCCAATAGGTGCAGAATAACCAAAGGAAGTAGTTCCTTCGGCATATTTAACATTATCGTATTCTGTACTTTCACAAGATAAAAGAACAAAAAAGCTAAGAATGAGTAGTAGTAATCGCATCATTAAATCGTTTTAATACCTTGATCATAGCACGTTCCATTTCAGAATATGTTGCTATATCACGGCCAGTGTATATAATCAGCAATGCAAAAGTTGTGCCTTTTGTATCTACTAGATGCTTATGAGTGCGATAGGCTTCTCTCATGAGTCGTTTAATACGATTACGAGTGACAGCGAGTTTATGATTTCGTTTAGATACAGAAACACCTGTTTGCATTACTATATCAGGATAGGGTAGTGGTGTTTCCAAAAAAACAATACGCAATGGAAATGCTTTTACAGAAGCACCTTCTATAAAAAGGGCATCAATAAGTTTTTTGGATTTTAGCTTTTCTTCTTTTGGAAATGTGTACGGTTGTGTCATTTTAAAATCTAGCGTACAAAAGTATGCATTCTATCGGTTACACTATCTAGGTAAGTTAATAGATCTATTAGGCGTAAGAGTTAGCTTATAATATTTTATAGTACCTTCCTGTGTATATGAAACAACAGCCTCGTCTCCTGTTAGTTCAAATAGTGTTTGTAGGTTTTTTTGACTTGAAGTCTCTGTTACTTTTGGACGCTCTCCATAAACAGGAGTTAGCACTTCTTTATTCTGTCCATTATCAATATAACTATTATATAATCCAGCTTCATTACTAATAAGTGAGGCGCTAAATTCTTTAAAGTAGATACTATCTAACGTAATAGAATTATGAGAAGGGTCAAGTATTAATTTAATATTATATCCAGCACCACCACCTCGAATACCAGCTACCCATTTTGAATAGCTTGCTTCTTTAAAGATGAGTGTACCTTGTTTTTCAAATGAAGTATTTTTATGACCTCCGCAACTAGACACAATGATTGTAATGATAATGAATGGCGCTATAAATAGTTTCATAAGTTTTGTTTTTGCTCTTAATAACATTCAATAGTAATGCCATAAAGAAGATCGCGTATTCAACTTTATAAAGCTAATAGAAATTATATATCCACACAAAATTAATATACTATATCCGTACGATTAATAACCTAAGATCATAAAAATAAGTAAGTTTTGATATAAACGAAAAATAATTCTTAAACTGAATTATGCTGATTGATCCATAAAGATTTCTGATAATTGATCCATAGTTACGGGTTTAATTAAAAAATCTGTAACTAAATTAATTGTTTTTGAACGTTCAATATCTACTGGATTAATAGAAGAGCTAACAATATATAGCGTAGAGTTTTTCAATTCTGGAAAATCGTATTCACTTAAATTATTTAGGAATTGCCAACCATTCATTACTGGCATATTTAAATCTAAAAGAATAACTTGAGGGATTTTACGCTCTTCCAGTTTTTTTAATGCACCTACAAAATAGTCTAAAGCTTCTTTTCCATTTTTAAAAATGAGAAGGTTTTTTACAAGGTTTTTCATATCTAATACCTTGGTGATGAGGTTAACATACATGTCATCATCATCAATAATGCATGCCATTTCAATTGGATATTTCATTGTAAGGGGGTAATGAAATTTATAGTTTAGTTAGTTGTTTTCTTATAATTGAACTGTAAATTTAGAACCTTTTCCAACGGTACTTTCTACAGTGATTTTTCCTCCTAAGGATTCTATTTGACTTTTTGTTAAAAATAAACCTAATCCTGTTGCATCTTCATGATTATGGAAAGTTTTATACATCTGAAAAAGCTGACTTCCATATTTTTCAAGATCTATCCCTAATCCATTATCTTTTACGACAAGATAGTTCTTTTTATCTTCTTCGTATGTAAAAATATTTATTTCTGGATCTCTATCTGGATGCTTGTATTTAATGGCATTTGTTATAAGGTTATGCAATATACTTTCTAAATAGGCAGATACGTATGGAAACTCTTCTACCTCAGAAAATTCAGTATAATAAACAACTCTGTTTTGAATACTTATTTGCCGTATAGAACTTATAACTCTTTTATATACTTCTTCTACGTTTACAGTCTCTTTTTCTTTATTGACATTGGTTTGTAGTGTGACAATTTCGTTAAGATGTTTCAGAGTAACATCTAAGTTAGTGGCTATCTTAGAGAAATTATCAAAGAGTTCTGTTTGGTCCTTATCTAGGTTTTTAGTATCAAAAAGAGCAGTGGTTAATTGTAAGTTACTCACATGAGATCTTAGATTATGTGAGACGATATGAGCAAAATTATACAGTCGTTTATTGTGTCCTTCAATAATATCTAAAGAAGCTTCTATTTGTAGTTCTTTTTTCTTTTCATCGTCTATACTTTGAAAAACACCTCGTATACCTATAATTTCTCCGTCTTCATTTTTTAAAGGTTTTCCATGTGCTTTTGCCCAAAAAACTTCTTTGGTATATGTTACCATTTTAACTTCAGCCGAAAAAGATTCTCCTTGTGCACATGCAAAAAACAAATTAGTTGCTTTTTGCATGTGTTCTTCGGCGTAAAATAAATACGATTGATTTAAAGTAGGTATATAAGTATCAGGAACTTTAAGTATTCTCCTCGCTTGCTTATCGAAATAACTTTTTTTGTTTACAAAATCTACACTCCAACCACCGGCCTGTGTAAGATTAGAGATTTCTTCATAATAGAAATCATCCATAGCAAAAAAGTTTTCTTTCTCTTCTGGTACGCGTTTTAGGGAAGGGCGTAAATGTTTTTTTATAGATTTTAACTCCATAACAATTGAATGTTCAATGTGGTAAGGTAGTTAGAATTTTTTGAACAAAGTTACTTTTTTTGAAGAAAATGAGTTTTTTGACGATAAATACATGTATTTTATCGATGTTTTAGTATTTAATATGTGGAAAAAACAATCAAATTGTTAAGGTTTAAAAAGAATATTATTGAAGTTGTATCGTAAATTTTGCACCTTTTCCTAATTTACTTTCTATCGCCAAAGTGCCTCCCATAGATGCTATTTGACTTTTTATAAGAAAAAGACCTAAACCCGATTCATCCTTATCAAATGAATAGCTCGTAGGAGTTCTAGATAATATATAATCTATTTTATGTTGACTTAAACCGATTCCATTATCTTTAACAACTAAGTATATATTTCCATTTTCTTTGTATGTAAATACATTGATTTCACACTCTCTTTCAGGATGCTTATTTTTTAAAGCATTGATAATAAGATGAGAGAGAATATTTTTCAAATATGCAGGAATATACTTTACAACTTCAACTTCAGAAAACTCAGTATAGTAAAGAGCTCTTTGATTAAGCGCTGAATCTTTTATTTTTTGGATAACTTCTTTATATATGTCTTCTACTACAATATGTTTTAATTTTCTATCGACTCCATGTAGCGTAGCTATAGTACTAAGATGTCCTAAAGTAGTTTCTAAATTAGAACTTATACTTTTTATGTTTGTAACTAATTCTTCTTGATCTTGAGTTAGTGTTTCAACATCTATAAGCTTAGAAGTAAGTTGTAAATTACAAACATGCGCATGAAGATTATGACTTACAACATGCGATAGTTGGTATAACCATTTATCATGCTCTTGAGAATATTTGATGGAGTTTTGTAATTTGAGCTCTTGTTTTTTTTCTGACTCAATATTTTGAAAAACACCTCGTATTCCTATAATATCACCCTGTTCATTCCTTATAGCTTTTCCTTGTGCTCTAGCATAAAAAGTTTTTCCTTGAAAAGTTTTCATTCTAATCTCAGTTTTAAATGGCTTTCCTTGGGAACAAGCAGTAAATAATGTTGTTGCTTTTTCTAAATCTTTAACATCAAAAAAGCGGTATCCATTTTTTAAAGAAGGGGTATACTCAGAAGGGGTGTTTAATATTTTTTTAGCTTGTACATCTAAATGAGATGTTTTTTTAATAAAATCTATACCCCAATATCCAGAGGCAGTTCCATTTGAGATTTCATCATATCGAAAACTATTACACAAAAAATGTATATAATTTGAAGTATCTTTTTTAGAAGAGAATACACTAAAGCGATTTCGTCTTTTTAATAACATATAATATGATTTGGGAACCATAATATATTTAAATTCTGTAAAAAAAACTAATATTTATAAACCTTTCTTTCTGATATACAGTAGTTTAGAGGTAAATCCGTATCATTTTTACGTATTTCCCTCACTTCAGGTTCAAAGAAAGAAAGCCCCACTTTTATAACCTCTTTTTTACATTCAGATAAGAATCTATCATAAAACCCTTTGCCATATCCAACCCTATTTCCTTGAAGGTCATATGCTAACAATGGCATAAAAACAACATCTATTTTTTTTGGATCAATTTCGATACCATTTTCAGGTTCTGGAATTCCGTAATCGTTTACAATAAATCGCGTCGAGTCTGTAAGTAAATAGTGTTTCATCTGATGTGTTGTAAAATCACTTTTAGAAACGAGTATATGTTTATCTTTTCCTTGAAGAATATTTAGCATATAGGACGTGTCTACTTCTTTTTGCTTAACAATGGGTAAAAAAATATGATAGTATTCATAGTCCCATATATCTAGTTCAAGAGATGTATTTGCTATGGAAAGACTTTTTGTGTCTATTTGGTCTTCAGATAAATTTGCTCGGAGTTCTTTATACTTCTTCCTCAGCTTCTTTTTTTCCATGTCTAGTGGTTTTATCTGTAGAGATATTAAAGATAGCATCTCCTTGATATACAAGAGACGCTTCATTTACATTAATAATGTATCCATTATGGGGTGCATTTACAGGGTGTCTAAATTTCCCATAAGGATCTGTTATGGTTGCAATATGGTCTCCTTTAGAGATGTATTGTCCACATATAACTTTTACATGCATTAATCCGCTGTATTTTGCACGCATCCATTTAGTGGCTTCTACAAGAACAGAGGGTTCTTGTATCGTTGGCACCTCAATAGTAGACCTTAACATCCCTAAATGATTTAAAAAACGAATGGTCCCGTCTACTCCTACTCTAGCAATTTCTTTATCACTTACTTTAGATTTACCTCCTTCAAATAATAAAACAGGAACTCCTAGTCTAGAACACGTAGCGCGGTAAGATTTTGGGATTGTTTTTGAATATAATGTAAAGGGAGCATTAAATACTTTTGCAAACCCAATAGCTGTTTTATTTTGAGGTTCAATTCGGATTTGAGCAGCATTAAACCTACTCGCACCACCTGTATGAAAATCTATGCAGTAATCTGCAATAGGAAGTATTTTTTTTACAAACTGATAGGCAAATCTACTAGCTAATGATCCTCTTGGGTTTCCTGGAAACACACGATTTAAATCTCTCCCATCAGGAAAGGCACGTTTCATATCTAAAAAACCAAAAATATTCAGCACAGGAATACAGATAACAGTTCCTTTTTTAGGTTTGTTGATTTTTTTTGCAATGAGTTGGCGTACAATTTCTACGCCATTTATTTCATCTCCATGTATTCCCGATGTTATTAAAATAACAGGTCCAGGTTTTTGAGAACGTTCTACAATAACAGGTATTTCAACAGATGAGGTAGTATATAGTTTGGCTAGATTAAAATTAATAGTAGCACTTTCACCAGGCGCTACTTTTTGTCCTAATAAGGTGAGTATATTATCCGTATCTATAAATGCCATGTATCTTTTTATATATTTCGCTCAATATAGGAAATTATTGCGGTCGCGATGTCTGTTCCGGTAGCTCTTTCTATCCCTTCAAGTCCCGGTGACGAGTTTACTTCTAAAATAAGAGGTCCTCGGTCACTTTGTAGCATATCTACTCCAGCAACACCAAGTCCCATAGCTTCAGCAGCTTTAATCGCAGCATATTGTTCGGCTTCAGAAAGCCTAATAATTCTTGCGGTACCTCCTCGATGTAGATTAGATCTAAATTCACCTTCTTTTGCCTGACGTTTCATAGCACCTACAATTTTACCATCTACAATAAAAGCTCTTAAATCTGCTCCGCCAGCTTCTTTTATATATTCCTGTACAATTACCCTTGCTTCAAGACCATTAAAAGCTTCGATAACAGATTCGGCAGCATTTTCTGTCTCAGCAAGTACAACGCCAAGTCCTTGTGTTCCTTCTAATAATTTTATAACTAAAGGAGCTCCTCCTACATGCTGTATCGCTTCTTTTACATCTCTAGAGTAATTTGTAAAAATAGTTTTAGGAAGCCCTAATCTAGATTTTGAAAGAATCTGCAAACTACGCAACTTGTCTCTACTTTTAATAAGTGAGTCTGAAGTGGTGGTTGTAAAAGCACCCATCATTTGAAATTGTCTTACTACTGCTGTTCCATAATAAGTAATAGAAGTACCTATACGAGGAATAATGGCATCTGTGGTATCAAGATGCCTCCCTTTATAGTACACAGTTGGGTTCTTTTTTTGAATAATAAGATCACATTTTAAGGGATCAACGACCTCTACACTATGACCTCTTTGCAAACCTGCTTCTACAAGTCGCTTTGTAGAATATAAGTGTGGATTACGAGAAAGTATTTTCAAATTCATGAAAGAGAGATTTAAAAAAGGAATTCATGTATAAGAATTGTTTCTTCTTAACAGGAATCACTTTTGCAATTTACATAATTTAATGAATGTGTTTTTTACGAGTTGTAAGTATTCTTTATACGCTTTCGCGAAAGCGTACTTTTTATGCATATCTCATAGCGTCTATGCAAGAGAATCTATATCTTTGAGTATGGAGCTTTCTCAACTAGATATACAATTAAAAACGCTACCAACAAGTCCTGGAATCTATCAGTACTATGATAAAGAAGAGAAGTTACTTTATGTAGGAAAGGCAAAAAATTTAAAGAAAAGAGTACTCTCGTATTTTAATAAAACTATCGACAATGGTCGTATCCGTACGATGGTCAAAAAAATACATGAAGTACGTCATATTGTAGTGGCCACAGAAACCGATGCATTACTACTAGAGAATAATCTGATTAAAAAATACCAACCTCGTTATAATGTACTTTTAAAAGATGATAAGAGTTATCCATGGATTTGTATAAAAAATGAGCGTTTCCCTAGAGTATTTCCTACACGACGCTTAATTAAAGACGGAAGTGAGTATTACGGGCCTTATACAAGCATGAAAACGGTTAAGACACTCCTTGACCTTATTAAAAGCTTGTATAAACTCAGAACGTGTAATTATGATCTCTCCAAAGAAAAGATAGAGGCTGGAAAATATAAAGTTTGTTTAGAATATCATCTTGGTAATTGTGAAGGAGGTTGTGAAGGAAAACAAACTGAAGAAGACTATCACAAACACGTAGAACACATTAGGCAGATTGTACGTGGTGATTTTAAAGAATCACTTCACCAGTTTAGAGATCAGATGCAAAAACATGCCGCTGCGATGGAGTTTGAAGAAGCACAACGTATCAAAGAAAAACTAGACATACTTGAAAATTACCAAGCAAAAAGTACAGTTGTAAACCCTAAAATCACCAATGTAGATGTGTTTTCTATTATTAGTGATGAAGGCTATGGGTATGTGAATTTTTTACAATTAGCACATGGTGCTATTATTAGATCTCACACGCTAGAACTTAAAAAACGGCTTGACGAAACGGATAAAGAGCTACTAGAATTAGGAATCATAGAAATTCAGCAGCGATTTGATTCACAATCTAAAGAGATTTATGTGCCTTTTGAAGTTGAAATAGGAGATTCTATAAAGGTTACAGTACCTAAACTAGGTGATAAAAAACGCATCTTAGAACTTTCTGAACGCAATGCAAAGTATTATAGAATGGAGCGTTTTAAGCAGACTAAAATTGTAGATCCCGACCGTCATACCAATAGAATTATGGCACAGATGAAAGCCGATTTACGACTTTCTGAAGAGCCTAGACATATAGAATGTTTTGATAATTCTAATATACAAGGAACAAATCCTGTAGCGGCTTGTGTGGTTTTTAAAAATGGAAAGCCTAGTAAAAAAGATTATCGCAAGTTTAATATAAAAACAGTAGAAGGACCGGATGATTTTGCAAGTATGGAAGAAGTGGTTTTTAGGCGTTATAAAAGGTTACTAGCAGAAGATGAACCTTTACCACAACTCATTATTGTTGATGGAGGAAAAGGGCAGCTTTCCAGTGGTTTGAAAGCATTAGAAACATTAGGATTACGAGGTAAAATAGCCATTGTAGGTATTGCAAAACGACTAGAAGAAATTTACTATCCTGGGGATAGTATTCCGTTATATCTGGATAAAAAAACAGAAAGCCTTAAAATTATACAGCAGTTACGTAATGAAGCGCATCGTTTTGGAATTACATTTCATAGAAATAAAAGAAGTAATGCTGCGTTAGGAACAGAACTAGAAGAGATATCAGGAATAGGTGAAAAAACAATTGTGACGTTACTAAAACATTATAGATCGGTCTCTAAAGTAAAAGAAGCAAGTAAAAAAAGCCTTACAGAAGTTGTAGGTGCTTCAAAAGCAACCATAATTTATAACCATTATCACACTACATAGTGAAAACAAAACTTACATTTTTGTTCTTTTTTGCAGTACTTTCTTTGAGTGCCCAGATACCCGATGAGCAAGACTTAAAAGTAGGCCTTGTCTTAAGTGGTGGTGGTGCCAAAGGACTTGCACATGTGGGTGTTCTTAAAGTATTGGAAGAAGCAGGAGTGCGCGTAGATTATATTGCAGGAACAAGTATGGGAGCAATTGTAGGAGGGTTGTATGCTTCTGGATATAGTGCTAGACAATTAGATTCTCTTTTTAGAACGGTAGATTTTAATAAAATTATTCAAGATGAACTACCACGTAAGGCAAAGACATTTTATGAAAAAGAAGCTTCAGAAAAGTATGCCGTCTCCTTACCTTTTGACAATTTTAAATTGTCACTTCCACAATCTATATCTAAAGGACAGAATACGTATAATTTATTGATTAGATTATTAGAACACGTGAGTGATACCGATGATTTCACCCAACTACCTATTCCGTTTTTTTGCATTGCTACAGATATCGAAAAAGCAGAGCAAGTTATTTTAGATACTGGTTTTTTACCAGAAGCTATAACGGCAAGTGGCGCGCTTCCTACCTTATTTAAACCTGTTACCCTAGGAAATCGAATGCTTATAGATGGAGGTGTTTTAAATAATTACCCCGTACATGAACTTCGAGCCAAGGGTGTCGATATTATTATAGGCGTTGATGTACAAGACGGACTTCGTAAAAGAGATCAGCTTACTACAGCTCCAGATATTTTTTTACAGATTAATAATTACCGGACTATCAAAGAAATGGAAGGTAAACGCGATAGTACAGATGTATATATACGCCCTGATATTAAAAGCTTTAGTGTGGTAGATTTTGATCAAGCAAATGTGATTATTGATCGTGGAGAGACAGATGCGTTAAAGCAATTAGATGCGTTAAAAGAAATTGCAAAAAGGCAGAGTACGCTTTCGCGAAAGCGTATAAAGGAACCTAAACTAAAGGATAGTATCAAGATAGATGCTGTTGTGATACGCGGAAATAAAGATTACACACGTTCTTATATTTTAGGAAAATTACAATTAGATCTACCAATTACATTAGATTATGAACGCTTTAGTAACGGGATTAATAATCTGGCTGCAACGGCAAATTTTGACCGTATAGGACATCGTTTTAAGCCCATTCCAGAAGGAACATTATTAAAAATAGATGTGCAAGAATCAAAAAGTAAGCAGTCTGTAGGGTTAGGACTTCATTATGATGACTTATACCGAAGTGCAGCTCTTGTAAATTATACTAGAAAACGGATTCTTTTTGATAATGATATTGCCACATTTGACCTGATTATAGGAGATAATATTAGATATGCTTTTAACTATTATATAGATAAAGGATATTATTGGAGTGTAGGCATACGATCTACTTATAATACATTTAATAAAGGTGTAAGTGCTCAACTTGTAGAAGAAGTTAGTAATGCTGATTTAACAGGACTTAGCAGAGTTACATTAGATTATCAAGATCTTACCAATCAGATTTATTTACAAACACTTTTTGTAAAACAATTTTCTTTAGACTTGGGGATACAACATAAGTTTCTTGATGTAGAAACCGAAACAGTAGATGACGATGATGATGTACCAGGTTCTGTTTTTGAAAAAAGTAATTTCTTTGGAGCGTATGGACAATTACGATATGATTCTTTAGATAATAGATATTTTCCTAAGTCAGGAGTGTATTTTGATGGTGATTTTGATTTAACGCTATTTTCTTCAGACTTTAATGATAATTTTACGGAGTTTTCTATTGCAAACGCCTACTTTTTGTATGCTGCGAGTGTTACTGAAAAATGGACATTTCTAACAGAAATTAGTGGTGGTTTTAAAATAGGAGGTGAAGATGTACGATCGTTAGATTTTTTTCTAGGAGGGTATGGCAATAAAAAGATCAATAATCTAGTTCCTTTTTATGGATACGATTTTATAAGTATTGCTGGAGATGGATATGTAAAAGCTGGATTTTCTATAGACTATGAGTTTCTTAAAAAGAATCATTTAAATGTAGGCGTAAATGTTGCTAATGCAGGGTATAACCTTTTTGCTTCAGAAGAGTGGCTTACGCGTCCAGATTTTACTGGATATGCTTTAGGCTATGGAATGGATACCTTTTTAGGTCCGCTTGAATTGAAGTATACCTACAGTCCCGAAATAGAAACGGGAGAATGGTTTATTGCTATTGGTTTTCAATTTTAAATAATCATGCATTCGCTTTAAGTTAATTTTTTGAATTATTATCAATTTTTTAACATGATCATTTAAAATAATGGCATGCTATGTGTGTTTCTGTAATAAATGTTTAACTAAAATCAATTTATTATGAAAACCTTCATCATCGCCATCGCCGCTTCAACTATGTTACTCACTAGCTGCTCAGATAGCTCTAAAAAAGAAACCTCTAAAAACGATTCTATTACTTCAGAAAAGCAGCATGAAGTTACTGCTGAAAAACCATTATTAGCACAATTAGATACCGCTATTGAAGCGCCTGTCGCTTCTGTATTTTATGTAAATGCGACAAGTGGTCTCTCATTACGATCGGGTACAAATTTACGTTCAAAGAAAATCTTGACTCTTCCTTATGGATCACAAGTAAAGCACTTAAGCTCTCCAAAACATACAACCATGACGGTTGCTGGAGTTACAGGAGATATGATTGAAGTAGAATATCAAGGAGCCAAAGGGTTTGTTTTTGATGGATATCTTACTCGATTAGCGCCTCCTCAAGATGGAGAATCTGTAGAAGGCTATGCAACCCGTATTTCAACAAAAGATCATACGGTAAAGGTAAGTAAGATTAAAAATCCAAAAGGAGAAGCATTTGGGATTACAACACGTATTGAGCTACCAGCATCCGACTGGACGGAAGCTTATAGAATTACTAAGGAATTATTTGATTTACCTAAAAGCTTACAATTAGATCTTGTTAAAAAGAAAGAGTCTGAAGTAGTTGCAAATATTGATAAGAGAGATAAAACATTTAAAGATGAAATAGCTGTTAATAGAGACACAGGTTCAAAAATTACATCTATTGTATATACATATCAGTTAAGAGACTACAGCAGATCTGTAACTATTGCAAAAGATAAAAAATCATTTATTGTAAAAGAAATTGAAGTTTCTAAGTAATAAAGTTCAATTTTTAGAAAACAAAAAGCGTTCTTAAAGAACGCTTTTTGTTTTTTATGCGATGACCAATGTCTATTCTTATACTTCAGAAACACGTAAGGTATTTACCATTCCTTTTTCTACAATAGGCATTGCAGCTAAGTTAATAAGCATGTCTCCTTTCTTTACGAATCCTCTCTCATGTGCAATTTTATTAACATCTTCTACCGTTTCGTCGGTACTTACATATTTATCATAAAAGATAGCCTTAACACCCCATAAAAGATTAAGTTGTGTGAGGATACGTTTGTTTGATGTAAATACTAAAATATGTGCTTGTGGTCTCCAAGCAGATATCTGGAAAGCAGTATATCCACTATTGGTAAGTGTTGAGATCGCTTTTGCACTTATTTCATTTGCCATGTGTGCAGCATGGTAGCATATGGCTTTTGTAATATATCTTTTTGTACGGATATGTGGTGGATCTTGAGGAACCTGAATAAGCTCAGAATCTTCAACATTTTTTAGGATAGAAGCCATTTTTTGAATCACTTGTACAGGATATTGTCCTACAGATGTTTCTCCACTTAGCATTACTGCATCTGCACCGTCCATTACAGAGTTTGCTACGTCATTTACTTCTGCACGAGTAGGTGTAAGACTAGAAATCATAGTTTCCATCATCTGAGTAGCTATAATTACAGGAATACGCGCTTTTTTAGCTCTAAGAACTAGCTTTTTTTGAATAAGCGGAACTTCTTCTGCAGGAATCTCTACTCCTAAATCGCCGCGGGCAACCATTAAACCATCACAATAAGCAACAATCTTATCTATGTTTTCTACGGCTTCTGGTTTTTCAATTTTGGCTATGATCGGAATTTTATGGTCTGAATGCTTATCTATTATTGCTTGAAGCTGTTTTAAATCTTCAGCATGTCTTACAAAAGAAAGCGCCATCCAATCTACTTTTTGACTAATAGCAAAAATGGCATCTTTTACATCTTTTTCTGTTAATGCAGGTAAAGAAATATTGGTATTAGGAAGGTTTACTCCTTTTTTTGAACGTAAAGGACCTCCTTGAATAACTTCAGTTTCTACTTCGTTTTTACCGTCGGTTTTTAAAACTTCAAACATAAGTTTACCATCATCTAGTAAAATACGCTCCCCTTTTTTAACATCTTGAGGAAACTTTTTGTAGTTCATATAAACCCTGTCTTTAGTTCCTTCAAATTCTTCTTTTGTTGAGAACGTGATTTTATCACCAGGGTTTACAACAACTTCTTCTTTCATACGACCTACTCTTAATTTTGGTCCTTGAAGATCTGCTAAAATAGAGGTGTTGTATTTATGCTTTTTACTAAGATTACGAATCATTTTAATACGCTCCGTAACGTCTTCATAATCTGCATGTGAAAAGTTAATTCTAAAAACATCAACTCCTTCTTTCATCATTTTTAAGAGAGTCTCTTCAGTACTGGTGGCAGGACCTAAGGTGGCAACGATTTTGGTTTTTTTTCTAGTTGGCATTATTCAAAAATTAGATTTTCTTTTGTTTTAAGTTGATTTATATCAACAGTATATGCAGTTACAATTTGGGGAATTTGATTCAGTTCTTTTAGTGTTTTTGTTTGTGCAAACCCACTTCCTTCTTCACGTATTTTTAATAAATAATCTACACGAGGTAAATCTTCTAAAAAGTAACGTCTTTCTACAGCTGTTTCAGATTCAAATAAGTTAGAAATGTCGTTACTATGCTCCTTTTTAATTTTTGTGAGATTACTAAAAAGATGATAGGTTGTGTACTGTTTTTCGTTATAATACTCATACATAGGAAATTCTGCAGAAATGGTATTATGATTTATCACCAAATCGTTCCTACTCATTTTAAACCTAAGTTTTAAATGTTTATTAAGTAAATAAGCAAGATAATAAGATTCTATTGCTCCATGTATAGCAATAAGTGTAAAGTCATAACCAAAATCATCTTCTAATACTAGCTTAAATGTTCCCATAAAATGACTGCGAAATTTAAAGATACACAAAACTAACCTTATGACATACGGATATATGCGACAATCTTATATAAAAAAATACGCAAACGTTTGAGTTGTGTGTTTATCCAGAAGTTTTTATAAAGGAAGTGTAAAAGAAGCGATAGTCCCTTTGTTTTGTATGCTTTCTATAGTTAATGATCCATTATGGATATCTATAAACTGTTTAGATAATATAAGACCTAATCCAGAACCTTTTTCATTTGAAGTGCCTTTTTGGGTTGTTATTTTAGTTACATCAAATAGCGAATTAAGATATTCTTCAGGCATTCCTATACCATTATCCTCAATACTAAAAGAGAAAGAAGCAGCTACCTTGTTTAATTCTATAACTACAATTCCCTTATGATGAGAATACTTTATGGCATTAGATAATAAGTTACGGATAACAGTAGCAATCATATTCTTGTCTGCCATTACTTTAATATCTGTACTGGCTTCTATGACAATATTGATATCTTTTTTATGCGCTTGCTGTTTTTGGGTTTTAATTTGATCTTTAACAATCGTTAGAATGTCTATCTTTTGTGGTTCATAGTGGATTTTACCTGTCTGTATCCTTGACCACTTTAATAAGTTATCTAATAACGAGAGACTATTTTTACTAGAATCACCTAGCGCTTCTATAATCTGACTCGTTTGATTGTTTGGTTTTTGCTCTTCTTTAAGGAGGTCTAAAAAGTTAATAACAGAAGATAGCGGACTTCTAAGATCATGGGCAATAATGGTAAAGAATTTATTTTTTGTAGCAACAAGCTCAGATAATTCTTTTTTCTGCTTTGCTATTGTTCGGTTTTTACGCTTGTATATATATAGTTGTATAATGACAGAGAGCATAAAACTTAAAAGCAATGTATACCATAGTATCATCGTTAATAATAACCCAGGATTTCTCTTATAGGGTTCTTTATACGCTGTCTCTATGATAAACTGCTTATTTAAAAAAGGAATTTGAGTCCCTATAAAATCAATGTCCTTTATATCAAAATTTCTCCAGTATTGCTTGTCTTCTTTGGTATTGTATATTTTTTTACCATCATATACACGCTCTCTATCAAACTCAACGCCTGTAGATGTTTTAAACCTAAAAGCATACTGAGAGGTATCTATATTATTATATACACGATCAATAATAGGCTTAAAGTCCTTTATGATAGAAAAATACCCTTTACTATTATGAACTTTAAAACCGATAGGTAATCCCACGCGACCTTCTACGATGTTATAAGGATTGAAAGCAACATAATTCCTTTTGTTTAATTTTTTTTCCATCAATTCCATTCCTTTATCACTTACGAGGTTTTTAATGGAAGTACCTATAAGGTTACTAGGATTAATTTGATCTTTAGTAAAAGAATATTTAAAAATGTGTGTAGAATCTACATAAGAAATGACATAACTATCATCAATAGGAAGTCCAGCTAACTGATAATTTACAAATTCATAAAGTGATTCTTGAGAAGGGAATTCATCTGATAATTTAACATAAGAACGCATACCTGACATAAGCGTTGCATAGTTATTTAGTGCGTTTTGAAAATCAGAAGCTGTTTTTTTGTTTAACTTCTCTAAGCGTATTTTTCTATTCGTTTTTTCCTTTTCTGTAATATAAGAATCAGCCCAAAATACTAGAATACCGCTTATAATCGCAAATAGCGCAAAAACAGAATAATATTTTTTTGGTAAACGAAAAGACATGGAGAGTTAGGGCTCAGTTGAACAACAAATGTAAATAAAATCTTAAGAACTTATATTTATTTGTTTTCTATTTGACGCTGAAATACGTAAAAAGATCGTTTAGAAGCTATCTCTTCTGCCTTTTTCTTAGAGGTGGCACGTGCTTTCGCTACTATTTTATTATCAATGAATAACCTAACAGCAAAATGCTTAACAGTATCTTTTCCGGTATCTTCATACGTGTCAAACTTAAATGTCTTTTTTTCTTTTTGACACCACTCTATAAGAACACTTTTATAACTTATAATACGTCCTTCTAGTTTTTCTATATCAACATAAGGTTCTATAACTTGCTTGTAAATAAACTTTTTACAATACGTGTACCCTCTATCTAAATATATGGCACCAATAAGTGCTTCAAATAAATTTCCGTGAATATTTGCTCCAAAATTTTCTTTTGGAATATTTGCCTTTACATATCGTAATAAGTTGAGATCGCTTCCTAGTTCATTTAAGTGCTTCCTACTTACAACTTTAGATCGCATTTTAGTAAGGTACCCTTCATTACCTCCCTGAACAGCCTCAAAAAGGTGAGCCGCAATTACGGCACCAAGCATAGCATCTCCTAAAAATTCTAAACGTTCATAGTTTAAAGGGTTTCCGTCTTGCTTTTTTAACCCTAAAGATCTATGTGTAAAAGCTTTTTCATAATGACTGATATCTTTAGGTTTAAAACCTAAGATACTCTGCATTCGCATAAAAAAAATCCCGTTCGAGTCTGAACGGGAAGAAAATATTTTTTTTATGCCGCTCATAGTATTAAGCGTCTATTTTTTTAAATAATACACAAGCATTATGACCTCCAAAACCGAAGGTGTTACTCATGGCTATATTAATTTCTTTAGGTTGTGCTTCATTTAATGTAAGATTAAATGAAGGATCAATACGCTCATCTATAACACTATGATTTATGGTTGGAGGTACTAAGCTATGTTTCATAGCAAGAATAGAAGCAATTGCTTCTATAGCACCTGCTGCACCTAAAAGATGCCCAGTCATAGATTTTGTAGAATTAATATTGATGTTTCTTGCGTGATCTCCAAAAACTTTAGAAATAGCTTTCAACTCAGCAACATCTCCTAAAGGCGTAGAGGTACCGTGTGTATTAATATGATCTACGTCTTGAGGACTCATTCCTGCATCACGTAAACAATTAAGCATTACACGTTCTACACCAATTCCATCAGGATGAGGTGCTGTCATATGGTATGCATCACTAGACATTCCTCCACCTACAACTTCTGCATAGATATGAGCTCCTCTAGCTTTTGCATGTTCATATTCTTCTAGTATTAATGCACCTGCACCTTCTCCCAGAACAAAACCATCCCGTGTAGCATCAAAAGGTCTTGATGCTGCTTGTGGTTCTTCATTTCTGGTAGATAATGCATGCATTGCATTAAATCCTCCCATTCCTGCTTGCGTCACAGCAGCTTCACTTCCTCCTGTTACAATAATATCACAATGCCCCAAACGTATATAGTTCATCGCATCTATCATTGCATTTGCAGAAGAAGCACAAGCAGAGACCGTTGTATAATTTGGTCCCATAAAGCCATGCTTTATAGATATATTACCAGGAGCAATATCTGCAATCATTTTAGGAATGAAGAAAGGATTAAATCGAGGTGTGCCATCACCTTGGGCAAAATTAATAACTTCATTTTGAAAAGTTTCTAATCCTCCAATTCCGGCACCCCAGATAACACCTACTCTGAATTTATCAACTTTTTCTAGGTCAATTCCAGCATCATTGATGGCTTCATCTGAAGCCACCAACGCATACTGTGCAAATTTATCTAACCTTCTAGCTTCTTTACGATCAAAGAAATCTAGAGCGTTAAAGTTTTTAAGTTCACAAGCAAATTTTGTTTTGAACTTTTCTGCATCATAATATGTAATAGGAGCACACCCACTTTTTCCTGTAGATAATCCATCCCAGTACTCTTGAATATTATTTCCTATTGGTGTAAGTGCACCAAGTCCAGTAACTACTACTCGCTTTAACTCCATAAATAATAAGACTTATTTTGCCTCTTCTATATATGATATTGCTTGACCTACGGTAGCAATGTTCTCTGCTTGATCGTCTGGAATTTGAATATCAAATTCTTTTTCAAACTCCATAATAAGTTCAACAGTGTCTAGTGAATCGGCACCTAAGTCGTTTGTGAAGCTAGCTTCGGTTACAACTTCGTTCTCGTCTACACCTAATTTGTCTACGATAATCGCCTTTACTCTTGATGCAATGTCTGACATAATTTCTAAATTTAATTTTTTAATTAAGTGGCAAAAATAACAAACCTTTATGGTTTGACCACTATTGCCACAAAAATATGAAGGTAATTTACGTAAATATTAAATAATTTCTCTAAAAAAAATCTTCAAATTGTTAATAATAATCGTTTGTTTTGCACATTATAACTGTATCATAAATATATGAAACGTATTGTAATTTTTGCTTCAGGTAACGGTACAAATGCCCAACGTATTATTAATCATTTTAAGGGTAGTACGGATGCTCAAGTCGTGCAAGTGCTCAGTAACAACAAGGGTGCCAAAGTTTTAGAGCGTGCAAATGAGAGTAAAATAAGTGCCATTAGTTTTAATAGAACAGCACTTTATAAAACCGACGATATTGTACATCTTTTACAAGCTACAAAACCAGATTTAATTGTTTTGGCAGGATTTTTATGGCTTTTTCCAGAAAAAATAATTAATCTGTTTCCAGAGCAAATTATAAACATTCACCCTGCTTTATTACCTAATTTTGGGGGTAAAGGTATGTATGGGAAGCATGTACATGAGGCGGTATACGCTTTCGCGAAAGCAAATAAAGAACAAAAAACCTATACAGGAATCACTATTCATAAAGTAACACCAGAATATGATAAAGGGGCTTTTATTTTTCAAGAAAAAGTAGAAGTTACCCAAGAAGATACCCCAGAAACAATAGCTCAAAAAGTACATCAATTAGAGTATAAACATTTTCCTATAGTGATAGAAAACCTATTAAAAAGTCAATAAATTAAACAGGAACGCTCCATATGTCTAAGAAAAAAGAAAAGTTTTATGTGGTTTGGGAAGGTAAAAGACCTGGTATCTATCTTAGTTGGAAAGATTGTAAGGCAATGATAGATGGATATGCAGGAGCAAAGTATAAGAGTTTTGAAACTTTCGCGAAAGCGAAAACCGCATATAACGGCAATTATGAAGATTTTAAAGGTACATCTAAGAAAAAGAAAGTACTTTCTGCCGAAGAAAAAGCCAAGTTTGGAGAGCCAAATTTATATTCTATAGCTGTAGATGCCGCAAGTTCTGGAAATCCAGGTGTCATGGAATACAGAGGAGTAGATACACAAACAGAAAAACAACTTTTTCATCAAGGCCCTTTTAAACAAGGCACTAATAATATAGGAGAATTTTTAGCACTTGTACACGGACTAGCGTATTTGAAAAAAATAGGAAGTGATCGTATTATATATTCAGATTCACGTATTGCTATTGGATGGGTAAAAAAGAAGGTGTGCAATACAAAACTTCAAGAAACTCCTCGTAATAAAGATGTGTATACACTTGTAAGACGTGCAGAAAAATGGCTTAAAACAAATACGTATACTACTACTATTGTGAAGTGGGAAACAAAGGCTTGGGGAGAAATTCCTGCAGACTTTGGAAGAAAGTAAGTATTTTAACACCCTTTGATTTGTAATTTTTTTAAAATTTGCCCTACTAAAGTCCCGCTATGAAGACATTCTTTTATCTTACTTTTTTTATGCTATTACCTTTTGGTACAGGTACTCCTGAAAAATGGAAACTTAAAAAATCGAAAGATAACATAGAGATTTATACACGTGCCTATCCCGATAGTCCTTTTAAAGAATTTAAAGCAACATCGGTTATAGAGACAACTTTTGAAGCATTACTGTATGAGTTATATGATGCACCTTCCTATACACCAGCATGTGACTTTAATATAAGCTATCGTATTCCTAGTGATAAAGAAAACTCTCGATTTTTTTATTATAAACAGGAAATGCCTTGGCCTTTAAAAGACAGAGATGTAGTTACAGAATTAAAATTAGTAGAACAAACAGAAGAGAGAATCTATTTATCAATAGAGACCGTGTCTAATGTATTAGATATTCAAGATAATTGTTTGCGTATAGAAAAATTATCTGGATTTTGGTTATTAGAAAAAGAAGGTGATGCTATAAGAGCGACACAACAAATACATATGGATCCTGGTGGTAGAGTGCCTGCTATTATTGTAAATCCTCTTATTGTAAAAGGTCCTTTTAAGACATTTACAGAGTTACACCGTAAACTAGATTCGTATAAAGAAATGACCCAAAATTGAAGCAAAATTTCGTGTTTTTCTTTTTCTTTAAAACTATATCTTTGCAAAAAAATATAGATGAGTAAATTAGTCATTGTAGGAAGTTGTGCATTTGATGCCATTGAAACTCCTTTTGGTAAAACAGATAAAATTCTTGGTGGTGCTGCTACCTATATAGGTCTTTGTGCCTCACAATTTAAAAATGTAGATACAGCAATTGTATCTGTTGTTGGAGAAGACTTTCCACAAGAATATATAGATCTTTTGGCTAATCGAAATATCAACTTAGAAGGATTAGAAGTTGTAAAAGGAGGAAAGACCTTTTTCTGGAGTGGTAAATATCACAACGATATGAATACGCGTGATACACTTGTAACAGAACTGAATACATTGGGAGATTTTAATCCACAAGTTCCTGCTAGTTACCAAGATGCTGAGATTGTGATGTTAGGAAATTTACAGCCCACGGTACAATTAAGTGTAATTGAGCAAATGAGCGATCCTAAATTAGTGATTTTAGACACTATGAATTTCTGGATGGATATTGCTTTAGATGAACTGAAGATAACGCTTAAAAAAGTAGATGTCATTACGATAAATGATGAAGAAGCGCGTCAATTAAGTGGAGAATATTCTTTAGTAACTGCTGCAAGAAAGATTCATGCAATGGGTCCTAAATATGTAGTTATTAAAAAAGGAGAGCATGGGGCATTACTTTTCCATAATGAAGAAGTATTTTTTGCGCCAGCCTTACCATTAGAAGAAGTGTTTGACCCTACAGGAGCAGGAGACACCTTTGCAGGTGGGTTTGCAGGCTTTTTAGCACGTAGTGGAGACATTACCTTTGAAAATATGAAACAAGCCTTGATTTATGGATCTTGTCTAGCTTCCTTTACCGTAGAAAAATTTGGAACAGAACGACTAGAAAGTGTAACAACCGAAGAAATAAGAAAACGTCTGCAACAGTTTAAACAACTAACGCAGTTTGAAATAGAACTTAATTAATATAAAAATGCGCCCCAAATTTGGGGCGCATTTGCTTTTACTATAAAAGTACCTACTATGAGTGATGCAATAAAGCATGAATGTGGAATCGCCCTAATACGATTAAAAAAACCACTTACCTATTATAAAGAGAAGTATGGCACTGCTTTTTATGGAGTAAATAAAATGTATCTAATGATGGAAAAACAGCATAACCGAGGTCAAGATGGTGCTGGTTTTGCAAGTATTAAATTAGATATGGCTCCCGGACAACGATATATCTCTAGACAACGATCTACAGAGCAACAACCTATACAAGATATTTTTGCACAGATTAATGGTCGCATTAATGAAGTGATGACTGCAAATCCAGATCGTAAAGATGATGTAGAGTGGCAAAAAAGCAATGTTCCTTATTTAGGAGAAGTGCTAATGGGTCATGTTAGATATGGAACTTTTGGAAAAAATAGTGTAGAAAGTGTACATCCATTTTTAAGACAAAATAACTGGATGCATCGTAACCTGATTGTCGCTGGTAATTTTAATATGACAAATGTAAGTACGCTTTTTAAGAAGTTGGTTTCATTAGGTCAGCATCCTAAAGAACATGCAGATACTATTACTGTTATGGAGAAAATAGGACATTTCCTAGATGACGAGGTGGCAAAGCTTTATAAGAAACTAAAGAAAGAAGGTTATAATAAACAACAAGCTTCTCCTCAAATAGCAGAGCGTTTAAAGGTTGAAAAAATACTAAAGAGAGCATCAAAAGATTGGGATGGAGGCTATGCAATGGTAGGTCTTTTAGGACATGGAGATGCATTTGTATTGAGAGATCCAGCAGGAATTCGTCCAGCATATTACTATGAAGATGAAGAAGTAGCTGTAGTAGCTAGTGAACGCCCAGTAATTCAAACAGCTTTTAATGTAGATTTTGATGATGTAAAAGAATTAGACCCTGGAAGCGCTCTTATTGTAAAGAAAAACGGAAAATTAAGTATAAAGAAAGTATTAGAACCGCTTACGCGAAAAGCATGCTCGTTTGAACGCATTTATTTTTCAAGAGGAAGTGATGCAGAAATCTATAAAGAGCGTAAGTTGTTAGGAAGACTCTTAATGCCTGAAGTACTTAAAAGTATAGATCACGATACTAAAAACACAGTCTTTAGTTTTATTCCTAATACAGCCGAAACGTCTTTTTATGGCTTGGTCGAAGCAGCTCAAGACGAGCTCAATAAGCAAAAAGGAGAAGAGCTATTAGCGTCAAAAGAAAATTTAGACAAGGAAGCTATAGAGCGTATCCTTTCGCGAAAGCTAAGAACAGAAAAGATCGCCATAAAGGATGCAAAGCTTAGAACATTTATCACAGAAGATAGTAGTCGAGATGATCTAGTTGCTCACGTATATGATGTTACGTATGGGGTCATTCAGCCAGAAGACAAGCTTGTTATCATAGATGATAGTATTGTAAGAGGAACAACGCTTAAAAAGAGTATTATAAAGATGATGGCGCGTTTGAATCCTAAAAAGATTATCGTTGTTTCTTCTGCTCCTCAAATACGTTACCCAGATTGTTATGGTATTGACATGGCAAAGCTGGAAGACTTTATAGCTTTTAGAGCTGCAATCGCACTTTTAAAAGAAAACGGTAAAGAAGCTATAATTTCAGAAGTATATGAAAAATGTAAAGCACAGGTAGATTTAAAAGATAAAGATGTACAAAATTTTGTAAAGGAGATTTATGCTCCTTTTACAGACGAGCAAATCTCATCAAAAATCTCTGAGTTATTAATTGATGAAACTGTAAAACCACAAGTTGAAATCATTTATCAAACGGTAGAAAACCTTCATAAAGCATGTCCTAAAAATTTAGGAGATTGGTATTTTACAGGAGACTATCCTACCCATGGAGGAAATCGAGTTGTAAATCGTGCATTTATAAACTATATGGAAGGAAATAGTGCTAGAGCCTATTAGATTGTTCATAAGTAAATCATAAATCTTGTAAATTTTGTGTATTTGGTCTAAAAATCGTGTATTTGGTCTAAAAGATGTTGTACGGTTGTAAATCAGTACTATATTAGCAGAGCCATAGCATAAGTAGGTTAAGTTCATGGTAGATTTGGGGCAAAAAAAGGTGGAACTTTCCGCCTTTTTTTATGCCCAAAACTTACGTAAATCTGAAAGCGTATAAATGAAAAGAGTCCTTTCTTATCGTTTTTGAAGAGTTAAAAGGTTTCTTCCAAAAATTAATTTCAATTTACATACCTTTACAGAAACAGTTTTATAAGCCATGGGTCAACTCCTTTTTTGGGCAACCGTTTCAATTTTCTTTTCATTTTTATGTTCCATATTGGAAGCGGTATTGCTAAGTATATCACCTACATTTATAAATATTAAAAAAAGTGAAGGTAAAGGCTATGCATCTAGCCTTGAAGCGTTAAAAAAAGATGTAGATAAACCGCTTATAGCGATATTAACTCTCAATACATTGGCACACACAGTTGGAGCTATGATGGTAGGTAATGTTGCTGCAGATTTATATCCAGACTTCGCTATTTTAGGAGTAAACTTTGTCGGATTAGTTTCTGGTATTATGACATTTCTTATCCTAGTTGCATCAGAAATTATACCTAAAACAATAGGAGCTACTTATTGGAAACAATTGGCAAACTTTACAGCAAAAGCACTTAGAGCTCTTATTTTTCCATTGAAATGGACAGGAATTTTATGGTTGTTACAACTCACTACAAAACTTGTGGGAGGGAAAGGACATCACGGAAGTGTCTTGAGTAGAGAAGACTTTACAGCAATGGCTCAAATGGCTAGTGATGAAGGAGTATTTGAAGAGTCAGAAAGTAAAATTTTAAATAACTTACTTTCTTTTAAAGATGTGCTTACAAAAGATGTTATGACACCACGCACAGTTATGAAATCAGCGGCATCTAAGACTACGATAAGTGATTTCTTTAAAGAAAATCAAGAATTACGTTTTTCTAGAATACCAGTGTACGATAAAAATATAGATCATATAACGGGTATTGTGTTAAAGAGTGAGGTGTATAGAGAAATGGCTCTTGATAATCATCAGAAAACACTAGAAGAAATACAAAGGCCAATTATGATTACAAATCGTAATCTTCCTATACCAGATCTTTTTGAAGAGTTAATTTCTACAAAAAACCATATTGCATTAGTAGTAGATGAATATGGTACTACAAGTGGATT
Organism: uncultured Dokdonia sp.; assembly: GCF_947492815.1. Taxonomy (GTDB): domain Bacteria; phylum Bacteroidota; class Bacteroidia; order Flavobacteriales; family Flavobacteriaceae; genus Dokdonia. The sequence goes on from NZ_CANLOB010000001.1 coordinate 539,807, forward strand.
GGTAACGATGGAAGATGTTATTGAAACTCTTCTAGGACTTGAAATTATGGACGAAAGTGATCGAGTGGCAGATTTACAAACATTGGCTAGAAAAAATTGGGAGAAAAGAGCTAAAGAATTAGGACTTCTAGATGAAAATAAAGCGTCAGATGAATAAAATAGTCATTATAGTACTTTGTCTATTCACTGCAAGCGTGTATGGTCAAAAAGAAAATGCAAAAGATGCATTTCTTGAAAAATGGAGCAATTCTAAAGACTATTTAATTGCAATTGCAGAAGCAATGCCAGAAGATAAGTATGCATATGCGCCTACTGAAAGGGAAATGAATTTTGGAGCTCAATTATTACATATGAGAGGAAATATGCTTTGGTTAGGAAACACTTATTTTTCTTCCAAAGGATTTGATCGAAACTCACTGTCTCAAAATATTCCAGAAGGTAAAGAAGCTATTATTAGCGCATTAAAAAAGTCATTTGATGATGTATATATACTGGTAGATGAAAGCCCTTCTGAGAGCTTAAAAGAAACGGTATCCTTTTTTGCAGGCCCTAAATCTAAATTGCAAATATTAAACCTTTTACAAGATCATCTAACGCATCATAGAGGGCAAATTATAGTATACCTTAACCTAAACAATGTGATTCCTCCAGACTATAGTGGGTGGTAATTTATTAATGAAATACTATTTTATAAAGTCGTAAGACGCATATCAAATAGATAGTTGAATTAATTGCGCTTTTTCAGTGGGATTTTGGTTTAATACTTCGACCCTTGTGTCGACTCCTTTTATCGGGTCCAGAGCTTGTCTTAAGGTTTAATATATTTTATTTGTCAAAGTTGATTATTTAGACTTTGAAAATGATTTATTTAAGTTACGTAAAATAGTAGTTAAAAACTGAGAGATATCATAAGGCTTTAAAATGATATCATTCATTCCTGAATCCATAATTGTAGCACGCATTTCATCTAGTTCTACAGCAGTAAGTGCTACAATGGGTACTTCAGCATTAAATTTTCTAATAGCTTTTGTAGCTTCAACACCATCTACTTTAGGCATATGAATATCCATAAGGATAAGATCGTAATTATTTTCTTTTACTAGTGAAATAGCTTGTTCGCCATCATCAGCAAGAGAACATTTAAACTGACGCTTTTCAAGGATTTTCTGAGTAATTTTTTGATTAATTCGATTGTCATCTACTACGAGAATATGAACATTTTCGAAGACATGAATAGCTGTTCTTTCTTTACCAATTTCTTTTTTCACCTCTTTTTCGTCAGAAATATTAGCTTCTAGATTGATAGTAAACGTAAATACAGAACCTGTACCCATTTCACTATTTAATAAAATTTCACTGTCATATAATGCCAAAAGTTTCTTTACTATAGGCAGACCTAACCCAGTTCCTTGATAGTTATAATTGCGATTTTCTACCTGAGAAAACTCTTCAAAAATTGTTTTTTGTTTACTGGCAGGAATACCAATTCCATCATCTTTTATGGTGAATTTTGTTTTATATAAACCTTCACGAGTTTTTTCTATAAGATCAATAGAAACCCAAATATTTCCGTTTTCATTAAACTTAATAGCATTTCCTATCAGATTCATAAGAATTTGAGAAAGCCTCACATAATCTCCGATCTGTTTATCAGGTAAGTTTTCATCTATATGTAAGTGTATTTTATTATTATTTTGTTCTAAACTAAATTCAAAAGAGCGTGTAATACTTTTTGTAAGACTAGATAATCTATAGGACGTTTTTTCTAATTTAATACCATTAGCATCCATTTTATTCAGAAGTAAAACATCATTTATAAGCGCTAATAAATAATCTGCCGAAAATTTTAAAGACTTGAGGTCTTCTTTATTTTTAGAAGTTTCATCTTCCAGTAAAATAGAGGCAAGCCCAATAACACCATATAAAGGTGTTCGTAATTCATGGCTTACTGTAGAAAAAAACTGTGTTTTAAGTTGCGACAATCGTTCTGCGTCATTTTTAGCAACCATTAATTGGTTGTTTTTTTCGTGAAGGCGCCTTATGTACTTTTTTCGAGACTTAAAAGAGAAGAAAATAGCAATAAGAGCAATTAATAAAATAATAGAGGAAAGAATAAATATGTTGCGTAAATCTCTAGATTTCTCAAAGAGCTGATCATTAATAATTTGTTCTTTCCTAGCAGATGCTATTGTACGCTCATATTCTTTAATATTAAAACGTGTTTTAGCAGCTTGGACTTCTCTCAATTTATCTTGCTCATATTTTTTATCATCCAGCTCTTTTGCTTTTTTGAGTAGCTGATACGCTTTTTCATAGTTCCCTTGCATTTCAGAAAGCTCACCATAGTATTTATAAAACTCTAATGCAATAGATGGGTGTTTTTCGATTTGAATAGCCTTTTCAACCTCTAAAAAAGCAGTCTCAGCAAGTTTATAATTCCCTTTTTGAGTGTGATATCTTCCTAGTAAGGTTTTCGTTTCTGCAACCTCTACAGGATATATTGTATCTTTTTGATAGAGTTTTTCTACTTGAAGTAAATAAGGAAGGGCTTCATCTGCTTTATTTTCATCTAGATATGTCCAAGCAATATTAATAAGAGGAGGAATGTTTTCAAAACTAGGACTCTCTGTATTTAACTCAATACTTTTTTTGTAATAATCTATTCCTTTTTGATAGTTTTCTTTCCCGTCTGATTCTACATTTCCTAAACTTAAATAAGCCCATGAAAGTAAAGAATCTTGTTTGTTTTCCTTTACAATTTTAAGAGCTTTTTCATGGTTTAATCTAGCCTGAAGCGTGTCCTTCATATCACTGTTAATACTTCCCATGAGGTCGTATCCCATAAAGGTATAATAAGGGTTTTGTTGTTTTTCTCCTTCAGCTATGATTTGTGTAGCATTTTCAATAGCATTCTTATATTCAAGATTATCTATATTACTATATGCTAAAAAACTTAAACGGTATATACTATCCTGCGTAACTTGTTTTTCTTGAGCAAAAGAACAAGTTACACAAAGGCAAAAAAGGATGATATAGCATGGGTTATCCTTCATCTATAGGAATTATGGGGCTAAAGCAAAATTACTCATAAACAATAGGATACACAAAAAATAGATTCTACCCAAAAAATCGCTCAAAACTTTTAGTAAAATGCATACCTTTAGATATGCATAAAGTATACATAAATAGCCCTTTAGGAATGTTAGAAATTGAAGGAGATGATCAAAACATTACTGCAATTACTTTTCTAGATAGAGAGGTTGCCATAACAACCAATATTCCTGAAAGTATGAAAGAAGTGGTGCAACAACTTAATGAGTATTTTGCAAAAGAAAGAACAGCTTTTGATTTAAAATTAAAACCTAAAGGAACCGTTTTTCAAACAAAAGTTTGGAGTACATTACAAACGATTCCTTTTGGAAAGACAGCCTCTTATTTAGATATGGCTAAAACATTAGGAGACCCTAAAGTAATACGCGCCGCAGCAAGTGCCAATGGAAAAAACCCTATATCTATTATAATTCCTTGTCATAGAGTTATTGGTAGTGATGGGTCACTTACAGGATATGCAGGAGGACTACATCGTAAAAAATGGTTATTAGAACACGAGAGTCCTGTAAAACAAGCATCTCTTTTTTAATCAGATATTATTAAAACGATATTCTATTCTTATGAAGTCTATAAAGAAATTTTTAAAAGGGTTAATTAGCATCATTCTTCTTTTAGTTGTACTTGCATACATAACAGATTATGAGTACATATTAAAAGGAGTTCGAGTGGTATATATGACAGGACACATATCTGCTTATATAGATGACTATCCTTATTTTGAAAATGAAGAAATAGCAAATAGTACTCCTGAACCTTGGCCTTTACACAAATCATATAATAGTGTCAAAGCAACTTTAGAATTAGATAAAACAAACCAAGAACTAGGAACAGTAGCTTTCTTAATCATAAAAAATGATAGTATATGGTATGAGCAATATGATGAAGATTCGGAAATAAAATACGGTCCAACATCAAAAACAAACTCTTTTTCTATGGCAAAAAGCATTACAAGTGCTTTATTAGGAAAAGCAATTCAAGACGGATACATAAAAAATTTAGACCAACCATTAGGTGATTTCTTTGAGCAATATGCAGCATCAAAAACTACAGTAGGGGATTTATCATCTATGTCATCAGGGTTAGACTGGCAAGAAAGCTATACAAGTCCATTTAGCGTAACGGCAAGAGCATATTATGATGATGATTTAGCAGAGACCATACTCAATCAAAAAGTAATAGAAACCCCTGGAGTTTCTTTTAAATACCTTAGTGGTAACACGCAATTATTGGGGATGGTATTAGAAAAAGCAACGGGTAAAAAACTAGCTACGTATTTATCAGATAGTTTTTGGAAACCGATGGGTATGGAACAGCCAGCACTATGGCAAGTAGATGATACAGAAAACAGACTTGTAAAAACATATTGTTGTATCTCAAGCAATGCTAGAGATTTTGCAAAATTCGGAAAACTATATAAAGATCACGGAAAGTGGAATGGAAAACAACTCTTAGACGCTTCTTTTGTTTCAAAGTCAATACAACCTAGGTTTCCAGAAGATGATATGTACGGATATGGATTTTGGCTTAGCAATCATAAAGGAAAAAAAATATTCGTAATGCGTGGTATTTTAGGACAATATGTAATCACTATTCCAGAGGATAATCTGATTATTGTTAGATTAGGTCATAAAAGAGGAGGGTTTACTCCTAAAGCTTCTTTTACTAAAGACTTTTACACCTATATCGATGAAGCATATACAATGCTTGAAAATAATTAAAAGCACTAGTTTTTCTTGGGCGTGACCTTTATCCTGAAACAAGTTCAGGAATCAGGTCAGGCTTTACGCTACAATTCCTCCCACACAATGTGTGGTGCGGGATTTTCACTACAATCCTTCACGCAAAAAACATTTGAAGAGTATTATTTCTTTAGACACTATATTAAAATAAGAAAAGGCACCTAACAGGACAACGGGTTTTCTTACTTTAGAACTTTAAATAAAACTATGATCTCAAAGTTAAAACTAGAAAACATCCTTTTTTTAGATATCGAAACAGTACCTCAATCCATTAGTTTTGATGCGTTAGATGACACTACAAAAACATTATATGCAGATAAGACAAAATACCTTCGTAAAGAAGAATATACGCCAGAGGCGTATTATGAACGAGCAGGTATTTGGGCGGAATTTGGAAAAATAGTATGTATATCTGTTGGCTATTTTAAAATAACAGGTGATGGCAGGTCATTTAGAACCACTTCTTTTCATGGAGAAGAGCGCACCCTTCTAATAGATTTTAAAAACCTATTAGAAACACATTTCAATAGATCGCATCATATATTATGCGCTCATAATGGAAAAGAATTTGATTTTCCATATATAGCAAGACGTATGATTGTATTGGGTGTAGAATTACCTTATAAATTTAATTTATTTGGAAAAAAACCATGGGAAATACCGCATTTAGATACGTTGGATTTATGGAAGTTTGGAGACTATAAGCACTATACGTCACTTAAGTTACTCACGCATATTTTAGGAATACCTTCCCCTAAAGATGACATGGATGGCAGTGAGGTTAGAAGTGTGTATTATGAAGAAGGGGATATCGATAGAATTATAATTTACTGCGAAAAAGATACACTAGCGGTTGCTCAGGTTCTTCTTAGACTACGTAATGAACAATTGCTAGAACCTCATGAGGTAATTTCAGTATGATTAATAACTTAATTTCTATTTAAATAGAAAACAAAAACCCCAGTCATCGACTGGGGTTTTTTCTTCATAATTGAATGGTTAGTGTCAAAAAATACTACTATTTTTTGATGAACCTTTGAATCATTTTACTGCCATCTACTTCTACTTCTATAATGTACATACCATCTTTTAAGTTAGCTACGTTAATTACATTCGTAAATGTGCTTTGGCGTACTACTTGTCCGAGTGTATTATAGATCGTATAGTTTTCAGCTTCTAAGTCTCCAATGTTGATATTAAGCACTCCTTTTGTTGGGTTCGGGAATATTTCAAATTCAACACCTTCTATACTATTGTTACCAACGACTGGATTTGTGTTTTCATCACCTCCAAAGTTAGCTACAACGTTAGATTCAGAGTTGTCACATACACCATTTCCATTAGCATCTTCAAATACAGTAATATTTCTGTAGAAAGAATCTCCATTACTAGGCGATGCATCATGATCAGTTACAAATAATAAACGATCAGCAGCTCCTGTGTAGAATGTTCCTACAGGAATGGTATATGTTACCCATCCATTACCAGAGTAATTGTTAAAGTCAAGGATACCCCAATTTTGTGTTCCGTGGAATTGGAATACTAAGTCTGAAGATAAGGTATTGTCAGATTCTAATCCAATACCATGGATTTCTCCTTGGATATCACTTCTAAAGTCTAATTGTATTACTGTATTAGCTGTAATAGTATATGGGAAGTTGATATACTTCCAAGCATTATCCTCTAGTTTTAATTCTGTGTTACCATTTAATAGTTGTGATGTTCCATTATCTTGATTAGAGAAAGAATTATACGTAGTATTTAAGTCTACAGTAGAACATCCAGTGTTTCCACCACTAGCAACGACTCTAGTGTTATCTATAGCGACATCCGATTGCCAAGTACCTCCAGTGATACGGTTGAATCTTAATTGTACAGATCCACCTACGTAAGCTGCAAGATCAATAGTTACATTATTCCATTGGTTACCTTGGTTTCCAGTTTGATTCCAGATACTTGTCCAAGTCGCCCCATCATCAGTACTTGCTTCAAGATCTACACGTCCACCATCAGTAGATCCAAACATGTGGTAATCAAATATGAAAGAAGCTTCTGATTCTCCGCTAAGATCAAAACATGGAGAGTTTAAGATTGCTCTTTTGTTTGGGAATCCAGTTCCGTTACCTGATGCTTCTACGTATACATAGAAAGATCCATCAGC
>NZ_CANLOB010000002.1 GCF_947492815.1 uncultured Dokdonia sp.
GCTGAGATGTCTAAATCACTTGGTGTATATACTGGATTCTCTGCCGTGTCATCATCAAAACTACCACTTCCACTGGTGGTCCATAAAATCGTTCCATTAGTTGATGTTCCACCTGTAACTGTGTACATCTCATCTGAACAGATACTCGCTGTTGCTGGCCCTGCATCTACTTGAGAAGCGGGTTCTATAGTTATAGTAAATGTTTTTGGTTGCCCCTCACATCCAGCTGATGAAGTGGCTTGTACTGTATAGTCTACAGTTAAACTTGCATTTGTAAGATTGGTAAAAACATCATTCTCTATTGCAGTTGCACTAACTCCAGAGGTTATCACTGCGTTTGACCCTCCAGCAACTAGCCCAACAGATGGATTAATACTTACAAGTCTAAAAGCGTCAGCTGGAATACTAGAAGACGATACTTCTAAGGTTACTCCTATAGGGGTGTCACTACAGACTGTTGTATCTAGTGTATTTGATATTTCAGGTTCAGGAGCAACAGTAACAATTACGTCAAAAGTCTCTCCAGCACAGGCAGTAGGATTTGTTACTGTTAAAGAATATGTTATAATAACGTTATTCCCCGTCGTATTTATATAAGTATCTGTTATATTATCATTTGAAGCAACTGGTCGTCCCGTTGCCGCAGGCACATTAAGTTCATCTGAAGATGAAACTGTATACGATGGTGTTACCGAAGAAACACCAATATTTAAAGTCTCTCCAGAACAAACAGCTTCAGTAAAATTTGGAAATGGCGGATCTACAAGTGTTAAGACAACTTCTTCTCTTATTGGATTAGTACAAGGAATTGCTGTATTGGTAATTTCGGCAAAATAGGAAATGGTACCTGGAGTATCAAGGATAGGATTATTGACAATATTTCCGTTAGTTATAGCATCATAAAAGACAACACTTATATCTGGATCTAAACTTGAAATACCATCTCTAGCATCTAATTCTGCCCCTGGCACAAAACACTCTATTAGGTCTTGGATACTATCTACTGCTGGCTCATCAACAGTTATAGTAACTGTATCTGTTACTGTTGCACATGGGGAAGTAGCATTAGTAGTCAATGTTAGTACATACGTGCCAGCAGTTGTTGCTGTAAAATTTACAGTTTCTGGATTTGCTGTGGCTGTTGTAAGTGAGACGGCCCCATCGCCTGGATTTGTAGTTACTGTCCATGTACCAGTTGTTGCGCCTCCTCCTATGGTTGAATCAACTAAGGTATAACTGCCAAAGTCTATACATAAACTAATATCATTGCCTGCTTCTACTGTTGATTCTTCACTGATTGTAAGTGTTATTATTTCTTCTGTAGTAACATCAAAACATAAGCCCTGACCTGTAACTGTTTTGGTTAAAGTTATTGTACCTGCCGTAATATCAATATCACTAGGTGTATAGGTTGGGTTATCAACAGTTGTACTACTAAATACTCCAGTACCACTAGACGTCCAAGCTACAGTTCCAAAATCAGATGAACTCCCTGTAACGGTATACATTTCGTCAGAACAGATTTCATCAGTCATATTAATAACGCTGACTTCTGGTCCCTGAACAACTGTTAACGTAATACAGCGTTCTTCTGCACAACCACCTGGATCAATTATATTACATATTTCATACGTGCCTGGGGTTACAAAATCGTATATAACATTGTTTCCGCCACCACCAATACTCTGTCTAGGTCCTCCATCAATTGAAACAGTAAATTGTTGACCTGCACCAGATGCTGAAGGAATAAATATAGATTCTGCAGTACAAAAACTTTCACCATCTAAATCTAAAGCATCAACACCGTCTATTGTAAAAGCAAGTCCACCTATAGGAAACACAAAATAATCTATAAAAGCACAATTTGCAGAAAAAGCTGTACTATTTACCATTGGCCCCCCATTGTTTTGATTGTCAAATCCATCTACTGTTACACCGTTTACAACTACTGGGGTGACTTGAGAAAAGCTACAATTAGGGCTAGCTCCGCATCCTCCGGGGGTTGCATCTTCTTGAGGCCCTGCAGGCACATTACAAAAGTCACCTACAGTACCACCTGCACCACCAACATTACGTGCATCAAGAGTTAAACTAAAAATACCATCAGCAGCCTGAGCATTAAAAGCACAAGAAGAAACTGTAACGGTTAAGCAAATTGGTCCCTCAGAACAATCAGTGTTGATACCCGATTGGTCACCAGGGATTAAACCTATTTCATTCAGATTCTCATCTAATACTCGTAAACCTTCTCCTGATTGACCAAAATCACCACGACGACACACTCTTATTTCAATGTTTTCAGATACTGGAAGTACATCTGAGGCATTTGGTAAAAGAATATCAAAACGCCATTCTGGATTTTCTCCAGGACTACCATTGTTACCACCTCCACCAGTAATACAAGCTTCTTGACCATTTACAATAAAAGTATCTCCTTGTAATATTGCATTAACATTAACAATAGCATCAGGATTTCCTGGCCCGGAATTAGGACCAGTAGGAGGAAATTGTCCAGGGAATATTTGAGAATAAGCATTTACACTAAAAAATATAGAAAAAATCCATATCTGGCAACTAATAAACTTACGAAGGTTATTGTAATTTTTACTCATCTGGGTTGGTTTAGCTTGTAAGAATTTTAAAAAAATCCTAACATCAATATTAAAAACATATAACATTGATATTTAAATACATAAAGCTATGTTTTTAAATGGTAGAACAGTAAAATTAAAGAAAAATAATTTACAATGTGTATTTCATCGATTTAAAAATTCATTTCATCGATAATTAATTAAAAGATGTAAATCCGTTTGCGTTTATAGCATTAGAATAAAATTGAAGTATAAACACATGCATAAAAGAACGTGTTAATTTTAAAAAATAATCAACAAAAAAGGATTAATTGACAATTTTAATAACTTTTATAATGCCTTAATTATTACTAAAAACCTTTAAGAATTAAAAAAAATAATCAAAAACAACTCTTCTGAAATGAGGTATTATTGAATAACCCTTGATTCGATGACTAAGAGTGGGCATAAAAAAACGCCATTTTTTTAGATGGCGTTTTTTATTCTAATATTTTAGAACATTATCAAATCAAAAAGATAAAAGACAAGCATCTTCTAAATCTTTGGGAAGATTTAATTCCGCTAGTAGCTGATTGTTCAGATTTATCAGAGCAATATTTAGAAGATTGTTTTAAAATGTTCAAATCATCCAAGGGTTTGTAGGAGGCAGTTGTTTTCTTTACCAACCTTATATGAAGAAAAATGGTTAGCACTAAAACCTGCTACTATCTATAGGCTCTATTTTGAATTCTAGTTGTGTATACAACCTAAAAGTTACACAACAAACTCTTCTATAAGCGCTACCTTTTCTTTTGGAACAAAGAAGCAATTTCGTGCACCATTATCTTCTGTTCTTTGAATAGAAGATACTTTTGTGAGTCCAGTACCTGTATGATTATAAAAAGCATAGTCACGATCTATAAAAATAGCTTCAAGTTTATCTTCTATGACATTAAAAAGAGTTTCGCAAATTACGATAGGACGATGTGTGTCCAGTACTTTTTGAGCTCCTTCTAATATGAGGTATTCAGAACCTTCTGTATCTATTTTCATAAGATCAATAGTAGTTATTTTAGAAGAAGCTACATATTCATCAAGGATAACACTTGTTGCCTTTACTTTGGTATAGTTAAGTTTGTCTTTGCTAGTGGTAAGGTTATGTTCTCCTGAGAGATTATGTATGTTAGGAAACTTAGGATTGGTCACATTATAAAAATCCAATATGCCTGTTGTATTAGACAATGCTAAAGGCTCTATTTGAATACGCTCTTCTAAGTTGTTGATCTTACTATTTTCTGAGGCATATACCCTAGGACCTTCAGAAGGTTCAAAAGCAATTACTTGTAACTTGGGATTGAACTTTCCTCCTAGAATACTATAGTATCCAATATTGGTGCCTACATCCAAAAAAACATCTACCTTCTTTATCAGTTTGATGAAAATGGATGTAAACTCGAATTTTTCTGGTCCTTTCCAGAATAATTCACGTGTTAAAAAACTTGTTTGATTGGTTTTAAAATAAATTGGACCAACTTCCTTGAAATGAACTTTAATTTTTCCAGTGGGATAAATCTTAATTTTTGCTGGCAATATAGGCGCTAATACATAATTAATATTACGGATTAACTTATTGATTTTTGGGTGATATATTATTCCGTAAAATAAGTTCATATAAGATCTAACATAAAATTCTAGCGAAGATCGAAAGTACAAAATTTATCATGATATCAGGTTTTTATCTGATATAGTATTTCTTAAAAATAGTGACTCCCATTTGCTATTTGTAAATGTTACTGTGTACGCTTTCGCGAAAGCGTATATATGCTAAACTTCATACATAGCAGCATATCTCGTATATTTAGTGGTAATGTATACGGAGATGTAGTTGACTCACTGAAAAGTGCTATTCACTCAATGTATATTTTTAAAGAGTATTGAATGCCTATATTTACATAAGTATAAAATACGTTACCTATGAATAAACTAGTACTTATTTTCTTATTCACTTCTTTTATTGCTTTAGGACAAGATATCAATGAAAACTTACTTCTTCATTATACATTTAATAATACCTATGAAGATGCTACAGAAAATGAATATAACGCCACCAATTTTGGAACGACTTTTACGGAAGATCGGTTTGGAAATCCAGATGGAGCACTGCTTTTTGACGGTGTAAATGACTATATTAATTTCCCTAATATAGAAGCGTTAAAGCCAGAATTGCCTGTCTCTTTTTCTTTTTGGATACGTTATGATAGTGAAAATCCGAATGATAGAGATGTGTTTAATACTTCTTTTGAGGAAGATGTAAATACAGGGGTTTATTTTAATTCTCAGCAATCTACAGGTAATTTTGCTATAAACTATGGAGATGGCTCTAGTAGTTATACCTCTAATACTCGAAGAACCTATGTAAGCAATGTGCCTATTAATACGGGTACTTGGCAACATGTTGTTATCGTTGTTACAGCTCAAAATGATATGAAGATTTATATAGATTGTGAAGAAGAGGAAGGGGAGTATTCAGGACTAGGCGGAAATTTACAATATTCAAACACACCAGGAACGATAGGAAGACACGATAGGCAATTAGACAGTCCTGCAAATTACTTTAAGGGAGCTATAGATAATTTTAGGTATTGGGATAGAGCGCTTACCGAAGCAGAAGCTACGTTTTTGTGTGAGGAAGTGTTAGCGATAGATGAAGTGTCAACAACCGTTAATGAGACAACTTTATACCCAAATCCTACCGATGGGATTATCCATTTTAAAACGAATAATAGTGCATATGATACTGTTGTGTTATACAATAGTATGGGGCAAGTGGTTTTAAAAGAAGCTTATCAAAAGACATTAGATTTTAATAGACTCCCTAAAGGAATGTATTATATACATCTTATTGAAGATAATATTTCGCTTGAAATTAAAAAGGTGATTATTAAATAGCAGATATTTGCAAAAGAAGTGAAATATAACAATTCGTAATCTATGTTGTATTTTCGATATACTGTTGACACCCATTTTGCATGAATGCGATAAAAAAAATAGCAAGAAAATTTTCCTTTTCTTCAGGTTTACTTGAAACCTACTTCCTTTCTAAAAAATACCTTAAACCTAAGGGTTGGTTGTTAAGCAGGTATTTATACCAACCTGTACAAGAAGATGGACAACCCATACCTTGGGTAACTTATGCGTCTTTACATTTTATTAGTCAAAAACTAGAAAACACTTCTTTTAAGGTGTTTGAATATGGGAGCGGAAATTCTACCTTATGGTTTTCAGAACGTGTACAACACATTGTTTCTATAGAGCATGATATTACCTATTATGATATTGTAAAACGTAAAATACAATCACGTGCTAATGTTACTTATATGCTTGCCAATGTAGCAGACGATTATAGTAAAAAAATACTGGATTATGAAAATGAGTTTGATATTATTATTATAGATGGACGCGATCGCATTGCTTGCACTAAAAACAGTTTGCAGGCCTTAAATAACAGCGGAGTTATTATCTGGGATAATTCAGACAGAGAAAAATATCAAGAGGCATATGATTTTCTGGCTGAAGCAGGTTTTAAAAAAATTGATTTCAGAGGATTAGGCCCAATAGGTCATATAGAGTGGCAAACCTCTATTTTTTATCGTTCAGAAAATTGTTTTAATATATAAAATTATAAAAGCCTTGACACATACACATGCCAAGGCTTTTTTTGTAATATGACTTGTTTATGTTTTTAAGGAAACCTAACTGAAAAAAATACTTAAAAACACTTATTTTATATACGTCTTATCTATCCCTTTTAGATCACGGGTTCTTAAAAAAATAAATTCTCAGTGACGTTTACTTTCTATACAGCCAACTTCTAGTTTTAAAACCTTAACGTAGTTCCGATTAAAAAATTAGTACCCGCTTGCGGATAAAAACCAGCTCCTTCTATTGTTGTAATGACATTAGGGTCTGTAAAATTATCATCAAATGTGAAGAAGAACCCATTAGATATAAACTTTTCATCAAATACATTGTTTACTAATAAATTTAAGGTAATACCTTTAAAGAAAGCCACTTCTCCTAATTCATAGGTTACATTAAAGTCGTTTACAAAATAACTCTCTAGTAATGATACAGGACTATCTATATTTCCTAAGTATTGCTCTCCTACAAACTTTGATAAGAATTGTAGTGTAAGTCCTTTTACAGGAACATACTGAAGCGTATTACCTGCGACAACATCTGGAGAGAAGGAAATATTTGTATCTCCAAGGTTCTGTAATACACCATCTCTTTGGAATAAGAAATCTTTATTCTTATTGGTACTTATGGCAAGATTTGGATATACACTTAATTTTGGTGTGAGTTGCACCGCGGCTTCTATTTCTACACCTGCTCTATAACTCTGACCACTATTAGTACGTATAGGTGCTCCCACATCATCAATACCAGAAACAACAAGCTGATCGCGGAAGTCTAAATAATATCCGTTTATATTTAATTTTACTTTAGAAGTGTTGTATCTCCATCCTAATTCAAAATCATTCAAACGTTCTGGTCTAGGTGCTCCATTTTCAAAATCAGTACGGTTAGGTTCACGATTTGCTCTCGCATAACTTCCGTAAAACTGATTTTTCTCATCGAGTTTATAGGTAACACCAGCTTTAGGATTAAAGAAGCTATACGATTCGTCTACGATAAATTCTTGTACATCAGAATTAATTCCATCAGTTTCATAGTTGATAAATCTCCCTTGAAGATCTCCATACACACTCCACTGATTGTTTACTTTGTAGGTAGCTTTCGCGAAAGCAGAGAATTCCCCCTTATCACCTGTTCCAAAATAATAATTGTCACCTATTTCAGAATCGCCTGCAAAACGTGCCCAAATCACTTCACCAAAATGATCGCCATTATACTGACTCCAGTACAGTCCTGATGTAAAATCCCACTGTGTATCTTTATAATTGACATTGGCATTTACTACATAAAAATCATTGTCTAACCAACGACGGCGGATAATATCTGAAGTTTCAATAGTCTCACCACCAATCGTAATAGGAGAGATGCCATAAAAGCCTAGATCGTCATCTTCTTCATACTCCTCAAAGAAACCACGCCCATACGTATAGTTAAAACTTAGGTTGGTACTCCAGTTGTTATTATATCTCTGATTCCAGTGCACTTGGTAGTGATCTTGTCTATAATCATCTACTTGATTTTCGTGAAATCTAATATTTCCATTTTCGTCTGTAAACTGACCTGCAGGATTAAATGTTGGGTTATTTGCAGCGGTTTCTGCATCTACTCCAAACCAAGATTGATAGGTTACTTCAGATCCAGCAAAATTAATCACCTTGATTAAGGTATTATCATCTTTATAAGCCGCTTGAAGAAAGTATGATTTTAGATCTGATGAAGCACGATCTATAAACCCATCTGATTTAATTTGTGATAAACGCCCTGAAATTTCGATGTGATCATTTAAAAGCCCTGTGCTAAACTTTACATTATGACGTCTTGTTCCAAATGATCCAAATGAATGTGATGTACTTCCATAAGCTTCATCAGAAACGGCATCTGTAAGTATGTTTAAACTTGCTCCAAAAGCACCCGGTCCATTTGTAGAAGTTCCTACACCACGTTGTAATTGTAAGTTTTCTACAGAGGAGGTAAAATCTTGAAGATTGACAAAAAAGCTAGTTGCACTTTCTGCATCATTATAAGGGATTCCGTTAATAGTTACGTTTATTCCTTGATTTCCTGTTCCTCGTACTCTAAAGCCAGTATATCCAATCCCAGCTCCTGCATCTGAAGTTGTTACGACATTGGGAAGGAATTTGATTTGTGTAGCAATATCTTGCCCTAAATTACGCTCTGCTAGTTGTTCTTTACTCAAGTTAGAGTGTGTAATGGGAGAGTCGGCATTTACACGTACAGCACGTACCAGTACTTCGTCAAGTTTACCATCAAGTCCAAAATTAATATCTAATATAGCATCTTTCGTAACTCTAATAATATGCTCAATTTCTTGATCTAGAGCCTTAAAGATAAGTGTGTGAGAACCTCTTGATAATTCAATAAGATACTTCCCGTTCACATCTGTAATTACTTCATTTGTTCCTTCTTTTTTGGTTACAATTGCTCCTGAAATAGGGCCATTTAAATCACTTACTGTTCCAGAAACCGTGTAGGTTTGACCGAAACTAATCGCTGTACAGAGTACAAAAACAATAGATAGGATTTTTTTCATCCGTAATGTTGGTTTGTTAAGAATAAAAAGGGTAATTATTCTGGTTTTTATATAGCCAATACCCCATACAAACGTACGGATTTGAAGAGTCGCTTCTTTTTAGAGAAGCATCTCGCCGACAGAGTGCGTATATGAAAAGGAAGCCAGCGCGCCTGCTTGCTCCACATATATGTCTACTAGACATTTTTACTCGGTCGTCCCTAAACAGCATTATCTGTTCTAGGTTCAATGGGTATAATCTCAGCTTTCTTAATTGTAAAATTAATCTAGCACCCCTTTGAGATGATACAAAAGTACGATGTAAAAAAGAATAAAAGACAAGCGATTCGTAAAAAAATATTGATGTGATTAAAAATCCGGTTTTTTACGACTGGCTTTCTTCTCAGCATGCTGTTTCTTGGACTGTAATCGTTTTTCCTTTGAAGCGTAGGTTGGTTTTGATTTTTTGCGTTTTTTAGGAGGTATTAAAGCTTCTTCTAAGAGTTTAAAAAAACGTTTGATGACGTGCTCTTTGTTTTTAAACTGACTTCGTGTTTGCTCAGAAGCAAGGATAAGTATTTGCTCTTTGGTAAGGCGGTTGTATAGTTTTTCGCGCAAGCGTACTTTTTGGTCTTCAGAAAAAGCTAAAGAGTTTTCTAACGACCAATACAATTCTATACGCGTACTTGTCTTATTGACATGTTGCCCGCCAGGACCACTACTTCTGGTGGCTTTAAAGGTAAGTTCGTTACGAAGAAGGTCTTTGTTCACAATGGATATATTACTTCATCAAATGCGCAGGCTTGAGTAAGTCATTTACTGTTTTTACGGGATTGAATGTAATAAGAGGAACTTCTACAAAGATGGTATTCCAAAACGCCATAGCGCCATTCCAAAGACCAGGATGTTCTAGTGCTTTTATAGGTTTTCCTGCAACAGTTTTATGAGCGATAAATGCTGCTTTTGCATCTATAAATTTGGTAAGATCGTATTTTTTTCCTTTGTAATTTTTGACACCACACACAAGATCTACAGGGTTAAAATGAGTAGCTTTTGTTACAATACTTTGTTGATGTGGATTATTAGGATCTATTTGAACACTTTCTACAATTTGAAGGCTAATACGACCACTTTCATGCTTTACCCAAAAAGGCCCACCACCAGGTTCTCCCTCATTTTTTACCATCCCACATACGCGTATGGGTTTGTCAAGTTGTTCCCTGAGATACTCAATTTGATATTTTTGAGAGAATTTTTCAAAATCTCTCGCTAGTTTTAGACTAAACTCATTCTGTAGGAAATGAACAATTTCTAAAATCTCTTTCTCAGAAATTTCGTGATCATCCATTTGTTGTAAGTAAGAAAAAGCCCGTTGCTGTAGTTTTAAAAGTTTTCCAGCAAGTACTTTTTTATAATAAGCAACTTCCTTCTCATAGGTATGTACAACGACATTATCTATATTTTTTATAAAAACAATATCAGCTTCTTGCTCATTAAGATTTTGGATTAATGAGCCATGACCTCCGGGTCTAAAAAGCATGCATCCGTCTTCTTTTCTAAAAGGCTCATTGTTTGTGGTTACTGCGATGGTATCTGTAGAAGGAGATTGAAAAGAATAGGTAATGTCAAATTGTGTTGCTGTTTTTTCTTCTATACGCTTTTGTGCTTTGGCAAACTGAGATTTGAATTTTTTATAGTGTGCTTTTGAAATCGTAAAGTGTAATCTGGCGGTGCCTTTTGTTTTAGCATAGAGTGCTGCTTCAAAAAGATGTTCTTCAAAGGCAGAGGCATTATGAGATTTGTATTTGTGAAATGGAAAAAGCCCTTTGGGTTTGTTTCCAAAGTTAAGACCTTCTTCTTCCAACATCATTTTTACAAACCGAATACGATTTACATCTACATTGGTTTGATGCTTTTTACCGTACGTTTTTTTAAGCCTTTTACGAACTTTTTTATAAAAAGGAAAACTGTCTAGACCTACAAAAAACAGCCGTAAATCTTGTGCTTGTTTTCTATTAATGTAAGCATTTACAGTTTCTTTGGAAGAATCATAGTCTTCCATAAATTCAAATAAAAATTTGAACATACGAGTTGCGGCTCCGGAAGCAGGGATAAATTTGAGAAGGTCTAATGATTCTTTTTGCGCTTCAAAATAAGCGATAAATGTTTTTTCTTCTTCTTGTGTATAGGCATAGATACCATGACCAATTATTGCGGGATCTCTTAAGTCTATATACGGTAATCCCTGTTTAAACAGTTCAATCTGGTTATGTACTTGTTCTTGAGTAATTCCTTTGTGTAAAAGTGCTTCGGTATCTTTTGGTGTAAAATTCAAGGCATTAATTTGTTTATCGTTTTTGTAGCAAGTTGCATACGCTCTTCTACTGAACCTTTTAACAAGATATATGGTCTGTTATTGTGTTCTAACGCATTTTTAAAATGATCAAACATCTCTTGCCTTCGTTCTGGACGATCTCTTAAATCGTCTGCTTGCCAAGGCGTATCAATGTAGGTTAAAAGATACAAATCATAAGTATTTATTAGGGCATATTTTGTGAGTAAATTTGGAGACCAACCTTCATAATAAGCTTCGCTATAGACTTTGGTAGTCAATAAATCGGTATCACAAATAATCATAGAAGGATTATTGAGTATTGCTTTGTTTTCAAGCTGCATTTGTCCAGCTGCAATAGGTAGTAAATCTTTGGGCCTGCAAATTTTTTGTTCTTCGTCCCATAGTTTTTGAAGGTATTCTCTAGCATATTCAGGTACTAAGGGAGCATTATAATGCTGGGATAGCTTTCGCGAAAGCGTACTCTTCCCACTACTCTCTGGGCCAAAAAGGCAAATTCTTATGCTGTTGCTGGGCTGTTGTCTAAGTGTTTCTTCCACGCGATATGGCCTTGAATGGCTATGATTAGTAATATAATAAATTGAATACCTGTAAAGCCTAGTCCTTTTACAAAATACAAAGGTATAGATATGATGTTTGCTATAATCCAAAGCGACCAATGCTCTAACTTTTTATTTGCCATCAGCCACATGGCGGCAAAACAAAGACCTGTAGTAACAGTATCTATATAGTCTGTCCACTTATCAAACTTGTTTTCGTAAAGATAAATAGCTACTACAAATAGCGCTGTTGAGATAAAGATAATGAGGGCTTTTCCAGTATCTTTTTTAGACATACGAGAAATAGCTAATGGTGTTCCATTTTTTATTTGTAACCAGGTATACCAGCCATAAATACTCATTAAGGTGTAATAAATGTTAATAATCACCTCGCCGTATAATTCAAAAAAATTACAGAGATACACAAAGATCACAGTACTTATTATTCCTAAAGGATATACGAGAATGTTCTCTCGTTTTCCAAACCAAACACCTACCACACCAAAAATGACAGCAATTATTTCTAATATTATGTTTAAGGTTGTGGCCTCTTGGTAAGGTGCTAAGAAGAAATCAAAAATCTGGGACATAATCGCTACGATCTGTTTTAACAATTTTTAGTTGAAATAATCCAATATCTATATTGGAAAAGCTTTCTTTTATTTCTTTGGTAAGCATGTGCATCACTGCATCATACTCTCCGTATACTTGAGTAGATAACGGATTTTCTAATACGGTAAGACCTGAAGCTCTTAGTTGTTTGATAAAAGCTGTAATGGGAGGTTCGTAATTGTCTTGTAAAGGCGTAAAGGTAAGTTCTACAGATATATTCATGGTATTCCCGTGAAAACGGGAATCTCACCCGATTGCACTTATTTTTTATTAGTATTAGTTATTCTTCAAATACGTGAAATGTGGCTCCCATTCCATAATTACGAGAACCTGATTTAATAAGATTTGAATTTTCGTTGTATGTTTTATCAAATACTTGCCATTTCTTATTGTTTAAGAAAATACGACGCACATATGTTTTTTGATTGCTTAGTTCGTTGGTAAATGGCAATAAGGGTCTAAAAGCGGTTGATATTTTTTTAACACCGCGTTTTGTTGGGATTTCGCGGTATTTTTTTGACTGAATTAACTTCCCCTTATCATCTGCATATCCTAATACTTGAAGTGAAGCAAAAATACCTTCTTCAGGAATAAAGATTTGTTTGGATTGAATATTGAGTTCAAATACTTTTTCAGCCTCTTGATTGATCGCAAAAATGATTTTTTCATGTGCTATTGCTTTGCCAGGTAATCCGTTGTCATTTTCATAAAACTGAATTCTAAAGATAGTAGCAAACTTCCCTTTTCCTTTAGACTTATATTTTGTTTCTGCATTTATGGGAAGCATGAGTTTTGCAATACGAGTAGACTTTCCTTCATATCGATTAAAAAGTACGGCTACTTCGCTCTCTACAGTAGGTAACCAAGAGGTATGAATATCTTCGTGGGTGATCTGTTTTTTCTTTTTGGTTTTATATTTCCCTCGTTTAGGAGCGGTTACAATCACTTCAGAAAGCTGACTCGCTTCTGGTTGTAATGCAATAATTGCAGGGATATTATTGGTGCTAAATCCTTCTTCTTTAAATCCAATTGCCGAAATATGTAACGAATCGATATCTGCATATTTTGCTTTCGGGAAATCAAAGACGCCGTCTTCACCTGCAAAGGTACCTTTGCCATCTCCAAATGAAATGGTGGCAAAAGAAACAGGAGTTTTTGTTTCGGCATCTATGACCTGAAATTTTTGAGCAAATGCAGTAAGTGGTATGAGTAGGAATAAAAGGGCAATGTGTAGTTTCATACTATAAAAATAGGACTTTCTAAGTGATTAAAGGGCATTCCAAGTATCCTCTTCAAAAGCAGTGCCAATAACGACCATGGTTGCTCCAGCATCATAAACATCTTGCATTACTTGTTCAGAGCGGATACCTCCGCCTACTAATAAAGGAATTGTTATGGCTTCTCGAACGGCTTTGATAATCGCCAAAGAAACAGGTTTTTGAGCCCCACTTCCTGCTTCTAGATAGATGCATTTCTTGCCTAAATACTGTCCAGCAAGTGCGGTGCTTACAATGGCAGGGATATCATTTTGAGGCATAGGTGCCGTATTGCTTACGCGTTGTACGGCTGTTTTTTTGCCGCCGTCTATAAGAATATACCCCGTAGGAATGACTTCTAGATTGCTTTTCTGAATAGAAGAAGCGCCTTTTACTTGTTGTCCAATTAGATATTCCGGATTGCGTCCAGAGAGGAGTGATAAAAATAAAATACCATCGGCTTCAGGTGTAATTTGGGTATAATCACCAGGAAATAGCATTACTGGCAATGTAGAAAGTTCTTTTAATATATGTACCACCGCTTCTATGTGTTGCGAGGCGTTAGAACTGCCTCCTACTAAAAAATGGGTGGCTTGGGATGGGATTTTTTCTAGGTACGCTTTCGCGAAAGCGTACTCAGTCACAAATTTATCAGGATCGATAAGAATCGCTAGTAAGGATTTTCCTTGTACTTGGGCAGTGTGTATATCTTGGTACAGATTCATCTGCGGCGAAAATACGGAATAAGCTTCATACAGATTTAAGTTCTAAACCAACAATCATTAATCCCTAATCAAAACGCATACACACACGTAAAACCTTCAAATTCTAGAAAAAAGATATTATAGGAAGAAGTTTTGGTATTATAGGTGACACTTGCGGTGGTTTTTGCGTCATCAAAGTAGAAATCTTGTACATCAATATGTTTTAAAAAACTCAACCCTTCTTGAGCGTACAACTTATATAAAGACTCTTTAGCACCCCATACGATAGTGAGTTTTCTAACAATAGCTTCGGTATTTGCAAGTGTTCTATATTCTTCAAGGGGTGTGAATTTATGTGCAATACGCATTATTTTATCACGTTGCATTTCTATATCAATACCCACTTCTTGATCACTCACAATAATTCCTGAAAAGGTAAAAGAGTGTGTGATAGAAATACATTTACCATCTTTAAGATGCGGTTTTCCTTGTGCATCGTAATACAAATCAAAATCAGTATACCCAGCTTCGGCTAGTAAATGGCGTACACTCATAAAGCCTCGTTGGTGTAATTCAGACTTCATTCCATCTACACGTTGCTGGCAGTGATCGGTGAGTTTTATATTTCGCGAAAGCGTAGAAATATCCTCTTCTATCTTCCAAATATAGACGGTTGTATGTGGGTTTATTGTTATTGTTTTGTAAAGAGGCATGAGAACTGTAAGATATTACGTAATTTTGCACGCAATTTGCTATAATCAAAGATACTAATAATGAGTACAAAAACAGCACCGTACGTACCGTACAAAGTAAAAGATATTTCATTGGCAGCTTGGGGCCGTAAAGAAATTGAGCTTGCAGAAGCAGAAATGCCAGGATTAATGTCTCTTCGTGAAGAGTATAAAGATGAGCAGCCTCTTAAAGGAGCGCGTATTGCTGGATGTCTTCACATGACGATTCAGACAGCCGTATTAATTGAAACATTACAAGCATTAGGCGCTGAGGTAACTTGGAGTTCTTGTAATATATTTTCTACACAAGATCAGGCAGCAGCAGCTATAGCAGATGCTGGAATTCCAGTATATGCTTGGAAAGGAATGAATGAAGAAGAATTTGATTGGTGTATCGAGCAAACACTTTTCTTTGGAGAAGATCGTAAGCCATTAAATATGATTCTTGATGATGGAGGAGATCTTACCAATATGGTTTTAGATCGTTACCCAGAATTAGTAGGTGATATCAAAGGACTTTCTGAAGAAACAACTACAGGAGTTCACCGTTTATACGAGCGTATGAAAAACGGAACACTTCCTATGCCTGCGATTAATGTAAACGATTCTGTTACAAAATCGAAGTTTGACAATAAGTATGGATGTCGTGAGAGTGCAGTAGATGCTATACGTCGTGCTACAGATACTATGTTAGCAGGAAAACGCGTTGTAGTATGTGGATATGGTGATGTAGGAAAAGGTACTGCTGCTTCTTTTAAAGGAGCAGGTTCTATCGTAACTGTTACTGAAATTGATCCTATCTGTGCGTTACAAGCCGCAATGGACGGTTTTGAAGTGAAAAGACTTGAAAATGTAGTAGGAAATGCAGATGTTGTCATTACAACAACTGGAAATAAAGATATCATTCAAGCACGTCATTTTGAAGCAATGCGTGATAAAGTAATCGTTTGTAATATTGGTCACTTTGATAATGAGATCGATATGGCTTGGTTAAATGATACACATGGAGCTACAAAAGATGAAATCAAACCACAGGTAGATAAGTATACTGTAAACGGAAAAGATATCATCGTACTTGCAGAGGGTCGTTTAGTAAACTTAGGATGTGCAACAGGACACCCAAGTTTTGTAATGAGTAACTCATTTACAAACCAAACACTAGCACAAATAGAGCTTTGGAATAACAGTGATAACTATAAGAATGAAGTATATATGCTTCCTAAGCATTTGGATGAAAAAGTGGCTGCTTTACACCTTGCACGTCTTGGAGCAGAGTTAGAAACACTTCGTCCAGATCAAGCTGAGTATATTGGAGTAACTGTAGAAGGACCATTTAAGCCTGAGTATTACAGATATTAATCTGAATATAAATATACACTCGCTTTCGCGAAAAATTATAAAAAACCCATACACTCGTATGGGTTTTTTGAACAAAACAACGTTTAATTTTTAATACATTGATTTTCTATGAAAAATGCTTTTTTTAAATGCACATTATTACTTTTTGCATTCGTACTAGTAGCTTCTTGTAGTAGTGATGATAGTGGCCCAGCCGAAGCGCCTCCAGTAAAACTTAGAGCTTCTGTTAATGGCACAAACATAAGAACAGATAATGTGACAGCAACCCTTTCTAACAATGGAAGAAGGTTGTCTATAGTAGCGCCTACAGAATTAGGGCAGCTTGTTATTACTATTGGTTCTAATGATCCAGATGCTCCTGAAATAACAGCACAAACATATTTGGTAGATGATACAGGAAACGTAGAAATTAGAATTTCTTCAGCAGATAGTAATTTTACATCTACTCCAGAACTAGGCGGAGGTGTTACAATTTCTGAAATAAATACGCAAGAAATGACCCTTTTTGGTTCTTTTGCAGGAACTATTGTAAGTGCTTCTGATAGTGATAGTATCTTATCAATAACGAATGGAGCACTTTTTAATGTGAACTTCATAGTGCAATAATATACTACAGGTATTGCCTTTAGATTAAAAACCCCACTTCAATGAAGTGGGGTTTTGTATTTTTAAGAGTATACGATACCCGTAGACTGTTTTAAAACTATATCTTAATCTGTCTGTCTATTTGTTGATCTAAAGAAATAAAGGTTTCTGTTCGAGAAACGCCATCAATCGCTTGAATTTTTTTATTTAGTAAATTCATGAGGTCCTCATTATTCTTACATAGAATTTTAATAAGAATAGACCAGTTTCCAGTTGTATAATGACATTCTATTACTTCTGGAATATCTTCCAGCTGTCGAACAGCGCGAGCATTATTTGCAGCCCTATCCAGATACACTCCTATAAAAGCCATAGTACGGTATCCTAAAACTTTAGGGTCGATGATAAATTTTGATCCAGCTAGGAGACCTGATTTTTCTAGTTTGCGTAATCGCTGATGGATTGCTGCTCCAGAGATACCTACTTTACGTGCAATTTCAAGAATAGGTTTACGTGCATCTTTCATAAGTTGACGCAAGATGATCTTGTCTATTCCATCTATGATGAGTTCGTCGTTTTTAATTTTCAAATCAGTCGTATTTTAAAATGGGTTATATGTTTATGATAAACAACTTTTTACTATAATCAATATTAAAGCAATACTTACAGCTAAGAGTATTAGCTGTGTATTATCAGATAATTTAGGTTTGTTGTTTAATAGCTTGTTTTTGAGATTATTATTTAAATAGTTGGCTTTAATAAAAGTACGTAAATTACTATTTGGTTTTGTTAATACTTCATCAAAATTAAATCCTTCTTGATGTAAACTTTCTAAAATTGATTTTGTCTGCCAAGGGAAAAGGATAGTTGATAGCTTATTTATGTCAAATGTATAATTGGTCATATCATTTTCTTGGCGCGTAATAAAAACAATATTAGGCGCAATGCCTACATTTCTATATGCTAAAAGCTTATGATGTCCGTCTAATATATAATAAGGGCAGTCTCCACTTTCCATTGTATTATTGTCTTCACTGTAAATAACGGCAAAAGGTCTTTCTCCTTTATTGATTTTATCTACATAGTGTTTGATTCTTTTATGATTAATATTATTATATGGGATTGTTGAAAAAAAACATTCACCATAAGTGTCAATTTCCCAAAAACCACCTAAAGTGACAGAGCTATATTCTAAAATGCTCTCTTTATGTTGGTTTTCGTTCTTGGTTTCTTTTATATACTCTTTATATTTTTTTTTGATTTTATCAGTAACCTGTATAGCACTAATCATTTTGTTAAATACAATATGGAAGCTTTTATACCTTATTTCTTTTGAATTATGATATACTTCATATCGGGCATCTTTTACAAAACCCATAGAATAGTTGCCATTTTTGAATAACTGAAATAACGATTTTAATTGAGAATGTAAATCTTTTATATTCTCAGCGTAATTAGTATTAAAGTCAATTAGTTGTAATTTTTTTTCGACTTCATTTCTATATTCTAAATTGAAAGCTAATGATGTGAAATAGACATCTTCAGATTCTTGATGAATTTCTTTCCATACAACAGATAAGGGATCATCATTATATCTAAAATAATTAGCTATAGAATTTAATTCAACAGATATAATATTTTTACCGTCTTCAATTTTAAAAATCACTATTTATCATTTACAATGGAATATTCCCATGCTTCTTTTTAGGAAGTGTTGCTTTTTTATTCTCTAACATACTAAAGGCTTTTATTAATTTACGTCTAGAATGCTCAGGAAGGATCACCTCATCTATAAATCCACGTTGTGCTGCTCGGTATGGGTTTGCAAACTTTTCTGCATATTCGTTTTCTTTTTCCAATAGTTTTTGCTCTGGATCATCGGCTGCTTTGATCTCTTTTCTAAAGATAATCTCACTAGCTCCTTTAGCACCCATTACTGCGATTTCGGCACTTGGCCATGCATAGTTAAGATCTGCTCCAATATGTTTAGAGTTCATTACATCGTAAGCGCCTCCATACGCTTTTCTTGTAATAACAGTTACTCTAGGCACAGTGGCTTCACTTAATGCATATAATAACTTAGCACCATGTGTGATAATTCCATTCCATTCTTGATCTGTTCCAGGAAGGAATCCAGGAACATCTACCAATACCAATAATGGGATATTAAAGCAATCACAGAAACGTGTAAAACGAGCTGCTTTTTTAGAACTATTTACGTCTAATACACCTGCTAAAAACATAGGTTGATTTGCAATAATACCAATACTGCGTCCTCCTAATCTTGCAAAACCTACAATAATATTTTCTGCATAGTCTTTATGTATTTCGTAAAAAGAGTCTTCATCTATAATGCCTGTGATGACCTCATGCATATCATACGGTTTGTTTGCACTATCTGGGATGATTGTTGCCAACTGATCACGCACTTCATCTTGCAATGTAAATGGTAATTTCTTTGGCGCCTCTTTATTGTTTTGAGGTAAATAACTCAACAATGTTTTTAAATCTTCAAGGCATTGCGCATCATTTGCAGAGGTAATATGAGCCACACCCGATTTTGCAGAATGTGTACTCGCACCTCCTAACTCTTCTGAAGTAACTTCTTCATTGGTTACTGTTTTTACTACGTTAGGTCCTGTTACAAACATATAACTAGTATCCTGAACCATCATGGTAAAGTCTGTCATGGCTGGTGAATATACAGCACCACCGGCACAAGGACCCATGATAGCAGAAATCTGTGGAATCACCCCAGAGGCTTGTACATTTCTGTAGAAGATATCTGCATATCCTCCAAGAGAACGAACACCTTCTTGTATACGTGCACCTCCAGAATCATTAAGTCCTATTAAGGGAGCGCCAACTTTCATAGCGAGATCCATGATTTTGCATATTTTCTCTGCGTGTGTCTCTGAGAGCGCTCCTCCAAACACTGTAAAGTCTTGTGCAAAAAGATAAATCAATCGTCCGTTTACAGTTCCATATCCTGTTATTACACCATCCCCATAATAGATTTCTTTTTCCATACCAAAATCTGTAGTACGGTGGGTAACTAGAATGCCAATTTCTTCAAAAGAACCGTCATCTAATAGATAATGAACACGTTCTCTTGCAGTTAATTTTTTCTTTTGATGTTGTCTCTCAATACGTTTTTCGCCACCTCCTAGATGTGCGAGTTCAATTTTTTCGTTGAGTGCTTTTATTTTTGAATCCATAGATTTATGTAGTTGGTAGACGTAAAATATGTTGCTCTTTTATGTGCTGCTTGACAGCGATAAGTGCTGCAATTTTAGCTTCTTCTTCGTATTGTTTTTTTAGTGCTTCTGGAGAGTAGTATTTTTTTACAAAATGGGTATCAAAATTTCCAGATCTAAAGGCTTCATGTTCACATACAAATTTTCCAAAGGGTAAGGTGGTTTGAGCGCCTTCTATTTTATAATGATCTATAGCATATGAAAGTAATTCAATGGCTTCTTCTCTTGTATCACCATAAACAATCAATTTTGAAAGCATCGGATCGTAATAAATAGGGATATCCATACCTTGTTCAAAACCATTATCTACTCGAATGCCTTCTCCTTCTGGAAGAATGTAAGTAGATAGATTTCCTACACTTGGTAAGAAATCATTTAAAGGATCTTCTGCATACACACGTAATTCTAGCGCATGACCTTTAATAGAAAGGCTTTCTTGTGTGATAGGAAGTACTTCTCCTCTTGCGACACGTATTTGTAATTCTACAAGGTCTACTCCTGTAATTAATTCGGTAACGGGGTGCTCTACTTGAAGGCGTGTATTCATTTCTAAGAAGTAGAAATTATGCTGGTCGTCTAGTAAGAACTCAACCGTTCCTGCGCCGCGATAGTCACAGGCCTTAGCTACTTGAACGGCAGCATTTCCCATTTTTTCTCGTAATTCTGGACTCAATACAGCAGAGGGCGCTTCTTCTACTACTTTTTGATGACGACGTTGGATACTACATTCTCTTTCAAAAAGATGTACGGTGTTGCCGTGCGTATCTGCCATCACTTGAATTTCGATATGTCTAGGTGAGGAAACATATTTTTCTATAAAAACAGAGCCATCTCCAAAAGCAGCAGTCGCTTCACTAATCGCAAGTTTCATTTGGGATGCGAGTTCTGATTCCTCATTTACGACACGCATTCCTTTTCCACCACCACCGGCAGATGCTTTGATAAGAATAGGGAAACCGATATCATTTGCAATGGCTTTGGCTTTCTCTACGTCGGTAATAGCTTTGTCTATTCCAGGTACCATTGGGATATTATATGCTTTCACGGCATCTTTGGCCGCCAGCTTACTTCCCATCACTTCGATGGCTTTAGGTTCAGGTCCTATAAAAATAATGCCGCTGTCTGTAACCGCTTTCGCGAAAGCGGAATTCTCACTTAAAAACCCGTATCCAGGATGAATGGCATCAACGTGTAACTCTTTTGCAAATGCAATGATTTTATCTCCTAGTAAATACGATTGGTTGGATGGTGCTTCTCCCACACAAACAGCTTCATCTGCAAATCTAACGTGAGGGGCATTACGGTCTACAGTAGAATAGATGGCAACGGTTTTTATACCCATTTTTTTAGCCGTAGTCATTACTCTAATGGCAATTTCCCCACGGTTTGCTACTAATATTTTTTTAATCTCCATATGTGTGTGATTAATTTTGTTCTTCAAATTCGACAAGGAGTTGTCCTTTATCTACAGCGTCATCTTTAGTAACGTGTACGGCTTTTATAATACCATCCATATGGGAAACAAAGCTGTTTTCCATTTTCATAGCACTTAAAATAACAAGGGTATCTCCTTCTTTTACTTCTTGTCCAGCGATGACTTGAACATCAAGAATAAGCCCAGGCATAGGTGCTGTAAGGGCATTTGATTGCTTAGAACCACCTATCGAGAAGCCCATGTCTTTAATGAGGATATCTACAGCGTCTGCTATAGCTACTTCATAGGTCCTATTATTTACAAGGATTTGGTATGTTTTTTTGGTGAAATCTGATGTGACAATGTCGGCTTTATACGAAGTGTTGTCTTGTAGGATATGATATCCTGTTTTTGTTGTCTGTACCGCATCTAATTCTGAGAGCTCTGATGCTGAGATATCAAACTCAAATTCTTGGTTTACGGTAGTTTTATAGTTCTTACTCATGCGTTTAATTATAACGATATAAATATAAGTATACCAGTAGCAAATGACTATTATTTTAACTTTTTAAGAAAAGGATTTTTTTAAAGATAATCCCTTTTAAAATCCCCGTACAAATACCTGTTATTTACCTAGCAATTATATGTAAGATTGCCTTATATAAAATCGTATCTTAATTTTTTAAACTTTATATAGTTATGAGTAGTACTATTGAAAAAGGAGGTCTAACTACATTTAATGTTAAAGTAAGTGGGGAATCTATTCTTGATGAAGCTAACATATATTCGATCACGGTTGATACGAAAGTAAATGAAATTCCTCATGCACGTATTGAAGTTATAGATGGAGATGCAAGTACAGGGGAATTTCCAGCGAGTTCTTCTAGTACGTTTGTTCCGGGGAATACGGTTGTAATAGAAGCAGGATATGATACTAAGAATCAACAAATTTTTAAAGGGATCATTACAGAGCAAACGATAGCAATTAACGAAAAGGGCTCTATGTTGATTGTTAACTGTTATGACGAAGCAATTAAAATGACCGTCGGAGAGAAAAGTAAGATATACAGTCAGAAAAAAGATAGTGATATTATATCGTCTATTATTGGAGGATATGCTGGTTTATCAAGTGATGTAACCGCTACTTCTATTGTTTTTCCAGAAATGGTACAATATCAACGTACAGATTGGGATTTTATATGTTATCGTGCCGAAGCAAATGGATGCCTTGTGATTGCAAAGGATGGTAAAGTAAGCGTTGCAAAACCTGATGCAGATACATCATCAGTGCTTACAGTGGCGTATGGAGATGATATGCTGGAGTTTAACGCTACATTAAATGCAGTAAGTCAATTGGCTTCAGCAACTACAGAAGCTTGGGAATATACAACGCAGTCCGTACTTTCTAAAGAAGCGTCAAACAGTTATGTTGGTGCAGGAAATTTATCTTCAAAAACACTTTCTGAGGTTGTTGGTTTAGAAACCTATACTTCAGGAACTTCGGCGTCACTTCAAAGTGACGAGCTTACTGATTTGGCGAAAGCGGAACTCACTAAAAGTACGTATTCCAAAATAATTGGATCTGTAAAAGCATTTGGTAATAGTTTATTGTTTCCAGGATCCTATATTACTCTTGCAGGAGTTGGTGATCGTTTTAACGGAGATCATTTTGTGTCTGGTATACAGCATGTGATTTCAGCTGGGAATTGGACTACTGAAGTTGCTATTGGATTAGACCCAAAATGGGTGACTCCAGAAAATAATACGATAGGAAATACAATGGCCATAAGTTCAAATGGTGTAGGAGGATTATATAATGGAACTGTTGTACAGATAGGTTCAGATCCAACCAATCAATTTAGAGTACAAGTCAATATTCCTATGTTACATACATCTGATACAGAAAATAACAGACTTTGGGCACGTTTATCAAATTTTTATGCAACGTCTGGTGCAGGCGCTTTTTTCTTTCCAGAGATAGGTGATGAGGTGATTGTAGGCTTTGTAGATGACAATGCTCGTTTTCCAGTGATTCTTGGGAGTTTATATAGTACTCCTAACAATCAACCAGGAGAAGGATTTGATCCCAATGATGACAATAGCTTAAAAGCTATTGTGTCAAAATCTGGAATTAAATTAGTATTTGATGACTCAAATAAGGTACTTTCTATTGAAACTCCTAGTCAAAATACAATTGTGTTAAGTGATCAAGACAAAACGATGACACTTAAAGACCAGAATGATAATCGTATCGTAATGTCTGAAAGTGGTATCGCGATAAAGAGTGCTAAGGATCTTACATTTGAAGCAAATCAAAATATCTTGATAAAAGGTGATCAAGGGGTTACTACACAATCATCTGGTGGAGATGTTACAACTAGGGGATTAAATATTAAACAATCTGCAGATGTGCAGTATAGTGCAGAAGGAAGTGCCACCGCTCAAGTACAAGGCGGTGCTGAGCTTGTACTTAAGGGAGCAATGGTACTAATAAATTAAAATAGGTATATGAAACCAGCAGCACGATTAACCGATTTTCATGAATGCCCTATGAGTACACCTGGAGTTACTCCAATACCGCATGTAGGAGGGCCTATTAATGGGCCTGGTGCTATTACTGTTTTGATAGGTGGTTTGCCTGCGGCAAGAGTTGGAGATGTGGCTACTTGCGTAGGTCCTCCAGATACTATTGTTTCTGGGTCTTCATCTGTTATGATCGCAGGGGTTCCTGCTGCAAGAATGGGAGATGCAACAGCACATGGAGGTGTAATTATTACAGGTGATTCGACGGTACTGATAGGAGGATAATTAAGAAACAAATGATAATAAGGTGATTGTTTAAGAAAACCTTACCATGTTTTAACCTTTCTTTCAAAATTTAGCTTCGAGATATGATCTATCTTGATTTTTCTAACCAACGCCATGAGATCATTACATAATTTACACATTCTCTTTTTTTTATTTTTTATGTCTCAATGTGTTATGGCACAAAGTATCACGGGAACAATTTATGATGATAAGACGGTTGTAGAAGGCGTTGTTGTAAAAAATATAAATACAAAAATGGCAACTGTTTCTAACGAGGCAGGGCGTTTTGAAATTGCTGCAAAAGCGCAAGATTCTATTTCCTTTCAAGTGTTTACTCATGAAAAAAAGACTATAGTTATAAAAGAAGGGAGAGTATACACAAATTTTGTGGTTGAGCTTACGCGAAAAATAAATCAACTGGATGAGGTCATCATAAAAAAAGAAAAGGAATTTGTGTTTGAAGAAAAAGAACTACAGAATAGTTTCAATAAACAAATGAAAACACATCAGGAATTATATCCTGAACAATATGAGTTTAATTCAAATCCTAATGCCAATCTCAATTTTGTTAATATTGGAAAGCGTCTTTGGAAACTCATTAAAAAAGACAAACCAAAACCAACACCTTTTGTGCCGATTAAATTAGATCAATATATAGGTCTTTTTAAGGAAGATCCTATACTTACAGATCGATTCTTGATAGAAACCGTAAAAATTCCTTATGAATTTAAACCGTTGTTTATTGATTTTTGTGTCTCAAGAAATATAGATGCAGAGCTTCTAAAGGAGAAAAATAAATTCTTGCTCATAGAAGAGTTTATCAATCTAGGAAAGGAGTTTTTGGAAGTGTTGGAAACAGATATAGAGAATGAATAGAAGGTATACGTTTTAACGATTTATTCTCCTTACTGTTGTGTGGCAAGTAGGTCTCACAAGTTCGCTTTCGCGAAAGCGTATAAAAAATAAATCCTTGTCATATACAATGATTGTTTTAAAGACTAATCATTGAAAAGCAATCTTTTATAAGATGCATTCACATCATTCAATCACAAAAGCAATAGTTATGAACCCTATGAGTACCTGCGTGAGAACGTACCTATTTATGTTACTATCAATCTTACTATTCTCGTGTAATGTAAATACTATTGAAGAAAATCCAGATCGAGTTGCCGTTGTAAATGCTGAGTATGATGTAGGATGGTTGATTAATCATTATATGATATATCCTAAAAGTGAGAGTACTACAAATAGAGCCGGTATTGTAGAACTTTCATGGACAGTCACTAAAGAAGGAACCGTAAAAGATATTAAAGCATTTGTAAGAACAACAGATCAACCTGCCGAATCTGCAATAGCCCGCAAACGATTTGTAACTAAAGAGGTATTGCCTATTAATCAACCTATTTTAGATAACCTCATATATAGTGTAGGTTTATTAAAATTTATACCCGCTTTAAAAAATGGAAAGCGAGTCAATACTAAAATGGAAACTTCTATAGCGTTTGTCTTGATATAAGAATATAAAGTAACCTTTTGTATATTTTGTCAATTTTCTCCTCCCTAAAAAAGGCTGTAATAGTCATTTTTTAGTAAAATTTTACTCTACGAAATCATAGATTTTTTCTTAGTAAGGGTATTAATAGAGGTACTCATTTTTTTCTATCAGTATATTGTATTAATAATTAATAGCCTGTTTTTTATGCGTTGAGTGGAACCTATATGAGGATGTTCATTTCAAAGTATATGATACATTTTACTTAAAAATGGAACGTTATGGAGTTGACACTTACCGAAAAAATAGAAATAGAAAAGTTGAAGCATAGTATAGAAAAGGTATTTCCAGAGTATAATGTGAAAAATGCATTGTTTAACAAAAGTACCATACGAATTACAAAAGGGACGAGTCAAGTTGTAGTAGGACAGCTTAAAAACCAAAAAATGATCTGCGTTGGAAATCTTAATATGTTAGACTTACGCATACTTATTCCTTTTGCTGTAGGAATGACTTTATTCCTCATTACTGGATTTATCTTTTTAATAGTAATGATGCAAATCAAAAAGAAGGAGTACAAAGCAATGGAAGAAGCTATTGGAGCACATTTACAAAATACGTATGTACAGCCCTAATATATTGTACTGATTAGAAATCAAATTAACGATGAGAGATTTGTATGCTAATTTGTAGTATTTAATTTTTTAATACCACATATGTACTTGTTCTACTTTTATTACTTAAAAAAATAGCAATACAGTAGCTCATACAGGTTTGAATAGTAAGAATTACTATCTTTAAAATTAAGAAAGACAGTTATCTAGTAAATAAATGTTGTTCTTTTTACTTATATATGATATTTAGTATCAACAAAAGACAGACATTTTTTATTTTTTTAATGCTTCTAAGCGTTATGGTAACCTATGGCCAAGAAAGATACAAGATCCAAATAGATAGTCTTATCCAAGCGGCAAAAAATGATACGGTATTTAATGCATATGATGATTTATCTGATTTAATATCTAGTGCTTCTAAAGAAGAAGGAGAAAAGATGTATGCGTATGCGATTTCTAGAGATAATACAGAACTTACTAGAATGTATATATACCAAGGTTATGGAAGAAACTTAGGCAAGATAGGCCAAATGGATGCTGCTTTAGACTATAGACACAAAGGGTTGAAATTGGCAAAAAAAAATGATTTAGAAGGGCAAATTGTATATTATCATAATTCGATAGCGGGCGCTCATCATTTTAAAGGCCAGCTAGATAGTGCTACGTATTACTTAAATATAGCAGAAGCAATTGCAGAAAATAGTCAAAAAAGTAGAGGCTGGCTTTGGAATATTTATTACAACAGAGCATTGGTACAAGGATCACTAGGTAATTTAGATGCGGCGGCCTATTACTATCGATTAATGTGGGAAAACATTAAGAATACATCCAACCCCATACAACGAGGATTTGCCTTGTATACAATAGCATATTTCTTTACAGAAGTAGGGAAATACCCTGAAGATCAGATCAAATTTGTAGAGTTATTATCTGCACATTATGATCACAAAGATCCAGATGTGCCTTCAGGGCATATCTCTGTAAAAAGCCTCTTTAAAGATGAAATCAAGAAAGAAAATATAGTCAAGTATAAAAACCTTATCCATTTAAGTGATAGTTTAGATCAGATCAATTCTTTTTATCACTCTACAGAGACCTTAGCAAAAATTTATGTTGAAGAAAATAGACATAGAGAAGGGATTCAATATCTAAAAAATGCAGCATATAAAATAGAACAAGTACAAAAACCTCATTATTTAATAGGTATTTATCAATTATTAGTCAAAAATCATATTGATGTCAAAGATTATGAAGGAGCCTTCTATTATAAAAATAAAGAAGTTCAAATACGAGATAGTATACTCTCTGAGAAAATGCGGAAGAATGTTGTAAATCTTGAAGTAAAATTTGAAGCTGAAAAAAAAGATCGTCAAATTGCACAACAAGCATTGGATATTGAGAAAAGGAAAAGTCAAAAAATACAATTAATAGGAGGCTTAGTAGGTCTAGGTATATTACTATTAGTAACAAGTATTTTCTTTAAAAAGCGATTGCGTTATCAAAAAACGATGACGTTTCAAAAAGAGGCCATTCACAAGCAAAAAGTAACAGAATTACAGCAAGAAAATAAATTACTAGCCTTAAATGGAATGATTGAAGGCCAAGAAACAGAACGCATACGTATTGCCAAAGATTTGCACGATAGCTTGGGCGGATTATTAAGTACTGTAAAAGCGCATTTTAATGCCGTGCAGAATGAGGTTAAAATGATAGAAGAACTCAATATTACACAGAAAACAAATGAGTTAATTGATGAAGCATGTACAGAAGTGAGACGTATTTCTCACAATATGATTCCTCATGCACTAACAATTTCTGGTGTACCAGGTGCTGTAGAAGATTTAGTGGAGACCTTGCAAATAGAAGGATATGAAGTAGATTTGGAGATTAAACAATTTCCAGAAGAAATAGCAAAAGCAAAACAATCGATGTTGTATAGGCTAATTCAAGAAATCATATCTAATATCAGAAAGCATGCACATGCAAAAAGTATACTCATTCAGATTTTTGGAATAGATGAAGGCGTGGGATTAATTATTGAAGATGATGGTCATGGCTTTAATTATGAAGATGCTATTGCAAAAGATGGAGTCGGTTTAAAAAGTATTAATAGTAGAGTAAAATTTTTAGACGGTACTATTGATTGGGACACAAGCATAGGAAAAGGAACAACAATAACCATTAATATTCCAAAAGTATGATTAACGTTTTAATTGTTGACGATCACGAGATGGTCATAGAGGGATTTAAACTGCTTTTAAAACCTGAAAAAGATATTGTAGTTGTAGGACACGAGTTAAGTGGAGATAATGTAATTAAAAACATAAGCAATTACAATCCTGATGTGATTTTATTGGATATTAATATGCCTGGAACCAACGGAATTGATACCTGCAAAATATTAAAAAAATCACACCCTGACGTTAAAATAATAGCCATTACCATGCATAAAGAAAGTAGTCTTATTAAGATGATGCTTAGTAATGGAGCCAAAGGATATGTCCTTAAAAATGCAAGTAAAGAAGAACTGATTACTGCCATCAAAACAGTAAACGAGGGTAAAATGTATTTAGATAAGACCGCCAATGAAATTGTCATAAATACCATGACAAATTCCAAAAAAAGTAAAACGTCAGAAAGTCTATTTCCAAAGTTATCTCGGAGAGAAAAAGAAGTACTTCAACTCATTATTAATGAACACACAACTCAAGAAATAGCAGACAAGTTATTTATTGGATTTGGAACCGTTGAGACCCATAGACGCAATATGCTTATAAAGACAGGTACTAGAAATACAGCAGGTCTTGTGAGAGTAGCATTAGAGTATGACCTTCATAGATAATACTTTTTACTGCTTTTACCATTGTATAAAGAAGTCGTGATGCTTTAAAAATTAGACATGTTGGATTTAGGCTATGTACGCTTTCGCGAAAGCGTGTAAAAAAACATAACAAATGCCTTCAAAAAGGTAGGATGTTTAGAAGCTTTACACACATACCCAAACCTATGGGAATTCATATATTTTTTTGAGCTCTTCGTTTTCTTAGAGGTACTTTTAACACTTAAAAAGTAGTTTCGTGGTGAGTTAATAACACAAAACCATCACGTTATGAAAAAAATAATGCAGTCTCTCAGCATTTTACTACTAATTTTTACGACCTCAGCAGTACATGCTCAAAGTACGTCTCGTAATTTCTCAAACCAAGGAAGAGATTGGTACGTGAGTAAAAATACAGGCTCAGGGCAATTGGGTACAAAAGAGCGTCCTGCTAAAGATTTAGGAAATATCATTCATCATCTAAAACCCAATGATCGTATTCATATTGCAGAAGGTGTTTATATGAGTAAAGGAAAAAGAGGTGCCGATGAGATTAATGTTCCTGTACAAATCTATGGAGGATATGATACTACATTTTCTATGAGAGACCCTTGGGATGCACATAAAACAATCTTTACGGGTGTTAATGAATACTTGAAATTAACAGACCCTAGACTTTATATTAGAACAGATCAGCAGCGTGAAAGTAATGGACAAAAATCTACAGGATCAGTCATCGTGGTAGATGGGATTATTATCGATAACGGACCCCGTAATCGATACCATAAAAATGAAAATCTAGCAATTCGTAGAAAAGCAAGTCCAAAGTCCCAACAAAATCCTTCTCCAGAATCTGGAGGTATTGTAATTGTAGGAAGTCATTATACAAATATTAATGTTCGCAACTGTGTGGTGATGAATACAGCACCTACCGAAGGGGCTATTTCTGTACGAGTATTTGCAGGAGGAAAAGGTGTGATTGAAAATAATTTTACCATCAATAATACAGGGTACGGTATACACGCCCGAACAGGATATGTAGGTTCTG
The DNA here is from genome assembly GCF_947492815.1 of uncultured Dokdonia sp. Taxonomy (GTDB): domain Bacteria; phylum Bacteroidota; class Bacteroidia; order Flavobacteriales; family Flavobacteriaceae; genus Dokdonia. Next base: position 30,390 of record NZ_CANLOB010000002.1, read on the forward strand.
ATGAAAAGAAAATTCCGCAATTTACCATTAGACGTAACACGTCATTATTTACCTGGAAACATGATGCAATTGCATCTTATGGGGGTGATGCTATGGCGTTTGATCAGAATTTATATGCCACGGTAGAAAATAATGTATTTGGATATGGTCATATGGGAGGACTTTATAATAAAGGAGCAAAACTTACCATGATCAATAATCTATTTACAGGAAATAGTAAGTACGATTATAAAGAAGTAAATGATAAAATGGCAGTTGCAGATATTGTAGATGAAGCGATGCATTTGGCTCCAGAAAGTGATGGAAATAAAGGATTGCTTATTCAAATTGCAGTAGCAGAAAGATGGGCAGAAATATATGCAGGACGTCAAGAAGTAAGTAGAGCTGCGGTAGATGCCGCCGTTACAGTGCCTAATTCAGGAGCCAACCAACTCAGAAGTATATTTGGGCTCAACCTACAAGGTGGAGCTGTAGCTATGGATGCAGAAGTCTTTTTACCCTTAATTACTGTAGAAGAAGCATTACCAGCAGGCTTATATCCTTGGAATGGTATGGGATGCAATATTCCAAAACAAAAAACAGAATAGTATAACGCTTATATGCTTTTTGCTTCGGGCATATACTAATTATTAGAAGCAAATTATCTCACTAAAACAAAAAGAGGCACTATATTGAGTGCCTCTTTTCATATTGTGATTGTAAATAATTTATGCCTTACCTCCCAACATCAAAAGTTCATTACAAACCACTTCAGTAACATATCGTTTTACACCATCAGCATCCTCATAACTACGAGAAGTTAATTTACCTTCAATTGCAATTTCTTTCCCTTTGGTGACATACTGCTCAATGATATCTGCTGTTTTATTCCAAGCGACTACGTTGTGCCACTGCGTATCTGTCACTTTTTCTCCTTGAGCATTTTTATACGTTTCATTAGTGGCGATTGAAAATTTAGCCAGTTTTTTTCCGGATTCTAAATTGATAATTTCTGGGTCATTTCCTAAATTCCCAATTAACTGTACTTTGTTTCTTAAGTTCATAATGTGTGTGTTTTCTTCTTGAGATATGCTCAAGAAATTAGTTATATATCTACATCTTCAGACGTATTCTGAAGAGCTCATTGTTCTAATCAAATGTGTTATTGATATCGAACAGTGCAAACATATAACAGGGAGTCAATACGATTCGGTTACTAAACAATTACTTTCGTTTACAAATGATTGTAGTCGTTTGTAAACGAATAAAATTATTTATATCAGGGAACTATATATAACTTTACACCAGAAAGCAAAGTTTAATTTCGGATTACTAAAAACCCATTTTTTTGAAGTATGCAGGTTTATTAATTATACACTCTTTAATATCTACTAATTCAGATACTAAATTGGTGTAAGCTCTTGCTGATCTAAATAGATCAAATTAACTCCTACGTGTCATAGAACATGGTGCATTGTTAATGTTATCTCTTGGAGCTTAACTCTAACGTACGGTCAATACCGATGCTATATATCGTTTATACTTGTGTACTCTTTTCCTTCACATATAATAATATGATCCAGTAATTTAATTCCTAAAATATTTGCGCCTGCTTTTATTAGTTGTGTAATTGCAACATCATCTTTGCTAGGCTCTGTATTTCCTGATGGATGGTTATGGCATAGAATGATCTTTTCACACTTCTTAGCAACTGCAAAATTAAAAACGTCTATAGGCTTAACTCTATTTTTGTTGAGCGTGCCTATCGTTAAAAGTTCGATGTATTCTATGTTATGCGCTGTACTTAAACCTATAGCCCAGAAATACTCTTTTTTACGATGTAATCTGTTTTGTCTTAAAAGAATCTTACGCATGATACGAGCTATATCTTTCGTATTAGCGATGTGTATATCTTCGTCTTTAGGTAAGCGTACGTTCATTTTAAGAGTGTTGTATTAGTTGCCTTCATTATCTTTCTTACGATCTCTTAAAGCTTTTAAGCTATAAGCAGATGTGCGCTTTTCTTTAGGTACATCTTCTTTAGGATTGAAGCCTAGCCCTTTTTTAAGATTTTTATTAAAATCGCTTAATGGCTCTTCATCCTCTTCTATTTCATTCCAAGCAGGAAGCGATTTCCTTATTAACTCATTTCTTACCTCAATAGAATCTAAAGCCTTAGCGTTTTCGTGAGTAACAACCTTTTTCCCTGTTTCCCTTTCTAACTTTTCAATTGCTTCTTTTGTAATGTTTCCTGCAATATGTATTGCTTTTTTAGTTTCAATAAATCCTTCTGCATCAGTTTCGTTTATTAACTCGGTCGAAGTTGCTTCACTAAATATAACAGAAGCAAGCTCTAAAGGCGTCATGTGATCTCTTAGGCTCTCTCCTTTGCTTATTCCTTTATGTTCTTTATACTCGCTAGATGAAAATCCAAAGGAAGAATTGTATAGCTCATTTGTTAGTACCGCATATTCGTAACCTTCATTTATCCCGTGTTCTTTTAGTGTGTCAGTAAATTTGTGCCTTGTATCTACACTAGCAGATCTGGTCTCTATCCATTGTTGAGAATAACCTTTTGCCATATAATAGCCTTTTGCTCTTTCTATAGCTTTTTCTGGTTGCTCTATTTCATCTAATCTTTCTTTACCAACCCTAGCTAACCATCTTTTAAAAGGTTCTGCATTTTTTGAAGGAATAGACTGTATTATTCTTAATACTGATTCGGTATTAGCGCAGTTGATATTTTGCCTTCCTCCTTTAGTCATTATTGGAAGGGGGGTGGCAATTTGCCCCCACCCTTTAGAAAGCTCTTCATCCCTGCGCCTCAAATCTTTAACGTAATTCTTAGGATTCGATGAACCAGAAACAACCGCAACCACATCTTCAATCGAGTAAAACCAATCTCCATCAAACATCACTCTTCTTATCTCTTCTCCTTCAAATAATGCTATTTTATTATCTTCTTTCCCCTTCTTTTGAAGTTTGTCTTTCTTACCCATTAATCAATTCTTTATAAGTTATTCTATTCTCTGTATTACTCAAAAGTAAGTTAAATCTTTCGTTTTCAGTTCCTTTACGTGTGTTATATCTAAATACAAATTCATCTACGTACATCTGTAAATGCTTTTTAGATGTAAAGTGATAGATACCAAAGATACCACGTTTTAATAAAGACCAAAAGCCCTCTATTGTGTTTGTGTGGATTCTGCCGTTTACATATTGCTTTCTACTATGCTTAACAAATTGATGATCGTAAATACGCTGTAATGCTTTGTAAGATGAATATTCGTCAGTATAAAGTGTAGCACCTTCTTTTACGGCGTTTACAATTTCAGTAGATAGTGTTTCAGTAGTAGTATCTGGAATCTTTACAGCTTTAAGTTTACCGTCTCTTTGCACCATTCCCAAAACAGGGGTTTTATCATCTGTAGTTCCTTTCACTTTCTTATCTGCATGACGGTTTTTATTCTTACCTCCTACATACGTTTCGTCCGCTTCAATTTCGCCGTCCATTTGGTCGTCATTATTAAGACCAAAACAGTTTCTAATACGTTGCAACATGAACCAAGCACTTTTTTGCGTAATATCTAGGTCACGACCTAACTGTAAAGAAGAAATACCTTTTTTATGAGAAGTAACCAACCATATAGCAAGAAACCATTTTTGTAAAGGCATTTTAGTATTATCAAAAATAGTATTGGTTTTTACATTAAAATACTTCCCTGTATTCTTACACTTATATCTGTTGCCTTTACAGTTGTAAACCTTAGAAGAAGGATCAAAAGGGCTCACAACATTACCACTCCATCTTAATTGCTCTAAATGATCTATACAACTTTGCTCGTCTGGAAAGGCTTGTAGTAGTTGTAGTATTGATTTTACTTCTTCGTTAAACATAGTACTTAGCTTATCATCAATGTAAATATAGTACTTATTTACACTAAAACAAAAAATACTTGTGTAAATAAGTGCTAATTTCTTGATATTTAATAAAATAGAGTATTAAATAATGTAGTAAAGAAGGGTTATTGATTGTTCTTTTGTATAAACTCAAAAATTAGTTATTAACATAACTATTGTCGCTATACGTGATTTTGAACGTTGAATAATTGTGATTAAACTTTGTTAAGTATAGTAAATATAGTATATAAGCGAGTTATTAACATCTTTAAAATTATTAAACCCCTCTTCCCCCCTTCTTTTATACTCTAATTTGGAGGTATGAATATTTTACTTACCTTTGTGTTAAGTTTTAAAATAAAAAAAACCGCCCAGCGATCAAACAAGACGGTTTTACGTTATTTTAAAATGCGAAACAAAAATTAAGGGGCTGTCTGGTGATGACTGCGGATTCCTACCTGTCGGTCAATGGGTTCGATACCCATCAGCTCCACTTTTTTGTTACAACAAATATAATGATAACCATTGTCTTAGACAAGTAAATACGTATGTTATGAGTATAATTATTGAATTACTTCTTAAAGAAGAACAGCAATTATTAAAGAGGTTAGCAGAGGTTCAGACTGAAATAGCAAAGTTAAATCCTGCGCACACAAACCAAGATGTAAAAGATGTTGTTTCTAAACTTGTAGAACCTGCTCCTGACGAATTTATAGAGGTAAGCGATATAAAGAAATACTCTTCTCCTCAAAAGATTTTATTTGCTTTAAAAGAGAATAGTCGTTTTATGAAAATAAGAGAGATGGCGGAGTATATATGTAAATTCACAAATGAAGATGTAAATAATCTAGTTACACAGCTTTCAAGAAGAACTAAATTACTTAAAGAAAAAGGCAAGATTGTAAAGTATCAACACGGTACAAAAAAGTCAAATTCTTATTGGGGAAGCCCAAAGTGGCTTGATGAAAATGGGGATGTCAAACCAGAACACATGTATGAACTACCTAATTCTAATCAATTAGACCTAATAGATTTATAATACAAAAAGGACACTCTGCCAAGTGTCCTTGTATTGTATGCCGAGTTTCTTACGGCTTGATGTTAAGATAATAGTATTAATTTAAAATTCCATTGTTATGGCAAAGACCAATAAGGGCAAGAAAAAAGTATACGTTGCCCCACACAAAAGGAATGGTAAGAAGGTTAAACCTCATTACAGGTCAACCCCTAATTAACACCATTAAAATCGAGAGTCTTTAAATTTTCAAGGCTCTCTTGGGATTTGGAAAGTCCACTTCCGACAATTGTTTAATTAAATTTAGCAAATCATGACAACAGTCAGACGCAGAAGAGTGACAATCACTCGTACGATCCGAATTACTACTAGAACTAATAGATAGTAATTCAACAATAAGGCGGAGAGTTAATCTTCGCCTTTTTTGTTGGAACAAATATACTATTATTTTTCATGTAGTGTAATCAGGTATATAATTGCCTTATATCAGGTGATTATGGGTTTGAAAAAATATTTTAAAAAAATGTTAATTTTTAATAAGTCAACCGTCAATAGGGTATTGATATTTAAAAAACTACTATGAAAACAAAACTATTTTTAGCAATAAGCTTATTGATGATGTATGTAACTTCTGCTCAATGGACAGAAGTAGGTGATACTATTTCAGGAGAATCTCCTTTAGCCTTTTTTGGGGAATCAGTTACTATTAGTGGTAATGGAAATTATATGGCAGCTGGACAATTTTCGAGAGGAAGTTCGGCAAATGCAGACCTACCTGCCCCTGTTATAATTTATGAGCGTAATGGTGTAAACTGGGTGGAGATTGATCGTATCGATTCTCCTGTGGTTCCTGATGGAGAACTTGAACAAAGATTTGGAGAAGAAATAGAACTTAGTAATGATGGAAGTAGACTTGTTATTGGAAATCCAGAACTTTCGTTTAACGTGGTTCAAAATAGAGGCGTCGTATCTGTATATGAGAGACAGGATGATAATTCATATACGCAACTAGGAACTGATATTGTAAATCCTGGATCCGGTTCTTATTTTGGAGGAGGCGTAAGTATCAGTCCAGACGGAACAACTGTAGCAGTCGGAAGACCTTTTTTAATCCCGAATGGTGCTGATGAAGGATTAGTGTATACATTTAGATATGATGGAAATGATTGGGTACAGTTTGGTCAAGTACTAGGAGGAGACACTACAAATGATTTACGTTTTGGAGAATCAGTTAGTTTAGATGAAGATGGTTCTACATTAATTGTAGGGATTCAAAGAGGTACTGATAATGCTGTCGAAGGAGGTATGGATATTTATGAGTATGAAGACACAACAGATACATGGGTGCAATTAGGAAATCGAGTTATTGGCAGTCTACAAACATTTTTAGGAAGCGATCTAGAGATTACTCCTGATGGAAATACACTCATTGTTGGAGCTAGTGCAAACTTAGATATTGGAGAACCTTCATATGTAGAAGTGTACCAAAGAGAAGGAGATGTTTTTGTACTTAAAGGAAATAGAGTAGAGTCTGAACTAGGATTTCAAGGCTAGGGAGAGTCTGTGAGTATTACAGATGATGGTAATACGATTGCTTTTGGAGCGCCCCTTATAGGACCAAATAATTCTATTGACGAAGAAGGATCTATAAAAGTATATTCATTTCAAAATGGAGATTGGATCTTGAATAACCAATTCTTTGGAGAAATTATTTTTGAAGCTTTAGGAACTGATATCGCTATGAGTTCAGATGGCGCTGTGATTATTGCTGGAGGGCCATTCTATGATCCAAATGATAATAATGATGCTGTAGGAGGAGTTCGTACATATATCAATACAAATATTTTAAGTCTAGAAGACAACACATTTACAACAGAAATTACTGCTTTCCCAAATCCAGTACAGGATATTCTTACTATCAATTTAGGAGAAAATAAAGCAACAGTTTCAATGACTATATATGATCTTTTAGGACGTGTAGTACAGACAAAGTCTATAGAAAATCAAGATACATTTACAGTAAACATAAATACGTTGCCTAGAGGGATTTATATAGGGCAAATAGCTAGTGAAATAGGGAACACAGCTACCATACGATTAGTAAAACAATAAATGACGTTTCATATTTTAAAAAAAGAGCATACAATCTTGTATGTTCTTTTTTGAATACAATTTTATTTTGAATAGTCAATTGGATTCAAAATTCTTTATAACCACCCTACTAATAACCCCGCTTTTTTAGCGGGGTTATTTAATTTTTATACAGTAAGTTTTACATCATAAAACGAGCTGAAATTTAACAACAGTTTCCAGTAGGTGTGTACAGAGGTGGACCTTGACAGTCTGGAGGACAGAGACTTCCCACTATTGCTCTTTGTTGTTCTTCATCCAATGGGGTTACCCCTTCTAAGTTTAAAAATTTGTCTAACATCGTATTACGTTTTAAAATTAAAATCATATTAAATTAAATGTAATGATCTGAAAAACAGTAATTTAAATGTTAAGTTAAATCTATTTATAACCCGTTGTGCATTTTGATAAAATAACTAGTAATTGTCCTATTAATCTTCATTATATATCTCAAATCCTAAAGGAAGTGATGAAGATTTCTTCGATTCACCCTTCAGGGAGGGGAAAAAATCAAGAAATCTATTCAAAATGCACAACGGGTTATTTATAATAAGTTCTATAAAAAAAGTACTTTTCATGTCATATACGAAGTCTATCCAAGAGACTAATAGATAGCAATGAATAAAAATGAGCTAGCCAAGTTGTTAAAAGAACACCATAAAGATGCTTTTCTTTGGGCTAGTCATTGTTGTCATTATAGTCAAGAAGAAGGAAAAGAAGTGCTACAACGCACCTATTTAAAAATAGTAGAGAAGAAAGCTGTGTATAAGGAAAAAGCAACATTCAAAACATGGCTGTTTTCTGTAATTCGATTTACAGCAATAGACTATTTAAAAAAGAAAAAAGCGTATGAATCTTTAGAAAAAGTAAAAATAGGAGTAGAAGATACACCTTTTGAGATCCATACGATTGATTATAAAAAGCTTTTAAAACAATTACCAGAGCGACAACATCAAGTGTTGTTATTGGCTTTTTACCATGAGATGACTTTGGCTGAGATAGCAACCATTACACAATTACATATAGGAACTATCCGAACACATTATGAAAGAGGAAAAGAAGCTATGAGAACCTTAGTATTAAAAGAGAACGTATGAATACAGAAGATCAAAATATCAAGTCCTTTTTTGACGATATGCGCAAAAAAGATACAAAACATACCATCCCTGACTTTGAAGAGTTATTTCCAGAAAAGAAAGCTTCAAAATTGAGATATCTATTACCCATCGGTATTGCAGCTTCTCTTCTTGTAGGGTTTGGAGTGTGGACAAAAACCCCTAAAACAATAGGAGAAGGAGAAGAGCTAGTCATTACCTTAGAAAATCAAGAATTTACTACAGATGTATTACTTTCTGAAGATTTTCCTGTGTTCTCCTGGGAGTCATCTACAACCTCATTAATAAACGATTTTAACGATTAAACGATATACAATGAAACAATTAGTTATACTAGTATTATGCATCGCAGGATATGGAAGCATCTCAGCACAAGACGTATTTCAAAGCGAATTATTTGCTGCCGAAACCGTATTAAAATACCGATCAGAATTAGAACTTTCAGAAACTCAAGTCAGTACCATTAAAGAGATATATAACGACAATATTTCGTTATTCAATTCAACCAAATGGGATTTAGATGCCATGCAAGTTGATCTCAATAAATTGATTTCCGAAAGTAAAGTAGATGAAAAAACAGCACTTGCGGCAATGGATAAGATTTCAGCAATGGAGCAAAAACTAAAAAGTCAGCGCCTTAAAATGCTCATTAAAATCAAAAACGAACTCACCCCAAATCAACAATCAAAACTCAAAGAATTGAGAAAAGATGATGATATCTCTACCTTTAAATTGACAACCCCTATTAGTAAAGATCCCCGAATTGTACTGAGAGGTGGATCATCAAAAGATGGAAAAACCCCTATGTATGTGATCATTGATCAAAAAGGAGAGAAAAAACTTGTAAATGGAGAAGCTCAAAAAGGATTGTTAGGCATTTCTCCAGACAACATAGAAAGTGTCAATATCATAAAAGGCAAAGCAGCAACGACAGCATATGGTAAAGATGGAAAAAATGGAGTTGTAGTTATCAAACTTAAGCAGTAAAAAATCAAACTGTTTTATGAAAACACTATACTACATCTTTTGTTTTCTTTTTTATGGAAGCTTATATGCACAATCAGTAAGAGGTACGGTATATGATGGTGTTACCAAAGAACCCTTACTCGGTGCTTCTGTCTATTTTGAAGGTACTACTATAGGAGGTATTACCAATGAAAAAGGGAAGTTTACACTATATACAGAAATAACAAGCACATCACAATTGGTAGTTACCTACCTAGGCTATACAGATGTTGTGCTCAATGCGTCAGAAAAAAAACCACTCACCATTTATTTACTCCCTAAAGAAGAATCTCTTGATGAGGTTGTGGTAACCGCCAAACCATTATTTACCAGAGCGCAAATGCTGATAGCATTTCGCAGACAATTCTTAGGAGAGACTAAAGCAGGACAATCTTGTGAAATCCTTAATGAAGATGCACTCAAATTACGTTATAATGCGTCTAAAAATCAACTTATTGTAAGTTCCAATGAAATACTGAGAGTCAAAAATCCATATCTAGGATACGAAATACGTTTCCGTTTATATGATTGCAAGATTTCCTATTTCAGAACATCACTTTCTTCATTTGATGTACAACAATCCTATTATGCAGGCACTAGTTTCTTTATTGATGAGAAAAAAGAAGTGAGAAGATATAAGAAAAGAAGGCAAGAAGTATATGAAGGCTCCTCTCTACATTTTATGAGAACGGTTGCAACAGAACAATGGGATGAAGAAGGTTTTACTATTTATAAAAAAGGATTCCCCGCATATCCTAAAACACACTTTATAGTAAGTGATACCTTAGGTATTAAAAAAGTACAACTCACAGATCCTGTTGCCATTTTGTATGATAAGAAAAAACGTTCTAACGTACGCCCTAAATACACCCATTATACCATTGATGGTTTTGGAAATTTCTATCCGCCAGATGCCTTGGTCTTTAGTGGACTTATGGGACAACAACGTCTAGGAGATGCTCTTCCATTAGATTACGGATTGTAATTTTTTTAATTCCGCTTTCGCGAAAGCGTATAATTGCAAACTACTATTTTTAATAGTATGATCTCTGAAAATCATGAATTAGGGATGCCAATTGGTACTAGATTCTCAAAATATAGAATTAGGCGGAAGGATGAAATTATGCACATAATAGGTGTAAACGTGCTTTTAATCTTATCTAAATCACGAATATGAGCCATAAATAAGGTTCTCTATTTTTTATATATTTTGCAATAAATATATATACCCATGAAACAGATACTATCCTTATTCATATTCTTTTTTGTTTTTAGTAATCCATTACTAGCACAAGAGAGTACAACCCCATTAAGTGACTATACCTGGAAGAGAGGAAAAACAGTGGCCGAAGATGGATACGTAGTACTAAAATCTGGAAAAAGATTAGAAGGAGTCATTGTGTTAAAAGGTTCTGAGAATACGGTAGAAGAAGTGATTTTTGAGGGAGAAGGAAAAAAAATAGAATTTCCTGTTGCAGCACTAAAATCGTATGGACTTCTTAGGAAAATAAATGCAAACGGGCAAAGTACTTCAGCAAATGGACCTATCAATGATAGCCCTGAGAGTATGTATGAATGGAGAGATATGGGAGTGGTTATGAATAAAAAGATTACAAGCACACAACCTAGAGATGGCTATGTCATCTTAAAAAATGGAACCCGTTATGATGGTCTACTTAAACTAAGAAGAAAAGATGGTGTTCTTAGTAATTATCAAGTAAAAGGAGATAAGAGGTATAAAGGCGATATTTCAGAAGTAGCAAGATATGGGTATACGGTTAGTGAAGAAAGTGTCATACAAGAAAATCTAGAAAAACAAGCAAATAAATTTTATCCTGGTAGTATTCAAACAAAAACAGGAATGCAACAAGGGGAAATCTCAACGGTAAGCAATCAAAAATTTTATAGTAATAAAATTATTTTTAAAGATGACAAAGGCGCTATGACCGAGTATGTGCCTAGTACATTAACTTCTTTTTCTCAAGAGGTAAAAGGAGAAACCAAAAAATATGTAGCGTATAAAGACACGTTTGTCCAAGAAGATTTCTCCGGAGATACGTTTCAACTATTTAGAAACCCCTATCCTACATCAACCAATAAATTTTTAACAGGATTAGTAAAAGAAACAATTGTCATAGGGACAAATGCAGCTGCACAAGGAATTGCAAAAAAAGATGCCAAGAAGAATGGTTACGAAACTCGTATGGATAGTATCATCGCAAATTCACCACCTGAAGATTTAATAGGAATACGTGATGGCCTTGTAAAACTAAGCGGATATACTACTGCAGAAGAACTTCAAGAAAAGAGCGATAACGAATCCTTAAAAAATAATATAAACGCATTAAATCTTGCATTAGCTGGATATGAAGTGCGTAATAGCGAAGGAGGACTTTATAATAAAGAATGGATTATTTTAAATAAAAAATCAGGAGAAGAAACGGTGATTTATAAAGCAAAATATAAAACGTTAATGGAACCACTCTTAAAAGGATGTTATGAATATCTTTCATTAGATCGAGGCGATCAACGGGCATATGAAAAATGGTCTAATATTGAGCAGACTATCAAAATGTTAGACGGCTGTTACTAATCCTAGTTTACTAAAAAATATATCTACGTATTTCTGATAACTTTCAATGATTCTTGCGACCAAGTTTCTAGCTATAAAAGAAACTAAAACTTAAAAAAATGAGCGCAATTAAATTAGGAGACATCGCACCAGACTTTACAGCACCTACAACCGAAGGAGAAATCAATTTCCATCAATGGCTAGGAGATAGCTGGGGAATTCTATTTTCACACCCAGCAGATTATACCCCAGTATGTACAACAGAATTAGGAACTGTAGCACAATATACAGATGAGTTCAATAAACGTAATGTAAAAGTAGCAGCACTAAGTGTAGATGGTGTTGCCTCACACCATGGATGGATTAAAGATATTAATGAAACTCAAAACACCACCGTAAACTTTCCAATTATAGGAGATGAAGATCGTAAAGTAGCTACCCTTTATGACATGATTCACCCTAATGCAGATAGTACATTAACAGTGCGTTCTGTATTCTTAATTGGTCCAGATAAAAAAGTGAAATTAACTCTTACTTATCCAGCAGCCACAGGAAGAAATTTTGATGAATTATTACGTGTCGTAGACTCTTTACAATTGACAGCCTACCATAAAGTAGCTACACCAGCCAACTGGAAACAAGGGGATGATTGTGTGATTGTACCTTCAGTATCCAATGAGCAAATTCCAGAACTATTCCCTAAAGGACATACAGAAGTAAAACCATATCTTAGACTCACCCCACAACCTAATATTGAGTAGGGAAAGTCAAAGAAAGAGTAATAGTTTTTGTAGGTCTTATAATCTATGGCATTCGAAAATTTGTTGTAAAATTTGAAGTGAAGATCCCGTAGAATTTCATACTGTTTGAGCGTAGCGAGTTTATAAAATTCAGGGATTAAACAATAAATTTAGACAAAGTTTCGTGAGCCTAGAATTTTTTTGTTTCTCGTATGTTTGTATAGATTATGTTTCTTTGGAGAAATAAGCAGTAAGAATGAGAGATGAGAGAAATATTTTGTTTCAGGTAATCTTAGGATATACCGTAAAAAAGAAAGATCGTTTTAGATATTAATAACATTATTCAGCAATTTCTGATCAATTAATAATAATGAGTCTCAAATTATACATGTCTTTTATCTGGTTTATTGGATTGAATATATATGGACAAATAGATAATAATGTATTATATCAAAAGGTTTTGAGTGAAAATAGTATTGATAGTATATATGTTTTTGGGCAATGGAATAAAATAGATGGAATAGAAACTCATTTGAAATATTTAGGAATGATATGTAACAAAAATGAGAACTTCAAAATAGTTACTTCGTCTAGACTCTGGGGATTGTCAAAAAGAGCAACTAATAAGATTTTAGTATTTAGTGAGAAAAATAAATATTTAGGTAATTACTATGTAACTATGAAATATGATTTGCCTGCAAAAATCGAGAATAATCAAATTGTATTTTCACCACCTAAAGAGGCTAATTGTGATAAAGATTTAATCACCCGTATATCTTTTGGTAAAGGAATACCTGAACAATTCTTTATAGAATGTAAAGATGGTAAGGGAGATATATACTTGTTTAATAAAGAATAACAACTTGCTATAATATAAACATTAAAAAACCTACTGTTTTCTATTGATTATAATAATGAAAAACGTATGAGCACATACCATCCAAACCAATCCTATGCACAATTACGTTTGCCATCAGAAAACCTGACAGCAGATATGGATTTCTTTATCCAATTGGGATTCCGATTAGATAAGATCTTCCCAGCAGATAATCCTGCGGTAGCTATGATTTCTGGATTTGGAATGCATGTGGTATTAGATAAAAGAATAACAAGTTCACCAGCAGTTATCAATATAATCACTGACTACCCAGAGACCATTGCTCAAGGAAAAACAGAACTCACAGCACCTAATGGTACGGTGATTCATATACTGCCTAGAACACAAACGCTAGTAACTCCAAGTACAAAACATCATTTTGAAGTACGTAAACTTACAGATGGGGATTCTTGGGTGATTGGTCGTGCGGGAATGCTCTATCGTGACCTGATCCCCGACCGACTAGGAGGTAGCATTATTGCTTCTCATATTAGAATCCCTAATGGAGGTCCTGTACCAGATATGGTGCATTATCATACTATTGGTTTTCAACTCATATTTTGTAAAAGCGGTTGGGTAAAACTCGTCTATGAAGATCAAGGCCCACCATTTATTTTACGTGCGGGAGATTGTGTGACACAACCTCCAGAAATACGTCATAGAGTATTAGAGTCTTCAGATAATCTAGAAGTCATCGAAATAGGCGTTCCTGCAGAACATATGACAACGATAGATCATGATGTAGAACTTCCTACAAAAACGTATAACCCAGAACGCCTTTTTCAAGGACAACGTTTCTGTCATCATCAGTTAAAAGATGCTACTTGGAATAATTGGCGTGTAGCAGGTTTCCGCTTTCGCGAAAGCGGAATTAAAGAAGCCACCCAAGGAGACGCTTCTGTACAGATAATACAACCTATTCAGGCACTTCAAGAAACACAAACCATAAGCCATACAACAGATATTTTATTTAGCTTTATCCTATCAGGATCAATGATATTGGAAGCAGAAAATCAAGAGATACAATCCCTCACTGAAGGCGATGCTTTTGTCATTCCACCAGATATGAAATATGCATTTAAAAATATAACTGAAGACTTGGAGTTACTGGAAGTAGCATTGCCAGGAAATTTTAAAACCATACAACATTCATAACAAAGCGGATGAAACAATTTGATAGCATTATTATAGGATCAGGACAAGCAGGAACACCGCTTGTATTTTCAATGGCAAGCAAAGGCCAGAAAGTAGCTTTTATAGAAAAAGAACATCTAGGAGGAACCTGTTTAAATATAGGATGTACCCCTACCAAAACCTATGTAGCAAGTGCTAGAAGAATGTGGGACATCTCTCAAAGTGAGTCCTTAGGGGTTGATTTTTTGGGAAGCTTTAAAAGCAATATGCCTAAGATTAAAGCAAGGAAGGATGCGCTTATTGCAAAATCTGTAAAAGGCATTACTAGCGGTGTAGAAAACCATAAAAATATTACGTATTACAAAGGCGAAGCCCATTTCATAAATGACACCACAGTTTCTATAAATGGAGAAGAAATTACAGCGCCAACGATAGCAATTAATGTAGGAGGAAGACCTTTTGTGCCATCAGAATATAAAGAAATACCACACCTTACCAATCAATCTGTTTTAGAGCTTATAGAGCTTCCAAAACACTTAGTCATTGTAGGTGGAAGCTATATAGGATTAGAGTTTGGACAAATCTTTAAACGTTTTGGAAGTGAAGTAACGATTATAGAACGAGGCGATCGTATCATTAAAAGAGAAGATCAAGAAGTAAGTGATAGCATACATACATTCTTAAAAGAAGAAGGAATCAACTTTGTTTTTAATGCCAAAAAAATAACGCCTTCTTATCAAGATGATGAGGTCACATTAACTATTAATGATACGACAACTGTAAAAGGATCACATTTGCTACTAGCTATCGGGAGAGTGCCAAATACAGATACCTTACAACTAGAAAACACCACTATACAAACTAGTTCAAGAGGATTTATAGAAGTAGATGATTATTGCCGTACCAACGTAGAAGGCGTTTTTGCGATGGGCGATTGTAATGGCAAGGGAGCATTTACACATACAGCATACAATGATTTTCAGATTGTAGAAGACTATATTTTTGGAAGTAAAAGCAGAAAGGTTTCCGATCGTATTATGACGTATGGTCTTTTTGTAGATCCACCGTTAGGACGCTGTGGGATGACCAAAACAGAAGCCAAAGAAAAAGGTATTAATGTACTGGAAGGAAGACGCGAAATGTCCAGAATTGCACGTGCCAAAGAAAAAGGAGAAACCCATGGCTTTATGAGTATACTGGTAGATGGCGATACCCAAAAAATTATAGGCGCATGTGTGTTAGGAACTGGAGGAGATGAGATTGTGACCAGTGTTTTAAATGTCATGTATGCTGGTAAAACCTATGATCTTATTAAAGATTCGGTCGTATTACACCCAACCGTTTCTGAACTAATCCCAACATCCTTAGAAAAACTAAAACCCGTCGAGTAAGCATATAAGTGTATATTGTAAAATTGTCCATTTAATTTAACATAAGCTATTTTCTTCTTTCGGTTCGTTTTCTTTGGACAAGCAAAGAAAATGAACAAAATCACTACTTATAAACAAGTTAGTTTTGAATTTTAATCATAATCATACTAAGAATACGATAACTATTTACATCAAACTCATGTTAATTTACTAATTTACATACCCTAATACGTTATGTATCTTTATGACACCATCACCTAACACGCCAAAGGCGTACTGGAAAAAAAATCTCAAATACCTTCTTATGCTACTCTTGATATGGTTTGCCGTTTCTTACGGAGCGGGCATTCTCTTTAAAGATACCCTAGACACGATTCGCTTAGGAGGATTTCCTTTAGGATTTTGGTTTGCACAACAAGGAGCTATTTATGTATTTGTTATACTCATTTTTGTCTATGTCTGGTTAATGAATCGATTGGACAAAAAACATGGATATGATGAATGACCGATATGCTTCTTTGTAGAAGAATATTCTCTCCCTCTGGGAGAGATGCCCAAAGGGCAGAGAGGGCTTTCACGAAAGCGTACACACACTATTTTTTAACCTAATTTCTTTTTATGAACGTACAAACCTGGACATATATACTTGTAGGCGTCACTTTTGCTATTTATATAGGTATTGCCATATGGTCTCGCGCAGGATCTACCAAAGAGTTTTATGTTGCAGGAGGTGGTGTTTCCCCATGGGCAAATGGAATGGCCACCGCTGCCGACTGGATGAGTGCAGCTTCCTTTATTTCAATGGCGGGTATTATCTCTTTTGGTGGCTATGACGGTTCTGTATACCTCATGGGGTGGACGGGAGGTTATGTGTTGTTAGCGTTATTACTAGCCCCATATCTCCGAAAATTTGGCAAGTTTACCGTGCCTGATTTTATAGGAGATCGATACTATTCAAAAACCGCAAGAGTCGTTGCGGTCCTGTGTGCATTACTCGTTTCATTTACCTACGTGGCAGGGCAAATGCGTGGTGTAGGATTGGTATTTTCTAGATTCCTAGAAGTAGATATTAATACAGGTGTAATTATTGGTATGGCAATCGTGCTGTTTTATGCAGTACTTGGCGGTATGAAAGGAATTACCTATACGCAGGTAGCACAATATTGTGTGCTGATTTTTGCCTTTATGGTACCTGCTATTTTTATCTCTATTCAAATGACGGGTAACCCAATCCCACAAGTAGGTATGGGTGGAACCGTAGAAGACGGCACCTATCTTTTGGATAAACTCAACGGACTTTCGCAAGACTTAGGATTTGCACAATATACCAATGGTTCTAAATCAAAGATGGATGTGTTTATGATCACATTGGCGCTTATGGTAGGAACCGCTGGACTTCCTCATGTGATTGTTCGGTTTTTTACAGTAAAGCGTGTGAAAGATGCACGTAAATCGGCAGGAATTGCATTATTATTGATTGCTATTTTATATACCACAGCGCCTGCAGTAGCCGTATTTGCACGTACTAATATGATTACCACTGTAAGTGATCAACCGTATTCAGAAATGCCAGAATGGTTTACCAAATGGGAAGATACAGGACTCATTACATTTGAAGATAAAAATGGCGATGGGAAGGTGCAGTATACCGCTTTCGCGAAAGCAGAAAATGGACACCCTGCAAATGAACTTACTGTAGATCGTGATATCATGGTACTAGCAAATCCTGAAATTGCCAACCTTCCAGCATGGGTAATTGCACTGGTAGCCGCCGGAGGACTGGCAGCTGCATTATCTACAGCCGCAGGATTATTACTTGTAATCTCATCATCAGTATCTCATGACTTAGTAAAGAAAACATTTAAACCAGATTTAACAGACAAGCAAGAACTTTGGATTGCTCGTGGTGCTGCGACTGTAGCAGTAGTCATTGCTGGGTATTTTGGAATTGATCCACCAGGGTTTGTTGCCGCCGTAGTTGCCCTTGCTTTTGGACTTGCAGCAGCATCTTTCTTTCCAGCTATTGTGTTAGGAATTTTCTATAAAAAAATGAATAAAGAAGGAGCTGTTGCTGGAATGATTGTAGGTATTACACTCATGATTTTTTATATGCTGAAGTTTAAATTTGGTGTTTTTGATGGAGGGAAAAGTGCTGTAGTTGGACTTCAAAAAGAGTGGTGGTTTGGCATTTCTCCAGAAGGATTTGGAAGTGTTGCGATGGCGGTTAATTTTATAGTCGCACTTATCGTAAATCGTTTTACACCAGATCCGCCAGAAGAAGTGCAAGAAATTGTAGAGACTATTAGAATTCCAAGTGGCGCTGGAGATGCAAGTGCACATTAGATTGCTTTATCGTTTCACTCTCCTTTTAGTCGTGAACCTGCCGGCAGGAAGGCCTCGCAAGCTCGATTTCGCACTTCGGCAAGCTCAGTATAAACTTCTACATCATAAATTCCTTGAAAGCGTATATAAGAAATTTACTAATTGATGTACTTCACCAGAAGTTCTAGTAACCGTTCTGTTCGATACGGTTTTACAATGGCATCATCTATACCATAAGAACCAAAGTCTTTTTCTGGATTAATAGCATTTACTGCAGTGAGCGCAATAATAGGCGTGTTTAGTCCTATGTTACGAATCTCTCTACTGGAGTCAAGACCATTCATTACCGGCATATTTACATCCATAAGAATGGCATCAAAGGTTTGTTCTTTTACTTTTTCTATAGCATCCAATCCGTTATCTGCAATGCCATGTAACATACCATGTTGCTCAAGTACTTTTTGCGTGACAAGTTGATTGATCTTATTATCATCTACAATCAAAATTTTCTTGTCCTGTAGTTTTTCGACACACACATTTTCTTGAGACATATTCTCTTGTGAAAGGGTGTTTTTAGAGAAGGAAAGTACACAAGAGAATGTAGTTCCTTTACCATAGGTGCTTTCAAACATAAGCTTACTACCTAAGATGGTAAGGATTCTATTTACTATGGGAAGTCCAAGTCCTGTGCCTTCATAATCACTTAGATTGGTGCCTTGAATAAACTCTTCAAATATTTTTTCCTGTTGTTCTTCTGGAATCCCTATGCCCGTGTCTTTAATCATAAAAAGAAGCGATACATTTTGATCGTTTACACGTTGTTTTTTTACAATGATATCAATACGTCCATCTTGTGTAAACTTACTGGCATTACTTACCAAATTCATCAATATTTGAGAGATTTTAACCTGATCTCCTACTAAGGTTTTAGGAATGGTAGGATCTATATCTATGTAAACAGCATTGTTGTTTTGCTGATTAATAAACTCAAATGATTGTGTAATGCTATGTATAAGAGATTCTAATTTAAAATTGCTATTCTGAATAATTTGTCCAGTTTGTGACTCTAACTTATTTAAATTTAAAACATCATTTACCAGTGCAAGAAGATAATCTGCCGAAAATTTAAGCGAAGTAAGATCCTCTAAATGACTATTTAATTTCGGGTCTTTAAGTAAGATAGAAGATAAACCTATAATTCCATAAAGTGGTGTGCGTAGCTCATGACTGATGGTAGAAAAAAGTTGTGTTTTAGCTTGTGTAAGCTTTTCAGATTTTTCTTTAGCTTCTAAATATTGTTGATTCTTTGCTTTTAAATCTTTGAGTAATTTAAAGCGTTTACGCCGTACATAGAGTAAGAGTGCAACAAAAAACAATAAAACTCCTCCTAAGGTTAATGAGAAGTTAGAAAGTAATTTACTCTTAGATGCTTTTTGTTGTGCGAGAAGTTTTTCAAGTTCAGAAGCTTTTAAATCCTTTTCAAATTGATCTAGATTGAATTTTGAACGAGCAATTTGTTGCTGTAAGATTTTGTCTGCTTCATAGCGTTTATCTCTTAGGATATCATATTGTTTTCTAACAACATTTAATTGTTCATATTGCGCTGTTTCATCGTACGCTTGTATTAAATTTTTGTAATTGTTAAACAGCGTTTCTTCTTGGTATTTATCTTTACCAATTTCCATAGATCTTTGAATGTATTCTATGGCTTGGTCATATTGTTTTTTTTGTAAAAAAATAGCTCCTTGCACATGATATACAGTAGCAAGATATTCTTCTTTACGATCTTCTAGAATAGGCGATTCTGAAGCCATGGGTAATGTCTTGTTGACATAATACTGTGCTTTATCTGGATCATTAATGCCAACATACAGTTCAGATAAATTGTTTAAGGAGATAAAGTTGAAACGATCATCATTGGATTCCTGTCCTATTTTAAGTGATTTTTCAAAATAAGAAATAGCTTTTTTAGGATCTTCTTTAAAATAAGTGTTCCCTAGATTAATATAAGATACACCCGTTAGAACAGTATCTTTTTCATTTTTTCCTCGTGTAAGTGCTTTAGTAAAAAGTTCATCTGCTTTATCTATATCACCTAGTTGGATAAAAGCGTTTCCTAGAACTGAAATAAGACCTCTTTCTCCAGCTTTGTATTCAATATCACGTGCATTACTAATAAGATCAGGAGTTTTTTCTATGACTTTATCGTAATTAGCATTGTAGAAATCACTTCGCAAAATAGTGATCATAGAATCTATTTGAGCACTGGTATATGTATACGGAATATCTTTAAGATTTTCAGATTGTTGAAGTTCTTGCGCTGTTATTGAGAGACATAACATGCATAGAAAAACAAGTAAGATATTCGGGGTCTTAAACATCAAATTAGTTTGGGAGCAGAAATATAACTAATTTATCTTTAAATAGATACGTATATATATGAATATTATGTGCAAAAAGGTGAGATATTACTGTTTTCGTGTTTAAAATGTTGTTTTTCTGTACTATTCTATAAAAAATCTCTTGCTTTTGTGTAATTGTTTCTAAGAAGATTCTTGAAAAAAGAAGATTGTTTTGATAGGTTTAAAGTGGTAATTTTAGTGATTCTAAATGTACTATTGATTTATGAATCCATATCATATCCAAAACCTCGAGCATTATTTTCAAGTATATAGACATTCTGTAGATGCGCCAGAAGAATTCTGGCAGCAAATCGCACGTGAGAATTTTGTATGGCAAAAACCATGGGATACAATTCTGAATTGGAATCCAGATACCGCAGAAGTTCGTTGGTTTGAAGGAGCGCAACTCAATATTACAGAAAATTGTTTAGACAGACATTTAGAAACACGCGCAGATAAAACCGCTATCCTTTTTGAACCAAATAACCCGAAAGATCCAGCAACGCATATTACGTATAGAGAACTCCATACACGGGTATGTAAATTTGCCAATGTGCTTAAAGCGAAAGGTATTAAAAAAGGAGACCGTGTGTGTATTTATTTACCGATGATCCCTGAGTTGGCTATTTCAGTATTAGCATGTGCGCGTATTGGTGCAATTCATTCGGTGGTATTTGCAGGCTTTTCGGCGACGGCACTCTCTACTCGTATTAATGATGCCAAGTGTAGTATGGTGATTACAAGCGATGGCTCTTTTCGCGGAAGCAAAACCATAGATCTCAAAGGAATTGTAGATGAAGCTTTACAAGATACGCCGAGTATAGAAAATGTACTCGTTGTAAAACGTATTCAGTCAGAAATACAAATGAAGGAAGGGCGCGATTATTGGGTACAACCTTTAGTAGAACAAGCATCTGCAGATTGCCCTATCGAGGTGATGGATGCAGAAGATCCGTTGTTTATTTTATATACCTCAGGATCTACAGGAACACCTAAAGGAATGGTACATACAACCGCAGGATATATGGTGTATAGTTCCTATACTTTTAAAAATGTATTCCAATATAAAGAAGAAGATGTGTATTGGTGTACAGCCGATATTGGATGGATTACAGGACATAGTTATATTGTGTATGGACCACTAGCAAATGGAGCCACAACAGTGATGTATGAAGGTGTTCCTTCCTATCCAGATTGGGGGCGCTTCTGGGAAATTGTTCAGAAACATAAAATCACACAATTCTATACGGCACCTACTGCCATACGAGCATTAGCCAAAGAAAATTTAGAATTTGTAGAAACATATGACCTCTCTTCTCTGAAAGTTTTAGGTACTGTGGGCGAACCTATTAATGAAGAGGCATGGCATTGGTATAATGACAATATTGGGAAGAAACGTAGTCCCATTGTAGATACATGGTGGCAAACCGAAACGGGTGGTATTATGATTAGTCCGATTCCATTTGCAACCCCTACGATTCCTACATTTGCTACCTTACCGTTACCAGGTATTCAACCCGCATTGATGGATGAACACGGGAAGGAGATAGAAGGCAACCAGGTCGACGGTCGTCTTTGTATCAAATTCCCATGGCCATCTATGGCGCGAACTATTTGGGGGAATCATCAACGTTATATTGATACGTATTTTTCCGCTTTCGCGAAAAAGTATTTCACTGGCGATGGCGCTTTTAGAGATGCTACCGGTTATTACCGAATCACAGGACGTGTAGACGATGTCATTATTGTATCTGGACACAATCTGGGAACTGCACCCATAGAAGATGCCATTAATGAACATCCTGCTGTTGCCGAAAGTGCTATTGTAGGCTTCCCACACGATATTAAAGGAAATGCATTGTATGGCTATGTGATTCTAAAAGAAACAGGCGAAACTCGAAATCACGACAACCTCCGTAAAGAAATCAACCAAGTCATTACCGAAAAAATAGGTCCTATTGCCAAACTTGATAAAATCCAATTTACGATAGGACTTCCAAAAACACGATCGGGAAAAATCATGCGTCGTATCCTCCGTAAAATCGCTCACGGCGAAAGTGACCAACTAGGTGATATCAGTACATTATTAAATCCTGAAGTCGTGGAAGCAGTGATACAGGAGGCGTTGTAAGGTTTTCATTGCTGACCCGGCATTTCGGTACAATTTTACAGTTGCTATAAAGCAACCGTAAAACCACTCAATGTCCTTTGATTTGTCTTCAAATGCGGGGCTTCGGTACATTTTGCTTTCAGCAAAACACTCAGCCACCTTTGATTGTAACAATGATAGGACATTGAGTGGCACGCTGAAAGCGGGCTGTATCGAAATGCCCGACTTCATTTTTGCTTTCGCTAAAAACACTCAGCCACTTTTGATTTGTCTTCAAATGCGGGGCTTCGGTACATTTTGCTTTCAGCAAAACACTCAGCCACCTTACTTGTAGATTCATAAAGTGAAGTCTCTTGTGTTGTCAGTATCATAGGACATTGAGTGATTTATAAAGTGGAGTTTCTTGTATAGTTAGTATCACAGGACATTGAGTGATTTTAGAGTTCTGAAAAAGAACTCTGAAATTGTATCGAAATGACCGACTAGCAATTCTTAAATCAAAAATAGAGTAGTACTCTAATTTAGAGTGTTACTCTATTTTTCTTCTTTTTTACTAATAATAGTAAAAGGAATCCCTACTCTGATTCGTGCTAAAAAGTCGTCATTTACTTTTGTGTTGTAAATAGCATTATCCCAACCCGCGTCAATACCAAAAGTAGTACCTGATTTTGTTTTAAATAATGGACCCATTAAAGCAGTAAAATTAGAATTATAGGTCGTGTTTTCAGGACGTTTAGATAAAAACTGATGTTCTAGTGAAATATTAAATCCTATATTTTTGTTTTCACCAAATAAAAATGCAGTGTATAGATGGAAATCACCCGTTTGAAAATCGTCAGTTACTGTATTGAAATTTCCAAGTAGCACATTGTCTTCATCACGTATATTAAAAATGCCATCTACAGATTCTGTTATTTTTGGAGTGCCGTCAATTAGATCATTGTCAAGAAAAGAACCCGTATTAAAGCGAAAACCTAGCTGAAAATACCCTAAATATCCCTTTGCTTCTGTACTCGCATTAACATTAAATGAAAAAACAGAATTAAGTTTGTTTTGACTTCTATCATCAGGTAGACCTACTGTATTAATAGCTGTTATGTTTTCATCTGTAAATGTGTATGTGTTATTCCTTACATTCATATCAATACCTAACCACATCATATAATTATGCCCGTATGTACTGTTATTGGCTTTATCATAAGCAAGTAATTGTTTTTTAACAAAGTCTTTTATTTTTTTTGAATCTGTCTTTAAACTTAAAAATTCATTAATTGATTTCTTCTCTTTTTCTAAGAATGTATAAGTGCCAACATAATCTTTACTTTCAATCAGCTTTTTCACTTCAGGAAATACTTTTACAACAGCATCATAATTTTTAGTTTGTTTAATTTGAGCAATTTCTGAGTTATTTTCTAGTGAAGTTTGTAACCCTCCAATACGTTTTAAGAATATACTATCAAATTTTTCAGGATGTAATAAAATAGCTTGTGCAGTAAGTTTACTTAATTTTTTATAACGCTTTAGTTGATCTTCATTGATACCTATATATCTTTTAGCTCTAATTAATTTATGTCTAAATCCAATATTTAGCCCAACTGCACTGTTCCATGCATCATCTGAGTATAAACCAAAAACACTGCCCATCCCATTAGCATTCACCCCAATTGTCAAATAGGTTTGTTTGACACTGTTTTCATTACTAATTCTAAAATTATTATTTAAAGAAATGGTTGTATTATCACTATTACGTGTAAACCCAAAAGCAGAACCATTAGTCAATGCATCTGTATTTGAAAAAAGTAAGGAGCTAAAAATCTCATTTAGGTCTTTTGTTAGTAGTTTGTCTTGAACAACTTTAGTGGAGTCTGGTTTGATTTTATATGTAGACAATTCTTTTTCCAATTCGATTTTATACGCATTAATAGTAGCTTGTGGAGTAGTCACCTGACTATATATACTATTAGATATATAGATAAGGCAGATAAAAAAGTAGTATGTTTTTTTCATAAGAAGAATAATTTATAATGCGAATGTAATATTTGTGTTACTTTCTCATGATACCCACTACTAGGTATTTTTAGTGGAAATGCCTTTGCAATGAGTACTTTACGGAAACCCGTATATTCATAAGTGAACAATTCACGTCCTATTCATTTACTTTTTTCTCAAAATAGAGTGTTACTCTATTTTTTGGTTTTAAGTTGGGGCTTTGGTACAATCTCGATTGCGTCGAGATCACTCAGCCGCTTTTGATTTGGTTTCTAATTCGGGACTTCGGTACAATGCTTCGTTCTTCAGCATCACTCAGCCGCCTTGCATTGTAACAATGACAGGACATTGCGTGATTTATAAAGTAAAGCCACTATTTGTGTTACCATCAAAGGACATTGAGTGATTTATAAAGTGCTGAAAGCATTTTATAAATTGTACCGAAATGCCGCCTCGCCATTCCCTTAGCCCTCTTACGGAAACCCGTAAAATAGTTCTTCTTAGAAAACCGTATCTTCACGCTTCAAGATTCACCCCCTAAATTCAAAGTAAAATTGTACTGCAATACGGTATGTGTTGTGGTATGGGATTTTTATATTTACAATAGGGAATAGCTATATGAGATTTAATGAAGATTCAAGAGTAAAACTACCTGCAATATTGCACCTTACGCAATTAGGCTATACCTATATTTCTTTAAAAGAAGCTAATTGGGATCTTGATACTAATATCTTCACAGATATCTTCAAATCTTCTATTGCTAGGATTAATCCTCATCTTGAAGCTTCAGATATAGATAGATTGTATCAAGAAATAAGCTTGTCTTTAGAAAATGAAGACTTAGGGAAGGTGTTTTATGAAATGTTGATAGAACGTTCAGGAACACGACTCATAGATTTTGAAGATTTTTCTAATAATGACTTTCAGGTTTGTACAGAGCTTACGTATAAGAATGGTGAAGATGAATTTCGACCAGATATTATTTGTTTGATTAATGGAATGCCATTGGTGTTTATAGAAGTTAAGAAGCCTAATAATCGAGAAGGGGTTTTAGCAGAACGTAAACGTATTCAGAGGAGAACTCAGAATAAGAAATTTAGAAAGTTTATAAACCTTACTCAGTTTATGATTTTCTCTAACAATATGGAGTATGACCCTAACGAGATAGAACCTTGGCAAGGGGCTTTTTATGCAGCTACTTCGTATAAGAATCCTATGTTTAATTATTTTAGAGAAGAGATAGGATTTAATCTTTCTCAAGTACTTAAGCCATTAGATCCAGACACACAAGATTTCTTATTAAAGGATACTAATTACCAATCACTTAAAAACAGTCCTGAATTTATAACGAATAAAAACCCAGATTCAGCTACCAATAGTGTACTTACTTCATTATTGAGTAAAGACCGTCTGGCGTTTATGCTACGATACTCAATTGCCTATGTAAAAGAAAGTAACGGATTGCAAAAGCATATCATGCGATACCCTCAGTTTTTTGCAACCAAGGCCATTGAAGAAAAACTAGATGAAGGAGTTCGAAAAGGAATCATTTGGCATACACAAGGAAGTGGTAAAACAGCACTTGCGTATTACAATACGCACCATCTTACTGATTATTTCCAGAAGCAACATAAGATTCCTAAGTTTTACTTTATTGTAGATAGATTGGATTTGTTGACACAAGCAAGAGATGAATTTACAGCAAGAGGATTAAAAGTGCATACCGTAAATTCTCGCGATGAATTTGTGCGAGATTTACGTAAAACTACGGCTTTAAATAACGATAAGGGAGAACGCGAAATTACGGTAGTTAATATCCAAAAATTTAAGGATGATCACGAGATAAGTAAGACGACCGATTATGATATTAATATCCAGCGTATCTACTTTCTGGATGAAGTACATAGAAGTTATAACCCAGAAGGAAGTTTTCTCGCAAACTTAGAGCAAAGCGATAAAAATGCAATAAAGATTGGTTTGACAGGAACGCCACTTATTGGTGATAGTTTAAAATCAACAAAACTCTTTGGGAAGTATATTCATAAATATTATTACAACAAATCCATTGCAGATGGATATACTCTTAAGCTTATACGAGAAGAAATAGAGACCGAATACAAGGTGCTTCTTAAAAATGCATTAGACGGTATTGACATAAAAAAGGGCGATGTAGATAAGAAAACCTTATATGCACATCCTTCTTTTGTTGAACCTATGCTCGCGTATATTGTTTCTGATTTTGAAAAATTTCGTCAGACTAAAGATGATCCAAGTGTGGGCGGTATGGTGATTTGTGACAGTAGCGAACAGGCAGAAGAGATGTACAAGATTTTTAATGCTACATACGCTTTCGCGGAAGCGGAAACAGAAAATACAGATCGCATTGCAGCAGAACCAACACCTACCTATGGAGCGCAACGAAAAGAAGCCTATAAAGTAAAAACCGCTGCATTAATACTCTATGACTCGGGAAGCAAACAAGAACTAGAAACATGGCGTGATGCCTTTAAAGAAGGCAAAATAGACCTATTGTTTGTGTACAATATGTTACTTACAGGATTTGATGCCAAACGATTAAAAAAAATGTATTTGGGGCGTTTGATACGTAGTCATAATCTTTTACAAGCACTCACCCGTGTGAATAGAACCTATAAAGACTATCAATATGGATTTGTTGTAGACTTTGCTGATATCTCTAAAGAATTTGATAAAACCAACCGAGCGTATTTTGATGAACTTCAAGAAGTGCTAGGCGATGAAATGGAGAGCTATTCAGATCTATTTATGTCTCGGGAAGAGATGGAAGAAAAAATACGAGATATTAAAGAAATATTAGCCGATTATGATGTAAAGAATGGAGAACATTTCTCTATGCAGATTTCTGAAATTTATAATCGTGGTGAGATGCTCAAGATTAAAAAATCTCTAGAAGATGCAAAATCGTTGTATAATATCATTCGTTTAGTAGGAGATTACGAATTGTTAGAGCGTCTTGATTTTAGAAAACTAAGTGCATTACGTATTATGGCAGTAGATAGACTTGCCTTACTCAATGCAAAAGAAGCCTTTAAAAACAATGATGAGGTAGGCAATTTATTAAACATTGCTTTAGAAGACATTCTATTTGAATTTACCAAAACGGGAGAAGCAGAAATGATTCTGGGCGATGCTTTAAAAGATATCCTTAAGAAAACCAGAGAAGCTCTTGGAAATAATTTTGATCCTAAAGACCCACAATGGGTAAGCCTATATGATGAACTAAGACGTTTGTTTGAAAATAAGAATTTGAATGAAGTCACTCAAGATGAGATGCGAGATAATATGAAATCGCTCAAACATATCCATGAAGCCATCAAAGAACTTAACCGTAAAAACGACCTCTTAAAAAGTAAATACGAAGGCGATCCTAAATATGCACGTGTACAAAAACGATTACTGGAAGCAGGTCGCCCTTCTAAAATAAAAACTGCGATCATAGAAGCATTGCAAACTATAAAAGCAGCAACAGACACCCGAGTGTTGCAACAAAATGATATCTTGACCAACGAAAGCTATTTTACAAAACAAGTAGCCAAAATGGTCAATAGTACCTTTAAAGAAACCCTACAACAATCGCTAGATTATGATACGGTCGTTTTTATAAGCGACATTATTGTAAAAGAATACCTAGACGAATATTTTGACAGAACCGCATGACAGCAGATATTACAACGCAACACATTATAAAAACCAAAGAACTTATAGACGACTTAAAAGCTGTCTGTGTTAGTTTTGGATTAGGTAATGATGGAGATGAATTTAAAATTATTACCCAAATATTTTTATATAAATACCTCAATGATAAGTTTACGTATGAACTGAAGAAAATACATCCGGATTGGTTTACAGATGACCAATGGATAGAGAATCTTAAAGCATTGCCTGATGATGATTATAAAAAACTAGAGTTTGAAATAGATAGCGATATTGCGTTTTTAAAGCCACATCATTTTTTACCCTATTTATTTAACAGACAAGACGAACCCGATTTTGCAAAGCAATTGGATGAAACCTTGCTAGATATTGCAGCAGAAAATAATGAACTTTTTGCTTTAACTACGGCAGATGGTGTCAAGGTTAGACTGTTTACAGCTATTACAGAATATGTGAAAAGTAAGCGAGACGCCTTTGCCAAAGCCTTAATCAATAAGTTGGTGATCTTTAATTTTGAAGATGTGATGGGAGAAGGTTTTGATTTTTTCTCTACTATTTTTGAATACTTAATCAAAGGTTATAACAATGATGCAGGAGGCACATATGCAGAGTATTATACGCCACATGCGGTAGCTAAAGTTATGGCAGCCATTATGATTCCTTCTCCTGTAAGTAATGTCACTATTTTTGACCCAAGTGCAGGCTCAGGAACCTTATTGATGAATTTGGCACATGCCATAGGGCCTAAAAAATGTACGGTATATTCTCAGGATATATCTCAGAAATCCTCCAATCTATTAAGATTAAATCTCACACTTAATAATCTCGTACATAGTATTCAGAATGTCATAGAAGGAAATACCTTAACAGAACCTTATCATCGCGATCAAAAATTTGACTATATCGTGAGTAATCCTCCTTTTAAGTTAGATTTTAGTGATGATTTAGATGCGCTTTCGCGAAAAGAAAACAAGCAACGTTTCTTTGCAGGATTACCGAATGTTCCTAAGAAAGCCAAAGATAAAATGGCCATCTATCCTTTATTTATCCAACACATCATGCACGTATTGGCTGATCATGGAAAAGCAGCGGTTGTTGTCCCTACAGGATTTATTACCGCACAAAGTGGGATAGAAAAACGTATCAGAACCAAACTTGTAGAAGAAAAAATGTTGGCAGGTGTAGTGAGTATGCCAAGTAATATTTTTGCGACCACTGGCACCAATGTTTCCATCTTATTTTTAGATAAAACCAATAGCGCAGATGATGCTAAAGTGGTATTAATAGATGCTAGTGGTTTAGGAAAAACCATCAAAGAAGGCAAAAATCAAAAAACAGTCTTACAGCCCGACGAAGAACAGCAAATCATTAATACGTTTATCAAGCAGGAAGTCATAGACGATTTTTCAGTAGCTGTTAGTTATGATGAGATCAAAGAAAAAAACTATTCTCTAAGTGCAGGGCAGTATTTTGAAATTAAGATTGAATATGATGAGATTAGTGAAAATCAATTCAATTCGATAATTAATAAAAAGCAAGAATATGTTGATGCGCTTTTTAGCAAATCAAAACTACTAGAAAAGAAAATATCTGAAACCTTAAAATCTATTTCTTATGAATGATTGGAACAGGTTGGGTGATTATGTTTCTTCTTCACTAAAGGGTATTACTCCTAAGTATGTTACTAATAGCTCTATTATTGTACTAAATCAAAAATGTATTCGTAATAATAGAGTTGATTATAGCTTTTCAAAGTTTCATAATGGTGATAAACCGTTTAATGAAAATAAAATTGTTAAGGTGGGGGATCTATTGTTTAATTCTACTGGGCAAGGTACGGCTGGTCGTTGCGCTTTTGTACGAAAACTACCAATTGATAAAACTGTAATTACCGATAGCCATATTTTAATAATTAGGATAGATGATTATTACTTATCAGAATGTTTTAGTTATAGTTTATATAAAGAAGAGGATCTTATTCAGTCTTTTATGGACGGAAGTACTGGTCAAGGAGAGTTAGATAAACTCAGATTGTTCAATATTGAATTTAAATTGCCAAGCATAAAGTATCGAAAGAATGTATGCGTATTTTTAAATACAATAGATCAAAAAATAGAGGTTAATAACAAAATCAACCAAGAATTAGAGTCGCTAGCCAAATTAATCTACGACTATTGGTTTGTTCAGTTTGATTTTCCAGATGCCAATGGCAAACCGTATAAATCTTCTGGCGGGAAGATGGTGTATAATGCCGTGTTAAAACGGGAGATTCCTGAGGGGTGGGAATCTGGAACTTTTGAAGATGTTGCAGTAATAATAGGAGGTAGTACACCATCTAAAGCTGAAAAGGTCTATTATACCAAAGATAATGGAACACCATGGATAACCCCAAAAGATCTTTCAATTAATAAAGGGAAAAAATATATTACAAGAGGAGAAATTGATGTGACAGAAAAAGGAATTAATAAAGCTTCCTTAAAATTAATGCCCGCGGGGACAATATTGCTTAGCTCTAGAGCACCAATTGGGTATTTAGCAATTTCTAGAGAAATTGTTACTACAAACCAAGGTTTCAAATCATTTGTCCCTAGAGATTATTTCACAAGTGAATTTTTGTTTTATCAAATTAAAAATAAAATACCACTCATTGAAGCAAGATCAAGTGGCTCTACATTTAAAGAAGTTTCTGCTTCAATATTAAAAGGAATTAAAATTATAATTCCTCCAAAAAAAATAATTGAAGAGTATCAAAAAATAATAAAACCAATTTTTTCAAAGCAAAACTTAGTTGAGTTAGAAAACCAAGAACTAGCTTCCTTACGCGATTGGTTATTGCCTATGTTAATGAATGGGCAGGTCACAGTTGGGGAGGCAAAAGAGCAATTGGGTATGGTTGCGGAGGAGAATGTTAAATATGGGGAGAGATGAGTGGGTTTAAGTTATTGGGAATACGTCCTTTGAAAAGGTGTGGAGATAGGTTTAGGAAAAATTTAGTTGAAGATGAAATTTATACGTTCTACAATGAGTATACCTTTGATCTAAATAGAGAAAATGAAGTTGAATGTATTGAATATAGAAACACCTATCCTAAAAATTTTTTCTATATAGATGGTCCCGTAAATGAATTAACAGGAGATAAGTCAGATCCTATAAAAATTAATATCTCAGCGATTGTAGGGAAAAATGGAAGTGGTAAAAGTGCGCTATCTGAACTTTTACTATACAGTCTTTTTGTATGCTCAAGACATTTTAAATTTATTGATGAAAATTTGTTTTTAAATATAAAGAGTAAAAAACAAAAAGATATTAGTCAGGATGATAGACAAGAAGAAGTTACATATATTAAAGATTTAGAAGAAATTGGGGACGGTTTAAGAGTAGAAATCTTTTATACACTAGATGAGAAACTCTTTAAATTAAAAATAGATGGAGATGAAGTTTTAATTGAAGAAGGGATTTTAAAAGAACAATTTTATTATTTTAAAGGAGATTTAAAACCACTAACAAATGAGAGAAAAGAATTTTCTTTTTTTTACTCTGTAGTTATAAATTATTCTCTCTATGGGTTCAATACTAATCAAATAGGTGTTTGGATTAAATCACTTTTTCATAAAAATGATGGTTATCAAACCCCTGTAGTTATTAACCCATACAGAAATAAGGGAAATATAGATGTGAATAGAGAAGCATACCTCACAAGTTCCCGATTATTAGCTAATATTTTAAGTATAGAACAATATAAAGAAATTAACACGAAATCGGAGATAGATGTTATCCAATTATATTTTGATAAAAGAAAAGATTATGAATATTTAAGAGGTGAAGAATATGAAAAATTACCAGAATTTATAACTGAAAGATTTACAAAAGAATTTAAAGAATCTTTTAGAAAACATATTTTGATTCCATTATTTAATAAAACATTCAATGATAGATCTGATCCTGAAAAAGAGTTTGAATACCCAAAGATTGAAGATAAAAGCATATTTTACTTTGCAGAGATTTATTTGATTAAAAAACTCATTACAATTCCTACTAGATATAAGATTTTTGATGACTTTGATAAGCAAATAAATAAAAAGAAAGAGCTACAGGATAATTATAAAATTAATCCAGAAAATGCAAAAGAATACGTTGCGGCACTTTATAAATACAAAAGTCATATCACTTTAAAAGTACAGCAGACATTAAACTTTTTAAGAGAGGATATTTTTTCAATTAATACTGAAAAAGAAGATTTTGAAACTACACTGAAAATAAATGAAATTGTCGATAAAGTACAGAGTATACAGTTGAAATCATGGTTTTCTGAAGCTGTTGAACATGTTCCTCCACCATTTTTTGTAAATAAAATACAATTTAAAGATAGAAGTTACTTTAGAGATATGAGTTCAGGAGAGAAGCAAAAGATATATGCTTTAAACTCCATTGTATATCATATAAAAAATGTTGATTCCGTTCATAAAAATGAAGAAAGGAATGAAGAAAAAGAAATTATTACGTATGATGCGATCAATCTAGTTCTTGACGAAATAGAACTCTATTACCATCCTGACTTTCAAAGAGAATTTATTTATGAATTACTGGCATTCTTTAAAAGTGCAAAGTTTAATTATATTAAAACCATAAATATTTTATTCTTAACACATTCTCCTTTTATACTTTCTGATATTCCAAACCAAAATGTGCTGAAATTAGAAAAAGGTGAAAAGCAACCTTATAATGCTTTAGATAGGACTTTTGGGGCAAATATTTATGCCCTATTAGATGATACGTTTTATATGAATAATACGTTGGGTGCATTTGCAGAGCAAAAACTCAAAAAACTATTAGAAGAACTAATAGAAAAGGATAGTTCCTTAGGATCACATAAAATAAAAGAACGCAATAGAAAAATAGAAACTTTATTAGATAGTTTTCCTAAAGAGAATACGGATAAAGAAATACAACAGATCATAGAACTTATAGGCGAACCTATAATTAAAGATCAATTTGAGCAACTTTATTTTAAAAATTCTATTGATGAATTGACATTGTTACAAGAACGTATTAAAACTTTAGAGGCTGAACTTAATAAACCAAAGGAGGAATGATCACTTTAATTCAGAGTTCAAATAATACTAAATTGTATTATGATCTAATTGATACTGATTTAGGTAATTATAAGTCAATTTCAAAAAAACTTCAAAATTGGATTGTAAATAACTCAGAGAGTCAGGATCTTGATATAGTAGAGTACATTAAGGAAAATATAGAAGAAATAATTACTAGTCTACCTAGAAAATTACAACTTTTTATAAATGAATTTATTAATAAAGGATTTCAAAATAGGATTTACGATTCTACAGAAGAAGAATTACAAAGTATAGGTAAAGAACTCGAAAAAATATTTAATTATAAATCCTTTAGAAGTAGTAAAAAAGCAATCTGGCTAGCTAAAACTATTAATATCAAATCTTGTGTAACTTGTAATACACAATTTGCCTTAACTACTCATAAAAAAGGAGAAGAGAAACTATTATTTCATCTGGACCATTATTTTCCTAAAAGTGTATACCCTTATTTAAGTTTATCTTATTATAACTTAATTCCCTGTTGTGCAAGTTGTAATATGGGCAAATCGAATAAAATATTTACATTAGAAAATAATATTCACCCGTATTTAGAGAGTTTTCATGAGATTGCAGCTTTTAAAATTAAAAAGGAAAGCTTATTAAAATATTTAATTAATACTAAAGAAAATGAAGATTTAATACGTTATGAAGTAAATCTTAGGGAAAAATATATAGATAATGACAAATATGAAGAGAAGCTTAACAATTATTTAAGAGAGTACCGTATTGAGGAACAATATATTCAATTTAAGGATGTTGCTTCAGAGCTATTTTTAAAATCTAAATATTACCATAAAAGTAGAAGAAAGGAAATAATAGACTTTTTTGAATGTGAAGGAATTAAAGTTTCACATGAATTAATTAAAAGATTTATAATTGGAAACTATTATCAAGATAAAGATTTGTTAAAAAGACCGTTAGCTAAATTCACACAAGATATTGCAAAACAATTAAAACTAATCTAAATGGCAGACATCAAACTCTATTCAATAAAAGGAGAGATTGCAACTTCAAACACTCCTATTGATTTTAAATATGAACGTGAGATTCAAAATTTGTGTGAAAGAAATTTAGAAACCTTTTTTGGTATACGATTTTTAGCTTCAGAATATTCTACAGGGAATAAACACAAAGGAAGAATAGATAGTCTTGGAATAGATGAAAATAATTGCCCAGTTATTATAGAATATAAATTAGACAGTAAAGAAAATGTAATTAATCAAGGGCTTTTCTACCTAGATTGGTTAATGGATCATAAAGCAAATTTTGAATTACTGTGTATGAAAAAAGAGATGCTGTCTAAAAATGAAGAAGTAGATTGGTCAAACCCTAGATTGCTTTGTATTGCAAAAGATTTCACCCGTTATGATGATTATGCTATCGGACAAATAAATAGAAATATAGAACTGATACGATATCGAGCTTTTGATGGAGGAAGCATTATATTTGAATTAGCTGGAACATCTCAAAAAAATGATGCTGAAAAATCAACTTCTCGGGGGACTATAAAATATAGAGATATGAACGATGCAGTAAATGCAGCATCTGATGATTTACTTGCATTATATCAAGAAATTGAAGATTTTATATTCTCACTTGGCGATGATATTCAGAAAAAGGAATTAAAATATTATCATGCGTTTTCAAGAATTAAAAACTTTGTATGTTCTGAAATATTTTCAAAAAAGAAAGAAATTCGTCTTTATCTAAAAGTAGATTTCACTAATATTAAAAATCCTACAAAGAATATAAGAGATGTTTCTACTACGGGACATTACGGAACTGGTGATACAGAAGTAACAATTAAAAAAACAGAAGATCTTAATGATTTTATAAAGAAATTGATAGAAGACTCGTATAATATTAGTTAGTTGAGAATAGTTCAATCCCCATACCCAATCCGTTCCCGAATCCCACCACTGGCACGATGAATAATCACATCGGCTTTCTTTCTTTTAGCGATAACTTTAGCCTTATTAATAGCTGTACTTTGTTTACGATGTTTGGAAGTAATCCGTTTATTCCCTTCACGACGTACCGCCCAACCATCCTCATACGGCACCACATGTTGATGCCAAGTTCTCGCTCGTGAGGTACCACTTAAACTTTCAGAAATTGCTTTTGCAAGATCTAAAAAGAGCTGTTTCCAGGATTTTTCTTTAGGCATAGTTCATGTAATTACAGATGTTCAATATACTATATTTTTAGAATGTTGGTCTACCCGGTCATTTCGATACACCTCGCTTGCAGCGAGCCACTCAATGACCTTACTTTTTTCAATCAAAGTTGGCTGAGTGATCTCAATGAAATTGAGATTGTATCGAAGTCCGGTCATTTCGGTACTATTTCAAAATCCTTTTTAGGATTTTAAAATCACTCAATGTCCTATGTTTTTATTACAAAACAAAACAAAACAAAACGTAAGGCGGCTACCTTATTTTTTACTTTCGCGAAAGCTTATAAAATTGTATCGAAGCCCCGACTCAATAATTGTTATATTTAAATCATGGCAAAAGGCTACATGTATATTCTCAAATGTAATGATGACACCTATTATACAGGTAGCACAAAGTATATAGAGCGGAGATTGGAAGAACATCAACAAGGAAATGGAGCAATACATACCAAAAAGCGACTTCCGGTAGAATTGCTGTACTATGAAGAATATGATCGTATTGATCATGCTTTTTACCGTGAAAAACAAGTGCAAGGTTGGAGTCGTAAAAAGAAAGAAGCCTTAATGAGTGGAGAAGTAGCACTTTTGTCAGATCTAGCTAAAAAAGTATTTAAGAAATAGTAATCCGGCATTTCGGTACTATTTCAAAATCCTTTTTCAGGATTTTAAAATCACTCAATGTCCTATGTTTTTATTACAAAACAAAACAAAACAAAACAAAACGCAAGGCGGCTACCTTATTTTTTGCTTTCGCGAAAGCTTATAAAATAAACGAATCAAAGGCGGCTGAGTGATTTTACAATTGCCGAAAAGGCAATTATAAAATTGTATCGAAGCCCCGCATTGAAACTATCTTTGATATCCTATTTTTATACCCTAATTTTACATCAAAAAAAATGAAATCCTCTTTCTCAGAAATTATCAATTCAGAAACACCTGTTTTAGTTGACTTCTTCGCAACTTGGTGTGGACCCTGTAAAACCTTAGGTCCTATCCTAGAACAAGTGAAAGATGAACTAGGTGATGCTGTCAAAATTGTCAAAATAGACGTAGACAAAAACCAACCGTTGGCTGCCAAGTATCAAGTGCGTGGTGTTCCTACTATGATCCTATACAAAAACGGAAAACAAGTATGGAGACAATCGGGTGTGGTCCCTAAAGAACAGTTAAAACAAGTGATCGCGTCTAGTTAGTAATAACAAATGAATTCCTGCGAAGGCGGGAATCTAATGCTAACATCTTTTAGGCTTCTATTCTTTTTTTCATTGCCAAAAAAAGAATCAAAAAAGGCTAGGCTGACGAAACCTTATCTAAATGTATTACTCCATTCCTGAATTTTGGAATCTCGCTACGCTCAAACAGTATGAAATTCTACGGAATACTCGCTTCACATTTTACGATAACTTTTCGAAGGCCGAAATAAAGAATTTTAAGTGCTATAAGATCAATCCAATTCCTCATAGATAAATTAAAGCGTATTTTTACGTTATGATGAGATTCCCATCTTCATGGGAATAAAAACAAACCCAATCAATCATGATCCTACTGATATCTCCAGAACAAACCAATGACACTGAAATCCAAACGCTTCATCAACTCTTTGAAGCAGGATTAGAATACTTCCATTTTAGAAAACCTGGTGCTACCTTAGAAGAACATCGTGTCTATTTAGATAAAGTGAACCCGAAGTATTATCAGTATATCATGACCCATAATTTCCCACAAGAACTCACTCAGGAATACGCGATTAAAGGAATTCACTTGGAAGAACGCAAATGGCGTGCACAAGAAGAGCAGTTGGAAACCTATGTAACATCATTTACAGACAAAGGATTTGCGGTGAGTAGTTCGTATCACGAGCCCGAAGATCTCGCAGCTCAAAAAGTGGAATTTGCATACCACCTATTAAGTCCTGTATTTGCAGCGATATCTAAAAGTGACATGCAAGGCAGAGGCTTTGATGTACGTGAGATTCCTAAATTTATAGCAGGGATGGGCGGTATTAATGCAAGTACAACCCCCGAGGCCGTTAAACTTGGTTTTCAAGGCGTAGGAGCATTAGGTGGTGTATGGAATGCAGATGACCCTGTAGAAGCTTTTAAAGAGATGCAATCCGCTTTCGCGAAATCAAGCTTGCGAGATTCACGACCAGAGGGAGAGTGAAACGGTAAAGCGAACTAGTGAGACCTTCCAGCAGGCAGGTTCACAACCAAAGGCGTCGCACAGTTTTAAAGTGAATTAAAGCCAGTCATTTCTAATTATAAGCTAAGGTGGTTGAGTGATTTCGAAGCATGAGAAATTGTATCGAAACAACCGATATAGTAATGAAATCTATTCTTCCGATCCTCCTCATCAAAAAGAAGGAATTTAATACCTTAGCCATCTATTCTTTTTTACCTATATTTCA
This sequence comes from uncultured Dokdonia sp., assembly GCF_947492815.1. GTDB lineage: Bacteria > Bacteroidota > Bacteroidia > Flavobacteriales > Flavobacteriaceae > Dokdonia. The sequence goes on from NZ_CANLOB010000002.1 coordinate 68,440, forward strand.
TAAAAATCCTCCATATGTCAAAAATCTTATATACCCTATTTCTTTGTCTTAGTATAAGTATGACACTGTTTGCACAAGAAGAAACCGTCTTAACTTGTAAAGACTTTAAAGAAGGAACTTTTATTGTACCAGGTAATGAAAGATTTCCAGATACATTTATCATCCGTAATGGCAATCAACAAACAGAAATTCTTGAAATTAATGGAAAACGAGAAGAGTCTGTTATTGATCTTATCTGGGTAAGTGATTGTGTATATACAATGACCTTTAACAAAGAAGTTGAAGATACTTCATTACCTAAGTCTGAAGAAGTGATGAATATGGTTATTACGATAACAATGAAATCTATAGAGGGGAATTGTGCTTATTTTGAAGCCGTAGGATCTGGACGTGCCAAAGATTTTGTTGTTCCAGGGACAATTTGTAAAGAAGAAACGCTTTAACAATAGACAGATGGCAAAAGCAGGAAGTCCAAAAAACACAAAAAATAAAGCCAAGCATTCTAAGCTTATGGCTCAAAAGAAAAAGAAGGAACGCGAAAAAAAAGAAGCGCATAAAGCACGCCTAAAAGCTTTGAATGAAAAGATAAAATTACAAAATAATATATCTTCTCTCCCCTAGGGAGAGGATTAAGGTGAGGGAGTTGATCGCAATAATCCCTCGCTTCCCTTCATCCTAACCTTCTCCTCGAGGGAGAAGGAATTTTAACATCTAATAATCAATTATTATACGCTTTCGCGAAAGCGTATAACAAAATGCATCAAAGGTGGCTGAGTAATTTCGAAGTATGAGAAATTGTACCGAAGTTATTATATCGAAATCAAAGGAGGCTGAGTGATTTTTATAATTGCTGAAAGCAATTCTAAAAATTGTACCGAAGTCCCGAATTCTAAGTAACACAATCCTCTTAAAATCGTCATAAAAAAAGAGCCCAGGCAACCATTTGTAAAAATGAAGCGTCTTTATAAAAAAACAACCATCCATCATGACGACAATCATCAAATACATCATCACATTACTTACCGTATTACTGGTCTCTAATATGACCGCACAAACCATATCGGCAACACTTATAGATAGTAAAACGCAAGAACCTATTCCATTTGCTACCATTGAACTTTCAGAAAATCAAGGCGTAATTTCAAATGAAGAAGGTGTTTTTACCATCAATCCTGAGCAATTAAAAAAAATAAAAGATTCTATATATATATCTTCTATGGGATATGAACGTAAGGGAATTTTTTTAGCATCACTTACAGATAGCATCATTACACTCGCTCCTAAATCTTTTGAGTTAAAAGGCGTTTTTCTTTCTAGTAATCCGCTTTCTGTAGATGAGGTGATCGAAAAAGTGAAAGAAAATCTTGATAAAAACTACTATGTAAAAGAACTATCTAAAAAGAAGATATTCTTCAGACAATCTGATTTTAATACAATGAAAAAAGTAGATTTTGGATTTAAGAAGTCAACGATTGAAGAGTTAAATAAAGAATTAATAGATAGTATTGCGACCTTAGTACCTCGTGAGTCTTCGTATTACCGAGAAGTGGTAGGAGATTTTTATGGAAATTACAATAAGCATAAATTCCATATTGATAAAGCAGCAGAGTTGTATGATAAATCCAAAGATGTTTCTGTCGACGGACTCAGTGAACGTCTAGAAACAATTTTCAAAGAAAACGTAAAACCAGATTCGTATCTTAAAATTAAATCAGGATTATTTGGAACAAAAGTACAACTAGACTCTATCACTGCGGCTAATGAAGATGCCAATAAAGTAAAGGTAGAAGTAGAAAATGCAAGTGATAAAAACTACTTCCAGCAACAAATGAAAGATCGTATTTCAGAGCTGTACACACAACTCTTTTTTAATGAAGACTCTAAGATTGATATTCTAGAAAAATCAAATCGTTACGAGTTTGAAATCAGAGATTACACCTTTATTGATCAAGAACCTGTGTATATTATTGATTTTTCGCCGAAAGGCAAAAAAGATTTTCAAGGAACTGCATTTGTAAACACCAACGATTTTGCTATTGTACGTCTAGAATTTAACAATGTGCGTCCATTATTTAAGTTTGGATTATTAGGGATTAAATATGGTGAAAACGTGTATAGAGGTAAGATGCTATTTGCCAAAAATAGTAGCGGTAGTTATAGTCCGCGCTATTTGGAACTTGAAAACGGAAATTACTTTGGTGTAGATCGCCCTTTAAAAGTGATAGAAAAGAATAAGCATGTAAAGGGACGTCGTAAGCAAAATGAACTTTCGCTTGCCTTAGATGTGCAAGGAACATCCCTTTCTAAGTATGAAATGGTCGTGTTTAACTCTGAAGATATTTCAGATACAGCCTATGAAGCTGCTTCTGAAAATGAAAATGTAAAAGCAACGTATTTATCTAAATACGATCCTAGTTTCTGGGCCGGCTATAGCATCATGGAACCCAATGCCGCCATTCAAGCTTTTGAGGTAGTGGAGTAATAGAAAGTCGGTCGTTTCGATACAATCCGCTTGCAGCAGATTACTCAATGTCCTTACGTTGGAATTATACAAGGAGGCTGAGTGATTTTAGCGTAAGCATAAATTGTATCGAAGTCCGCTTTCGCGAAATCGAGCTTGCGAGACCTGTCTGCCTGCAGGTTCATGATCAGAGGGAGAGTAAAACGGTAGTATCTATAAATATGTATAAACTGTAAAAGAATATTTTTAAAGGAAAAAATGACAAAAAAATAAGGTTTTAAATTTTTCTTCGACAAATCGGTTGTAATTGACTATAGTATTACTACCAGCCATTTTATAAATCAAAAACCTTTTATGTCATGAGAACATATATTCTCTTATTGATAAGTCTTCTTAGTGTCTCAAATATGTTAATTGCTCAAAAAGCAATGCCACATGCAAGTCCAAAAGAAAGAACAACACCTACCTATTTAAGTAAAGAAGAAATCACAGTTTCTACTATTTATAAAAAAGCACTTCCAGCGGTTGTGACTATTTTTACGACTTCTAATAATTTTACAGAAAAGGGAGCTATAAAAAGTCAAGGACAAGGGTCTGGAGTACTTATTTCTCATGATTGTTATATTCTTACAGCGGCTCATGTGGTAGATGGAGCCTCTGAGATTTTAGTCAAAACACAAGATGGAAAAATGCGTAAAGCGTCTATCCTGTTTAGTGAAAAAACAGCAGACATTGCATTACTTCAATTAAAAGTGTTAGACCCTACTTTAGCACATGCAAAACTTGGGGATTCAGATAATCTAGTGGTAGGTCAAAATGTATATGCCATAGGAAGTCCGTATGGTCTTGAAAATTCATTTTCATCAGGGATTATCTCAGCTTTTAGAGGAGATGACCGACTGTATGATGGAACGGTTCGTGTGGAGTTTATCCAAACTGATGCAGCCATCAACTCAGGAAATAGTGGAGGTCCTCTTTTTAATTCACAAGGTGAAGTCGTAGGGATTGCATCAAGTATATTGACCGTTTCAGGCGGATTTCAAGGCATAGGAATGGTGGTGTCTATCAATACCGCAAAAGATTTACTTGCTTTTGAAGATCGCCCTTGGGTAGGTGTAGAAAGTGTTTTCTTAACACAAGAAGAATACGCACGCTTGTTTAATCTCCCTATTCAAAATGGAGGATTACTTATACAACGTGTAGCAGCCAATAGTCCCGCAGAAAAAGCAGGATTACGAGGAGGGTATATCTCGGCAAATGTAGCAGGAAGAGAAATTTTATTTGGGGGCGATATTATTCTTCAGATAGGGAAACAAGTAACCTGTCACGTAGATTGTTTAGAACACTCAAAAAACGCACATGCAGATGAAAATAAAATTGACATACGCTATCTAAGAGAAGGAAAACAATATACAGCTACATTAGATATTACAGATACCCGTCGTAATTTTTTAGTAAAGAAGTAATAGTTAATTGAGATTATCTAAAAAGATGTAATTGTCGTCAAATTGAACTTGTTTTAATTTTTCATTGTATTGATAATTAATGATATAAAGTTCTGTAATAAATTCATAATGACGTGTCAAGTTATTTTTTAGACAGCCTTTTAATGCGGCTGAGTATGTTTATATTTTCAGAAAGCAACTATGAAACTTGTATTGAAGTGACCGCTTTCGCAAACCTGCCTCGTCGGCAAGCAGAAGCGTACTCAGAAAAGAACATCTATTTCTTATAACGTAACTCTTCTTGTGAGATAGTATAATCCCATACTTTTTGCCCTTTCTGATCGTAAATGGTAAGGAGTAATGTACGCTTCCCATAAGCTCCAGAAATATTAACGAGTCCAAAGTTACGTTCATAATAGGTTTTGTCTTTTACCTGAAGTGTATTTCCTTCATCACGCGCTTTATGGGTTCCTGATGTAAGCGGTGAACACGTAATGTCAATAAGCGGATATGCATCTGGGCGTTCTAAACGAGAAATCTCTGTGTGATGACGATCACCACTCATAAATACGACACCTTCTATCTTCTCAGAAGCAATACGGTCTAGTAGACGCTTGCGTGCTTCCGGATACGTAGCATAATTTTCATATACCGCAGCATCACTGATGGTTTGTCCTCCAATACATACGATCTTAAAAGCAGCTTTACTTGCGGTCAGGGCATCAATAAGCCAAGTAAGTTGTGCGTCTCCTAAATAGTCTTTGTCGGTGTCAAGACTTCTGTTAGGTGCACGATGATATCGATCATCCATCAAGAAAAACTCCACATCATTCCATACAAATTGTCCTGTAATACCTCCTTCTCCAGTAGCATTAGTGCTTGGATTTCCCCAATACTCATTAAAGGCTTTTTCAGCTACTTTTTTATGTACAAAACTACGGTCAGAATCATTAGGTCCATAGTCATGATCATCCCAAATAGCATAATGATGTACACTTCCTAATAAAGGTTGTAATTCAGGAGTTGTTCGTGCTTCTCTGTTACGATGACGAATGCCGCGTTCGGTTTGGAAATCGGGTGTGCGTAAATAAATATTATCTCCTAACCAGACCATGAAATCAGGATCTTTCTGAACAATACTTTCAAAGATTTCGTAGGCATCTCCATAAGGCCTTCCTGGTCGGTCGTCTTTTGGTTCGTTTTTATAAAAACAAGATCCAATAGCAAATGTAAATGGCGGTGGATCGGTACGATATTGCCATAAGGTTTGTGTTTGGAATTCTAATGGATAGGGACGAGATACGTATTGATCATTAATGTATAATTTATAGGTGTATGTAGTTCCATAGGCTACATCACTTGGGTATAATTTTGCAATATAGTCTCCTGTTTCTGTGGTAGCAACAGTTTGGGTGAATCGTTCTTTTTCGCCTTGAGCGAAATATCCTATTTTAATATCAGCAGGCGCTTTGGTTTGTACCCAGATCAAAGCTTCTCTAAAATCTGAATATCCAACCATAGGTCCTGATTGTAATAGGTTAGCTTGCGCGAAAATAGCTGTAGAAATAAAAAAACTGACTAAAAAAGAAAAAATTGAACGATTCATAGATGGTTGTTTTGTGCAAATTTTTTAAAAAGAAAGGATATATATGTTATCCTAGTATTAAAAGTAAGATATGAAAAATACATATTTCGATGTTTTCTATTATTTTACAAAAAAAATAGTATCTTAAAGTGCTAAATAATTGATTATGAACAAACAATTGCTTTTTATCGTATCGATATTTTTCATGATATCTCAAGGCATATTTGCGCAAGATCCCCTACTTTTTGAAGGTATATGGAAATTAGAATCTTTAGTTATAGATGGAGAAGAGTTTTTTCCACCCTTTAATGATGAGGTACATACGGTAGGACTTACTTTTGAAGACGAAGAAGGTGCAGATGTATTTAATAGTTGGGTTTGTAATAGTTTTTTTGCTTCTATAAATTTTGAAGAAGGAGGGAATGAATCGGATTTTTCATTTTCGTTTACAGAAGATTATGCTATAACATTACTTGAATGTGATTTAGCTGAAAATACTACTTTTGAAAATCAGTATTTTAATTTTTATTTGAATACGATACAAGATCCATTTGGATATTATATTGAGATTCCGGAAGAAACTGTAACATTAGTAGTAATTGCTTCCAATGGAGATATCGCTGTTTATACTAATGATTCTTTGTCTTTAAGTGAGAATACATTGCTTTCTTTTTCTATCTACCCAAATCCTGTTCAAGATCGATTATTTATTCAGACAGAAAATAGTCTAGAAGACTTTACAGTGACTGTATTTGATATGTTAGGAAGAACACTTATAACTACTTCAAAAGAAGCACTAGAGACAAGTCCAATAGATGTTCAAGATTGGAAGTCAGGAATCTATTTTCTTCGTATGGAAGATCAGAATGGAGGAGCTATAACAAAACGATTTATTAAAAACTAACTAATTATTTATGAAAACATATCGATTCTTTTTAGTGTTATTGTGCTTTGTTGTTTCTCAAAATAGTTTTGCTCAAGATCCCCTTCTTTTTGAAGGAGAATGGGAATTATATTCTTTGGAAGTAAACGGAGAACAATTTCTGCCAGAATCAAATGACGAAGTAGAGTCTATTCAACTTATTTTTGAAGAAGAAAATGATAACAATCCTAACTATTTTAACACCTATGTGTGTAATTCTTTTTTAGGCTCAGTGATATTTAATAATAACACATTTACCTTAGATGATTATGGAATCACATTAATAGAATGTGAACTTGCAGAGAATACTATTTTTGAAAATCAATATTTCAATTTTTACCTGAATACTATATCAGATCCATTTCAATATAGTATAGAATTTCTTGGTGATAATGCGACATTACATGTAATCGCTTCAAATGGTGATACTGCAGATTATGGTAATAGTTTATTAGCTACGAGTGATTTTATAAAACCTTTTTTTTCTATCTATCCAAATCCTGTTCAAGATCAATTACATGTACAAATAAATAGTCAAGAAGACTATACTGTAAGCGTATTTGATATGTTGGGAAGAACACTTATGACTACTTCAAAAGAAGCACTAGAGACAAGTCCAATAGATGTTCAAAATTGGAAGTCGGGAATCTATTTTCTTCGTATGGAAGATCAGAATGGAAGAGTGACAATAAAACGATTTATTAAAAACTAAATCAAACATAAATGTGTTGAATCCCCATATAAAAGAGTAATTTTGGGTAATAACTTTTTGGCATGGCATCACACACTTCTTCTCTTACACCAATTCATAAAGAACTTCCCTATTATGCAGTTATTTTTGCAAGTGAACAAACAAGTATCACTAGAGGATATAGTATGGCAGCACAGCATTTAGAAGAGCTTGCACAAGGAATGCCAGGGTTCTTAGGAATAGACCATGCACGCAACGAAGTAGGGATTACAATTTCTTATTGGAAAACTCTAGAAGATATTGCAAGATGGAAAGCACAAACAGATCATCAAGCAGCGCAAGTGAAAGGAAAAAGTACGTGGTATGAAGCGTATACTATACGTATTTGCAAAGTAGAGCGTCAGTATGATTTTTCTGCTCTTTAATAACGTATATGTGTAAAACGGGTGTTCCCTCCTAGAAAGGAGGGTTAGGGAGGTTTTCTTTCTTATAAAATAATCAGACACACTAGATATGCTGATATAAGCTCTCATTCAAAGTGCAAAGATGGTAAAACTGTTAAATCCGTCACAAATGTTAAAACTCGCATACTAGAAATTTTAACAGTTACGTTACCACCATAACCACTCGATTTTCTATACCTTTTTTCTATGTTAGATTGACCAATCTCAATATAGAAAAAACATCATTTTAAATTCATATTAATCCGTTTAAAATCTGTTATCTTTAGTAGCATATTTTGAATACCTTTTTATCTAGTTTTGCCCTTTTTAGAGCAGAAGATAGAGAGGGTAACTAACACCATCATTATGCGTAACATCCATGTTTTTCTCACCGCAGTACTAAGTCTTTTTTTGATCACTTGTGATAAAAAAGGTGCCGACCAACCCACTGATAATCTATTTAAATATAAAGAGTATATTTCTTATGCCACAAGTGGTAGGCAGTCTGTTTCGAGTCCCATTATAGTGAAAGTGGCAAAAGCATTGACGCAATATGAAGTAGATCAAGAAATTCCTGCAGATCTGTTTGAGATTACACCTAAAGCATCTGGTAAATTGATGGTGCATGGGCAGCGCTCATTACTATTTGAGCCAGATGAACCACTACATCCAGATACTGAATATACTGTGGTCTTACGCTTAGATAAACTCTATGATGATCTCCCGAAGGAGATACGTGATTTTACATTTAGCTTTAAAACCATTACACCCGATTTTAAAGTAGACCTTCGTGCGATACAGTCCTATGATAAAGAGTATCAATACCTGGAAGGGCAAATAGAGAGTTCTGATGTCATTGCTTTCGCGAAAGCAAAACAACTCATAAACGCAGCTCAAAATGGAAAACCACTATCTATAAATTGGTTAAGTGATGACAAGCCAGGTAAGTATCATGTGTTTAAAATAGATAGCATATTCAGGGAAATAGAAGATTCAAATATTCAGGTATCTTGGAATGGGAAAGCCATTGGCGCTAAAGAGACAAAAGGAGAAAATGAAGTGCTTATCCCTGGACGTAATAATTTTAAAATTATAAACCTTAATCAAACGTTAGGAGCCAATGCGTCATTAACACTTAATTTTTCTGATCCATTAGAAGAGAAACAAAATTTTAGAGGATTAGTCACTATACAACGTGCTGGTGAATTGCGTTTTGAGGTAGATGGAAATGTACTACACATATATCCTGAAAATAAAATTGTAGGAAATTCACTTGTTGAGGTATTTCAAGGAATTAAAAGCACCGATGGTTATAAACTAAAAACTCCCTTTTCAGAAACGATTTCTTTTGAACAACTAAAACCTGGTTTACGTGCCATTACAAATGGAGTTATATTACCTAATTCAGGGAGTAATCCGTTTTATTTTGAGTCTGTTAATTTGAGTCATGTAGATGTACGTATTATTAAAATATTTGAAAATAACGTATTAGAATATCTACAAGAAAATAATTTAAATAGTACTAATTCCTATGGATTAAAACAAGTGGGAAGACGTGTTGCTAAGCAAACGATAAATTTACAAGAAAGCAGTTTTAATAATGAAGATGTAGGAGATAGTCAATGGCGTGTGCATGGAGTAGATTTATCTAAGATGTTTCAAGCAGATCCAGGTGCCTTGTATCGTGTTGAAATAAGCTATAAAAAAGACTATGTAGCTTATGAGTGTACAGATGATGAAACTGATGTAGAAGAAGATAGTTATGATGATTACTATGAAGAGGATTATGGGTATTATGAAGACGACTATGCAGAGGCCGAAAGTGCTGATGAGGATGAGCGCGAAGAGCAATATTGGGATAATAGAGTATATCGCTGGCGTAACCAAGTATATAATTGGAGACAAGAAGATAATCCTTGCCATCCTGCGTATTATCAAGAAGGGAAATTTATAAGCAGCAACATTTTAGGATCTGATCTTGGACTTATTGTCAAAAAAGGAAAAGATAATAGCTATCACTTTGCGGCAACAGATATTGTATCTACAACACCAGAAGCCAATACAAAAATAACCCTATATAATTATCAAAAACAACCTATAGGAACGGTGACAACAGATGCTTCAGGGCTTGCAACAGTAATTCCAGAAGGATACGCTGTATTTGCGGTAGCTCAAAAAGGAGCCAACTATGCGTATCTTAAAATAGAAGACGGAAATGCACTCTCCATGAGTAAATTTGATATCTCAGGAAAGCAATTACAAAAAGGATTAAAAGGATTTATCTATGCAGAGCGCGGGGTGCATCGTCCGGGAGATAGTATTCACTTATCATTTGTGCTCAATGATGCAAACAATCCATTGCCTAAAGATCATCCTGTAAAATTAGAAGTAACAGATGCTAGAGGAAAGCTTACCTATCGTAAAGTAATTAGCAGTAATAAAGCAACACAATCCCGTACAGGAAAAGCTGTAAATAATGTGTATTATTTTCCTGTTACCACGATGCCCACAGCGCCTACAGGAAATTGGAATGCTACCATTAGTGTAGGAGGTGCTAGCTTTTCTAAATCCTTAAAAGTAGAAACGATAAAACCTAACCGTCTAAAAGTTAATTTAGATTTTAAAAATGAGATTATCAATGCAAGTGATAACATAGAAGGTACTGTAAAAGTAGCGTGGTTGCATGGAGCACCAGGACGTAATCTTAAAATTAAAACAGATGCCACTATCCGTAGTTCAAGTAGTGGGTTTAAGGGATATCCTAATTATAATTTTTTTGACCCTATTCGTAGTTTTGATCAAGTAGACTTAACCGTTTTAGATGGACAGGTAAATGAAGAAGGAATCACCCAAATTAATGAAGAACTCAATCTTAGTAAGCGAGCTCCGGGAATGCTTAAAGCTACTTTTGTGACGAAAGCTTATGAGGGTGGAGGAGATTTTTCATTAGATGTAGTGAGTAAAGATGTAGCTCCTTTTGATCATTTTGTAGGATTACAATCCCCTAAAGGTCGTGCCTATGGAAGTTATTATACAGATGATAATACAGAGTTTGATGTAGTAACTACAGATGCACAAGGAAAAGCTTCAGGAAATAGAACGTTGGAAGTAAAAGTGTTTAAAATGAGTTGGCGCTGGTGGTGGAGCAGAGGAAGAGATAATTATTCTCGTTATGAAACAGGTACTGTACACACGCCAGTAAAAGATTTTAAAGTCACTACAGGAAGTAATGGAAAAACTAGTTTTTCTGTTACTATTCCAGAAAAAAGTAATGGCCGTTATTTAATACGTGTGATTGACCCTGAAAGTGGTCATGCGACAGGTCGTATCGCTTACTTCTATCGTAATTGGAGCGGACTACAAAGCGACTCAGAAAGTGCAAAAATGCTTGTCTTCTCTTCAGATAAAGAAATGTATCAAGTAGGAGATGAAGCTATCATTACATTCCCTTCTGGGAATAGTTCGCGAGCACTAGTCAGCCTTGAAAATGGAACTCAAGTATTAGATAGCTGGTGGGTAGATACGCAAAAAGGAGATACACAATTCAAAATCCCTGTCACTTCAGAGATGGCACCAAATGTATATGTGAATATCTCTCTATTACAAGCCCATGAACAAACTAAAAACGATTTGCCTATTCGTTTGTATGGAGTTATACCATTGCTTGTAGAAGATCAAAATACCATTATTACTCCTAAAATTACGATGCCAGATGTACTCAAGCCAGAAACATCCTATACCGTAAAAGTGAGTGAGACAAATGCCAAGGCAATGACCTATACCATTGCGGTAGTAGATGAAGGCTTATTAGATCTTACAAGGTATAAAACCCCAGCTATTCATAAGCATTTTTATAGTAGAGAAGCATTAGGCGTCAAGACATTTGATATGTTTGATTATGTCATTGGTGCCTATTCTGGAAGTGTAGATAATATCTATGCGATAGGAGGAGGAGATGCGGCTGCAGCTGCAAAAAACAGAAAAGCAGAACGATTCAAACCTGTAGTTACTTATTTAGGCCCTTTCGCTTTAAGCGAAAATGAAACCAAAACACACACCCTTCAAATGCCTAATTATGTAGGCTCGGTACGTGTTATGGTTGTTGCAGGAGATCATAAAGCATCGGCTTATGGTACAGCCGAAAAGACGGTTCCTGTGCGTAAACCTTTAATGGTATTAGGTTCGCTTCCGCGAAAACTGTCTCCGGGAGAACATGTGACCTTACCTGTTACCGTATTTGCGATGGAGTCTAAAGTAAAACAAGCAAAAATTACAGTCAATACATCGGAAGCGTTTAAAGCAACACAAGGCACAACAAAGACGGTAAACTTTGCTTCTGTAGGAGAAAAAATTGTTCCTTTTGAATTTGATGTGACTGCTGTAAGCGATATTCAAACCATCGAAATTATCGCTGAAGGTAATGGAGAACGTGCCACATATCAAGTCGAAATAGATGTCGAAAATCCAAATCCAATTACACAGGAAGTAACCGATTATGAACTGTTAGGATCAAGTGACTTAACGATAGATTATACCACATTTGGAGTGTCAGGATCTAATGAGTCTGCTATAGAATTTTCTACCTTACCTCCTATGGATTTTACCAAACGTATACAATACTTGATACGTTATCCTCATGGATGTGTAGAGCAAACCACTTCTAGTGTATTTCCTCAATTATTTATGGATGATATTTTTGATTTGACCTATGAACAAAAACGAAAAGTACAAGAAAATATCAAGCAAGGCGTAGCACGTTTGGGTCGTTTTCAGAATGCAGACGGAGGTCTTGGTTATTGGCAAGGAGAAACCAATGCAGATGCATGGGGAACCAATTATGCAGGGCATTTTATGATAGAAGCTCAGAAAAAAGGCTATGCATTACCACTTACATTTATGAGTAATTGGTTACGTTTTCAAAAGAAAGCTGCTCGGGAGTGGAGATTAGGACAAGATGCTAGAAACAGCAAACTTACACAGGCTTATCGTTTATATACTTTAGCATTAGCAGGGCAGCCTGATTTAGCTGCAATGAACCGCTTACGCGAAAGCAGAAACCTGAGTAACGATAGTAAATGGCGACTTGCAGGAGCTTATGCATTAGCAGGACAAACAAAAGCTGCTCAGGAATTAGCTTCTACAGCAAATATTGATTTTAAACCAAGCCAAAGCGATTACCATACCTATGGTTCTGTATTTCGTAACCGAGCAATGGCGTTAGAAACCATGGTAGTTATGGGAGATGCTAAACAAAAAGATTTAGCCGTTTCTATTGCTAAGACATTATCGTCAAATCGTTGGTTGAGTACACAAGAAACAAGCTATTCATTGTTAGCTATGGCTAAAATGCTTGTCAAAAATGGTGGAAAATCTATTAAGTTAACCTATACGAAAGATGGAAAGGCAATGACTATAGACACACAACAGTCTATTGCACTAAGAAATCTAAGTACAAAAGATGGAAGTAATAGCATTACACTCCAAAACACAAAAGATAATGTAGTATTTGTACGCTTAGTAAAAAGCGGAAAATTACCATTAGGAGAAGAACTTGCGAGTAGTAGTAAACTTAAAGTAACTACAGCCTTTATAGGAACAGATGGAGAGCGTATTGATATTTCTAAACTTAGACAAGGAGAAGAGTTTGTAGCTAAAATTAGCGTTAGTAATGACAGTCGTGATTATGTAGATAATGTTGCACTTACACAAATCTTCCCTAGTGGATGGGAAATTGTAAATACACGATTTACGGATGCTAATGGAGGTACAGAAGGAGCTGCTAGATATACAGATATACGTGATGATCGTGTCAATTTTTACTTTGATATGAGTAAAGCAAGTACTAAAACATTCACCGTGCGATTAAATGCATCCTATTTAGGGAAGTATTACTTACCAGGTACGCAAGTAGAAGCGATGTATGATAACACCTATTATGCTCGTAATAAAGGAGCATGGGTGACTATTCAGAAGTAAAATAGTGATGAAGTGACGAAGGGACCCACCCCGTCATTCGCTTAGGCGAATGCCACCTCTCCCTTTCAAGGAGGGGAGCTCTTTAGAGTTCAAATGCAAATAGCATTTGATAACTGATTTAAAAAAGACATAGACAGTAGCTCCTTTCCCTTGGAGGGAAAGGTGGCGATTGAGAAGCGATAGCGAAACAATTGTCGGAAAGGGTAGTACAAGGAATAGGGAAGATGGTGATAGCGAAACAATAGACGGAAGGGGTTAAAATACAATAAGAAAATAGTTTATAAAAAAAGTGAAGATCACAAAACAACATATCAGTATTAAACTTAAAAAACACAAAATCAAACTGTCGATTTTAGTGGTGGTGTTTGTGTATTGGTTGTTTTGCTTGCCTACAATTTTATTTAAAGAAACAACATCTACTGTAGTAGAAAGTCATACGGGAGAGTTATTAGGAGCTCGTATTGCAGATGATGGGCAATGGCGATTTCCAGCATTAGATAGTGTGCCGTATCGTTTTGAGCAATGTGTGTTGTTTTTTGAAGATGAATATTTCTATAAGCATCCAGGATTTAATCCCGTAGCGATGGGAAAAGCATTGTATGGGAATATCATGACTGATAAACGAAGAGGAGGTAGTACGATCACACAGCAAGTAATTCGGCTTTCTCGGAAAAATAGCAAACGCACCTATGCTGAAAAATTGGTAGAGCTTATAAAAGCAACACGTTTAGAAACACGCTATACAAAAGAAGAGATTCTAACAATGTATGCAACGTATGCACCTTTTGGAGGAAATGTAGTAGGATTAGAAACTGCTGCTTGGCGTTATTTTGGATTGCCTGCAGATCAATTAAGTTGGGGGCAAAGCGCAGCACTTGCAGTCTTACCTAATAATCCAGCAATGGTTCGTCCGGGAAAGAATGAGGGCACGCTTTCGCGAAAGCGGAATCAACTTTTAAAAAAGTTATGGGAAAATGACATTATAGATGAAGCTACATATGAACTTTCGATTCTAGAAGACTTGCCAGGAAAACCATATCCATTACCGCAAATAGCACCACACCTTACAGAGCGTATCCGAAAAGAGTACAAAGGACAGCGTATTAAAACTACAATACAAGGAAATATACAATCGCAACTGAATCGAGTGGCGAAAGAACATCACCAACAATTACGTCAAAACGAAATATATAACCTTGCTATTGTTGTGATGGATGTCAATACCAAAGAAGTGATAGGATATGTAGGGAATGCACCTACAACGGCAAAGCATCAAAAAGATGTAGATATTATTACACGACCCAGAAGCACAGGGAGTGTCCTAAAGCCTTTATTATATGCAGGTATGCTTGATGCAGGAACTATTTTACCAGAGACATTAGTAACAGATATTCCAACCTATATAAATGGGTATCAACCTCAAAATTTTGATAAAGAATTTCAAGGAGTAGTGCCTGCGAGTAATGCTTTGGCAAGGTCTTTAAATGTTCCAGCAGTGCGTATGTTACAAAAATATGGTTTACCTAAGTTTTATGGAGACATACAAGATATGGAGATTGCACATATTGATAAGTCGGCAAATTACTATGGATTGTCACTCATCTTAGGAGGCGCAGAAAGTAGTTTATGGGAGATTACAAAAACTTATGCAGGACTAGCTCATACCTTAAATATATATACAAACTCTTCAAGTGAGTATGTGCAAAATGCGTTTCAGGGATATTCATACAGATTTAAAGAAAATGATATAGCTACTCAGCTTGTTTCGAATGCTCCCATTTATGATGCTGGAGCGATTTATAATACCTTGGAAACATTGCGTGATGTTAATAGGCCAACTGGAGAAGAAAACTGGCAATTTTATGAAGATGCACAGCCTATTGCATGGAAAACGGGAACGAGTTATGGTTTTAAGGATGCATGGGCTGTGGGGGTTACTCCTCAATATGCAATTGGAGTCTGGGTAGGGAATGCAGATGGAGAAGGTAGACCAGGTGTTACAGGAATACAAGCAGCAGCTCCTTTATTTTTTGATGTATTACGAACCTTGCCTAATGAAGGAAGTTGGTTTGCTAAGCCTTATGATGCACTTACAGAAATTAAAGTATGCTCAAAAACAGGTGCAGCAGCAAGTATTTATTGTCAGGACACAAAAAATATACTAATACCAGAAGCGGGTATTCATAGTGAGGCTTGTTCCTATCATAAACAAATTTATGTGACTACTTCGGGTAATTATCGCGTGAATTCAGCATGTTATGAATTGGATCAAATGAAAGCTGAGGTGCGATTTGTAGTCTCTCCAGCTATTGCCTATTATTATGCAAATAAACATCCCGATTATAAAGAATTACCCCCTTTACATCCTGATTGTACTATTCTAGGAGAGCAACCGATGTCTTTTATATATCCTAAGAAAAATGAGGATGTTATTCTTCCTAAAGATTTTGATGGAACACGTAATGATCTTATCCTTAAACTAGCGCACCGCAATCCTGATAGTAAGGTATTTTGGTACCTTAATGATACGTTTATAGGAGATACAGAAACATTTCATGAGTTGGCAGTTTTACCCCAAGAAGGTGATTATACAATTACTGTAGTAGATGAAGATGGGAATCAATTGCAACAACAAATAAAAGTGTCAAAATCTTAAACATGTAATTTTGTCGTAAATATTACGACAAAATTCATTATCTTTGTGTAAAATTGAAAATGTCATGAGTGACGATATGGTATACAATACACCAGGAAATCTTGTCCAAAATTTGGTTTCTGGTAGTGATATTGAAGTTTCTGGGGTTTCAGAACCTGCAGTAGTGATGCGTGATGATCCATTAAGTGATCGTTCTACGTTACGATTAGTTCATATATCTAGGGAAGGATTATCCTATCCAAAATTTTTACTAGCGGTAACAGCATTTGATTTTTCAAAACAAGAGCTGGCGCAGTTACTCCATATTTCTGAACGTACGTTAGAACGTATACATAAAGATAAGAAACGCTTATCCACGCCTCAAACAGAACGTATTTTAGAAGTCTCTATTCTTTTTGAGAAAGGATGGGACTTTTTTGGTGATAGGGATAGTTTTAGGAAATGGTTAAATATTCCTAACTATGCTTTTGAAAATCAGACACCTTTATCTATGTTAGATACAAAGTATGGTATTACATCTGTAGAGATGCTACTAGATAGAATGGCTCATGGTATTGTAGTATAGGATGCGTGTTTATAGAATAGCGAAAGGAAGATATGCTCAAGATTTATCTGGGGAAGGTGCTCGTCTTTATGGAGGTAGGTGGAACCGTAGAGGGACTTCTGTATTATATACTGCTGGGAATAGTTCACTCGCGATGCTAGAAAAATTAGTACATATTCCACCGTATGTATTTCCAAAAGACTTAAAGATTACAGTGCTAGAATTTCCAGATACTATGGGTGTAGGCCAAATTACATTGGATGATTTACCGGTCGACTGGATGTATAGATCAGAGCATCCTAGTGTATTAGATATAGGTGATCAATTTGTGACGCAATCGGAGTTTTTATGTCTTAAAGTACCTTCTGCTATAAATCCTATAGATGAAAATGTATTACTGAATCCTAAGCATCCTGATTTTTCTAAAGTCAAAATTATAGATGAGTTGCCTATTATATTTGATAAGCGTTTGCTTAAAGAGGTATGATGAGGGTATTGTAAACCATATTGTACCTAGTTATTTTCTACGTCCAATTGATGTTTTTCTGAAAGACATGGTTCTGCATATTCTAAAATCCCATCTTTCTCATATTCAGTTAGTATCTCTTTAATTCTAAAATAATCTACTTTTTCCAAAACCTCCATAGAAAAGTAGGAGTCATTTAGCCCTTCAGATGTACAATTCAAATCTTTAAATTGGTCTCGAATGATTTCTTTATCAAATCCATCTTGAGTGATAACAACTAATACAATCGAATTTCCAGAAAATTTAGTTGTTTTTTGATAAGTTAGCATTTGTTCAGATTCGTCAAATTCTGCATAAAATTCGTCATCTGTTGCAATCATTGGTCCATAAAATGGAATACTATCTAGTTTATAAATACCATTCTTTTTATCTATTACTTCTGCCCACATCGTTTCTAAGGTCAATTCATCTAATACATTGCTATGGTATTTGAATAAAATCTTTTCGTATTTGTTTTTTGTCATTCTTTAATTAGGTTTAACATATAACTACCGCAACGGATACCCTTTTCCCACCCACCATGGCTTGATTTCAACTTTAAGTCTTCCAGCTTTCATCATGGAGTCTAGATTTGCTAAACTATCAGCCATTTTAAGGGTAGGTACATTATATACTGTGATTCCTCTTAATTCTCCATCATCTCCAAAAGGTCCAGAAATATCTGCATATCCTAACTCATACATGCGTCCTAAATACGCTTGATGTGCTTTTTGTAATTTTGTAGCTTCTTCTTCCGATTGATCGCGATTAAGACCCTTCTTTAGGAAAGCCATATAATACTGTTGCATGATCACGGTATCTCCCGTTGCTTCATCTACATAATTAAAAATTTGAAAACCATCTGCTTTTAATGTTGCTATTTGAGAAGCGACAGAAATCTTTTTTTCTTCACTTTCTTTTTCTGTAAATATATTCTCTTTGAGGTGTGTTTTGTACACAAGAGATACCTATAAATAATAAACAGTAAATAGGGATAAGTGATTTCATAATAAAGAATTTTAGTTGGTTTCTTTCCAAGTATTAAATGGATGAGTACTAATATAAGAATTGTAATATTTTTTAGTTCCAGTAACCTCTTTCCCAATCCAAGATGGTTGAGCGAAGGATTCGTTTTCGTTAGAGAGTTCTATTTCGGCGAGTAGAAGACCTTCGTTTTCGCCATAAAATTCATCAATTTCCCATGTCTGCTTGTTGATCGTAACTTCATATCGGGTTTTGTCTATGATTCCGGGAAGGCAAAGTTTGAGGAGTGTTTCCGCTTTCGCGAAAGCGATCTCTTCCTCCACTTCCATACGCGTCATACCACTATCACTAGATTTTCCTTTTATGGTTAAAAAACCTCTATTTCCTTTAGTGCGAATACGTACTGTACGTTCAGGATCAGTACTTAAATATCCTTGTTTGATACGTGTTTTGGTGTGAGCTGCTTCTTTAAAAGCGTCTGAAGTCAATAAAAACTTACGTTCAATTTCTAAAGAGTTACTTTCGTTCCTGTGAAGGCGGGAATCTTCTGCAGTTTCAACTTTATCTTCCTCTATTCGCCAAGGCGGGCTTTTCCTATGATCACCTCCATAAAATAAAATGAGCTGATTCCCATCTGGGTCTTTTAGTCTAGCTTCTCTCCATAACCATGGCTGATCAGTAGGAAGAAGGTCAAAAATTGTGCTATCGCCATGCAAATTTAGATCTTGTAATTCGTTGACTTTTTGATCTAAGTTTTCTATCTCAAAATAGACGATCACACCTTCATTTGTAGGTAATGTATCTACTTTGTGAATAGAAAATGTACTATCTCCATCTGGACATTCAAAGCGAGCATACTGCATAGGGACATGCACAATTATTTTTAGCCCTAGTTTTTTATAGAATAGAATAGACGTTTCTACATCTATTGAGGGAATAGTAACTTGATTAAGATTCATACTGATGACTTAGTGTTTTGATTTGATGATTACCAATATTTGCTTCTTTATGATAGTTTGTCCCAAGATGAGCCATGGCTTTTGCAATTTGTGAGGCTTGTGCAGATTTATATTTTTTAAGTGGACCTATCATAAAAAAGTCTGTGACTTTCATTAAAAGTTTAAGTAATTTTTCGCCTTTTCTATCTTCATCTGGACGACCATTGATAAAGGCAGGTTTCATAATGTATGTGTTAGGAATTCCAATTTTTAAGAGGTCACGTTCCATTTCTCCTTTGGTACGAACATAGAAAAAAGGACTCTTGTCTGATGTACCTACAGAAGAAATGACTAGAAAAGTATCTATGCTGTTTTCTTTGGCGAGTTGAGCGGCCTCTATTGGGATGCCATAATCAATCTTGTAATATAAGTCTCTATTAGGTGTTTTGGCTTTGGTGGTACCAATACAGCAAAAAATAATGTCTCCTGTAAATTCAGTTTTTACAACATTCAGATTCAATAAATCACATTTAATTTCTTCGATTTTTGGGTCTGAAAAAGTTGTAGGTCTTCTTGTAAAGAGTTTGATTTTACAATAATTTGGATCTTTTATAAGAAGTGCTGTTAAGAGACTTCCTGTGAGTCCTGTTGCCCCTAATATGATGGCTGTTTTTGGCATTAGTTACAAGTTTTGTCAGGTGGCTGTTTTAGTAAACATCCATTAGTATCATAATATTCTGTGTATTCGGTTTTTGTTGTTGTATGTATATTCTCTCTTATGTTATATTTCCAACATCCTATTGGCTGTTTATTAATATTAAGTTTGCCAAAAGCTATAGTATCTCCTGTTTTATTGGTTTCTACGATCATATTTGAGTTTTTCAAAGTAGAAAGGTTCTCAAGAAGGTTTTTGTGTATTTCATTGTATGTTTTTTCAATACTTGTAAAATTAGTTTTCCCCTTTAATTTTGTGATGTTTATATTTAGAGCACAAGCCGATGTATAGCCGTTTATTGCATAAATGATCCAAGAAGACTTATCATCAATATATTGACCACAAGCTGCTGCGCTACTTGGAGTTTGTATCACAAAAATTTCATCTTCAATAACCCCTTTGTAAGCTACTTCTACTTTGAGATGATAACTGACTAAATGAGCAGGTGCGTTAAATTCTTTTTTTATAAGTCGACCTTGAAATATTTCTGTAAATGCATTAAACTTTTTGAAAATAGGTTTTCTATCTACAGGGTAACAAGTGCATGCAAAGCCAGTATAACTAAATAATAGTAATAAAAATAATGAATTTTTCATATCTGAAAATTGGTACTTACAAGGTATAACAATTTTCAAAATCCGTACCTTGCAAGTAATGGAAACCTCGCTCCCTATACGTAAGATTATTCATGTAGATATGGATGCATTTTATGCTTCTGTAGCACAGCTAGATGATCCTAGTTTACGAGGAAAAGCTATTGCTGTGGGAGGTGGTGGTGATCGAGGGGTAGTAAGTGCTGCAAGTTATGAAGCCCGTAAGTTTGGTGTGCGAAGTGCGATGAGTGGAGTACTAGCCCGTAAATTATGTCCAGAACTTATTTTTGTGCGATCTGATTTTGCTAGATATAATGAAGTATCAAAACAAATACGAGAAGTCTTTCATGAATACACAGATCTTGTAGAGCCACTATCATTAGACGAGGCATATCTTGATGTAACCGAAAATAAAGTCGGCATGCCTAGTGCTACCGTGATTGCAACATGGATACGTCAAAAAATCAAAGAGAAAACAGGGCTAAATGCTTCGGCGGGAATAAGCATTAATAAGTTTGTTGCCAAGGTTGCCAGCGATATTAATAAACCTAATGGTCAGAAAACCATTCCACCTGAAGAAGTGGTTGCTTTTTTAGAGACATTGGATATTCGTAAGTTTTATGGAATTGGAAAAGTAACGGCCGAAAAGATGTATCAAAAAGGCATTTTTACAGGACTCGATATGAAAAAGAAGTCCAAAGAATATCTACAACAGCATTTTGGGAAGAGTGGTGCTTATTATTATGATATTGTACGAGGGATTCAACATAGTCAGGTAAAACCCAATCGAATTCGTAAATCACTCGCAGCCGAGCGCACCTTTTCTGAAAATATTACATCAGAGGTGTTTATGATAGAGCGTTTAGATCATATTGCTTCAGAAGTTGAGAAACGATTATCTAAAAGTAACGTGGCTGGTAAAACAATCACTCTTAAAATTAAATATTCAGATTTTACGCTTCAAACACGTAGTAGAACCCTTGATTATTATATACGATCTAAGGATATTATTCTAGAAATGGCCAAAGAGTTATTGTATCAAGAGAAAATGAAAGATAGTGTTCGCTTATTAGGGATTTCACTTTCCAATTTGAATACGGAAGACAAAAAGAAGACAAAAACTGAACCAGAAGAAAAGGAAATCGATGTGCAATTACGGTTTGAGTTTTAGTCGTAGGGCGGAAAAGCATTCCTGTAATTTTACTTTTCTGAATGGAGACCTCAAGCGCGTATGGTGTTTTGTTGAGTACGCTTTCGCGAAAGCGAAGTTTACGAGATTCACGACTGAAAGGAGAGCGCAGCGGTAAAGCGTGTAAAACCATTTTTTAAGATGTATAAAAAACTCGTATCTTTACCTCGATGTCAAGTAAAAGTTGGACATACTTACCTTTATTACTGAAATTTCTTATTAAGAGGAATCCAGAATAGCCTTTGATTGCCTGATTTTAAGTAACTTTAAAGCAATCTAAATTCTTACAATACATGCCTTTTTATCATAGACTAGGAGAAATTCCTCCTAAACGTCATACTCAATTCCGTAAACCCGACGGAACGTTGTACTCAGAACAATTATTTGGAACCATTGGTTTTGATGGAATGAGTACCAATAGTTATCATATGCAACGACCTACACAGGTCAAAGAAATCCGTAAGCAGTATTCTGTAGCGCCAAAAATAGCGTTGGAGAATAGCATAAAATCCTATCGTTTTAGAGGGTTTCAAATTGCACCGGAACAAGATTATTTGGAAAGTCGTAAACCTGTACTCACCAATAGTGATTGTACAATTATTTTGGCGGCACCTAAGCAAAGAACTCAAGACTATTTTTATAAAAATACGGATGCCGACGAACTTATATTCATACATAAAGGCTCTGGGAAATTGCGTACACACTTAGGAAATTTAGATTTTAAATATGGAGACTATTTATTAATTCCGCGAGGCGTGATTTATAAAATAGATTTTGATACAGATGATAATAGGCTTTTTATTGTAGAATCTCGCAGACCTATCTATACCCCTAAACGTTATCGCAACTGGTTTGGGCAATTGTTAGAACACTCTCCATTTTGTGAACGCGATTTGCGTCAGCCATATGAATTAGAAACCAATGATGAGAAGGGAGATTTTCTGATCAAAGTAAAAAAGCAAGACGATATTTTTGAAATGGTCTATGCGTCTCATCCTTTTGATGTAGTTGGATATGATGGGTATAACTATCCGTATGCGTTTAGTATTCATGATTTTGAACCAATAACAGGGCGAATACATCAGCCGCCTCCTGTGCATCAAACTTTTGAAACGGATGCTTTTGTAGTGTGTAGTTTTGTGCCTCGTAAGTATGACTATCATCCGCAAAGTATTCCAGCACCTTATAATCATAGTAATATAGATAGTGATGAGGTACTGTATTATGTAGATGGGGATTTTATGAGTCGTTCTGATGTAGAGGCAGGTCATATTTCATTACACCCAGCTGGAATTCCCCATGGTCCACACCCAGGAACGGTAGAGAAAAGTATTGGCAAAGAAGGTACTGAGGAACTCGCCGTGATGGTAGATACCTTCAAGCCTTTAAAGGTTTGTGAGGCAGCGATGGGAATCGCGGATGAGAGTTATCACACATCGTGGCTAGATCACTAATCAATTTTTAAAAAGTTCACTACTGTCTGCCATCAAGCAGGTTTTCGAAAACAAAAGTAACCACCAATAAAAGCGTATAAAATTAATATATATGTCAAATAACAAATTACCAGCAGATCCATTATCATTAATATTAGGAATTCTTGCCCTTGTGCTAGGGGTAGCAGGATGTTGTTGTTATGGAATCACAGCCTTAATACCATTGATTATGGCAATCATAGGTCTTGTCGCAGCTAATAAAAGTTTAAAATTATACGAAGAAAACACTGAAGGGTTTTCTGAAATAAGTAGAAGTAATGTCTCCATGGCAAGAATCATCAATATTATAGCTGTTGTCTTTAATGGACTAATAGTTTTAGTATTTATAGGAATATTTATCATATATGGAACATTTCTTTCTTCTGCGATTATGGATGAGTATAAAAATGGAGATTTTAATACTAGTGATCCTTATGAATGGGAGACAGATACCCTTTATGATTATGAACAAGAGTATGAGTATGATACCATAGAAGTTGATACTATAGAGATCGATTCAACAATCAGATACGAAATAAAAGAAATAGAAACCACAGAAAACCAATAGTATGAGTAAGGATATACAACCCGTAAATTACGGACTGGAAAAAATATTTGAAGGAGCGCAAGATTTTTTACCCTTATTAGGTACAGACTACGTTGAATTTTATGTAGGAAATGCTAAGCAAGCAGCTCATTTTTATAAAACAGCTTTTGGGTTTCAGTCTTTTGCTTATAAGGGCTTAGAGACTGGGTCTAGAGATGAAGTAAGTTATGTGTTAAAGCAGGATAAAATCAAAATTGTGTTGACCACACCATTGAATAGTAAATCACCTATTAACGATCATATTGTAAAACATGGTGATGGTGTAAAGGTGGTCGCTCTATGGGTAGAAGATGCACGAAAATCTTTTGAAGAAACCACCAAAAGAGGTGCTAAACCTTATATGGAACCTACCGTTGAAACTGATGAGCATGGAGAAACAGTAAGAGCTGGTATTTATACCTATGGAGAGACTGTACATATGTTTGTAGAACGTAAGAATTATAAAGGTGCGTTCCTTCCAGGATTTAGAGAATGGAAATCTGATTATAATCCAACGTCTACAGGTTTAAAATATATAGATCACATGGTAGGTAATGTGGGTTGGGGTCAAATGAATACATGGGTAAAATGGTATGAAGAAGTCATGGGGTTTGTAAACTTCTTGTCATTTGATGATAAACAAATTCATACAGAGTACTCCGCATTAATGAGTAAAGTAATGAGTAATGGGAATGGACGTATTAAATTCCCAATTAATGAACCTGCTAAAGCTGCAAAAAAATCACAAATAGAAGAATATTTGGATTTTTATGAAGGGGCAGGTGTGCAACATCTCGCGATGGCTACCGATGATATTATTAAAACAGTAGCACAATTAAAAGCAAGAGGTATTGAGTTTTTACCACCACCACCGCAAACCTATTATGATGATATCCCACAACGATTAGGAGAGCATATGAAGGTGATGAAAGAAGATATTGAAAAACTACAAGAACTTTCTATCCTTGTAGATGCTGATGAGGATGGATATTTACTACAAATATTCACAAAGCCATTAGAAGATAGACCCACCTTATTTTTTGAAATTATTCAGCGTATGGGAGCCAAAGGTTTTGGAGCAGGAAACTTTAAAGCCCTTTTTGAATCTATAGAAAGAGAACAGGAACAAAGAGGTACGTTGTAATTTTTCTTTCATACTTTGATAAACTCAATGTAGATTTCACTTACGTGAAAATGTACACTTTATAAATACTGATAAAGCGGCTACCTGAAAAGGTAGCCGCTTTTGTTTTAGTGAGATAATATGCTTCTATTTATAGATGTCTGAAGCGATGACATTTAATTGCATGACAATAGCCAAGTCTTTAATTTCCAGTGCTTACACCGATGTTGTTTTTCAGGATTAGATACCTAGTATTCTTGTGTCGAGGTAGTCCATTGTATTACCGTAATTAATTAATGTTTATAGTGTCGCCACAACCTGAATTTGCAGTATATACCTTTGAGGTAGTACTTTTAAAAGATCTAGTGTTACTTACTTTAGTGACAGTTTGTAGATACCCATCCCGTTTACAACTCCAAACAGCCGTGCGTCCAGGTCCTATTTCTGTTCCTCTATTATTGCTCCCATTAGATCCTATGTAAATAGTGCTAGAAGAGTTGTTTTTTAACGTTACGTTGTCAGTTCGAGATGCACCTTCTGCTCTGCGTCTGTTTTCTAAGATAGCTTGACCTTCTTCACTTGCCCAGTATTCATCATTCTTCTTTTTGGCATAAGCATCATCTGCTTTTGCACCGTTATATAGTGTCTCTAGATTTTTTCTGTCTTGAGAAGTCATCGTGTATGAAGCTTGTTTTTCTTTCATTTTCTTTAGATACTCTCTTACCAATTTTTCAGGGTCTTTTGCCATTAATTCTTTATACTCTGGACTGCTACCTTCACCACTTGGTCTTTCATTAAGTGCAGCTTCTTTAAGTTGCTTCCAGAATTTTCCTTTCTTTTTTTTCTTCCCTGTTTTTGATGCACTTCCATCTAAAATCATGATAGATCGTATTTCACTAAAACCGGTTTGATCTTTAGATATGCCATGAAGAAAGAATATGTAATTATCAAAGGCAACGTATCCTCTATTGTATCCTGTATGGTGAAGGATTGAAGTGTTTGGAAATCCTACATACTTGATGGCGCTTATACTGATGCCATTGTAGTTACTTGACAATGCAGTTTTACCATCATCCAAAACTTTAGAAATAGTGATCCCAGAAGGAAGCCCTTGGTATTGGTGTTTTTCAATTTTGTTTTTATAAGTTGTTACCTCTTGTGCAGCTGGTTCTCCTTTGTCATTTTTATACAAATCACCATATACTTGATATGTAGCATCTGGTCCATGTGCATCTATAGTTTCAAAAAAAGATTGTTGAGCAGTTACTGTTATACTAAACGATAAGAGTATGATTAAAAAATTAATTGTTTTCATTGTACTATGGTTTTGTTTTCTTGGGGCTAAAGTATTTTCTAATGGACAACAATTAGATGGAGACTTTCTGAGTAACCGTATTTATTTCTAAAATGTATGTTTTGGATGATATGGTATTTTCTTTCTATCCGCTTTCGCGAAAGCGTGTAATCGTAAAAAACGAGTCTTAAGGTGTTTGATCCAAATAAAAAAGACTTACCTAATTATAGATAAGCCTTCTTTAAAAAAAACGTGTCCCCCAACTCGTTTACAATATATATGTTGGTTATTCTTCTCCTGTTAAATTGTATACTAATAATAAAGGAAGATATGGCCCATTGCTACCATCTACACTTACTGTAATTTCTGCTGTGTAGAGCATATCTATAACGCTATCAGGATCGGCAAAGGTGACAAAGCTATTAAGATATAATCTACCATCAAAAGTGTCATCTATGTACTCTAAGACGAAATCCTCAGGGTCAGCATCACTTCCACCATCTTGCGGAGTTAGAAAAACAGCTATTTGCTCTATTAATTCAACACTGTTTCCAGATACCTCCATAGAGAGCGTAAATGTTTCTCCATCATCGTTTTGAGTTAGAGATGCTTGTATAATTCCTATAATCTCTTCTTCTACGACGTCAAAAACTACATTTGTGGTACCTAGTATTTGGTCTGATTCATTTAGTATTGTTGCCTCAG
Organism: uncultured Dokdonia sp.; assembly: GCF_947492815.1. Lineage (GTDB taxonomy): Bacteria > Bacteroidota > Bacteroidia > Flavobacteriales > Flavobacteriaceae > Dokdonia. The sequence continues at coordinate 95,267 of NZ_CANLOB010000002.1, forward strand.
TTTCATAGTGCGTACTGAATATATCTGTATTGATATCTCCATAAATTCCATCAAAATTGTAAAGGTCTGGATTGTTCTCATCGGGCTGCAATACTAAGTTCATTTCTAAAGCAGTACCATCTAGATTTCCTTCTGGTATGATAATACGGTTATTTATTGGTCCAGAAGTGTTAACTGGTGCTCCAGCAGTAGGATTTGCTTGGACTTGACCTTTAATACGAATAACACCTGTACTATTTTTAGTAATCACTGTTTGAGTAAATTCATAGGGCATTTGTCTATCTTCTATTGTAAAAGTCACATCTTCTATTCCTATAGGTTCATTTGCTGAGTTGTATGTTGTGACTTGCGTTGTATAGTCCGTACCGTCAGGATTATTGTTTATATAGTCGTATACAAAATCACCATCAATGCGGAATATACCGCCGTCAGAATTGCTAATAGCTTCTAGGGTGATACTATCAACTTCTCCTTCAATAATATCAGAAGCAATCGTCATCGTAGCATACGCTACCTCTTGTGCAATTGGGTCTTTCAATCCCATACGAATACGAGTCACGCCATTCGGTCTTATGATATGTTTTGGATTACGAGTAATTCCTTCAAGTAATGTAATAGCGCTTTGCACAGTCTCGTCTGTAGCGTTGCCGTCAGTATCTATAATAGTCATTTGGTGTATTATATTTTGTGCTGCATCTACGGCACTTACAAATGTTGGGTTTTCATGACCAACAGATCTGAACGTAATGGTGTTTTCGTTTTCTGAAACAGGAAATAATTCAAGTTCAAAAGGTTCAAAGTCTTGTCCTTCTAATGGTATGATAACAGTCATTACTTTGTCGATATTAGAACCAGTCTCAGCAGTTACTCGCGTTTCTATATACACGGTTTCTCCAAAAACAAATGACTCTGAGCGTCTTACGGTATTTGAATTGGATGAAAGTGTTACAGTAGTAATAAAATAATCTTCATCAATGGTTTGTCCGCTTGCATCTTTTGTAGTGATAGAGATTTGCAACTCGTCGCCAGGTATAATATCACTTCCTCCTGTAAGTTCAGCTAGTTGTGCTATGGCAGTTCCTGTGAGTCCTATGTTTCCATCAGTTTCATCATATACAGTCATCTCCATTTCTAAAGGTTCTCCTTTAATGAGAATTCTACCATACAACTCTACACGGGCAAATACAGTAATGCCTTCTGGTTGATCTGTACGTAAACGTAGTGGAATTGAGACACTGCTTGGTGATAGGTAAAGACTTTCAATACGATTTATATCGGTCCCGTCATTATCTTGTGCCGTTACCCATGTTTCACTTTGATCTCCAACGGGTTCTCCAAGTTCATTATATAAAGTAGCTGTTTGTTGAAAAGGTTTTCCAGCTGGAAACAAATGCGCATCGTTAAGCATTGATTGTGTTTTCTGCATTTTGCGTATGCTTTTACGTATGCTAGATACTTCCATTTCAAAAGGCTCTGGAAATGGATTTTCTCCGTCTATAGGCGTGTATTGTACAGCAGCATTTGTTACTGAGTTTGTTGGATCGTCTACTAAAATGACACTTTTGTAATTACGTCTTGGTTTTTGTTTAAGTTTATTACGATTTCCAATTATGACAGCATTGGCTGTTGTGGTACTATTTGCTGTAATAAGAGTTTCTTCGTGTTCTATGAAATCGTCTTGCTCACAGCTAAGCATTGTTATAAAAGCAAAACAAAGGATAGAAAGGAATTTAATGGTCTTCATAATTAAAAGAATGGTTTTGGTTTTTCTGACCACGAAAATACTTTGAGAACCTATCTAGATATCGAAGAAGTTTCTGAATAACCTAATTTACTTCTAAACAACGTTTTTTAGTTATAATACTGCCTTAGTGGTTGGGTTGTAGTATACGCTTTCGCGAAAGCGTATTTATAAACAGTCCCGTATATATCAAAAATATGGTAGTTTATAATATGTTTATTGGCACTGCTAAAGGGATTTATAATATATGGCTTGTCTCGAGGTAGTTTACTAGAGATTGGTCACTAGCGTAAGAAACTCTTCTTTTTTATCTCTGGAAATTGAAACGATCTCTTCGTTATCCATGATAATATAACCACCATCACTTTTGACGTATTCTTTAATACACGATAAATTAATGAGAAATGAGCGGTGAGGTTTATAAAAGAGATGATTGTTTTTGAAGAGATCTACGTAGTGTTTTAAAGGTTTTGTGATCAATATGGTACCTTCATCTCGCGTATATACCTTTGTATACATACCATCTGCTTGCAACATAATGATAGCGTCAAAAGGCATGAATTTGATGCTGTTTGCGACAGGAAGTGCAATTTTTTCAAATGATTTTTTAGTAAAACTTTCTTTGAGTGCTTCTAGTTTTAAATGAATTTCTGATTTCCCGATTACTTTAATTGCTTTATTTACAGCTTCTTTAACTTGGTTGGGTCGTATAGGTTTTAATAAATAATCTATGGCAGCTAGTTGAAAAGCTTTGATGGCATACTCACTATATGCAGTGGTAAATATGATTTCAAAATTTAAGATGTCTTTATCTATAAAATTGAGAATTTCTAACCCAGAATGTTTAGGCATCTCAATGTCTAAAAAAACAATATTTGGTTCTTCTTTTTTAATAATATTAATACCGTCTAGTAGATTAGAAGCTTCATATATTTCCTTTATTTTAGGGCAATTTTCTGTAATAAGTATGTGTAGAAGGTTGCGAGCTCGTTTCTCATCATCTATAACTATTGCTTTCATGTATCACGGTTTTAAAAGAGGTATGTCTAGAATTACTTTTGTGCCTTGTGCCTTGCCTAATTGATCATATAGATCTATAATTTCTACACCTATTTTTTTGTTTTCTTTATAATTTAAGAGCTGTAATCTGTTTTCATTTGCTTGTGTAGCAAATGATTGATGTATGATTCCTTGTTTTTCTTTCATAGTGGCCGAGGCTTTTCTGCCTATTCCATTGTCTAGTATCATGCAGCATAAGATTTCCTTTTTAGGCTTAGAGAAAGAAATATTTAATACACGTTCCCCATCCTTATGGAGTAATCCATGTTTTAGTGCGTTTTCTACATAGGGTTGTATAAGCATTGTAGGGAGTTTTACAATATCTGTTTGTACGTTTTCATCTATATTTATTTTATAGATTAGTGTGTCTTCAAATCGTAATGCTTCCAAATCAAGATACATTTGTAGACTATCTATTTCTTCTTGTACTGTAATAAACCCTGCATCGCTATGATCAAGATATTTTCGCATAAGATCTGCAAATTTCCCTAGATAATCGCTTGCTATATTTTTCTCGTTGAGGATGATGTACTCTTGAATAGAATTGAGTGCATTAAAAATAAAATGCGGATTCATTTGTGCTTTGAGAGCTTTGAGTTCGCTATTGCGATATTGTTTTTCCAAAGCAAGACGTTTTTGTGTTTCGCGAAGTTCTAGAGTGATAAGTTGCGCTTTTTTCTGGGCGCGTAGCCTACTAAAATAGAGAATGCCAGCCGCTAGTAATAGGATTGCCACTGTAAGCGCACTAATAAAATAAATGCGATTTCGTTCACTTTGAGTTTTAGTAAGTGCTACCGTAGCTTCAGCAACGTCCTTTTGAGCGGTGATTTTTTCTGTTTCATATTTGGTTTGTAATTCTTCGATTACTTGAACCTTTTCTGCAGAAAAAATAGAGTCATTAAGGCGATGGTAATTTTTTAAAGCTTCGTTTTCACCCTTGAGATTATCTACTGCAGCATGATAACTTATGTGATTTCGGTAGGCGTTGCGAAGGTCTACTTTTCTATCTTGATTCTTGTAAATAGTTATAGCTTCCTCATTGCGTTTTATGGCTTCTGTATGCTTCCCAATATTAGCATAACTATGGGCAAGAGCAAATTGAGTATTTGCAACAGAGTAAGATTGTTTGTGTGTTCTATGAAAAGCAAGTGCTTCTGTGAGTGGAGGGATAGCTTTTGCAAATTCATTGCGCTTGTTGTAAAGACTTCCTAACGCTGCAGACGATAGCACTTTTCCCAAAGAGAAGTTTGCTTTCTCGCTCACATTATATGCCTCTTGATACATTATTTGTGCCTGATCAAGGCTATCTAAAATCTCATACGCTTGTGCTGTATAATAGTAAAAACCACCTTTTTGATCGCTAGCAGGTTTGTTTTTTATGAGTTGGATGTTATCTAAGTGCATCGCTAGTGCCTTTTCTGATTGACCGTCTCTTGAATATATGCGAGCAAGAAGATTATTGTTAAAAGTAAGATTACTTACATCATTTATTTTTTGAAGGATCGTATTTGCTTCAAGAGCTTTTGTTAGAGCACTTTCTATTTCTCCTTTCATTAGAAAATAAGTCGCCAGTGTATTACGAGAGTAACCCGCTCCTTTTTTATATCCTAATTCATCAGAAATAGCAATAGCTTCTTTTACTAGAGGCAACATACTGTCTACGTTTCGTACTTGATGATATTTTGTGTAGTCAATAAGTAGACTTACACGAGTGGTGTCTCTGTCTTGATGTTTTTGTAAAGCTTGGTATACACTATCCAGATTTTTTTCTTGAGCAATAATCGCTATGGAGAAAAGAAAAAATAGTACAATGGCTAGTTGTTTCATAAACTCGAAAATAGATTTTTGTTAAATTTACGACTCGTATCTCTTAGAAATAGCTTTTTTTTCTGAATCACTGTTTTTTCTTTTCGAATTGTATGAAATCTATATATAGTTTTCAGTTATGCTCTAGTTAATATTCTAACATTCTATTGTGTTATATTTTTACCTAGTAATAGCGTATTCGTTTAATCCGTTATATATTTTGACAAATCAAATAGTATTTATAGGTGCTAAATCTTTATTCTTTGTCAAATCATAAAGGGCATACTAAAGATTTTATCACTCACTCTTTATGGATGAGGAAATGGTAGGAATATAATTACATATCTCTCAATAGTAACTTTATAAAGTACTTAACACAATATTTGTGCAAAAACTTCGTCCTTTATAGGGCGAAGTTTTTTATTATAGTATTTTTGGAATAACTATTGTAAATACTCCTACTAAATAACCAAATCTTACCACGAATGAGAACATCGGTAAAACACATAAAACAATGGCTCTTAATAGGGGTTTTGATACTAGTGAGTACTACTGGAACATCACAAGAAATAAAAGCTGCTTATCAAGAAGGAGAATGGTTTAAGTTTAGAGTGCATTATGGATTGATTACAGCGGGCTATGCGACACTCACAGTAGAAGACTCAAACTATAATAATACTCCAGTATACCACGTGAAAGGCTATGGAGAAACAAGTGGTGTTTCTAGATGGTTTTTTAAAGTAGAAGATTATTACGAAAGCTACATAGATAAGAAAACAGATTTACCCTATCAATTTATTCGTAAAATAGATGAAGGAGGTCATACTAAAGATAAAATCATTGATTTTGATCAGCAAAATCACAAAGCACATATATTTAATAGAAAACATAATACCCGTGATACGGTAGATACAGCTATTAATGTACAAGATATGGTATCTGCATTTTACTATTTACGTAATCATATAGATGCTACAAATCTCAAGGAAGGAGACGAAACAACATTAACGATGTTCTTTGACAAAGAAAATTACCCTTTTAAACTCCGTTTTTTAGGAAGAGAAGTTATGAATACTGAGTTTGGTAAGATAAGATGTCTTAAATTTAGACCTTTAGTACAATCGGGGCGTGTCTTTAAAGAAAAAGAAAGTCTTACCGTTTGGGTAAGTGATGATGATAATAAGGTTCCTATTCGTATTAAGGCAAGCTTAGCTGTAGGATCTCTTAAAGCAGATTTAGAAGCATTTAAAGGGCTTAAACACTCCTTTAAAATTGTAGTAGATAATTAACCAAATACTATGAAGAAAAAAATCGAACCAGATATTGAGCGTATTATAGACGCCCTTGATGATAAGTACGAAAAAATAGATCAAGATCTTGATGATCATCTGGAAGGATTATTACAAAGCAAACCCATTACCTATTGGGATTATATTCATACAGATGCATTACTAAACCTGCAACTACCACGCACCAATTTTCCTGATGAGAATGTATTCATCATGTATCATCAGGTTACTGAGATTTTTTTTAAAATGATACTATGGGAAATAGAACAAGTTGCCCATCACAAAAACCTTACAGCAACATTTTTTGCATCACGCTTAGATCGAATAAGTCGCTATTTTGATATGCTAACCTCCTCTTTTACAATTATGAAAGACGGGATGGATCTAGATCAATACATGAAATTTAGAAAGACCTTAACCCCAGCGAGTGGATTTCAAAGCGCACAATATCGAAAAATAGAATTTGCGAGTACAGATTTAATTAATCTAATAGATGCCCGCTTTCGCGAAACCATAGATAGAAACACTCCCTATGAACATGCTTTAGAGCATTTATATTGGCAAGCTGCAGGAAAGAATTACCAGACTGGGAAAAAGAGTTATTTGCTATATGCTTTTGAAGAAAAATATAAAAATGAATTTATAGCATTCACAAAAGAATATAATACTATAAATTTGTACGCTAAATTCAAGTCCCTACCAGAAGTAGATCGAAATGATCCAACCTTGCGAAAAGCAATGCGTCATTATGATTATACAGTAAACGTAACTTGGGTGATGTCGCACTACCACACGGCAAACCATTATTTAAATAATGGAGAAGAAGTCGTAGAAGCAACAGGGGGAAGCGAATGGACAAAATATATGCATCCTAAATATCAGCGTAGAATATTTTTTCCAGATGTTTGGACAGCCGAAGAATTAGCAAATTGGGGACAAGATGTGTAAAGGATAGATACTAAAACCTGTGAGAATAAGAACCATATTAGCCATACTAGTAGTTGCAATAAGCATTTCCGCTTGTGGTGATAAAGAAGAAGAAAAAAAACTGCCAATCCAAGAGTTAAAGCCTGTTGAGAAGTCTCCACTTCAAGCTTATGGATACATTCTTGATGATTATATAGTACAACGAGATACGGTAAAATCTGGTGATAGTTTTGGGAAAATACTTTTTGAATCTCACGTAGATTATGGAACTATCCAACAAATTTCTGATACTATTAAAGAAGTTTTTGATACGCGCAGAATACAAGTAGGCAAGCCTTATGTATTATTAAAATCTAAGGACACAACAGAAACAGCACAGGTTTTTATTTATGAAAAAAATAAAGAAGACTATGTTGTTGTAGATTTTCAAGATGACATCACTGCGGCAGAAAAATCACACCCAGTGACTATAGTAGAAAGAGAAGTCTCAGGAATAATTAATAGTAACCTCTCTTCTACATTTGACGAATTAGATACCAATGTACTAGTGGCCTATAAAATGGCAGATATCTATGCATGGACGATAGACTTCTTTAAACTCCAAGCAGGAGATCGGTTTAAAGTAATATATGAAGAGCGTTATGTAAACGATAGTATAGCTGCTGGAATAGGGAGAATAAAAGCCAGTGTTTTTGAGCATAAAGGAAGACCTGTATATGCATATCTTTTTGAGCATGATTCACTTCCTGGAGGATCAGACTATTTTGATGAAAAAGGAGATAATTTAAGACGTGCATTTCTGAAAGGACCGCTTAAGTTTAATAGAGTGTCTTCCCGATACAACTTAAAGAGACGTATCAAGTATTATGGGTATAAAGTACGCCCTCATAAAGGAACTGATTTTGCAGGCGCAATCGGTACCCCGATTCTTGCTACCGCAGACGGTACGGTTACAAAATCTGAACGTAGGGGAGGTAATGGAAATTATGTGAAAATACGTCATAACGGAACTTATGAAACCCAATATTTACATATGCAGAAACGTATTGCAAGAGTTGGAGACTTCGTAAGACAAGGAGAAGTGATAGGAACTATAGGGATGACAGGAAACACAGGAGGGCCTCATGTGTGTTATCGTTTTTGGAAAAATGGACGACAAGTAGATCCTTTTAAAGAAGATCTACCTGCTTCAGAACCTCTTGCTGAAGATTTAAAACCTATTTATGATAGCATCATGCAACCTTTAGAAAAACAATTAGAACGAATTTCTTTTCCTGAAGATGACACAGATGTAGATGCTTCTACTACACAACAAGAACAAGATTTATAAGCTACGGTAAATAACTACCCACATGAAAAACTCTAACCCAAACCAAACCAATGCGTGGAAGAAATTACAAGCGCATTTTGAAGCTGTAAAAGACACACATCTTACGTCACTTTTTGAAGATGCCAATAGAGCGGCTACATTTACGATACAATGGCAAGATTTTCTGGTAGATTACAGTAAAAATAGAATCACAGAAGAAACCAAAAAACTTTTAATAGAACTTGCAGAAGAAGTAGGACTTTCTGAAGCTATTGCTAGCTATTTTGGAGGTGATTCTATAAATGCTACAGAAGACCGTGCTGTAATGCATACAGCTTTGAGAGATTTTACAGCTACTGCTTTTCAAAAAGAAGAAGTTCAAAAAGTTCGTGCTTCTATACAGGGCTTTACAAAAAGCATTATAGAAGGAACGCACAAAGGTGCTACGGGAAAAACAATTACTGATGTTGTAAATATTGGTATTGGAGGATCAGATTTAGGTCCCGTTATGGTTGTAGAAGCACTTCAGTATTATAAAAATCATCTTACTACCCACTTTATTTCAAATGTAGATGGAGATCACGTCATGGAGACTATTAAAGATCTTGATCCAGAAACAACACTCTTTGTAATTGTTTCTAAAACATTTACGACCCAAGAAACATTAAGTAATGCTACTACAGTGCGTAAATGGTTTGTAAATAAATTAGGAGAAGAAGCTGTAGGGAATCATTTTGTAGCAGTATCTACAAATTTAGAAGCCGTTCAGAATTTTGGAATTGCTTCACAGAATATTTTCCCAATGTGGAACTGGGTGGGAGGACGTTTCTCATTATGGAGTTCGGTAGGGCTTACTATTGCCCTTGCAGTTGGATATGATCATTTTGAAGAATTACTTAAAGGAGCCCATGAGATGGATGTTCACTTTAAAGAACAGCCTTTCGGCGAAAATATTCCTGTGATTACGGCACTATTAAGTATTTGGTATAATAATTTCTTTGGTGCCGAAAGTGAAGCTGTTATTCCATATACACAATATTTACATAGATTGCCTGCCTATTTACAGCAAGCCATTATGGAAAGTAATGGAAAAAGTGTAGATCGTAATGGGAATCGTGTTACTTATGAAACTGGAAATATTATTTGGGGAGAACCAGGAACCAACTCTCAACACGCATTTTTTCAGTTAATTCACCAAGGAACAAAATTAATCCCTGCCGATTTTATCGGATTTAAGAAAAGCCTTCATGGTAATACAGATCATCATGATAAATTAATGGCCAATTTCTTTGCGCAGACAGAGGCTTTGATGAATGGTAAAACTGAAGCTCAGGTAATAGCTGAATTTGAAGGAAGTACGCTTTCGCGAAAGCGTATAGAGCAACTTACCCCTTTTAAAGTTTTTGAAGGAAATAAACCTACAACAACATATCTTATTGATACGCTTTCTCCGAAGACTTTAGGGGCATTAATTGCTATGTATGAGCATAAAATATTTGTACAAGGAGTTGTTTGGAATATCTATAGCTATGACCAATGGGGTGTAGAGTTAGGTAAACAACTTGCAAAACAGATACTTGGTGATTTTGAAGATGTAAATACTTCCAAACACGACGCTTCGACAAAACAACTGATGAATTCTTACAAAAAAGCCTAATTAATTGTGTAATTCTCGCTTGAAGCATGTTTTTTTGAAGAATTCTATCAAGTTAGTGATAATGTTGCTATTATGTTTATAAAAATAGCAATAGTGTTAATTAATTAACGTTGTGATAATCTTAACAGATAGAAGAATTGGTTAATTTTGCGTTGCTTAATTCAATCAATTCATTATGAAGAAAATTACACTTTTATCTGTAATTGCTCTTTTCTTTATGACAGCGATGTCATTTGCACAAGGGGTAACTACAAGTTCAATTAACGGTCGAGTATTAGACAATAATGGAGGTCCATTACCAGGGGCTAACATTGTTGCTACTCACGTTCCAACAGGTTCTGTTTATGGAGCTGTTACAGACTTTGACGGTTTTTACCGTATTACTAACATGAAATCTGGAGGGCCATACAACCTAACGATCTCTTATGTTGGTTTTGAAGATTTTACAAATAATGGGTTTGTTCTTTCCTTAGGAGAGTCTAAACGTATTAGTACTACGATGGCAGAATCTGCCAATGCGCTTGATGAAATTATTATTACTGGCCAAAACAACAGTGTTTTTAACAGTAATAAAACAGGTTCTGAAACGTCAATATCTCAAAAAGAGATTAACAGTCTTCCTACAGTATCTAGATCTGTAGCAGATTTTGCGCGTGTAACACCATCTGCACAACTTACAGAAGGAAATGATGGTTTTTCTATCTCTTTAGGAGGGCAAAATAACCGTTATAACGCTGTTTATATTGACGGTGCTGTAAACAACGATGTATTTGGTCTTGCGGGATCAGGAACCAATGGAGGACAAACAGGAGTAAATCCTTTTTCAATAGATGCTATTGAGTCTTTCCAAATTAACTTAGCTCCTTTTGATGTACGTCAATCAGGATTCTCAGGAGGATCTATAAACGCAGTAACGCGTTCTGGTTCTAATAATTGGGAGGGTTCTGTATATGGATTATATAGAGATGAGAGTTTAGCAGGAAAAACACCTACAGATCTTGTAAATGAAGGTGATTCTCGTGAAAAATTAGATGAATTTTCTGCCTTATTATACGGTTTCCGTGTTGGAGGTCCTATTATTAAGGACAAATTATTTGTATTTGCAAATTATGAGCGTCAAGAAGAAGAGACGCCACAACCTTTTACTAGTAGTAACTACCAAGGAGATATAGGTCAAATTGCAGATCCTAATAACCCAGGACAAACTATTTTTGATCAGGCAACTTTTGATAATAATGTGAATGCATTAACAGGATTCCTTCAGAATCAGTATGGATATGATCCAGGTGTATTTAATGCAAATACAAGAACATTAGATAGTGATAAATTAAATTTGCGTTTTGACTTAAATGCAGGTCAAAACCACAAATTATATTTACGTCTAGGAGTTGTACAAGCTGAAAATCTTGAAGCACGTAACTCTGGAAATAGAGGGATAGGATTTCTTAATGGATCTGAGTTCTTTGAAACAAACACCTATTCTGGAGCTTTTGAGTGGAGTGCTACATTAGGACCAAAATATGCAAACAACCTTAAAATAGGATATACAGCTGTACGTGATGATCGTGACCCTGATGGAAATCCATTTCCAACAGTTCAAATTAATGATGGTGCAGGTTCAATTAACTTTGGAGCAGAGCCATTCTCTACAGCAAACTTATTAGATCAGGATATCTTTACGATAAATAACAACTTTGAGATCTTCTCTGGACGTCACACAGTAACGTTGGGAACTAACTTAGAGTGGGCTTCTGCTAAGAACTTATTCTTTGCATTTAACTTTGGTTCTTATGAATTTAATGACTTAACAGATTTCTTAAATAGTGCAGACCCAGTAAACCCTGCATTACCTATTGAGTACCAGCATGGATATTCTTTAGTAGGAGATGGTACTGTTGGAGATGAGTCAGCTGGATCTGCAGATTTCTCTACATTCCAAGCTGGATTCTATGTACAAGATGAAGTACAAGTTGCAGACAACTTTAAATTAACAGGAGGTATCCGTGTTGATTTACCATACTACGAAGATGGACCTGTAAATGATGATTTCAACACAAGAACTGTTGGGTTATTAGAAGCAGAAGGGAAAGATCTTCAAGGTGCTAGAGTAGGTCAAGGATTGAATGGTCCTGCAATGATTGCTCCTCGTGTTGGCTTTAACTGGGATGTATTTGATAACAATACAACACAAGTACGTGGTGGTGTAGGTGTATTTACATCTAGATTACCATTAGTATGGCCTGGAGGAACGTATAACAACAATGGTGTAACTGGAGGGTTTACATTTAGAAGTGGATTCTTTGGAGATCCACCACCAGCATTTAATCCAGATGTAAACCAGCAGTTTACAGATGTTGCTCCTGGATCAGGAGGTTTAGGAGGTAATATTGATCTTATTGCTAGAGATTTTAAATTACCACAAGTTGCTAAATATAACATTGCTATTGATCAGAAACTTCCTTTCTGGAACCTTATTGCTTCTGTTGATTTCTCTTATACAGATGTATTACAAGATGTATTTTACGAAAACTTAAACTTAAAAGATGCTGTAGGTAATTATTTAGGTGCAGATAACCGTCCTTTCTATAATAGAGGAGATGAAATAGATGATACATATGGACGTATTATCTTACTTTCTAATACAAGTGAAGGTAATGCAACAAATGCATCATTTACACTTAGAAAACCATTACAGAACGGTTTCCAAGGGCAGATTTCATATGCATATGGAGAGTCTAATAAAGTTTTTGATGGTACATCATCACAAAACAGTTCTCAGTGGAGAAACCTTCAAACTGTAAATGGTAAAAATGCAAATCCTGGAGCTTCACGTTCTGATTTTGCATTAGGAAGTCGTATTTCTGCAAACGTATCTTATGAGATTGAGTACGGTGGAGATTTCGGAGGGAAGACTTTACTAGGTCTTTTCTACGAAGGAGCACAATCTACTCCATATAGTTTTACATACCAAGATGGTGGAGGACGTGATCTTCTTAATGATGATTCTCGTGATAATGCATTAATTTATGTACCTGCAAATGCAAGTGAGATTATATTTGCTCCTATCACAAACGGTGATGGTGATGTAGTTCTAAGTGCTGCACGTCAGTGGGAATTATTTAACACATTTATCGAAAATGATGATTACTTAAGAACTCGTAGAGGTCAGTATGCAGAGCGTAACGGAGCTAGAGGTCCTTGGAATCATATTGTTGATTTAAGATTATTACAAGACATCTACTTCAAGTCTGGAGATAAGAAGCATACATTACAATTATCTTTTGATATTTTCAACTTTACTAACTTAATCAATAAAGATTGGGGGGTGCGTAAATTTGTAGGAGGAAGTGTAAGTCCACTTAGAACAGTATCTACTTCAGATGCAACACCTGAGTTTAACTTCATTACTAGCTTTTTAGATTTTGATGAAGCAGGAAATGTAACAGGAAACGATGTTGAGCAGATAGATGATTTCGGTCTTCAGTCTTCAAGATGGCAAGCACAAATAGGAGTACGTTATATCTTTAACTAATCTTATAGCTATTATATATTTTCGCGAAAGCGAAAACTTAAAAACCGACACTGTAATTAGTGTCGGTTTTTTGCTTTAAAATGCCCTATCTTTGAGTAGTAATTATTTAAACACATACTATTATGTATTCTACGATTCAATTTGTACACTCTATATGGGCTTATTTAGTACTTGCCATATTAGTGATCACTACTATCAACTCATTAGCTAAGTTCTTTGGTAAAAAAGAATATGGTGCAAAAGATATGCGTTTGGCGCTTTTTACATTAATCACGATGCACCTTCAGTTACTAATAGGTTTAGTATTGTTTTTTGTATCCCCTAATGGGTTGAATGCAATTACAACAAATGGTATGGGGGGATTATCCAGTGCTGCTCGTAAACTAGCAGTAGAACACCCTACATTAATGATTATTGCTATTGTACTGGTAACTATCGGATATTCTAAACATAAAAAACAACGTTTATCAACACCTAAATTTAAGAAACTAGCTATTTTTTATACACTAGCACTTATTGCAGTACTGGCCATGATTCCTTGGAATCAATGGTTTTAAAAGATAGAAAATATGATATATTGAAAAAGGGAAGATATAACATCTTCCCTTTTTTATTTTTGGTATACGCTTTTGCAAACCAGCCTGTCGGTAGGTAAGAGCCTAAAGCACTATACTTATTTTGTAGTGACTTCTTTAATTAAAATGATATATACTGGGAAATGATCACTATATCCTCCTGTATATCCACCATTGGCAAAACTACGATATGGATACCCTTTATAACGTCCTTTAGGATTGCTTAAGTAGTTTTTGTTATAAATGCCTACTTTAAAATATCTGTAAGAGCTATAATCTTTGCGAAGTAGTGGTTCTGTAACTAAAATTTGATCAAAAAGATTCCATCCATCTCTATATGCTAAGGTGCCTATTCCTTTTTTGAACATAGGTTCCATTGGATTGTAGATCATTTTATCTTTTACCTTGTCTTTATTTCCTTGTGCTTTTAATACCTTTTTGACACTTGGACTTGTTGGGTCATCATTAAGATCTCCCATGGTAATGATCTTCGCATATGGGTCATTGCTTTGTAGACTATCAATAAGTTTTTTATTGAGTGCTGCCGCTGCCATACGTTTTTTACGACTACGTGCTTCTCCTCCAGAACGTGATGGCCAGTGGTTTACAATAATATGAATCATATCACCATCTAATAAACCAGAGACTAATAATTGATCTCTTGTAAATCTACGTTTTGTGGGATCTTCATTGTCATAAATAATAAGCTCGTGCTTACTGATATCTGTAGGAGTAAATAATGCTTTTTGATACATGAGAGCTACATCAATCCCTCTTCTATCTGGAGAGTCAAAATGTGCAATTCCATAATCTTTATCTAATAACTGAGGATCATTTGCAAGGTCTTCGACTGTTTTTCTGTTTTCAACTTCTGCTAATCCAATGAGGGCAGGAGCATTCTTAGTAACGTCTAGGCCTATTTCTGAAATAACCTTTGCCATCTTCTGCACTTTGTCTGCATAAATGGCTTCTGTCCAATGGTCTTTTCCGTCGGGTGTACGGTCATCATCAAATGTAATGGGGTCATTTTCTGTATCAAACAGATTTTCAACATTGTAGAATGCAATAGTGTGGGGCTTGTATGTTTTTTGATCTTGCGCTTTCGCGAAAGCGAACGATGCGATAAAAACAATAGATAGATACTTTTTTAAGTACATGTGATGTTTGTATTAATTTTCTGTAAAGAGATAAACATATCTCGTGCCAAAGGTAATGATTCCCACGAAAATGAGTACTTTTGCGCGGCAAATGTAATGGTTTCTTAACGAAGGAAACCTGATGTTAACTAAACTAATTTATGAAGTACATTATTTTTAAACTTTTACTAGTTTTTGCGATGCTACCAGTGATTGCTCAAACATCTGTAAAAGGAACAGTAATTGACAGAATTACCGCAGAAAACATAGCTGGCGCTACTGTTTTTGTAGAAGGTACGAGTCAAACAATGCAGACAGATGAAAATGGAGCATTTGTTTTAACACAAGTTCCAGTTGGAGATCAAATTCTTTCGATCTCAAAAAATGGATACGTTACTAGACGTTTTCCTGTGGTTATTAATGAAGGACAAACACTAGACTTAGCAGAGGTAACTCTTGAGGTAGATGTTAAAAAAGAAGAAGAGTTAAACGGACTTATCTCATTATCTGATAATGATCTTAATGGAGAAGATGATGATATAGGAGGTTTGAATGTATCGGGATTGCTCTCTGCGGGACGTGATACGTATTTAAGTGCGGCAGCCTTTGATTGGAGTGCTACTTTTTTCAGACCAAGAGGACTTGATAATGCTAATGGTAAATTATTGATCAATGGTGTTGAAATGAACAAGCAGTTCAATGGTCGTCCACAATGGGGAAATTGGGGAGGTCTTAATGATGCACAGCGTAATCGTGAGTTTACACAAGGACTTTCTGCAAATGAATACTCTTTTGGAGGATTAGCCGGAACAACCAATATTGATATGAGAGCTTCTCAATATCGTAAAGGAGGTCGTATTTCTTATGCAGCGGCAAATCGTTCGTATACAGGAAGAGTAATGGCAAGTTATAGTTCTGGATTACAGGCAGACGGCTGGGCATATACAGTACTGGCTTCAAGACGTTTTGGAAATGAAGGATATATAGATGGTACATTATATGATGCAAATTCGTTTTTTGCTTCTGTAGAAAAGAAATTTAACGATCAGCATAGTCTTAACTTTACGTCTATTTATACACCTAATAGAAGAGGGCGTAGTACGGCGCTTACGCAAGAGATTTTTAATCTTAAAGGAAGACAGTACAATCCTTTTTGGGGATATCAGAATGGTCAAATACGTAATACACGTATCAGAGAAATAGAAGAGCCTATTTTGATGTTAAATCATACATGGAATATTTCTGAAAAAACAACCATAAATACGAACCTTGGATACCAAACAGGTACGATCAAGAATAGTAGAATCGATAATAACGGAACAACACTTGTTGAATCTAATGGACAACAATTTTTTGCTGGAGGAGCTCGTAACCCTTCACCAGATTATTACCAATTACTGCCAAGTTTCTTTTTACAAGATGCAAACCCTTCGCCTAGTGATTTCCAAAATGCATTTTTAGCACAGCAAGATTTTGTAAATGATGGTCAGTTTGATTGGAATTTTCTATACGAAAGTAATGCTACATTAAGAGAGCAAGGAAGAAATGCACTGTATGTAGTTCAAAATGACGTTATAGAAGACAATCAACTAAGTGCAAACATTATCGTAAATAGTGCACTTACAGATAATATTACTCTTAATGGTAATGTAAGCTATCGTAACTTGAGTAGTGAAAACTATGCAGAAGTAGAAGACTTACTAGGAGCTACAGGATATTTAGATATTGATAACTTTACCGAAGCAGAGTCTGGAGATTCATCAGGAATTATCTCTACGGCTAGTGCACAAAGTGATGTGCGTAACCCTAATCGAATTGTAGGAGAGGGAGATCGTTACAAATATAATTATGAAATAGATGCAGATGTTGTATCTGCTTTCGCGCAAGCGCAATTTAAATATAACAAAGTAGATTTTTATGTAGGAGGGACAGTTACACAAACAACCTACCAACGTAATGGTTTATTTGAAAATGGAAACTTCCAAAATGTAGAAGGTTCTGTAGGTTCTTTTGGAAATAGTGAGAAGTTAGATTTTACTACAGGAGGATTAAAAGGAGGATTTACGTATAAAATTACAGGACGTCACGTCATAGATGTAAATGGAGGGTATTATACAAATGCACCAACGATACGTAATTCTTTTGTAAATGCACGTCAAAATAATGAAGTAGTAGAAGGATTAGAAAGTGAGCAAATACAATCTGTAGATGTGAGTTATATTTTTAGATCCCCTCTTGTAAAAGGAAGACTTACTGGATACTATACAGGATTTGAAAAAGGAACAGAGATTGGATTCTATTTTACAGAAGATCTTGGAGGTTTAGGAGATGATGGAGATGCTTTTGTGCAAGAGGTCCTTACCAATGTAGGAAGGCGTAATATGGGTATAGAACTTGGTCTTGAGGCGCAAGTGTTGCCAACTCTTAAGTTAAAAGCGGCAGCAAGTATAGGACAGTATACGTTTACGAATAATCCTAACTTATATTTACGTAGTGATGACTTTGATGGAGCATTGCGTTTTGGTGATGGAACAACAAATTTAGAAGATTTGCATGTAGCTGGTGGTCCTGAAAGAGCTTTCCAACTTGGATTCGAATATAGAGATCCAGACTTTTGGAATATTGGAGTGACAACTAATTATTTTTCTAATGCTTATATTGATGTAAGTAATCTAGCACGTTCTGCAAATTTTGTTACAGATGGTGATGGATTACCTATTAACGATTTTGATTCAAATGTTGCGAGAGGTTTATTGCAACAACAACAGTTTGATGATTACTTCTTAGTAAATATTGTAGGTGGGAAATCATGGAGAGTAAATGATTACTTCTTAGGGTTTTTTGCAACTATAAATAATGTATTAGATCAGGAGTATGTAACAGGAGGTTTTGAGCAATCACGTAATGCTACCTTTAGAAATGTACGTGATGACCAAGCAAGAGAAAATGGGCCTGTATTTGGACCAAGATTCTTTTTCGGAAACGGAACTACATACTACGTAAACTTTTACGTTCGCTTTTAATTAAAATATCAAGAAATTATAGAATTATATACGATTATGAAAACAATTAAAATAACACAAATATTTACAATGCTAGTAGCGGTAGTTTTACTAGTGTCTTGTATACAAGATGATGATTTTTCTGTGCCAGCATTAGACAATGAAGTAACAGGAATTGATGGACAACTTGTAGCTTTAAGTACTATTGCAAGTTTAGTAGCTCAAGAAGGAGGGCCTGTTACTTTCGAAACACCAGGTCAATACGTAGAAGGATACGTAATTTCTAGTGACGAAGCTGGAAACTTTTTTGAAGAGTTTATCATTCAGGATAGCCCAGAAAATCCTACAACAGCAATTAGAGTTCTTATAGATGTAAATCCATTATTTACAACTTACGAATTTGGAAGAAAAGTATTTATTAGACTAGATAGATTAACAGCAGGAGAATCAAATGGAGTACTTACCATGTCTCTTTTAGGAGTTAATAATGAAGCTATAAAAATTCCAGCAACACTTCAAGATGAAATTATCGTAAGGAGTTCTGAAGTTGCAGAAATTGTTCCTGTAGAAGTTTCTATTAGTGATTTTAGTGAAGATTTAGAAAATGTATATATCCGTCTTGTTGATATGCAATTTATCAAAGAAGAAGTGGTAGACCAATCACTGACTTATGCGGCAGAGGAGTTAGATCAATTTGATGGAGAACGTACATTATTTAGTTGTTCAACTGGGCAAACAGCAATCTTCAGTACAAGTACATTTGCAGATTTTAAAGCATTGTCTTTACCAGCAGGAAGAGGAACAGTAGATGGAATCTTAACAAGAAACTTTTTTGGAGATACCTTTAATGTAGTTGTAAATGATCCTTCAAGTATAGACTTTAGTCAAGAAGATCGTTGTGATCCGGTAGAGATTGATTGTGGTGTAGCTTCTAGTGCAGGAGCAACCGTATTATTTGAAGATTTCTTTGAAACTCAAAATACCAATCAACCTATTTCTGGAAACGGATGGACAAACTTCCAACAAGAAGGAACAGAAACTTGGGAAGCTTTTTCTAGTACAGGTCAAAATGCTTCTTTAGGTATTTCTGCTAGAGTTGGATCTTTCATGTCTGGTGACGCTTCTACCATTGCTTGGTTAGTGACGCCTCAGCTTGATTTAGATGCTCAGGATGGAGAAACGCTTCAGTTTATGACATCTAATAGCTTCTCTGATGGAAGTACGTTAGAATTGCTCTTTTCAAGTGATTGGGATGGTGTAGCAGAAAACATTCCTTCTGCAACATGGGATGCAATTCCTGCAGGTGTGATTGTAGACGATGCAGATTTCTTTGGAGATTGGATCGATTCTGGAATAGTAGATCTTTCTTGTATTGAAGGAAGCGGTTATATCGCTTTTAGATACATAGGAAGCGGAACTGGAGATTTTGATGGAACTTATGAACTTGATGAGATTCAAATCAACGCACAGTAAGTAAATAGTATACTAAAATTCAAAATCCCGATACTCGTACGTATCGGGATTTTTTTATGCCTACTAATTTTTAATGCTAATTGGATGTTTCTTTATACGCTTTCGCGAAAGCAAACTTAGGGGACTTTACATGGTATATTCTTTAGTATTATAATTAATTGCTTTTGTTTATATGAATGATTGTAGGGTTATTTCCATCTTTATCTCGTTTTGAGCGTCCAAATAATCCAATGGTAATATCATTTGGAGAATCGGTATCTAATTCGTTAGGATGTACATAGGTGTAGATGCCGTATCCATGCCCAGATACAATCTAGCCTTTGGTTCTATTGAGTGATATGACGTTAAAGTCTCCTGCAGATCCTCCAGTGCTAACGGGTCCAAATTCTTTTATTAATTTTATAGCTTCAACTTCTATATTTTCTACACTATTGGTTTCGTCAAAAATAATATAAGTTCCGTTTTCAAATAACACCCAGTCTTCAAATGTAGGATTTATCGCTAACTTAACATTGTCAAGTAATGATATAGATGTATTGTCAGGACTTTCCATTTTAAGAGTATTTTCAGTTTGTTCTATATCCTTTTTACAGCCAATGCTAATAAGGCAGGCTACTAGTATTAGATTAATGGTTCTGAATGTCATTTTTTTTAAATAAATATATAGTTGCTTTTTTTTTATAGAGCACTATTAAATATACACATATATAAAAAGGCTTCCTACAAGTAGAAAGCCTTTTTAATTGAGTGAGTGTTTAAACTATGATTTGTTATTTTACGATCTTAAAGATACAACGTCTATTAAGTTGGTGATCATCTTTTGAGCAAGCAGATTCTTCACAAGACACTGCTAATTCGCTTTCTCCTTTTCCGATTCCAGAAATACGATTTGCATCTATTCCTTTGCTTACTACATAGTCACGCATAGATTCAGCTCTTTTCTGAGAAAGTGTTTGGTTATATGATTCTGGTCCACGAACGTCTGTATGACTTTCTGCCGAGATTACAAGCTCTGGATACTTATTCATAGTAGCAACAAGACGATCTAGTTCTGCTGCGGCATCAGGACGTATATTCCACTTATCAAAATCAAAGTAAATTGGGTTTAATACCACTTCATCAGGAGTGATTGTTGGTTCTTTTTGAAGTGTAATCACAAGATTTACTGAGTTTTTAGCGACATTAATTGATCTTTCAGCAGGTAAGTACCCATCTGCAGATGCCATTACTTTATAATCTCTTTTACACTTAGAGCTAAATAAATATTTTCCAGTAGTCGTTGCTGTGTCAGAATCTGTAGTACCTTCCGTTACATTCATAATTTCTACTAAGGCTTTAGAGATTCCGTTACCATCTGTATCTTCTACTGTGATAGTTACATCTACATCACATGGAGGTAACTTCCCTAATAGATAGATGTCATCTCCACCTTTTCCACCTTTTCTATTTGAAGAAACATAACCAGTTCCTTTTTCTGGATCTATGTTTGCACCAAAGTCATCATTTCCACTATTTACGCCAGGGCCTAAATTTTCAGGCGTAGCAAATGAATTTCCATTTTTCTCAGCAAGAAATACATCCAAACCTCCAAGACCTAAATGACCATTACTTGCAAAGTATAAGGATCCATTTGCATCTATAAAAGGGAAAGCTTCTGTAGCAATAGTATTAATACCACTTCCTAAGTTTTTAGGTTCACCATATGTGTTGTCAGCTTTAATCTCTACAGAATAAAGATCAGATCCTCCTTGTCCTCCTGGTTTATCACTAGAGAAGTATAAGGTTTTTCCATCTGGACTAATTGCTGGATGTCCTGTTGAATAATTATCATCATTAAAAGGGACAGGCTCAATATTTACCCATTCTCCAGCTACTTTTTCTGCAGTATAAAGATTAATTTGGTTTACACCTTCTTCATCTTTTTCTAAATCACCTTCAAAATAATTATTACGATCAAAGAACATGCGGTTTCCATCTGGAGTAATAGCTACAGTACCTTCGTGATATTTTGAATTTACATCACCATTTAATAATTCAACATTACTCATTTTAGATCCATCTGTTGTAGCAGAATAGATATCTAAGAATGGCTCGCCATTTAAATTATGATTTTTACGATCTGTATTTCTAGAAGAAGAGAAATAAACTTTATTTCCTTGTGTAAATGATCCAAAGTCAGAGTATTTTGTGTTGATAGTACCTGCATTTGTAATCGTATATAATGGATCACGATCTTCTAGTTCTTCTAGGTAATCTTGATTGCTTAGATAGATAGCAGCCCTAGGATCATTTGGATTTGCTTTTACAAAGCGTTTCATCCATTTTTTGTAGTCACCAGACTTTCCATTTGCCTTTAATATTTCTGCATATGCAAATAAGGTTTCAGGATTTGCTTTTTTGTTCTTAACAACACGCTTATAAAAAGATTCTGCTTTTTTAGTGTCATTAAGAATTGTATAGGTACGTGCTAATTGCGTGTAGACATACTCATCGGCTTTTCCTTTTTCAATAAGGCTGGTATATTCTTCGATAGCTTCAGTGTATGCTAATCTATCAAATAATTGATCTGCCTTTTTTGTGTCTTTGCTTTGTGCATTTGCAAAATTAATACTCGTAGCAACAAGTAATATGTATATGTAAAACTTCTTCATCTTGTACTGTATTTTATTTTAGAAGTATCTTGGTGAGCGTAATGCACGCTTATTAAAGATGATATTATAGGTTAGTATTATTTCATGTGATGATGGGGCTACATTATTTATTTCTGAAACAACAGCATCATACGCATATCCTATTCTTAAATCTGGAGTGGCTTGAAAACCTACAATACCACTAAAAGAGTCGTCTAATCTATAAGACACCCCTAATTCGAATTTTTCTAGGAATAATGCGTTAAAATTCACATCAAATGAAGTAGGAGCATCGAAAGCAGATTTTACTAAAACAGAAGGTTTTAACTTTATATTTTCTGTTGCTTGAAAAACATAACCTGATGTTACAAAATAGTGACTTGTTTCTGATCCAAACTGTAATCCATTTTCATCTAAATGAAGTGAACTTAATATATTAGGGACAGATGCTCCAAAGTAGAAGTTGTCGCTATATAGAAATACACCCGCTCCTATATTTGGAGTTGTTTGACTTACATTTTGAGAAAAGAATGGGTCTCCAGGATCTTGCAATTCAAGATCGGCTAATCCAATATCGTGAAAAGTAGCTCCAGCTTTTAATCCAAAGGCTAATTGGTAATTATTGCTTACAGGAATTGTATATGAGAAATCTACATACGCATTGGTCTCTTTAACAGGACCTAGTTCATCTCTAATAATAGAGATTCCTAATCCCGTTCTTTCACCTACAGGCGCATGCGCATTGAAGGTAAATGTCTCAGGAGCTCCGTCAAGAGCAGACCATTGATTTCTATACAATAAACCCAGAGCAAGGCCTTCTTGCAAACCAGCATATGCAGGGTTAACTACATTTTGGTTATACATATATTGTGTATACTGCGGATCTTGCTGTGCTGTTGCAAAATCAACACATAAAATGCTTGTAATAAGGGTTAATAAAAATAGTTTTTTCATTTTTAAAAATTTATTTATTGCATAAATGATGCGTTATGCGCGATAATAAATATTATCTATTAGTCTATTTGCTGTCCTGTGTTTATTCTCCTCTGTTAATGTAAATCCATCCAGTAGCTTGTCTTCCATATACAGAATCTTCAGTTTCAAGATTTATTACATAGAAGTAAGTCCCTGTTGGAAGATCATTTCCATTATCAGTTTGACCTCTCCATTGATTTACGTAGTCACTTTGTTCGTATACCAATGTACCTAGTCTATTATAAATCTGAAGAACATCTATTCCAGATCTAGCAGCTAAGAATTCCAAGTCTAATGTGTCATTAAATCCTGGAGTATCATCTGGTGATATTCCTTGAGATATCACGCAATTTCCTACGTCAAATAATGATACTTCAACAGTATCAGAGCTTGTACACCCTAATGCAGATGTAATAACAACTGAGTATTCTTGAGTACCAACAGCAGTTTCAGGAACTACAAAATCTAATGTGCTTGATGTTTCACCAGTGATAATGTCCCCATTTAAGAACCACTCATAAGTTACATTAGGATCTTCACTTACAGCTGTAAGCGTGTTAGGGAATTCTCTACAGGTAGTAAAATCTTCCCCTACAGATATGCCTATTGGAGATTCAACATTGATTGTGATATCATCTGTTACAGTACATCCACCTACAGTAGTTATTGTAAGAGAAACTGTACCTGAAGTATTTACAGTAATGCTACTAGTTGTTTCACCAGTACTCCAGTTATATACGATACCTGTTGTATCTCCTGTTGTTGTTGGAATAATAGTAAATGATCCATCGTCACATATTACTTGATCTGCTCCTAAATCTAATGTTGGAGGTATTGAAATTAGATCAAAATCTACCACGCTGAAACAAGAATCATCTGTTAGGCGTTCTACACGTACAAATATTGTTTCTGGAGTAGTTGTGTTTGTATATGCAGTTGGACTTGCAATTTCATTCACACCACCTTCAGCATCTAATAATGTGTTGTGGAATGTGATTTGGAAATCTGCAGGATCTAATCCATTAAGAATCGCATCAATTTGAGATGTTAAATCAATGGTTCCTACAGGTATATTACATATGTTAATGTCATTTGGTGTTTCAATTACTGGAGTATCCCCATTAAAAGAAATCGAAATATCATCAATAGCGAAGTCATTTCCACAAACTCCAGTTGCGTTATTTATTAATACAAGTTGAACATCAGTATTCCCAGCAGTGTTAAAACTAAATGTGAATGGAATCCATGTTAAGTCTGATTCATTCTGGATATCTCCAGTGCCTAATTCAGAGATTGTATTCCCAGCCATATCTTCAATTCTAAAGATCACATTAGATGGATCTCCTGTGTCTGGGCAAATAAAGGTATCTATGTCATAAGTTGTTGAGACAAAAGCTTCAAAATTATAGTCTGTATTAGCTTGTAATGTAATAGGTCTTCTGTAGAATTCATCTATTACGGTGTCACCGTTTACATAAAATGCTCTACCATTAATATCTCCCTCAGTATTGTCTTCAGCGTCTTGATGCCATCCTCCATTCATTAAATCAGGAGTTGAATTTGAATTTATAATTGCATATTGAGCTCCATCTACTTGACCAGCTGGCACAAATGTATAAGAGGAGAAAGGTGTTGATACACGCTCTGTTCCAGTTCCAAAATCCTCTTGAAAATCTATTACAAGACAATCTGCTTCAATAGTACAAGGACTAGTTAAGAAAGTGATCATCACTTCATCTGTCATCACACACCCATCTACCGTTACTTCTACCGTGTATATTCCAGATTCAGTAACTGTTATTGTTTCTGTTACTTCGCCAGTACTCCATAAGAAAGTAGGATCTGTAACATCTCCGGTTAATGAAGGAATAATCTCGAAAGAATTAACATCACAGAATACTTCATCGTCTCCTAAATTAACGTTATAATCTACTACGTTTGCAGTAACAATAACATCGTCAGAAATTGTAGTTACAGTTCCATCAGGGTTTGTAAAAGTTAATGTAGCTGTATATGTCGTCGTTTCGGTAGGACATACGTTAAATATTAAATCATTACTGATTACATTTCCATCTTCATCTAACCAAGCAAATTCAGCATCATCACTTACTTCTCCGTCCGGTATAAATCTCCAGCTTTCGTCAATACCTTCCCAGTTATCAGTATTTCTTCCAGGAGGCACTGCAAATTCAGTGTTGTCATTACCTGATATTGCTAAAGTTGCTAAACCATCGTTCCAAGTGTCACATACAGGTTTATTGATAATATTAACTTCTATAACATTTAAAGATTCATAAAGTACAATTTGTTGCGAAGTCAATAAGTCATTACAACTAAATTGAGCAACCATATCAAAGTTTAATACAAATGTTCTGTAGGGTGCATCACCACTTACAAAGAAGTTGATAGCATCTGGATCATTATTTACACCAGGGTCTATATCGTGAAAAGCACCATAAATTGTATTAAATGGGAATGTTGCTTGATCATCATTAGGAATTGTTTGTCCTAAATCGATATTCCAATCATTAAATCCGCCTGCTAATGTAGTGTCAAATGAAATTTGTCCATTTGCTCCTATGATAAGGCTTGTGTAATCATTCTGGTAATAATTAAATGTAAATGGTAAGTCTATAACCTCACTCCAAGTATCATCCATCGTTAAGTTTGTAGGATCTCCATCGGTAGGAGGATTAGGACATTCTATTTGTTCTATTCTGTAAGATGATGTAGAAGTAAGCGGTAATGTGATGATAGATGCATTTAAGTCTACACAAGGATTTTCGCAATCTACTTCTAAATCTACTCCTGCATCAACAATTGTACATTCAGATGGTTCAGGTTCTGTACAAGGAGTTCCGTCAGCGTTAGCAAGTGTAACGGTTATTGTATCTGTATTTGAGCAAATTCCAAATGTTACCGTAACATCATACGTACCTTCTTCTGTTATGGTAAGCATAGGTGCAGTTTCTCCTGCAATAATAGTTCCATTAAGAGACCACTCATATGTAGCTCCAGCAGGATCTACATTCGTTGGAGAGGCATCTAATGTGACAGTTTCTTCAAAACAAGTATTGAAATCATCTCCTAATTCAAAAAGAAGTGCAAGGGGATTTACTATTACAGAATCTGTAACTACACAAGCTCCAGATGTAACAGTAACTTCATAAGTCCCTTGTTGTGTAATATCTAATGTTGGATTTGTTTCTCCAGCGATTACCACTCCATTTAATGTCCAAGAGTATGTTGCATCTGCTGGATCTATATTTGTTGGTGTAGCGTCTAGTGTAGTAAGGTTTTCTAAGCAGCTATTTATAGTATCTCCTAATTCAATAACAGGAGCTTCTTGAAAACTAACTTCAATAACATCAGAAAAAGAACATCCTGAATTGAAAGTAATAACTACAGCATATTCTCCAGCTTGTGTTACATCAAGAGTAGGTCCAACTTCATCTATAAGAACCGCACTATTAAAGAACCAAGCATAAGAAGCAATACCATCTATGAATCCTGTATCTAACGTAACAGTGTCTCCTTCACAACCTGTAATGTCATCTCCTAGATTTACATCATCTGCAGAAATAAATTCAACCAGCACCTCATCTTCAATAACACAATCAGTATTACTAAGTGCAACAACAACACTATATACGCCAGGTAGTGTAACATCTAATGTTGGATTTGTTTCTCCAACAATCTCTACACCATCCATAAACCACATATAAGATACTGCATCAGGATCTTCTGCGTTCAGTGTAATAGTATCTCCTTCACAAGCAGCATTTCCATTAGCTACTAAAATGTCATCTCCTAAATCTGTTGCTCCAATATTGAAACTCCCAGCTTCTAAGAATACACCAATATCAAAAGCACTATCTCCTTGATCTGCTACTACTAATTTTATAGTATATGGATTCCCTGCTGTTACATCTGCCATTGCAGTAAGCGCCACTGTTTGTCCGTTAAAGTTGGTAGCGGCAGTATTTTCATCATTAAATGGTTGAAAGTTATATCTATCAAAAAACTCTTCATTAACAGCATCACATTGTCCAGGTACTTCTGGACGAATGTTAGTTACCTCAATAGGTGTGTTGGTGCCTGGTATAACGGCAAGGTTTTGAACATCACCAGTAGTAACATCTGTAAGAATAAAAGCAAAAGCATCAGAAAATGTACACTCAAAGTTTTGATCGTACTCTTCAGACGCCATAATAAAGTCAAAACTTATTTGCTCGATAAACGGCGTGAAGTCAAACTCTATAAATGATGCATTGTTGGTGTTTATCGCAGTTGTGTTTGCTTCTAAATCGGCATCTCCAGGCCATGCACCATTACTCTGTGTAGTTAAATTTGGTCCAGGTGCTTCTTGTACATCTCCAGACATTAAAAGAATTCCTTCCTCAAAAGGGAAGTCAGATCCATTTGCAGAAAAGAAGGAAATACCATTTACATCTCCAAAATCAACTCCAGTAGAAGAGACAATGTTTGAAACTTCAGCACAAGACGAGTTTATTAAAACATCTTCTACAAGCTCTTGGGCAGTTAAAGACTCATCTATGGTGATTTGTCCATAACCTAGAATAGAAAGAAGGCTTGCGAATAAAAACGAAAATAATTGTTTTCTCATTTGATAGAAAATTAGTTGTTGTATTCGATACTATTGATATAGTTCGACGGGTATCTTTTTTTGATTAGTAGGATTTATTTTTTCTAAAAACAAAAGCAACTATAAAAAGAAGATATTTTGTCTTTTAATGTTACTAAGGTTAAACAAAAAAAGAAGGTTACAAAACGTTAACTTTTTTTTTAGATATAAAGCACAAAATCATCGACGACTAACAATTGTTATCTTCTTTATTTGTGATTTCGAAAGTCGTAATTGTGTTAAAAAGCATCTTTTAAGGTTTTTATAAAGTATGGTAATTCCAGAAAACAGTCTGTTTAAGCATAGCTTTTGGTATGTGAATGCTTTTTTTAGGATTATGATGAATCTCATGAGGTATGGCTAAAACACTCAATCCGACTGAGTGATTTTTTATTTGTATATTACACGTTGCTAATTAATTAAACCAAAATTTATGAAATTTAAACTACTATTTTTAGTGTTCTGTCTACTTCCCTTTTTGTCTTATGGACAAATAGAAGACAAGGAAAAGCCTTTTTTCCAAGGTAAAATCTCTTCTGTAGAGTATGTGAGTTCTTTATTATCTAGGCCTAATGACCTTGTAGCACCAGATAATTCTGTAAAAGAAGCCAAAGACAAGAGGTCTTTAGCTCCACAAATTGTTCAAGGGAAAGATCCTCAAGTTGAGAATGATTATTTTGTAAGAAATAGGCATGAAATGGAGCAAAGTGTTCGCATGGCTCCTGCAAGTGTTGTTTTTGATGCGTATGCATCGGGATCACAGCCTACAGATCCTTCACTGGCTGTGGGTCCTAATCATGTAATGGTTGTATTCAATACAGGTTTTGCTATTTATGATAAATCTGGGAATCAATTATTGGGGCAAACTGCTCCAAATCCTGCCATTTTTCCTTCTGGAGGTTGTTGTGATCTTACAGTGTCTTATGATAATGCTGCAGATAGATGGGTGCTTTCATTCTTAGGATCAGGAGCTCAAGTAGCAGTTTCTGACGGTCCAAACCCGCTTACAGCAAACTGGTTTGTGTATACAATTTCTGGAATACAAGATTACCAAAAATTATCGGTATGGAGTGATGGATATTATATCACTGAAAACACAGGTGGTTCAAATAGATTATGGGCATTAGAGAGAGATGCCATGTTAGTAGGAGATCCAAATGCTCAAATTTTAGGGTTTAATCTTCCTGGGATAGTAACAAGTGGATTTTTTAGCCCGCAAGCATTAAATGTAACAGATAGCAATTTGCCTGCACCAGGAGGAGCAACCATTGTATACCTCCAAGATGATGCTTGGAATGGAGTATCTGTAGATCACATCAAAGTTTGGACTGCTGATGTGAATTGGTCTAACCCGTCAAGTTCAACAGTGTCCAATCCAACACAAATTAATACAACTCCTTTTATAAGTGTATTTGATAATGGAAGTTTTTCAAATTTATTACAACCAGGAAATGGAAGACGTATTAGTATAGATGCATTACAAGCAACTATTATGAATCAAGCGCAATTTAGAAAGTTTGCTACGCATAACTCAGCTGTTTTTAATTTTGTAGTAGATGCCGATGCGAGTTCTGGGGAACAAGCAGCAGTACGTTGGTATGAATTTCGCCAGAGTGGAGATAATCAACCTTGGTCATTATATCAAGAAGGTACATATACAGCACCAGATGGCAGACATGCTTGGAATGCAAGTATGGCTATGGATGCACAAGGTAATATAGGAATGGGATATACGTCTATGTCAGGACCTAGTACACCATCAACTGTGTTTGTAAGTTCATATTATACAGGAAGAATGAGTACAGATCCATTAGGAACTATGACAGTTATGGAAGGATTGATAGCTAATGGTGATGCTAAAATTCCTGGCACTCGTTATGGTGATTATAGTAAAATGGATGTAGATCCTTCTGACGGTTCTACCTTCTGGTTTATTAATGAGTATATGAATAGTGGAAGGAGAGGTGTTGTTGGTGCGTTCCAATTACAAGCGGGACCTCCAGATACTGAAGCTCCAACTGATCCAACAAACCTAGTCGCTTCTAATATTACTTCCAATAGTGCAACACTTAGTTGGAATGCTTCTTCAGATAATGTAGGTGTCGTGAGTTATACTATTTCTATAGATGGGAATAGTGTAGGTTCTTCTGCAACCACAACATTTGATGTGACGGGACTTACAGAACTAACATTATATAATGCTTCTGTAAATGCTGTGGATGCAGCAGGAAATGTTTCAGGAGATGCTACTACCTCATTTACCACACTTGAAGATAATGGTGGTACTCCGGGTGTGATTGCTGGTTATTTCTTTGAGACTGGCTTTGATGGATGGATCGATGGAGGAAGTGATTGTGCAAGGCAATCTACCACAAATTCTTTTGAAGGATCATTCTCAATACGATTAAGAGATAACTCTAATTCTTCAAATATGGTCTCACCTGTATTAGATTTATCAGGAAATAATCAAGTAACGATCGAATTCCATTCGTTTGCAACTAGTATGGAAAATGGAGAAGATTATTTTGTTGAATTCTTTAATGGATCTTCGTATCAAGTAATTGGTCAGTATGTGAGTGGAACAGATTTTTCTAATGGATCTTTCTTTACAGATACCATCACATTAGATAGCAGTAATTTTAACTTTAATGCTTCCAATAGATTTCGTATTCGTTGTGATGCGAGCGCAAATAATGATCAAATATGGATAGATCAGGTAATTGTATCTGGTGATAATGTAAGTTCATTAAGAACAAAAGATGAAGCACCTACAATTACAGCTTTACGCTCATTTACTGAAGCTTCAAAAGATAATATTAAGCTGTATCCTAATCCAGCTAAATCACAGTTGACAATTGATGTTCTGGATGAAACTTATGAAGAGATCATTATTTTCTCTTCTACAGGAACTATTGTGCAAAAGATGAATCCTAAGCAAGATTCTCTTTCTGTTGATGTGTCTAAATTATCATCAGGAATGTATTTCGTGAGATTTGTTTCGAAAGATGGACTCGCTGTAACTAAAAGATTTATAAAGCAGTAATTAAAAATACTGAGTTGTCATAGAAAAGCCTGCGGTATTTAACGCAGGCTTTTTAATTTATAAATGCTTAAAGATGCAGTACACAGGAAAGTGATCACTGTATCCTCCTAAGTATCTTCTACCTGCATAAGTCCGAAACGGATTGCCTTTAAAACGTCCTTTAAATTCTGTTAAGTGATGTTTATTATAGATATCTGATTTATCATATCTAAGTGTATTTTCATGCATACGCATAAAATTTGTAGATAAAATAATCTGGTCAAAAAGATACCATTCAAAATCATGATTAAGGCTTCCTTCATACCTAGTATTTAGAAATACCATAGGATTGTAAAGATCTTTTTGGACGAGATGGTTTTTAATACTTTCATTATGTGGCCCATCATTAAAATCACCCATAACAATGATACGAGCTTCTGGTTCTTCTGCTTCAATGCGCTCTATAATCATTCGGTTTTTTTGAGCAGCTGTAATTCGTTTAGGTTGCGACTCTTCTACGCCACTTCGTCTGGAAGGCCAGTGATTTATGAGGATATGTGTTCTTACACCCATTAAGTTTCCAGTTACATGTAATATATCACGCGTGTAGTCACGTTCTCCATATTCTGATTCTAAGTATACAGAAACGGTCTCGCTGTCTATAACTTCAAAATCTTCTTTTAGGTATAATAAACCTACATCAATACCTCGCTCATCTGGAGAATCATAATGCACAATGTCATATCCAAGATCTTCAAGGGCTTGAGTTTCTATGAGTTTTTGAAGTACAGCTTTATTTTCTACTTCTGCTACACCTATTATTGATGGAGAGCTATTGGTTTCTTCGTGTCCAATTTCTGAGATCACACGACTTAGCTTGTTTAGCTTTTTGGTGTATCGTTTGCTGTTCCAGTTTTTATATCCTTCGGCGGTAAAATCGTCATCCAATGTTTCAGGGTCATCCTGAGTGTCAAAGAGATTTTCTAGGTTGTAAAATGCAACGCTTATTTTTTTTGATGCTGGGTTCGCTTTCGCGAAAGCGGAATTATCTTTCATAAAAATGATATCGGGTTACTAATTTACTAAAAAGGATAGAACCTATTTGCTACCTTTGCCTTTATGCTAGAAGCCGAGAAAACAAATTATGAAAAATGTGTCCTGATAGGACTGGTTACACGTTCTCAAAATGAGGAGAAGATGATCGAATATCTGGACGAGTTAGAATTTCTAGCCTATACGGCAGGAGGGCAAGTGCTTAAGAGGTTTACTCAAAAGCTAGAAAAACCGAACCCTAAAACGTTTATAGGTACAGGAAAAATGGAAGATGTTGCTGCGTATGTAGAGCAACATGAAGTGGGGACAGTTATTTTTGATGATGAGCTTACACCTGCACAACAAAAAAATATAGAGCGTATTTTACGATGTAAAATTGTAGATAGAACGTATCTGATCCTTGATATTTTTGCGCAAAGAGCACAAACAAGTTATGCACGTACACAAGTGGAGCTTGCGCAATATGAGTATTTATTACCAAGACTTGTTGGATTATGGACTCACTTAGAGCGTCAACGAGGAGGTATTGGAATGCGTGGTCCTGGGGAAACAGAAATTGAAACGGATAGACGTATTGTAAGAGATCGTATTTCGTTGCTTAAAAAGAAAATACTAACTATAGATAAACAAATGGCTACGCAACGTGGTAATCGTGGAGCACTAGTACGTGTAGCTTTAGTAGGATATACCAATGTAGGAAAGTCTACACTCATGAATACTTTGAGTAAAAGTGAAGTGTTTGCAGAAAATAAACTCTTTGCTACGTTAGATACTACAGTGCGTAAAGTAGTGATTGGAAATTTACCTTTCTTGCTTTCTGATACAGTAGGGTTTATACGTAAGTTGCCTACGCAGTTGGTAGATTCTTTTAAGAGTACACTAGATGAAGTGCGAGAAGCCGATTTGTTATTGCATGTGGTAGATATCTCTCATCCTCAGTTTGAAGATCATATTGCTTCTGTAAATCAGATTTTAGATGAAATCAAAAGTGCTGACAAGCCAGTGCTTATGGTGTTTAATAAAATAGATGCGTATCAACCTGAAGCTTATGATGAAGAAGATTTGATGATAGAGCGTACGATGGCGCATTACTCATTAGATGAGTGGAAGCAAACTTGGATGGCGCGTACTAATGGAGATTCTATTTTTATATCTGCATTAAATAAAGATAATTTTGAAGTATTTAGGAAGAAAGTGTATGAACGTGTGCGTGAGATTCATGTGACGCGTTTTCCTTATAATAGTTTTCTGTATCCAGAATATGAAGAAGGGATATGATAAGTATCTCATACTAAGATAAAAAAATGCAAGTCTATTAGACTTGCATTTTTTTGTAACAATTTTTTAAAAATCTTTACTTATTATTGTGTAACTAACCATCTCACATATGCTTCCTAAACACGAAGATTCTAAGTTTAAAAAATGGCTTGACATTTTACAGCAAGAAAGTTGGCAATTGGAACTCATTATTTCTGGAGTTGCTATTTTGGGATTGATTCAAGCTTTTGAACCTATTATTAAGATCACCAATTCTGTTGGTGCAAAATCAATGGATGATAATACGCTTAGTGCTATTGCAGGAATTGGATTTGCTGCAATTATTATATGCCTTTTGTCTCTGACTATTTGTTTGATTATTCATGTGATTTTAAGAGGACTTTGGATTGGTGCTGTAGGGTTGCGTTATTTTTCAGGAGATATAGATTATGATGTGTTGAATTATACAGATAAATTTAAAAAATATCTCCAAAAGCGTATTGGGTCTTTTGATAAATACATTGCAAAACTAGAAGATTACTGTAGTCTCATATTTGCATTATCCTTTTTATTAGTCTTTTTCTTTCTCTCCTTTTTTATTACCATTGGTTTTTTTGCTGCCGTAGTAGG
The DNA here is from genome assembly GCF_947492815.1 of uncultured Dokdonia sp. Taxonomy (GTDB): domain Bacteria; phylum Bacteroidota; class Bacteroidia; order Flavobacteriales; family Flavobacteriaceae; genus Dokdonia. Next base: position 128,985 of record NZ_CANLOB010000002.1, read on the forward strand.
AATTATTGATTATGTGTTTGGAGCTAGTGCAGTAGGTGAGGTGATAGGTTCTATTATAGTTGTATTTATGATTATCGCTATCCTTATGACAGCGGTTGATTTTTTTACGCAAGGGTTTTTGAAAAAGAAAAAATGGTTGGCTTTAATCTATTTCCCGATTTATAGACTAATGAGTAGAGTGACCTTTTCGTTTTTATATAGGCCTTTACTTTATAACTTATTAGATAATAAACTTGGAAAGCGTATTTTGGCAGTATTGATTCCTGTTTTTATTGGAGGTCTTTTGTTGTTTTCTGTAAATATAAGAGAGTCAAATTTTCATATAGATCGTTGGAATAATAGATCAGAGTATGCTCGTGTTTTAAATTATGATGATGAAATAGCAGATAAAGCAAGTGCTTTTGTGAAATCGGCTGCTATTCCTTCTAAGATTATAAGGGAATCTGCATTGCCAGTTTTTATAAAACATAGGATTGCTATAGAGGATGTTATTTATAAAATAGATAGCACATTAGTACCTGAAAAAGATAAGCGAGGCTATGAATTAGGAGGAATTAATTTGCAATTTAATATTGAAAATGATAGTACTGCATACCCTAAGTTTAAGAACTATATAAGTTTGCTAGAAGGAGTGATTACAATTAAATTGGATGATACAATTATACCTGCTAGTTATATTATGTCACATAATCTTAAGAATCAAAGAGGGTATGAGACGGTTTTAGATTTAAAAGATCTTACTCGCGGAATGCATACATTATATATTACTAGAAAAGCACTGAGAAGAGATTCTATTGTAACAAGGGATGTTGCTAGGATTCCCTTTTGGTATTATCCTGATTAAATTTTCTTGGTACGCTCCTGCCAGTGAGGCAGGTTTGCGAAAGCATAAAAAAACCCACTCAAAACGAGTGGGTTCTTATTTTTCGAATTAATTTTTTATTAGAAAGCGTAGCTTAGTCCAAATGTCCAATAGCTTTGGATTTCATCATCTACACTATCATCACCTAATTCAAAAGGTGTAGCCATAGGCATTGCAGCAAGTAATTGATTATTTACAAAGTTTATAGTTTCTTGTCTATTACCTCTTAAACCAAAATCAAATCCAACACCAATCTTTTTCCATAATGTATATCCAAAAGAGTTGGTCCATGTCCAGTTTGATAAATCACTAGATTCATAACTTTGGAATGCAGAAAGGTTAGACTTGAAATTAATTGCTCCTATTTTACGCGTATAGTCTACTAAAATTTTTGCTCCTAAAGAAGATTCAAAAACAGTGTCTCCACTACTAAATACAAAGTTGTAGTTTAATGGGTGTACTACTACTACTAAATTTGGAATAGGTGTCCATGTACCTCCAACCCCAAGATCTAAATATCCAGGATCATTGAAGTTGTCTAGAATAGTTGTTCTATATTCGGCAAGTCCTGAAATTGCAAAGTTTTTTGCAACATTTCTACCATATAAAGAAGAGATGTTAAATACATCTGTTCCTGCTCTAAAGCTATCATCATCATCAGGGTTATCTTTATCGTCAAACTTTACCCATCCTAAATTGATATTTGCAGCATTACGCCAGAAGAATTTTTCTTCTTTAAGATTTGCATATCCATTTACAGTAAATGCTATGTTTCCAGAAGATACATTAGGAGTTCCTTGAGAAAACCAATCACTAAATTGAGAAATACTTCCTCCTATCGTTCCAAAAGCTCCTTTTTTCCATCCTGGCAATGCGTCTATTTGAGCTTGTAATGCATCTACTTCTCCTTGTAATTTTGCTATCTCTGCCTTTTTAGGTGCTTGCTGCTCTTTTAACTCTTCTTCTGTTTGTGCAGATAAGTTGATAGTCAGTAGCATGGCTGTCGCTAATACAACGATTTTTTTCATAATATAATTGATTTGTAATTTCTAATACAAAGATAGACTTTCTGATCAAAAATTAATTTTAATTAATGATAAGCTTATTTTTTGTGTAGTACGACGTTTAAAAATAATGTTTTGTCGATTTGGAGGTCGATATTTTATTATTTTCACTATTTGTACAAATCGGATTATGATTTCCAATCAAAGAAAGAATACTTAAGCCCTACCCCTAGAACTTCTCGTACTTGAAGTCCGCTTATAGCATTTTCATCATAAATAAGTTGTAGTGCCACATTGGTGGTGATATGTTTATTTACTGTCATCGCAATATTAAGAGTGTAGTCTAAATCTACATTTTTTGTGTTTTCTAAATAATCAGAATATAGATTTAATGTGTTTTCAAATATAATATTGTCAATGAGTTCTTCCTTGTAATAAGCACTTAAAGAAGCACCTAGTTCAAAACGTGTTGTTCTGTTTGCTTCTACTCCAAAAAATGGAACATAATTTTCTAGAGCTTCAGGATCATTTTCATCTACGCTAGTAAAACGAGGGCTTACAAAAATAAATCGAGCAGTTGCAGGCGCTATATTGATTTTGAAATCATCACTTTCTTTCCATAAGATTCCAGGGCCTATTTGTAAGTAAGCAGGAGAAAAGGCATCTGTTATTTTTCTTCTGTCTTGTGCAATTTCTGTAATTTCTCCTTGTTCATTAAGGATATCCTTGTTAAAAAACTCAAAACCTGCGAGAAGCTGTGTTCTAAAGTTGATAATCCCAGAATAGTACCATTTTGTTTCTGGTATTTTACTTCCAAAAATACTATTTATCTCAAATCGATCTGTAGTTTTTCGCACAAATTCTTGGTCTCTTGCAATGGCTAATCCTAAGTTGATTATTAGTTTTGTGTCCCAGCTTATTTTTTTAGTTTTATAATTAAGATCTTGGCTTAAATTAAAGTTGCCAGCTATATTTGAAGTCCCTCCGCCTTGCCATTCATCATTAAAAGCACTTTGGTTAAATAAGAGTTCAAGCATACCCTTGCTTTTCCAACCCGTTTCAATAGAATCTTTTTTAGTTTTCTTTTCTTTTGACTTGTCTTGAGCAAAAAGAGAAAATGATAACAGGCATGTTAGAGTTAGAATGTAAAAACGCATTATTAGTGAGATTGAATAAGCGCGCTAAAGTAGTGTAAATGCTAAAAAAATCAAATGGAGTTATTTCTTTTTCTTGTATAAGGGCACCGAAGAGCAGGCTTCTCCAAAGAGTAAACTTTTGGTAACAGGTTGTAATTTTTCTATAAGCAATAAATACGCATTTTTAGGAACGGGTTTGTTAGCACATCCTTTTACAATCACGGGACTATCTTGGTAAGGTGTTGTATCTAATGTTGAGATAGCTTCTGTGTATAGAATTGTTTCTAGCGTTTCTAATGATCCTGTAATTGTTTTTTTTGCAATGCCCTGTAATTGTGTAGCAACAAGCATGTGTGCCCAAGCAGGAATAATAGCATCTGTACTACAATGTAATACTACATAGGCATCTTGATATTGTGTCCAGTCATGGTTGGATACGCTTTCGCGAAAGCGTTTTTCTCTTAATATGAAGCCTTCTTCTAGCCATTGAGAAATATCTATGGTTATGCGCGCTCCTGATGCATACAAATCTTCAAGATCAAACGTGATCAGTTTACTATTGGCTACTCTATTTACAATTTCATCCATGAGGTGCTATTTTTTAAATGTAAGCTCATTTATAGTAGTGAACAACTACCAAAACTCCTTGGTTTACAGTAAATTATTTATTGCTATTTTACAACATACCAAGCTCTAATTTTGCTTCTTCGCTCATCAGTTCTTGAGACCAAGGAGGGTCAAAGGTAATTTCGACTTCGCAATCATTTACTCCTTTAATAGACTTTATTTTTTCTTCTACTTCTAATGGAAGTGTTTCTGCGACAGGACAGTTCGGAGTGGTTAATGTCATTAAAACCTTTGTGTCATAATCTTCATTTACAAATACGTCGTAAATCAACCCAAGTTCGTAAATATCTACTGGGATTTCTGGATCGTATATTGTTTTGATAACACGAACTATTTTTTCGCCTAACTCTTCTGTGTTTATTGTTGTGTCGCTCATAATTTGTTTTATTCTCACGAAGGTGATAATCTCATCGCATCTTCGTAATTATTAGTGTCATTTCCACATAGGTGGAAATCTCATGATTATTAGTTTAAAATGGGAATTTCACCCAAGTTATCAAGGATTTTGTTTTTGTTTATAACGTTAATTCAATTGCGTTTGATATGCAATTGCATATAACTTTAATTGTTTAATCATACTTACAAGACCATTTGCTCTTGTTGGTGATAAATGTTCTTTAAGACCTATTTCATCTATAAACGCAGTATCTGCATCTATAATATTTTGTGGTGATTGTCCTGAGAAAGCTCTGATTAAAATAGCGATAATCCCTTTAGTAATAATGGCATCACTATCTGCAGTAAATTCAATAGCACCTTCTTTCATGTCGGCATGTACCCACACTTTACTTTGACACCCTTTAATAATATAATCGTCTGTTTTGTATTGTTCGCTAATCAGAGGTAATGATTTTCCTAAGTCTATCATATATTCATAACGTTGCATCCAGTCGTCAAACATAGAAAACTCGTCAATGATCTCTTCTTGTATTTCTTGTATTGTTGCCATAATTAAAATATAAAGCGTGTTGCTTTTAAAATTTCTTTTCCATTATCATATAACACCAAGGTGTCTTTTTGGATGCTAAATTCTTTTGTAGTCGTAAAGATATTTAAAAACTGTCTTTCTTTTTCCATTACTCCTTCCTCGCAAAGAACCCTTGTACTTATTATATGAGAAAAGGTCACAGTGTTTTTATTTTCTGTATATCCAAGGCTATAGGTGTTACACCCCGCAAATCCTGAAATTTTTGAAGTTCGATCATTAATTTTAATATTTAAATCATTTCCTTCAACCGCTTGGCCATACAAGCTATTGACTATAAAGGTGCCTACAAAAGGAGCAGGCGTCTCCTGAGTGCTTACTTCTTGAGTTGTAGTACATGAGTATGTCATGCTCAAGGAAATTAATACTATATATAATCGTAACATCATTGTATACTAGTTAGGCAAAGATAATGCCCAAATAGCCAACTGTCATCGTGACGGTATAGAAATTATAGATGTTTGTATAGATACCACATAGGACGATAGATTGGATATAGCAATTCAAAGTCTAAACTTTGTAAGTTTCCTTTTACATATCCTAATCTATTGTAAAATGACATTGCCTGTGGGTGTTGGTCCATGGCATCTAGCCATATGAGTTGATGCCCCGTCTCCTTAGCACGCGTTTGCGCATATTGCATAAGCTGTTTTCCAAAGCCTTTGCCTTGTATGGATGTGTCCAAATAAATGCGGTGTACTTTAAAACTAAGCATTTCGGGTTGTTCGGGATAGATGCAATTTTCTATAATTTTAAATATACCTATTGTAGTATACTTGTTTTGTACGCTTTCGCGAACCTGCCTCGCCGGCAGGCAGGAGCGTATAAAGTAATAATACGATCCTTTTTCTTGAAGCTCTTTTTTAAGGTTTTCAAGAGTATATAAATTATTGATGTACCAATTCCCTTGATCCTGCCAGAAATGTTTATAGGCTGGCGGATAGATACGCTTCATGAGTTCAAACAACTTAGGTTGATCTTCTGCCGTGATAGGTTGTAATACTAATTGATCAGAAATAGTAATCATAGTAAGCGATTCTTTATGAGAGCATCATCACAGCACGCTCAACGCCCTTTACAAACGTGTCTATTTCCTCTTTTGTATTATAGAACGAAAAGGATGCTCTTACGGTACCAGGAATTTGATAAAAATCCATGATAGGTTGTGCGCAGTGGTGTCCTGTACGTACAGCAATACCTAATTTGTCTAAGATCGTACCGATGTCATAGGGATGGATAGCTCCTACATTAAAAGAAATTACAGCAGTTTTTTTGGAAGACTCTCCATAGATTTTAAGCTCTTCAATTTGAAGTAATTTTTGAGTAGCATATTGAAGTAATTCTTCTTCATAATTTGCAATCACATCAAACCCTATCGCATTCATGTAATCGAGTCCAACCCCCGTTGCAATACCACCACAAATATTTGGTGTTCCTGCTTCAAATTTATGAGGTAGTCCTGCATATGTGGTTTTTTCAAAGGTTACTTGATCTATCATCTCACCACCACCTTGGTATGGCGGAAGTTTTTCTAATAACGCTTCTTTTCCGTATAAAATACCTACTCCCGTTGGACCACATATTTTATGAGCACTGGCTACATAAAAATCGGCGTCGAGTGCTTGTACATCTGGTTTGATATGTGGTGTTGCTTGTGCGCCATCTATCACTACAGCAGCGCCTACTTTATGTGCTTCAGCGATAATATGTTCTATAGGGTTTATAGTTCCCAATGCGTTTGATACGTGATTTACAAATACAAGTTTCAGTTTGTTTGAGATCGCTTTCGCGAAAGCGTCCATATCTAACTCCCCACTTTGCGTCATAGGAATGACCTTTAAAATAGCGCCTGTACGCTCACAAAGCATTTGCCAAGGCACGATATTACTATGATGTTCTAATGCCGATACCAATATCTCGTCTCCCTTTTGTAACAGGGCACTGTATCCATTTGCAATTAAGTTAATGGCATGTGTTGTTCCGGCAGTGAGTATCACCTCATGTGACTTTGCCGCATTAAAATGTTTTTGAATCTTAATGCGTGCTTCTTCATAAGCATCTGTGGCTTCTTGAGAAAGTGCATGCACGCCTCTATGAATATTTGCATTGTAGTTTGAATAATAATCTACAATAGCATCAATCACTGCTTGTGGTGTTTGAGAAGTAGCAGCATTATCAAAATAGATTAAAGGTTGTCCATTTACTTTTCTGGAAAGTATTGGAAAATCTTTTCGGATGTTTTGTACGTCAAAAGTGGTATGTGATGTTGTTGCTGCCATTTTAGTAGAGCCTTCTTAGTATCAAAATACCCGCTTTTAGGGCGGGTATTTTTGATATATGATTATAATTTATTTTATATCTCAAACCCTATGCTTACGCCGATTTTCTTGGCAATAAGCTTAGTGATACGCTGTTTTAATTGCGGTATTTTCACACTGGATAATACCGTGTTTGCAAATGCATACATTAATAATGCTCTTGCCTCTTTCTTTGCAATTCCTCTAGATTGTAAATAGAATAAAGCGCTTTCATCTAGTTGTCCAATAGTACAACCATGTGAACAACGTACGTCATCTGCAAAAATCTCTAATTGAGGTTTTGAATTGATGGTTGCCTTATCATCTATCAGGATATTATTGTTAGATTGATAAGCGTTTGTTTTTTGTGCTTCTTTTTCTACAACGACCTTTCCATTAAAAACACCTGTTGCACTCTCTGCAAAGATACCTTTGTAGTCTTGGTGTGATTCACAATTTGGCTCTATATGATGAACCAATGTATTATGATCTACGTGTTGTTTTCCTTCTATGAGTGTTACTCCTTTTAGGATAGAATCTATACGTTCTCCTTTTTGATAGTAATTAAGATTATTACGCGTAATATTTCCTCCTAGTGAAAAGGTGTGTACAGAGACAATGCTTTCTCCATGTTGTTCTATTTCTGTAGTATCTACAAGAGACGCATCTAACTTGTCATTTTGGATTTTATAATAATCTACAATTGCACGTTTTGCGGCATATACTTCAGTAACAGAGTTTGTAAATGTAGGACTATCTGATAGACTCTGATGACGTTCTATAATCTGTACTTCTGAATTCTCTTCGGCAACAATAAGGTTACGTGGTTGCAGAAGTGCTGCTTCTTGTGATCCTGTTGCAAAATGAATAATCTGAATAGGCTTGTCTGCTACTTTTCCTTTAGGAATGTAGATGTAAGCACCATCTCTTGCGTATGCAGTGTTTAGCGAAGTTAAACTTTCTTCTTTTGCAATCTTATTAAAGTATACGTCAATGACTTGTTGATACTTAGATTTTGTTAAGGCAGAATTCATAGTGCATACATCAATGCCATCATGTGTAGTTGATGATAAGTGTGCATTAAAAACACCATCTACAAAAATGATATTGTATGTATCTATATCATTAATGAAATAACGTTCTACATCTTTAAAATCTAATGAAGATTTTTTAGTAGGAAAGATATTGTAGTCTTTCTTTAAAATGCTATTAAGTGATGTATATTTCCAAGCCTCGTCCTTTTTAGTAGGAAAGCCTTCTGCTTCAAATGTTTTTATAGCATTGCCACGTATGTCGTATATAGGAGAATCTGGATCAAGACTGTCTTGAAAAACGATGTGTGAACTTACTAATTTATCTTTTAAACTCATATTTTTTGGTTGTGAGTTATGAGTCGTGAGTCTAAAATTTTATAATACTTTAAACCTACGCTTTTAACTTATAACTTATTTATACGTTAACTTCTTCTTTAAGCCAATCGTATCCTTTTTCTTCAAGCTCGTGAGCAAGTTCTTTTCCTCCTGTTTTTACAATTTTACCATCCATAAGTACGTGTACTACGTCTGGTACGATATAATCTAAAAGTCTTTGGTAATGTGTAATTACTAGAACAGCATTGTCTTCACTACGTAACTTGTTTACACCATTAGCTACAATACGTAACGCATCGATATCAAGACCAGAATCAGTTTCATCAAGTATCGCTAATTTAGGCTCAAGCATTGCCATTTGGAAAATCTCATTACGTTTCTTTTCTCCTCCAGAAAACCCAACATTAAGAGATCTAGATAAAAACTTGCGATCTATTTCAAGAAGCTCTGACTTTTCACGTATCATTTTAAGCATTTCGCTAGCAGGCATGTCTTCTAGTCCTTTTGCTTTACGAGTTTGATTGATAGCCGTTTTAATAAAGTTTGTAACGGTTACCCCAGGGATTTCAACGGGATACTGAAAAGATAAAAACACACCTTCATGTGCACGTTCTTCCGGATCCATTTCTAAAATAGATTCTTTATTAAGAAAGATATCACCATCAGTAACTTCATATTCTTCTTTTCCAGCTATCACAGATGATAGTGTACTTTTACCAGAACCATTAGGTCCCATTATGGCATGTACTTCTCCAGCTTTAATCTCAAGATTGATTCCTTTAAGGATATCTTTTTCTTCTATACCTGCGTGCAGGTTTTTTACTGTTAACATAGTGCTTTTTATTACTTTTTGTTGCAGGCTGTTTATTTTCCTGTTTCTATTTTTATAGGCTCTTCTCCTTTTGGAGGAAGAACTTTAATAATTTCTTTAATCGTTACAATCTCATCCCAAACATCACTGCCTTCAGGTTTAGGATTGATTTCTCCTTTTATAATCACAGGGACCATATCAAATTTGTCTCTTTGTTGTGATGAAACTTGTTTGATGAGTGTTTCTGTCATTTCATCTATAGACACTCCATAAATAAAATTCTTACCCATAATAACACCAGCTCCTTCTACAAATAGAAATTCTCCTTCTATGGTTTTTAATCCATCATTACTTTTGCTATCAGTAGCTACGTTTGTCTCTGTAGGAACTTCTTCAGATTTAGTTTCGTTTTTACAGCTTATAATACTTACTGTTAGAACCAATAAAATGACAATTTTTTTCATAAGGCTTATTAGTTAAGTGCTTTAGGAGCTACAGGCATTTTAGCAAAGTCTGCAGGCTCGTGTTGTATATATACTTTAGCATTTTTTGCTTTCGCGAAAGCTTCAAAATCAGCTATCGCAGTTTTACTTTGCTCAAGGTCGTGATTGAATGCTGGAATGATCTTTCCATCCCTGTTTTCTTGAAAATGATACATGTCTCCAGAAAGTAATGTGGGTCCATTTTCTGGTAAATCAATAAAAAGTACTTGATGTCCAGGTGTGTGACCAGGCATTGACTTTATAATAACACTACCGTCTCCAAATACATCGTGGTCTCCAGAAAGTCCAATTACATTCGTAAGTTCTTTAAAGGTGTCAGTAACATAAAAACCATTTCCTTTGATGTCTTCACTTATTGCAAAATTAAATTCAGGTTTTTGTACGAGCCATTTTGATGCTGCAAAGTGATTGGCAGCACCTGTATGATCAAAGTGAATATGAGAAAACGCAATATAATCTACATCTTCTTTTTTGATTCCGATGGTAGCTAGTTGATTTAAGATAGAATCTTTGCGAGAAACGGTAAAAGCTCCATCAGGAGTTGTGTAAGGTTCTTGACCCACAAAACCTTCAGGTAATCCAGTATCCCATAATAAAACACCTTTAGGATGTTTTACCACATAAAAAGCATCAACTAATTGTTTAGATTCTCCTTTGTAAGTGTCTCCTTGAGCAAATACATTTAAATTATTTGCACCTACAGAACCTCCGTCAAATGTATATAATGCAACAGCGGGTTTAGCAGGAGTTTTAATCTCTTCTTGAACAGGTGTGTTTTCTGTAGAAGATTCCTTACAAGCAATCATAATAATTGCAATAGCTACTAATGTGATAATCTTTTTCATGATTTTACCAGATGCTTATAGATATTGATTATCCTACACTTCCCTCTAAACTAATTTCTAGTAATTTTTGTGCCTCTACAGCAAATTCCATAGGAAGTTTATTAAGAACCTCTTTACTAAAACCATTTACAATAAGTGCTATTGCTTTCTCGGTATCGATTCCGCGTTGGTTACAGTAAAAGATTTGATCTTCTCCAATTTTACTGGTCGTCGCCTCATGCTCAATTTGTGCAGATTTGTTTTTTGCCTCTATATATGGGAATGTATGTGCTCCACATGCATTACCCATTAATAAACTATCACATTGTGAAAAGTTACGGGCATTGTCTGCATTTGCATTTATTTTTACTAAACCACGATAAGAATTTTGTGATTTTCCAGCAGAAATTCCTTTAGAAATAATAGTACTCTTAGTGTTTTTTCCTAAGTGTATCATTTTTGTTCCTGTATCTGCTTGTTGGTAATTATTAGTGACAGCTATAGAGTAAAACTCTCCAATAGAATTATCTCCCTTAAGTACACAGCTAGGATATTTCCAAGTAACTGCACTTCCTGTTTCTACTTGTGTCCAAGATATTTTTGCATTCTTCTCGCAAATACCACGTTTTGTTACAAAGTTAAATACTCCTCCTTTTCCTTCACTGTTTCCAGGATACCAGTTTTGCACTGTAGAATATTTAATTTCAGCATCGTCAAGAGCAATTAATTCAACAACTGCGGCATGCAGTTGATTTTCATCACGACTAGGAGCTGTACATCCTTCTAGGTAACTTACATAACTACCTTCATCAGCAATAACAAGTGTACGTTCAAATTGGCCTGTTCCTGCTTGGTTAATTCTAAAATAAGTAGAAAGCTCCATAGGACAGCGAACCCCTTTTGGAATGTAACAAAAAGATCCATCTGAGAATACGGCACTATTTAGTGCAGCATAAAAGTTGTCTTTTTGTGGTACAACAGTTCCGATATATTTTTTTACAAGTTCTGGATGTTCTTTGATCGCTTCAGAAATACTCATAAAAATAATCCCTTTTTTTGCAAGGGTGTCTTTAAAAGTAGTTGCTACAGAAACAGAATCTACAACGACATCCATCGCTACATTAGCAAGTTTCTTTTGCTCATCAATAGAAATACCTAATTTTTTAAAAGTTTCCAGTAATTCAGGGTCAACTTCATCTAAGCTATCATACTTAGGCTTTGAGTTGGGAGCAGAATAATAAGAAATTGCCTGAAAATCTGGCTTGTCATAATTAACATTTGCCCATTCTGGTTCTTCCATTTTTGACCAATGGCGAAAAGCTTCAAGGCGCCACTTTGTCATCCATTCTGGTTCTTCTTTTTTCTTTGAGATGGCTATCACAATATCTTCGTTAAGCCCTACAGGAAATGTTTCAGAATCAATATCGGTATAAAAACCGTATTCGTATTCTTTAGTTTTAAGCTCTTCCCTTAAATCGTCTTCAGTATATGCCATTTTTTTTTTGCTATGATTGATTTTTATAATCAATCTATGTACGTTTAATAATACACTTAATAGGGCTTTAGGAGAACAAAAAGGTGGTGCGTTTATCTCTAAACTGTTTCATTCTCCCGTTGGCCCATTAGTTTTATTATAATGAAAAACTTTCTCCGCATCCACAGGTACGCTGTGCATTTGGATTGTTAAATACAAACCCTTTTCCATTAAGACCTCCACTATATTCTAGTGTAGTGCCAATGAGATATAAAAAACTACGCTTGTCTACAATTAAGCGTACATCATTATCTTCAAAAACTTTATCCTCGTCTGCCTGTGATTTGTCAAATTTCAAATCATATGATAAACCTGAGCATCCACCGCTCTTTACACCTACTCTTACATAGTCTGTAGCAATGTCATACCCGTCGTCTTGCATAAGACTCGCGATTCTTGTTTTTGCTTCTGTTGTTACTTTAATCATAAGATTTTAAATAATATGCAAATATACGCCATAAGTAGCTTTTTTCAATAGAACCTAACATTATTCTAACATATACTGAGATAGGGTTTTTCTATAGATAAGTAATTGAAAAAACTAAAAAGCGAGTAGTAAATCTGCTTTACAAGATATTATGCATTTTTTAAAGCTTTATTTTTTTATAAAACGATGTGTAGTTTCTGTTTGTATTCCTTGTAATTTTAAAAAGTACATACCTGTAGCAAGGCTTTCTACATCAATAGTGATAGTAAATGTATTTTTAGAGACAACCCTTCCTTGAATATCTATTATTTGATAGGATTGTATGCGATCTATCTCTTCTCCAGTAATGGTGAGTTTGTCTGATGAAGGATTAGGAAATAATTCAACAGCAACTTGAGTAAATTCTTCTGTACCTAAAAAGGCATTGGTGTAAAAAATGCGATCTCCATTAGTGTCCGTAAGAATAAGGCGTCTTCCTTGCCCTTCTTCTATGATTTCATAGGTGTGTGTTTTACCTTCTAATTGCGTTGTAAATGCTCCATCATAATTATTTAAAATTTCTACACCGCAATCCATGGCAAGTTGAGCAAGATAACTTATAGAGATTGTTTGTGTTCCAAAATAATTAAATGCTGAATAAGTGCCGCCTCCGCCATAAAAACATATGTATCCTTGGTTTAATTCGGCTCCTGTTTCAAAATAACTAATAGAATAATCATTAAGTTGTCCGTCTTGTTGAGTTGGATAGTTTTGGGCGACTCCATCTATTTCAAAATAATCTAAATACCAAGGTTCTTGTGTGAGATTTTCAGGAATATTAGGATTTGTAGAACTATAGACAGCGGTATCTCCATTGGATTTTGTAATCACTAACTCTATGCTAAAGTCTCCTTGTTGTGCAATACTATAATTAAAATCTTGAGATTCGGGCGTTCCTAAAAAATTAAAATAAGCAAATTCAAAATCAATTTCTTCTTGTGTTTCACAAAAAACAAGCGTATGAGAAATGTCTAATGTAATCATGGTTTCTGTAGTAGAAATTGGCATGGAGGATAGAAAACTATTGCAAATACCAATGCCTTCTACTTGACCTTCTGCGTCATTTATTAAAATAGATAATGTAGGATATCCATCTTGACCTTCTTCATTAGGGATATTTATAGCATTTCCATCTACGGTAAGCTCTGTTAAAAACCAAGTGCGGTTTAAATCTTCTTGAGCAAGAAGCGAAAAAGGGAATACTAATAAAAATATGAAGTAAATTAATTTCATGATGATTGATGTTTAGATTAAAAATACTAATTTTCAGTTAGTTGTAGCTTTTAATTTTGTTAAAAGTAATGTTGTGTTATATAGACTTCATATGTGTCATAAATTATCTCAAATTTGAAGATGTATACGCTTTCGCGAAAGCGTATAATAGAAGCATCAAACTAGTAGTTCATAAAACCAATGTCATCTATAATAATAACTCCCTCTGTAGTTTTGTCAAAAACAAAATCAATCCTTTGAATGGAAGTAATATCAAAAGAAATGTTTCGTAATTGAATGTCTTCAAGCGGATATGAAAATGTTTGAAATACGGTCTCAGATTGATCATCATTTGTGATAAATTGAGATTTCCATAACCGAACTTTTAATTCACGTTGTAGGGAAGAAAAATGACTTAAAGGAAAAACAATGACCTCTCCAGTACTATCTGTGATTTGTATAGAAAAATCAATAGGGTCTTTAGGAGCATCTTCTTCTTTAGAATCACTTTCGTCACTTTCAGAAGTTTCTTCTTCTTCTTCTTCTTCTTCTTCTTCTTCTTCTTCTTCTTCTTCTTCTGCATTATCATCTTGATTCGTATCTGAATTTACCCATTTACCGCTAGATTTTGGATTTGAATCTTCTGTAGATGCTGCCATTGAAAAAGTAAACACACTTGTACTATCTATCGTTTTTAATGTATCCGCTATATGTATAGAATAGGTGGCTCGGATAGAGTCAGGAATAGGTTCTCCCTTTTCTATATCCTTATAATGCCAGCCTATATGGGCAGCACGACTTCCTTTTTTACTCCATTTCAGTTTGATTTCCTGTTCTCTCCAAACAGATAAATGTTCTGAAGTAAGTGTAATACGATCGTTTGTTGCTGTGTTTACATTGAAATCTTCATCAAATGAAGCCAATGCCTGAAAACTAGCATCTTTATATTGATTCAGGTAAATAGTTTTAGGTAGCCAGTCTTTTCCTTTTCGAGAATCTTTAAATAAAGGACGATACGTACTATTATTTTTAAGAGTGGTCTCTAAAAAAGCACTTATATATACACTTGCTATTTTTCGTTGATCTTCTCCAGATAATAATGGTTTGTTGTTTAGAAATCGTGTAAATGCCCCAGTGTCATTATCTCCCCAACTAGTATTGAATTGTCCATGATTGGCTCCTTGAATATATATTCCTGATTTAAAATAATCAGTACTATCAGAAAAAGTGATACGCTCGTATTGTTTAGATCCTGAAAAAGAATCGACATCACTGTCATGAGATCCATGTAAAACAAGGTAATTAATGTCTTCTAACGAGGTACGTGTATCTCCAGGTTGATATTGCCCATCTACAGGAGCAATAGCAATAATGGATTGAATATCATAATTGTAGTTTAATGAAATGGTAGCGTCATCATAGTAATACGGCATCTTGTTAAGCAAAGCCGCATGTCCCACAGCTTCACCTCCACGAGAATGACCAATAAGTCCCAGTTTTGTAGTGTCTACTTTATTGTAAAACTGACTGCTTTTATCTTTATTCCATTCATGCCATACTCGTAAGTGCTCTAGGAGCATCCAGCCACGAGCATCATTTTCTTCTTCTAGACCTCCAGTAACATCAGTAAAAGAACTATTTAGAAAATTTTCATCTACTGAGACAAAAATGATTCCGCGTGAGGCAAGTAGTTCTCCCAAATATTCATATCCAACATCTGAAAAATCTTGCATTGGGTGATTACCATGTACAGTAAGTACTAATGGAAAAGGACCTTCTCCTTCGGGATACCATGCATACCCATTTACTGGTAATGCTTTAGCGTCAAAACCCCAAAACTTTTCTCTATACCAACCAGCAAATCCCTTCCAATTATCTAGAAAAGGAACTCCATTTACAGAAGTTGTCTTTATTGTAACTGCTTCGGCAAATTCAGGCCTATGTGTATCTGTACCACTTCCATACGTAAGTGTTTTTACGTTATAAGTTCCTTTTTCTGCAGGAGATGCCGCTTGTATATTTTGTATCTCTGAACTATTCTGGGAAGCAGCATTAACTATGGGTTTGGCATCAAATCCTACTGGTAAGTATCCTATAATAGTTCCTATAAGCCCTCCTAAACTAATGCCGAGTCCTAATAAGGTAATTCCCTTTTTAAGAGGCGTCAATTTTTTAAATGTCCCTTTTGAAAAGACAGCAATAGCAGCGCCTAATAATGATAAAATAAGAATAGCTGCGATTACATAAATACCTTCAAAAGCCAATGCAAAAAGAAGTAACGGAATAGAAATTAATAAAGCCCGTTTATATCCTTTGGGAATGTTGTTGAATTTTTTTAACGCCCATAAACTTATACAAACAGAAAGAACGCATAAAATGATAAAACTAATAAAGAGGAGTAATAACCATGGATCTTTAGATGCAGAAGTAATCCAAATAGCAAAGCATAAAAAGAGAAAAATTGCCCCTGTCAGTAATGCATATGTTGCTCCCTTTGTAGCTGTTTTTCCAGGGGTAATTTTAGCTAGTTGAGTAAATGTCCACTTTTTAGGCTTCTTAAAGAATCGTATCATGAGTTGTTAGTTAGTCTCTTAAAGATACCTTAATTTTCTAACTTTATTTTGAGGTTTCTACACAAGGACGTACTTTTCAAAAAAATAACAATCCGTTGAAAAAGATTTTACTTAGCACTCTTGGTTTATTCCTATGTATGATACATCTTGGTTATAGTCAAACTGATCCCGTGCCGTCCCAAAAATTAGATACTGTTTTTTTACAATCTTCTCGTATCAATAGTACGCTTCAAAAGTTGCCTGCTGCTGTGTCTGTATATCAAACAACGCGAGATGATGCCACAAGACAACAGCTTTCTTTACAAGAATTTACACAGCAAAGCCCTGGTCTATTTGCACAAAACACCAATAATTTTGCACAAGATTTACGTATTTCTATACGCGGTTTTGGTGCGAGAGCTGCTTTTGGAATACGTGGTATCAAGTTAATAGTAGATGGAATTCCAGAAACCACACCAGATGGTCAAGGACAATTAGATAATCTTACATTAGGGATTATAGATCGCATCGAAGTATTAAAAGGACCCAGTTCCAGTTTATATGGAAATGCATCTGGAGGTGTCATTGATATCCAAACTATAGATAACGTAGAAAAGCCTTTTTCTCATTGGAAAGGAAGTGTAGGTTCTTATGGATTTCAGAACTTTCAAGCAACAGGCGGTATCAATTCTGAAAACGCAACCTATATATTTCATGGAAATTATGTGGCTTCTGATGGCTACCGAGACCAAAGTGGTTTCCAACAAGTAAACACCAATTTTAAAGCAAAATTTGATGTTAGTGATCGTTTAACTATACGAGCACTGCTTAATTACAGCGACTCTCCCGAAGCAGACGATCCGGGTAGTTTAACCTTGGAAGCTGTTCAAGAAAATAGGAGACAAGCCAGAGATAGAAATGTCCTTTTTGAAACTGGAGAGGCTATACGTCAATTTAAGATAGGGATCAGTACTACGTGGACTAAAAATAAATTTACAACTGTAGATAGTTATTTGTTTTATAATAACAGACAGTTTGATGGAAAACTCCCTTTTGAGTTTGGCGGTATTGTAGATTTAGGAAGAGATTACTTAGGACAAGGAACATCTATTACCTATTCAAAAGGACGGAATACCTTAAAAGCAGGTTATGATTTTGCCTATCAGAATGACGACAGACAACGTTTTAGAAATCTGGAAGGAACACAAGGAGATCAAACCCTAAACCAGAAAGAACGCTTTACAAATCTAGGGATATACGTGACAGATCATTTAGAAATTGATAAATGGTATATTACAGGAGGGATTCGTTTTGATTATAATAAACTCACAGCAGATGATGCTTTTTTAGGCAATGGTGACGACTCTGATGATATTACATTAAATGCTGTAAACCCAAGTGTTGGGGTAAATTACGCTTTCGCGAAAGCGCATAGCGTCTACACCAGTTTTTCCACAAGTTTTGAAACACCTGCGTTATCTGAACTCTCAGCAGATCCAAATGGAGATCAAGGATTTAATGAAGATTTAGAAGCACAGAAAGCCACTAATTATGAGATTGGATTTAAAGGACAGTTTGCCAATTCGTTTCGATACCAAGTAGCATTTTTCCGAATTGATACCCGAGATGACCTAGTGCCTTTTGAATTGGAAGCCTTTCCAGATCGTACGTTCTTTAGAAATGCTGGAAAAACAGCACGTAATGGGGTTGAGGTTGAAGGGGTATACGCTTTCGCGAAAGCGTGGACAGTATCAGCAGCCTATGCCTACTCTGATTTTACGTACGACGATTTCACAACACCTAACGGTACTTTTGATGGTAATGCATTGCCAGGTGTTCCAAAACACGTAGGGAATATAAGCGTACAATATCGCTCTGAAAAAGGATTTTATGCAGGACTCCAAACAGCTATCGTAGGATTGCAATATGCCAATGATAGTAATGAAACAGAAGCACAAGGGTATGAAAATATAAACTTACGTAGCGGGTATGATTTTAAATATAAAAATGTAATCATACAACCTTATATTGGAATCAATAATCTACTGGATCAGGAGTATACAGATAACGTACGTATCAATGCCTTTGGAGGACGCTTTTTTGAACCTGCACCTGGTTTTAATGGATATGGTGGAGTTGCAGTAAGGTTTTAGTCAGGAGTCAGTAAAATATATAAGTTATGATTTTCTTTTTAAGAGTTCCTAGAAAATAAGGTTAGGGAGTTTTATAAAAGATATATAAGTTATTACTATAATGATTGTATTGAAAGATCAGATTTTTTTTCATAAACTCATAAACCCTAGATGACAGATATTCAATTGTACATAATAGCTATTATAGGAGCTATGTTTGCTGGTGGAATTAATACGCTTGCGGGAAATGGAAGTGCTATTACCTTAACGATCTTAACAGAAGTACTTGGACTTACACCTAATATGGCCAATGGAACCAATCGTATAGGAGTCTTTACACAATGTACAGCTACTTCATGGGTGTTTTACAAAAATGGAAAACTCAATCTGTCGAACACAAAAAAATACGTATATCCCATTTTTATTGGAGCTATTGCTGGTGCTATTCTAGCACTTAACGTAAGTAATGAGCAATTCAGAGCGGTATTTCGATTTATGATGGTATTTATGCTGATTGCAGTCTTGGTAAAACCTAAAAGGTGGTTACGTAAAACTGATGCCGATTTTCAACCTAAATGGTATATATATTGGCCGTTGCTCCTTGCATTGGGTTTTTATGGAGGATTTATTCAAATGGGAATGGGCGTATTCTTTTTGATTATTATGGTGCTAGGGATGCGTCTTAATATTATTGAAGGGAATGCCTTAAAATCATTTGTGATTGCGTTATATACTTTGGTGATCATATTTTTGTTCCATTATCAGGGATTGATTGATTGGAAACTAGGAGGTGTGATGGCAATAGGGCAAACCATAGGAGGTTATTTTACTGCCCGATTTGCTAGTAAGAGCAAATGGGCAGATCAAGTAGCCTATTATGTGCTTATTGTGGTTTTGATAGTGGCTATTGGGAAACTGTTTTTTACTTAAGTTTTAAAACCTCTTATAAATTTTCTTAGGTTTATTTTATGATTAAATGATTGATTGTCAGTATGCAGTTAAAACTCAGCAAAACGTCTGTCTTCTATAAAATCATTGTCTGTCAATGTTTTTAAGAATGCGATTAATTGTACTTTTTCTTCTGGACTAATATCAAGTCCAAATGTGCCGTCAGGACGTCTAAATTGATCATCTAGTGTTGGACTATCTACCATGCCATCGGTATAAAAATCAAGTACATCTTCCAGCGTTCCTAAACGACCATCATGCATATATGGAAATGTGATTTCTATATTACGTAAACTAGGTACTTTAAATTTGCGATTATCAGTTGATAACCCAGTAACACGCTCACGTCCTATATCATTATACACTGGATCTATAGGGAGACCATTATTGCGATACGACTGATCTGTCTGTAAAGTGCCTGCATGGCAAGAAGCACATTTGGTGTTAAATACCGCACGACCTGCATGTTCTTGATCTGTAAATGTAACAGCTTCGCCACGTTCCCATTTATCATATTTAGAATTAGCACTTACCATCATGACCATAAATTGTGATAAGGCTTTAAACATTCTATCAGCACTTACACCTTCAGATCCGAAAGCTTCTGCAAATAGTGTAGGGTAGTCATCATCTGCACTTAACTTTGAAAGTACATTAGATACTGTTTCATTCATTTCTACTTCTGCCGTGATAGGAATAATAGGTTGTGTGTCTAGAAATGTAGCAGCGCCATCCCATGTAAATTCATTCATAAAGGCTAGATTATGTAACGGTTGTGCATTACGTGTCCCTATTTGCCCATCTACGCCATGACTTGTAATATGGGTATGATGTGTAAATGAAAAGGATTGAATATGACAAAATCCGCAAGAAACTACACCATCTGAAGCTAATTGCCCGTCATAGAATAGTTTTTTACCTAATTCAAACCCTTTTTCAGTAGGAGGGTTTTGTGCAATACTATAAGTCGCATCAGGAAAATTAGAAGGCACCGTAAAATCCAACAACGGATTTGTAACCGTCATAGCATCATCATCTGTAGGAGTTGTTGCATCCCCATCACTAGCGTCTGAACTACAGCTCCAACAAAAAAGGATCAATATAAAATAGTATGCTATTTTCATTATTCAATGATACTAAAAGCAGTGCTTGTGTTTTCTGCAATTTTTGGTGCATTTTCAGGATCAACCATGATTTCATTTTTTTCTTCTAAAGAAAGTGTATGAACACTATCAAAGATTTTAGCTACATCAAATTGAATGGTTTTCGACATCGTATTTTCGCCGCTTATTTGAAACTCGTTCAGAGTAAGTGTTACTTCTTTGTAATTGTCAAGGTTTGCACCATGACTTCCTACGTGATATAGGAAAGGAGTTACATCATCAGGATTTGTAGCATCAGTAAAATCACCTTCAAACTTTAAAAACTTATATCCAGCAGACCATGTCCATAACATGCCTGCTTCTTCAGCTAATGGAATAAAATTAAGTGTTCCAGACTCGATAGGGTATTTTGTTGGATCTACTCCAAAACCAAATTTGATCCCTTTATAAGTATCCGCTGGAATATCAGATAAATTAGCAGTTTTACTTCCGTCTTCATTAATCAAGAAATAACTGTTTTCTACGGGATATATATATTCCGTATTATCTGTTTTGATTAATGTAATATTAGAAATGATATACTTTAATTCATTTATAGTATAGGTTTCATTGCTGCTGTTTGTATAGGTGACAGGAGCCATCGCTAAAGGGGTCCCATCTACAGTGTTTTCAAATACCAGATTAAGACTTCCGGGATCTGATATTATATTTCCAGGTTCATCATTATTATTACATGCGGTAAACAGGATAGCAACCCCTGCTAAAAGTGCAATATACTTTCTCATATCAATTTTCTTAGTTTATTTTTATTAATACTGCGTCTAGAGATCCATTACTACTTGTAAGTTCTCCAGTGTTACTTTGAGTTTCACCTGCAATGATGATATCTCCCTGATTGTTGGATGCGATTCCTAGCCCAAAATCAATACCATCTCCCCCGATAGCTCGTTGGTCTTGTAAATTACCATTATCATCTAATAAAGCAATCCAAATATCATTTTGACCTCCATTGGTAGTGACATCTATATCATTACTTCGTGAAGATCCTGTAATAGCAATTCCATTGGTTGTAGCCACTACAGCTCTGGCAGAATCAAAGTTGGTGCCTCCTAAGGTTTTTTCCCAAAGTAAACTACCTTGATCATTTATTTTGATTATCCAGACATCAGCATTACCATTAAATTCAGTGACATCACCATCATTACTTCGTGTATCACCAGCAATGATATAATTACCATCAGCTGTTTTTGTGGCCGCATAAGCAATATCAATTTCTGATCCTCCAAAAGAACGTTCCCATACTAAGGTACCTGAAGCATCTAAACGTACTGCCCAGAAGTCGTAACTCCCTTTAGGATTTGCGATATCAAAATCATTACTTTCACTAGCGCCTATCATGAGAATGCCTCCATCATCTGCTTGTACCGTTGCGTATGCTCTATCGTTGTTAGTACCTCCAAAGTAGCGGCGCCATTCTTTATTACCATTGGCATCTAGTTTATGACCCCAAAACTCGCCAACACCATGTAGGGTAGCTCTTGTATCTGCATCGTCAGATTCTGTAAGATCATTACCTTCTCCTCCTGAAGCGGTTACATCTAAAAATCCTGATGTAAAATACCCTCCATCTGAGGTTTGTATAATAGAAAAAGCCTGATCAGAACCCGGGAATCCGTAACTTTTTTCCCACTGAATTTCTCCTTGTGCATCTAACTTTACTACCCAGTGATCTTGAAACCCTTCATTTGTACTTACATCACCATCACTACTTCTGCTATATCCTACCATTGCATATCCGCCATCAGAAGTTTGTATTACTTCTTCCCCACGATCATCATCAGTACCTCCATAAGTTTTTGACCATTGTACGTTTCCTTCACTGTCTGTTTTTACAAGCCAATACATATTTACTTGGTTGCTATTATCTACAATGTCACCATCTATGCTTTGAGAGTATCCTAATGCTATAAATCCTCCATCGTTAGTGGCGGTTACATCGTGAAAAGTATCATCTTCACTTCCTCCATACACACGTGTAAAATCTAATGTAATAGATACGGTTTCAGTATCAGGATCAGGTGTGTCTGTTTCTGTATCGGTACTATCTGGAGCTGGTAAGACAGCTTCATCTTCACTACAACTTATGAGCGCTGTAGTAACTAATAGAAGCGCAAGTGTATACCTTTTTGATATGTTCTGTATACGCTTTATCACTTCGTTCTCCCTTTGGTCGTGAATCTCACAAGTTCGATTTCGCGAAAGCGTAAAAAGCAATTTTTTCATTTCTCTTCTTCTTAATTTAGGTTCCAGTTCTTCTAAGGATAAATAACCCGCCATCAATATCACTTACGATAATATTATTGCTGTCAAAATAAGGGTAGATGCTCCATACGCCATTAAAAGAAGTGTTGTTATTTGATGGAAAGGTGTCAAAAGAACCTGTGTCAAACAAATTACCAGTAGCAATATCTGATATGTCTGCTACACGAATGCCTCGTGTGTAGTTTGACAAAAATACTTCATTTCCTTTTACATATAAATTATGATCTATTGCCGCCGAATCTCCAGTAAAAGTCCCCGAGAATGTAGGGTTGTCTAGATCTGTAAAATCAAATAAAAGCGTACGTGTATTAAAACCTACATTGCTTTCATCTAATTCGTCGTTTGCTATAAAATAGTCTTGATCTTTTGTGAGCCATCCTTGATGTGTGTATCCTATGTTAGGGTAATTTACTTCAGCTATTTGAAATATGTTTGTTTTATCAGTAACATCAATAATGACGACTTCATCTTCGTTGCTTCCTATGTAAATTTCTCTCCCTGTATAGTCTGCATCTGGTCCATTATAGGTTACTACTTGTGCATCATGTGTATATCCTTCTCCAGAAAAGCCACCTGCAAATGTAGGATTTAACGGGTTGCTAATATCTACAATATGTGGCCCTCCGCTAAAGGTGCTTGTGCCTACAACATAAGCAAAAGCTTGTTGCTCATTAATGACAATATTATGTGCATTTCCAAATTCTGTGTATACAGCGCTGGGTGTAAATGTTATATTTTCACCTGAAGCTATATCTCGAAGTAGCGAGAGGTCAAATACTTGCATTCCATGTTCGCTGGCTTCACTCACAATAAATGCATACTCATTATATACTTTAATATCTCTCCATTGTGAACTACTTGTTTCTGAAGGTAGGAATCCTACAATTCTAGGTTCTGTAGGTGTTGAGATGTCTATAAAAGAGGTGCCTTCTCGCTGTCCGAAAAGTGCATATTCTGTATTGGTGACTGGATCTGTCCACCCCCAGATATCATTGCCTCCTGAGGAGTTGCCAAATTGAGAAAGATCAATTTGTGCCATGAGATCAAAATCATCACAAGGGAAAACACCTGCAAATCCGTTTTCACATACTAGGCGGCCATCAGCGACAGGTGGATTTTGGTTTTCTTCCTCTTCTTCAGTGTCATCAGGAGCGACTACTACAATAGGTGCTGTGCTTTCATCGTCATCACTACAACTTAGTATAATTCCTAAAATAATCAGAGAAAAGAAAAGCCTTAATTTCATTTTAATATCAGTTTTTGTGTACTATCTGCTGTTTTTACAAAATAGAGACCTGTTTGTAAATGCGTGAGGTCTAATTGTATTTCTGTAGCAGTACTTTTTGTTTCGTGTACGAGTTGTCCTGTAGTGTTGTATACGGCTATTAATCCAATAGGACTGTTTTTGTTTATGCTTACAATTCCTAAGGAAGGATTTGGAAACATATCGACTTCATTAGGTGCTTCAACAGTAGTAACGCTTAGGCTTTCATTTTGTTTTACAAGTATAAAACCGCCGTCTTGATCACTAATAACAATATTTCCACTTTCAAAAAATGGATATACATTCCAAGCGCCAGAACCTGTTCCTACATTATTTGTGCTTGGTACGGTGTCAAAATATCCTATTTCAGTTATGTTTTGATTAGCAATATCAGTGATGTCTATCACCCTCATTCCTGCTCTATAACTAGCAAGATAAAATAAGTTTCCAACCACATATCCATTATGATCTGTAGAAGGATTGGTTCCTTCATATTCAAAATGGAGTTGAGGTGCATCTAGATCGTTAAAGTCAAAAACAACAGTTCTGGTATTAAAGCCGAAACTTATTTCGTCTATTTCATCACCAAGAAGGAAGTAACGTTGATCTTCTGTAAACCACCCTTGATGCGTGTAGCCTATGTTAGGATATGAAATGGTTGATATTTCCATAGGATTTGCTTTGTCTGTAATATCTACAATGGCAATCTCATTTTCATTACTTCCTATTAGGATTTCTTTTCCAATATAATCAGCATCTGGGCCATTATAGGTTACTACTTGCGCATCATGGCTGTAACTATTATCAGCATATCCACCTTCTCCTACAGGATTTGTTGGGTCTTGAATATTTACAAAATGAGGTCCACCAGAAAAGGTTTGTGTTCCTACACCGTATGCATACCCAGTTTCTGTATTGATAACAATATTATGAGCGCTTCCAAAACCATCATAGTGAGCCGTCTCAGAAAAGGTAATTGGAGGGTTGGTAATATTTCGTAATTGCGTAAGGTCAAACACTTGCATTCCATGTCCGCCAGCTTCACTTACTACAAAAGCATGATTTTGATATACTTTAATATCTCTCCATACACTATTGCTAGTATGTGTAGGTAGCGTACCAAGATATACGATATCGTTTGGATTTGAAATATCTACAAATGCGGTTCCATTTGCTAGCCCAATAATGGCATATTCTTTTCCGTCTTCAGCATCTGTCCATCCCCAACTATCATTAGAAAAATTAGTGCCCATTTCATTATTTGTAAGTCTGTCTTGTAATGTATATCCTTCACAAGGAAAGCCTCCTGCCATATTCCCTTCACAAGGTGTTTGTGCTGTTACAATAATTGAGCATTGAAGGAGTCCTAAAAGGATACATAATTTAGTTAGGTAAGATTTCATTAGGTAGTTTTGTATAGGGTTATGGTAAACTTATAAAATTTTCATAATACATATGAAATATCCGATCAAGTATTACTTGTCAATATATACTTATATAACAAATAAAACGTAAAAATCCCCCGTATTGTACTATAATAACTTGAAATCAAGTATAAAATTATACCCTTAAAAGGTTGTTTAGTACCTTTGCAGTTATGTTAGAAAACAAAGATCAATCACGAACTTCTTTAGGAGAATTGGGTGAGTTTGGACTCATAAACCATCTCACAGAGCATTTTAAAATTACACAAGAAACTACTGTAAAAGGTATTGGAGATGATGCTGCCGTATTATCATTTCCGGAACATCAAATTGTCGTAACTACAGACCTTTTGATAGAAGGAGTTCACTTTGATCTAAGTTATGTGCCTTTAAAACATTTAGGGTATAAAGCAGTGATGGTAAACTTATCTGATGTGTATGCTATGAATGCTACAGCAAGTCAGATCACTGTTTCGATAGCTGTTTCTAATCGTTTTCCATTAGAAGCGTTAGAAGATTTGTATGTTGGAATTCAGACAGCTTGTACTAATTATAAAGTAGATTTGGTAGGTGGAGATACTACATCTTCTACCACAGGACTAGTTATTAGTATTACAGCTATAGGGCATGCTTCAAAAGAAAAAATAGTAGGTAGGAATACTGCAAAGCCAAGTGATTTAGTTGTGGTTACTGGTGATGTAGGTGCTGCTTATATGGGATTGCAGATTCTTGAAAGAGAAAAAGCTGTGTTTAAAGTAAACCCTAATAGCCAGCCTGACTTAGAGCAATACGCTTATATCGTGGAGCGTCAGTTAAAACCTGAAGCAAGGAAAGATATAATTTCATTATTTGAATCTCTAGAAGTGTTACCAACATCTATGATAGATGTGAGTGATGGTTTATCTTCAGAGATTTTGCATTTATGTAAAAACTCTAAAGTGGGGTGTAACTTATACGAAGAAAAAATACCATTAGATCCTCAGGTAATAAGTGCTTGTGAAGAGTTTAAATTAGACAGTACAACTATTGCGTTAAGTGGAGGAGAAGATTATGAACTATTGTTTACAATATCACAAGAGGATTATCCTAAGATTAAAGCAAATCCGAATTTTACAGTGATAGGTCATATGACAGAAGAGAGAGAGGGGGCTCATCTTATCACAAGAGCTAATACGAAAATTCCTTTAGTTGCAAGAGGCTGGAATGCATTGCAATCAGAATAATTTCATTAACGTGCCGCTAGTCTTCTTGTGTAGAAATTTTCATACACTTCATTAATACGACGTAATTTTGGAGTAAGTGGGGTATAGTGGCCATATCCATCTAATGTAAATTGCTTTTTACAATTAGCACACTCGAATTCTTTTATATTTGATTCATATCTTTTTGTGATTCTATATTTGTGTCCAAATACTTTGCATTGTAGGTTTGAAAAAGGGCTGTAGGTAGGCTCGTTTTTAGTTTTGATAGTATTCATTGGTTTGGGGTTTTAACTTGAGTACTAATGTAAAAAAAATCTACAAACAACACAAAAATATCGATGAAATGCACTAAAATTTAACAATTGAATGTTTTGCGCTAACATATTGACAAAATGTAACTACTGTTTTTACAGTAATTTACTTGTTAAAATTCAAAATATCATATTTTAATCTAGAAAGCTTAAAACGTGTTTGATTACTACATCTTTATTAGAAATATGACTCATATGCCCTCCTTTAATGATAGCAAAATGGTCTATATATGGTGTAAATGTATCTTTTTGGCGTTGTGCATCAATAATCCAATCGGTTTCTCCCAAGATCATTCCTTTTTTAAAAGGCGCACTTTTCCAGAAATCACTTGTGTCTTCTCTTAATCGCATTCCTTCATTAGATGCGATGTATCCTTGCACAGGTGTTTGTAATGCATGGTGTAAAGCCGTTGTAATAGT
This sequence comes from uncultured Dokdonia sp., assembly GCF_947492815.1. Taxonomy (GTDB): domain Bacteria; phylum Bacteroidota; class Bacteroidia; order Flavobacteriales; family Flavobacteriaceae; genus Dokdonia. Next base: position 156,294 of record NZ_CANLOB010000002.1, read on the forward strand.
GTCACTAAATTGTGCTTTAGAAGTAGGGTCAAAAAGATTCATAAAAGACATGCGAACCAATTGTTTGTACTGTGTTTTTGCCATTTCATTGGCACGAAGACGTACCTGCTTTCTTTCTTTGGAATCTGCTTCTGGGGTAGCATTTAATAGACATATTGCGTTGACTTTTTCTGGGTACGCTTTCGCGAAAGCAATCCCAACATACCCTCCCATAGAATGTCCGATAATTGTACTTTGATGAATGTGAAGTTCATTCATTACTGCAAGCACAGCGTCAGAAAAGTCTTGCATTGTATGTACGTATCCTAAGCATGCTGTCTTGCCATGTCCTAAAAGATCGATACAGATGACACGATGTTTTTTTATGAGAAAAGGAAGTAAGTCATTCCACATCGAACTATTTTCCAAAAAGCCATGTAATAATATAATGGTAGCTCCAACTCCTTGATCTGTATAAAAAATACGGCTCCCTTTATGTGTAATCTCCATTTTGACTTATATTGAAGCGCAAATATCAACGAACCTATGAAAATCACCAAACAAACTTTTGTTACTTCTTTTGCCTTGTTTTCTCTATTTTTTGGAGCGGGGAACCTTATATTTCCTTCTTTTTTGGGCTATAATGCAGGAGATGGATGGTTTATGGTGGCTGTAGGTTTTGTGATTTCTGCAGTAGTGATTCCTATTTTAGCTATTTATGGACATGCGCGATTGCAGGGTACTATGATGGATTTCGGTAAAAAAGTATCTCCTGTATTTGCTTTCGTATACAGTCTTATCGTTTATGTGATTTCTGTTTCTTTCCCAAGTCCAAGAACAGCTTCAGTTACGTATGAAATGGCTGTACAACCTTATATTGATATCCCCTCTTGGGGATGGATAGGCAACTATTTTCCATTAATATTGAGTGCGATCTACTTTATGCTTGTATTACTATTTGTGTTGAATCGTTCTAAAATCATAGATATTATAGGGAAGTTTTTGACTCCAGGTATTTTAATTATTCTTGGTTCTATTATATGTATAGGTCTTTTTGGAGATTATGACTCTATGCGGGCTTCTACCTATGCAAGTAACTTAACCAGTGGGATTTTAGAAGGATATCAAACCTTTGATGCCATAGGAGGTGTCTTAGTAGGAGGTGTACTTGTGGTTTCACTTAGTTTGAAAGGGATATCAAAAGAAGAAAGTAAAAGCGTAATTGCAAAAGCAGGTTTGTTTGCAGGAATAGGATTTGTGATTATGTATGTAGGTTTAATTGCTCTTGGCGCTGCCAATAGTGGAACATTAGAAGCAGCTAATAGAACAGACTTATTAAGTCAATTAAGCTATAATACTCTAGGAGGAATAGGAAGAACGGCTTTGGGAGTATTAGTAGCGCTTGCTTGTTTTACGACAGCTGTTGGTATTGTAACTGGAACTGCCGACTTTTTTAAAGGTTTGTTTAAAGACTCTCAAAGAGCCTATGTTATTACTGCTATAATTAGTTGTATTCTTGGTGTAGGGATGGGACAGCTAGATGTGCATTCTATTATTGTTGTCGCACTTCCAGCACTTATGTTTATTTATCCAATTACTATTGTACTTATATTACTGAATGTCCTTCCGGATAGATATGCTTCACCTATGGTATTTAAGGCCGTAGTGTTTATTACTGTTGTATTTAGTTTGCCTGATTTTTTATCTTCGATAGGACTTTCAAAATTGGTACAACCTATTCAAGAATCGGTGCCATTAGGAACGGTGACTTTGGGTTGGTTATTACCTGCAATCATTATATTTATTGTGGTGAATTTAATAAGCTTTAAGAAGTCACCTCACTCTTAAGTCCTTTAATAACAGAAAAAGCACGATCTACTAGAACGTCTTTAACTAAGATGGTAAACTCATTGGTAGTAGATACCACTTCGTGTAAGGCAATACCTTCCCAAGCAAGCCTTTTGAAAAGTTGATAATAAAGCCCTGGCACAGTAGAATTATCATGCGGTAAATTAATACTAATAGCCGATAAATTTTCTTGACGATCTAATAGCGTTTCTTCTGTAAAGTTGCTAATGACTTTATCCTTCTCTGAAGAAGATACAATAATAGTACTCTCTAAAATCCCTCTTGTAAAGGCGTAAAAAATACTTCGATCTGTAGTAATATGATCTAATATCTTTGCATGACTTTGTATTAAAGTAGGTGAGTTTTGAAATGTAAAATCTACTAAGTTTGAACGTACAGTGATATCTCCTAGATTTTTAAGAATGCGTTGCATCTTTAAACTATTACTCGCATGAATAGGAGGATTATAACGGCGTAATGCCATCATGATAGCTCCTGTTTTAATGGTTTTATGCAGGCGCTTTTCTATAAGCGGTTGTATATGCTCTGCTAAAGCAGAATAGTTAATAATGTTTTTTGATAACCCTTCTTCAATAAAAGGCTGTGTAATGATGATTTCCTCTACACAAGATGCAATTGTTTTCATATTGTTAAATATATAACATATTGTGCAAAATTAGAGTAATTTTATCATTTATATGGTTTCGATGCATGATAATAATACTTTTGGTCTCAATAAAATGAAATACGAATGCGTGTACTAAAATTTGGAGGAACTTCTGTAGGATCTGTAGAAAATATGATCCAAGTGAAAGATATTATCAATGATCAAGAGAAAAAGATTGTTGTGCTTTCAGCAATGTCAGGTACTACCAATGCATTAGTTACTATTTCTGAATATATAAAAACTAGAGATACGGCAAAAGCTTCTGCACGTATCGATGCATTAGAGGTTTCGTATGTACATACAATTCAGTCCTTATTTACTAATGAGGAGGTGCTATATGATGTGCAAGAGTATGTGCAAGATATATTTTATTATTTAAGAGCAACTACAGCAAAAACATATGATCAATTCATATATAATACAGTTGTCTCTTACGGAGAGTTACTTTCTACCTATATATTTAGTGCTTATTTACGTCAAGAAGGCATTAAAGTGCAATTGTTACCTGCATTAGATTTTATGCGAATTGATAGAAATAATGAGCCTGATAATTTTTATATACGTCAAAACATACATCGAATTATAGATGAATTACCAGCTGCAAATATATACATTACGCAAGGTTTTATTTGTCTTGATGTAGATGGCGAGGTGTCTAACTTGCAAAGAGGCGGTAGTGATTATACCGCTACGATTATAGGAGCAGCTATTCGTGCCGAGGAAGTTCAAATATGGACAGACATAGATGGTTTCCATAATAACGATCCTCGTTTTGTTGATACTACAACTCCTATTTCAAATTTATCTTTTGATGAGGCAGCAGAGTTGGCTTACTTCGGAGCTAAAATTTTACACCCACAAACAGTAATGCCAGTTCGTGAACTTGATATTCCTGTTCGCTTAAAAAACACCATGGCACCCACTTCACATGGTACCTTAATTACAAATAAGGTGCATGGTGAAGGTATTAAAGCTATTGCAGCAAAAGATGGTATTACAGCCATAAAAATTAAATCAGGTAGAATGCTGCTTGCTCATGGATTTCTGAAAAAAGTTTTCGAAATCTTTGAGCGCTATGAGACAGCTATCGATATGATTACTACGTCAGAAATTGCAGTTTCATTAACGATAGATGACGCGACACATTTAGTTCCTATCGTAGAAGAGTTAGAACGATTCTCTTTTGTAGAAGTAGATCAACAGCAATCTATTGTTTGCTTAGTTGGAAACTCCATTATATATCACCACCAAACACATAAATTATTTCAAATCCTTCAGGACGTGCCTATTCGTATGATTTCGTATGGAGGAAGTCACAATAATATTTCTTTATTGATTCATTCCGATCATAAAGTAGCAACCCTACAACGGTTACATACCTATCTTTTTGATAATGTAACTGCGTAAAATAAATGAAAAAGGAAGTTAAGTTAGTTTAGTTATTGTTGGGAGATTACTGTTTTTAGTAATCTCCCTTTTTTATACGCTTTCGCGAAAGCGTACCAAGACAAACAACCCTTTTGATGTCTATTTTTCAAATCTTATAGGCAATATAGTTCAACAGAATTAATGTAAAACGAAACCATAAGAGTGTAAGTTGTGTTCTTTTGTATACAATGATTGTTCTAAGAGTAGTACTGTTTAATGTATTGTCAATATTTCTTCACAAAGAATTGATAAACCTTGTAGGTGACGTTTTTTGAGCATGATGTGCACTAAAAAATGTCAATTTTCCAAAAATAAAGTTTAAGTTTGAGCCATGACTATATATTTTATACAAAATATAGTTGCTGAATATGCTATTTACTAAATCAAAGATTATGAAGAAAGTTATTTTTGGAATGGCATTTTTGACAATAATTATATCTTGTCAAAATGACGACGATTATCAAGAAATTGATCAATCTTTATTAGACGATACACTAAGTGAACTAATATTAGACGCTTCAGAGGGGGAAGGGAATTCATTTTTTATTTTGCCGGATAGTGATGATTTTACAGCAATTCCTCAAGATCCTTTAAATCCAATTACATCAGCAAAAGTTGCTTTAGGACAATTGTTATTACATGATACAGCTATGGGTGGCGATCCAAAAATAGAGGGGCGTGAGTTTCAATTTGCTTGTGCGACATGTCATCCAGTGGCGGCAGGTTTTAATGCTGGAAGAAGACAAGGAATAGGCGAAGGAGGTATTGGTTTTGGAAGTAGTGGGGAAGGACGTTTTATAGATCCGCTCATGCCTATAGATTCAGTAGATGTACAACCTGTACGTGTGCCTACGCTATTAAACTTGGCCTACCAAGATGTTGCGTTATGGGATGGTCGTTTTGGAGGCACGGGTACTAATGAGGGTACAGAAGCAGGATGGGATCTTATTCCAGAGAATTTTGAAGGATTTCAGGGGATTGAAGTACAAGCCATGCAAGGACAAGACGAACACCGACTTCTAATAGATGAAGCTTTTGTAGATACACATAATTATAGAGATTTATTTGATGCCGCATTTTCAGATATCCCTGAAGCAGAACGTTATACTAGAAGGACTGCAGGACTGGCTATTGCAGCTTTTAACAGAACATTGCTCTCTAATAGAGCACCTTGGCAAGACTATTTAAAAGGAGATATAAGTGCTATGACACGACAGCAAAAAAGAGGCGCTGTTGTCTTTTTTGACCAAGGAAAATGCGTACAGTGTCATACAGGACCAGCTCTAAAAGACAAAGCATTTCATGCCTTTGGTTTTGGAGATTTTGATGGAAGTCCAGATGCTGTTATCAGACCCGATGTAGATATTACTGCTGTTGCAAGAGGAAGAGGAAACTTTACAGGAAATACAGCTGATGATTATAAGTTCAAAACACCTACCCTATATAATCTAGCAGACGGAGGATTCTTTGGTCATGGAAGTACGTTTACAGCTATAAGAGATGTTGTCGCTTATAAAAATGAAGGCGTTCCTCAAAATACAAGCGTTCCTTCTAGTCAATTGGCAGAAGAGTTTGGTGGATTAGAATTAACCGAAACACAAATCAGTGATCTTACTGCATTTTTATCTGAGGCACTTCGAGATCGAGATTTAACAAGGTATGTTCCTGAGGCATCCAATAGTGGTTTTTGTTTTCCTGCAAATGACCCACAAGCAAGGATAGATTTAGGATGTGATTAAAAAAACGGTTGCGCATATAGAGAATCCTACTTTTATTTTATCAATTCTAACTAGCTTACCAATTAATTATGATAAAATAAAAAAACATACATATCGTTATCTTGATTAGGGCAAAGTAATGGTGCATGTTTTTCTAAATGCGCAACTTTTTTATTAGAATATAGTAGCTTCTATAGGAAGTAATCTTGAATCTTCAAGAGCAGCTGTGCGATGTCCTGCAATAGATAAATATGCTTCGTTTTGCGCAAATTTCAAAAATGTACCAGCGTCCTTATGCTTTACTAATAAAACTAAATCCCAATCTTCATGAGAAGGTCCTATTAAGAAAGAGGCACTTTTACCACTGAATACAACCTCACTACCCGCTTCTTTTAGAAAAGGTAGCGTATGGTTCATGTATAAATCATAGGCTTCTTTACCTGATATTGCTGTTTCTGGAGCAAGCGCTGGTGTTTGAGAATACTCTGCAATCTCTTTAAATTTTAAAAGATTTAACATGACGATTTCCCCTTTTGGCGGATTAGAAAAATAAGATCTCCCAGCTTCTGGGGTTACGTCTAGAAAAGATATTCTTGACATGTTTTTTTATGTTAATAAATTAAAAGTATCTGTATATGCGCTTTACCGTTTCACTCTCCCTTTGGTCGTGAATCTCGCAAGCTCAATTTCGCGAAAGCGTATATATAAACAATATCATCTAGTGGATAATATTATGAATTCATAAGATCTTCAATCTCCTCAACAGTAATTGGAATGTCGCGCATTAAGTTAAAAGGAGCTCCATTTTCTTGAATGACCACATCATCTTCTAGTCGAATACCGAAACCTTCATCTGGAAGATAAATACCTGGTTCTACCGTAAAGACATTGTTGGTTTGCATAGGTTCGTGTAAGAGTCCGTAATCATGCGTATCTAATCCCATATGATGACTGGTACCATGCATAAAGTATTTTTTATATGCAGGCCAATCTGGGTTTTCATTTTGCACATCGGCTTTATCTAATAAACCTAAGCCTAGTAATTCTGAAGTCATTAACTTCCCCACTTCTATATGATATTGCTCCCAGTATGCTCCAGGAACAAGCATTTTAGTAGCCTCATCTTTTACACGTAATACAGCATTGTATACTGCTTTTTGACGGGCTGTAAAACGACCATTAACGGGAACAGTACGTGTCATATCACTAGCATAGTTTGCATATTCAGCACCTACATCCATAAGGATTAAGTCACCATCTTTACATTGCTGGTTGTTTTCTATATAATGCAATACATTGGCATTATTTCCTGAAGCTATGATAGGTGTGTAAGCAAACTTTTTAGAGCGATTACGTAAAAACTCATGGATATATTCAGCTTCGATTTCATATTCCCAAACGCCTGGTTTTACAAAACCTAATACACGTCGGAATCCCTTGTTTGTGATATTACAAGCAGTTTGTAATAAATCAATTTCAATAGGACTTTTTACAGAGCGTAAACGTTGTAAAATAGGATTGCTCTTAGCAACACTATGTGCAGGATATTTAGCTTTCCACCATTTTGTAAAACGATCTTCTCGTGTTTCTGTCTCTACAGCGGCACGATAATGTTCGTTTGTGTTTACATAAACAGTGTCTGCATAGGTCATTAACTCTGCAAATATTTTCTCTAGATCCTGAAGCCAAAAAACTGTTTTTATACCTGAGGTTTCTAATGCTTTTTCCTTAGTAAGTTTCTCTCCTTCCCAAACAGCAATATGCTCATTGGTCTCTTTTAAAAATAGCATCTCCCGATATTTCTCTTTTGGACAATCTGGAAATAGGACTAGAATAGATTCCTCCTGATCAACCCCACTTAAATAAAAAATATCTCTATGTTGCTCAAAAGGCATGGTGCTATCTGCACTAATAGGATAGATGTCATTGCTATTAAAAACCGCAAGACTATTTGGCTTCATCTGCGCCATAAAGTTTTTGCGATTTTTTATAAAGAGCGTGTTGTCTATTAGGTGGTATTTCATAACAGTGGTATTTCTAAATTAGATATACCCAAAAATAAGGATTGCAATTTTTAATAAATACGCCAAATGGCATTATTTTATATTTTTTCGAATTCTACTCATATGCCTTAGAGAAATCCCTAAAAAAGAAGCTAAGTAATGTAATGGCACTTTTTGAAGTAATGTAGGTTCGTTTTGCAATAGCTTTTGATAGCGCTCTTCAGGAGGTAATGTCAATAAATCAATACGATGATCGTCTATTTTATAAATCTGGTTCTCAATAAGGTTGTAATAAAAGGTGTAAAATGCTTGATTATGTTGCATCAAATATTCAAATTCTTCAATGGTGATCACTAGTAAAGTGCAATCAGTAATAGCTTTGATACTCTTTCTGGATGGAACGCTGTTTTTAAAACTGTTTAATGAAGCTGTACAAGAGTTTTTTAATGCTAAATAGGTGGTTTTTTCTTCTTCTAAAACTACTAACGAGTGCTGTAAAATGCCTGTTTCTATATAACAAAAGTGTTTACAGATAGATCCACTAGCAACAAAAAAATCATTTTTTGATAATTGGATTTGAGAAAACGTATCTAAAATTTCTGGAATAAGAGGACGAAGCGATGTGTCATTAATAACACAGTGTAAAAATGTTTCAAAAGTAGAATTAGCTGTCATTTAAATAAGGTTCCTCTTGTAATGGATTAAAAGTACGAAATGTGTTTAGTATTGTTTATGTATACGCTTTCGCGAAAGCATATTTCCCTATTTGAAATGCTTATTTCCCTCAAAATAGGTTTTTGTCTCATTAAGTAATAGGTATTTTTGAGTAATATAACAACATACCTGTTTATGAAACAATGTTTATATATTGTGTTTTTAATTTTCATAGTCCATTGCGTAAAAGCTCAAAAGGTAACAGGTCACTATTTGGCCTTTGATCAAATTTCACTTTATGATGTTACAGTAGGAATAGATTCTACACGAGTTATTGAATATGAGTATGATGATTATCTACTTGAAAAAACACATCTTTCATATCCAGATTTACAATCATTTAAAAATGATAATCATATAGATGAAGACGAAGTATTTATGAATACAGATTCTATCTCTAATAGATTTGAGTTACAAGAGAGAGATGCATTTTCTCTAAATAGTCATCCAGATATAATTCTTGAAGTCATCCCTAATAATATGATGAGATCTCACTATAAATTTGATGTTGAAGTTCCAGATGCTATGCGTGGTTGTACTTTGCGATTAAAAAAAATAAAAACAAAAAACTTTAGTGTATACCTAGTGTTAGATTGTGAAGGGCCAAATACAACAAGTTTACTATTTCAAAACACAAAAGGACAGCTATATGCAGATGCAGAAGAATTAATTTGGGAATTAGATTTGCCTAGAGTACAAAAAGTTGTTGAAAGAAAAATAGATAGTGGTTTTGTGAAAAAACAAACGCCTTATGCAGGAGGACTAAAAGTTTATGAACATGAAAATAAAAAAGGAATTAAGGACTTGGTGTCTAACACTATTTTTCTTCCAGCCGAATATGATGATATTCAATTAAAGGGTGCAATTGTTGTTCAAAAAGAAACTTATTATGGAGCGTATGATTATGGGTTAAATACAATGCTAGAAATTGAAAATAAAATAGTTGAATCGAGAGATAGACATGGACAAAATATCGTTTTTATTAATGCTAATAATCAGATTGGAATTGTAACTATTTACGGGAATAAAATTTTAGGAAATAAAATAATAAATAGAGACTCTTTAGGTAAAAGTTATCATTATAAAATTCAAAAAGATGAAGGTTTTTTTTATTTGAGAAGTCTGAGTGAAAAAGGGTATAGAAATCAATATTTGTCAAAAATAGCAAGTACAGATGAATATGAAAACATCTTCTTTGAATCAAAAAGTTCAGATTTTTATTACAACTTTCCTAATATTCTATTCGGTGTTAAGAAAGACGGCGGGTATGATCTTTTTTCTTTTATAAAGTATCATCCACCTACTGGGACCAAGGTGTATGATTTTAAAGAATACGTACAAGATTATAAGTTAATTCCTGGATATCCAAGATATTTATACACGCCTGATAGAATTGTTGTAAAATCAAATAATAAAGAACGCATCTTTTTAAATAATAAAATATCTGATAATAGATATGTTTCTATAGACACATATTTTGAAGACTTTTATTACTTCACATTACCAAATGGTCGTAAAGGTTGGGTGCATACTTCAGGAAAAGAATATTTTGATGATGAATAGTTTTGGAATATGATGTTAAACTCCTTCCAAAAACTTTCACATAATTTCACATTTCCGTACTTTCAAGGCGCTAAAACAAAAACCAAAATGAAATTACGCACTTCTCTCTTTGTAGGTGTTGCTGTGTTTGCTTTCGCGAAAGCGTACCCACAACAACCTGCAACTTCAGCAGCTCAAGTACAACAAGGCATTGCTCAAAAACGTACCGCACAACAAAACTCGCTGGTTAAGAATCTTCCTTTTGAAAATATAGGGCCTACCGTGATGAGTGGTCGTGTAGTAGATCTGGCCGTAAATCCTGACAAACCATCAGAATTTTATGTGGGGTATGCCAGTGGTGGATTGTGGTATACCAATAATAACGGAACTACCTTTGAGCCTGTTTTAGATACCAGTGATACACAAAATGTAGGAGATGTTGCTGTCGACTGGAAAAGTGGTACTATTTGGGTGGGAACAGGAGAGAATAATTCTTCTCGTTCTAGTTATGCAGGAATCGGAATCTTAAAATCAACAGATAAAGGAGCGACTTGGCAACATGTAGGCCTTGCAGATTCACATCATATAGGCCGTATTTTGATTAATCCATCAAATCCTGATGAGGTGGTTGTAGGAGTTACGGGACACCTATACTCTTCAAATGATGAACGTGGTGTTTATAAAACCACCGATGGAGGGAAGACATGGAATAAGACACTATTTGTAAATAGTGAAAGTGGGATTATAGATATAGATCATGACCCAGCAAATTTTAATTTAATGTATGCATCGGCTTGGGATAAAGACCGTAAAGCATGGCATTTTGAAGGAAGCGGTGCTGGGTCTGGTGTGTATAAAAGTACGGATGGCGGAACTACGTGGCAAAAACTCAATGGATTTCCTTCTGGAAATGGCGTAGGTCGTATCGGAATTGCAGTGTATGATGCAAATACCGTATATGCTGTACACGATAGTCAGTTTAGACGTGAAGGAGGTGATAAAGGCAATAAAAGCAATGGTGCCTTAACAAAAGACGACTTCAAAACCATGAGTAAAGATGCGCTTTTGGCATTGGATAATAAAAAACTCAATGGGTTTCTAAAACGTAATAATTTTCAAGAAAAGTACCGTGCAGAAAATGTAAAAGCAATGGTGCGTAATGGATCTGTACAACCAGAAGATCTTGCCAAGTATTTAGAAACTGCAAATACACAATTATTTGATACCCCTGTTGTAGGTGCCGAAGTATACAGATCTGACGATGCAGGAAAAACATGGAAGAAGACACATGACGGCTATCTGGATGATATCTACTATAGTTATGGGTATTACTTTGGGGAAATTCACGTAAACCCTCAAGATGATAAAGATATTTACATTTACGGAGTACCTATTGTTGCTTCAAAAGATGGAGGGAAAACCTTTAAAAGTATTGGGGCAGAAAATGTACATGCAGATCACCACGCGTTATGGATCAATCCTAAAAACGAAAAACATCTCATCAATGGAAATGACGGAGGCGTAAATATTACCTATGATGATGGTGAAAACTGGATCAAGGCAAATGATCCTTCGGTAGGACAGTTTTATTACATTCAAGTAGATAATGAAGAACCTTATAATGTATATGGAGGGCTTCAGGATAATGGCGTTTGGGTAGGTGAAAATACCGCTCAGCAAAATAAAAGCTGGCATCAAAGTGGGCAATATCCTTGGGAAAGTATCATGGGAGGTGACGGTATGCAAGTGCAGGTAGATAATCGTGATGCTAATGTAGTGTATACAGGATTTCAGTTTGGAAATTACTTTAGAATCAATCGCGAAACCGAAGATTTTAAACGTTTTAATATCAAGCATGAATTAGGTGAAAAACCATATCGTTTTAATTGGCAAACTCCTATTTTATTGAGTCCGCATAATCAAGATATTCTGTATTTAGGAGGTAATAAATTAATGCGTTCTATGAATCAAGGAAATGATTGGACGGCTATTAGTGACGATTTAACCAATGGTGGAAAAGAAGGAAACGTAGCCTATGGAACACTTGCTACTGTAAGTGAATCTCCATTCCAATTTGGATTGATTTATACAGGAAGTGATGATGGAAAAGTATATGTGACTAAAAATTCTGGAGGAAGTTGGACAGATGTTAGTGCAAGTTTTCCAAAAGATCTTTGGGTGTCACGTGTAGTGGCTTCAGAACATAAGAAAGAACGTGTGTATGCAACGTTGAACGGATATCGTTGGGATGATTTTAAAACATACGTATACGTCTCAGATAATTATGGTCAAACTTGGAGAAACATCTCTGGAAATATCCCAATGTCACCAGTAAATGTAATTGTAGAAGACCCTAAAAAAGAAAATATTATTTATGTAGGAACAGATAATGGTGCCTATGTAAGTGTAGATGGTGGATCTAGTTATCACGCTTTCGCGAAAGGATTGCCAGCCGTAGCGGTACACGATATAAAAATTCAGAAAAGAGAAAATCACCTCTTATTAGGAACACACGGAAGAAGCATTTATAGAGCAGATATCACCACTATTCAACAAATGGATGCTTCTCAAAAAGTGCAACTCTTTGAAGTAGCTTCCTTACGTAACTCACCACGTTGGGGGAATAGTTTTAGTAAGTGGGGAGATGCCTTCGAACCTTCTGTAGATATCGCTTATTTTTCGAGCTATGCAGGTAAATTCTCCATGGTCATCAAAGATGCCAACGGAAAAGAATTACAACGTATGCCATTAGTGCCTCAAGCAGGGGTTAATGTGCTTGATTATGATATGTCTATCACCGAAAAAGGAAAAAAGACATTAGAAAAAGCAAATACAGAACTCAATATTAGAAAAGCTAGTAATGGAAAGTATTACTTACCTAAAGGAATGTATACGATAGAGCTAGATGGAGGTGGTGGAAATGCTACCGCAGCAACGACTAAGCTAGAAGTGAAATAATAATATCTTATAATAATATGAATAACATAATTGGAAAAATAGATAGTTTGAAAAGTTTTAAATTATCAAATCTTCATTCAATTAATGGAGGTACTGAAAATTCTAATAATAGTAGTGATGATTCTTTACAGGTTAATGATAATTTTATCATAGGACCATATTTCGTAACTCCTGATTAAAAATGTAATTACTATAATGTGGTGGTATTTTACATTTAAAGCGCTATTACTCTTGTTTTATATAGTGAGATAGAAATGCTATTAGCCCAACTGCAAAACTGTATATGATTTTAATAAAAGAGTCTTCTTTTTGAGGGCTCTTTTCTATTTGTATACTTGTTGCTTAAAAAGACTTTCATCCAATCCTATTGTTTATTCGTACATTATATATCTAAACACCTATAGTATTGGATTGGAATATTGGAAATAGCGCAATACTTATTTTATCATCACTGCTTGTCATTTGTGCTGTATGGCGATTGATAAGAGGCCATGAGATAGTGGCTACTGGAAAATACCTTAATTGGCTTCTTATTGCATCGGGTATGACAATTATTCAAGTGATACTCGTAGATGCTAAGGTAGTTTCCGTTTTTCCAGTAGTATATATATTCTTTATTCCCTGGCAATTTATAGCACCTGTCTTTTTCTCATTATTTATATGTTCTTATCTAGATAGAATGTGGGAATTTAAGAAGTATAAAAAGTTTTTGCTTGCTCCTTTTATCTTGTTTTTTATACTATACACAATTCTAAAGATAAATGCATTTACAGGATATGCTTTTTTTTCAAAAACAATATCACTTACCATTGGAGCCGAATGGGATGAAAATCTAGCGGTTCTTTTTGCTTTCATTAATGGAATATGGAATTATAGAATGATTAAAAGTTACGAGCGTAATTTATTAGGAGCTTCTTATAAAACGGTCATAGAAAAGACAAATTGGTTGCGAATCATGTATACGCTATTGGTAGTGTTGTGCAGTGTTTGGATATTGGTAATATTATATCTTAAAGTTACAAAATTTGAAAGAGGAATGATGGCGTATTATCCGTTATGGTTTTTGTTTCTAGGGTTTTACTTTGTTTTTTTATACATAGGAGATCGTCATTTAAAAGGGAAAAAAGAAGAAGAAGAAAAAAGACAAGTAGCTTTTGAAACGATCGTTACTGATTTCCAGATAGAAGGACTCAATAAGATTTTTGAAACCAAAGAATTACAAAATATTATTGATGGCGATACATACGATATTACACGTGTGTTAAGTTATTTTGCAACCTCACTTTTTGATAAACGTACTACAGATGATGTGCTTTGGGATATTGTGAGAAATGCCATAGGAAAGTTAGATTTAGAAGATTGTGTTATTTACATGTTGGATACACAACGTAATGTATTAGTGCAAAAAGCAGCCTATGGAAATAAAGATAAAGGAACTCGTAAAGTAGTGAGTCCAATAGAAGTTCCTTTTGGAGAAGGTATTGTAGGTGCTGTTGCAAAATCCTGTAAATGGGAATGTATTTCTGATGTGAGTCAAGATGTCAGATATGTGTTAGATGATATGAAACGACAATCAGAACTCGCGGTTCCTATTCATGATGAAGGAACTATTTTGGGAGTCTTAGATTCTGAGCATTCTGAGAAAGATTTTTTCAAAAAGCAACATATATTTATCTTTCAGCTTATAGCAAAACTTACAGCTACAAAACTCAAACAACTTGTAAAAAAAGAAGCAACTACAATTACAAATGATAATGGATACTATAAGAAATTGTGTTTTCTGCTAGAGAATGAAAAAATATACAAAAATCCAGAGGTTAGTTTAGGTAGCATAGCAACTCGACTAGATATAAGTTTGACATACTTATCCCAACTCGTCAATAAAATAAGTGGGGTTAATTTTTCTGATTTTATCAATGAATATCGAGTGAAAGAAGCTAAAAGATTATTGACGCATCCTAACTATACAAGCTATGCAATTCTTTCTATAGGATTGGAATCTGGGTTTAATTCAAAAAGTACGTTCTATGCTGCTTTTAAAAAACATACAGGCGTAACCCCATCTGTATACAGGGCAAAAGCCCCATTTGAGTCCTAAATCTTTCAGATTGTATGATTACGGACACGTTTGGAAGGCGCCCAATATAAGTTTGCTGCATTATTAACTATAAAATTTTTATGATGAAAAATGCAATGCAAATTAGCAAACAACTATTAGCCGCAATACTACTAATCAGTTTAGTAATAAGCTGTTCTCCAGAAGATGGGGAAATTGGACCTCAAGGCCCACAAGGAGAACAGGGCATTCCAGGCCCAGCCGGAGAAGATGGTCAAGATGGTGAGCAAGGAGAACAAGGGGAGACAGGAACAGCAAATGTGATTTATTCAGAATGGATTCCTTCTGGCTTTGCAAGTCCTATTACTGATGATTTTGATCAATTTGAATTAGATGTGCCTCAATTAAATGAAGTGCTTCAGGATTCAGGAGTGATATTAGTATACGCTCGTAGATCAACATTAATCTACCCAATTCCTATTACTTTTTTTGGAAGTCTAGATGAAAACTACAACTGGAGATTATTAACAACTAATGATGATATCATTGCAGTTCGTGTAAACTCAACCGATGGCGGTGTCATAGGAGAACCCTTTTTAAATGATGAGTACCGTTATGTACTTATTCCAGGAGGTCAAGAAGCAGAAGGTGGGCGTACAATGAGTGCTCAAGAGTATCAGAATATGAGCTATGAAGAAATCGCTCATCTATTTAATATTAAAGATTAAGGACGCAAACGTAAAGTCCTTTCATTCCCTGATTATCAAAAGCAGTTAAGGATTCTTAACTGCTTTTTTTGTATTTTAGAATATGGCGCATCATCACAATCATACGCATGGTCACAGTCACGATACTGGTAATATTAAAGTTGCTTTTTTTATTAATCTGCTCTTTACGATTATTGAGATCATTGGTGGTGTTCTAACAAATAGTGTTGCCATTCTATCAGATGCGGTACATGACTTAGGAGATAGTTTGTCATTAGGACTCGCATGGTACTTTCAAAACTATTCTAAGAAAAAAAGAAGTCCTTCGTTTAGTTATGGGTATGGTCGTTTCTCTCTGCTTGGAGCGATTATAAACTCGATTGTTTTAGTAGTGGGAAGTATCTTTATTTTTATTGAAGCAATCCCTAGATTAATAGCGCCGCAACAACCAGAAACAGAAGGGGTGATGTTACTAGCAATACTAGGTGTTATTTTTAATGGCGCTGCTGTGCTACGCCTAAAAAAGGAACAAGTGTTAATGAACGCTTAGTGTCTCTTCATTTATTGGAAGATGTCTTAGGGTGGATCGCAGTACTTACAGGATCTATTATTATGCACTTTTTCGATATTCCTATTATCGATCCTATTTTGTCGTTAGGAATCGCACTATTTATTTTAATAAATGTGTATAAAAACCTAAAAGAAACGATTCAGATTGTGATGCAAGGTGTGCCAGAAAACACCAATGTGAAAGAAGTGGAACAAAGATTACTTTCCTATCCAGAAATAGTTGCTGTGCATGATATTCATATCTGGTCTATGGATGGAGAATATACCATTATGACAGCCCACATTGTAGTACAAGATAAAGAGACTTTTACGGCGCTAGATCCGCTTAAAAAGAAAATACGAAAAGATTTAAAAGAATTCCATGTAGAGCATGTTACCTTAGAGTTTGAAAATGTGGGTAACCACTGTGGAGTAGTAGACGTATAATAAATATGATTTTTTGTAACATTAAGAATCGTTTGTTGTCTATTAAATCATCAATCAAAATATACAAGCCATCATCTTATTACAAATTACAGCACAACCTCAATTTTCACTTTTTGACCTTCTTATGTTAATAGGGATCACACAAGGTGTGGTGATGAGTGTGTTGTTATTTCGTTCAAAGAATAATAAACGAAACAATCCTTTTTTGGCATTGGGGATTCTAGCATTCTCTTGGGTAAGTACGAAACCGCTATTGCATACATTACACCTTTGGGACACTCCCTTTTTTAGGTATTTTCCTAATGGCGCCGATTTGGCAATAGCCCCATTACTGTATTTATACTTGGTTTCTTTGATAGATGCCGAGTTTCGCTTTTCGCGAAAGCATATCATACATTTTATCCCTTTTATAGTATTACAAGGATATCTAATGTTTATCTATTTTTCATTAGTAGGAACTTCAGATTTAGTAATGAAAGATCAATTAGCAAATAGTCTTTATTTTAATCCTGTGAAAGATATAGAAAGTCATGGTGCTGCGTTATCTTCTGTGATCTATATTTTGCTTTCATTCAGAAAATTTAAGGAATACAGAGAATGGCTTTCCAATACAATATCCGATAGTTCATTTCCAGAATTTAAATGGATCAAACAGTTGTTACTTTTGTGTCTTGTAGTAGGAGGTTTTTTAGTTTTCAATTACAGTGCCGATTTACTTTTTAATCTAAATAAAGTTACAGGGCTTCATTGGACCATATTTTCTCTTTTCGGGGCGTTTAGTATTTATTATATGGGAGTAGCAGGATATAAGCAACCTAATTACGAATTAGAGCCTCAGCAAGAAATCGCTATGACATCTGTAAAAGAAGAGAAAACAACTATAGCAGTTGCAGAACTATCTGAACGCGATACCCAAATAGTCAAAGCAATTAATGACGCATTAAAAAAAGATAAAGTATTTCTAAATCCTACCTTAAATATTCAAGAGCTTTCGCGAAAGCTATCATTGCCACAACAAGAAATTTCTCAAGTGATTAATGCTCATTTTCATAAAAAGTTTAGAGATCTTATTAACGAATATCGTGTAGAAGAAGTAAAGAAAATGCTTCATAGCGAAAAGATGTCTCATATGTCTATTTTAGGAGTTGCCTTAGAATGTGGGTTTAATTCGGAAGCTACTTTTTATAGAATATTTAAAAAGAATACAGGTCTTTCTCCAAAAGAATATAGACGGCAATCTGCATAAGTCTATTTTTTTACTCTCAAAACGTGTTTTGGGAAGTTTGATGTCTTTAAAAACACGTTGTTTGACGCATCAATCAAAAATCAATCAAAATGAAACTTAAAAAAATCACTATAATTAGTATTGCCTTAGCGCTATGTGTATGGGGCGTATTTTCAATGTCTATCCAAAACTGGTTTTATAGTAATCCCGCTTATGTAGGGAAAGCTTTTCAAAAACAAATCACTTTTAAAAATTCAAGTTTTACCCAAGAAAAATTAGATGAAATTACATCCTATTTAGAAGATGAGTCAGAAACATCTAGTATGCTTGTTTTGGAAAATGGAAAAGTAATCTATGAATATGGAGATGTATCTCAAGTAAGTTACATTGCATCCTGTAGAAAAAGTGTGCTGGCGATGCTTTATGGCAAGTATGTAGCTAATGGAACTATAGATTTGGAACAAACAATAGGAGATATTGGAATCGATGAAGACGACGGCTTATTGACTATAGAAAAACAAGCCACAATAGAGAATATTATTAGTTCTAGGTCTGGGGTGTTTCACATTCCTGCAAATGGTGGTTATGATGAAAAAAATATTAAAGAAAGAGGTACTGTACAACCTGGAGAATACTTTGTGTATAATAACTGGGATTTTAATGTAGCGGGCTATATTCTAGAACAAAAATCAGGAAAATCTATATATGAAGAAATTGAAGAACAGTTAGCTATTCCATTGGGATTTGAAGATTGGAATATTGAAAATCAAAAGAGAACCATTAATGAAGATAAATCTAGATATTCTGCCTATCACATTCATATATCTACTCGAGATATGGCAAAAATAGGGCAATTGATGCTTCAGAAAGGTCAATGGGAAGGCAAACAGCTCATCTCAAAAGAATGGGTTGAAAAAATAACTTCTACGATTACACCAGTTGAAACAGTAAACCAGAGAGATCAAATAGATATTTCAAGCCCTGTTCAATTTTCTTATGGAAATATGTGGTGGCTTGTTGAGCGGTTCTATGATAATCCAGATTTTGAAGGATCATATACAGCGAGTGGCTATGCAGGGCAATTCATCACGGTAATTCCTAAGCGTAATGTAGTTATAGCGCATAAAACAAATATGGATTTATTGACCTATGCAGGATTATCACAACGCTCTTCAACACCATCATGGCGATATTGGGTGATACTGAGAAAATTATTGTTAAATAAGAAAAACCTTAAAGAACTAGCAAAAGAAAAATCGGTAAATGAGATGATTGCCTTTGTTAAAGAAACAAAGAATGAGCAATCAATATATGATATTTCTGAAGGCGCACTTAGAGTATATGGAAAAACTCTAATGGATCAAGGAAATTACGAAGAAGCTATTCAATTTTTTGAGTTGTCAATTGCACGACATCCTTCAGGATATTATACACACTACACGCTGGATTATTATGGGAAATGCCTGTTAAAACTAAATAGGAATCAAGAAGCTATTAAAGTATTTGAAAACTCCTTAAAATTTAATCCTGACAATGAGGAAATTGTGGCTATACTAAGTGATTTGAAATGACTTTTTTATTCTAAATTTTCAAAGTCTGCTTTCGCGAAAGCGAATAAAACCCTAAAATTAGTTTAAAATACTTTCATAAATATTGAAAGTGTTCAATTTTACACTTTTGATTATGGAGTCTTAAGAATAATAGGTTAAACACAGGTAGGATGCTTCTTATAATCATTCTAAATAGAAGCAATCCCTGCCTGTTAAAGTTGTTAAAATAACGTTTGCGCCGTACATTTGTGTGAATTATTTAAATCAACTTTTTAATGAGCGGATTATTAAAATCTTCAATAGGTAGAAAAGTCGCAATGGCGCTTTCAGGCCTTTTTCTCGTTGTTTTTCTTACACAACATTTTGTAATCAACCTTTCTTCAGTATTGTCTCCAGACACCTTTAATACATGGTCTCATTTTATGGGAACCAATGGATTAGTGCAGTTTGGATTGCAACCCATATTGATTTTTGGAGTTGTTTTTCACTTTGTAATGGGAATCAGACTAGAACTTCAAAATAGAAAGGCACGTCCTGTAAAGTATGTGAGTTATAAAGGAAGTGCAAATGCAAACTGGATGTCACGTAATATGATCATTACGGGACTTGTAATATTAGCATTTTTTGGACTTCATTTTTATGACTTCTTTTTTCCAGAACTTGCGCATAAGTATATAGATGGTGATATGTCAGGACTTCTAGATCCTAATAATCCAGCTTTAGGATATAAATATCATCCCGAAACTGTACATAAATTTGAGCCATTTTGGAGAGTTGTACTCTATGTAATTTCATTTGTATTATTGATGTTACACCTATTACACGGTTTCCAATCGTCACTCCAATCTATAGGATTTAATAATAAATATTCTAGAGCACTTAAAGTGGTGACAAAAGCATGGGCAATTATCATTCCAGTAGGATTTATTTTTATTGCATTATATCATCACTTTAATCAACTTTCACACTAAAAAATCGCTATGGCATTAGATTCAAAAATACCTTCAGGACCACTAGCAGATAAGTGGACAAAACATAAAAATGATATTAATCTTGTCAATCCAGCAAACAAACGTCTTATTGATGTGATTGTTGTAGGAACTGGACTTGCAGGAGGATCTGCAGCGGCAACGCTAGCAGAATTAGGATATAACGTAAAAGCATTTTGCTTTCAAGATTCGCCGCGTCGTGCACACTCTATTGCAGCACAAGGAGGAATCAATGCAGCAAAAAATTACCAAGGGGATGGTGATTCTACTTATCGTCTTTTTTATGATACCGTAAAAGGAGGAGATTACCGTAGCCGTGAGGCCAATGTATATCGTCTTGCTGAGGTGTCTGCAAATATTATAGATCAATGTGTAGCACAAGGAGTGCCATTTGCACGTGATTATGGAGGATTACTAGATAACCGTTCTTTTGGTGGGGTATTAGTAAGTCGTACGTTTTATGCTAAAGGACAAACTGGTCAACAGTTGCTATTAGGAGCTTATTCTGCGATGAACCGTCAGATAGGTCGTGGGAAGATCAAAATGTACAACCGTCACGAAATGCTAGACGTTGTAAAAGTAGATGGAAAAGCAAGAGGAATCATTACACGTAATCTGGTTACTGGTGAGATTGAACGTCATTCAGCACATGCCGTTGTATTAGGAACAGGAGGATACGGAAATGTATTCTATCTTTCTACCAACGCTATGGGGTCTAATGTAACAGCAGCTTGGAAAGCCCACAAACGTGGAGCTCATTTTGCAAACCCTTGTTATACGCAAATTCACCCAACGTGTATTCCAGTATCTGGAGATCATCAGTCTAAATTAACATTAATGTCTGAATCTCTTCGTAATGATGGACGTATTTGGGTGCCTGCAAAGAAAGAAGATGCAGAAGCAATTAGAGCAGGTAAATTAAAACCTACTGAAATTGCTGAAGAAAATAGAGATTACTATCTAGAACGCCGTTACCCAGCCTTTGGAAACTTAGTGCCACGTGATGTAGCATCAAGAGCTGCAAAAGAACGTTGTGATGCAGGATTTGGTGTTAATAAAACAGGAGAAGCAGTATATCTTGATTTTGCAAGCGCCATTGAGCGTTATGGAAAAGAACAAGCGTATGTAACGCATCAAGATGCAAATAATGCAGCGCTTGTTAAGAAATTAGGTCAAGAGATTGTAAAGACAAAATATGGAAACTTATTCCAGATGTACGAGAAGATTGTAGATCAAAACCCATATGAAACACCTATGATGATTTATCCAGCGGTTCACTATACAATGGGAGGTCTTTGGGTAGATTATAACCTACAAACATCTGTAGAAGGATTATATGCGATTGGAGAAGCAAACTTCTCAGATCACGGAGCCAATCGTTTAGGAGCCTCTGCATTAATGCAGGGACTTGCAGATGGATACTTTGTGTTGCCTTATACAATCGGAGATTACCTGTCGCATGATATACGTACAGGACCTATTTCTACCGATACGAAAGAGTTTGAAGAAGCAGAAAAGAATGTGCGTTCTCAAATAGATGCACTTGTAAATAATAACGGTACAAAAGCAGTTGATTATTTCCATAAGAAATTAGGAAAAATCATGTGGAACAAATGTGGAATGTCTCGTAACGCTAAAGATTTAGAAAGCGCTATCAATGAGATTTCTGATTTACGTGATGAGTTCTATAAAGAAGTGCGTGTGCCAGGAGGAGAAGATGAGTATAATGAAGAGCTTGCAAAAGCATTACGTGTAGCTGATTTCTTAGAGTTAGGAGAGCTATTTGCTAAAGATGCGCTTACGCGAAATGAATCTTGTGGAGGACACTTTAGAGAAGAATCTGTAGAAGAAGATGGACCACAAAAAGGAGAAGCGAAACGTGATGATAAGAACTTCACATTTGTATCTGCTTGGGAATACAAAGGAGCACCTAAAGATGCAGTATTGCATAAAGAAGAGCTTACGTATGATAATATTGAATTGAAACAAAGAAGTTATAAATAGAAGTTCGTTAATTGTTTAAAAGTTGATTAAGTAAAGTTTAGTGAGTGATATTAAAAGTTTTGAAGATTTAGGATGCTGGCAAAAAGCAAGAGAACTTCGAAATGATGTTAAGAATCTTATTAATACTTTTCCGGACTTCGAAAAATATGAATTAGTTTCACAGATGCGTAGAGCCTCTCGGTCTGTGACTCACAATATAGCAGAAGGCTACGGACGTTTTCATTATTAAGAAAACATTCAATTCTGTAGAATGTCAAGAGGTTCGTTATACGAGCTGTTAGATCAGTTTATTACCGCTTTAGATGAAAGTTATATTTCAGAAGAAGCATATTTGAAATATAAAAAACAAGTTAATGGTTGTTTGGCAATATTAAATGGATATATCAATTATCTAAAGAAAGCTAAAAGCTCCGATTAACTTTTAACATTTAACTTTTAACTATGAAGTTAACATTGAAAATTTGGCGTCAAAAGAACGCTCAAGCTAAAGGACAAATGGTGACATACCCTATTGATGGAATTGATGGAGATATGTCTTTCTTAGAAATGATGGATGTGCTTAACAATGAGCTTATCAATAAAGGAGATGATCCTGTAGTTTTTGATCATGATTGTCGTGAAGGAATCTGTGGGTCTTGCTCTATGTTTATTAATGGGGAAGCACATGGTCCAGACCGTTTAGTGACTACCTGTCAACTTCATATGCGTAAATTTAAAGATGGTGATACCATTACCATAGAGCCATTTCGTGCAGGAGGTTTCCCAGTGATTAAAGATTTAATGGTAGACCGTTCTGCTTTTGATCGTATACAGCATGCTGGAGGGTTTATCTCTATTAATACCTCTGGTAATACACAAGATGCAAATGCGATTCCTATTGAAAAAGCTGATGCCGATGCAGCATTTGATGCAGCTACTTGTATAGGTTGTGGAGCCTGTGTAGCAAGTTGTAAAAACTCAAGCGCGATGCTTTTTGTAAGTGCAAAAGTGAGTCAGTTCTCATTATTGCCACAAGGAAAAGTAGAAGCGACAGACCGTGTGATGAACATGGTGAAACAAATGGATGAAGAAGGTTTTGGTAACTGTACTAATACCGGAGCCTGTGAAGTAGAATGTCCTAAAGGAATTTCTCTAGAGAATATTGCACGTATGAATCGTGAATATCTATCTGCTAGTGTGAAAGGATAATTACATTCCTGCGTAAGCGGGAATTTTATAATATGAATCCCAAAACTTCAAAAAGTCTTGGGATTTTTTTTGCTTTCATATGTTGCTCTTCTGAAGGTAGTGCATCTTAAAACTTCGCTTTCGCGAAAGCTTCTAAAATATAAATCTAAATTTCCAGAATAGATTAAAATCTAAGTTCAAGTAATAAGTGCAACACGAATATTTAAAACAGATGGGGCTAGCCTCATCTGTTTTAGGCTCAATATTTATATTCGTTTTGGATGAAACACTATAAACAATTGACCTTGTCTCAAAGGTATCAAATCCAAAGTCTTTTGCAACTTGGATTTACACAGACTCAAATTGCTTCTAAAGTAAATGTAAACAAGAGTAGAATAAGTCGTGAACTTAAGCGAAATATCCCTACAAGGGGACAGACAGCTTATCGTTATTTAGCTGACCACGCAGAACGTAAAACACGCGATCGACACTCAAAGAAAGCCAAGGCAGTTCTTTTGACAGAACAACTAAAACTGCGCATATCTGATTTGATGCGTTATAACAAATGGAGCCCAGAACTTATTGCTAAGCGTCTTACTAAAGAAGGAGAACAATGTGTTAGTCACGAGACTATTTATAAGTGGATATGGACTGCAAAACATAGCCATCATCGCAAACACAAAGACTATAAAAACCTTCATAAACATCTACGCCATACAGGCAGAAGACACAAAAGAAGTAATTTAAAGGATAATCGAGGGGCTATTCAAAAAAGAGTGCCAATAGAGCAACGACCAGCAGTCGTTGCTGATCGTAAACGCATAGGAGATATTGAAGTAGATTTAATGATGGGAAGTAATCATAAGTCTGCACTTCTTGTAATGACTGATAGAGCAACACTGGTCACCATGTTAGAGAAGCTTAACGGAAAAGGCGCAGAACAGGTATATCAAAAAATGAAGAAACGCCTATCCAATTTTAATAGTTCTTGGATAAAAACGATCACCTTTGATAATGGAAAAGAGTTCGCTTATCATTATAAACTAGCACTAGATTTAAACACTAAGACTTACTTTGCAAGACCATACACCTCCCAAGATAAAGGAACTGTAGAGAATAGAATAGGTGTCATTAGACGTTTCTTCCCTAAGAAAACCGACTTAAATCTAGTGACAAAAGAGAGAATTAAAGAAGTAGAATTATTACTAAATTACAGACCTATTAGAAAGTTTAACTATAATAACCCTATTGAAGTCCTAAAAAATAAGTGTGTTGCACTTATGAGTTGAACACAGCAAATCTAAGTTTTAGTTATATGAAAATTAATGGATATTAGTAGTCTTTATAAGTATATGAGTATTTCGTTACTGATATTATATTCTTTTTAAATATTTCAAACAGGAGTGAAGAATATTTTGTCACGTTGAATCAATAAGAAGTAATTATCTTTGATGCATTAGATGCGATCAGCACTTTTGTAAAAGAAATTTAACTTAAATTATAATAGTTGTAATT
Organism: uncultured Dokdonia sp.; assembly: GCF_947492815.1. Classification (GTDB taxonomy): domain Bacteria; phylum Bacteroidota; class Bacteroidia; order Flavobacteriales; family Flavobacteriaceae; genus Dokdonia. The sequence goes on from NZ_CANLOB010000002.1 coordinate 181,360, forward strand.
TAAATATTAAAATTTTATTAAACCGAGGGCATCGGCATACAACTTGCACTATACAAGACCTAACTCTGAAAATAAATTATGTATAAAATAAAATTTTTCATAACAATATTCTTTATAGCGATTCAAGTGAAAGCGCAACGAACACTTCCGTTGCAAACAGATGGTGTTATTTCTCCAATATCTGAATTGCAAGATGATAAGTTGCAGCAATTGTTAACTTACGAAATCATGCGCAATCCTATTTGGAAACAGCTTATAAAAAATAAGCAAATGTCTGTGGGTCTTGTGGATTTAAGTGACCTTAATGATATTAAATACGCTGGGTTAAATGATAAAGAGCTCATGTATGCTGCAAGTCTGCCAAAAATTGCAGTTTTATTAGCGGCCATGGATGCTATAGAAAATGGAGAATTAAAAGAAACGAAAGAGGTCAAAAGAGACATGCGATTAATGATTAGTAAATCTGATAATAGAGCCTCGACAAGAATGATTGATCGTGTGGGATATGAAAAAATTGAAGCAGTATTAAGAGCTCCAAAAACAAAGCTCTATGATGAAGAAGTTGGAGGGGGGCTATGGGTAGGTAAACGTTACGCTGCAGGTGGTAGGCGTTATCCAGAACCTTTAAAGGGATTAAGCCATGCTGCTACAACCTTACAAGTATGTAGTTTTTATTACCAACTTGTATTAGGCAATTTGGTAAGCACTGATCGTTCGAAGGAAATGTTAGATATTATGAAGGACCCAGCTTTACATCACAAATTTGTAAACACGCTAGATAAGATAGCACCTAATGCAAAGGTCTACAGAAAATCGGGATCTTGGAAAAACTATCACTCAGATTCAGCACTTGTATGGGGTCCAAAAAGGAAGTATATTATTGTCGCTTTGATTGATAATAATCTTGGAGAGCAAATTATTAGAGATTTAGTGTTACCTTTTGAAAATGTCCTTAAAAAATCAAAGTTGGCTAGTAAATAAATTAAAGCTGATTTGAAAAAAATTATAAATAAAACATTTGGATTAAGAGATGGTGAAATATATATCTCTTTTTTAATGCAGTTATATATCTTTATTATTATAACAGTGTTGCTTATTGTAAAGCCTACAGTAAATGCTTTATTTTTAAGTGAATTAGGTGCCGATTATCTTCCTTTTGGATACTTGCTTGTTGCTGGGGTTGCTGTATCAACAACATATTTGTATAATAGAGCAATTCGTAATTTTTCTCTTTTAAAAATTACCATAATATCACTCATATTTTTTAGCTTAGGTTTTCTATTCCTTAGTGTAATTTTAAATTTTAATGTATTAAGTAATTTTCTTGTATATGCATACTACATTTTAGTGTCATTATTTGCAGTGATCTCAACATCCCAGTTCTGGGTTCTTGCTAATATGGTTTTTAATGCTAGAGAAGGCAAACGACTGTTTGGATTTATTGGTGCTGGAGCTATCGCAGGTGGAATCATTGGTGGTTATATTACTAGTATAATCACGGCTTCTTTTGGAAATAAAACTGCTATTTTTTTAGCAGGAATTCTAATTCTTTCTTGCATTCCAATTATTCAAAAAATATGGCAATTGAGAATACGTGAGATGAACACTTACATACGTAAAAAAGTGGCACACAATACTATTCATAAACAAGTATCTTCAATAAAACTTGTTTCAAAATCGAAACACCTCACATATTTAGCTTTAACAACTGGGGTAGGAGTTATTGTTGCCAAACTTGTCGATTTTCAATTTAGTGATTTTGCAAATACAAGAATACTGGATGTTGATGAACTCGCCTCCTTTTTTGGTTTTTGGTTTTCAACATTTAATATTATTGCTTTTTTGTTACAGTTATTCGTGACTAATAAGTTCCTAAGTCGATTTGGAGTCTCCTCTACATTAATAGTTTTACCATTGGGTATTGCTTTGGGAAGTTTATTGTTTTTAACATTCCCAGAGCTTTGGGTTCTTATCATCATTAAAGGATTTGAAGGGAGTTTTAAACAATCCCTTAATAAAGCAGCTATAGAATTATCTATTATGCCTATACCTCTCCAAATTAAAAACCAAGCAAAATCATTTATAGATGTAGCAGTAGATAGTATCGCTACCGGAATTGCTGGTTTTATATTAATATTTTTAATTAGAAAACTAGATTTAGGGACAACATATATTACAGTTATCATATTACTGTTTGTGCTTATATGGATTGTATTAATTTATAGGTTAAGAGAAGCGTATTTTGAATCTTTTAGGAAAAATATTCAAGACTCACTTAGTTTAAAAGGTACTAAAAAAGGAAGTAGAGAAACTACAGTGGTTACGTCTAGGCGTATCCTAACCAAGGGGTCTCCTGAAGAAATTCTTAATCTATTAGAAAAATTAGGTACTTACAAATTGACTTCGCTTAAAGATGCTATTATTGCTTTACTAGATCATCCTTACCATCAGGTGAAAATAGCAGCAATTAAGCATTTATATCTTTATGAGAAGGGGACGGCACTTGATAAAGTATCTTCTCTTATTACTATAGAAGATGATCGGTTGGTCTACGCTTGCTTAGATTATGTTATTCATCACTCAGAGATGAACGAGGATCTATTTTTTAAAAATTACTTAGATCACTCATCTGATTATATTGCAAATGCAGCGTTACTTTGTCTTGCAAAAGAGGCTTCTCATAACAGTGTATTTTGTAAAGGATATGAATTAGAGGAAAGGATAGAAAAGCAAATTAATATACTTAAACAACAGCAAGCCTATGTTAGAAAAGAGGCGCTTGCAAGTTTATTGCTTACTATAGGATATGCTAGAATTAAAAAATACTATTATTTCATATCAGTTCATCTTAATAATAGACATCCATTTATAGCAAAACAAGCAATCAAAGCTGCTGGGATTACGTCAAGTGATTTATTTATTCAAGATTTATTACTCAAACTAACTCGAAGTAAGTATAGGAAAGCTAGTATAAAAGCCTTACGTAAATATGGTCCAGAAATTACAGAAACCATTGTTAAGATGGATAAGGCAGAAAATATTCGGGACAACGTAAAAGTTCATATCCCGAAGGTAATTGAATCCTTTAATACACAAGGATCTATAAGTGTTTTGATTAGACTATTAAAAAGTAATGATGTTGTTATCAGGCTGGAAGCTTCTAAATCTTTATTGAAATTAAGATCCAAAAACCAATCATTAACATTTAATATAAGGACATTAAAGAAAAAAATTATTAATGAAAGTACATATTATAGAAACACTATGATTTCTATAGATTCTATAAGAGAACTAATGATAGCATCCCACAATGAAATTATTACTGATGCCTCAGTAGATATAGAAACTGCTCGACAGAATCTAGTAGAAGTTTTAGAAGAACAGCTAGAAGCGAGTTTAAAATGTATTTTTAGACTGTTGAGCCTTGTGTATGATGAAACTGACATAAGTGTTAGTTATTCTGGCCTGTTGAGTAATGTAACAGAGGCTAGAATTAATGCAATAGAGTTTTTAGATAACTTATTACAAAGTCAGTTAAAATCTAGGATATTGCCATTGATAGAATACACGGTTCTTGAAAAGGAGTCTAATAGCGAGTCTCGATTGAGGTTAGACATTTTGTCAGAAAGAAATTATGTTGCACTATTACTGAGAAGAAGAGGTAAACGAGTAAAGCTTCTAGTGCTTGAACTCATCAAGGTTCTAAATGATACAAGCTATATTCCTTTAGTACAGCCATTAACCAAACATCTTAATAAAGAAGTGAATGGGCGTGCGGAAGCAATTTTGAGACTGTTGGATACAACAAAAGCAGCTTGATTTTAGATTAAAAGAAACCCAACTATGCTATAGAATTGATTAATGAAACGCTATTTCGTAAAATCTGTAATATGTATCTAAAATAGATAGTTGAATTACTCTCGTTTTTCACTGAGATTGTTTCAGCATCTAGCGGGATCTTGGTTTAACACTTCGATCCTTTGGTTGACTTCTTTTATAAGATTCAGGACTCACCATTGGGTTTAATACTCTTTATTATCATCGCAAAAAGGTATATTAATCAGGAGCTTGCCTTGGAAAAGTTTGCTTGTTATTTCAAATTAATATTTTAAGCTTACATCTGCTGAGCACGCTTTCGCGAAAGCGTATTTATGAGATTCTTAAACATTTAGAGGACAAAGCGTTAAATTCAAAACACATTCAAGTGAATTTAAATTAATAGTATCTACGCTATAAATGCTACCTAAAGTATAGCTATTTTAGTTTTGTCCACCATCTCCGTCACCACCTTGATCATCTACATCTTTGTAATTTTCGTCTAACGTTATCTCTTCCTTATTTGAATTCATTATGACATCGTCTATTTTACTAGCCAAGTACATATGTGCTCCGGCAGAATTTTTGTTTAAGACGTTAGACATTAGACATACTATATATTTTGTATTATTAGGATGCTCTACTATAATGACAGAATTCATATAATTAAATACGTTACCTGCATAGCTTTTACAATTAGGATTTTTTTCTCGATCACATTTATAATAACTTCCAGATTTAAAATAAACGGCTGCACTGTCCAAACGACTTGATTTTGCATAGCGTATACGTCTGTCTGTAAGATATAATAAACGCTTCATTTCAAGGCTTGAATTTTGATCTACTACTTTACCTTGTTCAAGTTTGATAAGAAATTTCATAAGTCCTTTAGGCGTTCCTATACTTCCTCCTTTACGTCCTACATATTTTCCTGCAGGTCTTGTAAACATACCTCCTAGTCGCCATTCATCTTCAGTAATTCCTAACTCTCTTAGTGGCTGATTTACAACCATATTAGCAAGATTAGTAAGAGAATCTCGTGGAGTCTCTTTAAAGTAATTTTCTCCCTGTTCTTCCGTGAGAAATACATATTCAGGACCAAAGGCAGCCATGAGCATGGCCTCACGATACATAACGCTTGCTGCGCCGTTATTACTTACAGATACCATATGATCTAACCATTCATATAAAGAAAAAACATCCGTAGATCTGACTTGTCTTTTTGTAAGATTATCTTTTTCTATATCGTAAATAGGCACTGTGTGATGATCACCTGTTCCCCAGTATCTTGATGATACTTTAATATCTTTTAAATACATAACTCTGTCCTCCCAAGAGTTAGGGCATACTTTTGCCATTTGTGTAAATACAGCGTTCAGCACAGCAATTTTACCTACACTACCAGGTTGATAGCCCACATTCTCTCTATATCCTGCATATTTTAGAGCATCTGGATTTGTCATGTCTAAAACAGAAGCCGAATAAGCACCTGAAGGTAATAGACGGGTAATCTTTTGGGCAAAATCTTTGTCTTCTACAAGTAAATCATTTACGCTATCTTCTGGTCTAGATAGTAATTGAAGCTTAATTTCATCTAATTTTTTATAAGCTCCGAAAGGAATTCTATTGTAAGGGATACTATCATCCTGCATTTTTTTTATTTGATATAAACGCTTTATGCCTGTGCGCTTATATCCATCTATAGGATATGAAATCATGCTTATAGCAATCAGTGTAGAAATTCCCAATAAGGTGTATAATACTTTGGTCATATTTATAGTTTTTCAGAAAGTGATACGGTGGTGTTTTTTGCTGCTTTTGGAGAAATAGAGGTTAGATATTCAGAACTTTTGGCTTGTTTGTTTTCTACAAAAGGTCTAATTTGAAATAGCCATAATTTATCATTTTTAAAACCAAATTCTACATCATATGCTTGCGTATCTTCTGTAGATTCTGAGGTTAATGTAGCTCTAATTTTTGAGGCTAAAACCCTTATGTCTTCTATATTACGTTCATTTAAAATAGGTGCTTCAAAAGTAGTATGATGTCCAGAAGTACCTCCAGAAGCCGGAAGCCTTATATAATCAGGTTGTCTTGCTGGTGCCAATAGGGAGTGTGTGGTTGGGGTAATGAGTCTTGTTTCAGCAGATTGCCCGTCTACAGCACCTCCAGCACCTCTGCTAAAAGCAACTGTAAGATCATTGTCATCACCAGCGTTGATTCCTTTTGTAATCATTACTCCAGAATAATCAACATCTACACTGGGAATGATTAAAATAGACGGAAATACATTTTCAGGATTTGATAAATATTTCTGTCTCCATTTAAAGCTACGCTCGGTATAAGCAGATGCCCAAACACGTTTAATTCCTTTAATAATTTCATCTTCTTTTTTTATGTTAAATAATGTCAAGTTAAGACCAGCTCCTGTAAATTCCTTTAGGTCTTCCATATTTGTGTCACTGCGTAAGAAAACGGGTACCTGACCTATTTCATTTTTAAAAGCAGATTTAAAGTTGCTCTTTAAATCATTGGTAAAACTGTTTTTTAATGGCATTTCAATAATAGCTTTATTCAAAATGCTAAGTGCCTTCAATTGATACTCTTCTATAATTTCTTCAGAGATGTTATCTTTTCTCATGGAGTCCGCTTTCGCGAAAGCGCTATTAAGATATTCCCAATAGGTTTTATCTTGTCTTGGCATAGATTGTTCCATGTGATTTCTAAAGATACCAAATGGAATAATAATTCCTTCAACCACTTGTTCTGGAAATAAGCGCTTTAGTTCACCAAGGTTTGCCGCTTTCGGACCACATAATTTACCAGAATCTTTTGCGCTTACGTCACGCATATTTAATACAGTAGATACATCCAGTCGTATGTTCTCAACGGGAACGGTTATAATATTTTTATTGCGTTCTTTTTTGTTGAAAAGTGCTTTTTCTTGATCAGACATGTCATCTTCTTTTTTGAGGATCACATTGCCTTTGTTAGAGACTGCATAAAAAACATTTTTACCACTATATTTCTTAAGGGCTTTTAAATTTTCATAGGATAATGCAGCATTTGGAATTCCCAGATTACGGGCTAATAATTGTACATGAGACACTAAATTTCCTTCTGAGACAGTCATTATACCAGCAACAGGTTTCAAGTCTGCTGGCGGTCTCTCAAAAATATAAATTTTGTTTGTGTTTACTTCTATATCATCTGGGTTACCATCTACTACGACAAGTTCGCCAAAAGTATATCCAGGATTTAAACCACGTATACTGCTTTGATTGTCTATAGTCATTACACGGTTTGTAATGTTAGATGCTTTTGCAACTATTTTCCCTAATTCACTTACAGCTTCTCCCAAGGGAAGTGCTACACTACTGCGTATACGGTCATCTATAAAGCCATAGGCTAAAGGTTCGAATTCGGTATAGGTATTTATAATTTCTTGATAATTAGCTTTTGTCATGGCTGTACTCCATTCGACGATACTTCTACTTTTAGTGAGTAATGAACTAAGTTGCTCTATTGTAAGTTGCTCTTCTTGAATAAGTTTTTCAATGGAAGGAGCTACTGCATCGTACTCCCATCGTTCTATCAAACCTGTCCCAACCGCTGCGCAACTCATTACATTTATTTTGTTTAATTGCTCTCTTAAAGTGGTTGTTTCCCAACTTTGTAATTCAGTAAGTAATGTGCGTTCTAATCTATTTGAAATGTCTAATAAGAAAAGGCGGTCTTTACTTTTTGGATATGTAGCAATACTAAAACGGATTTCATTGAGAATATTTGAAATATCTGTAACTAACGAAACAGCTGTTTTATTGGCAGTATTACCCGTAACAAAATCAATCATTCTTTCTGTAGATGGATTTGAGGCAGGAAGTACTTTTAATTTTTTTTCTAATTCATAAAAGTCTATAGGTGCATAGAAAGCTTCCATAGTTTTTATAAGTGATTGAAGCTCTTTTATTGTTTCACTCGATAATGATGATTTTTTTTCAGAGATAAAGTTTTTAACAAGTACTACATCTGCTGCCTCAGGTTTGCCATGTATTTTTATACGTGCATCCATAAAAGCCGGCGTGTTTTCAGAGATTGCTTTAGATTGACTACGCATTAATTGAGCTAAATTACTATCTCCACTGTGTGGTATATCTTTTAATGATTGACGGATTAAGTAGAAATGAGATTTAATTATCTCATTATCATTTAATAACCATTCAAAAAACTCCTTTCCCCAGGCTTCTTCATCTTCACTTTGCAATGCACCTCTATAATATTGTGCTTTACGAAGTATCCAACCATCATCTACACTTTCTAAATATTTACCAATTTGATATTGCTTTAAACGGTTGTAATTATTTTTTTTATCCAGAAAATCATTTTTAGCTACAGCGGCCAATATTTCTCCAAAATATAAATTATTAGTAGATCGTAGTTTGAGGGCAGACTCCTTGAAGCTGGCATGCTGGATTCCTCCACCAATATCATCTGGGCAAGGATCTCGGGGTTCTCTTTCTGTACCGTCTTTACAGAACCATTTAATACGGTAATAAGGACCTCGGACATCTTTTTTATAGCTATCTACTACTGTTGAAACCTGTTTAGCCGAAAGTGATTGTGCCTTTGTAGGAACGTAGAAAAAAACTAAGATGAGAAGAGAAAAAATGTACTTGATTGGCATATTGCAATTTTATTTTAATGAGTGTAAATACAAGATAATCTATGTATTAAGTTACTTTATGTTATTAACAAAAGTTCCTACGAATAGTGTGATAAGTCCTATTCCTATGGCAATATATGCATTTGTATTGTCTTGAGCCTGGATACTCAGAGGTCCTAAACTTACAGATGCCTCTGGAACTATAAGTGTATATACACCATAAGCAAGTAATACAATACCTACAATGATTATAATTAGTTTAATAGTTTTATGCATAAATATATATATATATTAATTTTTATCTTTTTACGCTTCCTCTTATAATAGAAATAAATAACAGTGTCGCAAATAATAAGAGTGACACTCTTGCAGTTCCCACATAATTTGGAGATACATTACCAAAACATGCCAGTGCAGATACTAATACGATCACAAAACATATAATAGTCCAATTATTCATAGCGTTTTATTTTTTCATTAATTATTTTATAGTATGGGAGTAACAATACTGCAAATGTGCATTCATATTCATATTTTTACATTACAGAATTATAAATAATGGTTATAAGATTACAAGTAGCGGTGTGGTGCGTGAGTTAAAAGTAAATTATGTAATAACCCTCAATAATATTGTAACTAGTGATTTCTATCTTGTAGATAGTTTTGTATTGTCTATAGTCTCTGAATACTTTACGCAATGACCATAAAAACGACTCCATCAAATTTTGCATTTAATATCATTGCGCTTATTGCAGTAATATTTGCATTATATATACTTAAACCTCTCATCATGCCATTGTTGCTAGCGGCTATATTTGGAATTATGATTTTTCCAGTCCAATCTTTTTTTGAGAAAAAGTGGAGGTGTAATCGTCTATTTGCTACTATTTTTTCGATAATCATCATGTTTGGTCTTACGATACTCTTAGTATACTTAATCATTACACAACTTCGAAATTTTATGGATAACGGGAATGAATACATTTCCAAGATTACAGAAGTGTATACAAGTATCATAGGTAATGTAGAAAAATCTCTAGATGTCAGTGATCGCAATTCTTTGTTAGAACAAGATATCGGATTTAGCGAATTATTAAAGGGTAATTTTGACAAAATTTCTACATTTATTTTTGAGTCAGGGTCTCTTTTTAGTGACGTTGTTCTAATACCGATCTATTTATTCTTTTTTCTATACTATCGTCGTTTCTTAAGAAACTTTGCATATCGCTTATTTTCAAAAAAATCAAAGTCTTACATAAATTTAGTTATCAAGGAGGTATATCACATACAGCAAAACTATCTTGCGGGTTTACTGAAAGTTATGGTTATTGTAGGGGTTTTAAATACAGTAGGATTATTACTATTAGGTATTGAAAATGCAGTCTTTTTTGGATTTTTCGCGGCACTTTTATTAGTGATACCATATATAGGGGTTGTGATTGGAGCATTGTTGCCAGCATTGGTAGCATTGGTCACTAAAGATAGTTATTGGTATGTTTTCGGAGTGTTGGCTCTATTTAGTTTTATTCAGTTTATAGAAGGAAATTTTATTACTCCTAAAGTAACAGGCGGAAAGGTAAGTGTAAACTCATTCATTGTCATCTTTTCACTTATCGCATTTGCTATGCTTTGGGGCGTTGCAGGAATGGTTGTAGCAATTCCTATAACAGCAACAATCAAAATATTATGCGACCACTCTGAACAATACAAAGCTTTTGGGTTTTTAATAGGAGAACCTGAAAATAAATTCTTAAGAAGCACGGCTAGGAGTCGATTAAAAAAATGGAAATCGATAAGAAAAAAACGATAAAGGTCAAATTATGGTAAAGTACGATTTTAGTACTAAAAATTTAAACCATATTTTTACGTACCAATTTCAATATAATGAAACTCTTTATAAAATTTGATTTTAATACAGTTTGCAATACTGTTTTGAAAGAACAATTAGATGCTCTAGATTTAAAGTACGAAATACTCAATTTTGGAGAAGTTGCTTTTTTAGAAAAAGTGCCCGACCATAAACATGATGAGTTTACAAAGGCTTTAGAACCGTACGGAATTGAAATTGTAGAGGATCATAAGAGTATTTTAGTTCAGAAAATGAAAGATACAATCATAGATATGGTGTATAATTCAGATACAGAAGTGCACGTAAAAAGTTCAGTATATCTTTCTGAAAAATTAGGGCATAGCTATGGATATTTATCTAATCTTTTTTCTGAAGTTACCTATACTTCTGTAGAAAATTTTATCATTCTGCAAAAGATAGAATACACAAAGCGACTTATTATTAATGAGAATAAAAGCCTTACAGAAATAGCTTTTCAATTAAACTATTCTAGTGTTGCGCATTTAAGTACACAATTTAAAAATACAACAGGAATAACACCTTCTGCTTTTCAAAGGATTATTGCCAAAAGAAGAGAAGAAAACAACTAACTTAATACCTAATACCTATGGCAACTGATTATACACACATTATACTCGCTGACGATGATGAGGATGATAGAATGTTTTTTACAGACGCTTTTGATGAATTAAAAATGACTGTAAAAGTTACTACTTATAATGACGGTGTGTATCTTATGGATTACTTGAATCAAGAAGATGCCATCTTACCTAATATTCTATTTTTGGATTTAAATATGCCTCGTAAATCAGGAATGGAATGCTTGAAAGAGATCAAAGAAAACTCAAGATTTAAGGATGTTGTTATTGCGATATACTCTACCTCTGCTTCGGAAGAAGATATTGAGAATACATTTATAAAAGGCGCTAATATTTATATAAAGAAGCCAAGTGATTTTAAGGTGCTTAAAAAGGTATTGTCCAACGTTGTGACAACTAACTGGCAATACCACACTAATGGCTTAAACAAGGATAACTTTTTACTGAGACTCTAAGCGTATTATGATCATAAAAAGGATATATAAGTCTTCTTGGTTTGTAAAGGTTGTATTTGTAGTAAGTCTTTTTGCTATTATTTTTATAGCAGGGCTAGGGTACAAACATATTACCAATCTATCTAAGTCTACAGAGATGGTCATTCATACCTATAAAGTAAATGTAGAGCTAGAACAAATACTTTCATATCTTAAAGATTCAGAAACTGGACAGCGAGGCTATATCATTACGCAAGATTCATTGTACTTAAAACCCTTTATAGAAGGACGTAAAAAAGTAAATAATAGTTTTGCAGAACTTAAATACTTAACTAGCGATAATCCAGAACAGCAAAAAAATCTTAAGGAATTAAGTTCATTAATCGATAAGAGATTAGATAATCTTGAAATTGCTAGTAATTATGCTGCAAATGATCAAACAGATTTAACAAGATTTAAAGATGTTTTTCAGGAAGGGAAAAATTATATGGGAGCTATTAGAAATAAACTCAACTATATGATTTCTATAGAAAATGATCTACTTAAAAAACGAAAAGAAGAGTATGTAAGTGATGCAAGATTCACACCTGTCTTTTTATATAGTTTGATTTTACTTACACTGGTCTTAATGTATGCTGCTTACGCGAAAATAAACTCAAACCTAGAAAAACTAAAAAAGTCTAATCAGCAATTAGAAATCTTCAAAGAATCAACAAATCAATCTGAAATCATTAATAAACATGGAAGTTGGCGCTGGAATGTAGAAGAAGATAGTTTTTATTTTTCAGATAATTTATTTAGACTCTTAGGAGAAGAACCAGGATCATTTGCGCAAACTATAGAAAATTTCATGAAGTTTGTTCACCCAGAAGATGTAGAAAAGCTCTCTTCTCAGGTAGATGAAATGAAAGAAAACAAAGATCTTCCTTTTATAGTGTATAGAGTGATTCATAAAAGTGGAGACACCCGTTATTTAAAGGCATATGGGAAGAGTACCGTAAATTCTGAAGGTATAACTCAATTATTAGGCACAACAACAGACATTACAGATGAGATAGATCATTACAATACGTTGGAAAAACGAAATCAAGAACTGGAATTAAATAATAAAGAATTACAAGCTTTTAATTATGTTGCTAGTCATGATTTACAAGAACCTTTACGTAAAATACAGACTTTTCTCTCCAGATTAGAAGATAGAGAACAAGATAATTTTTCTGAGTCTGGCAAAAAATATGTAGAACGTATAAACAATGCAGCAAGTAGAATGCGATTGCTTATTGATGATTTGTTACAATATTCAAGAACAAATAAATCTGATGAAATACTGAAAAATAGTGATATTAATAAATTATTAGAAGATGCTCAACAAGATTTAGCAGAAGTAATCATAGCAAAAAATGCAACCATTACTACAGTAAAAATTCCAGAGATGAAAGTAATTCCTTTTCAGATACAGCAACTGTTTGGTAATTTGATAGGAAATTCACTAAAATACAGTGCAAAAGACCGAAATCCGATCATTGCAATTTCATACGATAAAGTAGAAGCAAGTGATGATCAACAATTGTCAAAAGCTCTATATGACGAATACCATAGGATTACGATTTCAGATAATGGTATTGGTTTTGAACAAGAATATGCAGAAAAGATTTTTACACTATTTAATAGACTCCATAATAAAGATGAATATTCTGGTACAGGAATAGGACTTTCTATTTGTAAAAAAATAGTAGATAATCATAGTGGATTTATCTTTGCAAAAGGTGAGCCTAATATAGGAGCTGTTTTTTCGATATATCTTCCTTTAGTATAACAGTACATTTTTGAAAAATTAAAATAGCCGTATTCAGTTACTGAATACGGCTATTTTACATGATACCTACACTTTATATTGTAATTACATAACATTCTCTATAAATCGTGTAATACGTAAAGTACTCTTTGATTGCATCTTTGTATCAACAAAGGAAAGGATAATATTTTCTTTTAATAATAAGATAAATCAACATGATGTAAATCTTATAACCATTAAGAAAAATCCTGTAACGCTAAAACTTATTACTCTAGCGACCTTTGTAAGAGAAAAGAAAAGGATTATGAAAAAGGCTACAATCAGAATAATAACATCACTTCTACTAACAATAGTATTTGTTATATCGTGCAAAAAAATAATTAATTCAAAAGAAGGAAGTAAAGTTGTCAATGAGAAAATTTTAAATGATAAACTGGAAGCTACATTATTAGTAAAAGCAGCACAAAATAACCTAAATACAATAGCACTCTGTAATGCAGTAGAAAAAATAGAGGAAGATCAAGAAATAAAAAGTGTAGCAATCGCTATAAAAGAGGAACAACAAAAAATATTTGATGGTATTCAGAATTTAGCATCAGAAAATATGATATCTGTAGCTAGTAAGCCAACATATCAGGCTGATGTCTTAAAATATTTTAAAAATGAAAATATAGTAACAGTAGACATTCTAGATAATATCAAAGACAAACTTGAGACACAAATAGAAGTTTTAGATACTTTAAGATTAAAAACAGATGATAATGCCATAGAGTTAGCTGTAGAAGAATATTTAGAGGTTCTAAAGGAAAATAAAGCAATAACCCAAAATACTTTAGAAAGTCTAGAGTAAATTAAAATAAATAAAAAGCTATGAGAAGTTTATTATACATAATTGCAGTAATACTTGTAATAGGATGGGCATTAGGATTTTTTGTCTACAGTGTAGGAGGTCTAATTCACATTTTATTAGTAATCGCAGTGATCGCAATATTATTAAGACTCATAGGCGGCAAAGGCGTCTAGAAAAGAAAAGAAAATTAACTTAATTAATAACAATTTAAAATTTAAAAAACATGAACAATTCAGTAGTAGGAACATTAGCAGGAATCGCAATAGGAACAATAGTAGGAATGTTGATAGCTCCTGATAAAGGATCTAACACACGTAAGAAAATTGCGGAAAAAAGTAAGGAAACTTCAGATAATCTTAAAGATGAGATAAACGTATTACTAGAGAAAGTATCTCAGAAATACGATGTTGTAAAACAAGCGGGAAGTGAAATCGCTCAAACCACTAAGAAAGCTGGAAATGAAATTTCAAATACTACAAAGAGAGAGTTATCTAAAATGAATGGACAAGTAGTATCATAATATAAAGCACAAAATATATTTTAAACAATGAGCGGTACAGTAGATCATATTGAAAATCTTTATAACAAAGCAAAACAATATACTGAGACAAGTATAGAACTATATAAGTTAAGCGCAATCGATACTTCGGCAGATGTAGTATCATCATTAGCAAGCAGAGCTATATTGATCTTAGTCATCTCTACCTGTATTATTTTCTTAAACCTAGGATTGGCACTATATCTCGGTGACCTTCTCGGAGATTACTTTAAAGGATTTCTAATAGTAGCGCTCTTTTATTTATTGTTAGCAATCATTATATACTTTTTTAATAAAACACTTATTAGAAAGCCTATAACAAATCTGATGATAACAAAATTAATGAAGCCTAGATTAAAGGAAAAAGAAATAGAAGAAGTAATAGCAAATTCTAACAATAGGAATAATGGGACGATACACTAGTAAAGAGATAGAACTCAGACAGACAATAATGCTACTCCGAAAAGAAAGAAATCAAATTTCTGGAGAATTAAGGGAGCAAGCTTACGCTATGGGTAATTATTTAAAGCCTTCTAATATTCTAACAAGAACATTACAGGATTTTAATAAAGAACCCGAGTTTAAGAGTTCAGTAATAGGCTCTGTGTCTGGTATTATTGGTGGATATGTATCTCGAAAATTTCTGTTTGGAAAATCCAACTCCATATTTAAAAAAGTATTAGGAATAGGATTGCAACTTGCGACGACAAAACTAATCGCTCAAAAAGTAAAATAAATCGATCATCTGTCAGAAAAATAATAATAATTTAAAAAAAATACACACTATGAAAATTTCAGAAAACAATAAACAACAAGTAGAAGCTTTACAAGAATTATTACAAAAAACGTATGATGCAGAAGCAGGATATAAACAAGTAATGACTAAAGCAGAAAAAGAACCTCTTAAAAATTGGTTACAAGAAAAGGCAGTACGCAGATCACAATTTGCAAATGAGTTAGATGCGCACATTAGAGAATTTAATGCAGAACCAGTAGCTAAAGGTACAACCTTAGGTAGTGCACATAGAACTTGGATCGATGTAAAATCAGCACTGAGCTTCAATACAGATGAAGCAATATTGGAAGAATGTGTGCGAGGTGAGGAAGCAACAATTAGTGAGTATAACGAACAAATTTCGAATACAAACTTTGCTCCAGAAGTAAGAAGCTTGTTGGAAAATCAAAAACAGATGATAACTTCAGATCTAAGAACTGTAAAATCTTTAGAAGAGGTAGTATCGTAATTAGATAAAATGATTTTACATGCTCTAGTCAAAGCAGTATAATACACAAAAAAACTCTTGGTTTTATAATTGACTTCTAATTTTAGAAGCGTACCTATACTTCATACCCCCTTATAGAAGTATATATAAACCAAGTATAAACCAAGAGTTTTTAACAACCACCCGACTAAATACGACAACTATGAAAAAATACATATATATAGCATCTTTAATCTTCTTGATAGGTTTTATAACTACGTCTTGTAGGGAAAAAACACCAGAAGAAAAAATCATTGAACAAATGGAAAATCAAGGAGCTGAAATCAAGGTGAAAGATGATGGAGAAAAGATAAAAATGGAAACAGAAGACACCAAAGTGAAAATAAAAAAAGACGATGGTGAAACCGACATAAAAATAAAACAAGAAGAAAAATAATATCCACATAAATTGTTATGAAACTAGATTTTTCAAATCTGAAAACACTTTTTATTAACTGCACGCTTAAAGATTCATCAAAAAATTCCCACACGGAAGGATTAATGACACTATCGATGAATATCATGCGTGCAGAAAAAGTGAGTGTAGAATACATAAGACTAGTAGACTATACTATTCCTTTGGACTGAAACATAGAGGGTATAACAACAACCAGAACGGAAGGGACCATAAATTCGAGTATAATGGGATGGAGCTCGAACAGGCTCTCGGCGTCAATATGATGGAGATGGAGATGCGACAGTTCGATGCAGCTATTGGCCGATGGATTGTGCAAGACCCGATTATCCATCATGATTTTTCACCTTATAATAGTTTTGATAACAATCCTATCTTTTGGGCAGACCCATCTGGAGCCAACAGTGAAGATCCAAAATTAATTGGCTCCTCTCATCACAACGGTGGGACTTTTAACAATGGTATTAAATCATCTAACGGAGGAGGTGAAAATAATTGTTGTCTAACACCTTATAATGGTCCTGGAGTAGCAGTTGGAAATGATGTTGTCAATCCATTAGATGGTGTTACCGTTTCTGGTATCGATAAATCAGGAGGTAATACACAAGGAGTAGTTCTACAAAACAACGCATCAATAAGTGCACCTATTTTCGGCGGTAGATTTAATACTTTTTATATGCCTGAATTGGATCGAAATTATTATTTGGATGTACCTGGTTCTATCCAAAGACCTAGCGATATAGCATCATTAAATTCATTACAAAGAATGTCATTAGTTTCTTTGGGTAGTGTTAAAATGATTCAAGCTAGTGGAGAAGCACTATTAGCGCCAATTAGAGTAGTTGATACAGAACAATATGGAAATAACATTTGGGATCAGCCTGCACTTCCTCTACCTTTTTCAGGTGCTTCAAATACGGGTACTGCCGCCAATAGTGCTTTTGCATGGATTAATTTTACTAAATTAGCTAAAAAGTTTCCTTTTAGAACCACGAAACATTTTCTTGTAAGAATTCATGGAAGAGCTAGTCGAGGAATTACTCCAAGATTGGCCATAAATACATACAATAATGGACGTTTATTCTATAATCCTGCAACAGGCAACTTTATTAGACACCTTACAGCTCAAAAAATTTCTGTTGTAGTAAGCAAACCTACTGGTGGTCGTGCAATTACGGTTTTTACAGGTAATCCTTCACCAACTTGGAACGTAGTTAAATTTAAAAAATAATGATAAAGTGTGAAATTTTAGAAAACGAAAAGATCTTAAGGTTATATCCAAAGTATGATTCTGAGTCGGGTATATTAGAAATTCAAACGAAAACACCGACAGATTGGGTTTTCGGATTAGACATTAATGGAACGATTATTTTTGATATTAACGATAAATTTATAATTGAGAATATTGATATTCTGATTCCAAAATGGAAATGGGAAAAATACTCTGGAAAGCTCCCTTGGTCTGAGAAAGTATTAAAGAATAAATCTGTAATTTTTACTAAAGAAACTATAAATAAAAAAAGTTTCTATATCAATGAAGGTATTCAAGCATTTTTTGATGACAAAAATCTCTTTTTTGGATTTAGTTCAAATTCAAAATATGATATATTAAATAAATCTAAAGGAATTATCTTATCAGAAGATTGTTATCTTTTAATTCAAGAAAGTTATATTGTAGGTGTTATTCTAGCAAAAGATAAAATTAATTGATATTTAGGAAAAAAGGCACTTTTGAAAAGCTATTAAATTAAAACATTTATTACCCCTGCTAGCGCAAGTTTATAATTCGTGCCGTTAAGAGCAAGTAAGAAAAGCCACAGATTAATAGGATGTAGTGTTTTCATAAATGGTAAACACTACAACTACTCTTATAATGACTAAGAATAAAAGTTGTTGATAACAAGAAGTATGTATCCATTTCCTGCATTAAATAACCTAGTATTCTAAAATAGAGCAACACGCTATTCCATGCTTTTATAGATAGTATTAAAAACAATGATATGAAATCATTTCTAATAAGAAATATGTATATTTATAGCTTGATACTTATGATGTCTTATAATCAGATAGTAACATTCAAGCACCACACTCATTTTTATTAGAAAACAGGTTTCCTTTGATAGGATACGCTATATATCATTATAAGATATGATATATAGGTGTTTTCTAGTATATTTATTGAATAAACATATGGTATTTTGAAAAGAACATCTAAACATAAGCTTGCAGCATTTAATCTTCAAGAAATGCTCATTGTATTAGCCATTATTGGAATATTGCTTTTGCTTGCAATGCCAAAACTCATGCCTTTAATATCTAAGGCAAAAGCTATAGAAGCGCAAGCACAATTAAAGCAGATACATAATATGCAGGTACTGTATAGTTATTCCTATTCTAAATTTTCAGGAGATTTTAATGAGATCGATTTTGAAGCTCCTAAAACAGTGAAAGAAGGAGGTACTGCAAATTATGAATATGCTATTATATCTGTAACAGGAGAAGGCTTTAAAGCAAGAGCTACAGCAATTACAGATTTTGATAGAGATGGAATTTTTAACGTTTGGGAAATTGATGAAAATGGAAATCCAAAACAAATCGTTAAAGATTGATGTTGATAGTCCTTTTAAAAATAATAGCATTGGCTAGTTTACTAGCCATTTTTTATCAAGACCAAAAAGATAGAATGGTCTATTGGTGGTTTTTTCTCATAGGAGCTGTAGGGTTTTCAATACTACATATTCAAGAAGTAGGCTGGTTGCAATTTGGAATTCATTGTGCATTTAATATAGGACTTGTATCCACTATTTTAGTTGTTTTGATGCTTTACATACGTATTAGATTTCAAACCTTCCGTTTACAAAATGTGTTAGGCTTAGGTGATATCTTATTATTTTATGCATTAGCCCTAAGTTTTGCTACGCTAAGTTTTGTGACGCTATTTGTTTTTGGACTTCTTTTTTCTTTAGTCCTTCATCTTGTTTTTAAAAATAAACATCAATATACGCTTTCGCGAAAGCGTATAAATTCTGAATCTAGTTCTCAAGAAATAACAGTGCCTTTAGCAGGGTATTTGTCATTATTTTTTGCTGGCGTATTACTAGTCCATTGGTTAGGGTTTTATGAAAATCTATATGTCATCTAAATGGTAGGAGAAACCACATATATAATCCCTGTTGAATTGCAACAACGTATTAGTGCTGAGCAAGCCTATCAGTATCGTATTGTTCCTATTAAAGAGGATAGGAATAGTCTTGTTTTCTATTCAGATACCACGACTCCTAAAATCTTATCTCAAGAACTGCTCATCTTTTTAGGATATGAGGTAGTTATAGAACAAGTAAATACAGTTGTACTTGATAAATATTTAAGCACAAACTTTCGAAAAGCGTTTGATAGCGAAAAACAAACGTTTACATATACAAAAGACTTTTTAGAGAAAATCCTTTTGACAGCTAAAGCCATTGGGAGTAGTGATATACATTTTGAGCCTTTTGAAAATCGATGCCGTATTCGTTTTCGATTAGATGGAAAATTAAAAGAGCAATATAGTATTCCGAAAGATGAATATCCCGTCATTATCAATAAAATAAAGAATCAAGCGAATCTTGATATTTCTCAAAATCGTTTACCACAAGATGGACGTATTACGGTGAAGACGCAAGTAGATGAGTTTGATATCAGGGTATCTACATTACCTACTTTGGATGGTGAAAGTATTGTACTTCGTATTTTAAGTAAAGATACATCCAATATACATCTGGATCAACTAGGGTTTACGGAAGAAGAATTACAGATTTATAAAGAGGGTGTTCGCAATCCTAATGGGATTGTACTCATTTCTGGGCCTACAGGATCAGGTAAGACTACTACTTTATATGCGACACTTAAGCTTTTAAATAAGACAGATACTAAAATTCTAACGATTGAAGATCCTATAGAATATACATTAGAAGGTGTGATGCAAATGCAGCTTCGTGAAGATATAGGATTAGATTTTGAGACAGCACTCAAGACGTTTTTACGTCAAGATCCAGATATTATTATGGTAGGTGAGATACGTGATGTAAAAACAGCGAATATGGCAATACGTGCAGCTCTTACAGGACATTTAGTACTGTCTACGATTCATACCAATTCTGCTTGGGGAACTATTTCAAGACTCATAGATATGGGAGTACCAGCGCATCTTATTGCAAGTACGCTAAATTTAAGTGTTGCACAGCGACTAGTGCGTAAACTTTGTACTCATTGTAAGAAAGAAATGTCTATAGAAAAGGATACGTTTCCAATAAATTACAGTATTCCCGAGGAATTAAAAAAACATTACATTGCACAGGGATGTTCTCATTGTTATCATACAGGGTATCTGGGAAGAAAAGCCATTTATGAGCTACTTCCTATTACTAATGAGTTAACAATACATATAAAAAATAACGAAACACAGATAGATACCTATCTGGAAGAGAAAAATATAAAGCAATTAAGCGATCAAGCGATACATCTAATCCAAATGGGGGAAACATCTGTAGATGATGTATTTGCGTTACTAGCGGGATAAATAAATGATAAAAAAAATAGTATGTATATGGGTATGCGTCTTTATGACACAACTCAACATTGCACAAGAATATGATCAACAGCGTATAGATCAATTAGAAAATGAGCTTACGGCTATTTCTACAGATGTACCTGGACTATCGGAAAAACTCAATATAGAATTACAACAAAGTAATCTCTCCACATTTCTTTTAGGAATATCTGAAATTCACAAGATTAATATTGATGTAAACCCTGAGTTACAAAACACTCAGATTATTAATAATTTTAAAGATGTAGAAGTACTAGATGTACTTTCATATGTCTGTAAGATTTATAATTTGACTATTGATTTTACAGGTAATATTTTATATATCACACCTTATCAAAAAGAAGAAATTCCTGAAAATCGTGCCATTGAAATTCAATATGATCCCACTGCTCAGATCCTAAGTGTGGATTTAAAGAACGATAATCTTTCAGAAGTTTTTAAATTAATTTCAAATACTTCAGGGAAAGGGATATTTTATACGCCTGAATTAGCAAATAAAACAATATCTGGTTTTATCAAAGACCTTCCGTTTGCTATTGCTATGGAGAAAATAGCATATTCTAATGATCTAATTGTTTCCAAAACTAAAGACGGTTCTTTTGAATTTACATCAGGAATTATACAATCTTCAGCAGGGAATGGAGATGGAAATCAACAACAAACTCGTCCTATCAGAGCTCGGAATGCTAATTTTTTCTTTAAAGTTATAGATAAAGAAAATGGCATTTTAGATGTTGATATTCAAAATGTGCCGATAGCTGATATTATTTATGATGTAGGCAATGAATTAGGATTAGATATTTTTACAGCATCTCCTTTAAATGAGGCGGGCTTTGCAAGTGTCAGTGCAAAAAACATTTCTTTTGATAGCTTACTAACTAAGATTTTTGAGAATACTACACTGGCTTTGAACTCATCTCAAAATAGTAATAATCAAAATAATAACGGGAGAACAGATAGAGGTCAGGATATTACCCCATCAAGTCCTGTAAACCGATTTACGTTTAAGAAAGAAAATGGAGTTTATTATTTTGGAACCTATAGACAGCTTACGCTACGTTCAGCAGAGGTAATCCCGCTTCGTTATCGCTCAATTGGTCTGCTATCAGATCCTCAACGCTCTGGGAGAAGTGCAGGGAGATCTAATACAAGTTTTGGTTTTAATTCTGGATTTAGAGGAAATGGATCAAATGTAGGAAATACAACAGGTACATTTAATCCAAACCAACAAGCAACAGGTCAAAGAAATTTAAGAAATCAAGACCAAGATATATCTGATATTAGTTCACTTATTCCTGATGATGTAAAACAAGATTTGAATATCATAGCAGATAAAGAACTGAATAGCTTTATTGTTAGTGGTGCTAGCGCAGATATAGGACGTTTTAAACGGTTTGTTAAAGAAATTGATAAACAAGTACCTATCGTAATTGTCGAGGTAATGATTTTGGAAGTAAATAAAAACTCTACATTAGATACAGGTATAGAATGGGGAATTGGTTCAGAACCTACTACCACACAGGGAGCCATATTTCCTGAAACCAATATCAATTTAGGGGCTAGTACGATCAATCGTATTTTAGGGCGTATTGATGGGTCTAGTTTTTTTAATATAGGGCAAGTTGGACCTAACTTTTTTGCAAATATCAGAGCTTCTGAATCTAATGGCAACTTTAAAATTAAATCTTCTCCTCGTATTACAACCCTCAATGGACACCGGGCTTATTTTTCAAATGGACAAACAAGTTATTTTGAGGTGACACAAAATCAGTTTGTAGGAACTCAAAACCCAATATTAAGTGAGAGTGTAAATTTTGTTCCTGTAGATGCAGAGCTTTCTCTTGAAGTACTTCCCTTTGTTTCGGCAGATGGAGAAGTAACGATGGATATTAAAGTAATTCAGTCAAGTTTTAATGGAGAACGAGTTACAGAAAATGGTCCACCCGAAATTAGCTCTAGAGAATTTACGTCTATCATTAAATCTCGCACCAATGATATTGTTGTCTTAGGAGGATTGGAAGAAAATCGAAAAAGTAATTCTGGCTCTGGCGTTCCTTTTTTAGCACGTATTCCAATTATAAAATTTTTATTTAGTAAACGCGTACGGACTGCCTCTACTTCAAAACTCACCGTGCTTATAAAACCAACAGTTATTTACTAATGTTAGATAGCTTAAAGCGAAATATCATCTATGGGAATACCTATTGCTGTATAGAGCATCTAGGCTCGGATACTGATCCTGTAATTAAAGCTCTTGTCTGTAAAAAACAAAAAGGAGAACTGGTGACCTCTGATAAAACGGAAGTTGCTACCATAAAAGATGTTCGAGCATTTGATGCAAAACTGAAATATGCGCATCTGATTATTAATAATCATCAGGTACTTCAAAAAACAGTAGAAAATGGTCAGTCACTTTCAGAAATCGCTATAGTAAACCAAGCATTTCCCAATATTGATGTAGACTCTTTTTATTATGAGATTCTTAGAGTAAAAGAAAAAGTATATGTATATATCTGCAGGAAAGCTTATGTAGATGAATTAATTAAGAGTTATGAGAAGGAGCGTATTTATATCACTCAGTGGAGTTTAGGAAGTACGCCTATCCATGGGGTAGCACCGTTTTTAAAAAATAAACTAGCGATTCATACTCCTACAACTACCATATCTCTTGCCAGTGGTGAAATTCATACTATAGATCGTATAGTATCAGATGCTTTTCAAAATGAGTATTATGCTATTGAGGGTATTCAAATAGAAGGAGGTTATATTAATACCTTAGGAGGTATTATAACTACTGTTGGAGGAGTTGATAAAAATCAAGTAGCTACTAATTTCAGTGAAGAACAATTATTAAAACAATCAAATTTTAAACAACATCGTTTTTTTGCATTGGGACTGCCTTTAGCACTAGGGGCTTTACTTCTTATTCTGTTAGTTAATTTTTTAATCTATAATCATTATTATAATGAGGTCGCTGTATTGCAGGAGATTGGATTCAGCAATACATTACAAAAAAAACGATTAGTTAAAAAAGATTCTATTGTAAGTCAAAAACAAAAACTCTTTGAAGATGTAATCGCTTCGGCGTCCTCTTCAACCTCTTATTTTGTAGATGCTATTGCAAGTGAGATGCCACATACCATTCTTTTAGAAAAACTTCAATATCAGCCTTTAGAAAAAAAGATACGTAATAATAAACCTGTCCAAGTAGAAGCAAATAACATCATTATTACAGGGGAAACGGCTGTGAATAAGGATTTATCTTCTTGGGTTTCATCATTAGAAGACTTGGAATTTACTGATAGTGTTTCAATGAATATTGAGAAAAAAGGAAAAAATATACATTTTAGTATTACGCTTTTAATGAAATCATAAATGACGATTAAACAAAAAAATATTGCCTTACTTATTAGCTTCTTTGGAGTTCTTATCCTAGGGTATTTTTTGTCTATATCAGAAACACTTTCTTTAAAAAAGAATTATGATAGTTTAAAACAGCAAGAAAAACTATATGCTAATATTCCTAAGCGATTACAAGTATTAGCACAAAAAGAAAGATATTATGATTCGCTACTAAAACATTATCAAATCACAAAAACTTCTTTGCAGAATAATCTATTAAAAACCATAGATAGATATGCCGTAGATCATAGCATCAAAATTGTTTCTTTCGATGAACCTCATAGTGTTTTTGAAAAAGGCAAACAAACAAACTCCTATGCATTTAGAGTATCGGGAGATTTTAAATCAATCTTAGGACTAGCTTATCAATTAGAACAGCGAAGCAAGTTTGGGATGGTAAAATCATTAGAGTTTGAAAAAATCAAAAGTTTTAGAACAGGAAATACAACACTAGAAGGACAATTCATATTACAATTAGTTCAATAAAAATTAAATAATGAGATTTATAAAAACAGATTTTAATATAGGCCTATTCTCTTTAGGTTGTTTTATTCTTTTATTAGGATGTAGTACTGCCAAGCAATTGCAGTTTATTAAAGACAAGACTAATACTACAGTACTAGGAACTATTGTGAAAAAAGAAGGTGTTTTAAAGAATAATATTGAGATCAAAGGAATTCCTCATCTTGATCAAAAAATACGTGTTTCGCTTATAGAAAAAGAATTTACTAAAACCTCTTTTTCTAAATACACAAAGGTATTTGACAAACAAAAGCCATCTGTTTCATTTAATAATGATTCGGAAAATGCACCAACGTATTTTGAGATAGAGCTTATCGATGATATTGGATATGCCAGTAGTATCAATAATGACATCACTTCTAGAGAATATGTGAAAAATTCCAAGAAGGCAGGAGTTATAAGTAAAATAGCAATGGTCTCTCAAGGCACTATCGATATTAAAAATATAACATCCGCTTTTCTGGAGCAAATAGAAAATCAGTATGTAATTAATTTATATACTAATGGAGAGCTACTGACGACGCTTTCTTTTTCTGAAATGACCATCTTTGATTACCAGACCTCTTATTTCTGTTACGGAAAAAATGAGCGTAATCAAGTAGTGGTGATGGATATTGTTGAGGAAGGGAAGACGTGTAAAAGACCCTTGGAAAGAAAAGCAAAAAAATTAGAGACGATCAAAAAACTAGCTGACTATTAAAATGAATGTTATGAAGAGATTAATCGTATGTGTTTTTGGTGTTCTACTCTTTTATAGTTGTGAAGATATTTTAAGTGTGCCTGATATTTCAGAAGATTTGATTACCCTTATTGCTCCTACAGATGATGCGGTATTAGAAAACCCAGAAGTAACCTTTACTTGGGAAGAAATCGAATTTGCAGATCAATATCAGATTCAAGTGGCAACGCCAAATTTCGCAGAGGCAAACCAAGTCGTATTAGATACTATTTTAGGAGACTCACTACAAAGCTTTCGAAGCTTTACAACGAATTTAATATCTAGTAACTATCAGTGGCGTGTACGTGGGCTTAATGATAATTTCCAAACAGATTATACTACTCAAAGTTTTGAAGTAGACACACCAAATACAGAAATCAACTTATCTGATCAAATGGTTACAATTTTAGCTCCTGAAGATAATTTTGAAACTTCAGAGACTATGATACAACTATCATGGGAAGAAATAGAAGAAGCTAGTATATATAGGATCATTATTACAAATACAGCTGATAATAGCTTTTTTTTAGAACAAACAACTACAGATACAGAAATCACTATAGAATTTGTTTCAGGAATGTATACTTGGGAAGTACGAGGTGAAAATGAGAGTCAAAACACACCGTATACTCAGCAAACGATTACAATCTTATAGAAGATGAATAAAAAGAAGCGGACGAGATATTTATTAATTGCTGTTGTCATTATATATGGTGCAGTTATTGCTCGTTTTTATATGCTTAGTAATGATGGGGATTATATCTTGCCTACAAATGATCTAGTGGCTTCTTTTAAACCTGTCACCTATCATGTGAAAGAAAACTTCACTATCAATAACAATTATAGAGATCCATTTTTAGGAACATTAGTGAGAAATAATAAAAATACATCTAACACTTCAAGAAAAGGAACTACAGATAATAAGGAGGACACTTACTTTCCAGCGATAACATATTTAGGAATTATTTCTGATGTTGGATCTTCTAAAAAAGTAATGTCTCTTAGAATAAATTCTGAAGAGTATGTGATTAAAGAGGGAAATACGGTTGATAGTATTCAGATCATTTCAGGAAATACAAAAAGCGTTTTAGTTTCATACAAAGGAAAACGTAAACGCATTACAATTTCAGATTAATGTTACTACACAAAAAAATAAGAGCAGGAGCATTGCAATTTGCTATTTTAGTAAGTGTTGTAATAGCAGCAATACTTAGTGCTTTTATCTTAATTAGTTATTCTCAGTTACGATTTGAAAAGCAACTACAACGATCTTCCAATACGATAAAACTAGTTCATGATGGTATATCCTATGCAAAACAAAAATCTATTTCTTATAATGATAGTATTATAATACAATTGGAAGAAGAGATAGCGGAAGAAATCATACTTTATAAAACACACTGGGGGATATTTGATAAAGTAATTTCTATTGGAAAAAGTAAAAATTTTGTATCTCAGAATATAGCACTCTTAGGCGGACAGTTATCCAAAGAACAGCGACCTGCTATTTACTTAGAAGACAGTAATTCTCCTTTAGTTGTTGTAGGGGATACAAGAATTCAAGGGAATGTAGTTCTTCCGAGACAAGGAGTGAGACCAGGAAATATCGCTGGTAATTATTATAATGGTACTTCATTAGTGTATGGGGGAATTATGCAAAATGCCTCTGTAAAACCTCAAATCTCAGAACAAAAAAAAGATTACATAAAGAGTTTGTTATTTGGAGATTTTCCACAAGAAGATTCGTTATTTATTCGCACTAACACACCGAGGATTACTTCTACATTCAAAACAAACTCTAAATGGCTGTATCGTCCTGATATGATAGAAATAGGGAGTCAAGAGATTACTAATAATATTATTATAAAATCGGATAGTTTAATTCGTGTATCCGCTTTCGCGAAAGCGTATAATATCATATTAATTGCTCCTTATATTGAAATTGAAGCCAATGTAGAAGGCTCTTTTCAAGCATTTGCATCAAAAGGTATTAGTGTGGCAGAAAATGCGAAACTATCATACCCTTCAGCCTTAGTGCTTTTTGAAGATGAAGATGAAAATAATCGTCTTAAAGAGTTCCAAGGAATTATTTTAGAAAATGGAAGTAGTGTTTTTGGAAGTGTGATTCATTTGAGTATTGAGAAAAATACTGATCAAAAACCTTTAATTACGATTAATGAAGGAGCTTTAGTACGAGGAGAAATATACAGTGATCATATTGTACAAATAGAGGGAGAAGTTACAGGGTCTATATATACTCATCAGTTTGCAATACAGAAAAGAGGATCGATCTATAAAAATCATCTTTTTGATGCGATTATTGATAGCAGAAATTTTCCTGAATCATTTTGTGGTATTGAGACAGAACAAACACAAACAAATGTAGTGCAATGGGTAGATTAAAAAAGAAAATACCTGCCTCTACACTCATGGAAACACTGGTTGCAACTAGTATTATTTTAATTGTATTCGTGGTTGCTTCTTTGGTGCTAATGAATACATTTAAATCTGTAGCAGAACGAGATACATTTTCTGTAAAGAATCGATTAGAGAAATTACAATATTTACTTGCTAATGAAAAAATAACACTTCCGTATGATGAGACATTTGAAGTTTATGAAATATCAATAGAAACAATTCAAGAAGAGGGAATAGCTTATATAATCTACATTGCAAAAAAACCAGAACAAGAAAAGACATTAGTTATAAAGCAAATTAAATGACACAAAAACATAAAATACCTGCTTTTACTCTTAGTGAGATACTCGTGGTCTTAGCGATTACAAGTATCGTTATTACAATAGCATTTACGGTTCTGAGTTTAATTTCAAAGCAATTTATAACTATGCAATCACGATATGAAGAGCGTACAGAAGTAACGAAATTTAAACAACGATTACTTTTTGATTTTGAAAAAGGATCTCAGGTATTTTGGAATGAAAAATTACAACAACTAACTATTGCTATTAAAGACGAAACGATTCGTTACGAGATCATGTCAGAATATGTGTTACGAGATTCAGATACGATTGATTTGAAAATTTTAAACACACAATTCTATCACAAAGGAGATACCATAGAAGAAGGAATAGTTGATGGTGTACAAATAGGTTTAGAAGCAACAGGACAACCGGTTCAATTTTTTGTTTCAAGAGAAATAGACGCTAGGCAGGCAGTACAAGAGGTATGGGATTAAAAATAAAAGATATAAAAAAAGAAAAGCTATCAAAGAATAGCGAATCTTCTCTTGATACTATCTTGAAGAAAGAGATTACACTGTTTGGAAATTCTTTCGGATCTAAAAAGAAAGAGCAATTTTATACAGAGCTAAGTGTACTTCTCAAATCGGGAATTCGTCTTAAAGATGCCTTGTATTTAATTTCTGAATCTCAAAAAAAGAAAGAAGATGCAGAATTGTTTTTAGGTATTGGAGATCGTATTGTCGCAGGAGATGACTTTTCTAAAACACTTAAAGAGCATAAATATTTCTCTTCCTATGAAGAGCATTCGGTAAGAATAGGAGAAGAAAGTGGCGCTTTGGAAAAGGTGACAACATCATTGGCTGATTTTTATAAACGTAAAAATGAACAACGACGTAATATTAAAAATGCATTAACCTATCCTATTTTTTTATTAATTACTGCTTTTTTAGCGGTGACTTTTATGTTGCGATTTGTAGTTCCTATTTTTCAAGATATGTTTAGACAAAATGATGTAGACCTTCCTGTAATTACACAATCAGTAATTTCAATATCTGAATGGATTGGCACCTACGGTTGGTTATTTTTAATAATAATTCTTTTATTCATTCTTTTTCAAAAGCAATTAACTAAAAAGAAGTGGTATCGATCTAAAAGAGATGTCTTTTTAATGAGACTACCGTTGATAGGTGCTTTTATAAAAACGTCTAACATTGCTCGTTTTACCCAAGCTGTTTCTTTATTAGTAAGTACGAAAGTATCTATTGTTCAGAGCATACATTTAGCTAAAAAGATGATTGATTTTTACCCATTGGAAAGAGATTTAGAAAAAGTAGAAGAAGATATATTAAAAGGGAGGAGTTTAAGTGAGAGCTTAAAGGAATATCCCTTTTTTGATAATAAAATGGTTGCTCTTGTTCGAGTAGCAGAAGAAACTAATAAAACAGAGTTCGTATTTCAACGCCTTAGCGAGCAATATAACGAAGAAGTATTACAAAAATCGAAAACGTTTTCTACGCTTTTAGAGCCTATCATCATCCTGATCGTAGGTTTTATTATTGGGGTTATTTTGATAGCAATGTATTTGCCTATGTTTGAGCTAGGAAACGTTCTGAAATAAAAAAGACCGGCACACCCTAAATGACCGATCTTAATATTGAATAATAGTTTGTTAGTCCTTCAGAAACCTTCAAGTAAAAGAAAGAACTTCTATTATGAAAAGAAAGTACAATAGTAGTCTTTAGGATAAAATCCCACAAATTTTTAGATACTGCCTTTCAGTAGTTTCGGTGATGTAGTAAACTGGTGCTTTTGAGAAATGTAATATTTTGATAATTGATTATCAGTGTAATAAATAAAGAATGAATCTCTGAATTGAGACTCATTCTTGTTTTTTGAAATAATGAAAGTTTGTTAGAAGCCATCAAATATGAATTCTTTATCCTTACGTGTAGTAAATTGGTGCTTTTGTATTTTATGTCATTGTCATTAGTAGTAAAATACATAGGTATATACGTCGGGCTTATTCCTTATGGATTACAGTAGTCTTGTTTTCTTCTCTTTTAAGTCGTAAAACGTAACCATCTTAAGCTTATTTATGACAACTCTTTTTCTGAAAAAAGGCTGTTAACATAAAAATAACACACAATAATGCTTTATTTACCAATGTATTAAGGAATATTGACATTTGTTTCTCAGTTATTTCAGTAACAAAGTGTTAAAATTTCATACTTATTTTTTAATTTTGGAGTTATAAATATGAAATGATTATGCTGATTAACCATCATAACCGTCATTTCATTTTTACCAAAACAAGCACCACCACCCCTTTTATTGAAAAACAGATACGTCTGTGGAAATCTATTACATCTATTTTGATTTGATGTATGTGATGATTTCTATGCGTGTCTTAATACCAAATTAGTAACCATTATATATTCATCACTATGAGTAGAATATCTTTGTTTTTATCTTTTATTTTTTTAATATCCTTCTCTCCTCTCTATTCGCAAATAGATGGAGATTCAGGAAATGGAACATCTGGCTACCAAGCTCCTGATATTACTCCTGTAAACCCGCAAACAGCTAGTCTTGGTCGTTATGGTAATGTGCCTATTAATACGGCCACAGGAAAAATGGGCTTTAGTGTACCTATTTATAACATAGCCGTAGACGGAGGTAGCATGCCTGTAAGTTTAGAATATAGTTATGGAGGGCTTATTTTAGAAGCTGCTCCTTCATTATGGGGACTGGGGTGGAATTTAAATGCCTATGGCTCTATTACAAAAGAAGTACGAGGACTCCCTGACGGGCATCCCGACGGATATTATGGAGCCAATAATGTAAAAGGAACCATTTTAGAACCTTTTATGGCTAATTGGAATGACCCTAATAATGCGACTTTAGGGCCTATGGAAATCTATGATTTTATTGAAATATTATATAATAAGTATGACTCTGAAGTAGATAAATATACTGTAAATGTAGGGGGGATGCAGTTTTCTTTTAAACTGCGATATGAAGGTAATACAGTAGTACCGTATTACCTATCTCAGCATAACTATAAAGTAGACGTTACCATGAGTACTACAGAATATTTTGCTGTGGGCTCTTTTGTGGTGACCAGTGATCAAGGTGTTAAATACTATTTTGATAATGACAATACAGAATCTGTGTATACAGAACCTGTAGGACTTACTAAGTATACAGAAGATAAAAATACTTCTTGGGTATTAAGTCGTGTCTTATATCCTAATGGGGAAGATATTGAATATACCTATGAAGAAGAGCAGTATGACCTATGGGGCTACGCTGCTTGGGGGACAACCCTTATTTCTGGATTTGAAGGCACACCTTCTGGAGATCCCAACTCTTTTGTTGCAGGCTATGGAGATCGTATCAGCAAAACAGTAATGCGTCGTATGAATTTAAGTCGTATTGATTTCCCAGAAGGATCATTAGATTTTGGAACCGCTACAACCGCAGATGGGCGGTTACTTTACAATAGTATTACGCTTAAGAATATTGAAAATACGGTAGTAGATCAATATGATATTAGTTATTTAGGAGTACGCGAAGGATTAGTCAATATTCAAAAAAATAATGAGTTTCTTTATGGATTTGAATATCACGGAATCCATACGCCTGAAGATATGCCCGTTTATTTTCTGAATGAAAATGATCTGCCGTTAGATCAGGATTCTTGGAAGTATTTTAATGATGCAAATAATGACTATGCTGTTAACTTAGAACAAGGGGGATATATCGCAGATAAGTCTCCAGATTTTTCAAGTACTCGTTTAGGAGCTATGAGACGTATCTTATACCCTACAGGTGGATATTCTACAATTGAATATGAGCAAAACCAAATAGCTGATGATTATAATGAATCTGTAGGAAATGGTCCTGTTGCTTTTAATAGACAATTACTAGTTCAGTTAAATCCATCTGTAGATAATGATGAGAGAGAAGTTACTTTTCAATATACTTTTAATGAGCCTACCGAAGCCTATATTTCTCATAAATTAGAAGGGGATGCGTTAAATAATTTTTTAGAAGCAAAAATTACAAAAATAGGAGGAGGACCTTGTAATGAGTATAATTGTTACAGTGGGGGTTATGATACATCAGGGTATTATTACGAACAAGCTCCAAGCATGAGAGAAGTGCTCAGTGTCAATTGTTCTTTTTACCCGCTTCCTGTATTATGTCCAACATTAATTACTTCCATAGAATTAGATAATACACCAAGTGGATACGGATATAAAGAAGAGAATTCTGCTGGACGTGTAGTGATTGCTCCTGGTACTTATGAATTTACTATTACAACAAAACCTAATAATGGAAATTCTCCACCACTGTTTTCTACAGGTTCTATGCATGGAGAAATTAGAATAGGATTTTATGAACCCCCAACCGATCAGAATAATGAAGTGCCAGAGTCTGCCAATGTAAATATAGGAGGGATTCGTGTGACTAGAATTAATCATTATACTGATGGGGCGTTAGCAACAAAAACCATCTATGATTATAATGACGATGAAGGGCTCTCTACAGGGCGTATTAATCATATACCTCAAGAAATATTTACTCAGCATTTAACACGATTAAATCATCCGTCTGGAAATGAATATCAAGAAGTAAGAATACATGATATCAAAGCATTTAGCTATCTAAATGATGCCAATGGTGTTCCTGTCTATTACGGAAAAGTACGTACCTATTCTGAAGAAGGTGAGGTATTTCAACCAGTATCTGGAGAAGAAGCATTATCGGTATCTACGATTCCTTTAGACACCAATCCTAACGGTTCAAGAATTATCACGGTTAGTGGCCCAAACCCTAATGCTGTAGTAAATGTAGATGGCGTGATAGGTAGGTATACCGATGTATATCCAGAAGGATACACAACACAAGAGTTTACATTTCCACAAGAGTACCCTTATTTCAGATATCCAGGAGTTCCTACACAAGAAGATTTGACTAAGGCAGTACCTAAAGGAGGTGAGACATTTGTTTATAACCCCAATACTGTTGATTATGATACAGTTCGTTCTAATGAAACGTTACATGGGATTTTAAAAAAACCAAGTAGTAATCACGAATATTTTGATAATGGAGAAACCTATAGCTATGATACCAATACAGATCATCCTTGGAGTTTTAAAATAGTTATAAAACCACATCGTATCCTCGATTATTCGCTATATGATTATGATGAACCGTATCCTTCAGATCCTGCAGAAGCTCAAGCACTCAAAGATCTTCATGATGTGCATCCGTACAGAGAGACAGTTCTTAGTAGGCGCCCTACTCAAACCACGACCTATACACAAGGAATCACTAGTATTCAGAGTATAGAATATGATAGCTATACACAGGTGAAAAAACAAACCACGACCACTAGCGAAGGAGAAGTTACTTCACAAGAGTTATTCTATCCATATAGTACTGAAGTAGCTTCAGAGGAGCAATATCAGGATATGGTTGCAAATAATGTTATTACCACACCAGTGATGACCAAAGCAACGCAGGATGGTACATTGCTGGCAACTCAGAAAACAAATTTCACGCAAGTGGAAAATGGATTTAAACCTAGTAGTATCGAAAGCGCTAAAGCAACCGATGCATTAGAAGAACGTATCCGTTTTGAGGGATATAGTGAGATAGGAAATATTCAGGAAGTGAGAAATACAGCAGGAGAATATACCTCATTTATCTGGGGATATGACGGGAAGTATGTTGTCGCAAAAGTGGCTAATGCTCGCTATCTAAATGCAACAAATGGATTAGATTTTGAAATCATTAATAGTCCAGCATCAGATGCCGTCTTACAATCAGAATTAGATGAGATAAGACAAAATAATCCAAATGCACAGGTGACCACTTATACGTACAAACCACTTGTAGGGGTTACATCAGTTACCGATCCCCGAGGCTATACCATGTTCTATGAGTATGACACTCAGAATAGGCTGAAGTATGTCAAAGATCAAGACGGAAAAGTCTATTCTAAAAATGAATATCACTATAGTACCTCTAACTAATTATAAATCGGAAAAACAGATGAAAAAATATATAATCACCATCGCATTACTCATTCCGATGTTAATTATCGGACAATCACAGGATAAGAATTACGTAAAAACAACGAGCTATCAACAGCCAGTTGAAGAGGGACAAGAAGATAATCTTGATCCGTCTCAAAAGATTGAATCTATTGGCTATGTAGATGGTCTTGGACGACCTATTCAATCTATTGCTGTAGGTGCAGGAGGTCAAGGACAAAATATCATGTCCTATACAGAATATGATGCTTTAGGAAGAACACCAAAGCAATATCTTCCTTATGCTACACCTTCGCAAATACCGAATCCATTAGATTTTATGGATCAAACGGTTCTTAAAGCTAACATAGGAAGTTTCTATAATAGCTCTAAATATGAAAATACTCTGAATCCATATTCAGAGATGGTGTATGAAAACTCACCGCTTAATAGAGTATTAAAACAAGGAGCGCCTGGGGCTTCTTGGGTAGTAGGACAAGATGATACCGATCATACTATCAAATTTGAATATCTACATAATATAGCAAATGAAGTACGCTTTTTTGATGTGAGTTTTACTGGAGGGAATACCCAGACTCCTTCTCTTACCTTATCTGGATTTTATTCAGCGAATGAGCTTTATAAAAACATCACTAAGGATGAGAACTGGACAATAGCTTCTGGAGATAATCATACTACGGAGGAATTCGCTAATAAGAAAGGACAGGTTGTTTTAAAACGCACCTATAATAATGATATTCCACATGATACCTATTATATCTATGATGATTATGGTAATCTATCTTTTGTGCTTTCTCCAGAAGGGAGTGATCAAATTGTAAACGGAAATGTACTTAGAAGTAATTATCAGCAAATACTTAATGATTTGTGTTATCAATATAAGTATGACTATCGAAACAGACTTATTGAGAAGAAAGTCCCTGCCAAAGGGTGGGAGTCTATTGTATATAATAAACTAGATCAGCCTATCTTAACTCAAGATGCAAATCAATACGCTGTGACTCCTCAAAGAGAATGGCTTTTTACCAAGTATGATGCTTTTGGAAGAGTCGTTTATACAGGAATTAAAAATGCGAATATTTCAAGAACAACCTATCAAAGTGTTGCAGATAATACTTTTGGGCAAGTACAACAATATGAGTCGCGAATAACAAATCCTGTAACTACAGGGGGAATTGATTTATACTATACCCAAAATACTGTACCAACAACATTCAATGAGGTGCTTACGGTTAACTATTATGATACGTATGAAGACCTAGGTGGATATAGTTTGCCAAATTCAGTATACGGACAAATCCTTACTTCAAATACCCAAGGATTACCAACTGTATCAAAAGTACGCGTATTAGGAACTGATGATTGGATTACAACCATTACTGGTTATGATGATAAAGGACGCCCGATCTTTGTTCGTAGTGAAAACACCTATTTAGGCACGATAGACACTTCAGAATCACTTTTAGATTTTACAGGAAAAGTACTTGAGACAAGAACAACACATCAAAAAGCTGGACATCAAGCAGTGGTAACAAAAGATTTCTTTAGTTATGACCATCAAAATAGGCTGATCAATCATTTGCAACAAATTGATAACGAGCCTGTGCAACTCATAGCGAGCAATACCTATGATGAATTAGGACAATTAGAATCAAAGCGAGTAGGAGGACAACTCTTTGAATCAGGATATACTGATATTACTGCTGGTCGTATCGATGTATCAGAAGAAGGAATAATTACCAAAACCTATGCGACGAGTTCTTATGATTCAGGACTAGCTACCGTTGGAAAGATAGAAGGAGATGGAGGACTTTCTTTTATAAATCTTTCAGAGAATAAAAGATATGTAGTAGGACTTAATGATAACAATCAGTATACAAATTCTGTTAATGAGATTGAATATGCCTTCTTTTTTAATTGGAATAACCCAGGAAGATATAAGGTTAGAATACTTGAAAATGGATCTTTTTCTTATTTATCTGGATATATCAATTACAATGCAAATGATCACTTTGCTATAGAGCGAGAAGCAAATGTGCTTTCTTTTATCCACAATGGAGCTGTTGTAGCGACCTATACCATGACACAGAACTTCCCTTCGTTAGTCGGTGATATGGTGATGGCTGACCAAGGAGCGCAGATAAGTAGTTTGAATTTATATGCGACAACTATTGATAAGAGTCTTCAAAAAGTAGATTATCAGTATAACGTACGAGGATGGCTCACTGATATTAACGATATTAATAGTAATTCTGGAGAACGTGATTTGTTCAACTTCCATATCAATTACGACACAAAAGATGGAATGAATGCTACAGGTAGTGTTCAACCTTTATACAATGGTAATATTTCTCAGACGATGTGGAGTACTGCTAATTCTGATAATCAAACAAGAGCTTATGGCTATGCCTATGATGATTTAAATAGGATTAATAGTGGCTTTAGTAGGCGTGGGACAAACTACGATACTGTAGATAGTTATAGTTTGCTTGGGGTTAATTATGATAAGAATGGAAACATTGGTGCTTTAGAGCGTAGAGGAGCTATTCCAAACACAACAAGCACAGGAATAATGGATAATCTAACCTATATTTATAATGGGAACCAATTACTCAGTGTAACTGATAATGCGAATACACAAAGTATCAAAAAACAAGGGTTCTATGATGGAAATACTACTGGTGATGATTATCAATATGATGTGAATGGAAATATGATCCTAGATAATAATAAAGGGATTGACAATATTGAGTATAATTATCTTAATCTTCCTGAAACTGTAACCATTAATACAATTGATGCTGAAGGAGATGCTCAACAAGGAACAATTAACTATATTTACGATGCGACAGGAATAAAACTTGCCAAAGTAGTGAATGATGTAAATCAAAATGGACCGATTATAACCTATTATGCAGGAGGGTATATTTATGAAAACAGTAATAATACTGAATCTCTAAAGATGTTTCCACATCCTGAAGGATATGTAGAGCCCGTATATGGTACTTCTAAATCTATTCAGAAGTTTAGTTCACAAACGCAAACGACATCTTTTTCATCATATCAGTATGCGTTTAATTATACTGATCATCTAGGAAATGTACGACTAACTTATAGTGACTCGGATGGAGATGGATCAATTAAACCGTCATCAGAAATTATATCTGAGAAGCACTATTATCCATTTGGATTGCAACAAAAAGGATATAATGACGTGGTTACATCAAATGTAAACAGCGTTGCAAACCGATTTGGGTATGGAAATAAAGAATTAGGAGAAGAACTTGGGCTTGATTGGTATGATATTTCTGCTCGTAACTATGATCCTGCTATAGGAAGATGGATGAATATTGATCCACTTGCAGATAAAATGAGGAGACATTCTCCATATAATTATGCTTTCGATAACCCTATATTTTTTACAGACCCTGACGGTATGGCGCCTCAAGGACCTGGAAATCCAGTCAAGGGATTGTTAAAGACAGCTTTGAGATCACTGAAAAAAGCTGGTAGGCAAGGAAAACAGGCAAAGTTAAGATCATTACTTAGCGACCCTAATGTTAGTAGAGCTGATAAGGGATGGATAAAGTCAGACCTTAATCATATTAAAAGGAAAAGTAAAAATAAAAGAGGAAATCCCAGAAAAAACCTTAGGAATCCACCTGGAAAAGATTTAGCACATGAAAGAGGAAGAGAAGCTGCTAAAGGATATGGTTATGAACACTCAAATGTTCAAGACAGGTTTTTACATAGGCTTCAGCATAAATATGATAATAATGGCAGAAAAAATAAAGAACGTCCAATAATTGCAGGGCTTTTAATAGTAGGGGCATCAACATCAGTATCAGCAGAGGAAGAAATTGATTCAGAGCCATCAGCAGCGGAGAAATCTGAACAATTTGCAGCTGCTTATGCTGCTTGGCTGGCACCGATATCAGATGGTATAGAAAACCCTGCTAAAAAAATATTTGGAGAAAATGAAATCACTCAATTTTTAGATGAAATGAATCCTATGAATTGGGGTCTTTCTGGACTTGTACAATATACTGACGAAGTTTTAAATGAAAATAATGGTTCTAGTGAAAGTCAAGATAATTCAAACAATAACAACCAACAGCAAGGAGATACTTGTAATGAGGAGAGTTGTGATGGATGATTTAATAATAGATAACTGTTTATTGTAAATAAGCATAAATTAAAAGGCTAGACCAATATTATTGATCTAGCCTTTTAATTTTTTTGAGTTGAAGAAAGATATCCTTTCTTATCTTATTTAAGAATATCTTTTATTTGTTGCTCTAAGTCATTGATCCCTTCAAATTTTCTAAAGTTTAAATCTTTTTTTAGAGAGTTTAGTTCATTTATTAAATCGAGAATCAATTCTAAAGGTTCAGCTTCGAAACCAAACATATTTTGGTCAAATTCTGAACCTACTAATAGATTGTCATTCTCCATGCCAATACACCAATTTTCTATAAAATCAACAAGGGAAATTTCTATTACTTTATATTTTATCCACTCACCTTTTATACAAGACTTTGCTAGTGCTTTTTCTGCCCAAAAACAAATAAGACCAATAGGGTTTCCATCATCATCATCATATTGAGTCGAACTAGAAGTTGCGAAACCTCCACTACTTTTCAAAACATACACTACTTCAGATTTACATATAGTTTTTATAAATCTTTTATGTCTTTTTTCAATTAGTAATGAATCTTGTAACATTTTATTATTCTTTATATCAGTTAAACTTCTACAACAAATTTAACTGATTTTTAGCTTAAACTCAAAATGGATGAATGAGTCCAATACAATGAATACCATTTTTATATAGAATAGTAAATTATACTTGGACTTTCACATCTATAAAGTTTAGAATTTTACGATATGAAAAGAGTTACCATTTGATTAGTATTTCGAAATGAAGATCATGATATCTTCAATATTGTCTTCATCGTCTCATTTTCTGTGTTTAATTTATCGATTGATTCTTTATAAGCTTTGGTATCAAAATCTATTTCATGTTTTTTAAGTTCTTCTATAGTACTATTTAATATTAAATGCGAACGCTCAAGACGTTTATGTAAGTTTTTATCTCGTTCAATTTTTTTCTTTTTTACAACTCGAATGACAGAAAGAAAATACAGAATTAGAGCAATAATAATTACCGCAGCTAAAGCAATGAAGAAATTTGTAATTGGATTATCAAAAACTTCTCCTGCATCATTATGATAGGCTTCATGACAATGGTTAGGACCATCTACAGGATAAAATGTAGTATCAATTATCCTCATCAGTTCTGCAACACTTTTCATATGAGACTTTTTTTAAAAAGGGAAGTGAGAAGGATATCATTTTTGACAAATGAAACGATTCCTAAAAGAGAAGATATAATTCCTATAATCGTCCATATATCCATTATACGAAATGATCATTTATAACAACCAACATAGTAAGAACAAATAAAATAAATATGTTCGCTAATACAATTTCTTTTCTTTTTAAAGATTGTGTTTTAAAGACAAATTGAATCTAGTCTCTATTGAAGTGAGAGAGTTCTCGGAGTCCTTGTTTAAATACTTTCATATAATGGTGTCTTCAGATTTCTTGCTTATACGTATTCAATAATTTCCCCTTAATCCAAATATAGGTGTTTTTCCTACAAATAATTAATTGTTAGTTAGTTATATTTGCCTGATTAATGTGTTAATTGGGGGATTAACACTAAAACGATTAGTAAAAGCACCTTAAACAAGGTGCTTTGCTAATTACTATTTATCTCTTTAACTATTGGTTTTTACATAGAAAAGTACACCCACATTTAGTGTTAGTAATATGGCAATGCCTAGATATACTAATGTTTTCGTATTCTTAGCTACCTTTAAATCGGTATCACGAGATACACGAGCGTTATATAATAATTCCATGAGAATTTGCCTATCAGTATAATGACCTCTGCTATTTTCAAACCTCTTTTGATTGCTTGATTTTCGTTTTGTATGCTGTTCTTGTTCCACAATTAAATTTACTAATTATAAGTTTTTTCTTACAAACATATAAATAAATTTTGTATCTTAATTGAGCATAGTATAACCCTAGATTAGATCGGTAAACGTGTGTAAAAATCGGATAAAGAGTATTGTCAACTTTTAGAGCACTATGGTATTCATTATCTTAATCTGATGAAATCATATTAATTACCCAACTTCAGCAAAGCATCTTTTTTAAGATGCTTTGTCATTTCGTACATAGAGGTATAAAAATCATTGCATCAGATAATTATATTAATATAATTGTGAATTTAATTTTATAATTAATGGATAATGAGTACATTGTAATTAATATTTTATTAAAAACATAATGTAAGTACTTGCTCCCTAACAGTTACTTTCTATACACCCCAATTATATAAAGGATGACTGATATAAATACCTATTTCTCTTATGCTTCTCATAAGTTAGACCATTATTCCATTTCACTACTACAAGAAACAGAAACAAATGTGAGAGAAGTTGTTAATGGGGAAAAACATTATTGCTTTGGAGTACAGGTCTATAAAACGGGAAAATATTTTATTTTCTATGTAGATAATATCAATAATACATTAAGCGGTATGGGTTTGGATTTACATTTGAAAATAGATGTCGATACTAGAACAAGCTATACCTTACTGGATACCACTAAAAATCTTGTGTGTATATGTAACAAGTATCTTCCGAAAGTAAGTAATGAAGAACAGGCACTTCATAACAGTTATGAGTTAATTACAAGTTGGGAAGCTTCGGTATACGAGGTTCTACAATTACATAAGTTATTTAATAAAAAGAGGATAATGGATTCTTGGTTTGATCTAGATTTTGAAGATTTGAAGTTTATTAAGTATAGAATGGAGAAGTATAAGGTGGCATAATCACGTTATGATCATCATAAAGTATTCAATTATTCTAACCAAATCTCTCTGATTTATTGAATCTACCCCACTTCACCTCTTTATCATACCCACGAGCAGATAACCAAACCTATTTCTCTTATATAAAAAATGAATGCCCTTGGACATACATCACAAGTGCACTCGAAACCTTTATTTAGGGATAAAAGGCTAATTTATAATCTCCTTCTTTATCTTCTTACACTGATATTCTTTTGTAATATTGTAAATTATACAGCAATTTTATAATCATCATTAATGTCATTAACCATTTTTCGTCTATTACTAGATTTTGGATTAGTTGTTTTAATTTGGATTATCCAACTTATTGTATATCCTAGTTTTCATTATTATGACAGAAATAGCCTTGTCGAATGGCATAGTAACTATACTTCTCGTTTTAGTTTTATTGTTATTCCTTTAATGTTAGGTCAGTTAGGCATTGCTTTCTATAGCTTAACGCTAACAATAAATTTCAATACAATCATCAACTTAGTCATTATTGTGATTATATGGCTTATTACTTTTTTAATATTTGTTCCCATTCATTCAAAAATTTCAAGAGGTAAAATCAGCGATAGAATGTTATCATCATTAGTAAGAAAGAATTGGTTGCGGACAATATTTTGGAATACACTGTTTGCATATAATTTTGCACAACTATCTAATATTTAAATAACTGAAAATTAATTTGTTACATATGCAGCCCATCTGCTGCTTTTTGCGTAATAATCGTTGAGAATTAAACAACAGCCTACATATATGGTGTAGAGTCAATCAATTGGTAAGGGGGCAGAACATAGACCACAAGGTCATGAACGACAATATAAGATTGATTAGATTGTAGAAATATTTCCAATAAATCATAACGCTCAATTAATCAGTAGTTTAGCAATTGTCAATTAAAGTATTCTCGAAAAAATCTAAAAATATTGAAAGACCTTTATTATAATGGACATCGTGTTTAATTATTTTTAACAAAACTGTTAAAAAATGAATTAAAAATATGATATTTACAATAATTAGAGCGTATTGTAAATATTTTATGAAAATAATAGGTATTTACTTATATATTCATTAATATTATAGTGCTGATAGATTCATTAACTTTTTAAAATTAAAATATATTGTCTATATTTGCACCCCCTCTGATGGGAGTCACTTTATGCCCCAGTAAAGCAACTCACGTAAACTCAATTTAAGTTTTTTGTCTAGAATACCATCGTGAAAAACGATGCTCGTTTATTTGGACATTAGCGCTTATTTTGAAACATTCTGGAAGAATACAATATTCCTCAGAATAAACATTAGAGCATTTGATAAATAGAATTGACGAAAATAAAAACGCCAAAAAGGTACACTTAATAAGTGAATAAGATGTGAGAATCATATTTATTAATTTTAAGTTAAACTTATTGGTATACAAAGCCCTTACTCTGACCAGTAAGGGTTTTTCTATTTTAGATTAATGCTCTGACCAGCAAAAATGTTATCATAGAAAAGTCCAAGACTATTAGATACCTATTTTATTATTTTATCTATATCATTATCATTTTTTAGTTTTTAAATTTTGAGACTTCTATACCATACAGATATATTCACCTATTGTTTAAATGCGCAACTACTTCTAATTACTTACTTGTTTTGCATACAAGTCTTTTATATTTCCGATTTTGTGAAGTGTCTTTAAAAATATCTTGATCAGATAGTTTTAAATTTTTTAGAAAGCTTAGTTATGCTAACAATAATCGAGAATTACTGATCTCTGCATAATAAACCCAACTTCAACAATTTATCACATTGAAACTATTAATTTCCTCCAATAAATCTGTCGCTCACTTATATCTAAGTATTCAATAAATTGTTTTACTATTAATATGATTCAAGTTGGGTACTACAAATATAATTGATTAAAATACCACTGAAATATATTATTTTAGTTTTTAGACCTTTGTGACTAAAACATCGATGAACTACACAAATTTTAACTTTAGATTGCGTATTTTATGGTGATTACTTAACCATTTATAGAGTTTTTGGTAAAATCATTGTTAAAATAAACTATTCTTAATGCCATTAAAAAACATCTACACGAATGTAGATGTTTAGGTATTCAATTATTCTAACCAAATCTCTTTGGCTTTATTAAATCCAACCCACTTCATTTCCTTGTCATACCCACGAGCAGACAAACTATAACGAATAAGTTTTTCAAGCGGTATATCATAGGCAAGAATGAATCTTAAAAGTTCTCCGTTCAAAGTTCCAAAAGTACCTTTAAGCTCTTCCCAAAACCATAATGGATTACGATCTGCAAAGATTTCAGCAATTCGATCATAGGAGAGGGAAGTGTAACTTTTGGGTAATACTTCAAAAGTTTCTCCAACAACCGTTGGATGATCGACTGGTACAATCAAATAATCATGATCGATACTTTGAATAACTCCATACTCTTTATCAGTAGTACGGTTTTCAAAGTTGAGCCATAAGGCATTGTCTATTGCCTTACTTTTTTGTTGCTGTCGTATCATCTTTCTTGTCTTTGAGAGTTCCTTTTTTTAAAGCAATAGTTTTAACAGGCTCTTTCTTTTCAGATTGTTTTGCATCATCTTTTACTTCGGATGTTTCTTTTACCCCTTGTACTCCGTCTTTTACATCTTCCTTTTTAATAGACGTTCCATTGAGTGAAATGATGTCTTCACGAGAAGATAATCCCTCTGCTGCTTTTTTGCGAATCAATCGTTGAGAATTAAATAGTGGTCTACATTTAATATTAAAGGCGGTATAGTTTACTACCTCCTTCGGATTTTCATGACTTCCTGCATAGATAGTATAGAGTTCATCGTTTGTTAAAGAATAATTTTTAGCTTCCATAATGATATTAAGTGCTTTGGTCGCTACGTCATTTAGTGAACTTTTGGTCTCTGATGAATCAAAGCCTAATGCTTCAATCTGTTTCTTTTGTTCTTCATTGGCATACTTTAAAAAAACTTCTGCTTCTTTTCGATAGCCTTTGAGACGATCTGCAACAGTTGCTTTTTCTTCTTTTGCTTGAGTGATCTTTGCATCAGCATCTTTTAAGAGTTCTTGATCGGTAGTGATATTCTGTATCAGCGTATCAACAATACTTGGTGTTTTCATAATATTCAGTTTTAAAAATTAGTAATTGAGTTATTTGATTTTATAGAGCGGATAGACCACAAGGTCTCCTTTGCTATAGTTTTCTTTTTCGATAAGGCGAGTGATTTCCGCTTCCGCTTCTTCTTTGGTATCGTAAAACACTTTTGGTGGAGATTCCACGATGTATTTATCCTCTTCTTTTACTGAAGAAGAATAAATACCGTAGACCTGAATGGTAAATCCAGCTTTGTAGAGTAATGAGATGTAGTTATTCCTGTCATAGCTATCCCACTCTGAAGTAGGCTTCATATACAAGTAATGAATCTGATTGTTTGTTTTAGTAAACAAAGCATCGACTTCCTCATCTGAAAAGCTAATCGGTTGAGATAACTTCACAGTCCATTTATGAATGATGTATAACAGGATGTTATAGTCAGTCACAAGTAGGCTATGTAGTTTATCATCATCAAAGGATTCTAGTTCTTTTCTATGTTTATCTGGAAAAATCCAAAGTGCAATTTCAATACATTCTTCTTTGGTAAGAAGTTCTTTTATTTCTTGAGCTATAGGAAGAGATTTAGAAAATCGTAAGTGTGCTTCCAGTACTTCAAAGAAATACAGAAACAAGCGTTGTTGTTTGAGTGTCATGTTTAGTTGTGTTTGTGCATCCATTGATGCTGGTTATTATTTCTTTTTGTATTGGCTCTTTTGGAGTTTAGTGATGAC
Source organism: uncultured Dokdonia sp. (assembly GCF_947492815.1). Classification (GTDB taxonomy): domain Bacteria; phylum Bacteroidota; class Bacteroidia; order Flavobacteriales; family Flavobacteriaceae; genus Dokdonia. The sequence continues at coordinate 226,352 of NZ_CANLOB010000002.1, forward strand.
GGCATGTTCTAAGAGAGAATGGGCTACTTGAACGGTTGCTCCTTTTTCAAAAGCTTCATCCATACAGACTTGTATTTCTTTCTCAGTCCATCCGTCTTTAAGGGCTTGAGCTTCAAAAGCCTTAAGAAATGCCCATACTCCGTAATCTACATGGTAGAGGCTCAGGCGTAATTTCTTTTTAGACATATTTTTAAATAGGATAATTAGCGGTTAAGACTTCTATCTTTCGGGAAGTATTCTTTTCTCCTTTTTTACCAAGACTGGCGTTAAGAGGTTTTTCAAAATGTTTGGTATACCATCCGTTCTTTTGGATATACTCATCCAAAATATCAGAAGGATACGAAGACAAGAGAAACTTTCCTTTGATAGTAGAAAGCGTGTCTAAGAGTTTACGATAATCGTTTTCGGTATAGCCTTCATACAATCCTTGATCAGAATTGATATACGGCGGGTCGATATAATGAAATGCATCTACGGCATCACGACTAGCTATTACTTTTAATGCATCGTTATTCTCAATCTGTACATTCTCTAATCGCTTATAAATCGACTGATCAAATGCAATCTTCTTATTCCTAAAAGCCTTAACTCGTTTTCCATACTTGTCATAGCCCCATGACCCCACGTTATGAGCAAAGCCCATCTGCGTGGCTATATAAAATGCCCAAGCACGAAACCGTTTATCTCCAAAAGATGGCTTTTTATAAATAAGGTGTGCTTCTGAATACGCATCACGAGCAAAAAGGGTTGCTTCAATACGTGTTTTAAGCCAGTCAAAATCAGTTTTTACTATTTCATAAAAATTGACGACCATCCCATTGGTATCATTGATCGTTTCTGATTCCGAAGGTTCTTTTGCATAGAATACAGCACCACCGCCAAAAAAGGCTTCGGTGTAGATTCTGTGTTGTGGGATAAGAGGAAGAATATGAGAAAGCATATTCAGCTTCCCTCCGTAATATGAGATTGGGGTTTTGAGTTTAGGCATGTTTTTTCAGAAGGGTCGAGCCATCCTTTATCAGTAAAGGAGACATAGCTTTCTGTAGTTAGGATAATATGGTCGAGTAATTTCATATCAAGTAAGCCAAGAGCTTGTTTGATACGTTTGGTAATAATTTCATCTGTTGTCGATTTTTTGAGAGTGCCAGAAGGGTGATTGTGGCAGAGAAGAACACCTGATGCGTTTGTCAGAAAAGCGAGTTGTAAAATTTCTTTGGTGTTTACGAGCGTTCCTGTGGTAACGCCAACTGATATTTCACTGATTGCTAATACTTGATTTGCATTAGTCAGGAGCATTACCAAGAAAAACTCTTTATAATCTAATCGTTCGGTATCGATGAAATCACGAAAGATACTTTGAGCAGATTGACTGCTTCGTATTATTCTTGTTTCGTCATAGAGCGGACGTTTGTAATGAATTTGAACTTCGTGGCACAAGGAAATATCTAATGGGTAGACTTCTTTTGTTGGTTTCATAAATTATTGAATTAAGGTTCGTTTGAAACCAGTATGAAGCAATAGGATTTTAATTATAGATATGCCTATTTTCTATTTTGTCAAATACTACTATATCTCATTAATGGTTATTGTTTTTGCTGAAAAAGCTGTAGATGTTTTCCCATTAATCAATAGTTTTAAATAGATATGATAATGTTCGAGATTGGTGAAATCTGTTGTCTCAAAAACTGGACTGAATTCTTGAGCCATATACTTTGCATCTGCTTGCCCCAGCTTGAAACAAATAATCGTTCCTATATTTCCAAGTACCGCATTTTTAATATTAGGCGTTAATTGATGTAGATACTGATGGGCAATTACAAAATTCACTTTAAATTTTCTGAGTTCCGCAAACATTCCTGAAAGCGATTCGGTAGTATAGTTTTGGAATTCATCAAGGTAGATAAAAAAGGGAACTCGCCTGTTTTCTTCAATATTTATGCGTGAAAAAGAAGCAGAAGCTAAAGCGGTTAATAAAAGTGAACCTAATAAATTTGCACCATCATTTCCTAGACTTCCTTTAGAAAGATTTACCAGTAGTATTTTTCGAGAATCCATAATACCTCTCAACGAGATTTGCTCGGTATTATCAACCAAGATCTTTTTGAGCATCGGAATGGATAAAAAACTCCCTACTTTGTTTAAGACAGGAAGTATGTCAGTACGAGTATATTTAGGGAATTCCACTTGCCAAAACCGCTTAACATTTTCACTTATAATATTCGGCAAACATTGCTTCTGATATTCAGATTCTAAAAGTAATTTAGGGATATCATCAAAAGTAGCTTTAGGTTGATCGAGGAGCGTTAAAATAACATTTCGTAAAATGTATTCCAGTTTTAAACCCCACGATTGACCACCCCATAGTTTTTGAAAAGTCTCTAAGATACTCGAAGCTATTAATGCACGCTTAGTGTAACTCACTTTCTTTAGAGGATTGTATCCGAGAGTAAGATTGAAATTAGTAGCATCTAAATACACCACATCTTTCTTGCGTTCTTCTGGAATAAACGCCAGAACTTCTTTAAGCAGATCACCATTAATATCAAAAAGGCAACATCCTCTACTCTTATACACGTCCTGATATAAAAGTGTTTTAAGCAAATTCGTTTTTCCACTTCCTGTCTTCCCGAGTAAGTACATTCCAAACATGCGATCAGCTTGATAGATACCAAAAAGGTCATTGGTATTTCTAAAATCAGTTCTAGCAAAGTATGAGATATCAGGATTTCGTATAAAGTGCATACGGTAAGTATGACGTGTCGGAGAAACAAAAAATAGATATCCCTTTTAGAGATTTATTTCGAGTTGCCGATATGCCAAAAAGGCGTATCTATATTATAGTGTTCTTTATGATTAGTATGGTAATATGTCTAATTCCGAAAAAATGAGTTCATCATTTAAACTTTCTAATACAGCATACAATGAACTGATCGACATTTTAAAACGCCAAATGAATAAAGATATCTTTGAATCCTTATCTCCAGAAGACATCCATCATATAGGATTCCATTTGCTTACTGTTACTAATATTCAATTACGTCTTGCTATCAAAAAAGAAAAACTTGCTCTTATAGACAGGACTCACGATTTATCCTAAACTATAGAAGTCAAACTCTAGGAAATTATATAATCGTGTATAGAACTTTTTCTGTACATAAAAATAGGGTGATAAGTGATTTTTCCTAGAGTTTGACGATAATAGGAATTTGCTTGTCACCCTTTTTTTGCACTTACATATATTTTATGAACACTCATATCATTCACAATTTTATCTATGGAGGGTATGTACGAAAATCTTCGGAATCCGAGGACCGACAAGTGCAGTCTATTGAACGACAAAAAGATGATTTACTTTCTGTAATAGAAAAAGAAGGATTAATACTTCACGACTCCATTTTCGAAGAAACAAAATCCGCATTTTCTATTGGTCGGCAAGAGTTTAATCAACTTATTAAACAAACTGAAAAGGGGGCAGTAAATGCTTGGTTATGTTGGCATCCTAATCGGTTATCTCGGAATCCCATGGATGCAGGAATGATTATCTATTTACTAGATATTGGAAAACTTCATCATATTAAAACTCCGTCTCGTGTGTACTATAATACTCCAACAGACAAAATGATGCTCCAGTTTGAGTTTATGATGTCTAAAAAAGATAGTGATGACAAAAGTAGTTTTGTCAAAAGTGGGCTTAATAAAAGATATCAAAAAGGATTTCCTTGTGGAAAAGCACCTATAGGCTATCTCAATAATAAATCAGAGGAACGAGGTAATAGAGGTTGGTTAGTAGATAAACAACGTTTTGAAAAACTACATTTATTATTTAACCGATTTCTGGAGGGTAACGATTCACTTTCTTCTATTACTGAGTATGCTCGAAATACACTCAAGCTAACTACACCACTTTCTAAACGACAGGGAGGAAAATTCCTTGGTCAGTCTATGATAGAACATGTTTTAAAAAATCCTATTTACGCTGGTTTTTTCTATTCCAAAAATGAAAAAGACAATGGCACTACCTTGCGGATACTCCACAAAGATGTTCCTCGAATTATCAAAGAAGAAGACCATTCTAAAATACGTGTCATTCTTGGTAAACGTAATCACCCCAATGTACAAAAACACTTTACACCGTACACGGGACATATAATTGGAGAAGACGGTAATACCATTGGCGCTGATGTTAAGTTTCAGCTCATCTGTGACTGTAATAAGAAATTCGCTTATAGGGCGAAAGAAACATGTCCAGAATGTGGTATTGCAATTTCAAAAATGAAACACCCTAAATATCTATCTTATACTTACTACTTCAATATTAAGCGTAGAAAAACCAAAGGGTATTCCGCAAAGGGTATTGAAGAAAAAAAGATAGATGCATTTCTTATTGATTTTTACGATACCGATTTAAAGATGTCACCTGAAGAATTTGCTTGGACAAAGAAACATTTAAAAGAATTACGAGATCGAGAACTGGAAACAGACAAAAGATTACTGAAGATTCATCAAAAGGGAATCGCTTCCCTTGAAACGAAAAGAGAAAAACTGAGAAGGCTTTTTGTTGAGGGTATGATCTCAATGGACGAATTTAAAAAAGATATAGCCACACTAGAGGAAGAACTTAATTTAAAACAGAAAGGAAAAAAATACGCCGAAGATTGGTACAATGAAATGGATGGCTTGTTAGATAACTTGCAAAGTCTTGGACAGATTATCAAAAAGGCAGACTATAATTCTAAAAAAGAGCTTTTGAAGAGTCTTGGTTCGAACCTAGTCTGGAATGAAGAAAAACTCTTTATTATAAAGCCCGATTGGTTAGAACACTTCATTAAAGGACGAAAAATGCTACATAAGAAATACAAGTCGTTCGAACCTAAAAATAACGTTATAAATAAAGGGTTAAATAGTGTTTTGGACGTTAGATGTCCTACTGTGCTGTGTTGGTTGGGTAAAATTCGAACTTACTACTATAAATGATATGCACTTTAGTCACATACATCTAAAAGGCATATCATAATATTCATTTCATATTAAAATAGATACACTTACAATACATAGAAACTCCATAGATAAAGTAAAAGGACTATTATACTAATGGTTCTTTTTTATACAGATATAATTAGTATCTAAAAGACTTTATTTCTAGCATACTTTAAAAGCAAAAGATAAATAGATATTCTTTTTAGCAATGTTGTCTAATAGGAGTATCTATATTAGGTAACTATTATTATATATGCTCATACTATGGCATATATTAACCGAACAGGTGTACCCAATGAAGTATTTGATATTCACTTACAGCATCTAGGGTATGCGGAATTAAAAGTATTACTCGTCATTATCCGTCAGACGTATGGTTGGGTAGATAAGCAAACTGGATCTCACAAGTCTCGGGATTGGATTTCAAGGCAGTTTTTTGTTAAAAAAACAGGACTCTCCAAACGGGCTGTCTCGAAAGCTATAGCCGGATTACAAGGGAAGAACCTCATTGTTATTACCGATAGCAAGGGAAGCTCTCTAAACTCTGCAAACTGTCGAAAAAAACTAACAAAACTATACTTCTCAGCTCATTTTCCACAAAGCAGTGACTTTAGGAGCATAAAAGCAGTGACGTATCGTACCCCTACAATAATTAAACATACAAAACTGTACAGGGAAGAAAGGTCACTAGGAATGCAAAAGATCTCATTCAACAATAAAAATAAGGCTTCCTAGCATATTCAAGAAACTACCTTGTTAATACCTAATTCATAAATATCAGAGAGACAGCGATTTTTTTTAGACATTTTGACAAAAAGGCGTATCTATTTTTAATAATAAATATCGGATAAGATGTGTCTCGGTGTTGAACAGAAATAACAATCAACACCCTATTAATTTAATATGAACAACACATTTTATCACTTAAAAACCTATCGAGAGCGTTCGGGTATCGCTTTACAAGATATGGCAGAGATCATTGGAATTGATATTGCAAGTCTTTCCAAGATTGAAAAAGGGAAGCGTAAGCCCCCTTTGTCCATTGTATTGAGTTACCATTTTATACTCAGTATACCGATAGAAAAATTATGTAAAAATAAATATGCAGAATTATTAAAAGAAAATACGCTGCAAGCAGTCGCTTTAAAAGATCGTTTATTAGAAGCTATGACGGGACCAAATATTAGTGATCGTATTAAAAATATAGATGCCATCATTGATCAATTAGTAAGTACTGAATCACAGTATGCAAGCAAATGAATTGATACTTGCACTCTATCCTAATGCAACAGGGATGGGGTACGTGATTTGTGAGAACCCAAAAGAACTTATCGGATACGGAGTTGCACGCATTAAATTAATCACCAAAGATGCCCATTTAAAACGATTGGAAGAATTCTTTAAGGAGTACCGCCCGTCACTAGTTATCTTAAGAGGATATCGAGATACCGATAAGCGTATTAGTAAACGGATTACCTCTATTATTGATGCTTTTGAAAAGAAAGCGAAAATTCAAGGATTACCCGTTTTCAAATATGCACGGGAAGATATTAAAACAACCTTTTTACAATTTGGGAGCAACACAAAGTATGGTATCTCAAAAACCATTAGTACATGGTATCCCGAGTTAAAAACTCGTATGCCTGACTCACGAATTAATACGAAAGGAGAACATTATCAGATGGGCGTTTTTGATGTATTTGCATTAATGCTAACTCATTTCTATGTAGAGTAACTTAAAACACCATTTATAATGGTGTTTTCTTATTGCATTTCCATTGTATTATAAAATATACGAAAGCAATTACAGAGAGATAACTAGGATATCTAGTTGTATTTTTGCTTTGTAAGAAATAGTAAAAGCTTAGGTTTTTTAATAAGAAGTGTATATTAATTACTAGTCAATGCGAAATTTATTAAAAAACGGATGGTATTGAAATTGTTTTAATCCTCTGATTTTTCAATAAATTATTGATCCAAGTTGATTAATTGAACTTAAAAAGTGTTATTTAGATACTATATTTTTATTTCTTCTTAAAACTATATTTCCATGTAATTTTACACTCATTGAGATTCACATTATGATGCTTTCTTGCATATAAGTAATTTCCTGCGACCCTTTTATCCTTTGGATAATTAATTTCTAAAATTTCTGGGAAAAGTAATTTAATCCTGCAAAAATCTTTTTGGATACTATCGTTTGGTTTCAAATCATTATTCACAGACCAAGGGTCTCTTATATCAGATAGCATAAGGGAACGTTGTTCAGCCTCCGTTTTCAATATAACTGGAAGAACATGTGAAGCTATATAATTATCTTTTGCATTTGGGTTTTGACGCAAAGTCTTTGCTATTTCCAGAGAGTCAGATTGAATGTGTGTTTTAATTCCTATTTTTTTTTGAGTGTCAAATCTATAATTTAAAATTTGATATCTCTTTTCTGGAAAAATAGAAAGTGCTTCATTGGATAGTTTAATATTCTCATCAAATAAATCCAATTGATCGTTAATTGCGTATAACAGATTAAATACTTCAATACTTGGTTTGATTAAATATGCAATTTGGGTATGAAATTTAGCCAAATCGTATTTTTCAAACATAGCATAAAAGTTCCCTAAATTTATATGCGAAATATATTTATTACCATCGTTATAGTTTAAAGATTTATAGATTTCATCTAAAAATAATTCATACTTCAATAACTTTTGAAAAGCTAATGATTTAAATAAATGAATGGTCCCTTTTTTGTCTGATTTTAAATTTAAAAGGATATTGCAGTATTTTATAACTAAATGCGGTTTATTTGCATCAAATGCGGTAAGCATTGCATTATAATAAATCAAAAAATCTAGATTTTCTTGTAAAGCTCCTTTATTAAGTTCTTCTAAGGATGTTTCTTTAAAGAGACCGAGACTATTACTTGTGAATTTTGGACCAATAAAAGACCCTATATCTGAATAATCAGTTATATAGTTTAGAATGGTTTTGTCATTTTTAGTATTACTACGGAGTCTATCACTATAAAAACCATAGATTATATGATTTGAATTATATGATTTCCTAAGTTCATCAAAATAGAACTCATCTTCTTTATTCGGAACGATTTCTTTACAATACTTTAATTCAATATTTAAATTATCAGCTTTATTTAAGGAATCAAAACGTTTATGTATTGTAAATCCAATGTCTTCATTGTCTTTTTTTCCATTAATGTCTTTAAATGGAAGTATTAAAATCTGATTTTTATTTATATCTGGTGTGAAAATGCACTTATATTCTATTAAAGGTTTAAATTTTAAATAAGAGTCTTGGTTATTTTTCTTGAGGTAAGAGAGACCAAAATATATCAACAAAAGCGTATCAATTATAGATAGAATAATTATGATTTTTTTTGATCTAGATTTTCCTTCTGTTTTATTTTTCGTTGATTTAGGGTAATTTCCTCTATCTTTCTTTTTTTTCTTAATCTTCTTTATTTTAAACTCCCAAGTCTTTGGACTTATCGAGTATTCGTATTTTTTAAATTCTTCAGATAAGTGAGGCCTAATTAGTTCGATGAAATAACTAAAAGAAGAGATACTATCAATATTCTTATCGTCATCTTGAACTTTTAAATTTTTTAAAAAGTCCTTCACGTCATCTATCTTAAATGCTTTACCTGAATGCTCAGAAAAAAATAAACAAAGTATAGTATTTATATTACGAAGACTTTGAAAGGGTTGATCTTTTATTGTGTTATTGTAAATGTCTTTAGCACCTCCTTGATAATTAACCAATGATCTAAATGTATTTTTATCATCATCTTCTGTTAAAAGCTTATCAAAATTTTTAGCTGCATTATTTGCCTTTCTATAATATCCCCTAAAGCCTAAATAAGTATTATAATCTTTAATCTCAATGATATTAAACTTAGTGTCTACATTAAATTTTCCTTCCATAAAAGTAAAAATAACTTAATCATCTAAAAATGCTAATAAAAATGCTAAAATGCTAACTTAAATGCTGTTTTATATGCTTTTCAATCAGCCATATAACAAAAGGTTATTGTGATATTTCCATTATTAAATATTGGCACTCTTGCTATCAAAATTCGGGAGATATTCTAGATAAAAAAACCCGAATTATAAATAATTCGGGACGCCAAGATTCACTGCGAAAATCTGACGATTCGCTTAGAAGAGAGATTACGCCCTCTCGACTAAACTGAATATAGTATGAACAGTTTAATGGAATTGTCAAGCCTTTTCAAAGTGGTTTCAAATGAAGTATAACCTTTAAATGAAAACCGCAAATGGAACATTTAAATTCAGAGCAAGAAGCTCATCAAAAAAAGACCTATTCAAATAACTACCTAATAGGTTATCTAATTAAACATCATTACTTACCTGTAGATTCTAAAGATGAAGAATGCATAGTTTTCTTTAATCCTAGAAAGAACCAGTTTTTAAAATTCTCAAGTAGACAGAGAGCTTTTAGTAAAATGGAAATTAAAGAACTCTTTTCAAGTGAGGCAATGGACTTGCCCAAAAAAGCAGAGTGGTTACGCTTTCGCTTTTTCAAATACACGATATAAGACCTTAAAAAAGATGTATTTAAGATACATCTTTTAGACTTCCTACTACTTGTGATATACCACAAGTAGTAGGTCATCCAATTATTTTAAAAACATATTCTCATGAAATTTTTAAAAAAAAGTGATGTACCTAAGCGTACACAAATTGTTCACACAGAATTGTCCACGGATATTAAAAAAACTGATGCGACACTCATCACAAAACATAAAAAGACCGCACAGCAAATTGCAGCGATGGACTTCGCAAAGTTAAAGAAGGAAAGTAAGATCAAAAATTTTATCGGCTCCATGACGTCCGATTACAAGCGTCTGATCGACAAAATTGATCAAGCTTTAGCAGGAGCCTTAAGTATTTTTCAGTCTAAGAAGGATATTGAAAACGCAAAAACTACAGTTGAAGATTATGAGCGTAAGATTCAAGAGGTTGATGATAAGCTTGCCTTGTATAAAGGCAAGATCAATGAAGCTTCAGAAAAGATTGTTAGTAAATGTAATGGGTGGCTTAATGGAAAACTGTGGGTATTGTATGGACTTGCTGGAGTGGAATTAGTAAGTAACTATGCGGTATACCAGTTATTAGGCGGATCATTGCTAGCTGCAATTTCTATTTCTATCATTTCTGCATTCATTGTGTTCTGGTGGGGGCATGTTACCCCAAAATATGTAGTGCAACTAGGTAGAGGAAATACACTAAGACAAACACTGATATTTTCACTTTTTGCAACACCAATATTTATTCTTTTTTATCTGTTTTCACAATTAAGAATTGAGTCTTTGATTGCAGAAAATCCTGAGATGGCAGATATTTTTGTCTCTAGTCCTATTATTCCGACCCTTATTAACTTCTTCGGCTACCTCATCTCATGTTATCTAGTGTACAATTATCGCCCCAGTAAGGCGGAACTTGATGCCTATAAAAAGTACAAGCAAGACACTCAGAAAATTGAAGAACTGAATCAACAAAGAGAAGGTTTAATAGCAAAGAAAAATACAGAAGTGTTACAACTCCAACAAAAACTTACCGAACATTATAATTTCTTACTCCTTGCACAACAACTAGAAGAAGATGTTATCACTTGTTATGAAGGATGTTTTCAAGAATTCCGAACCGAACTGTATTTGCGTACCAATTCCAAATGTGACCCACTCTTTAGTGGAGATATCAAAAAGGATCTGCCACCCCTTGAGCGTAAGTATAAAACTATTGATAAAAGCCAGTTTGAACTATGAAAAAGCTATTGATACTTTCAGTATTGGTGTTGTTGTCTTCTTGTGAGATGACAACACCTAAAACAACAGCCATTACCATACTAGCTGACCGTACCGATCCTGTTATCCCAGAACCTGTTATTACTGATATATTGCCTCTACTATCTGTAAAAGAACATCCAAATATGGGATTGGATTTACGTTTACAGAATATTGGTGATGTGGATTATCAGCCTGTATATCCTTTGATTTTGAAGCCCGCTGGAATGTTTGATAACACGCTTCAACGTAAATCAAACATCAAGCATTTTATGAATGCAGTAGATACCTTACTTACACGTCATAATCGTACAATCTATGATTATGAGAAATCCAGTATTCTTTTTTCGGTAACAGATCATTTAATAAAACTCAAAGATGCAAAAGCAGAGGATAAATACCTTGTACTATATAGCGATCTTGCTGAATCATCTGATTTGTTTGATAGCTATTCTCATCGATCTCTGATATTAAAACATTCAGATAAAGTAGCTGAAAACCTTATTAAGCAGATAACAATTCCTGATTTGAGTGGGGTTACTTTGTATATCAAGTATCACCCTAATACTTCTTCCAATAACAGACTCTTTAAAGCGTGGTGCGAAGTATATACCATATTATTTAAAAGTTCAGGCTTGGACATTCAGATAGGAATTAATACAAACTATGGACAATGAATGATTCCATCCTATCGCAGATCATACGAGTCATGCTAAGACTCTTATGGAAATTGATCCTTAATATCTTTTACATACTTACCAGAATATGTGAATGGATTATTACAGAATTCAATAACTATTTAAAAAAACACCTATGAAAACAACGATATATGATTTTTTAGAAAAAGCTGGAGATTATATTAATAATAATCTACAAGATCTGCTTGCTTACTTAGATAAAGACAAACACCGTTTAAAAGGCGAATTAATACCTAGTGATAGGGTGCTTTCTTCAAGACATAAGGGATTTAATTTAAACGGGAAAAATATTACACCAGAACTCTCTAGACAAGGCGTACTTATTAATGGAGAGACAGGGTCAATGAAAAGTGCTGGAGCGGTCATACGTTCTATTTTGACCGTTAATGGCTCTCAAATTATCCATGATCCTTCTTCAGAATTACACCAAAAGACAAGCGGAGCATTAGCCAAACGAGGCTATACGATCTTGCAACTTGATTTTGCAAAACCTACTCGAAGCTTGCGCTACAATCCTATAGAACGTGCCAATACCCGAAGTCAGATTACTCAGTTAGCAACACAGCTTGTGACGATTAATGGTGATACGACAACTGACGATGCATCCTTTTGGAATCAGAAGGCTATCGAGGTGTTATACATCCTCATATCAATTGTAAAGACACAGGATAAGGAATATCAAACCTTGTATCAGGTCGCTAATTTATTAGATCAAATGCAGTCCAAAGAAACGGCACCACTGGTGGATAAGTTTTTTGCAAAATATGCACCGAATGATGAATTATTTGTAAAGTATTCTTCGGTAGTCTCACAATCTCCCAACACCCTTTCTTCGGTGCTGGCATCAGCGCAGACAGCAGTGCAGATATTTTCATTGGATGAAAATATTGCCGAAATAACCGCTAGCGATTCTATTGGTGATTTCAAGGATTTACGTATTCAGGGCACGTGTTTGTACATTCACTCAAGTACCTCAAAAATGAGATATTACAGTAAGGTTACAAGCATTTTCCTGTCACAATATTTTGAAAGCTTCTTTGAGGAATTACCAACGGAAAATATGGAAGATATGTATTTTCATTTGGATGAGACGCCCATTTTATCCATCGGATCTCTTGATATTATCGCTGCAAATATTCGTAAGTATCGTGGGGCATTGATGCTGGTATGCCAAAATGCAAAAGCGCAACTTACGGCAAAATATGGCAGACGTGCTGATGCTATCTTAAGTAATCTACGCACCAAAGTATATATGTCGGCTGATCTTAATACTGCTACAGCCTTGGAAATAACCTTAGGGAGATATGAGTTTAACGATGACCAGGACTATAACAGGCTTAAATCTCGTTCTGTTTTAAATGCAGATGAAATCATGAGTTTGCCACCAGAGAAAGCACTCATTATGGTATCAGGAATGCGAGGGGTTTTAGCTCGTGTAAAACCGTATTTTAAAGTACGTGCCTTACGTGAACTTACGTCATTACCGCCATACAGGAATGATCAGCACTATGCCATGAGTGATTCAATTCCACTTTTAGTACTCAAAGAAATGTTCCCAAATACGGAGAGTGATGAAAGTGCCGACTAAATTCACAGGTGTCCATGATTATCTCGATGAACTCTTTGCCAGTAGCGATCCTAGCGATGCTGATATCATACTGGCAAAGAAATGGTACTGGCGTTGTTATAACAGCCATTTAAAACGACAGCGAAAGCACTACAGTAATTTATCCGTGTATTTCTCGCAAGAACAAATTACACGTATTAAAACCTATGCAGAAAAGGGAAAGGTGTCTGATTTTATTAAACTAGTTGTACTGTCATATATGGACAGTACAACTTCTGTTGTAAAGACGGTAGATACCGCGATTATTGAACAACAACTCTTTCGTATTTCAGATTATCTAGAGGAACTTATACAAAATAATAGCGTAATCAATACGATAGAACTACAAGCGCTTGAAACTAAAATCATCGTATTACAAGCCTACATTGACGAGTTATGATTATAAAAAGTAAATCATATAAAACAGAATGCTATCAGAATGTTATAGCATACGTCTTACGGGAGTCAGAATTGGAAAATGGCTTTGTTATTTCTCGTTTTATCAAAGGGAATAACAGAGATGTAGAAGCTATATCAAAGCAATACAAGACCAATGAAAGTTATAGAAAACATATTCGTAAGAATAATGTAAAACTCTATATGGATATCCTTTCTTTTAAAGCCGAAGACGCTAGATTACTTACCAATGATAAGTTAGAAAAGATTGCAAAAAAGTATATCTCATTACGCTCTCCATTAGGTATGTCATTATGTACGGTGCATAGAAATGAGAAATCTCATACTCATTTACATTTTGTGTTTTCAGGTACGCACTATCGCATAGGAATTGCCAATCGTATCTCCAGAGATGATTTTAAAAATAAGGTCAAAATTCCTATGGAAACCTATCAAAAAAAGCATTTTCCAGAACTCAAAGCTTCGGAAATTTCTCATCAGAAGAAGGTGTCACCTTCAAAAAAAAAGCAGTAACCAAAGATGCTGAATGGCAAATGAAGCATCATCGTAATGCTGTTTCAGAAAAACAGAAATTCATTAGCATACTAGATGGTATCTATTCAAAGTCGTCATCACAACAAGCCTTTTTTAAAGAAGTACAACAGCAAGGTTTAGAAATATATTCTCAAAGAGGGAAGGCAAAGGGTATTAAGGGCAAACGTAAATTTCGATTTAAAACCTTGGGTTATACGCCTGAAATGTTAAAGCTATTGGATAAAAAGATAGAAAAGAATGTCCGCTTGGAAGCTCTAAAACGAATACGAGAGAACCAACAGGAGCATTCTATGGAAAAGGAACGAACAAGAAAGAGAAGCCGTTAAAGCTTCTCTTTTTAGTTTAGGAATGAAAGGGGTTCTAGGGGCTCCCTAGCAGGAATAGCATTATGAAAAGGAGCTTGTGAATTTCATAATGCAATCCTGCTCACGATGTCGCTCAAAGGAATAGAAACTATTCTGATTTACGACCATCGTGACCTAAATGTCCTCAAATGCTCCATGGTAAGCAGATGAGGACATTTTCGAATTTAGGGATAAAAGACAATTATTGAGATTCTAATCTCCAACCAGAATCATAGTATACAAAATGGGCAGTAGCTTCTTTAAGGACAGACTTACATTCAGAGTTCTTATTCTTCCTCAACATATAGAAAGGAGATGCGACCGCTTCATACGAAAATCGAACTGATGCTGTCTTGGCTTCTTCATTAACAGAGATACCTATAATATCCTTGATAAGAGCACTTGTTATAAGATATACATAACCTCCTTTTTTAAATTCTGTTTCAGATTGTTCTGTAGGTTTCCATCGATATTCAGTCGCTACGCTATTAATACCATATCCTACATTCTTTTGTTGTATGGTGATGAGTCCTAAACCTTCAAGTTCTTTCATTATTGCATAAGTAGTACGATGCGTATCCCAATTCGTAAGTGTTCGTTGAGTCATTAGGTCGTAACAATCTTCTGTGAATGATGCTCGTAATATCTCTATAGCCTTATCATTAGATATGGCTATTCCCGAATCACAGGAACAGAGCATAAAAACGCTCAATGTTAAAAACAGTAATTGTTGTTTCATGATACTTTGATTTACTGTGCATCTTTTTCACTGTAGATTTTCCCGCTAAAATCTGCGTCATATATTTTGCCGCATCCTTCAATTTGGTATCGGGTCATCCAACTTACTTTTCGCTTACTGATGACTTTTAAATTTTCTGCGGGGCAATCGGTAGCGATAGAAAGATTGGTGATAGCGTTCTTTTCAGTATCTCCGTTAATACTTCTGGTTAGAGAACCACAAGCTGATAAGGATAATACAAGAATTACGAGTGAGATGAGTTTTTTTTGTCTCATTATAAATGGTTTAAAAGTTACTAATGAAGCAAACATAGAAAAAATGTTTGAAAAAACTACTTTAAAATTACTATTTGTAAGTAGTAACGTTTTAATAGGAACTCTAAGTACTTTGTTTTATGGCAACACAGGACAAAAACATTGAAAAACAGTTAGTCAAACTAGGTGAGCGTTTTCAAGAACTTAGAAAGGCAAAGGGCTATAGTAACTACGAACTTTTTGCTTTTGATAATAATATTCCACGCGCTCAGTATGGACGATATGAGAAGGGGCAAGATTTAAAATTCAGTAGCCTTTCTAAAGTACTCAAAGCACTTGATGTTACTTTTGAGGAGTTCTTTAAAGATTTCGAGGAAAAATAAAAACATCTTAGAAATAAGATGTTTTAAGAAATATTGAGAAATAAAAAAAGGCTATATCTCAAGCCCTAATTCTTTTGCCGTTCTAATAGCGGTTTCTTCAATAACGATCCAGCAAAGGTTAGCAACATTGTCTCCTTTAAATTTAGAAAGATCTTTCTCTGTAATGCCATACTCTTTTTGTTTTTTAAGAATGTCATTTTTATAGATGGTATAAAAGCTATCAACATCTGAATATTCCATAAACTGAAATGTCATACCCATTGAAGTTTTAGGATTAATAATGTTTTTGATGTAGGCTGTACAATCATTCTCATCATAGTTTAAAGAATCATAAGAAATGAAACCTTCTATAGTTGTTTCAGCTTCTTTTTCTGCAATAGTTTCTAAAGTATTTTTAATTTCAAGATTAGTCATAGTATTATATAAAGGTTAACGAATAATACGCTGACGGTAAAGCCCAGTGGCAAAGCTTTTTTGACAAGGGGGAATCTGCTAAGAGCATTCCTTGCGAAAAAGGTGTACTGGGCTAGTGTCGGAAGTATTTATTTGGAATTTATATATGACTAGGAAAAGTTTTTTTAAAGAAAATAAAGAATTATGAATTAAGACTTTTTAAGAATGAAAATTAAAATAGTTTGAATTAATGAATTAAATATCTGTTGATTACGGTTTCCCGTAAAGAAATTACATTTATCTAATGTAACTTTAAAAATTAGTTTAATTAGTTAGCTGAAAGTTTTCTTTAAACTAATTTTTGGTACAATAATTTAAGTTATTAAAAGCGTTTTATAGTGACTTATTTATTAATATAAATTTTATAGTTATGAATGATGAATATTCAATAGTTTTAACTACCTCTGATTCTGATGAAGAAACAAAGAAGATAGCTAATATACTATTAGAGAAAAAATTAGCAGCTTGTATTCAAGTTTCTAAGATAGAGAGCTATTATACTTGGGAGAATAAAATAAATGTTGATAATGAGAATTTATTATCAATAAAATCTAAAAAAGAAGACTATCTAAAAATAGAAAAATGTATTAAAGAAGTTCACTCATATGATGTTCCTGAGATAGTGCAAATTCCTATTGTGAATGGTGCTGAGTCTTATTTGAGTTGGATCAATGATGTAACAATCTAGAGAATGGTTATTGATTCGGAATTAGTCTTGAAAATAGCCATTCCAATTGGCTCAATGATTCTTGGATTAATTCTTGGTTCAGTTATAGACGGGTATAAAAGTAAAAGGAAATTTAAAAAGGAGTTAAAGAATAATAATTTTATTGATATTTCAGGAAATGACTGGTTTGCTGCTTGGCAAACTAGTGTTGAAAATACAATGAATTTGAATACAGAATGTGTTTTAATGCAACAAAAAGGGCAAACTGTAAAAATCTGTAACACAGAAAAAGCACCTGAAAATCCTAAAGGAGGATATCTTTGGGAAGCTCAATTACAATTTTTTCATGGAAAAACTTTAATGGGCTGGTACTTTCCACTACAACAAGAAAATATTACATCTAAAGGCATAATGTTTTTAACCTACCAATCCTCTAAAAGAGTGTTTTTTGGTAAATGGGTTGGATCCTCTTATGACGGTGACTTATCTAATGGCTTCGTTGTCATATCTAAAGATCGAGATGATTCTTTAAGATTATTAAAAGAAATTATAGGTAAGCACACAGATAAGGTTAACATTATTTATGATGCTATTTAAAGAAAATATATGACAAATAACGACTATGTTTTTTATGGACAAACTACATCTCTTTGTGAAGAGTGTTTGAAACCAGTTGAAGCAAAAATAATTTTTGAAAATAACGAAGTATTCTATTTAAAATATTGTTTAGAACATAAATATCAAAAAACTCTTATTTCTACAGATATAGAATATTTTAAAAGATCTAGAAATGTTGCAGAGAAAACAAGAAGACCTATAAAAATAAGTCATACAATAGAAAAAGGATGTCCCTATGATTGTGGCTTATGCGAAAGTCATGAACAGCACACTGCTATGGGTATTGTAGAAATTCTTGACGAATGTAACCTAAAGTGCCCAACTTGTATAGCAGCTTCTTTTCCTGGAGCTGGCAATATTAAATCTATCTCAACAATTGAACGAATGGTCGACACTTTGATTAAACATGAAGGTGTATTAGATTTGTTAATGGTAAGTGGAGGAGAACCTACTATTCATCCGCAAATTTTCGAAGTATTGGACTTAGTTCAAAAAAAGGAAATAAAACAAATAATGCTTATTTCTAATGGCGTTCGTATAGCTAAAGATTTAGACTTTGTGGAAAAACTTAAAAAATACAAGGATAATTTTGAGATTTATCTTCAATTTGATTCACTTCAGTCATCTGTTCTAAAAAATATTAGAGGAGAAGATTTATCTAGTGTAAGAAGAAAAGCTGTCGAAAATTTAGAGAGAGCTGAAATTCATTCTACATTGATTAGCGTAGTTAAAAAGGGATTAAATAATTTCGAAATGTCAGATGTTATTGATTTTGCCTTAAAATATAAATATGTTAGAGGTGTAACCTTTCAGCCTTGTAAAATAACTGGTCGAAATAATGGTTTTCAAAAAGAATTAGATTATATAACTCTTTCTGAGGTTCGTCAACAAATAATAGAATCTTCTAATTTTTTTACTAATGAAAACTTCATCCCACACCCCCTGAATCCTGAAAATATATGTATCAGTTATTTACAAAAAGATATAAATATAGAGAACTGTACTAATTTGTTGTTTAGTAATAGTTTTAAGAATGTTGATGATTTAAAAAAGCAAATGTATTTTTTGAAAGAATTAGATACTGATGATATTAGATATGAAAACCTTTTCAGGGTCTCAATAGTATCTTTTTTAGATAAATTTAATTTTTGTACATCGTCAGTAAAAAAATCTTGCATTCATTTTGTTACAGATAGTGATGAAATTATACCTTTAGATACATATTATATGCTGTATAGTTAATTCTTTATATTCAATATAAAAAGATATTAGATTGTCAAAGGAGATTAATTAACTATGTATAGTTTATTGCCTACCAATAATTGGGTTTATTTGTTCTCTAAACTTTGATTCAAGAATTGGCATAATAACACTGTAATTTGTTACATTACATTTTAGTGTGCTCAATCTGAATGTTTCATTAAATAAATTATCTCTTGCATTTAGTTTAAGAGCAAATGTAGTTTTATGTAATTCTTTAAAGAGATGCTCGTGAATCCTACCTTCAATCTTCTTTGATTTACCTATGTAGAGTGGTATCCAATCGTTAAGTTTGGTATGCCTTTCAATACGTTTCTTTTTTAAATTTGATGTAAAAGACTTTAGATATTTTTTATCTGCCCATTTTAAACGGAAATCTTCAACCCAATCAGAAAATGTATTAAAAGCACCTTGATTCTTAATTTCTATTAAATAAAGACCAGAGTATTTTAACGAACCCCAAGGTATTTCAGGTATATGATGTTTATTGAGTTTGAATTCACAAATTTCAAGAAAGGTTAAATCTAGGATTATCTTTTCTATAAGAAGTTTAATTTCTGTAATATCGTCATCTATTTGATTCAGGCTATCCATATAAAATTTATTTTTCCCTTACCTTATTCAATTCCTCCAATCTCTTCTTCATTGTCACCGCTTGCGACTTCTCAAGCTTATCCTTCTCAATAATAGAATCCAATAAGATTTCTACCACATTGCGGTTATACTCAGACAATCCTGATATGGCTTCAAGTTTCTCAACAGTTGTTTGATCTTTCACTTCACGAGAACGAAATAAATCTACCACAGGAATACCAATTGCATCACATACACGCTCCAGAGTTTGCAGTTGCGGAGATACCTGCCCTGTTTCTAATCGAGAATACGTACTTGGAAGCATATCACAAGACTTGGCAACATTGGCTTGGGTAAGCTTCTTTTCTACTCTATAAAACTTCAAGTTATCTATCAGTAATTGCTGTACTTCGGTCATAACGGTGGAATTATTTACCTCAAAAGTAGGTTATTTAGCTATAAACACCAAAAAACACACTAATTTATATATTTAGTGTGTTTAAAGTCAATTTATTTATATATTTGTGTGTATAACGCTGACATTCAGAATATGAATACTTTTAATACTACAAATCCGAACCATTACTCATATATCACAGAGGTGTTGGAATTCCATATTCTCGGTGGTATTTCAATCGCAGGACTAGATCGTATGCGAGTGACCTTAAAGATACATAAGGTGGATGCTCCTTTTCACGCCTTACGACATACCATGGATTTATATAATGCGAATGCTCTTGAAAAGTTTGTACGCAAGATTGCTGAATTTTTAGAAGTAGGTACTTCTATTATACGACGTGCATTACAAGAACTGATTCATAAACTGGAAACTTATCGATTAGAGTTATTAGAAATAGAAAACTCTGATGAGGTGTTTGAATATGAGCTTTCGCAAAAAGAACGGAGACAAGCCATAACGATACTACGTTCTGATAAGCTCATGGAAAAAACAAATAAACTCATTGGTGCTAGTGGCGTGATTGGAGAAATTGATAATCGATTACTGATGTATTTGATATTTACCTCCCGTAAAATGCAGAATCCGCTGCATTGTATTTCCTTTGGAAGTTCAGGTGTTGGTAAGACACATTTACAATCTAAAATTGCAGCACTTATTCCAGATGAAGATAAGGTAGAAATGACGGTCTTATCGGCTAATGCTTTCTATTACTACAAACGGAATGAATTAAAGCATAAGCTTATCCTTATTGAAGATATGGATGGTGCCGAAGAAGTATTATATCCCCTTAGAGAGTTACAAACCAAAAAACGTATTACCAAGAGTGTCGTACAAAAAGGTACTGGCGGGGAAGGCATCACCAAAAGCTTAACGGTAGAAGGACCTATTTGTGTTGCAGGGTGTACCACCCAAGAAAGTATCTATGAAGATAATTCTAATCGTTCTTTCTTACTGTATATAGATGAGAGTGAAGAACAGGACGAGCGTATTATGAAATACCAGCGTTTAGAATCGGCAGGACGGATTAATAAGCAAGATCAAATAGATGCGCAAAAGATACTCAATAACGTACAGAGACTTTTAAAGCCAGTACGTATTATCAATCCTTATGCAGAACATTTGATATTACCTAAATCAGTTTTTAAACCACGACGTAGTAATGCACATTATCTGCAATTCATAGAAGTTGTTACTTTCTATCATCAACATCAAAGAGAGTCACAATTTGATGTGTATACTGGAGAAGAATATATCGAAACGACGCTTGAAGATATCAAAGTAGCCAATGCGCTAATCAAAGATACTTTGCTTCGTAAGTCTGACCCATTAAACGGAGCAACGAGAAACTATCTAGAGGGACTTAAAGCCCATTTACATAAAAAACAGAATACGGTATTTACCAATCAAGAAATCAGAAGAGAATTGCGCATTAAAGAATCCACCTTGAGACGATATCATCAACTGCTTTTGCAAGAAGGATATATGAAACGTAGAACAGATATTCAAAAGGAATCCTTTTGTTATGAAATTGTCGATGTAGATGAGTTTACTCATTTAGAAACAACCATCGATATGGCGCTGAATATGTGTATCGAAAAGTTGCAAAAAGTGGCAAAAGTATAAATGCCTGCCCGTGCTACGGGTCGCCACTTCGCCAGTGGTTCGCCACTGGTGCAATGGCGAGACTAAGTATTTGATACACAAAATAGAACGAGAAGTTCGCCACGAAAACCAAAAAATGTAAAAGGGTATAGAAATTTATACGCTTTCGCGAAAGCAAACTATGAAAAAACTACAACTTAAAAACGAGGTATTTATACAGCTCCTCTACTCATATACCAATTGGCTGGACGTACTTGGCTATGCTCCTACTACGGTCTATAATCTGCCGAATCATTTAAAAGAATTCTTTCATTATCTGGAGAGAAGAGGACATCGTAATCTTGATCTAGTAACGACTTTACTTATCCAAGAATATTACACCCAACTATCACAACGTGGAAACCAAAGACGTGGCGGGGGATTATCAAAAGCCTTTTTAAACAAACACCAACAAGCTCTAAAGAAATTCTTAGTCTATCTCAAAGAACACAATGCCAATATCAAATTTGGCGTGCATCTCAAAGGAGAGAAAATATCCTATCACAATACAGATAAAGTCATCCTCACCCAAGACGAAATCAAACGACTCTTTAAAGCCTGTGATTATTCTCACATGAGTGAACACTTTCAAATGAGAGACCGTGCAATACTTGTATTACTCTATAGTTGCGGACTCAGGCGAAATGAAGCAGTACATATCAATTGTGAAGATATCTTATTTGATAAAGGTCGTATCTATGTTCGTAAAGGTAAAAACTACAAAGAACGCTTTGTGCCAATTAATCCATACAATCTAAGTATCCTCCAAGACTATCTCTATGAAGGAAGACCAGAGTTTCAGAATAACTATCAAACGGATGCTTTTTTGATTTCACAACGAGGAACCCGTATCAATGATATGTCGATAGCTAATAGACTGAAGTATATTGTTGATGCCAGTGAAGATGAAAATATCCAAGCAAAGAATATTACCCTGCATACCTTACGTCATAGCATCGCTACGCACCTCATGCAAAATAAAGTGCCGATGAAATCTATTAGTCAATTTCTCGGTCATTCTTCGCTTGAATCAACGCAGATATATACTCATTTAGTAACGATGAACGAACATGAAATCATTTGACACCTATCTCTATGAAAAGGCGTATGCCAAATCAACAATCAATACCTATTTGATCTGTTACGATAAGTTTATGAGGTGGTGTGAATCAAAAGACTATGACCCGTATACCATTGATTATAAAACCTGTTTAACCTACGCAAAGAAAATACAACGTCCCACAGCAGGGAAGCGACCTTCAAAGAGAACGACCAAACTACGCATTGGAGCCTTAAAAGTATTCTTTAACTATCTGATAGAAGAAAACCATAGAGGAGATAATCCAATGGAGAATATGAACATCAGAGGAGCAAAACGAACCCTCAATCATAACCTCCTTGAATATGAAGAACTAGAAGATTTGTTTTATAGTTTCCCAACGCAGAATATAGAATTACCTCATAGTCCGTCGGTAGCGATACGGGATAAGGTAATCATAGGACTTATGGTATATCAAGGACTTTCTATTACCTCTATCAAACATCTGAAGATACAGCACGTAAATCTAGAACGGGGGAATATCTATGTACCAAGTACTCGTAAAACCAACTATCGTAAGCTAGAAATCAAATCGCCACAGGTGCTTTCCTTAGCTCAATATATACAAACAGACAGGGAAACCCTGCAAAATGCTATAGCGTGCCACACAGAGGCTTTTATACCGCAAAATTCGGATCGTTTTACAGTTGCTTGCCAGCTGTTTAAAAAACTCCGCAGAATTAACCTTAATATTAAAAACGCACATCAGATACGAGCATCAGTGATTACCCATTGGTTAAAACTTCACAACATACGTGAAGTGCAATATATGGCAGGGCATCGCTATATTTCTTCAACCGAACGATTCCTGCAAGATGATATTGAAAACTTGCAAGAAATGATTGATAATTTGCATCCTATCAATTAATTACATAGATTGTAATTCCTTAAATTAAATGTATTACTCTAAACAAACCTCAATATTCATTGGGGATTATTTGTTTATTCTCCTCTGATTACGGGAAACCGTAACATTAAAAAGATTTAAAATTGTTATTTAACGGTTTGAAGAAATTATCAAGCTTTTACTATTTTAAATATGTTTGATAACGAGATATATAGTTCCTATGATAACTATATTCAATAATTAGGTTCAAACTGAAAACCCACATTATGAAAAAAATACTACTATTAGGAATTTCGATTGTCCTTAGCTTAAACATCTATGGGCAAGACTCATTTTTTGAAAAAGGTTCTACAAAATTCAATTTCGAAAGCCCAATATCTAATATCCCAAAAGATGACGTCTCTTTTATTGATTTTACACATAATAATATTGTGAATCACCCATTAGATAAGAAAGGCACAGGCAGTATATCAAGTAATTTTATAAAAGTTCCTCAAGTAATAATTCAGAAAAAAAATATTGCAAGAATAGTTTTCTACACTCAAAATCAAAATGAGAATACTGATGTTGAAAACGTACTTATAAATAACGATATCAATGGAGAAATGTCAATTACTTACTATAGTGATAACGTTGTGAAATTAGAAGAAAAAGTTGACTTGAGAAATAATTGGGTGGAATACCATAAAAATATTGACATCTACAATATTAATAAGGTTTCAATCACTTTTAATTCATCGAGTTTAAAGTCAAAACTTTTTGTTGATAAAATAAAAATCAGTCAATACTCGGAGAAAGGAGCTGATTACTATAAGTCAAGAGAGGATAATGAAAAATTAATATTAAGTACTGTTAATGGCACGAATTATAGTGAACAAATAAATGCGATAAAAAATGTATATGATGATAATATATTGGATTTATTCGAATACAGAGAGCAAGTAATCAAAGTCAAATCATTTGGAGAAGGTGTTGATTTAGGTATACAAAAAGAAGCCCTTATTAATCCATTTAAATATCCAAGTTTCACTCTTTATTTCAACAAACTGAAAAATAAAGCAGATAGTGCGACAAAATTAGAATTAGAAAACATTAGTTCTGAAATCAACAAAGGAAGCTGGCTAAATATTGTTGGAAATATTGCTAATGTAATAACAGGAGGAACATTCAATAGTCTTATAGAATCTATAAATGATATCGTAAATGAACAGATTATTACATACAATAATTCGGAGATATACAAATTGAGTGGTAAACTATTTACTCTAAAAAGTAATGGAGGACTTAAACCATTTGATGATCCAAGTGGAGTGAGGGCTTATAATGATAGTATATCTAAAGACAAAGATTATATAACATTTTTAAAAAGACTTCAGATTTTACAACTTTCAAGAAATGAGAATTATAATCAATTTGCAAAAACAAAAAATAAGATTGACATCTTAGAAGAAAATATTGATTTATTACTTAATCGGATTCTACAAGAAGCTGATTTAAGTTTGATAATTAATGATGCTTACCGAAATGGAAGATTAAACAATATAAAATACTATGATTTATTTGATGAAAAGTTTGACGCTACAGTAGATGATGTGAATATTTTAATTGATAAAAAAATCAAATACTCTTTAATCAAAAACGATTTAAACAACCTGAAAAAAGAATATTCTATACTAATGAGTGCTGTAAAAACTCATTATGATAATTCTTTTACATCTATTTCGTTCAGGGAAGATTTATTTGATAAATTAAATACATCTGATGGTTTTGATAAAATCAAAGAGGATTGGAAGACAAACGTAAGGTCGCTTTCTGAAACTTACAGGAAAAGTTCAATATTGAAAGATTTGAAAGAAATCACAAAGAGTAGTAAGCTGAAATAGTGAATGATATAAAACATTATGTGAATTACTGCCAACAATATGATTTGTGTGTTTTCGGGAAGGCACAAAATTTTTAATTGGATGAATTGCCAAAAATAAAATAATAAGTAAAATTTAAAATTTTGACTTGTGTTTAATCCGAAATAAAACTGCTTTTTAACAGCACTACGTTTCATATACAAGCACATTGTAGGATATTAAAATAAGATTGAATGAGAAGAATAAATGTATTAATAGCAAGTAATTCATTTAAAGAGAGTCTATCTTCAAGTGAAGCTAATGACTCAATTGAAAAAGGCTTGAGGTTATTTGAACCACTTTCGAATATAAACTTCTCTTTTCGGAAAAAAGAGATTTGTGATGGAGGGACAGGGTTTTCAGAAATTCTATCGAAGTCGCTTAATGGACATTTAGAAATAACTAAAAGCAGAAACCCCTTAATGAAAGAGATTAATTCTCATTATGGTGTTTGTGAAACTAAAGAAAATGTTTTTATAGAAGTTGCCCAAACTGCTGGTCTAGCACTTTTAAATAGAGAGGAGAGAAACCCTATCAATACAACTTCATTCGGTGTAGGCTTGCAAATCAAGGACTCAATAAAAAAATTTAAACCAAAAAACATATATATAGGGTGTGGCGACACAGCAATTAATGATTATGGAGTTGGTATGCTAACAGCTTTGGGTGTTGAGTTTTTAGATGAAAAAGAAAATATCATTGATGCAAAAACACCAAAAGATATTCTGAGTATTAAAAAAATAAATCTAAATAAGAGTGATTCAATCAATTTCTTAAGAAATAATTGTAACGTATTTATCTGTGGAAATTTGAGCAGCATTATTGGAGGGAAGACAGGAACTTCTAATGTTTATGCCAAACAAAAAGGTGCAAGTGATGAAGATATTGATATTTTAAATAAAGTCAAAACACATTGGCTCAAGCTAACAAAATTACATTTTTCTGAAAATATTGAGTATATTCCAGGATGTGGAGCTGGTGGAGGAATTGGAGGTTCAGCATATTTGTTTTTAACCGCAAGATTGACTTATAGCTTTGAAAAAATATTTGAAATTATTAACCTAGAAAAAGACATAATTTGGGCTAATTTAGTATTAACAGGGGAAGGTTTACTCGACTTAAACTCCCTAAAAGGAAAGGCTCCAATTTGCGTTGCACTTCATTCAAAAAAATTTAATAAACAAGTTGGTTTAATAGCTGGTTCAGTTGGAGATGATTGTTCAAATGTTATGATTAGAGCAGGTGTTGATTTTGTTGAACCTTTGACAAATAGTGATATTTCTGTTTTAAATTACATTAGCAAGGCAAAACAATTAGTTACTCAAGCAAGTTTTAGATTGGCAAGAAAATTATATAACTAATGAAAAAAAGAGCATTTGTTTTTGATTTATGGAATACCTTAGTTGTAAAAGAAGGGAAAAAAGAAACGGATTTGGTAGCTGAATATTTTGACTTACCAAGAAATGAAGTACACGAATGGATTAGAATATCTAGTGTTGGTAAGAATGGAAAAGAAAAATATAAAGTATTTGAGTCTTTATGTTTAGAAAACGATTTAGAGTTTACCAAAAAAGATGCTGATTTTATTGATAGTCTTTATGATATTTATTCAAAGGAAGTCCATTGGATTGATGGAGCGAAAGAATTATTAAAAGATCTTAAAAAAAAGGGATATATCATTGGTGTTTTATCAAACACAACTGAATTGTCACATTCTGTAATAAAACAACTAGGATTGGATGAGTTGGCAGATTTTGTGGTATTATCTTGTGATGTGGGATATTTAAAGCCTGATCCTAGAATTTTTCAAATCATGTTAGATAAGATTGGTATAGAAAGTCAAGAAGCATTTATGATTGGAGATAAAATAACAACTGACATTCTTGGTGCAAAAACCGTGAATATGGACACGATCCTTTTTGACCCAAAAATAGATAATAATAAAAACAAATATAATTCTTCGATTAATGGAATAGTAAACAAAATATCTAACGTAATAGAATTCACTTAATAAAATAGAACAAAATGAAAATAACAAAGTATTCTCAATTCACATATACTGTAGAAAACAAGCAAGGTAAAAAATTGCTTATTGATCCTGGAAAATATAATTATGAAAATAATTTTACAACAAAAGACTTCGGTCATATTGATTTAATGATAATCACTCATAAGCATGCAGATCATCACGATATAAACGCAGAAGGAGAAATAGTTAAAAATTCAACCCCTATAGTCTACACAAATACAGAGATTGGTGAAAAAGATTTTGCAAAAGAAAGAGGCTATCGTATAGCAAAAGTCGGTGATGTAATTAATGAGCTTGGTTTTAAAATCACTTTAACTTTTACTGACCACTTTGCGAAAGGAGAATTTGTAATTAATTTTGGTATGTTCATAGAATGTGACGGAAAGTCATTTTATCATACTAGTGACACGAGATTTTTAGAACAAAATATGTATGATTATGAGTTAGTTAAGAATCCAAATGTTTTGACTTTACCAATTAGTAACAGAGGGGTTGTTATGGGCATAGAAGACGCTATTGTTTTCACTTCTCAAATTGTACCTGAAATTGTAATTCCAGCTCATTATGACAGCCCAAAAGATAGTGTTAGAGTTAATCCACAAGATTTTGTAGATAGATTTAAAGTTTTAGAAAATCGTATAGAAACTCTCAAAAAAGTAAAAGTCCAAGTCTTAAATTTTGGAGAATCTCTAAATCCATAATATGCCAAATTTAATCTTATTTGAAGGAACAGATGGTTCTGGCAAAACGACATTAATTAATAATTTCAAAAATTTTCTTGAGAAGAAGAAAAAAACTTGCCAGATTATAGACAAATTGTCTATTGATACAGCTAAAAGCATTACTTCTGTTTATAACAAAGCAGAACTACATAAACTAACAGAAATATATTTAAGAGTGGCTCGTGAATTCTCTAAAATTAATGCTATTGATAATAGTTATGACTACATAATAATTGATAGAGCAATAATTAGTCTTATTTCTACAATAAATATTTATGGCTTTAAAACAGAAGAGTTTGATGCGGTAATAAATAAAATAATAGAACATTACGATATTTATTCAACTGTATTTTGTTGCCCACCTTTCGAAATTGCTCGAAAGAGAATAGAAGAAAGAGCATTAACAACAAAAACTCCTCTTTCAAAAAAAGAACAAAAAGGTTTTGAATACAATAAAATGATTTATGATAATCTTGTTTCATTATCTCAAAACAAAAAAATAACTGGGAATCAAGTTTTGATTATAGATTCTCATGAGAATAACGAAGAGCAATGCTTAAAGTTAGTAACAGAATTCTATAAAGAATAACCACTTACAACAAAAGATTATTCGTAAAACCAACTATCGCAAGCTAGAAATCAAATCGCCACAAGTCATTTCCTTAGCCCAGTATATACAAACGGATAGGAAACCTTGCAAAATGCTATAGCGTCCCACACAGAGGCTTTTATACCGCAAAATTCGGATCGTTTTACCGTTGGCAACCAACTGTTTAAAAAACTCCGTAGAATTAATCTGAATATCAAAAACGCACATCAGATACGTGCATCAGTGATTACACATTGGTTAAAGCTTCACAACATACGAGAAGTGCAATATATGGCAGGGCATCGCTATATTTCTTCTACCGAGAGATTTCTGGAAGACAGTATTGAAAACCTACAAGAAATGATTGATAATTTGCATCCTATCAATTAATTACTGTATCTTGTTAATTCCTTAAATTAAATGTATTACTCTAAACAAGCCTCAATATTCATTGGGGATTATTTGTTTATTCTCCTCTGATTACGGAAACCCGTAAAACTAAACTATTTTAAAATTGTTATTTAACGGTTTTAATGTTTTCATTGAATTAAAATTAATAATAAAATATGGCTAAAAGCTTTGTCAAAGAAAAGGGGAAGGAACATTTAGATAAAGATTTTCTTGAAGAATTGAAACATAAAATTTGGGCTACCAAAGGAACTAGATTTACAGCAAATAATCGTCTTAAGACAATTGATCGATACTCTACATTGAGTTTGAGTTTTGTTTCTGCATATTTGATAATTTTTGGATTAATATCTGTATATAACCTTTATAATCCTGAAACTATTAATCCCGATATAATAGCTTTTACAATTACGGCTCTTTCCATATTAGTATTAGTCTTCTCTTTATTGGAAAATGCTCAGAATTATCCAGTTAAAGCTAAAAATTTTCACGACTGCGCATTAGATTTAGCAGATTTATATAATGAGTTACAGAATTACAAATCATATAATGCAAAAGCTACTAAAGAAGAAAAATTGGAATTTTGTATGAATTTACAAAAGGAATATCAAAATGTTTTAAGAAGGTATCAAAATCATTCACCTATAGATAATAAAAGATTTAGATTAAATCACCCTGATTATTATCCTATAAAATGGTTTGAATGGATTACAACACCATTATGGTACTTTGTTAAATCAAGATTAATTTATTTATTGACAATAATAATACCTGGAGTAATACTTTACTTACTTCTTCAAAAACTACTTTAATTTAAAATATTAAATATGGATTTTAAAGTATTATTAAGTGATTTTTTTTCAACTTTTTGTAAAGATTCTAGTCTGAACCCTATAGCTAAAAAAAAGGTGCTTAGTTTAATTAATGATTTTGAAGATGGAAATTGGAGATACACAAAGTTTCAAAATTTTATATGGGATAATATTGCAGATACTGCATTATCCTTTAGAGAAAGAGATAGCTTAATTAATCAACCTTTATCTCAACTATCTGAATCTGCTAAGAAGCTAAGATTGACTGATAAAGATAGTGATCTAAGTAAAGGAAGTGAATTATCAGAAATCTTACTTTATGGAATAATGAAACATTATTATAAAGCACTACCTGTTGTCCCAAAAATATATTATAAACAGAATCCTAATGATAATGCAAAAGGTGCTGATAGTGTACATATTGTTGTTGAAGATAATGACTTTAGTATTTGGTTTGGTGAAGCTAAATTCTATAATAGTATAGAAGATGCTCGCTTAGGTGAAATTATAACATCAGTAGAGAACTCTCTTAAAACAGATAAGATAAAAAAAGAAAATAGTATCATAACTGACTTGCAAGATTTAGATCTCTTAATAGACGATAATCTAGAATTAAGAGAAAGGATAAAAAATGCATTATCCACGCGAGAATCTATTGATGATTTAAAGCCAAAGTTACATATCCCTATTTTGTTATTACATGAATGCCCAATTACACCTAAATACGATCAATTAACTTCAGCTTATGAGTTAGAAATTTCTAATTATCATAAACAAAGAGCTCAATCATATTTTAAAAAACAGATAAATAAATTTGGGAATACATTACATAATTATTCTGAAATAAGTTTCCATCTTATTTTGTTTCCAGTACCTGTTAAGAAAGATATTATTGATGAATTTATAAAAATTGCAAACTTTCATAAGAACAGATAGTATATGGATGTAATTAATGTGTCTTCAATGGACGATTACGTATTTGATATTTGTCATATAATCAATAACCTTTTATTGGATAGTCAAGAAAAAGCGGCTAGAGATGAATTGATAAAATTATTGGATTATCATGAAATTAATAATATTCAATATACTCCAATAGTAAATCATTTAATAAGAAAGATAGGACTATATCCATACATAGATTATAAGACTGCTGGATGGCAAGAGAGATATGTTTATGAAGTATTTAAAGTTGATACAGGAGAAAAAGAAAAACTTACTCTGCATAGAGAACAATCTTTCTTGTTAAAGAAACTAATAAATGGAGAAAGTATTGCTGTAAGTGCTCCTACTAGTTTTGGGAAAAGCTTTGTTATAGATTCTTTTATATCAATAAATAATCCTAAAAACGTAATGATTATTGTTCCTACGCTAGCATTAACTGATGAGACCAGAAGAAGGTTATACAAGAAATTTGCTAACAAATATAAAATAATAACAACTACCGATATTGATCTTGCCCAAAAGAATATATTTATTTTCCCTCAAGAAAGAGCAATAAATTATGTGGATAAAATTGAAGAAATAGATTTATTAATAGTAGATGAATTTTATAAAGCTAGTGTAAACTTTGATAAAGATAGATCGCCAACCTTAATTAAAGCAATTTTAAAACTTAGTAAAATTGCTAAACAAAGGTACTTTCTTGCACCTAATATTTCTGTTTTAAAAGATAATCCTTTCACGGTAGGAATGGAATTTCTTCCTCTTGAATTTAATACTGTTTTCCTTGAACAGCACAAACTTTATTTAAATATTAAAGATGATGAGCAGTTAAAAAACGATACATTATTAGGAATAATAAAAGAGAAAGAAACAAAAACTTTAATTTATGCAGGTACTTATTCAAATATAGATAGTATTTCAACATTACTTTTGACTAATACTTCAATAAAAGAAAAATCTTTATTGGAAGATTTTTCAAATTGGTTAGGTGTTAATTATAGTCTTAGTTGGAATCTGACAAATTTAGTTAAAAGAGGTACAGGTATCCATAATGGAAGATTACATCGGTCTCTTAGTCAAATTCAAGTAAAATTGTTTGAAGAAAAAGAAGAAGGGTTAGATAATATGGTATCAACTTCCTCAATTATTGAAGGGGTAAATACATCTGCCGAGAATGTAGTTCTTTGGATGAATAAAAATGGAACGTCAAACCTAAATGATTTTACCTATAAGAATATTATAGGACGTGGAGGTCGAATGTTTAAACATTTTATAGGCAAAATTTACATATTAGATGCTCCACCCAGAGAAGAGAAAACACAATTAGACTTACCATTTCCTGAAAAAATATTAGGAGATTTAGATAAAGAGAATTTTAAAAATGAACTAACTAAAGAGCAAGTGGCTAAAATTATTCTTTACGAAGAAGAAATGTCCGAAGTCTTAGGATCAGATGTCTATGAAAGATTAAAATCTGAAAATGTATTTCAATCTAGTGATTCAGATCTAATCAAAAGGATTGCTATTGATTTATCAAATAACCCTAAAAGTTGGAATGGGTTAAGTTATTTAAATTCCCCTAATGTAAATAATTGGGATAGATTCTTGTATAAGATAATAGGTTTTGAAAGAAGTGGATGGGATGATAAGTATTCTAATATAGTTGAATTTACCAAAGTTTTAAGAGTTAACTGGTTTAGATCAATTCCTAATATGTTAAAACGACTAGAGCCTTTTGATATAGGTCTTGATGATTTTTTTAAGCTTGAGAGAAAAGTTAGTTTCAAGCTCGGAGCCTTATTAATGGATGTTAATAATCTTCAAAAAGTAATTCTAAGTGATAAAAATTATGATATTTCAAGATTTGTTAATCATGTATCACATGCGTTTCTTCCTAAAGCAGTTTTTCAACTAGAAGAATTTGGTTTACCTAGAATGATCTCTAAAAAAATTCACAATAGTAATGTGTTAAAATTTTATGATGAAAATTCAAGCATTGAACTTCATACAGCTATAGATAAGTTAAATGAAATTGGCGCACAAAAAGTTAAAAAAGAATGCAATTTATCAGGATTCGAAAATTATATAGTTGATTACTTTTTTGAAGGGATAAAAACAAATACTTAATATAAATTATTAATCTAGAATTAAATGACATTTCGATTTCCTATTGAATGTAATATATGCAATTTTCAAAGTGTAGTTAAGGTACAAGCTGGCTACTTAGAAAAGTCTTTCGTGTGCATAGGTTGTCCTAGTTGTGGAAGTTTATTTAAAGGAGAATTATTACAAATACCTCCTAATGTAAAAATAGATTTTGACAATGCAAAACATATAAATTTAGAAGAAATACCAATAGATACGCCTATAATTCCAATTTCAACAGAATTACCAATCCCTAAAATATCTAAACAAATTATAGGTGGTGCGTCAGGAATAACCTTGAACCCTTATATAGCTCTTGGTGAGTCAATGGATTATGAAACTATCTCTATTTTTAAGAATAAATATTTAGCTTTTGCAGAATATAGATCTGAAAAAGAAGCTATTCTTGAAAATATCATTTCTTTATTTCAAGCTAATAAATGGGAGCTGGTAATATCAGAATCTAAAAAGCATTTTGCACCAAGTTTGCCAGAGCTTAATAAAACATTTTCTATAAGTATTGAAAGCTGTTTTTTTATAATCAGTGAAATTTTCAAACTCTTTATCTTAAATGTTATTCCTAAAAGTTATGAGAATAGTTATACTATTCGATTGTTATTTCGAGATACAATTAATCGAGTACAAAAAGATAAAACATCTCTTGCACATTTAAAAAAATCATTAGGTGATTTTTATAATATAGAAAAGGAGTTCATCATTGCGTGTAAAATCCTCATTACTTTTATAAAGAATTCTATTTCTTTCGTTCCAGTAATAGCACTAAGTTATATTGGCTTTAACGAAACCTTTAATGATAGTTATGGAATAACTACTTTTTCTTTTGATGAATTAAAAGATAATTATAAAGATTCTTTTGAGTTAATAGCTCGATCTTCGATTTTATATATAGGATTTTCAAATTATTATAAAAATAGAGATGAGAACAATTTTAAAAGTGTTTCCTCATGTAATTCTTTAAATGAATATTACAAATTAAATAATGGCAATAAAAGAATGGTTATTGAACAATACCCATATCTAAAAAAGTATTTTAGATTTTTATTAGATAATCAATTAAGGAATGCTATTGGTCACACAAAGACTGAATTTTTTACTTATGAGCAACTAATAAAATATTATCCATATACAGCTTTAAATAAAAAAGATAAGTTTAAAGAAAAAACGCTTGTCGATTTTGCATACCATACTTTTCTTTTGAATTTATCTGTTTTAGATCTGGTAAGCTTTATTGGTAAATGGCATAAACGGATAATCTAGCTATTTCTTAGATAAATAAAGTTTCATAAGAGAGTTTAATAAAATAGTAAATATCATAAGATATTTGAGAAAGCGAGATTATTTGGAATAATTCTTGAATTTCCATCTCATAGGAAAAAAAGGTATAATTCTCTATATTTGTTTAGAGTAAGAATTAATGATATGAGTACAACCGAACTTAAAAATATAATAAGTCAGTACATCGATACAGCAGACGATAAGCTATTGCGAATTGTTAAAGCTGTTTTTGAATCATATCAAAAAGAAGAGACTGATGTAGAAATGCCAGAAGTTTTCCAAAAGCTTATTGAAAAAGGATTGGAAGACTCAAAAGCAGGTCGAGTACGATCACATGATGATGTTATGGCTGATATTAAAAAGCGATATAACATAGCAAGTTAATGTATAAGATTGAATGGACGCTCAGAGCAGAGTTGACCTATGAAGCTGAGATTAACTTTATCTTACTTAAAGAATGGCCGTTTAAAGAGGTTGAAAAGTTCATAGCACTTGTTGAAGATAAAATCCAATTATTACGTGCTGGAACAATAACAGGGAAGACATCGAGTATTGAAGATGTCCGAATACTCGTTATTTCAAAACAAACCTCATTAGCGTATAAGATATTTGAAGATGAATTGAGGATTGAATTGTTGACCTTTTGGAATAATACCGTAGATCCTCGGGCATACGATGATTATTTAGAAATATAGACTATATCCTTAGTGCTAATATTAAAAAGTAATGATTATTATATCATTACTTTTTTTAGTTTCTTTGTTATTGCTAAAGAGTATATAAAGATCTAAGTTGCTTATATACTTGCAGTTCGAATATTCGAACAAGGTGCTAAGAAATGATGAAGTTCTTTAAAAGAATACTATTGATTCGTTAAAAAGGAATTCGTTTGATTTCTTAAAAAAGAAACAATACGTTCATTGATATATTGAAAGATAAAAAGGGAAGAATGAGTATGATTTTGGCTTTAGTTTGCTAAAACCTTAATTCGATTCCATAAGAAGTTTACAACAGTAGTTTCTGTTGGCTTCTAATCGGGCTTGATTACATTTTGATAAATGAGGTATTGAATCCAAAATATCAGGTTCGACATGAACCTCGTGAGGCGTGAAATACCGATGCTTGTGACAGGGTTTATTGTAGTTATAATCAAAGACAAAAAAATCTACTTCATCTTTTAAATCTGAGGCATAGATATCTTTCTTTCTAAAGTAATAGCTTTTCATAATCTTATATGGTCCTTCGACGATAGAATTAGAAAAAGTAACGTCCTTAAGGGCTATTTTCTTTTGAATAGAAATCGCACAAGATTTGATAAATTCGGCAACGGTAGAATTGTTATTCTCCGAGCCACCATCGACGATAAGGTCGAGTGATTGATCTTTGATCTCGACATCAAATTCATTTTTGATGGCTTGGCGTAAACTCTTAACTCGAATACGACCTGAGAGCTTTCGCGAAACATGATGAGATACGATTTTTCGTGAGAAATTGTCAACCACGGTATAGATATAGAATTTCACATTATCCAAGGTTTTGTATTGGGAGACATCCATGTGCCACGTGTGATTAGGATGTTCGGCATTAAATGAACCTCGTTTTTGAATTTTCTTTTTTGGCTTATGAGCTTGTGAAAGACCAAGTTTACGAGAATACTTATACCAAGAAGCTGAAGACATTTCTACAGAACCATCTCTAATAGCCTTACCCCAAATAGCACCAATAGACCAATACTTATGTGCTTTCTTAGTCATATAGTTTTTGAGGATGTCGATTTCAAATAAAGCAATTTGATTAGGACGCTTTTTAAAACAGGTATTGGAAAGAGACTTTTCGCACGCATTCTTATGAATACCTAACCACAACATATATTGTCTTGGCGATACGTTTAAAAATAGCAATAGAAGGTGTTTGGTAAAAGGGAAATTAGGATGCAGGTTTTCTAGGAGCTGAACGATAATTCCTTTGTTTCCATTAATAGAATTAAAGACACGTTCTTTACCAATCAAATTGAGAATAGTGATATAGAAACGAGCCATTTGCATAAAGACTTCTTTACCGAGATGAATACGAGGATCAAGAAAGACTTTGGTATCATTGAGGTTGGATTGGATACTTGATGCTAATTCGCCACCAACATACCGTTCAGGTTTTTCATTCTCTTTCCAGTAAGAAGCTGTTGAGTTTGGAATTTGATTTTTAAACTCATGTGGTAAGAGTTCATTTTGTAGACCGAGGGCATAGGTAGATTTAACATCAGAATGATACTTTTTGTATTTCCCCATTTCACTTTATAGCAATTAAAAAAGTGGCGAAAATAACAATCTTTTGATATGCAGTTGAAATAAAGAAAAGATAAATGTTAGATGATATTATATACACTTTTGATAAAAACTTTCTAAGAATAAAACAACTTATTAAGTTATACAAAGATGTCTTAGTACCTTCTAATGTGTCTTCTAAAGGAGATGTTTTAAGAGCAGTAACTGTATTGACTCATTCTACTTTTGAAGATTTTTTGAGAAATTTATTACGATGGAAATTGCCTAATGCTGATCCAGATGTTTTGAATAAAATCTCATTAACAGGAAAAGAAAGAAGAACAAAAATTGAATTTAGAGATATTGTTAATTTACGAGGGAAAACAGTAGACGAGGTTATTAAAGCCTCTATACAAGAACATTTAAATAAAGTCAGTTTTAATAATACAGCTGATATAGAATCCCACCTTAACGATATGGGAGTTGATACAAATCCTCTTAAAAAATATTACAGTATGTTGAATGATATGATTAAAAGACGTCATAACATTGTACACAAGGCAGACAGAACAAATGATGATGATATAAGTAAAACAAGAATAAAAACAATCAGGATTAGTCAAGTTGAGAGATGGATTGAAAATGTAGATAGTTTTGTTGTTGATTTAATTAGCCAAATGAGATAATGGGAAAATTTGAAATATATAGAGCGAAGAATAACGATTATTTTTTTAGACTAAAAGCAATGAATGGTCAAATCATTCTTGCAAGTGAAGGATATAAAGCTAAAAATAGTTGTAATAATGGAATTCAATCTGTAAAAAGAAATTCTATTAACTTGGATATGTATGCCAGAAAGATAGCTAAAAATGGTCAACACTATTTTGTATTAAAATCTATTAATGGGGAAATTATTGGTAAAAGCGAATTTTATTCTACAAAAGCAGGTCTTGAAAACGGTATATTTTCTGTAAAACACAATGCACCTTCGGCTGATGTATTTGATTTAACTTAATAATTTAAGTTTAAATTGGGCTGTTAAAAATTCCATATTGAAAAAGAACCGACACTAAGAGTGGCATACTCCCAAAAAGGTAAAAGCCCTTAAAAATTAGTGTTAGTTCACTCGTTAAAAACGAGCGTCAGCAGGGGAATTTTGAAGCATATTTATTAATATTTATTTTAGCGAATAATTTTAAAAACAAAAACTGAGAGTTATGAAGAAAAAGAATAATCTTAATAAGTTGACATTGAGTAAAATAATTGTTTCCAAATTAGAATCTTTACAAATGAAAGAAATTTATGGTGGAAGTATGAATGGTATTTGTAGACCACCAGAGACTAGAGGTCATAAATGTCGAACTATGAATTCTTGTCTAAATTGAATATATTAAGCAACGCAGCAGATATTAATTTTATAATAGAATCATTAAATTATATAAAGTTAAAATTTGAAAACTATGAACAATATCTTAGCTACGAGTTTAAGCAAAAACGAATTGAAGATGTGAATAATGTTTTACAAAAAGTTAGAGAACTTAAAAAACAATTTAATAATTATTCAGAATTAAGAAAAGCAGCTTTATAAATAAATGTTCATTGAAATAACCTCTATTAGTGTGAGGCATTGTTAGAAAAAGGTCAAAAGCCCTTAAAAAACACCCTTAGTTACTATCCATTTGGATTACAGCAACGTGGGTACAATGACGTGGTTACATCCAATTCTAACTCCATGGCGGAACGTTTTGCCTACAATGGAAAAGAAAATAATCCAGAACTCGGACTCGAATGGTATGATTTTGATGCCAGAAATTATGATGCTAGTCTTGGAAGATGGATGAATATTGATCCATTGGCAGAAGTATTTTATGAATGGTCTCCATATAATTTTAATTATAATAATCCCATGAGATATATAGACCCAACTGGATTAGGACCTCAAGATTTGATTTTTAAAGGAAGTATAAAATCTCTGGAAAAAGTTCAAAATAATTTAAATGCTGGATTAGGAGGAGAAGGAATAGCCACAGTTGGTAGTGATGGAAAAGTATCTATAAAAGAAGGGGTAACTAGAGATGATTTTGAAACCGATGAACAAAAAGCATTTTTTGATGTTATTAGTGAAGCTGCTGATCCTGAAAAAGATGATACTGTTATAAACGTTGTAGATGGAGATGAAAGAATAAGACTTGGCAATCATACAAAAGAAACTATAGATATTGGAGATATTAATGCATTTGGGGAAGGTGAAGGAGCAAATCAGAATAGTATCCTTGGTCATGAAGTAAAAGAACAATTTGAAAAACAAGTTGGTAATCCTAACGGAACGAAAGATGAACATCATACCGCAGGAAAGCAAGCAGAATTTAATATTAATGGTGGTTATGAGAGATTACCAGATACAGAAAACTTCAGACCAGAACAAGGAACTGTAAGAACTCGTAGAGGAACAGTGCAGTATACTACACCTACAGGTACAGGAGCATTTAATTTTAGGAAAGGCAATGAAACGATAAGTGTTCCGTTTCTTGTTATTAGAGGAAATTTTCAAAAAATAAAAGATTAGAAATTATGAAAAAGTTACATATTATATTATTACTATTCGTTTGCTCTGTTTTTTTGAATTGTAAAAATTCTAATGCTCAAGCCGATAATAACTCTATTGTTTTTTTAGAATATGTTAATCATATAGAGGATTCTTTTATTAAAGAAAAAACTCAAAAGGGTTTTAATATAAGTGAAGCTATTTTAAAAATAGAAGACATTTCTAATATTAAATCTTATATGGAAGAAGGATATTCAGATTATAAAATTCCTAATCAATGGAATATCAAAGATTGGAAAGATTGGTATGACTTGAATAAAAGTAATTTACGATTTGATAAGGAAAAAGAGAAATTCTATCTTGACAGTGATATCAAATACTTAAGAAAAAACCCTGTTGAAGTGTTTAAGGTTCACTTGAGTATTCTTAAAAAGAACAATGGTATTGAAAATGAAAATATCAATGCAAATCATCTTGATTATGCGATAACATTCTTTGAAAATTTGACTGGCTATAAAAAAATTGAATTAGAAGAAGACTGGGGAGAAAGAATTCCTAAACAATCAGATATTGATTTTTTAAATAATTGGTTAGATCAAAATAAAGGGAAACTTTCCTGGGATGAAAAAAATCAAGAAGTAAAAATCAAGTAATTACAAAACATACAGTTTAGAAAGACACTCATCATTAGGTGAGTGTCTTTGTTTATAAACAATTATTCCAAATCAAAACCAAGTCTTCTACAACTGTTTGTAAGTAAACTTCTGGTAATTTGCTCGAAAATTTGCTTAATTAATCTTTTTAATTTGTTAATATACTGTAAACACTATGTGATATGGTAGATGTATGAAATACTATAATTATGGCAAAGTGGTTAGTAAAGAAGAATTTGATAAGGAGCGCAAACGTATCATTGCTCAGCGTATCAAGGAAGCAGAAGATGATGATAACCTAATTGATGATGAGGATTTGGATTACTATTTAGATGAGCTACAAAAAATGTCATAGTTATGCTTTCACGCTAATAAAAGCATCGAATAATCTCGTCTTAATAACATAGCTAGGATCAAAAATACGTCCTCTCTCATAGTCTATAAAACCGAAATACGACAAACCTTTTTCGAAGGTTCTGAAAGCATATCCTCGATACGCACTATTTTTTATTTCTGGTGTAAAAGGATGAAAATCTAAGAGGTCTGGAAAAGCCTTGTAATACTTCTCTGCATAAAAAGAATCTTTTCGTTTCAAACTTCCATATTTATGTAACAGCATAAGAGAGAATCCAACTCCATACTGACCCCATTCATCAAGTTCGTATCCATCAAAATATCCCCAATTAAATTCCTGACAAAAAGCAGTAAAAACAAGTTCTAATAATCGGTGGTCGTTTTCTAAAATCTTTTTCGCTTTTTTAGTAAGACTGAGTTTATTATTTCTTTTTTTAGTAAACCCGATAAGTTCTAAGAGTATTCGTGATAACTGTATAGTATGACTATCAGATTCTCTTCGAAGAAACGTATATCCTTCTTCTATAAATTCTTCTGTGAGTCCTCCGTTATGATAAGTATCTTTTACAATTTTAGTAGGAAGTGCTCCTGTTTTGGTTAGTTTTACTTCTGTTTCATTTCCTATGGACTTAACTAGGTATTTTATTTGATTCAGTAGAGGGATACTTTGATATTGTTGTTCTGAAAGTCTATTGAGTTTAATGATACTTTGTTTTGCAAAAGGTTCTCGTAAGAGGTAATGCATTTGATTAGGTGATATGCCGTCAAATTCTTCTAACCCTGTATTATTTTGTTTTTCAAAATGCTTCTTAATCTCTTTTTCTATATCATCTGAAAACATAATTACATATTTAGTGAAATAAAAATACAATTTTGTAGTAAAAAACACTCATCAAGACTGATAAGTGTTTAGAAAATATTCAATTATTCTAACCAAATTTCTTTGGCTTTGTTAAATCCTACCCATCGCATTTCTTTATCATACCCGCGAGCAGACAAACTGTAACGAATGAGTTTTTCAAGCGGAATGTCATAGGCAAGAATGAATCGCAAGAGTTCTCCGTTCAAAGTTGCAAGCGTACCTTTAAGCTCTTCCCAGAACCATAATGGATTACGATCTGCAAAGATCTCAGCAATCCGATCATAGGAAAGGGAAGTATAACTAGTAGGTAATACTTCAAAGGCTTCTCCAATAACCGTTGGATGATCAACAGGCACGATTAAATAATCATGGTCAATACTTTGTACAACACCGTAAACCTTATCAGTCGTACGGTTTTCAAAGTTGAGCCACAAGGCATTGTCAATTGCCTTACTTTTTTGTTGCTGTCGTATCATTATTTTTGTCTTTAGCTAATGTTCCTTTTTTAAGAGCAATGGTTTTAACAGGCTCTTTCTTTTTTACTTGCTTTGCATCATCTTTTATTTCGGGTGTTTCTTTTACTTCTTCAGTTTCACCTTTTGCATCTTCCTTTTTAATAGGCGTACCATTGAGTGAAATAATATCTTCACGAGACGTCAAACCTTCTGCTGCTTTTTTGCGAAGTAATCGCTGAGAATTAAACAGTGGTCTACATTTAATATTAAAAGCAGTATAGTTTAGTGCCTCTTTTGGATTTTTGTGACTCCCTGCATAGATGGTATAAAGCTCATCATTAGTAAGGGTATGATCTCTAGCATCCATAATAATATTGAATGCTCGTGTGGCCACGTCATTTAATGAGCCTTTCGTTTCAGAAGTATCAAAGCCTAATGCTTCAATCTGTTTCTTTTGTTCTTCATTGGCATACTTTAAAAAAACTTCTGCTTCTTTTCGATAGCCTTTGAGACGATCTGCAACAGTTGCTTTTTCTTCTTTGGCTTGAGTGATCTTTGCATCAGCATCTTTTAAGAGTTCTTGATCGGTAGTGATATTCTGTATCAGCGTATCAACAATACTTGGTGTTTCCATAATATTCAGTTTTAAAAATTAGTAATTGAGTTATTTGATTTTATAGAGCGGATAGACCACAAGGTCTCCTTTGTTATAGTTTTCTTTTTCGATAAGGCGAGTGATTTCCGCTTCCGCTTCTTCTTTGGTATCGTAAAACACTTTTGGTGGAGATTCCACGATGTATTTATCCTCTTCTTTTACTGAAGAAG
Source organism: uncultured Dokdonia sp. (assembly GCF_947492815.1). Taxonomy (GTDB): domain Bacteria; phylum Bacteroidota; class Bacteroidia; order Flavobacteriales; family Flavobacteriaceae; genus Dokdonia. The sequence continues at coordinate 268,545 of NZ_CANLOB010000002.1, forward strand.
AATAAATACCGTAGACCTGAATGGTAAATCCAGCTTTGTAGAGTAATGAGATGTAGTTATTCCTGTCATAGCTATCCCACTCTGAAGTAGGCTTCATATACAAGTAATGAATCTGATTGTTTGTTTTAGTAAACAAAGCATCGACTTCCTCATCTGAAAAGCTAATCGGTTGAGATAACTTCACAGTCCATTTATGAATGATGTATAACAAGATGTTATAACCCTACTTATCCAAGAATACTACACCCAATTATCACAGCGAGGAAATCAAAGACGTGGCGGGGGATTATCAAAAGCCTTTTTAAATAAACATCAACAAGCACTTAAGAAGTTCCTAGTTTACTTAAAAGAACACAATGCCAGTATTAAATTTGGCGTACATCTTAAAGGAGAGAAAATATCCTATCACAATACGGATAAGGTAATCCTTACCCAAGAGGAAATCAAACGACTTTTTAAAGCCTGCGCATACTCCCACATGAGTGAACACTTTCAAATGAGAGATCGTGCAATACTCGTATTGTTATATAGTTGCGGATTAAGGCGAAATGAAGCAGTACATATCAATTGTGAAGATATCTTATTTGATAAAGGACGCATCTATGTCCGTAAAGGCAAAAACTACAAAGAACGCTTTGTGCCGATTAATACCTATAATTTAAGTATCCTTCAAGACTATCTCTATGAAGGCAGACCAGAGTTTCAGAATAACTATCAAACCGATGCTTTTTTGATTTCGCAACGAGGAACCCGTATCAATGATATGTCGATAGCTAATAGGCTCAAGTATATAGTTGATGCCAGCGAGGATGAAAATATCCAAGCAAAGAATATTACCCTGCATACCTTACGTCATAGCATCGCCACGCATCTCATGCAAAACAAGGTGCCTATGAAATCCATTAGTCAATTCCTCGGCCATTCTTCGCTTGAATCAACGCAGATATACACGCATTTGGTAAATATGAACGAACATGAAATCATTTGATACTTATCTCTATGAAAAGGCGTATGCCAAATCAACAATCAATACCTATTTGATCTGTTACGATAAGTTTATGAGTTGGTGTGAATCAAAAGACTATGATCCCTATACCATTGATTATAAAACCTGTTTAACCTACGCAAAGAAAATACAACGTCCCATAGCAGGGAAGCGACCTTCAAAGAAAACCACCAAACTACGTATTGGAGCCTCGTAACGCTAAAGGGAGATATCAAAGCACTTAAAGAGCGTATTGATGCCATTCCCGATGAGATCAATAAACGATTAGCAGATTTGCACCAGCTTCAGTGTATGGGGAAACACTACGAAAATGAAGTAGTTTCTGAATACCACAAAGCACATTCCTTATTTGTTACGGAAAACCTCTACAGACGTAAAGATGGTGTTACGGCTCCTGATGCCTTTTTAAAAGCACCGCCAAAGCTTACCACCTACTTCGATCATATTGTTGAACCTATTAAAAAATCATAATTATGAAAAATTTATATACATATATCACCTTGTTTGTTATTGCAATATTTACCATAGGGTGTGAACAAGAAACACCAAATAATCATCACGTATCTCTTATTGTTGATCGTAGTGAAGAAGATAGTTATGCTCCTGATACAGATGATGTCGAAACCTATCTTACAGATACAAGTCCTAATGATGGAATTACTATAGGGTTGAGTTATGTTTCTGATACGCCTTATGCTTCTAAATATAGTTTTGTGTTAAAGCCAGGGACTACCGGACTTCTTTCTAATGAAGATCAGCGTCGTAAACAAATCAGAAGATTTCATAAACAGTTCAACGATTCTTTGGATTATTATAATAATGAGCAAGAACCGTTACGACGTTCTGATATTTTCAGAGTGGTAGTCCGAGAGTTAGATTATCTTTCCAAACAACAAGGAGAACGTACCTTGCTTATATTCTCTGACCTTAAAGAGCATAGCTCGCTCTATTCAGTTTATCACCCAAGAAATCGTCAGCAGATAGTAAAGAATCCTATTAAGGTGGGTGATTATTTTAATGAAGAGACACAGCCTAGCAAGAGTTTAGAAGGGATTACTGTTCATATTATTTATGAACCCTCTATTGAAGATACTGAAGTCTTCACGGCTATGGTAGTGATTTATCGAAACCTTATAGAACCCTATGGAGGGAAGCTTCTTATAGGACGTCATACTAAAATTGAGCACCTGTAATGGAAGATTCTTTATTCTTCCGCTTTATCAAAGGGGTTTTCAGATTACTCTGGAAACTCCTTTTGAATCTGATCTACATCATCGGTAAACTCCTTGAGAGTATCATCATACAACTCAATAACCTTATACAACAATACTTATGAATTTCTTTGAATTGATCGTAGATGCGCTGGAAGACCTTTTGGCGTTTCTCGATCCTAATAAACATCGACTCAAAGGCAAGTTTATGCCTTCTTATAAAGTACTTAAGCGTAGATATAAGGGTTTTAATGTGAATGGTAAAAGTATTACTCCCAAACTCTCTATGCAGGGACTTTTAGTTAATGGAGAAACAGGGTCATATAAGACTTCTGGAGTAATCATAAGATCTATTCTTACCGTTACAGGAAGCCAATTAATTCATGACCCATCGAAAGAGCTTTTTGAAAAAACTTCTGGTGCATTAGCAGAAAAAGGCGTCAACATTTTTCAACTAGATTTTACCAACCCGAGTGGCAGTTTACGCTTTAGTCCAATGTTACGCGCAAATACTAAATCACAGATTACCCAATTAGCTACAAATCTAGTGACGATTAATGGCGATGATAAAGGAGAAGATGCTAGTTTTTGGAATCAGAAGGCAATTGAGACGCTATATGTACTTATCTCAATCCTTAAAACACAAGATGTGAAATATCAAAATTTAAGTAATGTCGCTTATCTTTTAGATATGATGCAAGCGGGACATACAACGGCTCTTGTTGATGCGTTTTTTGATGCTTATGGATCAGAGGAACTTTTTGTAAAATATTCTTCTATCAAATCACAATCTCCTAATACACTTTCCTCAGTACTTGGTACGGCACAGACCGCCGTACAACTCTTTACTCTCGATGAGAACATAGCTGCCATTACGGCTACAGACAATATTGGAGATTTTATTGATTTACGTAAAAGCCCTTCCGTTATCTATATTCATTCCAGTATTGCTAAGATGCACTACTACAGTAAGATTTCAAGTATTTTCTTATCCCAATTTTTCGAACGCTTTTTCGAAGAGCTCCCTCAAAAAGAGATGCTGGATATGTACTTCCATCTTGATGAGCTTCCTGTATTAAGTATTAATTCATTAGATGTGATATGTGCCAATATCCGAAAATACAGAGGAGCAATCATGGCAGTAACTCAAGATGCTAAAGCACAACTTACAGCTCGTTATGGTTATAGAGCGCAGGCGATACTGAGCAATCTTCGTACAAAGATTTACCTATCTGCTAATTTGAATACGGCAATGGAACTAGAACGTACACTTGGGCGATATGATTTCAATGACAAACAAGATGGAGATCGACTCAAAAGCAGATCTGTTCTTGCAGCTGATGAAATCATGGCATTGCCATCTAATAAAGCATTGGTATTTGTTTCAGGAATGCGGATGATGAAAGTACGGGTAACACCATATTTTAAGATCAAAAAGCTTCGTAAACTCTCAGAATTACCACCATTTGTAAGTGATGTGAATATATCCTCTGATACGATTGCGTTAATTTCATTAGAAAACCTTCTTCCAAATACTGATACCGATGAAAGTGCCGACTAAATTTACAGGGATACACGATTATCTCAATGAGATATTTGGGGGTATTGATCCTACAGATACAGAGATTGCATTAGCTAAAAAAGTATATTGGAGAGCCTATAATACGGATTTTAAAAGACGGATGCGAGCATCAAGTTCAAGTATCCATATCCGCTTGGAAAAGGAAGATATTAAGCAATTACAATCTGCTCTTTCCGAAGGACAGGAAATTGCACATCTGGTACGGGATATTTTGGTGCAGTACATCAGTAAAGGGCAGTCTAATCAACCTGTAATCAATACAGCACTTATTGAACAGCAGTTGTTCCTGATAAATGAATACTTACAGGAACTATTACTACTCGAAAAGATAGATGAGCAACGATTGCAGCAGTTAGAGGACTATATTCTTGCCATTGAAAAAGCCCTAATATGATTATCAAATCTAAAAGCTACAAGCATATAGGGGCATGTAAGACCCTCGTTTCTTATCTCCTGCGAGAGTCAGAACGAGACGAGGGTTTTGTACTCACTCGTTTTATCAAAGGCAAGAATCCAAGCCAAGAGCAGATTGTACATGCCTTTGAAGAGAACGAGAAGTATAGACTTACTAAGCGTAAAAATTCCGTGAGAGTTTATATGGAAATACTCTCCTTTCATAAAGACAATGCAAAAGATCTTACAAACGAAAAACTTCAAAAGATTGCTCGTAAGTACATCTCCCTACGCTCCAATCTATCCATAGCATTTGCCACCGTACATCGAAATGAGAAAGACCATGTACATCTCCATATATTGTTGAGCGGGACAGAATACAAAACTGGAAAGTCAGTCCGAATTTCAAGAGATGATTTTAAAAATAAGGTCAAGGTACCTGCCGAACAATATGTTAGAAGATATTTTCCAGAATTGGAAAAATCTGCAATTGATCATAATAAGAATTTACTCTCAAAAAAAAAGTCTTAATTCGAGATTCTGAATATCAGATGCAAGCTCGTGGGGTAGTGTCTGAAAAACAACGACTTCTACCCATACTAGAAAAAGCCTATGCTAAGGCAACGTCTCAAAAGGCTTTTTATATCGATTTACAGAAAAAGGGAATACAACTTTATACTTATCGGGGCGAAATACGAGGTGTTAAATCCACTCGTAAATTTCGTTTTCGGACTTTAGGATATAATACTGAAATTTTAAAATTATTGGATAAAAAAGTAGAGAAGAGTGCCCGTTTAGAGGCTCTTCGAAACATTAGAGAAAGCCAACAGGAACATTCTCTGGGAAGGGAGCGCACAAGAAAGAGATAAAATTACTTATTTTTAAAAATGGAACACAGAGAATTTGCGAATAAATTATCAGCTTGGATTCCTCCGAATATTATATCATTCGTTTTAAATGAGGATTTATCAGGCGCTTCTGATATTTCTAATGAAATGGAAATTCCTTTTGAATCAGATGTAATATCATCTAGTAAAGAAGTTAATCTTGAATTTTTTGTAAATCTTTATCTGAAAGGATTTTATTTGCCAGAAAATCTATGTAAGTTATTATTTTTTTATTATCCGAGCTATTGTACGAATAGTAATTTATCACTTTTAGGAAATATAAAATTCACAGGAAAAGTGGAGTATTATTCAAATGAAAAAGGTGAATACAGAAATTACCGTCTAATGAAAATTACCTCAACAAAAAGAGAACTCTTATTAATTAGAAGTCCTTTATTAACTTTAATTAAATTGCTGGAAGATGCTATAAAATTTTGGAAACCTATATCAATAAATGAAGACCTTGATTCCATATCTCATAGATCAACAGAAGATAGACTACATTCATTTATATCTCTTAAGACTATGGAGTATTTTGGTTTTAAGGATGCAGGAAATTCTGGATTAATCTCTGATCAATATAAAATAATGAGTTATAAAGGTTATTTTCATTGTTATGGACCTATGCCAGTCACACAAGAGGTAAAAGAAGCTATAATTATAAATAAGCCACGTTTTACATCTGAAGAATATAAATACTCAAAATATTATAAAGAATAATATGCTAGATGGTTTTGTACAAAGAGACAGTAGTCTACTTAATAATGGATCTTTAGAGAATATTTCTAGGTATAGAAATACTTTCTCTCCTTATTCTGAAATAGATAAAATAACTAAAATCACACCTAAAAAACATGTACATATAGATAAGTATTATGGATTAGCATATGACCATTGGATAGAAGAAGGAGGAGCCTTTTATGGAAAAACAGACAAAATGGAATTTTATGGTATCGATCATAAGGCAGATATGGGGTTTTTAAGAATTCCATTTAGAAGAATCCCTAGAATTTCTATTAAAAAACATGATGATATAAATAGTATTCTTCACGATTTAAAAAAACATTATAAAGATCATGATATCCTTTATCGAGGTCAAACAAAAGAATATTTTCTATCACGAGGGAAAGAGTCATTAAAGAAAATTTATGGGTGTGAGAATACATTAGAGCCATCATTATTGAATACAAGTTCAAGGACAAATACTAATATAGATTCAATAATACCAGAATGGAGTGGACTTTTGAGAGTTTCATTTGGAATGTATGCGCAATTATTAGATAACAAAGTATTAAGTGATAAGATTAATGACGAATTCAATTATTATCCATTTATGCATTATGCACTGTCAATTGCTCAACATTATGGACTACCTACAAATGGGTTAGATGTAACATCAGATATAGAAACAGCACTTTTTTTTGCTTTAAATACATATCACAAAACAGGGGCGTATAAAGCTAATTATCTTCATAAAAGGGATTGGAAATCGAAGTCTGTAATTTATATTTTTGCTTTACCACATAAATATTATAGTATTAATCATGAAGAAATATTATCTGGTATAATACCTAAATCAAGACCTTCTTTTCAGAATGCCTTTTTTTTACATAATAGTAGAGGATTGAATATAAATAACGCTACGGAACATTTAGTTGCAGCATTGTACCTAGATAATTCAGATGCTTTTAAGCAAAAAACATCTGAATTATTATTTCCAAATAGACAAAAAGATTTGATAGGTAATATCATTTTTGAAAATCTATTTAAGGCAAAATCAATCATACCGAATTTAGATTCTTATCTAAAATATTTTTACTGGATAAATTAATACAGAAAGTATTTCCCATTTATATAAAAGAGGCTTTTAGTAGCCTCTTTTTTGTGGTCGTGGTTGGGGTTTTAGGGGTTTCCCCTAACAGGATTCGCATTGTGAATAGGAGCTTGTGACATCACAATGCAATCCTGCGTTACTGTCTTAAAAGCAAAAGCGACTTGAGACCGTGACGCAGTCTGTCCGAAAAGCAACCTCAAAAAATTGCGACTTTGGACAGATATAAAATGTCCTCAAATGCTTAAACGATAAAAGCAGATGAGGACATTTTTTCTTAAGGACATTGGAAAATAGTTATGTTAAGTTTTCAGCAAATTCTTCAGCGATTTCTCCAATTTTCCAAGGAGCCGTATTGTCTTCTTCTCCATTGGTGTTTTCATTATCGAAATGAGTAAACTCTAATGTATCATTATTAAAATCTACACAATGGACATATTCGTGTATGATAGTATTTACTACTTTGGGAATGGTTCTTTTTCTGCCTAAGCGTAGGGTATTTATTTTAAAAAACTTAGAACTACTTGCAACTGCATTACCTATTCTTGGATTCCAGATAGTTCGTATGATAACAACAGTTCTGTATGATCTTATTTGTTCAGCAATTTCTGCTGGCGAAATGTTTGAATTATCAAAACTAGTAATAGATTCGATTTTACTATAAAACTCATCAAGAGCTAGTATTTTCTCAGCAATTTTCATTGCCTGTTTAATTTTTTTGTTTCGTTTGTAAAATTTAAATCTCATAATGTAATTTATTTAACTCTTAAAGTTATAAATAATTGATACAAAGGAATAAAAAATCCTCAAATTGCGTAGATAGTAAACGCAAGATGAGGACATTTTTCGTTAAAAGACATTGAATTATTATTCAATAGACTCCGTAGCATAATTGGTTATAAAATTCTCTCTGTATTGCTTAAAAATATCCGTTTGATGACCATAACTATTCGTAGATGATTTACGTCCTGTTACAGCAATTAAATACCATTTGTCATCAGTACTTTTATTAAATACAAAAGTGACTTTGTCTTTTTGTTTATTACTATCTCTTCTTTTACCTATATGGAGATTTTCAATATAACGTATTGTTACCTTAACGGTAGCTTGGTTTTCATTAACCATCTGTACTACGCCAATAGTATCAATAGTAACTTCATTTATTTGATAGTTATATTTCCAAATCTTTCCATACGGTTTGTATTCAATAGAATGTTTAAAATAGCTGTTATCTTCAATTTTTTGTTGTATCCAGTTTTCAACGGTTTCTTGTTTGAGTGTGTTTGAAGAACAGCTAAGGAATAAGGGGAGAAAGGCAATTAGATAGATTACATTTTTCATAATATGGTTATTTATATTTTTTCAATTGATGTAGCTACAAATTCAATAATCTTTATACCGTTGAGATGGTATTTCTGTACTCGAGTACCACCACGTAATTGAATCTTATCGCCACGTTTTAAATTGAATATGATATCGCTTTGATCCTTTGGAAGAAATACATAATCTCCAAGTTGTCCACCACCAAAAGGAGCATCTTTAGGTGTGCCTCCTATAGGTAGTACTTGAAATACAACATGATCTTTAGGAACTTTGGTCGCTTGGTTACGTGCCTTACCAGCACTATAAAATTCTACTTCGGTAACGATATCCGCTCCAATGTAATCCGTAGCGTATGCAGGATTCACCACTTTTGAATAATTGACGGTAGTACCCGCAGGTACACTTGCTGTAGCTTTTAGCGTCTTTGTTGTTATACAGCTAGTAAGTGAAGAAGCAAAAAGCAGTAAAAGGATGTAGTTAAATGTTTTCATAAATCTATGTTTTTGAGTTACTAATGAAGCAAACATAGTTAAATACATATAAAAAGCCTAATATATACAGCCTTGTATTAATTGCCTCATAACTAAGACTTCATTTGTAGGTTTACTCGTATTAATACTTTAGTAGGTGTTGTTATGAGATATCCAGATTCAGAAGCGTTTTATAAACAAGTAGGAGATAAAATACGTCAGTTACGTAAAGAGAAAGAATGGTCACAAACCGAACTTGGATATCAATCAGAATTAGATAAGTCCGTTATTCAAAGAATTGAACGCGGTGCAGGTAATAGTACCTTGAAGACACTTCTTAAAGTTGCCAACGCGCTAGATGTTCAATTCTATGAGCTTTTTCTTTTTTAAGTATTAGGAAATAAAAAACACCACATATAATGGTATTTTTTGACTAAATATTACCGAATGATTTTCCAATTTCAGATCTGAATGTCAATACTAATTAATGCATAACGCATTAATATCTTTCTTTTTACAGGTTTTACGATCATAAGGGTAAAAATCTGTTCCACTGCTTAACTTTCCAAATTCAGGAGTAAATGCAACTCCATGATAATGATTTCCTTCTGTGTCAGCACTTGCAATAACTCGCATTTCTAGTAAATCTGGATGCTTTTTTGCAAGAGCGTTTAAATGATCTAAATAGTCATTAAATGTCATATGTTTTTTGTCTCATCAGAAATAGACATCGGAGAAAAGATTTAAGTGTAAAGCAAAAATCATCCGATGTCTATTTCTGATCTTAAATCTTAATAATGATAATTGCTTTACATTATTATTCTATCATAATTGATCGTGTAATACAAGGTATATAGAGATAGTTATTTGGAGATGTATATATACTACCACTTAAGGACAGTCATTATTGGTCATTCAGATGCCTCAAAGATTAAAATATTATAGTAGTTCCAATATAAATAATTGATTTTTATTTGTTTATATGGAATAAAGATCATATATTAGCATTGTTCAAGTCATTTTATATCCAATAGTTAGCACACAATATTCTTTGTGGTGCTGTTTTTTTGTACCCAAGAATTTTTTATCGTGTGATCATCCTTTATGGTTATTTGGTGATCCAAGCATATACATTTTAATAGACTTTGTGTGTATGTATTGTAGACTCTTAATCTGAGAGAGAGTATAACTGTTCTCAGCTTGTAAAACTTAAATTTTTTATTATGAAAAACAGAACAGATTATTTAATAGATAGCAGATAACAACTATCTAAAAATCAACTTTACATCTATCAAGATGTACCCTCTTTAATGTCGAGGAGAGGTTAATTAACACTTGACTATTTTTTAACTTTTAAATTTTAAAATTATGAAAACCACAAAATTGTTTATTAGTAGTAGCTGTACTTGGTCCACTGTATTCGAGATTAAAGATTATCTCCGTAAGCAGAAGGATTTTCAAGTGAATCTATAAAAACAGAAAAAGATGAAAACTTTTAATAAAAAACAGCATTCTGTAATTAGGAAGCTGTCTGAATTTTCGATGAGTATTAACCCTAAAAACAAAAGTCTATGCAACAGGGTAATAAATCTGGAGGGAATGTATTTTATGTCATTCTTGTCCTCGCTAACTTGCTGGTATTTTCACTACCAGCAGAACTATGGTGGCATTTTGCATTAGTGCTTATAACACTAGCAATTGTATTAGTAATAGGAAAGAAATACCTACAGTAATACAAAATCACCAAAAACTTAAGAGGTGCGTAACTGCTAACTTTGGTTAGAATGACTTGAACAATCAGGTTACGCTCTCTTTAAGTTGTAATTATAAAGGGTGGCTAAGCCATCCTTTTTTGTTTTTAAACAATCCGCTTAACTATATAGTATTTATTATATAAAGAGACACTATTTTCCCCTCACTTTATTCAATTCCTCCAACCTCTTCTTCATCGTCACCGCTTGCGACTTCTCCAACTTATCCTTCTCAATAATAGAGTCCAGTAAGATCTCCACCACATTACGATTGTAGTCTGATAATCCCGCTATGGCTTCAAGTTTCTCAACAGTTGTTTGATCCTTTACCTCACGAGAACGAAATAAATCTACTACGTGAATTCCAATCGCATCGCATACACGTTCCAATGTTTGCAATTGCGGAGATACTTGTCCTGTTTCTAATCGGGAATAGGTACTTGGAAGCATATCACAAGACTTAGCAACATTGGCTTGGGTAAGCTTCTTTTCTACTCTATAAAACTTCAAGTTATCTATCAGTAATTGCTGTACTTCGGTCATAACGGCGGTTTTGTTTACCTCAAAAGTAGGTCATTTAGTCATAAACACCAAAAAACACACTAATTTATATATTTAGTGTGTTTAAAGTCAATTTATTTATATATTTGTGTGTATAACGCTGACATTCAGAATATGAATACTTTTAATACCACAAATCCGAACCATTACTCATATATCACAGAGGTGTTGGAATTCCATATTCTCGGTGGTATTTCAATCGCAGGACTAGATCGTATGCGCGTTACCTTAAAAATACATAAGGTGGATGCTCCTTTTCACGCCTTACGGCATACCATTGATTTATATAATGCGAATGCTCTTGAAAAGTTTGTACGCAAGATTGCTGAATTTTTAGAAGTAGGTACCTCTATTATACGACGTGCCTTGCAAGAACTGATTCATAAGCTAGAAACCTACCGATTAGAGTTATTAGAAATAGAAAATTCAGATGAGGTATTTGAATATGAACTTTCGCAAAAAGAAAGGAGACAAGCCATAACGATACTACGTTCTGATAGGCTGATGGAAAAGACAAATAAACTCATTGGAGCAAGTGGCGTGATTGGAGAAGTTGATAATCGATTACTGATGTATTTGATATTTACCTCTCGCATGATGCAGAATCCACTGCATTGTATATCCTTTGGAAGTTCAGGTGTTGGTAAGACGCATTTACAATCAAAAGTTGCAGCACTTATTCCAGATGAAGATAAAGTGGAGATGACAGTCTTATCGGCTAATGCTTTCTACTACTACAAACGAAATGAACTGAAGCATAAGCTTATCCTAATCGAAGATATGGATGGAGCCGAAGAAGTATTATATCCCCTTAGAGAATTACAAACCAAAAAACGTATTACCAAGTCTGTCGTACAAAAAGGAACTGGTGGGGAAGGCATCACCAAAAGCTTAACCGTAGAAGGACCTATATGTGTCGCAGGGTGTACCACCCAAGAAAGTATCTATGAAGATAATTCTAATCGTTCCTTCTTACTGTATATCGATGAAAGCGAAGAACAAGACGAGTGTATTATGAAATACCAGCGTTTGGAGTCGGCAGGACGAGTTAATAAGCAAGATCAAATAGATGCACAAAAGATACTCAATAACGTACAGAGACTTTTAAAGCCGGTACGTATTATCAATCCCTATGCAGAACATTTGATATTGCCTAAATCTGTTTTTAAACCACGACGTAGTAATGCGCATTATCTGCAATTCATAGAAGTGGTTACTTTCTATCATCAACATCAAAGGGAATCACAATTTGATGTACATACAGGAGAGGAATATATCGAAACTACGCTCGAAGATATTAAAGTAGCTAATGCACTTATCAAAGATACTTTGCTTCGTAAGTCTGACCCATTAAACGGAGTAACCAGAAACTACTTAGAAGCACTTAAAGTGTATTTACATAAAAAACAGAATACCGTATTTACCAATCAAGAGATCAGAAGGGAATTACGGATTAAGGAATCGACTTTGAGACGATATCATCAGTTACTTATCCAAGAAGGATATATCAAACGCAGAACAGATATTCAAAAGGAATCCTTTTGTTATGAAATTGTCGATGTAGATGAGTTTAGCCATTTAGAAACAACCATCGATATGGCGCTTAATATATGTGTCGAAAAGTTGCAAAAAGTGACAAAAGTATAAACGTCCGTGGCGACTCGCCACCGCCACTTCGCCAGCGGTTCGCCATTTGTAAAATGGCGAGGCTAAGTGTTTGATAAATAGAAAGTAATCGATGGTTCGCCACGAAAACTAAAAAATGTAAAAGGGTATGAAAAAACTACAACTTAAAAACGAGGTATTTATACAGCTCCTCTACTCATATACGAATTGGTTAGACGTACTTGGCTATGCTCCTACTACGGTCTATAACCTGCCGAATCACTTAAAAGAGTTCTTCTATTACTTAGAGAAGCGAGGACATCGTAATCTTGATTTAGTAACGACTCTACTTATCCAAGAATACTACACCCAACTATCACAACGTGGTAACCAAAGACGTGGCGGAGGATTATCAAAAGCCTTTTTAAATAAACACCAACAAGCCTTAAAGAAGTTCTTAGTTTACTTAAAAGAGCACAATGCCAATATTAAATTTGGTGTACACCTGAAAGGAGAGAAAATATCCTATCACAATACAGATAAGGTAATCCTTACCCAAGATGAAATCAAACGACTCTTTAAAGCTTGTGATTACTCCCACATGAGTGAACACTTTCAAATGAGAGACCGTGCAATACTCGTATTGTTATATAGTTGCGGACTCAGGCGAAATGAAGCAGTCCATATCAATTGCGAAGATATCTTATTTGATAAAGGACGTATCTATGTACGTAAAGGCAAAAACTACAAAGAACGCTTTGTGCCGATTAATGCTTATAATCTAAGTATTCTCCAAGACTATCTCTATGAAGGCAGACCAGAGTTTCAGAATAACTATCAAACCGATGCTTTTTTAATCTCGCAATTAGGAAAACGCATCAATGATATGTCGATAGCTAATAGGCTTAAGTATATAGTTGAAGCTAGCGAAGACGAAAACATCCAAGCAAAGGATATTACCCTGCATACCTTACGTCATAGCATCGCCACGCATCTCATGCAAAACAAGGTGCCTATGAAATCCATTAGTCAATTCTTAGGCCATTCTTCGCTTGAATCGACGCAAATCTATACGCACCTAGTAACGATGAACGAACATGAAATCATTTGACACCTATCTCTATGAAAAGGCGTATGCCAAATCAACAATCAACACCTATTTGATCTGTTGTGATAAGTTTATGAGTTGGTGTGAATCAAAAGACTATGACCCCTATACCATTGATTATAAAACCTGTTTAACCTACGCAAAGAAAATACAACGTCCCACAGCAGGGAAGCGACCCTCAAAGAAAACGACCAAACTACGCATTGGAGCCTTAAAAGTATTCTTTAACTATCTGATAGAAGAAAACCATAGAGGAGATAACCCGATGGAGAATATGAATATCAGAGGAGCAAAACGAACGCTGAATCATAATCTTTTAGAATATGAGGAACTGGAAGATTTGTTTTATAGTTTCAAAACGCAAAATATAGAATTACCCAATAGTCCATCGGTAGCAATACGAGATAAGGTGATTATAGGACTTATGATATATCAAGGACTTTCTATAACATCTATAAAACATCTTAAAATACACCACGTAAATCTAGAGCGAGGGAATATCTATGTTCCAAGCACACGGAAAACCAACTATCGCAAGCTAGAAATCAAATCGCCACAGGTGCTTTCCTTAGCCCAGTATATACAAACGGATAGGGAAACCTTGCAAAATGCTATAGCGTGCCACACAGAAGCGTTTATACCGCAAAACTCGGATCGTTTTACCATTGCTTGTCAGCTTTTTAAAAAACTCCGTACCATTAACCTCAATATCAAAAACGCACATCAGATACGAGCATCGGTTATTACCCATTGGTTAAAACTTCACAACATACGAGAGGTGCAATATATGGCAGGGCATCGGTATATTTCTTCTACCGAAAGATTTGTGCAAGATGATATCGAAAATCTACAAGAAATGATTGATAATTTGCATCCTATCAATTAATTACATTATTTTTTTAAATTACGGAAAGCCGTAAAGTTAATTTATCAAATGAGATTAACTTTTACCTCAATTATAAAATAACTTTACTAACATGTATTATGAGACTAATTATACTTCTTATCGTAATTAACATTCTTTACGGATGTAATAGTGTTAATTTTAAAAGTACTCAAAAGAGTGATAACAATACTAATAATTCAAATTATTTTTTTTTTTGAAAACATTATAGATGACTTAACAATTACTAAAGTAGCAGCAGATTCCATAAATAGTGATAGCGGGAAAATCGTTATTCCTGCTTCATATAGAACAATAACTATTCAATTAGGAGAAGAAAAAAATCTATACTCTGAATTAATAAAATTATTTGATCCAAATAATTTTGCTTGCCAATATGATGAGAAACTAAAAAAAAGATTAAAAAAAATTAAGGGAAAGAAAGGTGCTGAATTTGGTTTTATACCAAATATAATTTTAGAAAATGATTTAATTAAAGATACAGAGACAGTTGTTGAACTGAAAAGAGGAGGTAGTAATTTATTAGTTCACGGCTTTCATTTGATTGACAGTACTAACATTCAAAGCGACTTGATTTTTGCAAGAAAAGCACCAACAATACCCAATTATAATGAACTAGACTATTTTGAACGTAATAAGAATACTTATAATAATTTTTCCTACACATTAGATTGTTCTGGTTTTTTATCAGCAGCAATATCTGCTGATTTAGGATTAAAATCTAACTCTATAACTAGTAGTGCAAAAGGGGCACTAGATTCTGACAAATCACTAATTATAGTCAGTGGAGTTATTTATTCGCCTCTTTATCAAGCTTATAAAGGAGAGGGGCGATTTGAAGGGGTAGATAGTATTACAAAAAAACTTAGAATTGATGTGTTAAAATCAATTCTAAACGAAATTCCGAAAAAATATACTGAAAACACTAAGGTATTTATAAGCTCTAATTATGAAGTAATATTATCATCTAATTCTGGTAAATCTAGTTTTAATGGAGAAGCAAGTATTGGTCTAAATGGAAATTTAAGTTATGTTTTAGGAAATGTATCTGCAACTGGTCAGGCTAGTACTAAAATTGGAAGACAAAGCGAATTTATACAATATAACACATATATAGTTGATCAAAATATAAACGTTCTATTAGAAGATATTACAATAAAATCATTGAAAGATCTAATTACTAATTTAAGTGAATAGATTATTAACAAGTATGGATAGGGAGACCCTCCATAATATTATAGCGTGCCACACAAAGGCTTTTATATCGCAAAATTCGGATCGTTTTAGAATTGCTTGTCAGCTGTTTAAAAACTCCGTACCATTATCCTGAATATCAAAAACGCACATCAGATACGTGCATCGGTAATTACGCATTGGTTAAAACTTCACAACATACGTGAAGTTCAATATATGGCAGGACATCGCTATATTTCTTCTACCGAACGATTCCTGCAAGATGATATTGAAAATCTACAAGAAATGATTGATAATTTGCATCCTATCAATTAATTACTGTATCTTACAAATCCCTTAAGTTAAATGTATTACTCTAAACAAACCTCAATTTTCATTGGGGGTTATTTGTTTATTCTCCTCTGATTACGGGAAACCACAATTGTATTCGAATTTAAAATTGTTATTTGATAATCTTATAACACATTGTAAAGTATGCTTAAAAATTATAAGTGATGAATAAATCAGTAAAATTAAACTCATTATTTAATGAGTTCTACTTGTCAAAAAGTAAAGAAACCGCCCTTCAAAATTCAAAAGAAATTATAAAGTTTATTGAGGAAATTCATTTTAAGGAAATGGATGAATTATCAGCAAATATGAGTAGAAAAATGTATCAAAATAACTTTAATGATTACTTAGATAATTTTGAATCAGAAAAAAACCCATTCTTATCTACTGTTGATACTATTAGACAGATTTTATCTTTTCATTATAGGTTTGATTAAAATATTATAAATGAAAATAACTTTTGACTCTAATACTTGGAGAAAAATAGCATCTCCTAAGAATTTCCCCAAAGACCCTTTTAAAAAGGCTTATTTTGAGATTAATAAATCTATAAGATTAGGAAAAATAGAAGCATATTTAAGTGAAACTATTTTCACTTTGGAAGCCGTTAAACGAGTAGAAAGAAAGAGTTTTTTTAGAACATATTCTCCAAAAAAAACATATAATATTTCTGAAAAAAATGGAATTGTAAATATTTCTGCTTCAATTGCTCCAGATCCTAAACTTCACCCAGGAAATAATGAATTCCTTAACGAACATTTAAATGATGCTTTAAATCTTGGATTTAAAATAATAAATATTCCACGAATAGGAACAAGTGTTAATCCAGATATTGAAGGAAAGAAAATAGACTTGCATAATGTCAATGTAGAAAAATTAGCAATAGTCTCTGGTAGGATCGAAGAATTAAAAGCAGGCCTTTATGATATTAAGAAAATTGGAGAGAAGTACTACCCGAATAGTTGGTTTATAGGCGTAGGTAAAGCTCCTGATTCAGAAAATCAAAAGATTGCATCAGCAGTTGCTGAATGGGCAGATGGTGATTCTGTAGCAGCACATATAGGCCTTAATGGAGATTATTTTTGTACAAATGATAGTGCAAAGAAAGCTGGTTCGACTTCTGTATTAAGTATTGAAAATACTAGAATTTTGCACGAGGAATTTAATTTTAAAAAAATTACTCCATTAGAACTTTCAGAATTAATTTAATATTAAGTATAAGTTTTGAATTAAATGACATACAAAGATAAGATAGCTGAGTCTAGAGAAAAAGCACATACAAGACATGTAGCAACTAAAATATTAGACTTAATGAGAAAACTTCGGTTAGAAAATACCGAAAACTCAAAAAGGCGCTGGATATGGGAACTTATTCAAAATGCAATGGATGTTTCATTTGATAATAACTCAATCAAAATAAGGATTGAATTTGATCAAAAAGATTCTTATTCTTTGAAATTTAGCCATAATGGAAAACCATTTTCAGTTGAGAATATTACTTTTTTAATTGAGCAAGTTTCTACTAAGGATCGCGGTAGTTCCAATTCTAAAGATAAAAAGACTATAGGGAAATTTGGAACAGGTTTTTTGACAACTCATCTTTTATCAGAAAAAGTTCAAATAGAATCATTTTTGCACGAAGAAGGTGAACCCTATAGACGGATTGAAATTAATTTAGATAGAAGTGGCCGAGAGATTGAAGAAA
Organism: uncultured Dokdonia sp.; assembly: GCF_947492815.1. Lineage (GTDB taxonomy): Bacteria > Bacteroidota > Bacteroidia > Flavobacteriales > Flavobacteriaceae > Dokdonia. Next base: position 286,406 of record NZ_CANLOB010000002.1, read on the forward strand.
TTAGTAAATCTGTTGATGAATCTTTTAAAAACCTTGAAGAAGCAATATGGCAGGACCAAAATGAAAATTTCATTACTTCTAATTATAATACATGCTTTCACTATTCTTTAGACGAAAGTAAGATTCCAATTGCTCAATATGGATTGGATGACCTGACTATAAATCTCTCTTTTGTATTAGTCTTTGCTAATCAGATTGAAGAGGTACATCTTGCTCATGAGAAATTAAAATATTCTTTAAATCCAAAGCCAGAAAAACTCATAGAGAATATCTTGCTTCATAGGGTAAACATAACGGATGAACTACTATTTGATACAGAGAATTTAATTGTAACAATATCTGATAACGAAACAGTAATAGCTATTGAAGTAGAAAAGAATGACAGAGGTCAAATCTTAGTGAAGAAACATAATCAAAAAACGCCAAAATTATTTTGTACTTTTCCACTTATAGGAACAGAACTCTTCCCGTTCCCTGTCATTATTAATAATCCTTATTTTAATCCAACGGAACCAAGAGATGGGGTTTATCTTACAGATATAGATGAGCCAGATATTTTTCAAAACAAAAAGATACTTGAAAGTTCGGTTAATCTTTATCTTGAATTATTAAAATATGCAAGTAGCAATAAGTGGGGAAGTCTATATAACTTAGTTCATATAAATAACAATTTAGAATCAGAACTTATTTCAAATAATTGGTATGAAAATTTTATTAGAAACCCTATTATAGAAGGGCTTAACACCACTCCAATAATAACAACCTCTGAAGGAGAATTATTAAGCGTTAAAAATAGTAAAAGTAAACCTCAAATATATTTCCCATATCATATAGATAAAGATTCTAGAAGTTCTATTTGGCAATTTTCTCATGATTTAAATCCGTTTAACGTTCCTACAGAAATAGATATAGATAATTGGTATGAAGTAATTTGGAAAGGTTGCTATAAAGAAACTTATAAAACTATAATAGAAGATATTAAGGATTTAAAGGAACTCTCAACTCTTTCTGAAAGATTAGATTATGACGATGAAAATAAATCTATTATTTGGTTAGAGAAATTCTACAAAACTTTACATAAAGAAAGTAATATAAAAGGGGAATTCTTTTCTCTTCAAATATTCCCTAATCAAAATGGAGAATTTAACTCTACTAATGGACTTTTTGGTGATAATGAAATTGATGAAAAACTTAAAAAAATAGCAAAACTTTTGGGTTATGATATAAAAAGTGAGCTTTTAGATAGTAGAATATCTTTTATAAAATTTCCTGAAAGTAGATTTAGAGACAATAAATATATAGCAAGTACAATTAGAGACTTAATACAATCCAAACTAAATGAGGTAGATAGAAGCGCGGAAACTAAGCAAATTTTCAAAGAAATATATTTATGGTTTAACGAAAACAATCTCTTAGCAAAAGATATTTTTGGGAGTTTATATAAGAATAAACATCGTCTTTATGATGATGAGATAGTAATTGAAAATATGAAAAAAGCAGAAGAGCTAGATGTTTTGATGGAGGAATATGGTATAGACAACATGAATGTTTTAAAAGAAAAGCTTAGTACATTAAAGTCAAATGAGATAGTATCTGTACCTGAAGAAGAGTTTCGTCATGATTCGATAAGTGAAAATGTTTTATTGATCTACGGTATCACGTCAGAACAACAACTTAAAGAAATGTTATTAGATGTTAAGTTTAGTAATAGATTTATACATATAAATACTCCTACACAGAAAATGTATGATTATGCTCAAAATTTAATAGAACGAGCTATAAAAAATGTAAAAGAATACCTGATAAGTCTTCCAAATTACGGTTCTGACTGGGAGGATATTGCTCCAACAATCATTTCAGGTGAAAAAGAAGAAAAATCAATTTCGATAGTAGTAAGACCATCAGATAATGGTGAGGTTATATTTTATTATGGTTCAGAACGAGATGCTCTTGAAGATGGAAGTTCAGAATTATGGGTTGAAGATGGTATTAGTGCTCCGCTCAATCTTACTTTAGGTAAAATTTTAAAAAAGACTGGAATAACTAAAATTATGTTAGATGGAGATTGAAGAATTAAATAGTATTATAGGTAAACCTGAAAGTGAAGTTTTGGAATATAAGACTTCATTACCTCCATCAAAAAATATGGCTCAATTAATCTGTTCTTTCGCTAATACAAGTGGAGGCTATATTATTCTTGGAGTAACAAAAGAAAGCGGTAGGGTTGAAACTATCGGATTAAGCCAAGAATTTAGATCAAATGCAATTACTAGAAAAGCAATTGACCAATTAACCCCAAAGCCTGAGGTTAATTATGGATATGTTACATATAATGATAAAAACCTATTTGTTATTCAAGTAAAAAAGTCTGAATCTGAGCTTATCTTTTTTGATAATAAGGCATACCAACGAACTGGTTCAAGAACAACAGTTACTATAGTAGACGAAGCTTCTTTTGATCCTAATGGATATAAAGAATTAAATATTCTAAATAATAAACTAATAAACTCTTTTGATAATAGTACAAATTCAAAAATTGACCTATTAAATCATTACAAAAGTGTTTTAAAAATTATTGATAATTCGCGTTTATTACTTTATCCTGTATCTGCCGAACTACCTACTACAAATTCGGAAGGAAAAATATTAACAAGAATTTTATACTCATCTTATGTAGATACATTTGAAGGTTATTTATCAGATTTGCTATATGAAATATATATAACAAAACCAGATACTTTAAGAGAGCATCAAGAAGTTACTGTAAAAGAAGTTCTAAATTGCTCAGATATAGAGGAATTTGTTAGATATATTGCTAAAAAGAAAATAGGTAAACTCCAAAGAGGAAGTGTCAAGGGCTTTATTAAAGATAATATTCCTATTAGTAGTTTAAATATAATTACAGAAGATGATCAAGATACTATTGAGAAAATATTACAAATCAGACATCTTTTTTCTCACAGGAACGGGATAGTTGATGAAAAATTTCTAAAATATTTTCAAGGTAACTTCCAACTAAATTCAGAATTTGAACTTTCAATAAAACAAATTATTGAAAAAATGGAATACTTACTCAATATTATTGAAAAAATAGATAAGAAAGCAATAGATAAATTTAGACTTTCAACTCTTTAGAATATAGAATGATAATACCCTATGTTCCTTATATTAACAGTCGTAACCAATACGAAAAAAACAAACTGAATGTCATTACCACATAACTCAACAAATCTAAGGAACAGGGTAAAAAAACTTTATTTACCTAAAACGAAAGCATTATATCCTTTATTTGAGGTGATTAGTAATTCTATACACGCTATTCAAGAACAACAAATCTTAAAACCTGATTTTAAAGGAAAAATTAAAATAATGGCTATTCGTAATGGAGATGCTGAAGTTCTTAAACAAATTTCAAATATTGAAGAATACCCAATTAATTCATTTGAAATTATTGATAATGGAATTGGTCTAAACGAAGAAAATATTAAATCATTTTCGGAATTTGATTCTGAAAAAAAAGCAGAAATTGGTGGGAAAGGAGTCGGAAGACTTATTTGTTTAAAAGCTTTTAAAAAATTGTCTGTAGAGAGCATATACAAAAGCAATATGACTTTTAAAATGCTACATTTTGATTATAGAAAATCAAAAGAAGGATTTGATAATTTTAAAGATAATTTAAACACGACAAAAACAAGTACCGGAACAAAAGTTGTTTTGTCACAATATGAAGATAATTATGATAAATCTGTTCCAAAATCTTTACGAGAAATAGCAAGACAAATTATCACTCACTTTCAATTATATTTTATTCAAAAAATTGAACCAGAAATAATTATTGCAAACCAAGATGATGTAGAAATAAACTTAAATAATTTGTTTTTAAAGGATTTTGAAAAAGAAATATTAGAAGACGCTTTTGAAATCTCAAATCAAACTTTTAAAATATTTATTTCAAAATCTCACAAAGCAAAAAGTCATAAGATACATTATTGTGCACACGAAAGAACAGTAAAAGACGAAGGCTTATCTAAATATTTAGTGGATTTGAATAATAAAATTACTGGTGAAAATAAAGAAGGGTATTTTTTTCAAGTTTTTGTTATCGGAGACTATTTAAATAGGAATGTAAATGAAGCTAGAACAAGTTTTAATTTCACATTAGAGGAAGATGAGGAAGAAATCGATTTAAAAGAAATAACACTATCTAAAATCAGAAAACAAACTATTCTAAGTATTGAGAAACTTTTAAATGATTTTCTAAAAAAAGTTAGAACAGAGAAGTTAGAGACTTACTATCCCATAATTGAAGAAGAATACCCAAATTATCATAGTGTAATTCATTACAATAAAGAAAGAATAGAAAAGCTTCCAGCTGGTTTATCAAAGCACGAATTAGATTTGAAATTATATGAAATTGAAAGTGATTGGAGAATAGAGGTTAAAACAAAAGGGATTGATTTAATTGATAAGAAAAAAGACATAACTAATTTAGTAGAATATAAGGAACTCTATAGTGATTTTCTTACACAATTTAATGAAATAGGGCAGTCAGACTTAACTAGGTATGTAATACATAGACGTTCCGTAATTGACTTACTAGATAAATTAATCGAATTAAATGAGTTAGAGAAATTCGCTAATGAAGATATTGTTCATAGCTTATTTTTTCCCATAAGAGAAACAGGTAGAACAGTAACAACAGAAAAACAAAATCTTTGGTTATTGGACGAAAGACTTACTTATAATTCTCTACTTGCTTCGGATAAATTATTTCAGCAAATTGAAGGTATAAGTTCTGACTCCACTAAACGTTCTGATATTGTAATTAAAAAAGAAGAAGTATTTGAAAATGCTACTTTATTTTCAGAAGACAAATATCCTTTTGAATCTTTTACAATAGTAGAATTTAAAAAACCTGAAAGGGATAATTATAAACACGGAATCTATAAAGATGACCCAATCAAACAGGTAAGAACATATATTGAGAAAATTATAGAGGGAAATCAAAAAGTGAAAGGGAAAAGAATTGAAGCTAATAAACTTACTCCATTTTATTGCTATATAGTTGCGGACAAAACCCCAACTCTTGATAAGATTTTGGATTATGAAGGTTTCGATCCAACACCTGATGGTCTTGGTTCATTTAAGTTTTACGACACTAAAACTTCAAGAGCTTATATTGAGGTTTTACCATTCAAAAAAATAATTAAAGATTCAAAACAAAGGAATAAAATATTGTTTGATAAACTAAAATTGAGCTAGAGGTACTGGCTACAGAAGCTATGTAAAATCAGTTGTGACTTTAGTTTATTTATTAATTTTAGTGATTAAGCCACACAACTAATTTATAGAATAACATCATTTGCAAGCTTAAAAAAAAAATCATAATAAATAACTTAAATCAAGAATAAATTGACACTACGGCATAGAAGTAATATTAATAAAAAATATGTTGATGATTCAGAAGTGTATATCTATGAAGATCACAGAACGATACTTAATGTTCTTTACGTATTAAAAGATAAATCTCAAGCACCACTAGACATATTTATGTTTGATGACCACGATGATGCTTGCCATCCCTCTAAGGATATATTAGAAGTTGCTCAAGAGTTTGCTATCAATAATCCATCAGTTGAAGATTTCTGGTCATTTGTTGAGTTTAAATTAGGCGGTCTTGATGATGATTGGGTGATTACTGGAATGGAATTAGGTTTGATAAATAACGTGTTTCTTTTTCATTCGAGTCGCTCAAGTATATCGTTTGTAGAAAAATATGAAACCAAGCACTTTGGAACAAAAAAGATTTATAATATCGGTGATGTATGGGATGAATTAAGTCATAGAGGATGTCTTGAAGATATTGTTAAAATAGGTGAATATGGAGAACTCTGGAATGATATGGGATGGAATTATTCAAAAGAAGATTATAGATTCCATTTTGAGCCGAAAAATAACTTTATTGTTGATTTTGATCTTGATTGTTTTTCAACGACCATACTGGATAAATTAATGGCAATTCCGTCAGAGTTGTTGATTGAAAAATTTAAAGAAAACCTATACCCAGGTCATCATTGTTATTACACAAGTGAATCTTTTGTAAGGGATTTAATTAAAAAATCAGAATTTATAACTATGTGTTTTGAGAATGGTTGCTGTGGGGGTATACGAGAAAGTTATAAAATATTTGAAACAGTAGATTATCTGTTTTTTGATAATAAAATTGGCAATTAGTTATTTTGAAAAATCTAATACCAATTTTTAAAAAAATATCTTTTTCATTTAGGAAGGATTCGAACTCTATTTTCAAAATATTGATTATACGTGTATTATGACTTAATTTTATTTAATTGGTAAAAATTTAAACCAATTTAGATTTTTTTAAAAAGTCAAATATGGAAATTGCATCATTTTTTAAAAATGAATATATCCCAAAAAGAGAAGAGATAAAACCAATAAGTGAGACCACTAATTCCATTAGCTTAAATATACAAAAAATCAACGAAATATTTTTTAATATTCAAAATATCATTAATATCTCTCTGGTTTATTTGAAAATAATTTAATTTTGAATTATGTCATAATGTCCTGATTTTCAATTTGGAATGATCCTTGAAATCATATAATCTTTTAAAAGATTATATGGGATGACAAAATTACTTTTAACAATTGAGGAGATTTTAAGTGACGTTTATGGAGATGATACTGGAGGAGCTATAGAACTTCTTGATGAATATAATCTCCGAGAAGTCGTAAATGAAAAACTTCTATATCTAAAAAGAAAAACTAACTTTTTAGATATAGATCATATTTCAACATTCTCTTTTTCTTTATTAAAAGCAATTAATAATATTGTTTTGAAAGTTGAAAATGGTAAGGATAAGAGATTACTTAAATATACTCTAGCTGATATAGGGAATTATCTTATAAAGAAATTAATAGAGCAAGAAAAGATGACTTTTGAAGATTTTGAGGAACTTGGAAAATCCTTAAGGGAGTTTTGTGAATTGGAGGGATATAATTATCAAGATTTAGAAAGATTATTACAAATTGATCGTTCAATAAAAATAAAAACAAATCATAAGAATCTTTCAGTAATAAAAAACCAAATTAATGTCTATTATGAATGGAATGGAAATAAAGATCTCTTGGAATATATCATAGATAATTTGAAATCTGAAAAAATAATTGTACTGAAGTCTGAATTTGAAAAACTATTTTCTGTTACTCCTAAGCAGGTAAGAATTAAAAGAGATTCTAAGGACTTCATTATAGTATTATTTGATGTTTTAAAGAATAAAAAATTAATCACTCCAAGAGGTAATAAGGGACATTTTGTTCCTTTAAAGAGTTTTGCTATTGACTTTGATAAAAAAGTTTTATTTAAAAAAGAAATGAAATTATACAAACAAGCAATTAAGAAAAAAATAGCTAAGTATAATGAATATAGGATTAGAGCTGAAAAATGGATTGCTTGAAATCCAAGGTAAAATTTACCTTGGATTTACCTTGACCAAAGTTCTTTGAATACGCATTAGGGTTGATTATAACTTTGTAGATATAATCGTAAAAAACTATTATGAATACTAAAATGTTTATTAAAGAAAATCAACTTCGTCCAGCGGATGTAATTGTATTAAGAAAAAAAGTTTTTGGAATGTTTGATCATTTCGCTATTTATTTAGGAAATAATAGATTCGGCAAACCTGAATTTATAGCAAACTTTACAGAAGGAGTACAAATTATTCCTGAAGCAAAAATCAATGAGCAACTTCAGACCTACGTGCCAGAACGCATTGAAAAATTTGAAGGAAATTATATTGAACGTGATATTGCCGTAAGAAGAGCAAAATCAAAAATTGGGAAAACAGTATATAGTTTTTTAGGAAATAACTGTGAACATTTTAAAAATTGGGTGATTTTTGGAGAAAAATATAGTGAACAAGTAGATAGTGCAGGTACTGGTTTAACTGTAGCAGGAGGAGCACTTGTAGTTGGAGGTTTGTTAAAATCTAATTCTAAAGCTACTGGTTGGGGTCTTGCTGCTTTAGCTGTTGGTTTACTTTTAAAAGGACTCGCGTATAGAGAGGATGAAGAAGTAGATTAAGTATTTTAAATTCCTTCAGGATTTTTTTGAGTTGGATACACTCTAGTTACACGAACAGTTGTATCCTCTACCTTGTAATAAACTCGATATTTTCTTTTTACTATAACTCTTCTACAAGAAGGGTCATATTCATCGATCTGCCATTGTTCAGAAAAAACAGTTTGTTCTACAGCATCAATAATATCGTTAATGTGGATATATGCTTTTTCTGGAGAAACTTCTAGATAGTATTCTAAAATGTCATCTAGATCAACTTCCGATTGAGTAGACCAGATGATTTGATCGTAATTCTTTGCCATACTTCTTTAGTGTCTGGCGTACTTTTGACGGATTTCAGAGTGCGTCTTAAATTCTCCTCTTTCAATTGATTTTATTGCCTCATTATTATTCTCAACAATATCATTTTTAGTAAGAGCTTCTCCTTTTATAGTATAAGCAACGACTTCATCTTCATCAGAAATATCTTCTTTGTAGGTTTTATGAAGCGCATTAACCATTCTCAAAAAGCGCTCATCTGAGTTACTGATAATTTCTATTAATTTATTTCTAAGTTCTACTGCTCCCATAATTAGAGGTATTATATCACAAATATAACGAAAGTTCTTCCCGTTATGGTATGGGTATCAAAAATCTATCCAAAAGGATTATGACAGTATATGACAATTCAGTAGCTTCGTAGGTATTGCAAATGGGATGTCTACAATTACATATCGAGAATGAGCCAAGATTAAGATTGGCATACTCTAAAAAAGGTCAAAAGCTCTTAAAAATTAGCCTTAGTTACTATCCATTTGGATTACAGCAACAAGGGTACAACGACGTGGTAACATCCAATTCGAACAGCGTTGCGAACCGTTTTTCTTTCGGAGGAAAGGAGTTTGGAGAAGAACTTGGACTCGATTGGTATGATGTATCTGCTCGTAATTATGACCCTGCGATAGCAAGATGGATGAATCTTGATCCATTAGCAGAAGCAATGAGAAGGCATTCTCCATATAATTTTGCATTTGATAATCCTATTTATTTTACCGACCCTGATGGGATGAGTCCAAATGGATGTTGTGGAGGAGCCAAAGGAGGGCTTTTGGGGACAGGTCTATATGTATTAAATAGAGGCTTAGAAATTGTTAAAAAAGTATCAGAGGGAGAATCATTAACATCTGCTTATTATAGCACATATAAAAGTGATGCGAAACAAGTATTAAGATATGGAACTCCTGTAGAAGATGGTTATGGTGTTGTTACAGGAGAAAATTTCGATGGACAGCAATATAATAGAGCCGAAGCAGTTGCTTGGGGTCTTGCAAGTTTTATTCCTTTTGCCAAATTAGGTAAGTTAAGTAAAGTGGCTATTAAAGGCTTCAAACAAATGGATAATGTGGTAAAGTATTCAGATGAAGTTGCTGATTTGGTTCAGGGTACGGGAAAAATACAGGATGAAAGTGGAAAGCTAGGAAAAGAAATTGTGACGGCGCTTAAGGAAGGTAGTAATTCACTAAATGATGGTATAAAAGTTGCTGAAGATGTGATAGGTGGATTAGGCGATGATGCTGTCGAAAAATTAGGTAAATTTGGTAGTCAAGATGGCGTAAAAGTTGGTTATCAGTCTGCTAACGGCAAGAAAGGTTGGCGAGTTGATTACGATGGAACTAAAGGAGGTCATATCAATTGGTGGAATGGTAAAGAAAAAGGAGCTATTCTTATTAATTCAGGACAGAATCAAATAGACCAAATTATTAAAAATAGTACTTTTTAAATTATGAATAAAGAAGATATAAAAAACTGGAAATTAGTTGAACACATTGAAGATGTTGATATTATTGATAGTGATTCAAATAGCTATTTTAAAAGTTTAGCTAAAAAACTTGATATTCCTTTGACTAATTTTAAAGATGTTAATAGAGAAAACACCAATATAGATTGGCAAAAAATGTCTAATCATTTTAAATTTTTCTTTGATAATGAAGGAGAGGAAAATGAAATTGAGATAGCACTTAAAAAATCTAACTTGTCACAAAAAAAGAAAATAATCATTTTATATGGTACGAAAGAGGCGGCAATTACTATTCCTGTAAGTATTTTTATAAGTGAATGGGAGGATTTTATAGCCAGTACTCAATGGGAAACTTTAATCTTTAGTGATGATTATGAATTAATAATTGAAATTTCTAGAGATTATTTCATGCACAGTAATTTTAAAATAAAATAAAGCATAATAGGGTAATAGGTCAAACTGGGTAATGTCCCAAAATAGGTCATTGTTAAAGATGACAACTTAAATTATTAAAAAACAGTAGTTGGCTAAAAAGTTAATTACTGTTTTTCTTCGTTCATTGATATGTTGGTAAAAAAGAAAATCGCTTAGAGGTCTTAAAATAAGGATTCTTTAAATCGTCGTGTATCAAATTAGGTCATAAAAAAACACCAATCTCAAAAGAAAGGTGTTTAAAAATATGTAGTTATTCTAACCAAATCTCTTTGGCTTTGTTAAATCCAACCCATTTTTGATCTTTATCGTATCCACGAGCAGATAAACTGTAACGAATGAGTTTTTCAAGCGGGATATCATAGGCAAGGATAAATCGTAATAATTCTCCGTTTGCCGTAGAGAACATTCCTTGAAGTTCTTCCCAAAACCACAATGAATTACGATCTGCAAAGATTTCAGCAATCCGATCATAGGAAAGGGAAGCGTAACTATCGGGTAATATTTCAAAGGTTTCTCCTTCAACTGTCGGATGATTTTTTGGTATTACTAGATAATCGTGTTCTATGCTTTGTACAACACCATACTCCTTATTATCAGTACGATGTTCAAAATTGAGCCACATAGCGTGATCAAGAGCTTTACTTTTTTGTTCCTGTCGTATCATTCTTTTTATCTTTTTCTAACGTTCCTTTTTTAAGAGCAATCGTTTTAACAGGTTCTTTCTTTTCAGTTTTCGTTACATCACCTTTAGTATCAGAAGTATTTTTTACTTCCTCTACTCCTTTCTTTGATTCTTCTTTTTGAGGTTCGTCAACTTTTTTCTGAGTATCATCTTTTTCATCTTGTTGCTCCTTCTTTTTTACAGGCGTACCATTTAATGAAATGATATCTTCACGAGAAGACAATCCGTCTGCTGCTTTTTTACGTAATAATCTTTGGCTATTAAATAGTGGTCTACATTTAATATTAAAGGCGGTATAGTTTACTACCTCTTTAGAGTTTTTATGACTCCCTGCATAGATGGTATAGAGTTCATCATTCGTTAATGAATGATCTTTAGCCTCCATAATAATATTAAGTGCTCGTGTGGCCACATCATTTAATGAACTTCTAGTTTCAACAGTATCAAAACCTAATGCTTCAATCTGTTTCTTTTGTTCTGGATTAGCATACTTTAAAAAAACTTCTGCTTCTTTTCGATAGCCTTTGAGACGATCTGCAACAGTTGCTTTTTCTTCTTTGGCTTGAGTGATCTTTGCATCAGCATCTTTTAAGAGTTCTTGATCGGTAGTGATATTCTGTATCAGCGTATCAACAATACTGGGTGTTTCCATAATATTCAGTTTTAAAAATTAATAATTATTTGTTTGTATTATTCAATAGGGTAATTGGCGGTGAGTACTTCTACTTTTTTAGAAGTTCGAGCCTCTCCACTTTTACCAAGACTGGCATTGAGTGGTTTTTCAAATCGTTTGGTATACCATCCATTTTTCTGGATGTATTCATCCAAAATATTAGAAGGGTACGACGACAAGAGAAACTTGCCTTTGATGCTAGAAAGCATATCCAAGAGATTACGATAATCGTTTTCGGTATAACCTTCATATAATCCTTGATCAGAATTGATATATGGCGGGTCGATATAATGAAAAGCATCTACGGCATCACGACTAGCAATGACTTTGCAGGCATCATTATTTTCAACCTGAGTATTTTCTAATCGTTTGTAAACGGACTCATCAAAGGCAATCTTCTTATTCCTAAAAGCTTTAACCCGCTTACCATATTTATCATATCCCCACGATCCCACGTTACAGGCAAAACCCATATTGGTAGCGATGTAAAATGCCCAAGCTTGTTGTAGTTTGTTAAACAAGTGTGGCATTCGATACATTGCCAAGGCTACAGAATAGGTAGCCTTGCTGCTTTCTTTCTGCTCTTTTCTTCAAAGAGTAATGATCATTAGTACTACATCTTTTAATATTAGAATATTAAAAAAGAATTGTGTAACTGAAAAGCACACATCGAGCCGCATCTTTGTGGTGTGCAAAAAGAGAAGTGAAAATCACTACTTAAAAAAGAATTACTAACCACTATAAAATTTTACATTATGTTACGTTGGACTATTACATTTATTATTATTGCAATTATTGCAGCAGTATTAGGATTTGGAGGAATTGCTGGAGCAGCTTCAGGAATCGCAAAAATATTATTTTTCATATTTATTGTACTCTTTATATTCTCTTTAATTAGAGGAGGAATCAGAAAATAAATAAAAATATGAACCATAGTTTATGTATACAAACTATGGTTTTTTGTGCCTTGATGATACGTACCTATAGATGATTATGTAAAACTAGCAAAGAATTATATAATAGTAAATAAGCTAAGAAGATTCAAATTTGTATCAGAATTTAATCAATTGTATAACCATTTAATTTTTAAAATGATGACCAAGCAGTATGAAAAAGTAGGCAGAGTGTTTCCTGCGATAGTAAACACAGAAAATTTTGAAAATACCATAGGTGAACAAAATTTTGATACACTACCAGATGATACGGATTTAGTAGTAAATATATAACACATGATGAAAATTGTGTAATACAAAACATACACAATCATCGCATCTTTGTACTGTAAGAAATAAAACAGTAAGACAATAACATTTAAAATAACAAAACCATGAAAAAATCAATTTTTACAGCCATAGCATTAGCATTATTTACAATTTCTATTTCAAGTTGTAGAGAAAAAACAACAGCAGAAAAAGTAGGAGATGCAGTAGAAGAAAGTGTAGAGGAAGTAACAGATGAAATAGACGACGCAACAAAAAAATAAACTCCTAAAACATTTAAATAATAACTTAAAAAATAAAAATTATGAAAACGATATTAAAAACAATTGCATGTTCATTATTAATTGCAGGAACCGTAAATGCTCAATCAATTACAGACGAAGCAAATATTACAACCATAAAGGAATATGAGCTTAATAACAATGAAGTTGTCACTATAAAAACAATTAGTAAAGAGCGTAGAGATTTAAGTTTTAAAGTAGAAGATGCAGGAAAGTTAAATCAGAGCTTAGTAGATGCGCCTGTATATGTAGAAAAAATAATTATGATAGATCATGATAATGATACTAGCTACGATAAAGAAGTTTTGATTACATACCAAAAAGACGTGGAAGATAGTCTAAATTATACTGCTACTCCGGAAGGTGTATATATTACGTCATCAGATAGCACACCGCTATTCGTAATTGAAGAAGGTACGTATCAAGTAGATTCGCAGGATGTAGAAGATATTACCATTGTAGTAGAAGATCTTAATAAAACTAAATAATTAAAAGACCATAATCACAATACATTAGACATATGAAAACATATATTACAAGCATAGTAGCAATCATAGCTTTCGCATTTTCAGTAAACGCTCAAGAAATTTCTAAAAATGCAATCGGTTTAAGACTTGGAGATAATGACGGTTTTGGAGGTGAAGTATCTTATCAAAGATACCTTAATGAGAATAATCGTTTAGAATTTGACTTAGGTTGGAGAGATAGTAACAACGTAGAAGCATTTAAATTGGTAGGATTGTATCAATGGGTATTTCCACTAGATGGAAATTTTAACTGGTACGTAGGCGCTGGTGGTGGAATAGGTTCTTTTGATGCAGGAGAGGTAGACGGAACCTTTGGATTAGTAGCAGGTGATGTAGGGATAGAATATAATTTTGATATACCATTACTATTATCACTAGATTTTCGACCAGAACTAGGATTTAATGAAGATTTTAACGACGATGTTAACTTCGATATTGCACTCGGAATTAGATACCAATTTTAGAAATATATATGCTGTTTTATACGCTTTCGCGAAAGCGTATAACCCCTAAATCCCCATTGAAAGCCTCAGATTACAATATGTGATTTGAGGCTTTTTTCATATGTAAAATATTGATTGAATATGGATAAGTACTTCGTGTGGTAGAACTCTTTATGTGGAAATTCATAATTATATAATACTCCATAAAAATTGTGTAATACAAAACAACACAAACCTAATCATCTTTGTAACAGCAAAAAAGTAAATGATTTTATTCTAAAATCAACACATAAAACAATTTAAATTATTCTCATGAAAAACATATGGTTGATAGTTATGTGCACTATGATATTATCTAGTTGCGGAACATCAAAAACAATTAAAGAATCAAAAAAAACACTAAAAGGAAATTGGACGTTAAATGATATTACATACAATCGAGATGGAGTTTTTAATGTAACCATTTTTGGAGATACCTCTGCGGAATGTCTGGAAGGTTCTACTTGGCAATTTATACCTAATAATAATTTTGGAAACTATGAAATAACAAGTTCAAACTGTCCTGCAGGAAAGCGTTATTTTATCTGGGCTTTGCCGGGATCTGATCAAACTGATCCAACATATGATATCATTTTAAAACCTACAGACGAGAAAAAGAATTCGACGATGGATGAAAAAGGGTTTAGACTCTCTATCTCTTACTTGTCTGAAAATCAACTCCAATTTGAGCAAAAAGTACAACTAGAGGGAAAACCTTTTGTTATACGAATGAATTTTTCTAAAAACTTAAAATAAAAACAATATGAAATCAATAGTAAGAACAATAGCAATAGTTACAATTTGTGCAGTATTATCTGTAGGATGTGAAGCAACAAGAAATGCAAATAACAAGCAAAAAGGAGCTGTCATAGGAGCTACTACAGGGGCCATTTTAGGGGCTGTTATTGGAAACAATGTAGGTGATGGCGAAAACTCAGAATTAGGTGCTGTGATAGGTGGCGTAGTAGGTGGCGGAGCTGGTATTATTATAGGAAATGAAATGGACAAACAAGCTCAGAAAATAGAAGAAGAAATTCCAGGAGCAACGGTAGAACGTATAGACAATGGCATTGTAGTAACATTTGACGAAAACTCTGGAGTTTATTTTGATACGGCTAAATATAATATTAATAACGAATCCGAAGTATTGCTAAGTAAATTAGCAAATGTGATGAAAGAATATACACAAACAAATATTATTGTAGCTGGACATACAGACAACGTAGGTAGCGAATCTTCTAACTTATTATTATCACAGCGTAGAGCAAATGCAGTAACAGGATATTTAACCTCTAACGGAGTCTCTTCAGGACGTTTAACAACGGTTTGGTATGGAGAAACAGCGCCAGCAACTTCAAATGCGACTGCAGCAGGAAGAGCAGAAAATAGACGTGTAACATTGGCTATTGTGCCTAATGAAACCATGAAAACTAATGCTATGAGAGAGGCAAACTCAAAATAATTATTTAATAATAAAATGCTACCAAGGCTAGAGATTACTATCTCTAGCCTTGGTTTTTATATAGAAGTACGTACTTCTTGTAATCTTATAACAATGCTTCACAATTGTATAAGACATTTTCGTGCAAATCATGGCATATTTGTAATGTGTTAATAATGAGTGTAGTAACACTCATATTAAAGAGAAAATAAAAGAGCATGAAAAACATATTATTCGTATTGACCAGTCACGAAGATTTAGGAGATACAAAACAGAAGACAGGATTTTGGATTGAAGAATTTGCAAATCCATATTACATAGTGAGAGATGCTGGTCATTCTATTACGCTTGCTTCACCAAAAGGAGGATTACCTCCTATAGATCCAAAGAGCGATGCTCCAGATCAACAAACACCAGCAACGGTGAGATTCAAAAAAGATAAACAAGCCCAGAAAGAATTGTCAGAAACAATTCCCTTATCAAAAATAAACGGAGAAGCGTTTGATGCTGTTTTTTATCCTGGTGGACACGGACCTTTGTGGGATTTGACAGAAAATTATGATTCTATAACACTTATAGAGTCATTTTACAGAGAAGAAAAGCCTGTAAGTGCTGTATGCCATGCTCCAGCAATATTTAAACATACAAAAAAGAAGATGGGACTCCTTTGGTAAAAGATAAAAAAGTAACTGGCTTCTCAAATAGTGAAGAAGCTGCAGTAGCTCTTACAGATGTAGTGCCTTTTTTAGTTGAAGATATGCTGAAAAATCGAGGGAGTATATACTCTAAAAAAGAGGATTGGCAGCCCTACGCCATAGCAGATGGATTACTTATAACTGGTCAAAATCCAGCATCTTCAGAAAAAGTAGCACAACTACTCTTAGAAAAATTAGAAGCATAATTAATAATAACCATAATATAAAACATATGAATATAGTATTTGAATATCAAAATATAAGCGGAAGTAAACGTTTGGAAGGGTACACTGAAGAGTTACTTAGCAATTTAGAAAAAAAGTATCCATTTTTAATACGAGGAGATGTTTTCTTTAAAAAAGAAAACAAATCAGATGGGACAGGGCATGTTTGCAGTATACGATTAAGCGCCCCAGGACCAAGACTGTTTGCATCTTCAGACACCACAAGTTTTGAAGGCTCTATCTCGGAATGTTCGAGAGAGCTCGATCAACAATTAGAAAAACGTAAAAGTATGATGCAATCACACTAATATTTTAAACAAGTACTTAATATTCCCAAAACTCATTTAGAATTTTTGGGGATGAAATAATAATTAATTAAAAACACACATTATGAAATTTATAAAAGAAGAAGAAGAAAAAAGAGATGATTACATATTTCAAAAAAATGATATTACCGTAAACACTACTAGATTTATAGTAGGTGTACTGATAGCTCTTGCTATAGCAGTAGTAGCAACAGGATTTTATCTTGATGTGTTTTAATTTCAAATAAGTATATCAAATACCATTTATAGAAAATTTATACAATACATAGTGATAGTGGCATGATAACAAAGCTGTACATACACTATACTAAAAGTTTAATAACCATATAATTACAGCTTTAACCAAAATAAAAATTATGAAAAAGATAATAGGAATAACAGGATTAGCAGCGATTACATTATTAGTAACAAGTTGTGATATTTCTCAAAAAAAAGAAGCAGAACTTCCTGAAATAGATGTAGATGTTCAAACAGAAGCAGGACAATTGCCAAGCTTTGATGTTGATTGGGCAGAAGTAAACGTAGGAACTCGTACCAAAACAGTAACAATACCTAAAGTCGTGATTGTAACTGAAGAAGAAGAGATAGAAGTCCCTTATTTAGACGTAGATATGCCAAATACTACTGCCGATAAAGAAGAGCTCAATTTAGTTGTTGAAGCAGAAGTGACAGATAACGAACATTCTATCAAGATTAAAGAAATCATCGCTACAGATGATAAATTATTTGTAATTTCAGAATTGAAAGAAGGCTCAACTGCCATAGGAGATCAAAAAATGAGAATTTCTGACCAAGTGGTACTAAATGCGCCAGATTTGAATGTAAAACATATTATTGTAGGAGAAAAACCAGATAGAGTATTTAATGATCAATATAAGTATGTTGAAAATTTATCTTCTTTCAAATCAGATTTAGAAGATGCGACTGTAATTTATTCTAAATAATAAATAGTTAGATATAATAATTGAAAAAGATCTTTCCTTGAGGGAAGATTTTTTTTGCATATAAATGGTTTTCTTTCTTGGTGCGCTTTCGCGAAAGCGTATAAAATAAAATTTACGATGCGTTCAGTATCTTAGTCTTTTAATATCTAAAATCAAATAGATGAAAAAGAAAATCCCTTTTCTAGTATTATTAATTTTTATAGGATTTGCTAGTACTGCACAATCCTTTGATGAAGCAAAATTATTAGAGCGTGTTAAGACACTCTCTTCAGATAGCTTTGAGGGAAGAAAGACAGGTGAAAAAGGAGGATTGCTTGCAAGAGCTTATGTGGTCAAAACATTTGACAGTTTACAGGTAGCTCCTTTTGGTAGTAAGTATGAACATAAATTTACTTTTGAAATAAGGGGAAAAGAATACAATGCAGCAAACATTTTAGGACAGATTAAAGGAACGGATTATCCAGAGAAATATATTGTAGTAAGTGCGCATTATGATCATGTAGGAGTTGAAAAAGGAGAAATCTATAATGGTGCCGATGATGATGCTTCTGGAATAGCTGCCTTATTTGCCTTTGCAGAATATCTCGCTAAAAACCCTCCAAAACATACAGTTGTATTAGCTGCTTTTGATGCCGAAGAATTAGGTCTTAAAGGAGCCTATTATTTTGTAGATAAAATGAAGGGAGCTCATATTGTAGCAAACATCAATATGGATATGATAAGTCGCAGTGCTAAAAATGAACTCTATGTTGTAGGAACACCACATAACGAACAATTGAAATCTATCATAGAAAACTTTGAAAATCCTACTTCATCTAAACTTTTAATAGGACATGATGGGTTAGATAAAAAACAAAACTGGACAAATGCTTCAGATCATGCTGCTTTTCATAAAGAGAGAATTCCTTTTTTGTATTTTGGAAATGAAGATCACTCAGGATATCACCACCCTTCAGATGATTATGAAAATATCACTCCAGAATTTTATAAAAATTCTGTTCAAATAATCCTCTCTATTTTTATGGAAATTGACGCAAACGGACTTTAAAAACTAGTGTTATTTTTTGCTTTTCAGAGGTAAATACGATCTAAGTATTTGATAAAAAGATATGTTGTAAAAAATTGATACAAGTATAAAATAAATCTGTTTAATCTTTTTTTTTTGATTATACATAACTTTAATTCTCAATGTTATCAAAACGTTATCAAAAATAATTGGAATCAAGTGTAAAATCCCTTGGTGAGGCCGTTTTTACCTCTTATTTGGATGCTATTTTGTGTATAAAAGTTAAGAATTTATATATTTGATTATCAGTGTATTATGTGTTTTGTTTAACAAAAATATAAGAAAATTCGGTTTTAGCGAATGTTGAAAACTTTGTGGATAACCATAACGTTAAAACCTATAGCTCGCTCTCTTTTTTATTGATATTTGTTAGTCCCTAGTGGAATGAAAAAGAAATCAATTTAAATCATAACGGACAATGAGTGTAGTAGAGCCTATCTTAGCAGAAAATAAAGACAGATTTGTGATATTTCCTATCCAACACCATGATATTTGGGAGTGGTATAAGAAATCGGAAGCTAGTTTTTGGACTGCAGAAGAAATTGATTTGCATCAAGATCTTACAGATTGGGCGACAAAACTTAATGATGATGAACGTTATTTTATTAAACATATTCTAGCTTTTTTTGCCGCATCTGATGGAATTGTAAATGAAAATCTTGCTGAAAACTTTGTTAATGAAGTACAATACTCTGAAGCAAAATTCTTTTATGGATTCCAAATTATGATGGAGAATATCCATTCTGAAACCTACTCACTGCTTATCGATACCTATGTGAAAGATGAAGCAGAAAAAGATAAATTATTTAATGCCTTAGAAAACTTTCCTGCAATTAAGAAAAAAGCAGACTGGGCTCTAAAATGGATAGATAGTCCAAGCTTTGCTGAGCGTCTTATTGCATTTGCAGCCGTAGAAGGTATTTTCTTCTCTGGAGCTTTTTGTTCTATTTATTGGTTAAAGAAAAGAGGCCTAATGCCTGGACTTACTTTTTCTAATGAGTTAATCTCACGTGACGAAGGAGTGCATTGTGACTTTGCAGTTCACTTACACAATCATCACTTGATTAACAAAGTGCCTACAGAACGCATTAAAGAAATTATCGTAAACGCTTTAGATATAGAGCGTGAGTTTATTACCGAATCATTGCCTGTGAGCTTAATTGGTATGAACGCAACTTTAATGACACAATACTTAGAGTATGTGACAGACCGCTTACTGACAGAATTAAACTGTGAGAAAGTATACAATACAGCAAATCCTTTTGACTTCATGGATATGATTTCATTACAAGGGAAAACAAACTTCTTCGAAAAGAGAGTAGGAGAATATCAAAAAGCTGGTGTTGTAAAAGATAAGGATGACAATGGAGAAGGTCAAAAAATTAGTTTTGACGCTTCATTCTAAATAAGTATAAGCTTTTAGGTCTTTTTGTAATACGTTTTAAAGATCGCCTTTCGCAAAATGGTATAACTTGAAATGCCTTTTGTGAATTTCAATAATAACAAATCATAACTCATACAGTTTTTGGGAATAACTGTATGTATCAAATTAACAAACCTTTTTCTCAACAGGGGGAAGACTTTTTGGGGAAAATAAATATTTTAAGTGTATGTATGTAGTGAAAAGAGATGGCCGTCAGGAACCGGTCATGTTTGATAAAATTACCGCAAGAGTAAAAAAATTATGCTATGGGTTAAGTAATTTTGTGGATCCTGTAAAGATTTCGATGCGTGTTATCGAAGGTCTTTATGATGGAGTTACTACAAGTGAACTTGATAATCTTGCAGCAGAAACAGCAGCGTCAATGACCACAAGTCATCCTGATTATGCAAAACTTGCAGCGCGTATCTCTGTATCAAACCTACATAAAAATACAAAAAAGTCTTTCTCAGAAGTGATGACAGACTTATATGAGTATGTAAACCCTCGTACAGGGAAAGAAGCTCCAATGATTGCAGATGATGTTTATCAAGTAATGATGGACAATAAAGATGCAATTGATTCTATGATTATTTATAATCGTGATTTTGGATACGATTATTTTGGATTCAAAACATTAGAGCGTTCATACCTTTTAAAAATAAATGGTAAAATTGCCGAGCGTCCACAACATATGTTAATGCGTGTGTCTATAGGAATTCACTTGAATGACTTAGATGCAGCAAGAGAAACATATGAGTTGATGTCTAAAAAATATTTTACACACGCAACACCTACCTTGTTTAATTCAGGGACGCCAAAACCACAAATGTCATCTTGTTTCCTACTGACAATGAAAGAAGACAGTATAGATGGTATTTATGATACGCTTAAACAAACTGCAAAAATTTCGCAAAGTGCAGGAGGGATAGGATTATCTATTCATAATATCCGTGCAAAAGGATCGTATATAGGAGGAACTAATGGTACTTCTAATGGAATTGTTCCTATGCTTAAAGTATTTAATGATACAGCAAGATATGTAGATCAAGGAGGAGGAAAGCGTAAAGGTTCTTTTGCAATGTATATGGAACCATGGCATGCAGATATCTTTGATTTCTTAGACCTTAAGAAGAATCACGGAGCCGAAGAAATGAGAGCGCGTGATTTATTTTATGCAATGTGGATTTCAGATCTGTTCATGAAAAGAGTGCAAGAAGATGGGCCATGGACTTTGATGTGTCCAAACGAATGTCCTAATCTTTTTGACGTGTATGGAGATGAGTTTGAAGCGCTGTATACAAAATATGAAGAGGAAGGTAAAGGTCGTAGAACGATTAAGGCTCGCGAACTTTGGGAGAAAATTATGGAATCTCAAATTGAGACAGGAACTCCATATATGCTTTATAAGGATGCAGCAAACCGTAAATCTAATCAGAAGAATCTTGGAACAATACGTTCATCAAATTTATGTACAGAGATTCTTGAGTATACATCACCAGATGAGATAGCAGTATGTAACCTTGCTTCTATAGCGCTTCCTATGTTTATTAAAGATGGTGCTTTTGATCATCAAGAACTATATAACATTACAGTAAGAGCGACTAAAAACTTAAATACTGTTATAGATCGTAACTACTATCCAGTTAAAGAAGCAGAAAATTCAAATATGCGTCATCGTCCTATTGGATTAGGAGTGCAGGGATTAGCAGATACATTTATCAAACTGCGTTTGCCTTTTACAAGTGATGAAGCAAAAAAATTGAATCAAGAGATTTTTGAAACACTTTATTTTGCAGCAGTAACAGCTTCTAAAGATTTAGCGATCAAAGAAGGTGCATACTCATCATTTGAAGGGTCTCCAATATCAAAAGGAGAATTCCAATATAATCTTTGGAATATAAAAGATGAAGAATTAAGTGGTCGTTGGGATTGGGCATCACTGCGTAAAGAAGTGATGGAGTACGGAGTGCGTAACTCATTATTAGTTGCTCCTATGCCTACTGCCTCTACATCTCAAATTTTAGGGAATAACGAAGCGTTTGAGCCTTATACATCAAATATTTATACACGTCGTGTATTATCAGGAGAGTTTATTGTTGTAAATAAACACCTTCTTGAAGATCTAGTGTCACTTAATCTTTGGAATGATGATCTAAAAGCAGCGATCATGCGCGCTAATGGATCTATTCAAGGAATTGATGTAATTCCTCAAGAATTAAAAGAACTGTACAAAACAGTTTGGGAGATGAGTATGAAAGATATCATAGATATGTCTCGTCATAGAGGATACTTTATTGATCAGTCTCAATCACTGAACTTGTTTATGGAAGGTGCAAACTTTGCAAAACTGACATCAATGCATTTCTATGCATGGCAAAGCGGATTAAAAACAGGTATGTATTACCTACGTACAAAATCTGCTGTAGATGCTAAGAAATTTACACTGTCTGCAGAGAAGAAAAGTGCGCCAAAACCTGCACAGCAGCAAGTAGCCGCTAGAGCTGCTCAAA
Organism: uncultured Dokdonia sp.; assembly: GCF_947492815.1. GTDB lineage: Bacteria > Bacteroidota > Bacteroidia > Flavobacteriales > Flavobacteriaceae > Dokdonia. Next base: position 309,216 of record NZ_CANLOB010000002.1, read on the forward strand.
AGCTAACAGCAACGCAACAACCAGTAACGCCACTTCCGTCATCAAATACTACAAATGTATCATCACAAGTAGTAGAGCATGCGCAAGCAGCTGCTGAGATGCAAGTACAGATGAGTTTAGAGGAGCCATCAGCTTCTTATGAAGTACAACAATCAAATCTTCAAGGGCAAACACAAACTTCATCAGCGCCTAATACAGCGCCTATGACGCCAGAAGAGATGAAAGCAATTATAGCACAAGCAAAAGCATCTCAAGGAGATGATGACTGCTTAATGTGTGGTTCTTAATATCTCTTTTGCAAAAGCAAAAATAATACGAAGTGTTAATAGAAAAACCCAGTTTTCAAATTTGAAAACTGGGTTTTGTCATGTATACGACTAAGTGTATCTATTTTTATTATATATTGATCTAAAAAACAATGATAGCCTATGGAAGAAGATATTAAAGATATTTCTGAGTATTTACAATGCTCTTTATGTGCTTCGGCTATGGAAGAGCACTATATCTTTTGTATCTCTTGTGGGTATCCAGAAAAAGGATCAGAAGAAGAACAAACAAAATTTCATGCACGTCGTATACTAGATGTACGTAATTCTAGTGACGCACGACAAGGAATTACTGGGGCACGTAATATATTGTTTATTATTGCTGGGATAAATTTTCTCTGGGGGATTTATTATTTCTTCCAAAGTGATCAAGATCTCTCATTACTTATTTATTTTACAATCTTATCTGTTATTTATTTAGTGCTAGGGTATTGGTCACAGCAAAAATCATTGATAGCGTTAATCTTAGGGTTGCTCGTATATCTTACAGTGATTGTGCTCGGGGCTATTTATGAACCTTCATCTATCATAACTGGTTTGCTTTTGAAAGTTTTTGTAATTGTTTATTTGGCCAGAGGAATTAATGCAGCATTACAAATAAAAAATACCTAGTGGAAGAAACCCCAACACCTATAAATTATTGCCTTCATTGCTCAGCCTCGTTGCCAACTATTGCAAAATTTTGCTCTCAGTGTGGTACATCTGTTATTGTTCCTGTGCATAAAGGAGTTCAGAAGAGTGTCTATTACATCATCGCTTTTTATTTAGCATTTCTCTTATTGGCTATTATAAATGTTGCAGTCTTTAGTAATGGATTTAGCTTTCTCTCTGAGGTTGTTGTAGAGGCTATTTTTATCTTAATGACACTGGGGTTTTGCTTGTTAGATTGGAAAAATATCATGAAGTTATATCAACTACCACATATAGAGGTAAAAGGAGTGTTGATGATGTTTTTGGTTCCTATAGGAAGCGCTTTTCTGGTATATTATGGTATTGAGTGGTTAAATGATGCATTGGGTTGGTATGATGAAAATATATTTGGTGAATACATACGCTATAAAAACACCTTATTTTGGGCAATTTTATTTACAGCGATACTACCTCCTATTTTTGAGGAACTTGCCTTTAGAGGATTTTTATTTAATGAAATGCGTAAAGTAAGCTCTGTTCAAGTAACTATCATTGCTACTTCTTTTCTTTTTGCGCTCGTTCACTTCTCTTTTATTTCTTTTATCTGGATTTTTCCATTTGGATTGTTTTTGGGGTATTTGAGACAGCGGTACAATACTTTGTGGTTATCTATGGTAGTACATTTTATACATAATTTTATAGTATTAATGCTAGACTATGCATATTTCAATCCTAATATACTTGAAGCTTTTTGATGTAATATTCGGATGTATCCTCTAGCGCTTCGCTTTCCAAATGGTCGTGAATCTCATAAGTTCGCTTTCGCGAACCTGCCTGCCGGTAGGCAGGAGCATATATAACAGGCATTTCTTCTATATAAGTTGTAATAGATATCCAAGAATTGCGCCACCAGCAATAAGCCACATCACACTTATTTTCCATTTACTGAATATAAAGAAAGCACTGATACCAGCGATGACAAAAGCACGCCAATCAGTAAGGGTGTCTATACTCATGGTGATTAATACGGAAAGCATGACGGCAACAGCAGCAACATTTACAGTATCAAGAAAGTAACTTAATATTTTTGAAGAACGCATTTTAGATACAAAAGGATTCAGGATCAATACAAATAAGAAAGAAGGTAAGAAAATACCTGTGGTGGCAGCTAATGCTCCTCCAAACCCAGAAAGCTGATACCCTATAAAAGTAGCTGTAGAGAGTACGGGACCAGGTGTAAATTGACCAACAGCAATGGCATCTATAAGTTCGGTTCTGGTGAGCCAGCCTTTGGTGACGAGTTCTGCATCTAAATAGGCAAACAAGACATAACCACTTCCATAAAGAATAGCACCTACTTTAAGGAATGTCAAAAACACCTTAAATACAGGTGTTTTAAGAAGTAATGAAGAAGCTACTATTGGAAAAGGAATAATTGCCTTTGTTGTATTTGTTTTTGATTTTAGATAAAAATATAGAGTGCCTATAACGCCAGCACCTAATAACGCAAGTACTTCGTGTACGCCTAATAATGCTGCGATTAATACAAGTATTCCGATCACGACAAGATCTGTTGTTTTGATGGCTTTCTTTCCTAGTTTTAATATAGCTGAAGCTATAATTGCCAATACAGCGGGCTTTATTCCAAAAAGGAAAGGAGCGACCTCAGGTAATTCTCCATATGATACATATAAATAGGCAAGCAATGCGGTGATGATAACTGCAGGAATGATAAAAGCAATTCCAGCAACAAAGAGTCCTTTGCTTCCTGCACGTTCATGACCGCAGTGCATGGTCATTTCTGTTGAGTTAGGACCCGGAATAAGATTGGTAGCCCCTATAAGGTCTAAAAAGTGCGCTCTAGTCATCCATTTGCGCTTGGTGATGATTTCATCTTCCATCATCGCAATATGCGCTGCAGGTCCTCCAAAGGCAAAACACCCTAATTTAAAGAAGACCATCGCTACTTCTTTAAGTTTATTAGTGGGTTGTGGTTGTTTTGGTTTTCGCGAAAGCGTATTCATTGATTTATATAAAAAGACCTGATAAAGAATGGCTCTATCAGGTCTGAGATATTAAATATGTATATATGTTTTATGACTGCTGATGCTCATTGTGATATAAATCTAAAAGATTCATGATTTCTTCAATAAGATCTTTTGTCTCTAATAATAAACCAAAATATAAGGTTGTATTCTTAGGGCTTGATTCTTCAGAACGTGTGCGCGCTACTTGCTTTTGGATTTTTTCAGTTACATTATTGTACAATTCTTCTTTTTGTCCTAGTAACTCACCTATTTGAGCGTAATTACGATCATTAAAAGCAGCTTGTGTAGCTGTTAAGAACTCATCCAGTTTCTGATTGATCTCCTGAAGATCTCTAATTTGATTAAATCGTAACGGCTTATGATTGTTGTTTACGTGCTTGTAACTAGCTTTTGCGATATACTCTAGTGATTGTGTAATGTCTTCTAAGTATCCTAAAATCTGAATATAGAAATTACTTCCTCGTACACTAGTTTCTTCAAGATTTTTAATGAAGTAGAAGATGTTTCCGCGTAATTCATCAATTTCATCATTCAATTTTTCTACACCTGCACGACTCTTTTTAAGGCTACCTACTTTTCCTTTGGCAAGCCCTTTAAGCGTGCTTGTGTAAATTTTATTAGCACGAGATACGGTTTTGGCAATATTATCTGCGCTTTCTTCTATGATTCCAGAAATGGTTTGACTTTCTGCTTTGCGAAGATCTTCTTCTATTTTTGCTTCTTTGTTTTTCTTTTTACTAGACAGGTAATTTCGTACAAGCATTAGAATGGCAAGAAAGAATAATCCAATAACCGCATAATTACCTCCTAAGTGCATAATGTAGGCTAGAATACTTGCAGCAGTAAATGCACTTAGAGCAGTTAAAAACCAACCGCCTATTACATTTAATACTCCAGCAACACGATATACGGCACTCTCTGCTCCCCAAGCACGATCTGCTAGCGATGTACCCATTGCTACCATGAAAGTTACATAGGTAGTAGATAATGGTAATCTAAGTCCAGTTGCTATTGATATAAGTACACTAGCAATAATAAGATTTACAGAAGCTCTGACCATGTCAAAAGCAGGAAGTTCTGATTTTGGAATCGTAGCAGCGCTTTCAGAATCTATAAAACTATTATTGATCGTCTTTTTAATACTTTGAGGAAGTATTTTGTTGATACTTGCGTTGGCAACAATGACAGATCGAACTAAATTTTGAGATAGCCAATTCGGGCGAAAACGCTCTTTTACCTCGTCTTGGCGTGATAAGTCTACTGATGTTTTTACAACACGACGCGCTTTTTTACTAAACCATAGCGTAAGCACCATGACAAGGCCAGCAAATAATAAAAGTAATGGTTGTGCACGTACCTCAGCAGCTAAGCCTTCCATACTGTATAGTTTTGGATCTATTCCTGATGCTGACCAATCTATGAATGAATTATAAGCTGCCATAGGAACACCAATAAAGTTTACTAAATCATTACCGGCAAAGGCCATGGCTAAAGCAAAAGTTCCTAGGATAATAATGAGTTTATACACATTTATTTTTAATACGCTATGGAAAATAAAAGATATGATTGTCCATACAACAGCATTAAGGGCTAAAAACAGGAGTAAGTTATTGCTTGCCCAAGTGCTAAATCCGTCAGGTAAGATATCTGCTCCTTTAAGACCTTTTATGATGATGAAATATGCAATTCCTGTAATAGATAGACCGCCAAAAAGAGCGGCAGTCCAGCTAGGTTTCTTGTCAAAATTAAAAGTGAGTAATAAGCGTGTGATAAATTGTATCAGAGCTCCAACAGTAAAAGCTATAAATACGGAAAGTAAAATCCCTGAGATTATTTTTACGGCTTGTTCTGTATTTATATAATTTATAATAGAAGAATAAGCTTCTCCTTCTTTGGCAATTTTAACTAAGGAGATAGCTACTGCAGCGCCTAATAACTCAAAGACAATGGAAACTGTTGTGGAGGTAGGCATTCCCAGACTATTAAAAATGTCCAGTAAGATGATGTCTGTAATCATGACAGCCATAAAGATGATCATGATCTCATTAAAATAAAACTGACTGGGGTCAAAAATATCTTTACGAGCCACTTCCATCATTCCGCTAGAAGATAATGCTCCAAATGCAATACCTATACTAGCAACAATCATAATGGTTCTAAATGAAATTGCTTTAGAGCCTATTGCAGAATTCAAAAAATTTACGGCATCATTACTTACACCCACTACCAAATCTGCAATAGCGAGAATAGCTAACGCAGCAATCATAAAAATATATATGTTCTCCATATGTTATATGCTATAAAAAGCCCTTAAATGCAAAAGTCTCAAATTCTTATTGCCTGTATGTTATGTAAAGGTTATATCGGGACGAAAGATAAGAACTTTTGCTTGTTTCTAAGGTGTGGTTTGAGTATTAAGATATGAGTACGATTTTAATAAAATACGCTTAAATAACTGTTTTGAATACTGTTATGAGTTGTCGTGTGTTGTGAAATTATTGAAATACAAATAATTGATATACAATATATTATGGGTTTAATGTAAATTTAATGTAAATAAAAAGTTATCTAAACTTGTTTTAAATGTAAATTTTTAATTAACTTAGCGTTAAGTTTAATGATTAAAGTCCCAAAATTATGAAAAAGATATTGATGTTATTGGTTGCAGTTTTGATGATTACTTCTGTACAGGCACAAAAAGAAACAAAGAAAAATACATATATAAAAAATGGAGATTTGATAGAAGCAACATTATACCATGATAATGGTGTTGTGAGTCAAATTGGTTTTTTTACAAAAGATGGAAAAGTAACAGGTGAATGGATAAGTTATAATACAGAAGGTCAAAAAACAGCTACAGCACAATATGATAATGGTGCCAAAGTTGGAAAATGGTTTTTCTGGAATAATGATACACTAACAGAGGTAGATTATAAAGATTCTCGTATTGCTGCTGTAAATACATGGAAAAACGAGGGAACTCGTGTTGTAAGTAATAAGTAGTTTTCTACTATAGATTGATATTAAGCACCAAATAGTAAATTTGCTATCACAAAAAAAAGACCTTCCATTTGGAAGGTCTTTTTTATTGGCTAATTGATAAATTTAAAATTTAAAGCTATAACTTAAGCTAAAATTCTGTCCAGGACTCCACCTTGAGAATATTTGGTCTTCTGAACCAAAAGATTCAAATATGCTTTCTATGTCGTCATCCAATAAGTTGCTTACTTTTAGGGTAAGTGTTGAGTTTTTATCTTCTCCAAAACTTTTAGAGATATTAAACTTAAGATCGTTAAAAGGAAGTGTAAATACATCAGGAGTTTCTCTTGCTCCTACAATTTGTAGTGTTTTTCCTTGTACGTTATAGAACAATCCTGCTTTCCACCCTGTGTCACCAGAATCATAAGCTAATCCGGTGTTTAATAAGAATGGTGATTGCCCTTGTAATTGACGACCACTATCTAGTGTCTCGCCAGGTCTTAATACATTTTCTCTTGATTCACGTTCATCATCACTAAACTCTTCATCTGATTCTATAAGAGAAAAGTTAACGTTAAAAGAGAAATTGTTAAGGCCTATAAAAGCAAGATTTTTTCGCAATTCTATCTCTCCTCCAATGACATTTGCATCTCCTAAATTTAACCAAGTTACCTGACTTGGATCTGATATAAAGAATGCTTGTTCTATGGGATCCTTAAAGGTTTTATAGAAACCACTAATTGCAAAGAAGTCGCCAGCTTGAAATTTCTTTTCGTCTTCTCCATAAATCTCATAACGAAGGTCAAAATTGTTAATGTAAGAAGGTTCTAAGTCTAGATTACCTAATTCTGTAATTGCTTGAATAGGGTTGAATATAAATACCGAAGATGCTTCTTTAAATGAAGGTCTTGCTGTAGTACGAGAATATGAAGTTCTAATTTTTTGACTTCCCTCTTCATTTAAGTTAAAAATTAAATTGGCAGATGGGAAAAGATCGGCTTTGTCAATTAATTTTTCGTCATCAAGTTGTGTAGTGACACCATCAGTTAAAGTGCTACCTGTAAAATTCAAATCAAATTTTTCAAAACGTAAACCTACCACTGCAGTAAACCAGTCATTAGGATGGATCTCTTCACTTATGTATAGTGCAGCAATGTTTGCATTTGAATCAAATACATCTAAATCACTTGTGTTTCTTCTTACAAAAAATCCATTTCCAGTATCTGCGTCAAAAGCATTTTCTCCTAATACTTCGTTTGGATCTCCAGAGAATGTTATTGGGTTATTTGCTCTAAATGAGAATCTATCAGTTCTAAAATCACGTTGCTTGTAGGTGTAAGCTCCTCCAAATTTTAGTTTAGCATCGCCTTCAAATAATTGATGTTTACGAGTCACGTCAATTTTGTTTGCAACATTAATTTCATCTAATTCTCTGTAAAAACGAATAGGATCTCCAGTCTCACTAGAACTAACACTTAAATCTCCGTCATCTTCAATTAAGAAAGGAGTTACTCTGAAATCTTTATCATCTACATTTGAAATCGTAGGTGATACTTTCCATTCAGTAGTCCAGCTAGCATCATCATTAGAGTGTTTTCCGCTTAGAAGGAAATTTGTAATACTTCTTTGTGTGTATGTTAAGACATTACGAATACTTTCGTTACTATTTCCGATCCTATTTTCACGAGTACTAATAGCTGCTCCTGACTCTCCATTTTGTACGTGTAATACATTAAAACGATACTTTGATTTTTGAGTTTTATACGAAAGTCCTCCTAAAGCACTAATTAGGACATTATTTCTACCTCTTATACCTTGTTGTGTTCTGTCTATTTGTAATTCATTTGACTCCACATTATTAGGTGGTTTTCTAAACAATTGGCCATCAATATAGTCTTCATAAAAAGTAGTTTTGTTACTATAGCTTAATGAAGCTACATACCCTAATCTATTTTCACCAACATCATAAGAATTTCCTTGCGCATATGAAAAATTAAAATCATTCCCACTACTTCTGTTGATAGCAGCTAATTGAGGATTGAATCGTCCTGTTAGAAATTCAACGGTATTTGGGGCTTGCGTTGGTGAATCAGGAAATGTTTGATTAGGGTTTATAGGGTTGTCTCTTAAACCATCATCGAAGCCTAAAAAGTCTGTGTCACTATTTTCATTCTTAATATAATTTTCATTAAAGTGAAAATCTGGGTTGTAAGATGTTCCTATAGATGCACTTCGTTCTTTACGTGAAGGGATATCTTTGGTAACAATATCAACAACACCTCCCGTAAAATCTGCAGGCTGATCTGCTGTAGCAGATTTTACAACAATTACATTTTCTAAAATAGATGAAGGAAAAACATCTAGTTGAAGTGTATTACGGTCTGGATCTAATCCAGGTACATCAACACCATTAAGAATAGACTTTGTATAGCGATCTCCAAGACCACGAACATATACAAATTTACCTCCTTGAACAGAAACACCAGGCACATTTTTTATGGCTGTGGCAACGTTGCCAGCTCCTGTTTTTTTTATGTTCTCTAAAGATAATCCATCTAAGAGTTGAGCAGATTGTCTTTGTACATTTAATACAGACTGCTCCGTGTTTTTACGTATCGTAGTTGTTAAAACAATCTCCTCTAATGATTCTGATGATAATGTAACATTTACGATGGTAGTTTCATTTGCTTTAACAACTATCTCGCTAATAGCCTGTGGTTGATATCCTACAAATGAATATTCAAGTATATAGGTTCCGGGCTCTAATTCTAAGGTGTATTTTCCTTCAAAATCAGAAGTGGTTCCTTTTTGTGTTCCTTGTACAATGATATTAGCAAAAGGAAGAACATCATTAAATTGTCCATCATTTACTGTTCCAGAAACACTACCTGTTTGTGCTACTGCAAATGATATACTCAAAAACAATAAAAAAATTGAAGTAATTAGGGTTTTCATATGTGTTTATTTAATCATAAAATTGCCCACCTTTTAATTTTTAGGTGGGCAATAATATTTTATAAGTAGTTAATTATATATTAACGTTTTGTATTATAAAGATCCAGAGGCAGAAGCAAATGTCCATCCGAACACAGCTGTGTTAGCTCCTCCAGAAGTTCCAATAGTAGACCACATAGTAGCTCTTTCAGTGAAAGTAGGGTTTAAGATAATATCTGATTCACCATCTCCAGTTTTTTCATCAAAAATTGAATTTGCAGGATCAACACCTTCGATGATCCAGTTGCTAAATAATAAAGCACCGTCTAAGAAGTTTTGAGCAACCCCATTATTATCTAATTCAACATCTTTATCAGCTTGGAAGTTAGTCGCAAATACATTGTTAGTTGCTCCTTGAGCACCATCACGGTAATCAGCATATTCACCTCTAGAAGTATCTTGATCTCCAATTAAAGTAATTCCATCTAAAGTAAATCCTCCATTAGCTGAACCTTCAGGACCATCAATTTCTAATGCATGATCAGATACATTTCCAGCAATTACTACAGAGTTAGAAACAGTACCAGAATATGCTTGATCAATATCGATACCGTCATCTCCTTGAGCCCATACTACTAGGTTAGAAGCATTAACAGTACCTCCAAAGAATTCAATACCATCATCAACATTAGCTACTACTTCTATGTGGTCAATAGTGGTTCCAGTACCTACACCACCTAATGTAAGTCCGTTAATTTCGTTTCCTTCTCCAATATCAGTTCCTCCGTGACGAATAGAAACATAAGTAATAGTACCAGAGTTATCAGCAGGGTCATTACCTCCATATAATCCATTAGGATCGTTTGCAGGAATTCCTTCTATTTGTTGTTCAGTAACATCACCGTCTAAAGAACAAGGCGCATTACCTAATACAATAAGACCTCCCCATAATCCACGATCATTTTCTGTAAGTGTACCTACAGTTTCTCCTGCTTGAATACCATCTGCTGTAGAAGTCATGATGATTGGTTGTGCAGCAGTACCATTAGCATTAAGAGTAGCACCTCTTGCAATGATAAGAACAGATGCATTAGCTTCTTGTCCTCCTAAGGCTTTAATGATTGTTCCAGCTTCGATAGTAAGCGTAGCGCCATTAGTTACAGTAACACGTCCATCAAGTGTCCAAACTTGATCGGCAGTTAAAGTTCTATCTTCAGTGATTTGTCCTGATAATACAGAATTTGCTGTTGGATCTGGATCCGGAGTTGGGTCTGGATCTGGCTCTTCAGTTATAACGATTGGCGCATCATCATCATTACTACATGCCACAAATAGCGATCCCATTAATCCTATGAACAAAATGCTAAATAATACTTTTTTCATTTTTTCTAAATTGTTTGTTTTTTGACTTTTAAATATTCACTGCAAATATGCTACAGCTTTTCTAGTGTTTAATTAAGTGAATGTTATTGTTATTTTAGCAAGTTGTGATGTTTATGTAAGGTTAATGTTAACTAAAATGCGCTAATGTTTCCTCTGTGTTTCCTTCAAATTCAGATGTCTGTCATTACGCTTTCACGAAAGCGTAACAACACGTATCTTGCAATTATTAAATAGGACTATTATGATGCAATGGGAACGTCTATTATCTCTCAAAAGACAAGGGGATACCAATAAACGATTACGAAAAGAACAAGATGAGACGAGGCTCGGATTTGAAGTAGATTATGACCGTATTATTTTTTCTTCAGCGTTTAGAAGTCTGCAAGATAAAACACAAGTCATTCCTTTGTCAAAAACAGATTTTGTACATACGCGACTCACGCATAGTTTGGAAGTAGCTGTAGTAGGAAGGTCACTGGGGAGACAAGTAGGAAAGCAACTTTTGGAAAAGTATCCACACCTTTCTGAAGTGCACGGGTATCAGTTTAATGATTTTGGAGCCATTGTCGCAGCAGCGGCATTAGCACATGATATTGGAAACCCACCCTTTGGGCATTCGGGAGAAAAAGCCATAGGAGATTATTTTAAAAATGGAAATGGGAAGCGTTTTGCTTCGGAGCTTACCCCTAAAGAATATCAAGATTTATGTGCTTTTGAAGGAAATGCTAACGGCTTTAAAATACTAACAGAGTCTATGCCAGGAGCAGCAGGAGGATTACGATTGTCTTATGCAACCTTGGGTGCTTTTATGAAATACCCGAAAGAGTCACTTCCAGTAAAACCCACAAAGCATATTGCTGATAAGAAGTTTGGCTTTTTTCAGAGTGAAAAACAAGCTTTTCAGGATGTCGCCGAAGAATTGGGGTTGCTTCAAACGAGAAAAGGAAAAGATATAGGATATGCACGTCACCCTTTAACCTTTTTGGTGGAAGCGGCAGATGATATTTGTTATACCATTATAGATTTTGAAGATGGGATTAATTTAGGATTAATTTCTGAGGAGTATGCATTAGAATATATGGTAAAACTAGTGCCTAACATTAATACCAAAAAGTATTATGAATTGACTACAAAAGCTGCTCGGGTAGGATATTTACGAGCCTTGGCTATAGGTACACTGATAGATGAGGCGGTTACTATATTTATGAAAAATGAAGAGGCTATTCTAGAGGGCGCTTTCGCGAAAGCGTTATTAGATAAATCCAAATATGAAGCTCAGATAGATGATATCTTAAAGATTAGTGTTTCAAATATCTACCAAAGCCAAGAAGTAGTTGAGAAAGAAATAGCAGGATATGAAATTCTCTCTACACTCCTTGATAAACGTTGTAATGTGATTACGAATACACCAACACATTATGATACACTTGTATTAAAGTTATTTGAAAACTCAGATAGAGAGGAGATGTCTTTATATCAAGAATTGATGGAAGTGTGTAATTATGTGTCGGTTATGACGGATAGTAAGTCGTTGCGTATATTTCAAAAACTAAAAGGGCTTCACATACATTAATGCGGAGTGATGATAGTGTACTAACACTATATTGTGATATATTTTGAATATTGTTTAAAATCGAAAGCTTTGTGTGATTTGTAATACTTTATAGTTGTTACTGATATTTTGAACATTATTTAAAATATTAGTGATATATATAACATTTGTTGATGATAAATGTTAATTTATATATTAAAATTTCAAAATACATAAATTTGCAATACTTTTGATTTGATCAAGATATAATGAAATTTTAACGATAAAGTAGGAATTATGTGTTATACATTGTTATATGTATAGTATTAAGATATTAAGATTCTATTACTAATTTTTATTTATCACAGAAACCAAAAAAATGCTAAAACTTTACAAATTGACAGTATTTGTATGTGTGTTTGCTTTTGCATCCCTTACAAATGCCCAAGATTACGGCACGATTATTAGAGATCACTTAGATGCTAATAAATCTACGCTAGGAATTACTGATCAAGATATCTCAGGCTTGAGAGTTAAAGATGAGATCTTCTCACGAAAAAGTACAACAACACATGTACATGCTATTCAGACAATAAACAACATCGAAGTTTTTAATGGAGGTGTAAATGTTGCTTTTAAGGATGGTACTATTATTCATGTGGCAAGTAGCTTAGAAAAAGATATTGCTTCTAGAGTAAATGCAGTATCTCCTGTATTGACTCCTGTGCAAGCGGCTTCAAGTGCTGCAAGCTCATTAGGATTGGGAAGTGCTAACTTTTCTTTAAACCAAACAATATCTTCACAAGAATTTGTGCTTACACAAGGAGGTGTTTCTCTAGAAGAAGTACCTGTAAAACTTGTATATCAGGCAACAGAAGATAATGCGCTTAAATTAGCTTGGGATTTGAGTATTCATACAATAGACTCTAAACACTGGTACAGTGTGCGTGTAGATGCTCTTAATGGAGAACTTTTAAGTCAACATGACTGGGTGGTTAGCTGTACATTTGAAAATCATAGTCATGAAGCAATTGCATCTGCAAACGAAGATGCTGCTGGTTTTTCAATGGAGCAAAATATTACTGTAGCAAACGAGCTTTTAGCTGGAGAGCAATATAATGTATATGCAATGCCTGTAGAGAGCCCTAACCATGGAGGTCGTTCTATTGTTACTGAACCACAAGATTTAGTAGCTTCTCCTTTTGGATGGCATGATACAAATGGTGCTGAAGGTGCTGAATTTACAATTACAAGAGGAAATAACGTTTGGGCTCAAGAAGATGCAAACGGAAATAATGGAGTAGGTGATGCCCCTGATGGAGGTGCTGAATTAATATTTGACTTCCCATTAGACGAAAGTCAAGATGCTGCTACATTTACAGAAGCGGCAACTGTAAACCTTTTCTATTGGAATAACATCATGCATGATGTTTTCTATCAGTATGGTTTTGATGAAGAAAGCGGAAACTTCCAAGAAAATAACTATGGAAATGGAGGTACTGGGAGTGATTTTGTATTTGCAGATGCTCAAGACGGTAGTGGTGTAAACAACGCAACGTTTGGAACGCCACCAGATGGACAAAACCCAGGAATGACTATGTTCTTATGGAATACAGGAGGAACTCCTAATGTAAATATTCCTTCAGGAGATGTTGCAGGAGATTATCCTATTACTTCAAGTACATTTAGTGATGCTTGGCCTATTGAAGGAATTACAGGGGATTTAGTATTGGCAATGGATGATGACGCTTCAGATAGTGATGATCCTTTAGATATTTGTGATGCATTAACCAATCCTGGTGATATGGATGGTAAAATAGCAGTTGTGCGTAGAGGTAGTTGTAACTTTACTTTAAAAGTAGAAACTGTTCAGGCAGAAGGAGCGATTGCAGTTATTATTGTAAACAATGTAGCTGATGCTCCTATTAACCTAGGAGGCGATAGTGCTATTGCTACAATTCCAGCAGGAATGGTAACACAAGCGGTAGGAGAAGATATCATTGCAGCATTACAAAATGGAGATGCTATCAATGATGTCGTTATTACTGGAGCTAGACGTATCGATGGAGATTTAGATAACTTAATCATTGGTCATGAGTACGGTCACGGTATTTCTAACCGTTTAACAGGAGGTCGTTTTAACTCTGGATGTTTATCTAATGCAGAGCAAATGGGAGAAGGATGGTCTGATTATGTTGGATTAATGCTTACTATGACTGCAGATGATACTGCAGAAGAAGGAAGAGGTATTGGAACCTACGCGATTAATCAGCCTATTACAGGTTTAGGAATACGTCCTGCTAGATACAGTGTTGATTTTTCTGTAAATGCATTAACCTATGATGATGTAAATAATCCAAATATATCTCAACCACACGGTATTGGTACAGTATGGGCAACAATGTTATGGGATATGACATGGGCGTTTATTGATGAGTATGGTTTTGATGATGATTTTTATAATGGAACTGGAGGAAATAATATCGCAATGCAATTAGTGATAGATGGTTTAAAATTACAGCCATGTAGTCCTGGTTTTATAGATGGTAGAGATGCTATTATTGCTGCTGTAGCTATTAATGATCTTATTCCAGAGGGTCAGAAGGATTTTGCTAGATGTACAATTTGGAATGTATTCGCTACTCGTGGATTAGGATTTAGTGCAGAACAAGGAAGTTCTAATAATAGATTTGATCAAGTAGAGGCATTTGACCTTCCTGAAGATGTTCTTGAAGATTGTTCTTCACTTAGTGTAGATGAGAATTCGTTAGATTCTGTATTTAGTGTATTCCCGAATCCTTCAAACGGAGAGATTACAGTAAGTATTGCTGGTGCATTTGGAGATGGACAAATACGTATCTACGACATCAACGGTAGAGAAGTGTATAACAAGCCTGCAACTCTTGAAGGTAATGTATCTGTAAATGCAGCTGGATTATCTAGAGGAGTATATATTATGAATATTACTGGAGATAGTAATAGTTATACTACTAAGCTTATCATTGAGTAAGTAAAGTAGATCAACATATATGAAAAAGGCTGGTTTTTAAACCAGCCTTTTTTTATGCGATATATTTCTCAATTTCGGTAGTGATTCCTTTGGGTGAGATGCCAATCTCTTCTTGAAGTTCTTCTGTAGTACCATGCGTTATAAATTTGTCTGGTACTCCAAGTGATTTGATGGTGCCTTTATACGCTTTCGCGAAAGCGTAATCAGTAACACTACTTCCTAAACCGCCTTTAATGGTTCCATCTTCTAGTGTGATGATAATTTCATATGTTTTAAAAATTCTATCAAGAAGCATTGTGTCAAGGGGTTTTAAGAATCCCATATCGTAGATACTAACAGTGTATGGCTTATTCTGAGTGGCTTCTATGGCATTGTGTATTGTAGTTCCTATACAGAGGATGGCAATACGTTCTCCTTGTTGAATGTGCTGTCCTTTGCCGATAGCAATCTTTTGGAATGGTTGTTTCCAGTTGATGGTAACACCCCTGCCTCTAGGATATCGTATGGCAATAGGATGTGGTAGCCCTAATTGGGCAGTGTACATAATATTACGAAGTGTTATCTCGTCTTTTGGGGCGTAGATGATCATGTTTGGCACACAATTGAGGTATGCTAGATCAAAAGCACCGTGATGTGTGGGGCCATCTTGACCTACAAGCCCTGCTCTGTCTAGACAAAATATAACAGGTAAGTTTTGTAGTGCTACATCATGTATAATTTGATCATATGCGCGTTGTAAAAAGGTAGAGTAGATATTGCAAAACACTATCATCCCTTGCGTCGCCATTCCAGCAGACAGTGTTACGGCATGTTGCTCAGCAATTCCTACGTCAAATGCGCGGTCTGGGAATGTCTTTATCATATATTTAAGAGAGCTGCCGGTGGGCATTGCAGGTGTGATTCCAATAATTTTTTTATTGGTTGTTGCGAGCTCTACGATCGTATGTCCAAAAACATCTTGGTATTTAGGGGGTAGTTTGGTGGTGTCTTTTGGGTGACGTTCTCCAGTAATAGCGTCAAACTTTCCTGGTGCGTGATAGGTTACTTGGTGTTTTTCGGCTAGTGCTAGTCCTTTTCCCTTTGTAGTGATTACATGAAGAAATTTTGGGCCTTTGGTTTTTTGAAGTTTTTTTAATGTCTTTATAAGTGTAGGAAGGTCATGGCCATCTACAGGACCGTGATAATCAAAATTAAGTGCTTCAAAAATATTTTCTTCTCTAGCAGTTCCCTTTTTGACATTTGTAAGATATTTTTTTAAAGCACCTACACTGGGGTCAATGCCAATGGCGTTGTCATTTAAGATTACAAGCAAATTCGCATCTGTTACACCGGCGTGATTTAAGCCTTCAAATGCCATGCCGCTGGCAATAGAAGCATCTCCTATTACGGCAATGTGTTGTTGTTCTTTTTTGCCTTGTAAATTGGCGGCAATAGCCATGCCTAATGCTGCAGAAATCGAAGTGCTGCTATGTCCTACGCCAAAAGTGTCATATTCATTTTCAGAAATTTTAGGAAACCCACTAATACCTCCTTTTTGTCTATTGGTATGAAAAACAGCTTTTCTTTCTGTTAGGATTTTATGCCCATATGCTTGATGCCCTACATCCCAAATAAGTTTGTCTTCTGGAGTGTTGAATACATAATGTAATGCTATGGTAAGCTCTACGACGCCTAAACTAGCACCTAGATGTCCTTCTTTTGTAGAGAGGATGGTGATGATAAATTGACGTAATTCCTTACTTAATTTAGGTAATTGGTCAATAGTGAGTTGTCGTAATGCGTGTGGACTATCAATATGATCTAGCATATGACAAAGGTACGTCTTGATATTGTATTTTTGAATATTGAAATTCCATTCCTATGATAGAACCTTTTGATGATGCTTATTTTATGAAGCGAGCGCTCATGGAAGCTGAAACAGCTTATGAGCTTGGGGAAATTCCTGTAGGCGCTGTTGTGGTAGCAAATAATACTATCATAGCAAGAGCGCATAATCTTACAGAGCGTCTTACAGATGTTACTGCTCATGCAGAAATGCAGGCTATTACTGCTGCTGCAAATTATCTTGGGGGAAAATACCTCCATAAGTGTACGTTGTATGTGACATTAGAGCCTTGCCAAATGTGTGCAGGAGCTTTGTATTGGAGTCAGATAGATAGAGTGGTTTATGGTGCTGCAGATGCGCAACGCGGATGTATGGCTATGGGAACCAAGTTGCATCCTAAAACAAAAATAGAAGGTGGCGTACTTGCTGAGCAAGGAGAACGTCTTTTAAAACGCTTTTTTGTAGAGAAACGTAATTTAAATTAAAGGTATAAAAAAGCCTGCAATTGCAGGCTTTCATAATCGTAAAAAGATATTATCTATATCATTACAGTACACGTACTTGTGCAGCTGTCATTCCTTTTCTTCCTTCTTCTTCTACGTACTCAACTTTATCACCTTCAGAGATAGTCTCTCCGTTAAGACCTGTAACGTGTACAAAGATATCTTTACCGGTGTCGTCATTAGTTATAAAACCATAACCTTTTGACTCATTGAAAAATTTAACTGTTCCTTCCATTATAAAAAATAAAAATATTAATAAAGTACAAACTTACGCTTTAATTTTTAACATATTGTTTTCAAACCGTTTTATTTTTGTAAACTAATGGGATTCAGCGCTCTTTTGAGTCATTAAATTCCTTCATTTTAAGAATATTCTCCTTGGTAAGCATGTAATCGTGTATATTTTTGTCTTTCCATCGATGGTAGATAAACAGGGGCATGAGTACGAAAAAACCACCTGCAAGCGCAAAACCTATTAATTTATTACCCAGAATTTCTTGGCCTTCTTGAGATGTGTAGTAATATCCAAAGGCAAACAGCCCTATTAGAGCAAAAAATAAGATAATAATAAAGATTCGCCTTGTTTTATGCATGTACTTTTAGGTGTAATTCTTTAAGTTGATCTTCATCAATGGCTGCTGGAGCGTCAATCATGACGTCACGTCCACTGTTATTTTTAGGGAAGGCAATAAAATCTCGTATAGTTTCTTGACCTCCTAATATTGCTACAAGTCTATCAAGTCCAAATGCTAATCCACCATGTGGAGGTGCTCCATATTGGAAAGCATCCATTAAGAAACCAAATTGTGCTTTTGCTTCCTCAGGAGTGAATCCTAAGTAATCAAACATTAGTGCCTGTGTCTTTTTATCATGTATTCTGATAGATCCTCCACCTATTTCGTTTCCATTTAGGACAAGGTCATATGCATTTGCTTTTACAGCGCCCGGATCGGTAGCGAGTAATTCTATTTGTCCTGGTTTTGGAGAGGTGAATGGGTGGTGCATTGCGTGGTAATGGCCAGTTTCTTCATCGAGTTCTAGTAGTGGAAAATCAATGACCCATAAAGGTGCAAATACCTTAGGGTCTCTAAGTCCTAGTCTTTCTGCTAATTCCATACGTAAGGCGCTTAGTTGTGCTCTTACTTTGTTGGTGTCTCCAGATAGTACGCAGATAAGATCTCCTGGTTTTGCTCCAGTTACTTCTGCCCATTTAGCAAGGTCTTCTTGATCGTAAAACTTGTCTACAGAAGATTTGTAAGAGCCATCGTCATTGCAACGAGCATATACCATACCTAATGCACCTACTTGTGGACGTTTTACCCAGTCTATAAGCTTGTCTATTTCTTTTCTGGTATGACTGTTTCCGCCAGGTACTGCAATACCTACTACAAGTTCAGCGCTATTAAAGACTTTAAAATCTTTGTGTTGTGCAACCTCGTTTAATTCCCCAAATTCCATCCCGAAACGTATGTCTGGCTTGTCATTTCCATATAAACGCATCGCATCATCATATAACATTCTAGGAAATTTCTCTACATCAACACCATTTACTTCTTTGAGTAGGTGACGTGTTAGTCCTTCAAAAATATTTAAAATGTCTTCTTGCTCTACAAAAGCCATTTCGCAGTCTATTTGTGTGAACTCAGGTTGGCGATCTGCTCTTAAATCTTCATCTCTAAAACATTTTACAATCTGGAAGTATTTATCCATTCCTCCTACCATAAGGAGTTGTTTAAACGTTTGTGGTGATTGTGGTAAGGCGTAAAACTGTCCTTCATTCATACGAGAAGGTACTACAAAATCACGAGCTCCTTCTGGTGTAGATTTGATTAAGTAAGGTGTTTCTACTTCTATAAAATCTTCATTAGAAAGATACTTTCGTACTTCCATAGCTACTTTATGGCGAAAGATTAAACTGTCTTTAACAGGGTTTCTTCGTATGTCTAAGTATCGGTACTTCATGCGTACATCTTCACCTCCATCAGTTTCATCTTCAATAGTGAAAGGAGGTGTTAGTGCTTCATTAAGAACAGTAAGCTCTGATACTAAAATCTCAATATCTCCTGTAGGGATATTAGGATTTTTAGAAGCGCGTTCAATAACAGCTCCTTTTACTTGGATGACAAACTCTCTTCCTAAGGTGCGCGCTTGTTCCATAATGTCTTTTGAAGTGCGCTCTTCATCAAAAATAAGCTGTGTGATTCCATAGCGATCACGTAAATCTACCCAGATCATAAATCCTTTGTCTCTAGATTTTTGAACCCATCCTGATAGGGTAACTTCTGTATTAATATCGCTTGCTCTTAGGCTTCCGTTGTTGTGACTTCTGTACATGTATTTGGTACTTTTTACTCGATTGTCGAGATTCAAATGTTTCGAGGTTTATTTCGAAATCAAAAAATTAGTTTTAGCAAACGCCTTACGGGATATCCCAGAGGTTTTTGCTTGGTTGCAAAAATAGGAAGATATCCTGTGTTACCAGCTATCTCCTGTTATTTTTTGGTAACTGTGTATGCGCTTTAACGCTACGCTCTCCCTTTTGGTCGTGAATCTCGCAAGCTCGATTTCGCGAAAGCGTATAAAAAAACCCACAACATATAATCTTGTGGGTTTATTATGGGTAAAAAAAGGTTATTTCTTATTAACCTCTTTAATGTATTTTTCTAAAGCCATTGTCATAGACGGAGTCTGTGGTGTAGGTGCTTGAATATTAATTTTAAGACCTGCTTTCTCGGCTGCTTTTATCGTTGTGTTTCCAAAAACGGCGATACGTGTATCGTTTTGCTTAAAATTTGGGAAATTATGAAGCAATGATTCTATGCCGCTAGGACTAAAGAATACAAGGATATCATAAAATACATTTTCTAAGTTAGATAAATCGCTTACGACTGTTTTGTAAAATATAGATTGTTTCCAGTTTACACCTAATTCATCCAATGTTTGTGGGACGATAGCTTTTAATTTATCTGAAGAAGGTAATAAGAACTTTTCAGTTTTATGTTTCTTGATAAGTGGTGTCATTTCTACAAATGTGCGTTTCCCTACATAGATTTTACGCTTACGGTATACGACATATTTTTGCAAATAAAAGGCTACAGCTTCACTTTGGCAGAAATACTTCATAGTATCTGGCACTTTAAAACGCATTTCTTCTGCGATTCTAAAGAAATGATCTACAGCATTACGACTTGTTAGGATAATGGCAGTGTAGTCATTTAGATCTACTTTTTGTAACCGAACCTCTTTGCTAGAGACTCCTTCCACATGAATAAATGGAATGAAATCTATCTTTACGCGTTGTCTTTGTTCTAGTTCAAAGTACGGCGAGTTTTCAACCTTTGGCTTAGGTTGTGAGACTAAAATAGTTTTCACTTTCATAGATGCTCTTTTTCTAAAACCCTATCTATTTATGTAGCTATATGATACAAAATATAGTAGGGTGCTATTTCGAGAGTGCAAAAATACAAAATAAAATAAGACGGAAGCGAAAGAATTTGATCTTGATATTTACTTATTGTTATAGCGAGTGAAATGAAGTATAATCCAATAATTGACCATAGACTTACTTGTAGGAGTTGAACGGTAACAAAATCACTATAAACTACATAAAAGCAAAGGGCTAAGACAAGAATACTTAACATATTTTTAAAATGTAGCCTCCTGCTTATATAGAGCTGCATGACCCCTTGAATATTTAATAAATATCCAATTATTTTATCGATAAGGGTCTTTATTACCTCGAAAGTTAAATATCCAATAAGTATTTTGAGGTATAAATCAGGTAATTGTGTGTATTCTTTTCCTAAGGATATGGCATACCATAAAAAGAGAAATAAAGATAGTATGGTGATTTGATGTATGGATAAAAGTATTGTAAAAGGGTGGAATGATTTTTTTTCTTTTGCTCTAGAAGCATATTTGTCTGAACCTAGAAATGGGAGGAGTCCTTGAAATTGTTGTGCATAAAAAAATTTCCCTATAACGAGTGCTAAAAAAGAGAGTACTAAAAGTAGTGTAATCCAGTCTTTATTAATGATTGTCTTTAAGGTGGTTTCCAATAGTATAGTTTAAGATGCGTTAAAAATACCATAAAATACCTGTAAAAGCCACCAACTTCATATTTTCTACACCTAGAAAATAAGTACATTTGCCGAAAGCAATAGTTCATGGCAAACGCTTTAGTAGTTATACCTACATATAATGAAATTGAAAATATAGAACGACTCGTGCGTAATATCTTTGCATTGCAACGTGCTTTTGATATTCTAGTTGTAGATGATGGGTCACCAGATGGCACTGCTAGTAAGATAAAAGACTTGCAGCTGGATTATAAAGACCGGTTGTTTATTTTAGAACGAGAAAAGAAACTTGGATTAGGCACAGCGTATATTGCAGGGTTTAAATGGGCATTGACTAGGGAATATGATTATATTTTTGAAATGGATGCTGATTTTTCGCATAATCCAAATGATCTCATTCGATTGTATAATGCGTGTGCAAAAAATCAAGCAGATGTCGCTATAGGGTCTCGTTATGTAACTGGGGTGAATGTTGTAAATTGGCCTATGGGTAGGGTGTTGCTTTCTTGGGGAGCTTCAAAATATGTTCGTTTAATAACGGGCATGGATATACATGATACAACAGCAGGTTTTATTTGTTATAGAAAAGAAGTACTTAAAGCCATAAACCTAGATAAAATTCGTTTTGTAGGATATGCATTTCAAATAGAAATGAAATATAAAGCGTATATTAAAAAGTTTACTATTGCAGAGATACCGGTTGTTTTTACAGATCGGACAAAAGGACAAAGTAAAATGAGCAAAGGAATTATTTCAGAAGCTGTTTTTGGAGTAATACGATTACGATTAAACCATCTTTTTAAGGGGAAAAACTGATATGGAAAAAATATTAATAAAAGATGTACACATAGTAAATGAAGGTACTATTACACATGGGGATATCCTTGTGCATCATGGAATTATTCAGGAAATAGGAGAGAGTATAAGTGCAAAATCTTCAGATGTACATGTTTTTGATGCCGAAGGAAAATATTTATTACCAGGCATTATAGATGATCAGGTGCACTTTAGGGAGCCAGGTCTTACGCATAAGGCAGATATTAAAAGTGAATCTAGAGCAGCAGTTGCAGGAGGGATTACTTCTTTTATGGAAATGCCTAATACAAGCCCGCAAACCACTACGATTGAAAAGTTAGAAGAGAAATTTGCAATTGCTAAAGAGAATGCTCATGCAAATTATTCTTTTATGTTTGGGGGAACTAATGATAATTTGGAGGAGATTCTTAAAGTCGATAAGAAAAATGTTGCAGGACTTAAATTATTTTTAGGAAGTTCTACCGGAAACATGCTTGTAGATAATGAAGAGGTGTTAGAAAAAATATTTTCTTCTACAGACTTGAGGATTTCGGTACATTGTGAAGATGAAGGGACTATCAAAGATAATCTGGCGATTTATACAGAACGTTACGGAGATGATATTCCTATTCATTTGCACCCAATTATTCGTAGTGAAGACGCGTGTTATATTTCTTCTTCTAAAGCTATAGAACTTGCAAAAAAGACAGGAGCCAATTTACATGTGTTCCATCTTTCTACGGCTAAAGAAACACATCTCTTTGATAATACAATTCCATTAGAAAAAAAGAAGGTTACTTCTGAAGTGTGTATTCATCATTTGTGGTTTTCAGACCAAGATTATGAAGATAAAGGGACGCATATTAAATGGAACCCTGCTGTAAAAACAGCAGCTGATAGGGATGAGCTTTTTAAAGCGCTATTAGATGATAGAATAGATGTGATCGCAACAGATCATGCGCCTCATACATTGGAGGAAAAAGATCAAGTATATACAAAAGCACCTAGTGGAGGACCTTTGGTACAGCATGCATTACCTGCGATGTTAGAGTTTTATCATCAGGGACGTATTACTTTAGAAAAAATTGTCGAAAAGATGTGTCATAACCCTGCTATTTTATTTCAAGTAGAAAAACGAGGATATATAAGAGAAGGGTATAAGGCAGATTTAGTGCTTGTAGATTTGAATGCACCTTGGACAGTACAAAAGGAAAATATCTTATATAAATGTGGTTGGTCTCCTTTTGAAGGAACAACTTTTAAATCACGTATTACACATACTTTTGTAAATGGTAGATTGGCATATAAGAATTTTAAAGTGTATGAAGATACTTTTGGAGAGCGATTAACTTTTGATAGATAATGAGATCATTTGCATACATACTTTTTGGGTTGTTTGTCATAGGCTGTCAGGATATCCCACCTGTAGAAAAGCCAACAAACCTTATAGAGAGGTCTAAAATGGAAGCCATTATTTATGAGATATCTGTCATGAATGGAGCGAGGAGTTATGATATGAAAAGCTTGAGCAAGTATGATGTAAATCCTGAAACGTATATTTTTGAAAAGTTTGATATCGATAGTTTGCAATATGCAAATAGTGTTTCTTACTACGCTTCAGATATCGAATTATATAAAGAAATGTATGAATCTATTCAGAAACGAGTAGATGTAGAATTTTCTAATTATGACTCTCTAGCAAAAATAGAAAAGAAGGTGAAGGACTCTTTACGTACGTTACGAGCAAAAGAAATACAACGAGAAAAAGATAGCATTAAAAGAGCAGATAGTATTGCAGGTAAAAAAGAAAAACCTCGTACTTCCCGTAATCCTGTTAGAGTATCTAAAGAAATTCTTATAGATTCTTTGTAGTGGCTATGTGATGTTGTATTCTTTTTAATGTCTCATCTATAGGGGTGGGAATGTATGATAATTGTTGTTTTGCTTTTTCTGAGCTAAAGACTTTAGTGTCTTGAATAGAGGCAGCACTGATGCGGGTGATTTTTCGCTTACGAGTAAATAATCCTATAAAACGATCCCCTAGAATAAGTATAGTAAGAATGCCATTGGAAAGTGGTTTTTTAGGAGGTCTTTTAGAAAACTGTTGTGCCATGCGATGTAAGATATCTTTGTAAGAAGTGTTTTCTCCTACCAGAATATAACGTTCTTTTGTTATGGTGCTGTTAAGGCCTTTTATCATAAGCGTTACAACATCTTTTACATCTATGAAACCATTGCTTCCTTTTGAATAAAACTTTTTTTCTTTTAGTGCATAGTTGCATAATACACCACTGCCTTTTGTATAATCTCCTTCCCCTAAAATGATGACAGGATTAAAGATAATGGCCTTTAATCCCTCTTGTGTGCCTCGCCAAACCTCCATCTCGGCGCCATATTTTGAAATGCCATATACAGAGTTGGCTTCATTAGGATCCCAGATATTTTCTTCATTAATAGGATTGTTTGGTAACTTGCTCAATGCAGCAATAGAACTTAAGTAGCATAATTTTTCTATTTGATTTGCTATGCATAAATTCACAACATTAGCAGTTCCTTCAACATTTGTTTTTAGTAGTTTTTGAAAATCATAAGGATCAAATGAGATGAGTGCTGCACAGTGATATACATATGTGATATCTTTAAATGCCAGTTCTAAGGAAGGTATGTCTGTGATGTCTGCTTGTATCCAATCTATGGGTTTAAATTGTTTTTCCGCTTTCGCGAAAGCAAAAAAAGCTTCGACTTCTTTTACTTTTTCCAAAGATCTGAACGTCGCGCGCACAGGTTTGTTTTCTTGCGTAAGGGCAAGTAATAAATGCATTCCAACGAGTCCTGTGCCTCCAGTAACTAAAATCATGAGTATAAATATAATCTACTCTGTCCAAGTACCCCAATAACGCCACTTTAATTTTTATATTTGCATCTTCAAAAAGAAATTTCAATGAGTAAAAATTTTGTTCAAGAATTGCAATGGAGAGGTATGGTGCATGATGCGATGCCTAATACAGAAGAACACCTTATGGAAGCAATGCGAAGTGCTTATGTAGGGTTTGATCCAACAGCAGATTCTTTGCATATAGGAAATTTAGTTCCCATAATGTTACTTGCGCATTTTCAAAGAGCAGGACACAGACCTGTAGCCCTTGTAGGTGGTGCTACTGGTATGATTGGGGATCCTTCAGGAAAATCTTCAGAGCGTAATTTGTTAGATGAGAAAACACTTCGTCATAATCAAGAATGTGTACGTGCGCAATTGTCGCAGTTTTTAGATTTTACATCAGGTGCAGAAAATGAAGCGGTCATGGTTAATAATTATGACTGGATGAAAGAATTTTCATTTTTAGATTTTATCCGTGATGTTGGAAAGCATATTACGGTTAATTATATGATGGCAAAAGATTCTGTAAAGAATCGTTTATCAGGAGAATCAGCCGATGGAATGTCTTTTACGGAGTTTACATATCAGCTAGTACAAGGGTATGATTTCTTGCATTTGTATCAAAATAATGATTGCTCACTTCAAATGGGAGGAAGTGATCAATGGGGTAATATAACCACAGGAACAGAATTAATACGTCGTATAGGTGGAGGAAAAGGGTATGCGCTTACGTGTCCTTTGATTACAAAATCTGATGGAAGTAAATTTGGTAAAAGTGAAGGAGGGAATGTATGGCTAGACGCAAAACGTACTTCTCCGTATAAGTTTTATCAATATTGGTTAAATACAAGTGATGAAGATGCTGAAAAGTATATCAAGATTTTTACATTTTTAAACCAGGAAGAGATTGAGGCGCTTATTGAAGTGCATAAAGAAGCGCCACACCAACGTGCACTTCAGAAAAAATTAGCAGAGGAAGTAACGGTTACAGTACATAGTGAAGAAGCTTTAGAAAATGCAGTAAAAGCATCTAATATTCTTTTTGGAAAATCTACGGGAGATGATTTAAAAGCATTAGATGAAGCTACGTTTTTAGATGTTTTTGATGGAGTTCCTCAAGCTGAGGTTGCTACCTCAGAAATTGCTGATGGTCTTGATATGATTGGGGCACTTGCAGAAAAGACAGGATTTTTAAATTCAAACGGAGAGGCAAGACGTGCGCTTAAGGAAAATTCAGTATCTGTAAATAAAGAAAAAGTTACTGAAGATTTTAAAATTACAAAAGAGCATTTGATTAATAATCGTTTTGTTTTGTTGCAAAGAGGAAAGAGAAATAAATTCCTGATAAAAGTTGTTTAAAACAATATTTTATATGAAAAGCGAACAGCCCATTAGATTTTAAACTGATGGGCTGTTCTGGTTTGCAGGGGTGAAAAACTAACTTTTGTATTTTACGTTTTCCCAGTTTCTATCTGCTTTGGGCTTTAATGTAGATGGTCCTTCTTTTTTCCAACTTTTTAAGGTGTTTTTTCCCCAAGAGTTATAGAACATATATAATTTTCCATCTCTTATTTCGAAGGTTTCTGGATCTGCATCTACTTTCTTTCCGTTCGTAGCTAGTGCATATGCACAATACCCACCATATTGAGGAACATATTTATCAGGATTTGCTTTAAAGGTGTCTAAGTTGGCTTGTGAAGTAAATTTATATTTTGCGCCGTCATGGGTGGTTACATAGCTTTTGCTTCCTTCTACAGTTTTGTTGTTAAAATATTCAGTAACATCATATCCTTCGGCAATATATCCACTGTCTAAGTAATAGTCAATTTGCTGTGCTTGTGAAGATAAACTGATGAGTATTGTTGTTATTAGTATGGTTAATTTTTTCATCTTAGTGCTTTTATAGTGTTGATTATTAATTTTATAAGCACTAGGTCGAGATAAAAATAGATACTTACATATAAATGTCAATTTTTCTAAAAAATATTTTTTTTGACAAAATTAAAATCATTTAAATTGAGTTGTATACTTACTTAGGTATCTAAATAATTATAAGTTAGATCCTTTTTTGAAACTTGATTTGGAATTCGGTTTTTGACAACGATGTAAAATTGAATAGAATTCAATATGTTATAAAGTAAAGTGTGTGCATGTAAAAACCCTAGTGGCAAGATGCGCTACTAGGGTTTTCTAACTAACTAACCAATCAATTATGAATATCTTCTATTTATTATGTTTTACTTTACTCCAAGCAGCATCTGCTTGCCCTCTTAATTTTTCTGGACCTTCTTCTTGCCACTTTTCTAGTGTATTTACTCCCCAAGAATTATAAAAGAGGTACAATTTGCCGTCTCTTATTTCAAATGTTTTTGGATCAACACTTATTTTTTTTCCTTTGTCGGCTACTGCATATGCACAATATCCACCATATTGAGGAACATATTTGCTGGGATTTGCCTTGAACTTATCAAGATTTGCCTGACTTACAAACTTGAATTTGACTCCGTCATATTCTGTTGTAAATTTTTTATCGCCTTCTACTGCTTTATTATTAAAGTATTCAGTGACGTCGTATCCTTCTGCAACGTATCCTTTTTTAAGGTAATAGTCTGTTTGTTGTGCTTGAATTGAAACTCCAACAAGTAGTAATCCTATTAATATGATGAATGATTTTTTCATGAGTACGTCTTTATTGTTGATGTATTACAAGGACTCAGTCGGTGTTTTTAAATAAGCTTACAGAAAATTGTCAATTGTTCCTTATTTATTTTTTAAGACCTAGTTTAAGTTCTGTTTAATGGAGATGGTATTATCAAAAATACATAAAAAACAAAAACCCTAGTGGCAAGATGCTCTACTAGGGTTTTCTAACTAACTAACCAATCAATTATGAATATTTTCTAATTTTATATTTTCAAGTAGTAACTACTTGTGATGTTATAATTCTTTTTTATTAAAGTATTTAGTAATTATACTTTCTTTAATACTATTTATTTGTTGTTCTAAAGTTTAAAAACTTACAAAGACATTTTATTTATTTTAAAATTCTTTACTATATAAACTTTACAAACGTTAGGTCGTTAAAAATGTATAACATTACATTTTTAACATAATTATAATATTTTATTGATATTGCTAAAAGGTTCAATACTCCGAGGCTTGCCTCGAAATTAAAATTCAGTTTGGTATAAATGCCTGTTAGACTTGTCTCGAGGTAGTGCTTGAATGTTAAAGGACCATGAGGTTGCATCCTCGAATATCAGAATTATCGAATCTGCCTACAATAGAAAAAGTGCCGTCTTGATATGTAGTTCCTAAATCTTGTGTTGCTATAAAAGCACATGAATGAATATTAGCTAGATCTATAATGTTGAGCCCTCCTGTTCTTGAATTAGAAAATATGGTAAATGGGTCTTCTGGATCTCGGGCTATTATTTTCATCCATGGGGGTGTTGTAAATAGTCCTTTGCCTTTTGAATATGCTTGTGATAGGAGTTCTGTCATTCCATATTCGCTATGTATTTCTGAGACTCCAAAACCTTTAGAAAGTACTTCATGAAGTTCTTCTCGTATCATTTCTTTTCGCTTTCCTTTCATACCACCCGTTTCCATGATGATGGTATTTTGTAAAGAAAAAGTATATGTTTCAATAAGATCTAATAGCGCAAAACTAACTCCTATGAGAAGTACTTTTTGTCCAGAGGAGTCTAGGCTTTTTAATTTTTCGCTTAAAGCGAAATAATTATTAAGATAAAACCCACTGTCTTCATGTTTACTTGCTTTCATAAGATGATCTACCATATATACTAATGAAGATCCTGTACGTTCAAGATATGAAGGCAATAAAGCTAGAACAACATAATCTTCTATGTTTCCGTAAAACTGAGTAAACCCTTTTAGAAAGCTTGTTTCATATATAGCAAGATCTTTTACATAATGTTTACTTGTAGTACTCCCTGTGGTACCGCTACTTGTAAAAGTAGCTTCTGTTGTTTTTTGAGAAGACACCACTTCGTGTGATTTGAAAAATGAAATAGGTAAGAATGGGATGTCTTCTATTTGTTTTATATCACTTGGGTGTTTGTAAAGAAGATCACAAAAAGAACGATATATTGTATTGTGTTCAAATTGATATTGAAATACTTCAAGTGCTTTTTGCTCAAATTCTTGAGGAGTTTGTATGGCAAAAATATCTTGATATTTCATATGCTTAATTTAAAACAAAGGTATTAATCCCTGTTGAATATAAATATCTATATAAAACAAAAAGCGCCCTTTCAAAAGAGCGCTTTTTTAAAATGCTATAATGATTATGAGATTATCTTACGATCAACTTTGCTGTTGCTGTCGCATCATTCTCTTTAATAGTCATTAAATAGATTCCTGTTTCTAGTGTTTGTACATTAATGGTATTTATTGTGGTAGTACGTAGTACTAGTTTTCCTGTGATGTCAAATACAGTTACTTCTTTTTGAGTATTAGAGGCTGTTGTAATTGTTACAACATCTTGTGCAGGATTAGGGTAGATAGATAATCCATCAATGCTGTTTTCTCCTACGGAAAGTGTGATGTCGATATCTGCAGCAAATCTTGGTGTGATTTGATATGTATCATTAAACTGCCCAACAAGACCTGCTATATTTATTTCAGTAGTAGGTACTGCGTCAGGGTTTACTACGTAATCAGCTTCATCAAAGTTAGTACGTAAAGTAAACGTACCATCTGTGTTTGTGATATCATAGTTTGTATCCATAAGCCAGTTGGTATCTCCTGTTGTGTTTGTTACGGTAACCCCTGCGATTGCGATATACTCAGACTCGTATGCTTCACCATCTGCATTAAGATCTGTAATAGATACCACTTGTGGTGTGATATCATTTCCAGTAGACGTAGCTGCTCCAGGATCTTGAGATGGAGAGAATTGTAGAAGCCCACTAAAAGAACCTAATGTACCTCTTATTCCTGTGATTCCGTCTCCTATTGTATAGGTAGTTGTGATAACTCCAGCAGGATCATCAATTACGATAGCTCCAGTAGCATCTTCGATCCATTTTTGGTTACGTTGTGTTTGTTGGAACGTTAAGATAGCTTCTGCACTTAAGACAAACTCTTCACCTTCAGTTTGTGCTCTTAATTCTGCAATAGTAGCAACTTCAGGAGTTTCCTCACAAGCAGGTGTTGTAATATCTACAGCGATATTACAGTTAGGGCTTGTGATTTCAAGCGTTACAGTAGTCGCTTCAGACACTGCAATAATAGTAATGGTACCTTCTGCAACTGTAGAAGGATTGTCTCCAGAGATTGCTCCTCCTCCTATAACTTCTAGATTGTATGTTTCGTTACCACCACCTGTGTAGTCTATAGTGATTGTTGTTCCGTCTTGACCAGATGTTTCAGTGTCGCAAGTAGCTACTGCTGTATCTAATATTAATGTACAAGATGATGTGTTTTCTATATCATTTAAGTCACGAGCAGTAATAAAGTAATCTCCGTTGTTACGCTCTGTGATGATACCAGCAATGGTAGCCTCTGTAGGAACGTTTTCTCCAATATAGTCAGCGTCAAAAAA
Source organism: uncultured Dokdonia sp. (assembly GCF_947492815.1). GTDB lineage: Bacteria > Bacteroidota > Bacteroidia > Flavobacteriales > Flavobacteriaceae > Dokdonia. The sequence continues at coordinate 339,706 of NZ_CANLOB010000002.1, forward strand.
TGAAGTTCTGAATACGTAATCTCCATCTGTATTTGAGATTGGATATTCTGTACCTGTTACCCATGTCATGTTTGCAGAATTGTCTACAGTAAGATCTGCTAATTGTACATACTCAGATTCAAAGTCATTTGGATTTGCATTAAGTGCTGTGATTGTAACCATTTGTGGTACAACTGCATTTCCGTTTGAAGAAGCTGCTCCAGGATCTTCAGAAGGAACAAATTGTGTCATTCCATTAAAAGAACCTAGTGTTCCTAATATTCCAGTGATTCCGTCTCCAATCGTGTACATCGTGGTAATTGTACCTGCAGAGTCATCTATAAGAATTGCTCCTGTTGCATCTTCGATAAATTTTTGATTTCTAAAACTTTGTTGAAATGTAAGTACGGCTTCTCCAGTAAGTAAGTATTCTACACCTTCTACACCTGCTCTAAGCTCAGCGATCGTTGCTACTTCAGAAGTTGGGATACAGTTTACAGCAAATAAATCGATAGATACATCGCATGTGGTACCTGTAGCTGTTAAAGCAAAATCTACGCCTTCGCTTACATTTATAGAGATAGTTCCGGTAGCATCTGAGCTAGGATCATCTCCTCCAATAGTTCCTGAAGTTCCATCAAGTGCTAATGTTACCATTTCTGCACCACCTCCAGTAAAATCTACTAAATAAGTAACACCATCTTGTCCGTCTGTTACATCATCACACGTTGAATCATTAAAACTGAAAGAAAGTGTACATGCAGAACATCCGTTTGTTGCGCGTAATGTAGGGGTTGCTGTACAGTAAGTACCATCATCACGACGTTGTAATGATTCTACATCTGCATCTACATTATCTTCATTGTACTGTACTGTCTCACCTAATGCAGCTAAAAGATCTGTGTCATCAGCATCATTTGTTCCGTAAACGATAGCGTCTACAAGGTTTGCAGTTGTTGCAGGCGTGTCATTTGGAAAATCATCAATGTTTCCTGTGTAAACTCCTACGGCATCAGCTCCGTTTTGAATGGTATTATTAGCACCTATCATAATGTCTGCGCCCATAACCTCATCACCTCCTACAATAAAAAACCCATTGGCATCTGTAGAAAAACCTGTTAAATCTATTGCATTATAGCTAGCATCATCAGATCCATTAAAAAGAACAAGAACAAGACCGTCAAGTGATTGGTTTGGCGTCTCAGAAAAGAGCTCGACAAACTCCATGGTGTCTGTTCCTGATTGATCTGCATCGACTTCATTGATCACTACCTGTCCAAAAGAAAGGCAAGAGATGAATAATGCAATTAAAAGAGTAATTTTTTTCATAATCATTAATTAGTTTAGTAATAAGGTGCAAAAATACAAAATGTAATAGTGGGAGCTGTTTTTGCTTTCGCGAAAGCGTAAATATTTAACCCATTCTTAATATTGATAGTATCTACGTAACGTGAAGAATAAATTACTTTAGTGATTTAATAAAGAATATATAATAAGTATATTTATAACATTAAATCGTGATACACTCATGAAGAATAAAGACATCAAAATATTATTAGTAGATGATGAGCCAGATATCTTAGAAATTGTAGGATATAACTTGTCTAATGAAGGATATAATGTAATTACAGGATCTAATGGTGTAGAAGCGGTTAAATTAGGTAAGAAACACAAACCACATCTTGTCATACTAGATGTAATGATGCCAGAGATGGATGGAATTGAAGCGTGTGAGTTATTGCGTAAAAATCCAGACCTTTCTGATACCATCATTACTTTTTTTACTGCACGAGGAGAAGATTACTCTCAAGTTGCTGGATTTGATGCAGGCGCAGATGATTATATTACAAAACCTATTAAGCCAAAAGTGCTTATCAGTAAGGTGAAAGCTTTATTACGTAGATTAAAGGAGAAAGATGAGTCTTCTGAAGTTATTAAGGTAGGGCATATTGTAATAGATAGAGAAGAGTATAAAATTGTAAAAGGGAAAGAAGAGATTGTACTGCCTAGAAAAGAATTTGAATTACTTTCTTTATTAGCATCAAAACCTGGGAAAGTTTTCAAAAGAGAAGATATCTTAGATAGAGTGTGGGGTAATGAAGTTGTTGTAGGTGGTCGTACTATCGATGTTCATATTCGTAAGTTGAGAGAAAAAATAGGCGACGAATCTTTTAAAACAATAAAAGGAGTAGGGTATAAATTTGTAGTTTAATGACAGACGACTTTAGAAGGTCATACGGTTTTTCCATAGTTACAGCACTTTATGTAACGCTCTTTTTTTTAGGAATACTAGTAGGTATTGGATATTGGCAAGGTAGTATAGACTGGGGTCTAATTGCTATAGTTGCTGTTTTTTGCTTTGTTTTTCTTTTTGTTATTATCTACTATCGCACCAAGATATTTATTTATCAAAGGGTGAAAAATATATATGATGAAGTAACATTGCTGGAAGATGCCGATCTGAAGCCTGGTAGAATTACAACAGACTTAAAATCACTCACAGATGAGGTAGGGCGTTATGCAACACGTAAAAAATTAGAGATAGAGTCTCTTAGGATTAAGGATGAATATCGTAAAGATTTTTTAGGAAATGTGGCGCATGAGCTCAAAACGCCTTTGTTTACTGTACAAAGTTATATCCTCACATTACTAGATGGAGCTATTAAAGATAAGTCAGTGCGAAAAAAATATTTACAACGGGCAGATAAAGGAGTAGAACGTCTTATCTATTTGGTGAATGATTTAGATATGATTACGAAATTAGAAGTAGGGGATTTAAATCTTAATTATACTTATTTTGATATTGTAGCACTAGTAAAAAGTACATTTGAGTTGTTGGAAATGAAAGCCGCAAAAAAGAATGTTACCTTAACTTTTGATGTTGATTATGAAGAGCCTATTCTGGTAAATGCTGACGAAGAGCGTATTCAGCAATTATTGACAAATATTATAGAAAATTCTGTTAAGTACGGTAAAAATGATGGTACTACAGAGGTAAGTATACAGGACTTAATCCAGAATAAAGTACTTATTCGTGTCACAGATAATGGTGAAGGAATAGAAAGCGAACATATACCACGTCTTTTTGAGCGTTTTTATCGTGTGGATAAATCTGGAAATCGTAAAGTGGGCGGTTCAGGGTTAGGCCTTTCTATTGTCAAGCATATTATTGAAGCGCATGATGAGAAGATCTATGTTGAAAGCGAATTTGGCGTTGGATCTGAGTTTTCGTTCACCCTTGAAAAGGCTGAAAAATTGCCTTAAGTTAATAGCTTCTTTAGGTTGTTCAAACCCCTTGTAAACACTTAGTTTAGCAAGATCTTTTACCTTGAAACTTTCTTGTTTTGAATAAGGAGCGATACCTTTTTCTTTTAATCTTTTAGCTAGGTATTCTTGTTCTGTTTGTCCAGGTGTTGGAATAAAAAATACTTTCTTTTGTAAAGCTGCAAGATCCATAATAGAGGTATAGCCAGATCGTGAAATGATGCAGTCAGCACTATTAATTGCTTTGGCGAGACTGTCTGAGGTTAAGAAGTTTACAATCTCTATGTTTTTTTTCTTTTTTCTAATTTCCTCTTCTTCTACCACTCCTCTTACTAGTAAAACAGCACCATTGTATTTTTTTAACTCTGCTAGTAATATTGTTTCTAGTATAGAGCGTTGAGGTTCTGGGCCAGATAAAATAACAAGAATATCATAACGAGTAGGTAATGCTTTCTTTTCCATTCTACTCAATGGACCTATGTATTTTACAGGGAGTTTTGTTTGTTTTGGATGTCCTAGTATGCCACTTAAGTTTGTGCTTCCTTCGTAATCTGGCACCCAGCACTCGTCAAAACGTTGTATAAAACGTTTGTGTAAAAAGGTGGCAATACCTGTAGTCTTACCGCTTAATACTTGTAATTGATGCGTTATAAAAACAGTAGGTACTTTTGAGGTATACAATCCTAATCTATTATCTGAAATGACACCATCAATGTTGTGAAGCTCCAAAATATCTTTTAATGCTTTATGTTCTTTGCGTATAGCTTTTGCGATATTAGGAATATTAGATAACATTTTTCGTTTAAAATGTGCTCCTTTTTTTGCGTATTCTATATTGTATGAAGGGAGTTTTGCAGTCTGTAAACTTGGAAACTCTTTTTGTAATAACTCTAGAGCAATACCGTCACTAGCAATAATTACACGGTGTCCATCATCTTGTAATGCGTGTATTATTGGGATACAGCGTGTTGCGTGTCCTAACCCCCAATTAAGAGGTGCTACAAGTATATTTACAGGTGTATTCATAAATGCAAATTTCAAACACTTATATCTACTAAAAGTTTCCTTAATTTTACCAAAACATTAAATAGTACTTTGGGAAGTAAAAATAAATTAAAGCGTTTTCGTGAAAACGAAACCTTCAGCAACGTCATTCAGCCTACACGTGAAGAGCTAGTTGATGGCAGTTTTCCACTTAAAGGTAAGTGGAAAACAGACTTTTTCAAAAATAATAAGCCTATTGTTTTGGAGTTAGGTTGTGGTAAGGGAGAATATTCTGTAGGATTAGCACAACGATATCCAGACAAAAACTTTTTAGGAATTGATATTAAAGGCGCTCGATTCTGGAGAGGAGCAAAAACAGCACTAGAAGAAGGATTGTCTAATGTGGGCTTTATGCGTACACAAATAGAGTTAGTTGATTGCGCTTTCGCGAAAGCTGAAATAGCAGAAATATGGATTACTTTTCCAGACCCACAAATTAAGTATAAACGTACTAAACATAGAATGACCAATACGGATTTTCTTCAAAAGTATAAACATATTTTAGTGCCTGAAGGAACTGTTAATCTAAAGACAGATTCAGAGTTTATGCATGGATATACACTTGGACTATTGCATGGAGAAGGTCATGAGATTCTGCATGCAAATCATAATGTGTATAAAAATGAATATTCTCCAGAAGAAGTAGTGGGAATACAAACATTTTATGAAAAACAATATCTTGAGCAAGGAAAACCGATAACTTATATTAAATTTAGAGTCAAATAGTTCACAGCTTTTGGAAACAACCAAACTCTTCTTTATTACTTATTTTGCTGCACTGGCAGGAGTGATTCCTCCTGGACTTATCAATATGTCTGTTGCAAAAACGTGTGTGCAACACGGTAAAAAGAATGGGACGTTAGTGGCTATTGGGGCATCATTAGTTGTTGCATTTCAAGCGCTTATTGCGATTTTGCTAGCGCGATATATTTTTGGAAATCCTTATGTGCGTAATATGTTACTTCGTACAGGGTTAGTTATTTTCTTAATCATGGCTATTTTCTTTTTTGTAAAAGCAAAACGTAGCCGTGTAAAGAAAGTAAAGGTTCCAAAACATGCAGGCATTAGAAGTTTAGGCAAAGGAATGATGGTTTCTGTACTTAATGTACTACCCATTCCTTATTTCTGTGCATTAGGTGCTGCGCTTAATGTAAGTGGTAAAGTAGAATATGATGTTATGGCTATAAGTATCTTTATTGCTGCTGCAGTATTAGGGACATTTACTACCTTATATCTTTATGTAGTCTTCTTTGCAAAAATTGAAAATAAGAGTGCTTCTTTCGCAAAGTATTCTAATTATTTTATGGCAGGTTTAATGCTTGTTTTGGTGATCATTACATTAATAAGAACCGTTTACTTTGAATGAAATACTCAGAAGAAACAGAAAACTTTTTTGATAAAGTATACGTAGTGACAAAATGTATTCCGTACGGTCGTGTTACGAGTTATGGTGCTATTGCTAAATATTTAGGCGCAGCACGTAGTAGTCGTATGGTAGGATGGGCTATGAATGGTGCTGGGAAATACCCCGACGTGCCAGCACATCGCGTAGTAAATAGAGTAGGGATCCTTACAGGTAAAATGCATTTTGGGAGTAGTAATGCGATGGCGCAAATGCTAGCAGAAGAAGGGATTCAGGTAGAAGATGATCAAGTAGTAAATTTTAAAAAAATCTTCTGGGATCCTGTTGTAGAACTAGGGATGGAGTAATGTGCTTCTTGATAGAATCATCACTTAAAAAAACACGAATTACAATTTTATTACTTTTTGATTGCCTTGTGTAGGTAATTTTTTAAGCGTTACCTCTCTATTTATTTTTCTTGAAATTATAAGCCCTATAATCAATAATGGAAAAAATAAAAGAATAGAAGGTAATGCTCCTGCTATTTGATCGGTCAGGTTTTGTGTAATCACTTCAGAATTATTGTTTATGGCTGGTAAAGTTCTAAAAAGGAAAAAGAAATTGATAAGTCCATGTGTTATAGCTATTGGAATTAACTTATTTGTTTTTATTAATACCGACGCAAAAAATATTCCCATGAAAGTTGCAAAAATAACTTGGGCGATTACTTGAGGTATATTTTCATTTACAGATAAATTTATTAAATGTGAAAGCCCAAAAAATAAAGCAGAGAAGAAAATACTTAGGAAGATACCATTTTTGTGGTAACGATATTTTTTGATAAAAAGTGGGATTAGCAATCCTCTAAAAATGAATTCTTCAGCAAAACCAACCATCATACAGGCTACAAAAAGTAATATGATATTACTGATTTGTACTTGAGTAATGTCATTGCCAATAAAAGATAAAATTCCAAGAATAAAAAGATAAATAGGTATGCAGTTAAGAAGCTTGAAGGACCATTTGTCAGAATGAGAAAGACCACTTAATGAAAGTAAATTTACTTTTTTAATGCCTATCAAACCTACTGTAAAAAGAGCAGACATTTTTAATGCTAGAACAATATATTCAATTTGAAATTCTGAAAAATAATCTGTAGAAAATAAACGATCTATTGGTAAGGAAAAGATAATGGCTATGTATAAAATTATGCCTAAAGCTGTAATAAAAGGATTGCTATTTTTGATTGAATACATACGTCTTTTTTTGCAAGATTACCTTAAGTGGTATACTTATAAGACGTTGTTGTTTTAAAAAAGGTTGCCTGAGGTACAGAAATAAAACATATAAATGATAAAGTTATTTTCTATTAGATACTTAGGTTTCTGAGTACGCTTTCGCGAAAGCGTACTTGCGAGATTCATAACCATAAGAGATAGTATGGTGTTAAAGCGGATGCACCATATTACCCTTTTATAAATCGTTTTATAACCGTGTTCGTTTGCGTATCTATTCGAAGAAAAAATACTCCTTTGGGTAATGTAGAAACAGATACGTTATTTAAATCTACTTCTTGCAGAATCACTCTTTTTCCAGTAATGTCGTATACCTCAATTTTTGATAATTGAATTTCTTGAGGAGGTATAATACTAATGATATCTTGAACAGGGTTAGGAATTATTTTAAATGTAGATAGAAATAAACCTTCATCTGTGATACTACAATCTTCAGAGAAAAATGTTTGAGCATCAATTTCCCATTGACTATAAGGAGTCTCTCTATTATTTGCTCTAGTCGCATCATCTACTTGAATACAGTTGAGGTTAAGATTTGTGAGCGTCGAAAATGTTGTAATGTTATTAGTATTTCCGTTTTGAATATTTAGGGCTGATAGATTGACGTTGGAAGCAATCAATGAGGTGAGCGCAGTGTTTGTTGAAAGATCAAGATCTGTAATTTCATTACCTACAGGAGTATCCAAATTGGCAATGTTTAATGTCTCTAATAGCAAATTGTTAGAAACATCAATATGGGTTAGGTTGTTGTCTTGAACGCTTAAAAAACGAAGTTGTGTATTAGATGAAATATCTAGACTTTCTAGCGATGTATGATCAGTAATCAGTGTCTCTAATGATTGATTTTTTGAGAGATGAATAAATGTAATCTCATTATTAAAACTACAGTTCAATGTTTGTAAAGCTGTAAAATCCTGAATTCCTGTAAGATCTTGTATATTTTCATTGCTTATGTCCAGGGAAGTTAATGTATAAATATCGGCGGTGAGTACTTCTCCATTAAGAACGCCATCAGAATCAATACCTTGATTGATTAAAGATTGCTCAAAATTAGGATCAGGAATACGTGTTATTCGGGTTTTCACAAATACATTATTAATATCTGCTACGATAGATTCATGCATTCTTATTTTTTGACCTGTTGAAAATATACTTCTACAAGAAAAAGCAAATGCACTCATGTAATTTAAAATGTCTTCCTGAAATATCTCATAAGGAGTCCCTTCACAATCAGTTAGGTCTCCAATGTATAAACAATTTTCTTCATCTAATTGAGTCTCTCTAATTTCAGGATTACCACTATACCTTGGGCAAGCGGCAGTATCTGCTACACGATCACCAGCTGTTGTAGCATTATAGTTTGGATCATTAAGATCTCTACTTACATGCTCACACGCTGTAGTATTAAAAAACTCTCTTGTGTGTAAAATAAAAAAATCGTGTGCTAATTCGTGGGTGAGTGTGTAATCATTAAAATCACTTCGTTGTACAGCGCATATTGTACTATTAAATCTTGCCTCGCCACTCCCTGGACCATGATCTTCTGGGATATATACATTAAAAGAATGAGGATTTATAAGACCGTTTTGTTTTGCATACGTTCCAATTTCTTGGAGATTAGCCCCAATATGATGTGCAGAAGAATTGAACGATTGGTTATCAAATCCTTCTAATCTAAAAAATATATTAAATGGATTAAAATCATCGTTTATTCGGGTCATTGCTTCCTGAACAGTTGTTTCATTAATAGTAGGAATGTTGCTGGCATCGTCATTATTAATTCCCCAGAAAAAAATAGTAAATGTAACTGGCTCAAAAGCGGCTAGAAAATCTTCATCCACAGAGCTGCTATAAACTCCTTCAATATCATCAGGAATTGACCCGCCCTCTAATAAAACACAAAGAAAATTGTCATTCTGAGCAATGATCATTAGAGGAAATAAAAAAATAATGTATGTTAAAAAGATCTTCATTTATAAAAAAATAAGTCGGCTTTCGAATCATTAATTTACAGAATACCTAGCTAAAATGAACGATACATAGATTTGGAGTGCCAATTTGCGTAAGTGTGTTTCTATTTTGTGTTCATAGATTAGTCTTGCTAGTAGGTAAGAGAGCATATAGTTTTGCTTAATGTTTAAGAAGTCTTAAAGGCTTTGTACTTCATACTTTAAGCGGTATCTTTGCGTTTAGAATTAGTCTAAGTAAGATTTAATGATTTTAGGCAATTCCTTTTTAAAAAAAGAAATGAAACTGAATAAGAAAGACATCCTAGAAGCATTACGAACAATAACAGTTCCTGGTGCTGGAGAAAATATGGTAGATAGTGGTGCCGTAACCAATGTTCTTACGTTTGGAGATGAGGTTATTGTAGATATTACTATTAAAAACCCAACATTACAAGCGCGTAAAAAAACAGAGGTTGAGATTATGAAGGCTATCCATGATAAGGTGGAGCAAAAAGCCCAAGTAAAAGTAAATCTAAAAGTAGATGCCCCTGCTCCTAAGGAAAAGGTGGAGATTAAAGGAAAACAGATTCCTGGAATTAAAAATATTGTTGCTATAGCTTCTGGAAAAGGAGGGGTTGGTAAATCTACTACCACAGCAAATATTGCGGTAAGCCTATCTGAAATGGGCTTTAAAGTAGGTGTGTTAGATGCTGATATATACGGACCTTCTATTCCTATTATGTTTGATGTGCCTCATGAGCGTCCACTTTCTGTAAATGTAGATGGTAAATCTAAAATGAAACCTGTAGAGAGTTATGGGGTGAAGGTATTATCTATTGGCTTTTTTACAAAACCAGATCAGGCAGTAGTCTGGAGAGGACCTATGGCTGCAAAGGCATTAAATCAAATGATTTTTGATGCCGCTTGGGGAGAATTAGATTTCTTATTATTAGACTTGCCTCCAGGCACAGGAGATATTCATTTAAGTATCATGCAGTCATTACCAATTACAGGAGCTGTAATTGTGAGCACTCCACAAACAGTAGCACTTGCAGATGCCAAAAAAGGAGTCGCAATGTTCCAGCAAGAAAGTATTAATGTACCTGTATTAGGTATTGTGGAAAATATGGCATACTTCACTCCAGAAGAACTGCCAGATAATAAGTACTATATCTTCGGAAAAGAAGGTGCAAAACACTTAGCTGAAGACCTTGATGTACGATTATTGGGAGAGATTCCTTTAGTGCAAAGTATAAGAGAAGCAGGAGACGTTGGACGTCCAGCAGCATTACAGTCTGGGTCGCCACTATCTGAAGCTTATGAAGTACTTACTAGAAATGTAGTAGAAGAGACAGTGCGACGTAATAAAAGTTTGCCTCCTACAGAAGTAATTAAAATAACAACAATGGCAGGATGTAGTGCCGTTAAAAACTAGGGTATGACAGATCAGGAATTAACTCAGAAAGTAGAAGAGGCACTTGAAGAAATCAGACCATTTCTCCAAAGTGATGGAGGTGATATTACATTACTCGGTATTGAAGAAGGTAAGACAGTTCGCGTACAATTAGAAGGGGCTTGTGTAGGATGTTCTGTAAATCAAATGACACTCAAAAGTGGCGTAGAAATGACAATAAAGAAACACGCACCTCAGATAGAAAGTGTGATTAATGTAGCGTCTTAAATTTCTTATAATATAGTGTTTGTAAATCCGCTTTCGCGAAATCGAACTAGTGAGATTCAAGACCAAAAGGGAGAGTGTAACGATAAAGCGTACTTAACAAAAATCAATGATTAAAACAGATATACTTATCATAGGTGCAGGTCCTACAGGACTCTTTGCTGTTTTTGAAGCTGGACTTTTAAAGTTAAAATGTCATCTTATTGATGCCTTACCACAACCAGGTGGGCAATGCTCAGAAATCTATCCTAAAAAACCTATTTATGATATTCCTGCATTTCCAGAAGTACTAGCAGGAGATTTGGTTGATAATCTCATGAAACAAATTGAGCCTTTCCAACCAGGTTTTACATTAGGTGAGCGTGCACAAACCATAGAAAAACAAGATGATGATACCTTTATAGTTACCACCAATAAAGGAACAAAACATCACGCGCCTGTCGTAGCAATAGCAGGAGGTTTAGGGAGTTTTGAACCTCGTAAGCCTATTTTAGAGAATATTACTCAGTTTGAAGATAAAGGAGTCGAATATATCATTAGAGATCCAGAAATCTATAGAGATAAAAAAGTCATTATAGCTGGAGGTGGTGATAGTGCATTAGATTGGAGTATCTTCTTGTCTAGTGTGGCTAGTGAAGTTACTTTAGTACACCGTCGTAATGAGTTTAGAGGAGCGTTAGATAGTGTTGAGAAAGTTCAAGAGTTAAAAAATCAAGGAAAGATTACTTTAATTACCCCTGCAGAAATTACAGCACTTTCAGGAAATGAACATCTAGAGAGTGTCACTGTAAAAAGAGGTGAAGAAGAAAAAGAAATTGAAGTAGATCATTTTATTCCGTTGTTTGGATTAGCGCCTAAATTAGGACCTATCGCAGACTGGGGTCTTGAGATCGAAAAAAACGCCATTAAAGTAAATAATAGTTTAGATTATCAAACTAATATCCCTGGTATTTATGCTATTGGAGATGTAAATACCTATCCAGGAAAGTTAAAACTTATTCTTTGTGGTTTTCACGAAGCTACACTCATGTGTCAGAGTGCCTACCAACGTATTTTTCCAGATAAGCGATATGTGATGAAGTATACGACTGTTGGTGGAGTTACAGGATTTGATGGTAGTAAAAAAGAAGCGCCCAAAGCTGTCATTAAAGCCATAGAGTAATGGAGGGCTATGTTAGTGTAAGCAGTATTATAGGTTTTTTTGTTATTGTTCTTATTTTAGGATGCTTACTACATTTTGCACTCTCAAAGACGGATATATATATGAGAAAAGTTCAATCTAAAGGACTTTTGTCAAAATTCTTATATTTCGCTGTACTTTTAATAATGCTCTATATGCTATTGTTAGTTATTTTTGGGATTATTAAACTAATAGGTATTTAACATGTCAGATATCACCATACATATTACAGATAGAGAAGGTGCTACCCATACAGTAGAAGCGCCTACAGATATGAATATGAATCTTATGGAAATTGTGCGTTCTTATGAACTTGCACCAGAAGGTACTATTGGTGTTTGTGGAGGAATGGCAATGTGTGCTTCTTGTCAATGTTATGTAGAAAGTGATCACGTATTGCCAGAAATATCTGATGATGAAGATGCTATGCTTGCTGAAGCGTTTTACGTAGAAGACAACAGCCGACTTGGCTGTCAGATACATATGCATCCTGTATTAGATGGTCTTAAAGTGCGTTTGGCTCCAGAAAGCTAATCGGGATAATTATGCCAGTTTTTATATAGATAAACTGTAAATGTCAAGTCCTGGTGTTAGTTTAGTTCTTTGATTTTAGGATGTTTAAATACATTTTGTATATTTAATAACATTAACAGCCCCAAACTATGAATACAGTATATAAATGCATACTTGCATTTATGCTATTTACTTTACATGCTTCTATAGCTCAAGAATCAAAAGTAGATAGTTTAAAATTACTTCTAGAGGAGATAGAATATCCTATAGAAAAAACGAATCTATACAATGAAATTGCGATTTCTTTTTATACTTCCCAATTGTATAATGATAGTGCCTATTACTACAATGAAAAAGCATATCAAATAGCAAAAGAATATAGCCTTCCCGATAAAGAAGGAAGAGCCTTGTTTAATTTTGGTTTAATACAAACTGAGATAGGAGAGACTAATCTAGCTATTGAAAATTATATAAAAGCATTATTCATTTTTGAAAGACTTAAAGATTCACGTAATATTAGTGTGATTAATAGTAGTATTGCTGCCTTGTACTTTTCAGAAGAAAAATATGAGAAGGCCATTACTTTTTTTGAAAAAGCAATAGAAATATCTACTATAGATAAAGATAGTATTGGAATGACTATTGACTATGTAAACTTAGGGGCATCAGAATATAAAGCAGGGAAATATAAATCTGCAAAAGAGCATTTAGAATTTGCAGAGCAACTCGCTAAGAAAAAAGGATTAGATTATTCTTCATTGCATATATCATATGCAAATACATTGTTTGCATTACAAAATATAGATAGTGCAATGGTAGAAGCAACAATAGGCCTGTCTCTTGCTAAAAAAGAAAATGATATTAAAAGTATTTCTGAAGCTTCAGACTTGCTTCATCGTATTGAAAGTAGTAAAGAAAATTATAAAGACGCATTACTACATTATAAACGCTTTGTAATGTATGAAGATAGTTTGAGTGTTGCTAAAGATGAGCATGTCATTGAGATGTTAAAGTTAAATGCAGATATACGAAGTAAAGAAGAGTCTATTACTCGTATGAAACAAAAAGAAAAATACTTAAGCATTATATATGTACTAGTCGCTATTGGAATTGTACTGCTTGTTTTCTTAATATCCAGACAGATGAAAGTGTCTAAAATGACACAAGAAATTCACAGTATTCAAACAAAACTTGTAGGTGAAGAACTTGAAGAACGAAGCCTACGAAATGAATAGTAATTTCTAATTATTTATCTATATCAAAGATTTTTATAACTTTGAATAGTGTTGATCAACTTCCTTATAGAATTTCCTAATTTTAACTTGTTTAGTACACCACTTCTCATTTTGGTGATTCAAGGACTCGTTTTTGCGTTTTTACTATTTGGTAAATACAAGAAGAAAAAGAGTATATCTTATTTGATTTTAGCGTTTATTCTGCTTATCACTTGTTACCATCGTACCACCTATACTATAGGATTTATGGATTGGTATGATACATATAGGAATACAAAAATCAACTATTATCTAGTTAGCTTTGGGCTTATCGCCGTTCCACTTATTTATTTTTATGTAAAGAGTATTACAGTTTCTGATTTTAGATTTAAAAGACAACACCTATGGCATTTTATACCAGGGATTATTTATTTTTTAATTAAAGCTATTATTCTTGTATACGACGCTAATCAGCCAGGATTTTCAGAAACACAAAATGGATATTTAGTCCAGAATTTCCAATGGAAATACGTAGACCCATTTCAGTCTTTGTTTTCTTACATTCAAATGTTGGTATATATTGTCCTGACATTACAGTTATATGTAACGTATCGTAAAAATATCCAACAATATTTTTCAAATACATATACATTAGAGCTTAATTGGATACGTAACTTTTTATTAATATATACATTACTGTTTGTATATGATATTGGACAGACATTGGTAGATATGACCATTACAGAGTTGAGTTGGATTCAGAAATGGTGGCTACAGTTTCTGAATGCACTTGCTATTATTTACATAGGGATAAAAGGATATATAACCGATACAGATAAGCTTAAAGGATTGGGTTTTAATGCATCGACGGCAGTTGCTTTTAACTCAACTCCTAAAGATGTTAAGGAATCACTTTCTGAAGAGTTAGAAAGGAATAAACAAACTGTGAGTGGTTATTTTGATAAAGAAAAACCCTATTTAGATCCGGATTTAAATTTAATTACGCTTTCGCGAAAGCTAAACATGTCTCGTTCCCAATTATCTGAAGTAATTAATGAAGGATTTGGAAAAAACTTTAATGATTTTGTGAATACCTATCGCGTAGAAGCAGTAAAACAAATGTTACAGAATGGAAAACAAGAGCGATTATCGCTCCTAGGTATTGCACTTGAGTGTGGTTTCAATAGTAAGGCTACATTTAATCGTGTTTTTAAGAAGCTTACGCAAACTTCACCTACGGAATATCTTAAATCTCTTTAAAATAGGAGTTTACAGCAAATATTTACTTTTTTTAAATACAAAATAAGACGACTCAAATCGTATTTGAGTCGTCTTATTACGTTTTGAAGCGTGAGAAATAACTATCGGTTGCATTTTTGACCTGTCGAATCAAAAGAACGATCGTTATGAAAAAAATAATCAAAATAATTATCACGCCCATTACACAAAAGCACTGGTTTGCAGATCTCATATTTGCTTGTACACGCTTTATATGTGGGATACTACTTTCTGTAGATTTCGGATCAAGTAAGTTTGGAATGCCTTGGACTCCCGATGAGCAAAACTTATCTCTTTTTGAAGTATCTGCTTGGTTTCCAAAAGATGTTGCAGAGTATGGAGGCATCTTTGCTTTAATGCCAGTTTTCTTTGCTTGGATGGGCGCTTTTAGTGAAGCTGTAGGAGGTATCTTTCTTGCATTTGGGTTTAAAACAAGAATTGCATCCTTCTTAATTATGTGTACAATGCTTGTAGCCATTTTTATGCAAAAATGGGGGCATGGCACTTGGGCGATGCTTCCTGCAATGGGATTCTTATGGATCGCAATCTATCACACTTATTTAGGATCTGGACGTTTCGGGATAGACTACTTAATTTCTAAAAAACTAAACTAATACTTATGAAAATGTATAAAACAACCCTCATATGCCTTGCACTTATTTCTTTAGCGAGTTGTGTGCAAAAAGAACATCTTAAAACCGTCACTTTTAAAGTGGATATGACACATGTCGAACCGATCTCTCAAGTAGGTATAAAAGGAGAATTTACAAACCCATCTTGGAAGGAAATAATACCACTTACAGATGCTAATAACGATGGGGTTTATGAACTAACAGTGTCACAAACTACAGCTGTTAGTGCAGTAGAATTTAAGTTTGTGCATAATGGAGTGTATGAACTTTTAAATCAAAAAAACAGAGTCCTTCGTTTTGAATACAAACCAGAAACACTCGTATATGAAGGTGTTTTTAATAACCCAGAAGCAAAGCAAATCACTAAATAATTAATATATGCGCTTTTAAGGAACTTCAGTGACGCAGAAGTTTATGCTGAGCAAAGTTCGAAGTGTGAAGCGTACTAAAAAAACAAAACAATGAGAAAATTATATGTACTGCTAATGATGGTCGGGATGACTGCCATGGCACAAGTAAAAGGTAATGGAGAAGTGATTAGTAAAGCATTTGATATTATTCCTATTAATAAATTTGAACTGAATATGTATGCCGATGTTATTTTGGATGCTTCAATGTCATCAAAAGTCATCATAAATGCAGAATCTAATTTGATAGATAAAATTGATTTTGAAGTAGTAAATGGCGTGTTGAACCTTCAACAAAAAGAGTGGATACAGTCTACAAGACCTATCCAGATTACTATAGGAGTGCCAAGTTTAAAAAATGTAGAAGTAGGTTCTAATGAAACATTACGAGTAGTAAACCTTAATCAAGATCAATTGGCATTAACTGCTTTAATAGGAAAAATAGAAGCAGAAGGAAGTGTAGGTGTTTTAAATCTAAATGCAGAACGAGGTATTGTTGATGCTTCAGAACTAGAAGCTAAAACAGTTCAACTTAATATATGGAATGCAGGAAAAGTGGTGATTAATGCTACTGAAGAAGTAAGGGGAGATGTAGATAAGAATGCGAAAATCAAGTTTGTGAAAGAGCCAAAAATTGTAGCTAGTAATATCAAAAAACTATATGAGAAAAAAGGGAGAAGTCTTTTTAGAAATGCAGAATATATCAGTTTTAAGATTAAAAACAACTCATGGAATCGTAATCAGTTTGCTGTAAAAGGACCTAAGGTAGATGGAACTTTTTTTGGATATGGTTTTCCAATGATGCCAGGTGCTGTTAAAAAAGAACGTTGGACCGTAGGGACAAAAGTCTATAAAGTCAATAAGCTAGGGGTTAAAAAACTGCTAGTTGAGATTAAAAAAGAAAATGAAGGTCAGGTAATTAATCTTTTTGATTAGATGAAAACGATATGTGTAAACCTAATTAATAGGCTTAAAAAAGGAAATACAAACCTGATTGTAGCAGGCGCTGCATTATTCATAAGTTTGTGTGCTCTAATGATTTATATACAAGAAGTGCATATTATGCGTGCCCAACAAAAAGCCACTATGTATCCATATCTAATACTTGGTAGTGTTTATAATGAAAAAGGATTTGGGTTTCAAATCAAAAATAGTGGCAATAGGCTTGCTAAGATTAACCCATAGAAGGTGTCAAATGATAGTTTGTTCTTTAGGGATTGGCTAGATATGCTACAAGTCGTAATGCCAGAAGCTAAGAAAATTGATTATAGCGTAATTAATACTGGGGGTAATATTAGAAACCAAATGATTACACCAGGAGAAACAGTCAATTTGATTTTCCTGCAATGGACCCCAGAAACACGGGTATTAGAAAAACGTATTAGAGGTATAAAAATAACATTGTGTTATTCTTCTTTATTAGAAGAATACTGGCTTATTAATGAGGGTGTTCCTTCAGAAATAGAAGAACCTTGTGAAATAAAAATGGAGGAGGAGTTTGGATTTTGAACTATGTAGTTTTATAATCTATTAATTTTTGAGGCCCTTCGAGTAGCACACGACTTACTCTTAGGGTTCCATCGTTATGTGTATCAATATGCCATTTAATTAAAGAAATGGCTCCATTTTCTATCTCTATCCCTGTAATACTTCTAGGATGTACACAGCTTCCGTCGTTAAAAAAAGCGATATCCCCAGGTTCTGGAAAGCGAGGTCTATGGGTATGACCTACAATAGTCATGAGGTTTTTATTGTCAGTAATCCATTTCTTTAAACGTCGCTCTACTTTGATAAGCTCCTTGTAATTTTTAGCAGGGCTTGTGGGGTCAGAAATACCAAAAATTTGTAGTGGCTTCCATAATACCCTTACTAGAAATCTATTAAAACGCCACCCGTGATAATTCATCCAGTCAGCTTGATGGCCATGGCATAAAAAGAGTTCTTGTTGTGTGTCGCAGTGTTTTAGGATAATAGCTTCGTGATATTGTAAATCTCTAAAAAGGATCTCTTCTCTACCATCCTTAGGATCAAAATACGTAGTAAGATGCTTTTGTACATACTTATGATCTCGATACACCATATCGTGATTTCCCCATATTAAATGAAGTCTGTTTTCTAAATGAAACTTTTGAAGTAAATGATATACATTTTTATGAGCTCTAAGAATGCTTTCAAAAGAATTATTTTCCCACAATTCATCACCATCACCTAGTTCATAATATGTAAAGCCTTCTTTGTAGTAGTGTGTAAGCGCATGAAAGTAGATGTTTTCATTTCGTGCAAAATCATCAGCAAAACTTTTATCTCCGCGATGACAATCTGAAAAGAAAATCATTTTATCTGTATTGCTAAAGTTAACTAATTTAGCATTTTTATAAGCCCTATCTAATCGTTGACGAGAGTTCATATCGTAAAGATGCAAAAAACTATCTAAGTACTGCTATATAGCGATTATTTTCTTTTGTACTCTTTAGTAGCAGTATATTCGTTACTATTCAATTCTTCCTTTGTAAAAAGAGAGTGTTCTTTATGGAAACTATTTATTTTGTATCTTAAGCAAACAAACTAATCCCTTTAGGTTTGAAAAAAATGAATTTCCCTATATGTAAAAAATGTATGGTTGTATGCATTTTTATGAGTAGTTTATTTATAACTATTAGTTATGGTCAAACACCTTATTTAGATAGCCTAAAAGTCACTTTGGATAAAGTGAGTACAGGTAAAGAAAAGCTCTCTATACTTCAAGAGATAGCTTCTGTCAATAAAGATAGTATTAGAGATTCTGCAGAAGCATACATTTATTATGATAAAGCAAGAGTAGTTGCTATTCAGGAGAAAGATACTATAGCTATCCGAAATGCCATTTATAATTTAGGAGAAATTCTAATAGAAATGGAGGAATATGATATGGCTATCACCTATTTTAATTTGGTTAAGAAAAACCTTATTAAAGAAGAAGAATCGTCAGACGTATTGGCGCTTATCTATAAAAATTTAGGAGAAGTGTATATTCGAAAAGGAGAGTATGATACTGCAAATAGTTTTTTAGATAAAGGAGTTATATATGCTGATAAAATTAATAATGATTATCA
Organism: uncultured Dokdonia sp.; assembly: GCF_947492815.1. Taxonomy (GTDB): domain Bacteria; phylum Bacteroidota; class Bacteroidia; order Flavobacteriales; family Flavobacteriaceae; genus Dokdonia. Next base: position 358,573 of record NZ_CANLOB010000002.1, read on the forward strand.
GAAAGCATTAAATCATGTTTATAAAAGCGAGGTGTATTATAAGCTTGATGATTATGCTTCTTCAGAAAGACAAATAAGTAAAGCATTTTCTTTTTTTGGATCAGAAAATGTGCCTATGGTAGCTTATTATTTTAAAGGGAAGCTATTGTATAAACTAGAAGATACTCAAAATGCGATTTCATGTTTTAGGAAAGCTGTTGCACTCGCAGAAAAAGAAAATAATGTAGTTGTCAAGTCAAAAGTACTACAGCTATTAGCAGATGCATATTTAACTTCTGGGAACAAAGAAATGGCATTAGAATACAGTAAAAATGCATTAATACTTGTAGATAGTCTTAATGATATTAATAAACGAACAGCATTAGCTCGTATAGGATATATTCACGCTTTTGAATCTGTTTTGGATAAAAATAAAGAACAACAACAAAAAGATAAAGTAGTACAAGAAGAAGATAGAAAAAGAAGAATGATAATATATGTAGTTTGTAGTATTATAGGGCTTTCTCTTATTGGTTACTTCTCTTACAGGCAAAACAAAGTAATGCGTATGGTGGCAGATATGCGTAAAGCGCAAATGGATCTTGTGGAGAAGAAACAACAAGAGTATTTGTAAAAACAAAAAGCCGAATCTATTTTAGATTCGGCTTTTTAAAATAGATGTCTTTTTTACTTAAAAGCATTCTCACCTGTAATATCCAATCCTGTAATAAGAAGGTGAATATCATGTGTTCCTTCATATGTAATCACACTCTCTAAGTTCATCATATGTCTCATGATGCTGTACTCGCCAGTGATACCCATTCCTCCTAAGATTTGACGAGCTTCACGAGCAATTTTTATAGCCATATCCACATTGTTACGCTTTGCCATAGAAATCTGAGCAGATGTAGCACGGTCTTCATTTTTAAGTTGTCCTAAACGGAAAGCTAAGAGTTGTGCCTTTGTGATTTCAGTAATCATTTCAGCAAGTTTCTTCTGTTGTAATTGGAATGCAGCAATAGGTTTTCCGAATTGAATACGCTCTTTAGCATAACGTAAAGCTGTGTCATAACAGTCCATAGCAGCACCTATCGCGCCCCAAGCAATACCAAAACGAGCAGAATCCAGACATCCTAATGGAGCACCAAGGCCTGATTTGTTTGGTAATAAGTTTTCTTTAGGAACCTTTACGTCTTGAAAGATTAATTCCCCCGTTGCACTTGCACGTAAAGACCATTTGTTATGTGTTTCTGGTGTAGAAAATCCTTCCATACCGCGCTCAACGATAAGCCCGTGTATACGTCCTTCTTCATTTTTTGCCCAAACAACAGCCACATTACAAAACGGCGAATTAGAGATCCAAAGTTTTGCACCATTTAAAAGATAATGGTCTCCCATATCCTTAAAATTGGTTACCATTCCTCCTGGATTTGAACCATGATCAGGCTCTGTAAGACCAAATGATCCCATCCATTCTCCACTAGCAAGCTTTGGTAAGTATTTTTTACGTTGCTCTTCAGTACCATATTTCCAGATAGGATACATCACTAGAGATGACTGTACAGATGCTGTAGATCGTACCCCAGAGTCTCCTCTTTCGATTTCTTGCATGATCAATCCATAAGAGATTTGATCAAGTCCAGCGCCACCATATTCTTCAGGAATATAAGGGCCAAAAGCACCTATTTCTGCTAGGCCTGGAATGATAGATTTTGGAAATGTTGCATTCTGAGCTGCTTCTTCTATAATAGGAGATACATCGCGCTTTACCCAAGCACGTGCAGCATCACGTATTAGTTTGTGTTCTTCAGTTAAAAGATCATCAAGATTGTAGTAATCTGGCGCTTCAAAAAGATCTGGTCGCATGGTTTTATTTTTAGTAGACACAAATGTAACGAAAACGTTTTCTATGCCCCAATATCACCCCTACATTTTTAAGTAAAAATCTTTTGTTAAATGAATATATGCTTCGGTGTATTCATGTCGTGCATATTCTATAACGAGTTCTTGTGGGAGTACGCTTTCGCGAAAGCGTATAAAATCTCCTTCAATATCATGAGGAATTTGTTCCAAACGTTGAAACGCGATCATACTTCTTTTGATAGGGCTATCAGGATTTCCTTTTACTTGTGTAATACGCGTAGGGAATAAATGTGCTTGCGAAGCTAGGGCTATAATATCTTCTTCTCTATGATGAGGAATGATCACATTAAAAATACCCGTTTCTGAAAGTAATTTAGCGACAGCACCTACTAATAATTCAAAGGGCATTGCATCTTCAAATCGTGCTTTTTTTCGAGATTCGGTTAATTCGTTATTTCCCTCTGGTGCGGCAGTAGCTTCATAAAAAGGAGGGTTACTCACAATAAGATCATAAGTCTCATCTATTTCGGTAGCAAACTCATACAGATGTGCATGATAACAGAACAATCGATCACTCCAATCGCTATTTTCAAAGTTTTCTGTGGCTTGTTCGTAAGCATCATCATCAAGCTCTAACGCATCTATTGTTTCAGCAGTGCTTCGTTGTGCAAGCATTAAAGCAATAACACCTGTTCCTGTACCGATGTCTAAAATAGACGCAGGATGGTGATGTATAGATGCCCAAGCACCTAATAAGACACCATCGGTTCCTATTTTTGCGGCACATCGATCTTGTGCTATAGTAAATTGTTTGAATTCAAATGGAGCATTTGCCATGCTGAATATACTTATAAGTATAAATCGATAAGTCCATCAGGAACTTGAAGTAGGATTGTTTTTTTATCGCGATCAAGTTTCTTGATAAAATCGTCAATCATAGGAATGAGTACTTCTGTACCATCTCTGTCTATCTCAAAAATAGCTTGAGCAGTAGTGTCATTGATATTTTTGATAATACCAATCTCTCCAAAATTCTCGTCAATAGCTGTATATCCTATTATCTCGTGATAGTAAAATTTATCACCTTCTAGTTGTGGAAGCATGTCTAGTGGAAGGTATAAATCTGTCCCTATAAGGTCATCTGCATCTTCTTCAGTGTCCACATCTTCAAGTTTAAAGCGTAGTAATGTAGATTTATGGAGTTGGGAAGATTCTATAAAAAAAGGAACCAGATTCGGGTTAAAATCCGCGAATACTGATTCCAAATTTGTATACAATTCGGGTTCATCTGTATCTAGCTTTGCTAGGAGTTCCCCTTTGAAACTATATTTTCGGACGATTTTACCTAGATAGAAGCAGTCTTCTTTCTTCATCGTACAAAAATATAATGATTACTCTTCAGAGTCTGCTGCTGCCTCAGTAGCTTCTGCTGGTGCATCTTCTGCATCTGCTACTACTGGTTCAGGTTGCGCTGCTGCGATACGAGCTTCGTTTACAGCTTGCTCAGCTTTAAGTGCCTCTGCTTTTGCTTTTTCTGCTGCTTTAGAAAGATCTCCTTCTTTAGAAGCAATTTTTGATGCTTTTTCTTCTAGCCAAGCAGTAAATTTTGCTTCAGCTTGTTCTTCTGTAAGTGCGCCTTTACGAACACCTCCAGCTAAATGGTTTTTAAGCATTGCTCCTTTGTAAGAAAGAAGACGCTTAGCAGTTTCAGTTGGTTGTGCACCATTCTGTAACCATTGTACAGATCCATCAACATCTAATTCGATAGTTGCAGGATTTGTGTTTGGATTGTAAACTCCTAACTTTTCTAAGAATTTACCATCCCTTTTTGAGCGAGCATCTGCCGCTACGATCCAGTAAAAAGGTTTTCCTTTTTTACCGTGTCTTTGTAATCTAATTTTAACTGACATAATTTGAATTAATTTTTGAGGTACCCGACCTCAGATTTAATTAGGCGTGCAAAGATAACACAATTTTTTAGCCTACATTACGTTATTTACTTTTTTATAGTACATTTGTCACTAAACCTATTTATGTCATTATGAAACGCTTATTACCTATCCTACTATTGTCCCTATTTGCCTTTTCATGTTCTAATGAGATTCAAGATAACAGCCCTGCATTTCAGGCTGTAAAAGATAGTATTCTTTTTAGATCTGCAGATAGCAGAGCTGTATTTAACGATAATGGAAGTCTTTTAATACAAGGAAACTCTGATGTTGAAACGTTAAATATATTAATTAATTCCCTAAATCAAACACAAATTGAATTAGGAGGAGAAAACCCAAATACCAACATTGCTTCCTTTACTGATGAGTTTGGAAATGTATTTTCTACTGCATCTACCAATGCAGATGGACAAGTAAATTATCAAATTAATGGCGATAATACCGTTTCTGGAACATTCAATTTTACAGCACTTCGTAACGGAATACAAGATACCATCACATTGAGTCAAGGATTTATGTTTGAAATCCCTATTCTTACAGAGCTAGGAGAGACGCCAGATATGAATACAAATGATTCATTTACTGCGAGAGTAAATTCTGTGATATTTAACCCTACAATAATCGCAACACCAGAATCTGGTAATGTGTTATCTGTAGTTGGTCAAACACAACAAGCATCAATAACTGTGATCTTTCCAACAGATATAGCGGCGGGAACTTACGATATTACTATAGGAGGTAATACAAGAGCATCATACCTTGTGGCTGCCGGTAATGAGATGTTTGAAGCACAATCAGGTACACTTACAATTGTTGCAAATGATACAGATGCTAATGAAGTGTCAGGAGAGTTTGTTTTTGATGCAGGAAGTTTTTCAATTACAGACGGTGAGTTTTCTGTAAGCTACTAATATCCAGATATAAAATAACACTAAAAAAGGGCTTCATACAGAAGCCCTTTTTTAGTGTATAACATTTAATAACTCATTACTAAAAAGCCATACGCTATCTGAAGATTTTTAGTACATTTCTTTGTTCTAAATACGCATACGTATGTACTTGATTTTTGATACTGAAACTACAGGATTACCTAAAAATTGGAATGCCCCTATTACTGATTCTGACAACTGGCCAAGAGCCATACAAATTGCCTGGCAGTTACACGATGCTATGGGTAATGTCATAGAGCATCAAGATTATTTGATAAGACCAGATGGTTTTGATATTCCATATGACGCAGAACGTATTCATGGTATTTCTACAGAGCTTGCTGCTCAAGATGGTATCCCATTACAAGAAGTATTAGAAAAGTTTAATATAGCGCTATCAAAAACAAAATATGTTGTAGGTCAAAATGTAGGATTTGATGTGAATATTATGGGGGCAGAATTCCATAGACAATCGCTTCCTAATGATCTTCAAGAATTACCTGTGTTAGATACCTGTACAGAGACGACAGCGCAATTATGTCAAATCCCTGGAGGTAGAGGAGGTAAATTCAAATTACCTACACTTACAGAACTTCATAAACACTTATTTGGTGAAGGCTTCGGTGAAGCACATAACGCGACAGCCGATGTAGAAGCGACGACACGCTGTTTTTTTGAATTAGTTCGTAAGCGTGTTTTTACACAAGAAGAACTAGATGTACAACCAGATTACTTTGAAAACTTCTCGCAGAGCAATCCGCAACCTATAGAGTTTATAGGGCTGAAGCATATCAATCTTAAGAAAGCGTCTGAGAAGATTAGGAAATCACTTCAAAAAGATGAAGTTCCTGAGATTTCAAAAACCGAAATAGCAGATAATGAAGCACGAATGGCAGAGGCTCCCTTTGTACACCTTCATAATCACACACAATTTTCTATACTACAATCTACTACTAATATTCAAAATCTAGTAGATGCCGCAGCAAAATACAATATGCCCGCTGTAGCTATGACGGATACGGGAAATATGATGGGTGCATTTCATTTTGTGAAAGCTGTAAAGAATCATAACAAAGGCGTTAAAGCAAAAAATGAAGCTGCTGTAGCCGAAGGTAATGAAGCTGAAGCAAAAGAAATAACACCTATTGTAGGTTGTGAATTTAATGTATGTGTAGATCATACAAATAAAAGTCAGAAAGATAATGGGTATCAAATTGTGATGCTTGCCAAAAATAAAAACGGATATCATAATCTGGCAAAAATGGCATCTATAGCCTATACCGATGGTTTCTATTATGTACCTCGTATTGATAAAAAAGTGATAGAACAATACAAGGAAGATATTATTGTGCTTACAGGAAACCTCTATGGAGAGGTGCCGAGTAAGATTCTGAATGTAGGTGAGAAGCAGGCAGAAGAAGCCTTAGTTTGGTGGAAAGAACAGTTTGGTGATGATCTCTATGTAGAGCTCATGCGTCACGGACAAGAAGATGAAGATAGGGTGATGCCCGTGCTGGTTACGCTTTCGCGAAAGCATAACATTAAATTGATAGCGTCTAATAACACATTTTACGTTGATAAAGAGGATGCCGAAGCACATGATATTCTGTTATGCGTAAAAGATGGGGAAAAAGTAGCGACTCCTAAAGGTCGTGGGCGAGGGTATCGTTATGGATTGCCTAATAATGAATATTATTTTAAAAGTGCCGATGAGATGAAGGCGCTTTTTAATGATCTTCCCGAAGCAATTCTCAATGTACAAGAAGTTATAGATAAAATAACTCCTTTTGAACTGGCGCGTGATGTACTCTTACCTGCTTTTGATATTCCAGAAGAATTCTTATTTGAAGAAGATAAACTAGATGGCGGTAAGCGAGGAGAGAATAAATTTTTGAGACACCTTACGTATGAAGGAGCTAAAAAACGATACGGAGAACCGCTTTCTGAAGAAGTGATAGAACGTTTAGACTTTGAACTAGATGTAATTGAAAAAACAGGATATCCTGGATACTTCTTGATTGTAGAAGATTTTATACGGGAAGCCCGAAATATGGACGTGTCTGTAGGTCCGGGACGTGGATCGGCAGCAGGAAGTGTGGTTGCCTATTGTCTTTGGATTACCAATATCGATCCAATGAAGTATGATCTTCTTTTTGAGAGATTCCTGAATCCAGATCGTGTAAGTATGCCCGATATTGATATTGATTTTGATGATGAAGGACGTGGCCGTGTGATGCAATATGTAATCGATAAGTATGGAGCCAATCAGGTAGCACAAATTATTACCTATGGTACTATGGCTGCTAAGTCATCTATACGAGATACCTCAAGAGCATTAGATTTACCATTAGGAGATGCAGATCGTATCGCAAAGCTGATTCCTAATATGTCTAAGCTGAATAAGATTATAGGAAAAAGCGAACAAGAGCTTAGAGCGAAGTTCAGAGCCGATGATTTGGTGAAGGTAAATGAGCTGATTAATCTTTCTGAAGGCAATGATCTGGAAGGGAGAATGTTGCGTAAAGCAAAAGAACTAGAAGGCTCTATGCGTAACACGGGAATTCATGCCTGTGGGGTAATCATTACACCCGATGATATTACCAAATTCGTTCCTGTAGCTACCGCAAAAGATTCTGATTTATACGTAACACAGTTTGATAACTCGGTGGTTGAGGAAGCAGGGTTGCTTAAGATGGATTTCTTGGGTCTTAAAACCTTAACCTTGATTAAGGATACGGTTAAGCTTGTAAAGTATAGGCATGATGTTGATCTTGATCCAGAGAATTTTCCGTTGGATGATGAGAAAACCTATGAGTTATTCCAACGAGGAGATACGGTAGGGATTTTTCAATATGAATCTCCCGGAATGCAGAAACACATGCAGTCTCTAAAACCTACCGTTTTTGAAGATTTGATTGCCATGAATGCATTGTATCGTCCTGGTCCGATGGAATATATTCCATCATTCGTTCGTCGTAAGCATGGAGAGGAAGACATTGAGTATGACCTTCCAGCCATGGAAGAATACTTAAAAGAAACCTATGGAATTACGGTCTATCAAGAGCAAGTGATGCTTCTCTCTCAGAAGCTCGCCGATTTTACCAAAGGTGAAGCCGATGTACTTCGTAAAGCGATGGGTAAAAAACAAATTGCGGTACTGGATAAGATGAAGCCTAAGTTTATTGAGCAGGCTTCCGCCAAAGGACATGATGCCGAAAAATTAGAAAAAATCTGGAAAGATTGGGAAGCTTTTGCAGCCTACGCATTTAATAAATCACACTCTACATGTTATGCTTGGATTGCTTATCAAACAGCTTATCTAAAAGCACATTATCCTGCTGAATATTTGGCAGCGGTACTTTCTAATAATATGAATGACATCAAGCAAGTTACCTTCTTTATGGAAGAATGTAAACGTATGGGACTTGAAGTGTTAGGACCGGATGTAAATGAATCCTTTAGAAAGTTTACGGTAAATGATAATGGAGCCATTCGTTTTGGAATGGGCGCCATAAAAGGAGTGGGAACAGGAGCGGTAGCAACGATTGTAGAACATAGACAAGAAAGTAAATACAAGTCTGTATTTGATTTTGCACGTCGTGTAGATTTGAGAGCAGCCAATAAAAAAGCCTTTGAAAGTTTAGCACTAGCTGGAGGATTTGATGAATTAGGAGAAACCCATCGAGCACAGTTTTTTCATGATGAAGGAGATGGCATTACGTTCTTGGAGAAAGCTGTAAAATACGGAGCGCGTCATCAAGAGAATGAAAATAGTGCACAAGTAAGTTTATTTGGAGAAGCGAGTGAAGTGCAAATTCCTGAGCCTGTTGTACCCCCTTGTGAAGAGTGGGGAACTATGGAAAAGCTTCGTAGAGAAAAAGAAGTGGTAGGCGTTTATATTTCTGGACATCCATTGGATGACTTTAAAACAGAAATGGAAACCTTCTGTAATGCTACGGTATCTCATTTTAATACGATGGAAGCATATGTAAATCGCGAACTTACCTTTGGAGGTGTGATTACCGATGTGCAGCATCGTATTTCTAAAAATGGAAAAGGATGGGCGGCATTTACGATAGAGGATTTTATGGATTCTTTTGAGTTTAGAATGTTTGGGGAAGAATACTTGAAATTACGTCATTTTTTGATTCCTAATACGTTTATTCATGCAAAGGTTTTTATACGTGAAGGATTTGTAAATAGGGATACAGGAAGAAGAAGTGATCCGCGTACACAATTTAATAATATCCAACAATTACAAGATGTAATGGATACCTATGCTAAAAAATTGACGATCAATATCGATATTAATGAGATTGCAGAAGCACGGGTTCAAGAGATAAAAACCATTCTAGATCAACATAAAGGAGATAATAAATTACACTTTCAGGTATTTGAACCTAAAGAAAAATTATATGTCCGTATGCCTAGTAAGAAGCAAAAAGTAAATATAACTCAGGCGTTATTGGATGCTTTAGAGGAAAATGCAGTGCATTATAAATTGAATTAGTTCGCTTTACCGTTTCACTCTCCCTCTGGTCGTGAACCTGCCTGCTGGCAGGCAGGTCTCTCAAGCTCGATTTCGCGAAAGCGTATACTTTTTTAACTCGTTGTGCATTTTGATGAATAGTTGGTATTAGTATACTCTATCTTCATTCTTTTCCTTAAATCCTAAAGGATGCAATGAAGATTTCTTTAATACCTTTTAGGATGTATAATCCCTAGTTAAATTGTAAAACAAATTAAAACCCTGTTACCAATAAGTTACGTGCACCACGCATGCCGCATTTTTGATAGTGATGATAGGCTTGTGCAGCGAGTTCTCGTATTTCGGCATCGCTTTTTTCTTGAATCCATCCATCCAATGCCCATTTTAAGGTGTAAGCTTCTGGTGCCATAAGTCCTGTTGTCCAAACTAATGGAGTTGCCCCAGTTTTTTCAAAATAAGGTGTAAAATACTCTTTGCTATAACAAGCGAGTATAATCGCATCTTTGGTAGAAGAGGTGTCTTTTGTAATCGTAATATCTAGTTGGAATTCCATAAGCCCATCATGACCTATATAGCTTACCAAATCTGCTTTTCCTCCGAAGTCTAATGATTTGTCATCTATCTTAATGGATGCAGAAAAATCTCCTGAAGATGCTTTTAAGAAATCAATGGTTGTTTGCTTGATGTATTTTCCGTCATAGGCGTCTGCGAGTAGGTAAGTATTTGTGGTGGTATGTTTAAATAGCACACGTTCTAATATCTGAAGATTTTCTGATGGAATAGATTTGATGAATGTCCAGTCTTTACTCTTTTTAAAATGTGTTTTCACACCATATAACGCACCCCAGTATAGGTTGGTTCTTGGATTTTGACCATTCCCTAATGTTTTAGGTACAGGCACAATCCCTTGATTTACATTATCACAAAGTGCTACAAATACATGAACGGTTTTAGGAGCTGTATTTTGAGCGAATAGGCTTGTTGAGAATAAAAGAAGGAATATGTATTTGATCATATAGGGATAACGTGGGGAAGTCTGGTTTGGTATCATACGGATATAATCATACATTGTAGGTTCAATTAACAATCACATGAAAACAATCTTCACCCTACTATTAGGCATATGTACATTCGCTGTAACAGGGCAAACGCTTACCGCCAATGAACTTTTAGAAAAAGCAATCGCCTATCACGATCCAAATGGAAATTGGGAAACTTTTCAAGGCCTTCTAAACATAGCATTAGAAATGCCAGACCGACCTGCGAGAGTCAGTGAGGTGCAAATAGATTTACCCAATGAGTTTTTTAGTGTGACCGTTCAAGGAGAAGATAAGACAAGGCGTGTGGTGGATAAAGGAGCATGTTTGTTTATGCTTAATGGAAGCAAAGAAGTATCTGAAGAAGACATAAAAAAACACCGTGGTGATTGCGAACGCTCTACGATGTTTAAAAATTACTACACCTATCTCTATGGACTTCCCATGAAACTTAAAGATCCTGGAACGCATATAGATCCTGTAGTGCAGAAAAAGACATTTAAAGGAAAAGAATATCTAGTAATTCGTGCGAGCTATGATCAAGAAGTAGGTTCTGATATCTGGCAATTTTATTTCAATCCTGAAACCTATGCGATGGAAGTATATCAGTTTTTTAAAGGACCTGATGAAACCACCGGAGAATATATTCTCCTCACTGACGAGATGGAAATAGGAGGTATAAAAATGCCTAAAGATCGTGCTTGGTACTACAATAAAGACAATGGGTATTTAGGAACGGATAAACTGGTGAAAGGATAATAGGTTAAGTGATATACGCTTTAACGCTACGCTCTCCCTTTGGTCGTGAATCTCACAAGCTCGATTTCGCGAAAGCGTAAGAAGCATGAAACAATTACATGTCCAGCCACTTTTTAAAATTACTGGTTCGTTCTCTAGAGACAATCACTTGTTCTTCTTCTTTTGGCGTTAATTTTAAAATCAATCTACTATTAAAGTAGGTGCTAATTTGTGATACTGCTTTTACAGACACCATAAATTTACGGTTGATTCTAAAAAAATCGATGGGATTTAAAATGTCCTCTAGCTGATCAATCGTGTACTCAATCGGAAACTGCTGATTGGTATGTGTATGAAGGCAAATCACCCCTTCGTTAGATTTGAAATAAGCAATGTCTTGTACATTAAAACTATTGTACTGGTTGCCTACTTTTACCATAAACCGGTGTTTGTATTCTTTTTCAAATAAGTTTTTAATTCGAGCAATCTTATTTTCATCCATGATGGAGTCATGAGGTACACGCGATTTTCTAAACTTAGTTAATGCATTGATCAAATCGTTTTTATCTATAGGCTTTAATAAATAATCAAGCCCATTGTATTTAAAACCTCGTATAGCATATTCATTATAGGCGGTTGTGAAAATAATAGAAGGATGATCTTTTAAGGTGTCCAAAATATCAAAGCCATACCCATCATTTAATTGAATATCTAAAAAAATAAGATCAGGCATATCATTATTTTTAAACCAATGAATACCATTCTCAACAGAAGTAATTTGTCCCGTTATTTTCATTTCTGGAGCCAACTCAGAAATTAAATTGGCGAGTCTGCGAGAGGCAATAGGTTCGTCTTCAATAATAACAGCATTCATAATTAGGAAACAGATGAAATGGTTTTGATTGTTTGGTCTATAGATAGTAATGGCATGGTCACTTTAAAGAAATTGTTTTCTTCTTCTATAATGACTTTGTCATTGGTGTAAAAGCCATATCGCTTTTGTATATTTTTTAATCCAAGTTGTGTAGATGTTTCTTCAGGTGTGCGTTTACGAAGTGTATTTTGTACCACAATACTTTCATTGCCAATAGAAAAAATACTAATCTCTAATGGTTTTTCTTTTGAGTAATAATTGTGCTTTAAGGCATTTTCAATAAGCATTTGTAATGAAAGTGTAGGTATGAATAACTCCTTTGGATTTGTTGTTACATGGTTTGATATGTGTAATGCGCCTTCATGACGTACATTCATCATAAAGATAAAAGACTCAAGGAAATTAAGCTCCTTTTCTAGTGGAACAATATCTTCTTCCCGATTGTCTAAAATATATCGATAACAAGAGGCAAGGCGTGTCACAAAATCGGAGGCAAGATCTCGATCTTCATACATTAATGACGTTAAGATATTTAGGCTATTAAATAAGAAATGAGGACTAATCTGGCTTTTTAAAGAGGCATACTGAGAAGCGATAAGTTCTTTTTGAAGTTTTTCCATTTTTTCTTCGATACGCTTCTTTTGATTTAAAGAAAAGTAAAAAAGGTTGGAAGTACCTACAGCAAAAGTGAGTAAAAGCGCTCTAAAAAAGTCTACTCGAAATCGTAAAGGCCTTTCTTTAGGTAAAATATTACATAACTCATCAAGATGAAAATTGATGATATAATAGGTCAATGCAATCACCGGAATAGCAATAGCTATATTAATTCCTAAGATGCGAATACTATCTTTAAAATAAATGGAACCGTTTTGTTTTTGATGGCGTCTTATTAACCAATCGCTGGTCTCCCAAATGACCATAAAAAGGAAAAAAGCAGAGAGGTAATAAACAACAGATACAAATTCAAAAGCTTGTTCATTCCCATCATTATCATGGTCTATTGTTAGCTTAACAAGAAGGTACACCACGGTAATCACAATGACTCTAAAGCCAAATTTTTTAAAATTAAAATGTGTGAATAGACTGTTCATGATCCTGTAAATATAAGTGATAAAGATAGCCTCTCTTCTATGGGAATAGATGAATTGTCATTTTACTACTTGAACTGTGAGACCTTTTGTATGAATTGAAAAACAGTTTGGAAATACCTCATAAGTTACTTCAAGAAGATTTATAACAGTAGGACAGGTGTATTGACAATTAAACTTTTTGAGCTGGGAATGCTTTCGCGAAAGCGTAAGATTTACAGTATCAAAAAACAAAATCATGAGAAATCTAATAAGAGTCATTCTCGTATTATGCACAGGTATACTTACTGCTCAGAATGGCGTAATTAAAGGAAATGTAATCGATAAGCAATCAGAAATTCCATTAATGGGAGCAACCGTAGAGCTTCTGGATGTAGATCCGCCTGTGGGTGTGATTACCGATGAAAATGGGAAGTTCAGAATGGAAAATGTTCCTGTGGGAAGGCAACGTATTCGTGTGACCTATTTAGGATTTGAATCTATCACCATACCCAATATTGTAGTAACTGCAGGTAAAGATGCCGTAGTGGATGTAAATTTGGTAGAGGCATTTGGGCAACTCGATGAAGTAGTGATTAGCTCTGGCACCAATAAAGAGCGAGCTGTAAATAAACTGGCAACCGTCTCATCACGCCAATTTAGTGTAGATGAAGTCACTCGATTTTCAGGTGGAAGAAGTGATGTAGGAAGACTAGCGGCCAATTTTGCTGGCGTATCTGCACCAGACGATAGTCGTAATGATATTGTAGTACGAGGAAATTCTCCTACAGGCTTATTATGGCGTTTAGAAGGCATTCCAATACCAAGTCCAAATCACTTTTCAACCGCAGGAACTACGGGAGGACCTGTATCTGCTTTAAATCCAAATATGCTGAAGAACTCAGACTTCTTAACCTCTGCATTCCCTGCCGAATATGGAAATGCCTTAGGAGGTGTTTTTGATTTAGGATTTAGAAAAGGAAATACAGACGATTATGAATACTCTTTACAAGTAGGTGTTTTCTCTGGAGTCGAAGCCAATGTAGAAGGTCCTTTAGGGAATAAAGGAGGCTCTTTCCTAGTAGCTGGACGTTACTCATTAGTCGGAATTTTAGGCCAAGGAGCAGGCGGAACTAGTGCTACACCCAATTATGGCGATCTATCTCTGAATATTGATTTTGGAAGAGGAAAAGCAGGGAATTTTTCAATTTTTGGAATTTTTGGAACTTCAAATATTGATTTCTTGGGTGATGATATAGACGAAGATGATTTATTTGCTGCCACCGACGAAGATACATTTGTAGATTCTGGATTTGGTGTGATAGGATTGAAACACCGTATCAATTTGAGTGATAAATCCTATATCAAAACAACCCTGTCAAGTAGCTTATCTACCAATCAATTTGAGGTCAATAGATTTTTAGATCAAGATACCCCACAAGAGCGCTCTATTCTTTTTACAGAAGCAGATAATACAGAGTCAAGAATAAGTATTTCTAGTTTGTTCAATACAAAACTCAATAATAAATCAACGGTACGGGCAGGTTTTGTCTATGAAAACATAGGATTTGATACCTTAGAAAGAGATCGTACTATGCAATCTGACGGCGATGGTGATGGTGATCCAGATCTATTTACATTTAGTGATATAGACGAAAGCTTAGGGATATTTCAACCATATATATCAGGGCAATATAGGCTTACAGAAAAGCTTGCCTTAAACGGCGGGCTTCATGGACAGTATAGTACCTTGAGTGAGCAATTTGTATTAGAACCAAGAGCTGCTGTAAATTATGCCATCACCCCAAAACATAAGATCAATATAGGGTATGGGTTGCATCATCAGTTACAACCATTGCCTATCCTTTTTCTTAATGAAGCGATTAATGGAGTATTAGTGCAAACCAACAAGGAGTTGGATTTTACACAAAGCAATCACTTTGTGGTAGGATATGATGTGCGATTAGCAAAAAGTTGGCGAGGGAAACTAGAGGTCTATTACCAATCTATAAGCAATGCTGCTATAGAGGCATTTCCATCTAGTTATTCTTCCCTTACTGAAGGAGCAGATTTTGGTTTTGATAATGATCGTGTATCATTAGTTAATGAAGGGACTGGTTTTAACCAGGGTGTTGAGATTACGATAGAGAAGTTTTTTGATAAAGGATTTTATGGCTTATTTACTTCTTCATTTTTTGAAAGTAAGTATGAAGGAAGTGATGGAATAGAGCGTAATACCCCTTTTAATAATGGCTATGTCATTAATGTATTGGCAGGAAAAGAATTCAAGTTAGGAGCGACAGGGCGTAATACGTGGTTTGTAGATACCAAAATTACGACTTCAGGAGGACGTTATTTTACGCCTGCAGATTTGGAAGCATCTCAAGTGGCTGGCTTTGAAGTGTTGCAAGAAGAGCTTGCCTTTAGTGAGCAAAGTGATGCCTATTTTAGATGGGATGTAAAATTTGGTGTCAAGTTGAATAGTGCAAAAAAGAAACAATCACATCAGTTTTTTGTCGATTTACAAAACGTAACCAATAATAGTAATTTATTTCAACAACGTTATAATCGAGTGACTAATAGAATTGATGAGGTAGATCAAATAAGATTCTTTCCAGATGTAGGTTACCGTTTTCAATTTTAAAAATAAGATACTGAGTATGCTTTAACGCTACGCTCTCTCTTTGGTCGTGAATCTCGCAAGCTCAATTTCGCGAAAGCGTACTCAGTATTTTAACCTATTTATTAGTTTGTACAGTTTTTTGAAGTAATAAGCTATTATAATTTTGCGTAGCTAGATACTCTTCTTGTAATTGTGTTGCAAAGGATACAACTTTAGTAGCATCTCTATATGTTGGGTCTAATGCATCGTTAAGATTTGAATCTGTAATAGTGAGTGCGATATACCAACTGCCAGTTCTTGAAGTGTATATATCTTCTAAAATGGGTTCGCTGTCATTAGCTATTAAAGTAGCATCCAACGCAAGTGGGACTAAATTAATAGTTTGTGTGGTTTTTTCTGTTTCGTAAAATGACAAGAAATAACGTCTATTCTCTATGAGAATTGGGATATTATTTTCATCACCATCTTGATCCATTTGAAATTTCGAACTTATAAAATAATAAAACTCATTAGCATCTTTAGGATCTGTAAACACATAGGTGTGTTGCTTAGGGAGTGAACGCTTAAATTTCTTTGCTTTGTAGACTTTTCCTTCTTCTAGATTAGGTGCAATCTGTAATGGTATACAGGAATAACAGATAGAAAGGAGAAGAATGTAGGATATTCTTTTCATAAGAGTAGTTTTAGTCTTTGAGAGAAATCAAAGACTATGCCATCCATAAAATATAACAACTCCTATGGTTAAAATAGCTTTTATGATATTGCGTTTTGCTGTAGTGTTATATATAAATGTTTACTTCTGGAATTGTAAGCTGTTGTAATTAGTAGTACTTATATATTCATTATGAAGCATTTTGGTGTATTCTAAAATCTTTTTTTGATTTTTATAGCTAGGAGATAGTGCATCTGTAAAATTAGCATCTGTGATAGTAAGTACAATATACCAAGTACCTTCCCTTGTAATAGGAGGTTCGTCAAGTTGAATGGGGATATTCTTATTGTTCAATACTTCATTCGTAATTGCTGGAAGTAAATTAACTATACGAGATTTCTTTTCAGTTTCATAAAAAGAGATATAGTAGTTTGTGTTATCTATTTGTACAGGAACATTATTTTCAGAATCACCTTCTTGGTTGGGAGGGAATTTAGCACTTACATAATGATAAAACTCATTAGCATCCTTGGGGTCTGTAAAGATGTATGCGTATTGATTAGGAAGTTTACGTTTAAATTTTTGGGCTTCCATCCATTTTCCATTTTCTAGATTAGGAGGGATACTCACAGGAAAGCAAGATTGAAGTAAAATTGCAACTAAAAGGAATTGTAATTTTTTCATAGAAGGATTGTTAGTTTTATGAATTAGATCAAAAAGGGTGCCTAAATATATTACATAAAAAACCCTTTCCATTTGGAAAGGGTTTTTGTTTATAAGGAAAAAACAGTACTTATGCTTCAAACGGTACGATTGAAACGTAAGATTTGTTGTCTTTCTTTTTAGTGAATTTTACAACACCGTCCACTTTAGCGTGAAGTGTGTGGTCTTTTCCACCGTATACATTTTCACCTGGATGGTGAGTATTTCCTCTTTGACGTACGATGATGTTCCCTGCGATTGCAGCTTGGCCACCAAAAATCTTAACGCCTAAGCGTTTCGATGCTGATTCACGACCGTTTTTAGAACTACCAACTCCTTTTTTATGAGCCATCTTGTTTCGGTTTTATTGTTATACTTAACGGAAGCTTATGCTTTACCGCCATCTAATTCGTCTTGCCATTTCTTAAGAGCATCCCACTCACCTGCAGCAGCCATTTCAGCTTGCTTTGGCCATGTGTCTGTCACGTGGTTTCCACGTACACCCGCTATGATTTCAGAAATCTTAGCAGCATCCGTTTTTGCTAACTCAGCAAACGTTGCGATTCCAGCGTCTGTTAATGTTTGAGCAATTTTTGGTCCGATACCTTCTATTTTCTTAAGATCATCACCTTTAGCAGCAGCTTTCTTTGCTGGTGCTTTTTTAGCTTCAGCTTTAGGAGCAGCTTCTTTTACAGGAGCAGCCACTTTAGGCTCAGCTTTTTTAGCTTCTTTTTTTGGAGCAGCTTTCTTAGCTCCAGATGCTGTGATGTTTTCGATTACGATTTCAGTAAGAGACTGACGGTGTCCGTTTTTAACACGGTATCCTTTACGTCTTTTCTTTTTGAAAACGATTACTTTGTCACCTTTTAGGTGTTTAACGACTTTAGCTCCTACTTGAGCTCCGTCTATAGCCGGGGCGCCGATCGTTACTTTGTCACCGTCACCGATTAAAAGAACATTGTCAAAAGACACTTTCTTTCCTTCTTCGGTTGCTAGGCGGTGTACAAAGACTTTCTGGTCTTTTGCAACTTTAAATTGCTGCCCTGCTATCTCTACAATTGCGTACATAGCTATTAATTAATGATTAAAAATAACTTAATCTTTCGATTTAAGCGGGTGCAAATATACCACTAATCTATTAATTTACAAGGGATGCAAATGCTTTTTTTGTCGCATTTATCTTACAAGGAATATAAAGATACATTTTGATTGCCTTACTATTATTATTGTACCGTTACGGCTTCACGTAAATAACGTCTAAACGGAAGCATTTCTAAATAAACTTCTATGCAAATCTCTTGATAGTGAGGGTCTAGTATTTGCTTTCGCGAAAGCGCCATTTCAACACCAAAAGTTTTATGACGTAATAATGATATATATGGATGTTCTTTTGAAAATCCTTTAGGAGCTGTTTTTAATGGATCATCATGATATAAAGAACCAAACATTTTTTTAAACGATGGCTTTTCTAAAATTGCTAAAAGCTCGTCTCCATTATAATCTATAGCATCTCGTATACTATGTAGTATTGATTTTTCAGGTCGCCAAAAACCACCTGCAAGTAGATTGTGTTTTAATCCTATTTCTATATAAAAATCTCCTTGTTTGGTGAGTTGATCTAAACCTGCTGCAAAATGATCTTTGTAAATAGGTTTGTTAGGCGCAAACATCAAATTGTTATTTATCCTATTAATGCTTTTCTTACCCGGAGTGTCAAAATAATCAGGGTCAACCGTTGCTAATTTGCTATTAAGTTCGTCTAGCCAACTCACAAAAAAAGCACGTACTGCTTTATACTCTTTGCGGTTAAGGTCCATCCATTCTTTAGAATTGTTTTGTTGTAAACGCTCTAAAAAACTAAATAATTCTGGGAATCCCATAAAATCAGATTAAGTGTTTAGGTTTTTGATCTGACTTTTTAATTCTTGCATAGATGCTTGTAGTTCTCTTAATAGTGTATGTTCAGAGCCTGAATCTATGTTAAAAGTAAGTTTGCTATTCACCTGCCATATTTCTTGAATATCACTTACAAACACTTCATAAGGAACATATTCTTCATTAAGAGAAACCAATAGTACTTTTGAAGAATCTGGTAGTTTTTGTAATTTTTTCACCACCACAGCATCTTGCATCACAACAACATATACTTTATTATCACTTGCGTAGTCTAGGCTTTCTACACCTTTGGCAAGTACCCAATCATCGGGTCTAAAATTTGGCAACATACTATCACCTTCTACTTGAAAACCACGATAGGTTGCATTGCGATATTGTGGTAGAGGAAGATCAAAAGCTGGGAGTTTTTGATACCATTCTACATCTTGGATATTATTAGGATATCCTGCGGCAGCTTTTTGATTTACTAAGATCATATTTTCTTGATCTTCTTTATCTACAATCACTACTTTAGGGCTAATATCTCCATTGTCTGTCGTAAGGTGCTTTTGATTGCTATATCCAAATAACCATAATGGATTGACATGAAAAAGACGTAGTAATTCTGTGACTACACGACCTGAAAGTTTAGTACGACCACGTTCTATATCAGCAGTAGAATGTTTTATACCTAATTGTTCTGCAAATTCAGATTGTGTAAAGTCATGATCTTCACGTATTTCTTTAAAACGACGTATTTCTGAAGGTAATTCATTTGTTCCCATTTGGTGAATATAAGAAATTTAGGAATATTTCCTAGTTATTAATTAGGAATATTTCCTTTTTTTCTTTAAGTGTCGTGATCCAGCGAAGAGAGTATACACGTATATAGTGTATAATTTAAAGGCCATTTATGTTTTTAAAGGTGAAATTTGTGTATTTCATCGATAAAAATAAAACATTCGTCTTGATTGATGTGTTAATTAGGATGTACTTGTTAATTTTGGCATTAACTAATCGTCAAAACTTATAACGACATGAAACGAATTATTTTGAGTATTGCTGCTGTAGCTTTAGTTTTTAATATTACTGCTTGTAGAGAAGTAAAAGAAAATGCTGAAGAAGCAGGAAATGCTGTTGAAAATGCTGCAAACGCTGCTGGCGAAGCTGCTGAAAATGCTGCAAACGCTGCAGGCGAAGCTGTTGAAGATGCAACAAACGCTGCAGGCGAAGCTGTTGAAGATGCAACAAACGCTGCGGGAGAGGCTGTAGAAAATGCAACAAATGCTGCAGGAGAAGCCGTTGAAGATGCAACAAATGCTGCGGGAGAAGCAATAAATAAAGCAGGTGAAGCTGTAAATGATGCCAAAGATGCTGCAGGAAATGCAGTAGATAAAGCAGGTGAGGCTGTAAATGGTGTAAAAGATGCTGCAGGAAATGCAGTAGAGAAAGCAAAAGAAGGTGTTAAGAATACAAAAGACGCTGTAAAAAACGTTACTGACCATTAATATTTGTGATTAAAAGAGAGTAACTAGAAAGCCCGGCATTGCCGGGCTTTTATGATTAAAATTTTAATTGTATATCCGCTTAATGTCCATTAGCTGTAATACTAGCTATTACTAGCCTATCAAATATTTTTTCTCCGAAATAGC
>NZ_CANLOB010000003.1 GCF_947492815.1 uncultured Dokdonia sp.
CAAGCAATGCTATAGAAGAAGCCTTGGTTGCGATATGGCAAGATTTATTGAATCAAGAACAAGTAGGGGTTACAGATAATTTCTTCGAACTAGGAGGAGATTCTATTATTGTTATTCAAGTAGTAAGTAGAGCTAAGAAAAAAGGATATCAAGTACAAGTACAAGACTTATTTGATTATCAAACTATCGAAGAGCTTGCCGTTGCTATAGAAGAAAATAATAAAGAACTTAATACAGCAGAACAAGGAGTTTTAGAAGGAGAAGTTCCTATATCACCAATACAACAATGGTTTTTTGAAAAAGGAGAAGAAACACTATCCCATTTTAATCAAGCTATTCTTTTAGGAATCCAAAAAACGATATCCAAAGAAAAATTAGAAGAAGTTGTCAGCTTAATTTCACAACGTCATGATTCTTTACGATGTATCTATAAAAAAGAAGTCGTACAACAAGAAGAAGAATGGAAACAGTTTTATGGAACACCTACAGATTTATTTAGAACAGCATCTATAGCAAAAGATGTAAACCTTGAAGAAGCCATCACTTCTATTTGTACTACGTATCAAGAGTCATTGAATATTGAAACAGGTGATTTAGCTCGATTTGTCCTTATCGAAACACCAGATTCTGAAACACATAATAGATTTTTTATGGTGTCACATCACTTAGCAATAGATGGTGTTTCATGGAGATTTATTATAGATGATCTAGAAAGTTTATTAAAAGAGACAACCATTGATAAAGAAACGTATTTAGGATATAAAACTAATTCATTTAGAGATTGGATACACAAACTGAAAAACTTCACAGAGACCGAAGAAATTGAGGCACAATTAGAGTATTGGCAACAAATCAATACAAATTATACCCCAATTCCTACAGATCTTACTGCAGGAAAACCTACAAGAGAAACTATGCATACAGTAGAAGCTATTTTAAATGAAGAGTATACACAATGTTTATTGAAGGAAGTAAATACTGCCTATAATACAGAAATCAATGATTTGATGTTGAGTGCATTACAAATCACCTTTGAAGAAGTCTTTGGTACACAACGTTTGGCATTAGGTTTTGAAGGTCATGGAAGAGAAAATATTTTTCCAGATATAGATCTTGCAGGTACTACAGGATGGTTTACAAATAAATACCCTGTTGTACTATCAAAAGAAAATGCAGTAGCAGATGGCGAAATTATTAAATCTGTTAAAGAAGCATTACGTAAAATTCCAACCAAGGGAATGGGATATGGTTGTTTACGTTATTTACATCCTTCTGCAGAAATTCGTAATTCACTTAAAAACTGTGGTTGGGATGTTGTCTTTAACTATTTGGGTCAAATTGATAATGTGCTAAGCCAAAGTACCAATTTTACTGCAGCTTCAGAGTATGCAGGTGAGCATATAACACCAAAAGCTTTATTAGAAGAAAAGTTTGTTGTAAAAGCAATTATTGTGGGTAATGCGCTAAGGATTTCTTGGGATTATTCGAAAGAGCAATATCAAGAAGAAACCGTTCAGAAACTAGCTAATACATATACCCAAAATTTAATACGCCTGATAGAACATTGTATCAATAAGGAAGTAAGTGAGGTAACGCCTTCTGATTTTGGATTGAGTAACGAATTAGATTTTAAAGAGTTTGATGAATTATTTGAATCAGAAACTCAAGAAAGCTCTAAAGATACAAGTGTCCTAAGATTTTAGTCCTGAATATATAAAAAGATCAAACCTACGATGGCTTTTTACTAACAACTATTTTTTAACACTAATACTTTAATTATGAAAGATACACGTAAAATAAATAAGCTTATTGGATTAAAAAAGTCAACAGTTGCAAAACTGATTGTTCATGGAGATCCAATATTAGAAGGGGTTGTGCAACAAGTTGCATTACTAGAAGGAATAGTAGATAAAAAAGAATTTACAGCTGAATTATTGGATTATTAGCTTTTGAATATGGAGGCTTGATGCTATTCATCGAGTCTCTGTATTTAAGAAGATGGATTAGCTGTTCAAAACTCTTTAGAAGTGATAATTTTCATCTTTAATTCTAATGTTTCTGAGTACGCTTTCGCGAAAGCGTATAAAAACACACCACTATTACCTGTTTAAGGTATCATATCAAAAGATGTTGTATCGATCTTTCCATAACATCATTAATTTTTTAATACAAAACCTATGAAATTACCAGTATCCTACCATCAACAGAGGATGTGGTTTATAGACCATTTTGAGAGAGATTATCTCTATGAAGGAGGTCCTGTATATCACAATATACCGTTATGTTTTACGGTACATGAAAATGTAAGTATTCCGATACTACAAAATGCATTTAAGCAATTGGTAAATCGACATGCTATTTTAAGAACTAAAATAGTAAGAAAAGGGGATCAGATTTTTCAAGTTATTACAGAACCAGATGACGCTACAATTTTTAAATTATTTAAAGAAATAAGTGATGTAAAAGAGCACCAAGAAGAACTTAGAAAGGTCTCATTTGATTTTGAAAATGAGTTATTGTTAAAAGGATTTTATGAGCAAAAAGAAAATCAAACAACAGTATTGTTTGTAATGCATCATACTCTTGTAGATCGATATAGTCTTAGAATTCTAAAAGAAGATTTTCTAAGTTATGTAAATGCACCTGAAGATACTTTAGGATTTACAATGCAATACAAAGATTTTTCAGAATGGCAACAAGCTATAGACCCTTATGAGACAGAATTGCAGGTAGCATATTGGAGAAAGCAATTGTCAGATATTCAAGTATTATATCTTCCTGAAGATGTAAAGCGTGTTCCAGTACATATTTATGAGACCGCAACGAGAGTGTTTTCTTATGATAAAGATACATTACAATCTTTTGCAGCATTAGAAGGAACAACAGTTCATATGGCTAGTTTGGCGGCTTATAAAAAGGCTTTAGCTAAATTTTCAGAACTTTCAGATATCGTTATAGGTACATTAATGAACATGCGAAATAATCTTACAGAAACTACTGTAGGACCTATAGAAAATCTTGTTGTATTAAGATCGGTAATTGAAAATGAAATGACACTTTCTGAGGCCTGTACTGTTGTAAAAAATACATGGGAGACTGCAGAAAAAAATAAAGGGATTCCTTTTGATAAGCTAGTGGTGGAAATTAATCCTCAAAAAGACATGAGTAGAACCGCTTTGTTTGATGTATTGTACCTCTATGATGATTATAATGTCGTAGTTGAAGGTGAAAATCTACCAGGTCATCACAAAAACCAAGGACTGGGGAAATACGACCTCAACCTTTTGGTACAAGAAAAAGAAGACACCTATGAATTTATACTCACGTATAATGATTTATACTTTGAATCTGATACGATAGCTTCTTTTTTACAAATTCTAGAAGATATTCTCAATACGGCTACACAACATCAGGATGCAGGTGCCTTACGAGGCATTGCCGTATTCTAATTTCATTTTTTAACCACATCAACAATCAAAAAGATATCATTATGATGAAATAATGATGTCCATACAGGAAAAGATATTATTATAATCATGGAAAAGTTTATTAAACAATTAAAAAGCCTTGGATTACAACTTAAGGTGAATGGACAAGATTTACTCTTATTAGGAAAAGAAGGAAAGCTGACATCTGAAGATATTAAAATGATCACCAATAGACCAGATATCACTTCTTTTATCAAAGAGAATAAAGCAGCTATTATTGCTTATTTAAAGAAAGAAGATTTTAAATTAGATAGAAAAAATATTTCATCTATGTATGGCTTAAGTCCAGTACAAGAAGGAATTCTTTTCCATAGCACCTATTTATATAATAGTGAAGCAAAAGGGAATACTACGTATCATACACAGTTTGATGTGGGATTTTCTTCAAAGCTTGATGTCGAAATGTTTAAAAAGGCGTGGCAATATGTGATTAATAATCATACAATTCTTAGAACAGGATTTATCTATGATAAAGTAAATGTTCCTATTCAGTTTGTAAATAAAGAGGTAGAAGTCCCTTTACGATTTGTAGATCTAACGAAAGAATCAGATAGTGTAAAAGAGACTACTTATAAAGCACTTAAGGATGAAGATAGGTTTAAAGATTTTAGTTTTACAAACCCTCCATTAATGCGTATTACAATTGTCAAATTTGATGAAAGCACCTATAAAATGATCTGGACAAAACATCACGTTTTATGGGATGGTTGGTCCGGACAAGTGATTATACAAGAAGTGATAGGAGCTTATACAAGTCTTATGCATGAAGTAGCACTTCCAGTACAAGAAGAAGATAAGTATGAAGATTTTATCAATTATATAAAGTCAATAGATTCTTTTAAAGAAAAAGCTTTTTGGAAATCTTACATGCAGGATTTTAATGAACCTACATTACTTCCTTTCTGTAAAGCATCTCATGAGCGTAATAAAGGAAAAGGAGCCTATCAACGTATCACTATTGATTTTGATAAAGAACTCACACAAAAAATAAGTAATTATTCAAAATCACAACATGTTACGGCAAATACGCTAACACAAGCTGTATGGGCGATGCTTTTAGCTAAATATACAGGGCGTAAAGATGTGGTATATGGAGTTACTGTTTCTGGTCGTCCGGCAGAATTGAATTATGATAGTAAAGTTGGATTATATATTAATACGATTCCGTTAAGAGCAAAAATAGAAGATAGTCAGACCATTTCTGATTTCTTAGCAACTCTTCAAAAAACTTCGGTTGAAGCTAGAAATTTCCAACATACGTCACTGAATAAAATTCAACAATGGAATGAAATAAAAGGAGATTGCTTTGATTCATTATTATCGTTTACAAATTACCCTTCTAAAGGAGGTGACGGTAATCAAAAACCCGTATTAGAAATTGATAGTGTCAATGTAAAAGAGAATAATAATTACCTACTCTCTATACAACCTATGTTAAAGGAAAAGTTAGTTATTGATTTTACCTTTAATAGCTCTATAATGGAAGCAGCATACGTAGAAATGCTCACAGCACATTTTAGAACTGCTTTATGTGAAATAGTAGCAGGAAATGTAACGACTATTCAAGATCTTAATGTGCTTAGTAAGGAAGATGGGGTAGCACTTACAGAGACATATAATACTTCTGATATAGGATATTCAAAAGAAAAAAATATTGTTGATATTTTTGAAGAAAGAGCTATTGCTGCTCCAGATGCTATTGCAGTATCTATAAATGGAGAAACCTTGAGTTACCAAACATTAAATGAAAAAGCAAATCAACTTGCACGATATTTACAAGAACAAGGCGTCGGGCCTGAAAAGATGGTGGGTATGTGTATCCATCGTTCTTTAGAAATGATTGTAGGCATATTAGGAATCTTAAAAGCAGGAGGGGCATATGTGCCTATTGACCCTGAATATCCCGCCGAACGTATTAATTATATTCTAAATGATATAAATTCTAATATAGTTCTTGTAAGTACTAAGAGTGCTAATAGTGTCAAATTGGAAGATCAACGTACGATCATAAATCTAGATCAAATTGAATCAGATATTGCTACTTATGATGAGTCAAATCTAAATATAGCTTTTCCACTATCTAATCTTGCATATGTAATCTATACATCAGGAACAACAGGGCTACCTAAAGGAGTTTTGTTAGAACACGAAAATGTAGTGAGATTATTCTTTACAGAACAACCATTGTTTGATTTTAATCAACAAGATGTATGGTGTTTATTCCATTCTTATTGTTTTGACTTTTCTGTGTGGGAGATTTTTGGAGCGTTATTATATGGTGGAAAATTAGTCATTGTTCCAGAACTAGTAGCAAAAGATACCAAAGCTTTTGTAGCACTATTATCTGAAGAAAAGGTGACAGTTCTTAATCAAACACCATCGGCATTTAATGCATTACAAGAAGAAATAACAAATATGCGTCCATCTATGGATGTGCGTTATGTAATATTTGGAGGAGAGGCACTTACGCCTAGAGCCTTAAAGCCTTGGATAGCGCAGTATCCAGATTGTAAACTCATTAATATGTATGGTATTACAGAAACAACGGTACACGTAACTTTTAAAGAAATTGGAGCCCGAGAGATTGAGCTTAATATCAGTGATATTGGAAAGCCTATTCCTACGATGAGTTGTTATATTCTAGATGAAAACTTATCGTTGGTTCCTATGGGAGTTGCTGGCGAATTGTATGTTTCTGGGGCAGGAGTTGCAAGAGGATATTTAAATCGTCCAGAACTTTCTGAAGAACGATTTATGACAAATCCCTTTAATCCTAAAGAAAGAGTATATAAAACGGGAGATGTAGCAAAACGATTACCTAGTGGAGATATAGAATACTTAGGAAGGAATGACAAGCAAATAAAAATTAGAGGATTTAGAATAGAGCTTGGAGAAATTGAAACAGCTTTAAATGCATGTCCATATGCAAATCAAGCCACAGTAATTGTACATGAAGATACGTATTATTGTAAAGAGTTAGTCGCTTATGTAGTACTTAAAGATACCTTTACATTAGATGATTTTAAAGAGTTCTTGTCAGAAAATTTACCTAAATACATGGTACCTTCTATTTGTATGGTATTAGATGAAATGCCATTAACATCTAATGGGAAAATTAATAAAAAAGCATTGCCAAAAGTAACTACTCAGGGAAGAGATTCAGAAGGATATGTAGCACCAAGAAATACAAATGAAGAGCAACTCGTTACTATCTGGAAAGAAATTTTAGACAGACAACGTATAGGTGTTTTAGATAACTTCTTTGAATTTGGAGGACATAGTCTTAAACTCACGAGACTCATTACTCGTTATCATAAAGAGTATGGAATTAAATTAGAGTTAAGAGATCTCTTTATAAACAAAACAATTGAAGAGCATTGTAATCTGTTGTTTGAGACAGAAACTGAAAAAGAAACTATCATTCAGAAAATAAAACCTGTAGAAAATCAGACCAATTATACACTTTCAAGCGCACAATATCGTATGTGGATTTTAAGTCAGTCTGAAGAAAGCAATATTTCTTACAATATGCCTGCGCATCTTGTTCTGGAAGGAAGTTATGATATACCATCT
Organism: uncultured Dokdonia sp.; assembly: GCF_947492815.1. Taxonomy (GTDB): domain Bacteria; phylum Bacteroidota; class Bacteroidia; order Flavobacteriales; family Flavobacteriaceae; genus Dokdonia. The sequence continues at coordinate 7,062 of NZ_CANLOB010000003.1, forward strand.
CTTAAAAAAGCAATATATGCTGTGATAAATCGCCATGAAACCTTGCGAACAGTATTTAAAAGAGATGAGAATTCTGAAGTGAGACAATGGATATTAACGCCTGAAGAAATAGAATTTACGATACAAGAACATGATTTTAGAGGTGTTGATAATGTAGAAAATGTCATCGCTGAGTATATGAGTAATGATGCTTTACAAGCATTTGATTTGGAAAAAGGGCCTCTTTTAAGAATTGCTTTATTACAGTTATCAGATAGTGATTATGTTTTCTATTATAATATACATCACATTATCGGAGACGGTGTCTCAAAAAGTATTTTAAAGAGAGATGTATTAACGTATTATAATGCGTTTAAAAATAATACAGAAGTAACATTACCAACATTAGAAATTCAATATAAAGATTTTGCAGCTTGGCAAAAACAACAGTTAGAAAATGGTGCTTTTGATGATCATAAAAAGTATTGGTTACAAAAACTTTCTGGAGATAAAGCAACATTAGATCTTCCTAGTCAAAAAGTAAGGCCAAAAGTAAAAACAAATAACGGTCAGACATTACGTACGTTAATTTCAGATACATTAACAGATGCATTGTCAACATATTGTAAAACAAACGGAGGAACTTTATTTACAGGAATACTTACTGTTTGGAATATCTTATTGTATAGATATACAAACCAAAAAGATATTATAATTGGTTCTCCAATAGCTGGGAGAGACCATGTAGATTTAGAAAATCAAATTGGTCTTTATTTTAATAACATGGTTATTAGAAATCAAATGATTCCAGAAGAAAATTTTGATCAAACATTTTCCAAAGTAAATGAATGTATGTTTGAAAATACCAAACATCAAATGTATCCTTTTGATAATCTTATAGATGATTTAAATATAAAAGGAGATACGAGTCGTAACCCTTTGTATGATGTGATGCTTTCGTATCATAATACAGGAGAAAATGATAAAAATATAAAGCTTACTCAGCAAGAAATTGATCAAATCATAGTTCAAGATCAAAGAGGAGCAAAGCTAGATTTGCTTATCAATTTTAAAGAAATAGGAAACTATTTATACTTTGATATTAATTACAATACAGACTTATATAATCAAAGTTCAATTCAAGTGTTAATGAACGACTTTAAACACTTATTATCACAATTATTAAAAAATAGACAAGAAAAAATAAGTGATGTTGACTTCCAAAAAGAGACGAAACAACACCTTAGAAATCTTAACGTGAGTAAATTCAAACTTGTCAAAAAATAATGACATCTATTGCAACTTGTAGCAATCGAGACACATGCAATGATTTATTTATAGGCAAATAGACTATATGTACACTTTTACTACGCATATAGTGTGTATGATGGTTAGGTACGCTTTCGCGAAAGCGTACTCAGCCTGCCTTAAACTGATACCAATAAACATAGATATTTCTAACAGCAAATCGTGCAGTAACATTACTGTATGTAAAAACATAAGGTTATGATAAGTAGTATACAAAAGTTAAAGAGTATAAAAGCTCAAAAAGTAACAAAGAATCCAACAGTAAACTGTACTGTATGGTCTGAAGAAAAAGGATTTCCATTAGTTGTAAAACCTTCTACTGCTGGAATGCAATTGAACGATTGGGTGGCAGCTAATAGAATTGAGTTTGAAAATAAAGTAAAAAAATATGGAGCTATTCTTTTTAGAGGTTTTCATATCAATACCGTAGAGAAATTTGAAAAATTCAGTAAACTTTATGCCGAAACGCCATTAGAATATAACTTAAGATCATCTCCTAGATATTCTGTAGGAAAAAATGTATATCATACTACTACATATCCTAAAGAATATAGTATTGAGATGCATAGCGAAAGTTCTTATGCGCCTAATCATCCTAGTAATATTGTATTCTGTTGTATAGATCCAGCAGATCAAAGAGGAGAAACTCCAATAGCAGATAATAAAAAAGTATTACACTATTTAAGTGATACTACCCGAAAAAAGTTTCAAGAAAAAGGAGTAAAATATGTTAGAAATCTAAATGAGGCTTTTGGGTTATCCTGGCAAGAAGTTTTTCAAACAGAAGATAAGGAAGTAGTACAAGCAGAATGTGATGAGAAAGGAATTTCTTATGAGTGGAAAAGTGATGCAAACTTGGTATTAACATGGAATAAGAAAGCTATTTGGGAGCATCCAGTTACAGGAGAACAACTATGGTTTAATCATGCATATTTCTTTAATAAATATGCATTGGAAGCGTCTTTCTTTAATCTTGTAGAAACAGATGATCAACTTCCGAATAATACCTTTTATGGAGATGGAAGTGAAATTTCCAAAGCAGAAATAGAAGAGATACGAGAAGCATACTCAAAAGCAACAGTAATCTTTCCTTGGGAGAAGGGGGATGTATTGTTTTTAGATAATATGCTCATGTCTCATGGAAGAAACCCTTACGAAGGCAGTAGGCAAATTATTGCATCACTATTCTAGTACAATAAAATAACTCATCATTGTTCTGTAGCATTCAGAACATTTAAAAGTATAACTAATTCAGATACCAATATCATGGAAAAAGAAAACCTAAATACTGTAGAAGGGTACCAACTTTCTATAAATCAAATGAATTTATGGAGTGTAGCTAGCAAAAATCTAGAAAAGTATTATAATCAGGTTGTTATTGATCTAGAAGATAGGTTGCTTATAGATAAATTGCGTCGTGTTTTAACACTTGTGGTTCGTAAAAATGAAACATTGCTGTTTAAAATGAGTACTGTACCTGGTGCTACATTTCCTGTACAATCAGTATCTGAGGGACAACAAGTAAATGTATATGAAGAGACAGTTAGTTCTCTAGACACAACAACAATTAATGCGGCAACAGCGTCCTACTTAAGTAGTGATTACAACCCTATGACAAGTGCTGCTTTAAGGGTTTGCTTACTTACAGATACAAATGGCAATCAAGTTTTAGTAATTCGTTTGTTTTCACTTTGGGCAGATACATATAGTACTACGTATGTATGTAATGAATTATATAAAGCAATACAAGACGAGGGTGCTTATGAAAATGAAGAAAAAGAGGTCGTAGAATATCAAGACTTTGCAGCTTGGCAACAACAATTGTTTAATGATCCAGAAGAAGAGGGAGTAAATTTTTGGAAAAACTATACGGTCGATATTTCAAAAGAAATCTTACCGTTTAAAGAAGTTCAAGAAGGACAGTTTACTCCTCAGAGACAACCTATATGTGTTATAGAAGGGGATAAGTATCAGGAGTTAAAAAACATAGCTTCTCAAAACAATTATTCTTTAGAGTCCCATATCTTATCCAAATATGTTGCGTACTTATCACAATTTGAGAAAGATCAATGTACCCTTGGATACATTCCTTACAAGAGATATTATGCAGAGTTAGAACACACATTTGGACTAGTAGCAAAATCGCTTCCAGTACATCTTGAAGATCTTGAACAATTATTAGGAGAAGACGTAGAGAAGTCACTTCAGAAATCTATAGATGAAATTGGAATGTGGTCAGACTATTTTTATCTAAATAGAATGGATAATACTACAGCGCCGATTTTTAAATATTGTTTTGAATATATTGACGTAAATGAAAATACAAATTCTCAAAATAATTTTAAAATACAAGATATATATAGCGTTACAGACGCATTTGAGATAAAAGTAAATGCTGTTAATTATGGAGATAGACTTGTTTTAGAGTTGTATTATGATAGTAATGTCTTTACTCAAAAAGCAATTGATGTAATTATATCACAACTTCAGTCATGTTTTGCTTCTCAGGCTATTAGTACTGTTGGAAAAGAAATTATAACTGTTTCTAATAATACAGCAAAAGAAAATGATACCTACAACTCTATTGTAGAAGTTTTTGAGAATCAGGTACAATTAGATAAAGATAAGATAGCGTTATTCTCTAATGAAATGACACTAACTTATGAGGAGTTATCTGAAAAATCGGATCAATTTGCTCAATATTTGATAAAAGAATATCATCTTCAAAAAGGAGACCCTGTAGCTATTTTATTAGACCGTTCTGAGTATTTTATGATAAGTGTTTTAGGAGTTCTTAAAGCAGGAGGTTACTATATTCCAATTGATACTTCATATCCAAAAGAAAGAATACAATTTATTTTGGATGACTGTCAAAGTGCTATTCTTATAAGCAATGAAAAGAGTACAAATCCCTTAACGTTTTCAATAGCCCGTACTTTAGACCCAACAAAAGAATGTATATATACATCAAGTACAGTCATTCAAGAATTTCCTGAAGTAGTTTCTAATGATACAGCATATAGTATTTACACATCGGGATCTACAGGGAATCCTAAAGGATGCCTTATTAATCATGGTAATCTTTTAAATTATATTCTTTGGGCAAATGATTATTATTTTGAAACATCACACATAGGGAATTGGGGACTTGTTACCTCGGTGTCATTTGATTTAACAGTTACGGCCCTTTTTACAAGTATTACAAGAGGGAAAAAACTTTGGATTGGTTCTGAAGAAAAAGAAATTGATGAATTATTAATAGAAACTTTTAGCCACTCAGAAGTAGATACATTAAAGTTAACGCCATCTCACCTTTCTTTACTTAAAGAATTACCTATAGCAAAGACAAATATTAAAGTAATAATATGCGGAGGAGAACAGCTTACTCAAAATCAATTACAAGGAGTTTGGGCGATTGATCCAGCGATACGTGTTTTTAATGAATATGGACCTACAGAAGCGACAGTAGGGTGTATTGTGAAAGAAATGTCTAAAAAGCAACCGGAAGTATGTATCGGAAAACCTATAGCTAATACTGTTATTGATATTGTAGATTCAGAAGGGGTTATTTGCGATGTAGGTGTTTCTGGAGAGATTGTAATAACTGGTGCAGGAGTTTCTAAGGGGTATTTAAATAGAACGACACTTACACACGAACGATTTATAAAGAACAAAAATCAATATATATCTTATAAAACGGGTGATATTGGAAGATGGTCTATTCATGGTGAGGTCATATATGAAGGAAGAAAGGATGATCAAGTTAAGATACGAGGGTATAGAATTGAATTAGGAGAAGTAGAAAAACAACTTACTAATCTTAAAACGATTGATCAAGCTGTAGTTCTGATAGATGATAAAAATGAGGAAGAAAAAACAATGATTGCTTATGTGGTTTCATCTCAAAAAGAAAATGTAGAAGATCTAAAAACATACCTAAAAGATAAACTTCCAGAATATATGGTACCCGCTTCTATTGTAGAAGTAGATACCATTCCTCTAACAACAAATGGAAAAGTTGATAAAAACTTTTTACTTGAATTAAACACAGGAAATATACCATCAAGAGCAGTATACGTAGCTCCAAAGAATGATACTGAGAAGCAAATAATTGCGATATGGGAAGAAATATTACAAATAGACAAAATAGGAACTCAAGATGATTTCTTTGAATTAGGAGGTCATAGTTTAAAAGCAACTCAATTAATTAATCAATATCATAAAATATTTGATGTAAAATTAGGACTAAAAGAAATTTTCTCAAATACTACGGTAGCTACTCATGCTAGTTTAATAGATACGTCGGAAATCTCTAAACATGCTCCCATTGCAAGAGTAGAGGATAAAAAAGATTATCCCGTATCTGATGGACAAAGACGACTATGGGTATTAAGTCAATTTACGAATGGAACAGAAGTATATAATATGCCTTCAAGTGTATCTTTAAAAGGTACATATAATGCCGAGTGTTTTTCAAAAGCAATGAATGCTGCTATAGATAGACATGAAATATTACGTACGGTATTTAGAGTAAATGATGATGGAGAGGTAAGACAAGTTGTAAAAACAACTGAAGAACTAAATTTTTCTGTAGAGTATGTTGATTATAGATCTGTATTTCATAAAGAAGAACTTGCAAAATCATATATAAGAGAAAATGCATATGTACCATTTGATCTTGAAAATGGACCTCTGTTAAGAGTTAGTTTATTACAACTTTCTGATGAGGATTATATGTTCTATTACAATATGCATCACATTATTTGTGATGGATGGTCAATGAATGTATTAGCAAAAGACGTTCTTGCATTCTATGAATATTACCTAGAAGGAAAAAAGTTAGAAGTACCGACATTAAAAATTCAATATAGAGACTATGCAACTTGGCAGCAAAAAGAAGTACAACAAGAAAAAAATAATGGACATAAAGAATATTGGTTAAAGGCATTGTCAGGAGAATTACCTACGTTAGATTTACCTATTCAAAATACTAGACCTGCGGTTAAAACCTATGCTGGAAATAGTCTAAAAACATATATACCTTCAAATATTACGAGTAGTTTAAAAGCTTTTGGACAACGTGAAGGAGGAAGCTTATTTATAGGATTATTAGCAACTTGGAATATTCTGTTTCAAAAATATACTTCAGAAAACGATATTATTATTGGAACTCCAGTTGCTGGGAGAGATCATGCAGACTTAAATGACCAAATAGGTTTTTATGTGAACACATTGCCTTTAAGAAATCAAATTCTTCCAGAAGAGAGTTTTGCATCTTTTTATAATCGAGTTAAAGAAAATACATTATTGTCATATGAGCATCAAATGTATCCCTTTGATAGATTAGTAGATGATTTAGATATAAGAAATGACACAAGTAGGAGTGCTGTATTTGATGTGATGTTGATGTTGCAGAATATCAGAGAGATTAAAGAAAATACCAGTTTAAATGCAGATGCTTTTCAAAAAATAGAGGATAAAGGATTTAAGGTATCTAAGTTTGATATGGATATAGCCTTCAAAGAGGAGGGTGATTATATGGCTTTTAGTATTACCTATAATACGGATATATATTCTCAGGAGGCTGTGAGAACCATTATGCAGCATTATAAACAATTATTAGATGTTGTTTTACAAAATCCAGATCAAAAAATAAAAGAGATAGATTATATTTCAGAAGCAGAGAAACAAAAGCTTATTGTAGATTTTAATGCTAATACTACAATATATCCTAAAGATAAAACACTTATGGATCTTTTCAATTCTCAAGTAGTACAAACTCCTGATAATATGGCATTATTATTTAAGGAAACATCATACACTTATGAGGAGTTAGACAAACTTTCAAATCAATTTGCACATTGTTTGAGAGATGATTATCAAGTGTCAAAAGGAGATTTTATAGGGGTTCAACTAGATCGAAGTGATTCTGTTATTATAGCTATTTTAGGGATTATGAAAGCGGGTGCTGTATATATTCCTATTGATATAGAGCATCCGGCATCTCGTAAGTCATATATCTATGAAGATACTAAGATTTGCTTATTAATTGGTAATCCAAGTAGTGTGTCTGCACAAGCTAATTTTGAAGGAATTGTTTTAGATATCGAAAAAGATTTTGAACCTGCAACATATCAAGACACAGTTGTTAATATATGTCTTTCTCCTGATGATCTTGCCTATATTATATATACTTCAGGATCTACAGGAAATCCTAAAGGGGTTATTATAGAGCATAAAGGAATACTAAATACGATTCTAGCTCAAATAGAGCTTTTTGGAATTACGCATTATGATAGAGGATTGCAATTTGCTTCTTTTTCTTTTGACGCTTCTATATCAGAGATCTTCACTGCACTTTTATCTGGCGCTTGTTTATGTGTTATAGATAAAGAACATAGAGAAGATCCTAAACTGTTAGAAACTTATATCATTAATGAAAAAATAGATGTAGCTACAATCCCACCATCGTACTTAAGCCTTATGAATGTTAAATCATTGAGCAGACTTAAAACATTAATTACAGCTGGAGAATCACCAGTATATACTAAAGTAGAGGAGTATCTGAAATTAGGTAATTATTATAATGCTTATGGACCTACAGAAACTAGTATTTGCTCTTCTATGTATGGATTACGTAAAGGAGAGAACCTACCAAAAGGAAATATACCTATTGGGGTTCCTATTGCAAATACACAAACATTTATTTTAGATCAAAATGATAAAATAGTTCCCGTTGGTGTTGTAGGTGAAATATGTATTGGCGGAGCTGGATTAGCTAAAGGATATTTAAATAGACCAGATCTTACAAAAGAAAAGTTTATGAATCATCCTTATAAAAAAGGAGAGCGTCTCTATAAAACAGGTGATATAGGTAGATGGTTACCGGATGGTAATATTGAATTTATAGGTAGAAAAGATGATCAAGTAAAAATTAATGGATATCGTATAGAGTTAGGAGAAGTTGAACAGTCTTTAGTCAGTCACGAATTGATTAATGAAGCTGTTGTAATGACAGATGTTAATCAATATAATATTAAGAGTTTAATAGCTTATATAGTTACTAAAGAAGAAGTGTCGCTAGAACAATTAAGAACATTTCTCAAAGGTATAATACCGCATTATAGTATTCCTTCAGAATTTATTTCGCTTAAGCAATTACCTATTACTATTAATGGTAAAATAGATAAGAAAGCATTGACTTATACTTCAGGTTCTAAGGTGGCTAGTGAGAAAGTATATATAGCTCCACAAACGGAGAAAGAAAAAATAATTATTCAAATTATAGCAACGCAATTAGGAAAAGATCCTAATAGCATAAGTATACTAGATAACTTCTTTGACTTAGGGGCAAATTCTATCAAAATAGTCAAAATCCTTAATGAAATTAATAAGCAATTAGAGACAGAGGTAAAGGTGGTCTCCTTATTTGAGAACCCTAATGTAAATGAGTTTATTCAATATTTAGAAATGTTAGAATCTCAAGAACAAAATGAAATTGAAGAACCAGAAGATATTTCAGAAGCTTTAGATGAATTTATAAATTTAATGTAGGATAATATAATTTTAGATACAATGGAAAATAAAATTAGAAAAAAAGATATTGCAATTATAGGAGTTTCTGGCAAATATCCAAAGTCAGAAAATCTTAATGAATTCTGGAACCATTTAGTAAATGGAGAAGAACTCACGCATTTCTATACAGATGACGAATTAAGAGCAGTAGGAGTTAGTGAAGAAAACTTAGCAAATCCACATTTAGTAAAGGCACAATCTTTTATAGAGGACCCTAATAGTTTTGATTATTCATTTTTTGGCTATACAAAACAGGAGGCGATGGCTATGGATCCGCAAATTAGAATGATGCATGAGCAAGTTTGGTTAGCATTAGAAGATGCTAGCTATAATCCTAAAGTTTATAAAGATAAAATAGGATTGTTCTTGTCTGCAGCAGATAATATTAATTGGAGAGCGTACACACTTATTGCTAATAACGATAATGTAAATTCTTTCTTTTTAAACCAAATATCTAATAAGAATTTTATCAGTACACTTATCTCTTATAACTTGAATTTAAGAGGCCCTAGCTATTACATAGATACAGCATGTTCAAGTTCGTTGGTAGGAGTACATCAAGCATGTCGTTCTTTATTAATGCGTGAATGCTCAATGGCATTAGCTGGAGGGGTAAGAATATATTCAAAACCTTATCAAGGACATTTTTATCAAGAAGGAATGACAAATTCTAAAGATGGTCACTGTAAGGCATTTGATAAAGATTCTTCAGGGATTGTATCTGGAGAAGGGGTAGGGGTTGCTGTTTTAAAAAGATTAGAAGATGCTATTAGGGATAATGATCAGATTTATGCTGTGATCCGTTCTTCTGTTGTAAATAATGATGGGAATAGGAAAGTAGGATATACTGCCCCTAGTATTAATGGACAGTATGAATGTATCAAACAAGCCCATTTAATTGCAGATGTGACCCCAGAATCGATATCATATGTAGAAGCACATGGTACAGGAACAAAACTTGGCGATCCTATAGAAGTAGAAGCACTCAATAAATCTTTTGGATATAACAGCGCACACGAATGTGCACTAGGATCTGTAAAGACAAATATGGGGCATCTGGATGCTGCTGCAGGAATTACGGGGCTGATTAAAACCACCTTAGCGTTAAAACATAAAATACTACCTCCTTCATTGCATTTTGAAACACCTAATCCAGAAATTAACTTTCAATCAGGACCTTTTAAAGTACAAACAGAAACAGCAAAATGGACGTCTAAAGATAATGCTCCATTAAGAGCTGGAGTGAGTAGTTTTGGAATAGGAGGAAATAATGCACATGTTATACTACAGGAAGCACCTGTAAAGGATAAAACAGTTCAAGATAACTCGTATCAACTTTTACGTTTTTCTGCACAATCTTCAGGATCATTAAATGCATATCAAGAAAAACTCACTTCGTATTTAGAAAATACTAAAGGAAATAATCTTAGAGATATTGCATATTCATTACAGGTAGGTAGGAATCAATTTAAATATAATAGATTTTTGGTATCTAATTCGCGTGAAAATGCGCTGGAAATATTAAAAGACCCTCAAAGTGAATCTATCTATTCAGGTAAGTTAACTTCAAAACGGAATATCGTATTTATGTGTACAGGTTCTGGAGCTCAATACCTTCATATGGGAAAAGATCTTTATGAAAACGAGCCTTACTTTAAAGAACTGATGGATGAAGGTTTTGGGATTATTAAAGAAGTAACAGGCGCAGATATAGCTTCAGTAATGTATGCTACTCATCCTAACCCAGCTATTGATATCAATAAAAATGAATACACACAACCTATCGTATTTGTTTTTGAATATGCTCTAGCAAAATTGATGATGAAGTGGGGCGTGACTCCAGATAAATTAATTGGACATAGTACAGGAGAGTATGTAGCAGCATGTTTAAGTGGTGTCTTTTCATTTGAGACAGGATTACAACTCGTCATTAAGCGTGCTTCATTAATGAATGAAACGCCAAAAGGCAGTATGCTAAGTGTATCTCTTTCTGAAGAGCAAATCAAACCTTACTTAAATAAAAACCTATCTGTAGCCGTTGTAAACTCTCCAGAGTCTTGCGTGTTATCAGGCACTGAAAGTGCTATAGATATATTAATTGAAGTGTTTGAAAAAGAAGAAATTTCCTGTTCTAAATTAAGAATTTCACTTGGAGGACATTCATTCCTAATGGATTCAGTACTAGATAAGTTTACAAAGGAATTAGATAAAGTTACATTTTCGGAACCTAAAATCCCTTTTGTTTCAAACTTGACAGGGCAACTCATTACTTCAGAAGAAGCAATGTCTTCAAAATATTGGACAGATCATTTAAGAAATACAGTTCGCTTTTCAGATGGAATAACGACCTTGTTACAGGACACAAATACCTTATTTATAGAAGTAGGACCTGGAAATACACTTACCACATTATTCCAACAGCAAGAACATGCACCAAATGCAAATAATGTTGCGGTAAATCTAGTGAGACATCCTAAACAAGAAATTAATGATCAGGAATATATCTTGAAAAAAATAGGAGAGTTATGGTTAAATGGAGTCGATATAAATTGGGAAGAATATTATACAAGCCAAAAACCATATAGAGTTTCTTTACCAGGATATGTGTTTAATAAAACAAAATTACCTGTAAAAGTAAATCCTTTTGAACTCCTTGATTTTTCAATGTCTGAAACTACATCAAGTACTGGAGGATTTATAGATAGTTTTGATGATAGTGAAGCTTTTGAAGAAGATCTGGATGACGAAAATGCAGTATTGGTAAAATATGTAACACCATCTACTCCTACAGAAGAGAAGTTGGTAGAAATGTGGCAAACTTTTTTCAGCAAAGATCGAATAGGAATTTTAGATAGCTTTTTTGCTTTAGGAGGGAATTCATTAAAAGGAGTTACTATGCTAAAACTTATTCAGAAAACATTTGAAATCGATATTAAGATTAAAGATTTTTATCAAAAATCAACAATTAAAGAACTTGCTGCCGAGATTGATTTAGCAGTAAAACTTGTAACTATTCAAGAAGAGAGTGAGTGTGCGACAGTAATCACTATCTAGAAAGGGAAATTTTCTTTTTCTCTTTTCGCTTTAAGCGAAAAAAATACATCCATATTATTTTAACTAATTATTTATTTGAAGGCAACTTGCTTGTACTTCTAAAAACTTAATGCAATGGTCGATTTATTAAACGAAATATATCAGAGCAATATTACGCTCTCTTTAGATGGAGAAGATCTTAAACTTGGCTTTAAAAACGATGTCATTGATAAGGTACTTATAGAAAAAATAAAAGAAAATAAACAAGAAATTGTTTCTTATCTAAATAAGTATACATCATCAGATACTACCAATGAGATACCAACAATTGAGAAGCAAGAAAGTTATGAAGTCTCATCTAGCCAACTTAGAATGTTGTCATCCATACTTGTAGATACAACTGCAAATAGTTTCAATTATGCAGTGCCTAACTCTATACGTTTACAACAGCCAATTGTTATTGAAAATTTCAAAAGAGCTGTTCGTAGTACAATAGCACGTCATGAATCCCTACGCACCGTATTTAAAATAAATGATGAAGGACAGATAAGACAGTATGTACTAGAAGGAAATGATATTGATTTCACAATCGATTTTTTTGACTTTAGAAATTTAGAGAAAAAAGAAGAACAAGTTAAACTCATTACTAGAACGGATATAGAAAAACCATTTGATATAGGACAAGGACCATTGCTGCGGGTGTTTTTATTTCAGTTAGCTGAAGAAGATTTTATTTTTTACTGTAATATTCACCATGTTATTAGTGATTCATGGTCGTTAGATATTTTATTTAAAGACATTTTTGCATTTTATTCGTCATTTGAACTAGGAGTACCTAACGAACTTCCTGAATTGAAAATTCAATATAAAGAGTATGCTGCTTGGCAAAATGAACAACTTTCAAAAGGATTGTTCAAAAAACAGGAAGCGTATCTAAAGGAGATGTATTCAGGAGAAATTCCAGTCATTAATTTCACAAATAATAAAACCAGACCAGCTGTTAGGACTGTAAATGGATATGCTCTTAAATCGTATCTTTCTAAAGAGACAACAGCCCAGTTTAAAGCATTTTGTACTACGAATAACGGGAGTCTTTTTATGGGATTACTAGCGGTATGGAATGTGCTATTTTACAAATACACAAATGCTAAAGATATTATTATTGGTACCTCTGTTGCCGGACGTGATCATGCAGATTTGAAAGGGCAAATAGGGTGTTATATAAATTCAGTTCCTCTTAGAAATCAATTAAGTCCTGAACAAAGTTTTTCTGAATTTTTTCAAGTAGTAAAAGAAAATACGCTTAATACTTTAGACTGTCAGTTTTATCCATTTAATAATCTTTTAGAATTAATTGATTATAAGAAAGATAAATCAAGGTCTCCTTTATTTGATGTAATGCTTTTATTACAAAATGCTATAGATAATAGTAGTCAGTATATCGTTGATGAAAATAACCTAGAGGAAATTAGAGAATTAGGAGAGACCTCAGCATTAACAGATTTAGATATTAACTTTATTGAAGAAGGAGATTATTTATGTTGTCAATTGGTATATAATACAGATGTATTTGAATCTGAATATGTCATAGGTTTAGTAAAGCACTTAAAACAATTACTTGAAGCACTTATTTCAAATCCAGAAATTGCTCTTAATGAGATTGATTATTTATCTAAGGAAGAGCAGAAAGAGCTTCTTTTAGATTTCAATGACCGTACGTTAACGTATTCTCCAGAAGAAACATTGATTTCATTATTTGGTAAACAAGTAAAACAAAACCCTAATGCAATAGCATTGGTGGTAGGTAACAACGAACTTACATATAAACAATTAGATGCACTTTCTAACGATCTCGCAAATTATATAAATAAGCATTATCAAGTAGCAAAAGGAAATCTTATAGGGATCCAGTTAGATCGAGATGAATGGAATATTGTATCTATGCTAGGTATTATGAAATTAGGTTGTGCTTATGTGCCAATTGCACCAGATATGCCAACACAAAGGAAAGAGCATATTATATCAGATACGAATCTACAGTTACTTATAACTACGACATCATATATGTTTGATCTACCATTTTACAATGGAGCATTAATGGCCGTAGATATAGGTTTTGATGCAAGTGACTGTGATCCTATAACTACAGATGTAACGACTACAGATCTTGCGTATGTGATTTACACTTCAGGCTCAACAGGACTTCCTAAAGGAGTAATGATTGAGCACGGACAAATTGTAAATACGATCCTTTCTCAGATTGATTATTTTGATTTAAATCAACATAATAAAGGATTGCAATTTGCTCCTTATTCTTTTGATGCATCGGTATGGGAAACCTATATGATTCTTTTATCAGGAGGAAGTTTATATGTAGTTAATGAAGAGCAAAGAAAAGACGCTACTACATTAACATCTTACATAAAAGAACAGCAAATTAATATTGCCACATTACCACCTTCATACATTGCATTAATGGATGTTGAAGAATTAAAAAGCTTAGATATTTTAATTACAGCAGGAGAAGCTCCTGATTATGAAATCATCAAACCATACCTAACGTATGGAACGTATTATAATGCATATGGACCTACAGAAACTAGTATTTGTGGTACTATATTTAAAATGCCTAAAACAAATTCGGAACGATATGCTAACATCCCTATTGGAAAACCAATTTCTAATGCTAAAATTCATATCCTAGATACAAATCATAATTTAGTTCCTGTAGGTGTTGTAGGAGAAATTTGTATAGGAGGTACTGGGGTCGCTAGAGGATATTTAAATAGAGAAGAGCTAACACAAGATAGATTTATCAAAGATCCATTTAATGAGGGAGGTAGATTATACAAAACTGGTGATTTAGGAAAATGGACTAAAGAAGGGGATGTTGTTTATGAAGGACGTAATGATGAACAAGTAAAAATAAGAGGACATCGTATAGAACTTGGAGCTATAGAGCAACAACTATTATCTAATGATCAAATTGATGAAGCAGTAGCGTTAGTACAAAAAGAGGATGATGGGGCAAAAGAATTAGTAGCATTTGTCGTGTCTCCAAATCCAGTTAATACAGAAGAATTAAGAAACTTTTTGTCAAAAATTTTACCTGAGTATATGTTGCCACATAGATTTGTTCAAATAGAGCAAATGCCTTTGACAATTAATGGTAAAGTAGACAAAAAAGCATTGGCTACTACTTTTAGTAACACAATTGTAGAAGAGAATTATACATATGTAGCAGCAACGAGTCTTGAAGAGAAGTTATTAGTACAAGTATGGGAAGAGGTTCTAAAAAAAGAAAATATTGGCATTAAAGATAATTTCTTTAGTATAGGAGGAGATTCTATTAAATCTATACAGATAGTTTCTAAGCTTAAACAACATGGATTTGCGTTAAAAGCAGGAGACATTATCTCCAATCCTACATTAGAAGACTTAGTACCCTTATTAAAAATGAATGATCAAATTATTGATCAGTCAGAAGTAGAAGGAGAGGTGGTGTTAACACCTATTCAAGAGTTTTTCTTTAGTAAGGTAGAAAGCAATATTTTTAATGCACCTCATTATTACAATCATACCGTTTTATTAAAAACAGAAGATCGTATAGAATCTGAGGTATTGAACAAATGTATTGATCAGTTAGTGCAACATCACGATGTGCTGAGAATGGTATTTCCTGTAGAAGATACTAAGAGAAAACAGTTCAATAAAAATAATGATGAGGAGAATTACACAATACATTTTTATGACCTAAGAGATGATGATGATTATTTAATGACAGTTAGAAATATCGGTATTGAATTACAATCATCTTTTGATTTAGAGAAAGGACCTCTCGTAAGAATAGGACATTTTAGACTAAAAGATGGAGATCGTATTGCATTTATCATTCATCACTTAGTAGTTGATGGGGTTTCTTGGAGGATATTACTTCAAGATTTTGCCGATTTATATGCAAATATCAAAGACGATAAAGAATACAAACTCCCGTATAAAACAAGTTCATATCAGTCTTGGGCAAAAGAATTAA
The DNA here is from genome assembly GCF_947492815.1 of uncultured Dokdonia sp. Taxonomy (GTDB): domain Bacteria; phylum Bacteroidota; class Bacteroidia; order Flavobacteriales; family Flavobacteriaceae; genus Dokdonia. The sequence continues at coordinate 22,990 of NZ_CANLOB010000003.1, forward strand.
AAACATATGGGCAAGAATTGAAAAATACAAAAGAGCTTTCCTATTGGGAACAGGTGTGTGCCCAAAGAGGAACTCCTATGCGTCAAGTGTCTGATGAAGAGTTGTACAAACTTAATTGTGATACAACAACGGCAATAGTGTTAGATAAAGAAACAACATCTTTGTTACAAACATCTGCGCATGTATTGCATAATACACAAATAGACGATGTTATTCTAACGTGTTTAGGCCTTGCGATTAAAAACGCATTAGGCAAGGACCGAGTAACAATACAAATGGAAGGACACGGAAGAGAAGAAATCATAGATACTATAGATATTAGCCGAACCGTTGGTTATTTTACATCTTTCTATCCTTTTGTGTTAGATGTTTCTCAAGAAGAGGTTTTAGATAATGTAGTAAAAGTAAAAGAAGACTTATTAAGCATTCCAAACAAAGGAATAGGATATAGTGCATTACGTTTCTTAAATGAAGACGTAGACTTACTAACAACATTTGATTTAGAATACAATTACTTAGGTGATTTTGGACATGATGTATCTTCAGAAAATGATTCCATTTTCACCTATGGAGGTGAGAGTATAGGAGGAAATTCAAGCACTGAAAATTATAATAATTTAGGATTGAGTGTCGTAGGAATGATTTCTTTAGGAGAATTAAAAATGACGATAGGATATTCTTCACTATTATATGATAAAGAAGCCATGGATGAGCTGTCAAAGTCATTTAAAAATTATTTGGTTACCGTAGTAAATCGCTTAACTGAGGAAGGGAAAAGTAAATCAGTTACCACTAGAAACCAAGAAGACTTTGCAGTTACTCCAAACCAAAATTTTATAGTAGATAAGAGCATGTCTCAAGGTATTATTGGACCAGTGATCATACCTGAATTCAAATCAAAAGACGAATTCTTAAAACAATTTGGAGCATTCTTAGATGCCTATCCAATTTTAAGAACTCAATTTTATAAAGAAGATAATCAAGTAAAGCAACGTATCTTAAATACTTCTGAGGTTGTTATAGATCTACATGAAAAAACACAGGCTCAACAAGAAGAGATTACTACATTACTATCAGAACCTTTTGATGTAATAGAAGGCGCATTGGTAAAAGTATTGCGTATTCAAACCGAAGATCAGAGTTCGTATATGTATCTAAGTATACACCATGCATTAACAGACGCATTTACAAATACTATCCTATTAAAGAACTTGAGATCCTATTTTAGTGCGCAGCCTATAGATACTAATTATGTGTCTTATTTTGATTTTGCAAATTGGCAAGAATCCTATCTAGTATCTGCAATAGCAAAAACACAAAGAAAGTATTGGGTAGAAACTTTGAAAAATACAGTTGTCAAAGATGCAACAAAAATCAAGCCTATAGTTTTAGAAGATTGTATGCAGCATACAACATGGATTACTGGAGACGATTTTGTAAATCTTTCAAATACAATTAGTAAAACAGGATTAACACCTTCTGCATTCTTTACAGCAATACACCAATCATTGATTGCTACATATACAGATAAGACACTACAATTAATATTAGTGCAAGCACGAGAATTAGGGACAAAAGCTATAGAAAGTCATAAAGTATTAGGAGTCGTTAACAATTTCCTCCCTATACCTATAGTAAACCCTGTGACTACAGCTCATGATATTTATGTGAAAGAAGTGTATGAGTATTATATGGAAGCGCTTATGAATCAACAGATTCCATATGAAGTGATCTGTGAAGACATCTTACAGGAATGTAAAGTATCTGTAAAAGACAATATAGGAGGACTTTTGAATTTTATCACAAATGAGGGTGAAAAACAATTTGGAACCCAGCCAGTTGTAGACAAGGTAAGTCGTTCTAAAAATGATTTTACACAAGGAGTAGATGTCGTTTGTAATGTATATGCTAATGCTGTAGAAGTCAATCTTTCGTATGCCTTAGAAACGTATGGAACATCCTTTGCTAACGACTTTAATTTTAAAGAATATATACTTAAACGAGCACAACAATTTATCTAAATAGTTTGCTTTATACGCTTTCGCGAAAGCGTATACAACCACTTCATAAATACAAAGAGAAAAGGTTACATAACCTATAGAGTTTTACGGAATGACACAGTTGTTCTGAAGAGATTTTATAGGCGTTTATGTAGCATTTTCTTGTCAAGAAAATAAAAAACTTTATTAAAATAAAACCTAAAAATTAGAACTCATGGAAATACAAAATGATGATTTAGTATACATTAAAAAAAATCTAGCAATTGAACCTTTAGTAGATAATTGGTATGCATGGCCACATTTGGTTTCGCCAGCTACAGCCGCAATGAATATTAAAGATAGGCATTTGAAAATCATGGGGTCATATGTTCAAAATCCAATGATTCATGCAGCAGCAGTAAAAACTCCTAAAATGATGGGAGGTCCTTTTATTGATTATGATGGAAAACGTGTAGGTGAAATTCAAGGTCTTATTGATAATACAAATGAAAAATGTGCAAAACTCTTAGCATTAAGAGAAGACATATTTGAACTTAACGAAACACTTAGAAGAGAAGCAAAAGGATATTCTCTTACAGATTTGTATGATAAGGTGCCAGAAAGTTTACAAGGACTTGTAGAATTAGTATACGATATAAATAACAATCCTTCTTTTCGCATTTTTGAATCCTTACTATATGAAACAGAATATTATGATGAGTCACTTCAAAGTTTTAACTTGTTTCTAGTACATGACGATGACTCAAGATCTTTTGTGTTAAGTACTCCTAAATTACCAGGAGATGATATTTTAAGAGTAAACTTACCTTTTAAGAGTGAGAAGATTGATCAGTTATTTGAAATGGAAGATCATCCTAAAACATTTGGAGAGATTGCTTCTATATTTGATATAGCTTATGAAGATATTCCTTTGTTTAAATCCTTTTTTACAACAGAGAAATCTGAAAAATATCAACGTTATACAGGAGATGGGGTTCTTACTAGATATTTTGGACATGCATGTATCCTCACAGAAACTAAAGAAACTACAATTCTTGCAGATCCTTTAGTAAGCTATGGATATGAGTCAGATATTTCACGTTATTCTTATGATGATTTACCAGAATCTATAGATTATGTTTTGGTGACTCATAATCACCAAGATCACATTCTTTTCGAAACCTTATTAAGACTAAGACGTAAGATTAAAAATATTATTGTTCCAAAAAGTAATGGCGGCTTCCTTCAAGATCCAAACCTTAAATTAATGTTTGAGAGAATAGGATTTACCAATATTATTGAGCTTGGAGAAATGGAAACAATTCATTTTGATGATTGTTCAATTACAGGACTTCCATTTGTTGGAGAACATTGTGATTTAGATGTACGTAGTAAACTATGTCATCATGTAGCCTATAAGGATGGTCTAAAAGTATTATTTGCTGCAGATTCTTGTAATGTATCTCCAAAATTATACGAGCGTATTCATAAGGTAATGGGAGATATCAATATTATCTTCTTAGGAATGGAATGTGAAGGAGCTCCATTATCATGGTTATATGGTCCTTTAATGCCAGAACCACTATCTAGAGATAAAGATGAATCTAGACGACTAGCTGGGTGTAATTTTGAACAAGCCAAAGCACTTGTAGATGTATTTAAACCTAGTGAAGTATTTGTATATGCAATGGGAATGGAACCATGGCTTAAATATATAAGCTCTATTAAATATACAGATGAATCACTTCCAATAGTAGAATCTAATAAGTTATTAGACTACTGTACTGCAAACGGTATAGAGCCAGAGAGATTATTTGGAGAAAAAATTGTTGAGTATAATAATGACCTTGTACTTGCATAAACTTCATAAGGAATAGCATTACTAGGCAGCGCGTAGCTATTGTTATTTATATATCAGAAATAAAACAATTGTTAATACTTAATAAAGAAATCATGTTAAAATCAATATACATATATGCATTTATATTTTTGTGTATATCTTCCATGTCCTCCCAGTCCCTAACTCAAATATCAGGAACGGTATCTGGTGATGACCCTAATGACAAATTAGCATATGCTTCTGTAATTGTAAAACAAGATACTTTGGTAGTAGAAGCTGTGATTACTAACGATAGAGGAGACTTTAAAATTGGAGATCTCAAAGTAGGAAAATACAATGTAGAAGTTCAGTTTTTGGGTTTTGAAACGTATTCTTCTCCTTTAAGCATAGATGGATCTAAATCAAGAATTAATTTGGGTACTATCCGATTAAAATCTGATGTTACCTCATTAGAAGAAGTCGTAGTTACTGGAGAGACGTCTCAGCTGTCATTACAACTGGATAAAAAAGTCTTTAATGTAGGAAAGGATCTAATCTCTCAAGGTGGTGCAGCTACTCAGGTGCTAGATAATGTTCCTTCTGTTGCGGTAGATCCTTCCGGAGCGGTAAGTTTAAGAGGTAATAGTAATGTTCTTATCCTTATAAATGGAAGGAAATCTGGACTAGCATCTACGCAAGGATTAGAACAAATTCCTGCAGAAACTATAAAATCTGTAGAAGTGATTACAAACCCTTCCGCACGATATGATGCATCTGGATCTGCTGGAATTATCAATATCATCCTGAAAAAGAATACAAAGCAGGACCTAAGTGGAAGTGTAACTGTATCAACAGGGACTCCAGCAGATCATAGAATTACGGGAAGTCTTAATTATAAAAAAGGAAAAATTAACTTATTTTCTAATATTGGAGTTCGTTATTCTGATTATGTAGGGCTTTACACTAGAGATCAACAAAGTACTATAGATGGAAATGATTTGTTTTTAAGTCAGCGAGAAGATCAAGATAGACATGATGATGGAGGGTTATTTTATTTTGGATTAGACTATTTTATAAACGAAACAAATACAATTACGACTGCATTTTATAGAAATGAGACAAAAGACTCTGATGAGACGGTTTTAAATTTTGATTTTTCTGGAGAGAATATTGAGGATACACGTATACAAACATTGGGAGATTCTGAAGAAAAAAGAAGTTATAATCAATTTGAGTTTAACTATACAAAAACATTCAAGAAACCTGGCAGAAAATTTACAGTAGATGTTCAATATGATTTTTGGGATAGTACCAAAGATTTCAATATAGATCGAAGAACAATCACACCAGACATAGGAGATAGATCAATTATTAATACACGATCTAATAGAGAGAATGATGATATTGTAATTCAATCTGATTTTGTAACTCCTTTAAGTGAAACTTCAAATTTTGAAACAGGAATAAAAATAGAAGATAGAAATGTAGCTACAGATTTTGCTGCTTCTGAAGAGATAAACGGAACCGTTTCTGACATTGAAGGTTTTAATAATGGTCTTGATTATAAAGAACAAATAATAGGCGCTTATGCACAGTACGGAAACAAGGTTAAGAAGTTTAGTTATTTAGTAGGATTAAGAACAGAGTATACAGATATTCAGATTAATGATCAAAATACAGGGGCTAGATTAACAGATAGTACGTATACAAGATTATTTCCATCTGTAAATTTAAGCTATGTGTTGTCGCAAAAAACAACAGCACAATTAAATTATAGCAAACGTATTAATAGACCTAATTTATTTCAATTAAATCCATTTGCTGAACTTATAGATTTTAACTCTCGTATTTTCGGAAATATTAATCTTGTCCCTTCTTTTACAGATGCTGTAGAATTAACATTTATTCGTAAATCTAAGGGATTAGTTATTAATCCTTCTATCTATTACTCTAATACCCAAAATAACTTTCAATATTTCACTACTCAAAATGAGGAAGGAGTTTTTGAAACTTTTTTGATAAACTTAGAAGAAGAGAGTCGTTTTGGTATTGAAGTGTCTGCACAATATATGCCTATAAAATGGTTGGCTTTAATGGCAGAAGTTAATGCCTATACGTTTGATCAAAAAGGTAGCGTAGGGACTACAAATTTAGATTTTTCTAATGAGACATTAACGACCACATTATTAAGTCAAATAAAACTACCTAAGAAGTTTACATTCCAAAGTAAATTTGAATATAGAGCACCTATTAGTGATGCTCAAACTAGAACAAGAGGCCTGTATTATTTAAATATGGCTTTAGGGAAATCATTATTTAATAACAAAGGTAGAATCACACTAGGAGTAAGTAATATTTTTAATACGCAGAAAACAAGAGATAGAACAGTAGGAGATGGTTTTATTGTAAATCAATTAACCAATTTTAATGCCGCTAGATGGAATCTTAATTTCAATTATAGATTTAATAAAGGAAGGGACCGCAAAGCCAAGAAAAGTAATAGGCAATAGTAGTAAACATATTGTTTCATTTTAAAAGACACAGCTATGTATTCACAACAAAAAACACAGTTATTTTTACTGCACTTTGCAGGAGGGAGTTGTTATTCTTTTGATTTTCTTAAAAACGAACTTCAAGATAATTTTGAATGTTATCCCTTAGAACTACCAGGGAGAGGTAAAAGAAATCAGGAAACGTATTTACATAACAAATTTGATGCAATTCTTGATTATGTGGCACAAATTAGAGCCCTTAGAAACGATCAGCCCTATATAATATATGGGCATAGCATGGGGGCGACACTAGGACTTTCTGTTACAAAAAAAATGGAAGAATATCTAGATGCTCCCCATAGGCTAATTGTTTCAGGAAACCCTGGCCCAGGTGCTTCACAAAAAGAGATACAAAGGCATGCATTAAGTGATGCTGAGTTTAAAGAAGAGTTGAGAGCCTTGGGAGGTGTTCCTGAAGAAGTATTGCAGGATGAAGATCTATATGACTATTTCAGCCCTATTATGAGAGCCGATTTTGAGATACTAGAAAAAAATAAAAACTCAGAAATAGGACTTGTCATTAACACCTCTATTTATGCAATAATGGGAGATCAAGAAGAAACCGTAAATGAGATTGAAAATTGGAACACTTTTAGTGCAAAAAAATGTGATTATCGCGTGTTGCCAGGGAATCATTTCTTCATACACAATCATACAGAAACACTTACTCAGATTATAAATGAGTGTGCTATGCATGCATTACTGAATGTATAAACCTCAAAAGTATATCCCCAATTGAGGTAAGCCTTTTTACGCTTTCGCGAAAGCGTATACTAAATCAAAAAAATAGATCAAATAAGTAGTACTTCTAGGAGTAGAAGCTATGATCTGTACATAATTTTTTAATAAATAGACATGAAAAATAACACTATAAATTCTAGTAACTCTAGATTGATACCTATTAAAACATTAGTAGGATATTCCTTGTTAGCAATTGTTTCAGGCTTGTCAGGTTTTGCATTTATCACGATCATTAATAAAGTGATTAGTAATTCTATCACAGCCACAGAAACCATGACGATGCAAGAGTATTTGTATATATTCTTAGCAGCAATTGTTATCTTCTTTATCTCACGTAGATGGTTAGCAGGAGGTATTATTAGATTATCTCAAAAGATATATTGGGATATTAGGAAGGATGTTATAAAACTTATCCTAAAAGCTCCTTATAGAAAATTGCAAGAATATAAAGATGAAGTATATGCTACATTAACAACAGATGTAAATCATATTACTAGTGCTTCATTAATGATCATTACGTTCTTTTCTTCTGTCATACTTATAGTAGCTTGTTTAGTATATATGGCATTTTTATCTCTGAAATTATTAGGTGTTAGTGCCGCTGTCATAGCAATAGGAGTATTTATTTATCTAGTAAGATCAAGAACGAGTAACACCCAAATAAAAGAAGTAAGAGAGTTAGAGAAAACATTTATCAATATCTTCAATAGTTTTTTAGATGGTGCTAAAGAAATTAATATAAACCCAGATAAAGGAACACAACTTTATAATGAGAAATTATTGAAAGTAACAAATGTTGGAGAAACAAAGTATGTAAAAGCCTTTTTAAAATACTTGAATAGTGAGATTATAAGTCAGTTGTTATTTTATAGTTTAATTGCATTTATTCTTGTGTTTGCTGGAGCCGTATTTAATACACCTATAGAAGTTAAAGTTAGTTTTGTTTTTGTGTTGTTGTATTTAATGGGACCTATTGTAAGTGTAATGACTATTGTTCCTATAATGAATAGGGCAGTTGTATCACTTAGAAAAATGGAAAAACTTAAAGCTGATCTTACAAAAATTGAAAAGGCACCTTTAGAAATAAATGATACTAATAGTTATAGAAATTTTTCAGAATTGAAAATACGTAATTACTCATTTTCATATGGTGAGCATAAATTTTCTATAGGCCCTATTAACTTGGATGTTTCTAGAAACGAGGTGGTATTTGTATATGGAGGAAACGGAGAAGGAAAAACTACGTTTATTAATACTGTTTTAAACCTTTATAATTTAGATAATGGCGAGGCCTATGTAGATGGTAAACGAATTCCTTTAGAAGAACAAGACACTATAAAAGCACTTTTTGCTCCTGTTTTTAGCGATTTTTATTTGTTTGATGAATTTTACGGAATCTCAAATATACATCAGGACAAAGTAAATAACTATCTTCATTTATTTGAATTAGATAAAAAAGTACACTTAGAAGATAACCGTTTTTCTACCACCGATTTATCAACCGGACAGCGTAAACGATTAGCTTTAATTAGTGTTTTATTAGAAGATAGACCTATCATTGTACTTGATGAATGGGCAGCAGACCAAGACCCTCATTTTAGACACAAATTTTACACAGAGATTATTCCAATCCTAGTTCAAGAAGAAGATAAAACTATTATAGCTATTACTCATGATGATCGATATTATGATGTTGCAGATACTCTTCTTAAAATGGAATATGGAAAACTAGAAGAAACCACTGTTTCTGAACTCGCCACTATTTTTTAGATTTTTTGCAAACCGCAACATCATGTAAACATACTTCTCATCAGTGAGAAGGATTCACATGTATGATTTAGATATACGGTTACTCACAAGTATATCTATCACTATTATATCAATCAGATTTTTACTTTATAAAACTTAAGAAAATGAAAACACTTAAATTAATACTAGTGGTTGTCGTATCTCTTGCTTGGATATTTGTGACAACTTTTAATTTGGGACCGTTAGGTTCCTTAGGAGAATTAACGACCTATAAAACGGGGCTGTTGTCGGTTCCTTTACAAGAAAATGGAATAACGGAAGTCACAAGTGAGCGTGATTTAAATATATACGTAGACGATGTAGGAATTCCTCATATCTATACGAATGAAAAAGAGGATGCAGCATACGGGCTAGGATATATGCATGCAAAAGATAGGTATTTCCAAATGGAAATGATTTCAAGAATTGTGCAAGGAAGACTATCAGAGTTATTATCTGCACAAACCATAGAATCAGATGTGTTTTGGAAACCTTATGAGTTTGAACAAAAATCGATAGCGCTTTTAGAAGAGTACAAACAAACAGAACCCGCTTTTTATGCATATTTACAGTCTTATTCAGATGGAGTAAATGATTATTTAGAGAATAATGAAATGACAGATCCTCTTTATAAAGCGCTTGGAGAGGAACCTAGAGAATGGAAAGCAGAATACTCATTATTGTTTACTTGGTATATGAGTTGGACACTAACTTATTTTGACCATCATATAGAGCAACAAGAACTTTTAGTAGAATTACCTGAAAATGTAAGAGAATATTTTTACCCTTTACAACCTGATGGCATGACCCCTATAATTTCATCAGAAAAGGCACCATCAAATGTAAATGTACCTGATTTAGGATTAGATTATGCAACCTCAGATAATGTAGAGACTTCAGAGAGCAAAATGCCACTATTTGATATTGGAACGCAATTGAGAAATAAACACAAGTTTTATCAAGGTATAGGAAGTAATAATTGGGTGGTTAATAATTCAAAGACTACTAACAAAGGAAATATATTAGCAAATGATCCTCATTTATATCTAACGCTTCCAGAAGCATTTTATGAAGCCCACCTTGTGACAGACAATGTTAAAGTGTATGGTTTTACAATCCCAGGAGTTCCAGTAATTGTAAGCGGTCATAATGATAAAATATCGTGGGGGATCACCAATGGAGAATGGGACTTAGTTGATAGATATAAACTTCAAGTTAAAGAAGATAGCTTATACCTTTATGAAGAAAAATGGGTGCCTTTTGATACTAAAGAATACACCATTAAAGTGAAAAATAGATCTGATCATACTATAGAACAAAGAACAACAGTACACGGAAAAGTTCTTAAAGAAGATAATGATCAGTATTATGCGCAACACTGGTATGCTGCAAATAGTAGCAATTCTGTAAAAGCAATGTATGATGTCATGCAAAGCCAAAACTGGAATAACTTTACAACAGCATTACGTGATTATAGTTATCCGCCACAGAACTTTGTGTATAGTGATGTAAATGATAATATAGGGATTGTATGTGCAGGAGAATTACCAGATAGAAATGAAGATTATGTAGGGCAAGTACTTGATGGAACAGTAAAGTATATTCCCGCAAAATCGTTAGACTCTCTTTGGTATGATTTTAATCCAGAAAAGAAATTCTTGTTTTCTGCAAACCAGCAACCTATTCAAAACAGTGTATACTTTGGAGCTCACGGCTTAAAAGATAATTATAGAGCAAAGCGTATTCATTCTTTATTAGAAGAAAAAGATAATTGGCAAGTCAATGAAATTCAAAAAATGCAAGTCGATGAGGTTGATATTTCTTTTAATGATTTTAAAGAATTGATGCGCAATTACACAGTAAAAGAAGCGTATAGAAATATTGCACAGACGTTAACAGATTGGGATGGTAATATGCATAATGAAGCAAATCAAGCCTTGATTTTTGAAGTACTTCGCAATGTGTCTATAGAAGAAGCAAAACAATTTGCAAATACTGAATTACAAGTTAATAAAGGACCGTCATTACAATACTTCTTAAAGTATTTAAATGATACAGAGTATACAATTCCAGAAAGTAAAGATAAACAAGAGATTGTAGATGCCATTTTTGAAAAAACAAACGCTGCCTTAACAGAACAATTTGGTGACGAATGGAGCAATATATCTTATAAAAAGATGTCTGAATTTACGATTAGTAATATCATGTTTATTCCAGGGTTAGGCGAAAAAATTGATGATGTAGGGGGGAATACAAATACGATCAACATTAATACAGATAGTTTCCATCCAGTATTCAGAGCTGTATATGAAATTAACGAAGGAGAAATTCAAGCGCAAACTATTCTAGCAGGAGGGCAAAGCGGTATGATTAACTCCAAACATTATAAAGATCAAATTAGGCCTTGGAGAAATGGGGAGTATAAAAAAGTGCAATTTGTTGGAAATCCTAATCAATTAGAAAATATAGAAAACATTATAAAATTTAAACGATGAAAAAGAGTCTTAATTATTTACCGTACGTAGTTGTAATACTCATACAATTTTTAATGAGTAATTACACAGCAATTCTACTAGCTATTATTCTAATAGGAGTTGTTAGTTCTTTTGTAATAAAACATAAAAGAGTATTTTTAAAAAGCTTTCTACTTGCATTAGCTGTCTTTGGCGTGACATTCTTTATCTATCAATCACGAATAGATTATATCAAAGATCTTTTAGTGAATTTAGGACTGCCAGGCGTTTTTGTATTTGTATTCTTTCCTTTAATTAATGCCTTAAATACAGCAATTCTTTTCTTTTTTGGATATAAAATAGGAAAACTATTTACTAGAAGAAAAAAGGAAACTGAAGACCAAATCATGGAAGTTGTAAGTTAGTATGACTTTAATTTTCTTGAATTCCCCAAGACTCATTAAAGTAGGGATACACCTAGTTTTTTGATGCAAAATGAGGGTGAGTTATATAACCAAGTATGTAATGCTATAGTAAGAATCAGTATCAACCTGATAACATCATTCTTTTATTAGGGTGGTGAGAGTTTGCGTATACATTACTTACATAAAAATAAAATAGTTATGAAAGAATTATTTAATATTAATGAAAGTCCAGAGTTAGGAAATGTTCCTCCAAAAATGTATGCATATGTCATAAAATCAGACAATCATGGAGGGCCAATGCAATCTTTAAGAGAAGAGGTAATTGAAACACCTCAGGTAGGTTTTGATGAAGTACTTATTAAAGTGAAAGCTGTAGGTATTAACTATAATGGATTATGGGCAGCGATGGCTGATCCTGTATCACCAACAAAATTTCATGGAAAAGATTTTCATATAGCAGGAAGTGACGCATCAGGCATTATTTGGAAAATAGGAGAAGGACTTGTCAATAATCCTAATTTTAAATATAAACTAGGAGATGAAGTTATTATCCATTGTGGTCAATCCTGTGGATTATGCGATGAATGTAATGGAGGAAATACAATGTTATGTTTATCTCAAAAAATATATGGATATGAAACACCATATGGTTCTTTTGCTCAATATACAGCTGTCAAAGCAGCACAATTATTAAGAAAACCGAAACACTTAAAATGGGATGAAGCAGGAAGCTATATGTTAACCTATGCGACCGCTTGGAAAATGTTATTTGGACATGCTCCAAATACCCTAAAGCCAGGAATGAATGTATTGGTCTGGGGAGCTAGTGGAGGCCTTGGAAGTGCAGCAATACAATTAATTAAAATTGCTGGTGCAAATGCCATTGCTGTTACTTCTAGTAAAGAAAAAGGGGAGCAATGCATGAAACTAGGCGCTGTAGGTTATATCAATAGGAAAAACTTTAATTGCTGGGGAGACCTCCCTAATGTAAATGACAAAGAAGCCTATGGAGAGCATTTAAAAGAAATGAGAAAGTTTGGAAAAGCAATCTGGGAAATTACAGGTAAAAATGTAAATCCAGATATTGTTTTTGAACATGTAGGCAAGGCCACCTTTCCTACAAGTTGTTATGTAGTTAAAACAGGCGGAATGGTTGTTTTTTGCGGAGCAACAACAGGCTTTAATTTATCTATAGATGCCTCTTATGTATGGATGCGTCAAAAAAGAATTCAAGGATCACATTTTAGTTCCTTAAAAGAGTTAAGTGATGCAAATAAACTAGTAGAAAATGCAATGTTCAAACCTATTATATCAAAAACATATCCTTGGAAAGACTTGCCTTTAGCGCATTTAGACATGCTAAATAATAATAATACTCAGTTTGGAAATGCAGCTGTGATGCTATAGCACTTTAATTACAGTTTAAAAGCCTGAGGTTTTGACAGGCTCAAAATGTTCAAAATTATAATTACTAAAAATTACGAAAATGAAAGAAAAAGGATTAAAAAAACTAGGGCTCAATTTTGAGAAAATGACAATATCTAAGTTAAAACAAAAAACAATTGAAGGGGGGGGATGGTCTCTTTCTATACTCACTGAAAATACATGCCATTGTACTTTTTGCGAATTTGATGATTGTTGAAAATAGTTAATATGTGTGATATACACGCACTACTTAAAAATAGGGTGTGTATATCTATATTATTTATTATGAAATGAATAGCAGTCATTTTGGAGTCTTGCTTCAATGATGTTATTTAATGACCTGAAGTTTTAACAAGGTTAAAATGTTTAATACGATTAAAATTGTAAAATCATGAAAAAAAAATTGAAACAACTCACGCTCAATAAAGAGCAAATTAGCAAACTTTATTTAGATAAAATAACAGGAGGGAATGCTGGCTTAGAAGATTCAAGACTAAGTGAAACTTGCCTCTGTGGTTCCGAACCAGATAACTGTTAATTGAAAATTGAAATACAAGGAATAAACTCCTTGTATTTCAATTACTAAAATAAATTTTAAGTGTCTTTTATGATTTCTTGATTCACACTAAAACCAATTTAAAATGACAACCAATAAATCACAATGCATATGCGCTCAGAAGGGTATCATGTGTAAACGCAAATTAAATTTAATAAAACAAGGGAGATCTATAGAAGAAGTAACATCTAAAGATTTTGTTTGCCCTCTAAAAGCAGCATTAGCTCACGCCTCGTAAATATCTTTGTAAACACTATATGTTACCATATTTGTAGGTGATAAATAGCGTTCATATCGATATAATTTTATGATATAAATACAATGATTATTAGAGAAACTTCTCAATGAGTATTTATATAATCTTTCGTTCTAGAATAATAATCTAATAAAATGTTAGTGCTATGAATATTGAATTAGAATATGCGCCAAATGACATTATAAACAGTATAATTCCTGAAATGTTAGAAATCAAAAAAGATGCTATACATATATTAGGAACAAAATTTTTAACCGTTATCAATGATGACGGTAACTTTGTGAAAATTAAAAATGTAAATCTAGATGAATCTAGTTCTTTCCAATTAACACAACTACTTTGGAATTTAGCATTCATTAATCTTACAATACAAAGATCAAGAGGACAATTTGGTCATGCAGAAGCAAAAACAAAAACCATTAAACTTCTCAATAAAACGCTTACCAAGCTTAAAAAGTGCAATTGTATCTATGATATACGAGTCCTGATTCGCTATATAGAAAGAGAAGGCAGTTGCATACATAAATTATTATAATTTATATCCTAGACATGGTTTATAACATTAATGACTATAAACTAAATGTCTACAATTCGACATTATATTCAATAATACTTTGTGTTGTTGAAATTAAAAAATACCAATAAAACCTTAGAGAATTTTCATACAAAACTACAGGGCGATTTACTTCGTGTAGTAGTTTGTTATACTCATTATTATGGTTACACAAAATTCAACATATAACATAGCGTTCAGCAATTTTAAATCGATTCCTAAGATAGATTTAAAAGAAGACGAATATTGTTTATTTCAATATTCTACAGATCGCGACATAGATCACGGTTTCTTACAATATTACTTAGAGTTCTTACCTAAGGAGTTTAAAGCAGAAGTACTGAAGTATAGGCGATGGGATGACCGTTACAATTGCCTTTTTGGAAAACTAATGGTGTACATAGGAGCATATCTGTTTGGCTATACTTCTTTTGAATTTGAAAAAATTCTTAAAGATAGTTACGGAAAACCCTATATACCTGATAGCGATTTTAACTTTAATATTTCACATAGTGGTAATACAGTTGTTTGTGTCTTCAGTAAACAAGAAATAGGCGTAGATATCGAAGAAATTAATGATATCGAAGTCGATTTATTTAAAGATGTCTTTACTGCTGTAGAATTACAGGAAATCAAATCTAAGGGATTAGATAAGTTTTATGAATACTGGACCAAAAAAGAATCTGTTATCAAAGCAGTTGGAAAAGGAATGTCTATCCCTCTCAAAGAAATAGCTATTCAAGAAAATGCTAGTATTTATGATAACTATGCTTGGTATACAAAGAGCTTTAAAATGAATAATAAATTTTGCTCTATTACCTCCAAAAGTAAACTGAAGAAATCACAAGAAATGCATATTCTTTTCTAAGGGATTTGTGAAAGGTACGCTTTCGCGAAAGCGTACTTGTGAGATTCATGACCATAGGGAGAGTAAAACGATAAAACGTATAAAAAATACGTGCACTCATATGGTGTCAAAGATCCTTTTCAAGAATACCATCATCTATAAACTTCTAAAATAGATAGGAATCTATATCAAAACACACCAGATATAGCAGTTGAATTTATACTTAAAAATGAATAAGTACTACCTCTTGTAACAATGAGCGTGGTACTTCTCTTAATGCTTTTTTGTCGAGAAGCAAATACATCAAGGCGTATTCCGAAAAGCCTAAATAGAGTAGGAAATAATTAACCAATAAATATCATGAAAAAAATTACTATCCTCATTGGGTTTCTAATTGCTTCATTTCAATTATATGCTCAAGACCAAAAAATTTATGGCGGAACTTCTGTAGATATAGAAGATGCCCCGTACCAGATCTCTCTTGAATTTAATGGAAACCATGGCTGCGGAGGTACGATTATAGATTGTGAATGGATCGTAACCGCAGGACACTGTGTAGATGGAAACACAAATCCTGCAAACCTTACGGTACATGCAGGAGCAACAAATCAAAATAATAATGGCGACGGACAAAGAATAGGAGTTGCTGAAATTATTATTCATCCTTCCTATGGGCAAGCCAATGGAGTACTCGTAAATGATATCGCATTACTACGTTTAGAAACTCCATTGGAGCTAAATGAAGATGTACGCGCGATAGAATATGCCACTCCAGCAAATACTTCTGCAGCAGATATTGCTTCGGGAGTTGAAGCCTTTATCTCTGGATGGGGTGATTCTGGAGGCGGTTGTTGTAATAACAATTTGCTAGGTGCTGCACTTCCAATTGTAGATAATGCAACTGCAGGAATATTAATGGCAGATTCAAGCAATGCGTGTCCTCCAAATAATAATACAGCTGTAGGAAACTCTATGATCTCTTTTTGGCAAGAAGGAATTGCTGCTGGACCTGGAGATAGTGGAGGACCTGCGGTATTAGGTCGCGGTGGAGATGCCGTACTTATTGGAGTCTCTAGTTGGGGTGGATGTGTACGAGATGATTTCCCCACGATATACGCAAACGTACGGAACCTCTCAGGTTTTATAGATAGTAATATTAATGTAAATGATTGCTGTTCTGATACTGTAAATTACCATTATGAAGATAGTAGTGGTAATGATCAAACAGAATTCTGCTTGGGTGAAGATGTATTTGTAAATGGAAGTGATACCTTCAATACAGGTAATTACTTTATGGATCTCTGGGTGGTAGATAGTAATGGTGATTACGATTGGATATCAGGAGCAGGATGGATTTCTGGCTCTCCAGATTTTGTGAATATTACAGATCTATTTGAAAATGATCCAGAACATCCAGTAACTTTTGAAGTTGGAAAAACCTATTCTGTAAAACTGGCCATTAGCCATCCTGGTTGTGGATGGGTATCTGTACAGCATGATTTTACGATCATAGAACCAGATTCGGTAGATTATCATTATGAAGACAGTAGTGGAAACGATCAAACAGAATTCTGCTTAGGAGAAGATGTATATGTAAATGGTAGTGCCACACTAAATACCAGTAATTACTTTATGGATCTTTGGATCGTAGATAGTAATGGAGAGTATGATTGGATATCAGGAGCAGGATGGATTTCAGGTTCTCCAGATTTTGTAAATATCACAGATCTATTTGAAAATGACCCACAACACCCAATTACGTTTCAAGTAGGGGAGACCTATTCTGTAAAACTAGCGATCAATGACCCTAATTGTGGGTGGGTGTCCTTACAACATGATTTTACTATTATAGAACCAGATTCTGTAGATTATCACTATGAAGATCAAAACGGTAATGATAAAACACAATTCTGTATAGGCGAAGATGTATTTGTAAATGGTAGTGCTACCTTAAATACCAGTAATTATTTTATGGATCTTTGGATTGTAGATAGTAATGGTGATTATGATTGGATTTCGGGCGCAGGATGGATTTCGGGTTCTCCAGATTTTGTAAATATCACAGAATTATTTGAAAATGACCCAGAGCACCCAGTTACGTTCCAAGTAGGAGAGACCTATTCTGTAAAACTAGCGATTAATGATCCTAATTGTGGCTGGGTATCCCTACAACATGATTTTGAAATCATAGATTGTTGTGAAGATTTCAATGAAGCAGATTTTTCATTGGGAGTAGATTTTGACTATAATTTCTGGATAGGCGGTTATGAAGGATATGAGTTCTTAGATGCTACACATGAATGGTATGTGTTCTCTAGCCCTAACGAAGAAGGAGGACCATATACGTTAGAAAATCAAGTTACGACTACAGGAGATAATGCCTTTGTATTGTTTACAGATGGAGTATTTGATTTGTATTATACCGTAATACATAAAGTCATTACAGACTGTGGAGAGATTTGCTATGCGCAGGTACAATATCAGAAAGAAGGAAAGAATCCTGAAGAGTATACAAATGTAAAAGCTGCCGAGATTGATTGTAGTTTCTTAGATGAAATTTTACCACCAAAATGTGAAGAATTAACGACACCAACAAACCTTCAGGTAGAAGGATCTACACTCACTTGGGACCCTGTGCCTGGTGCCGCGTATTATATCGTAAGTTCTCCAACAGGAGATGTACCGCAAATAGATTGTCGTTGTAAACTAGAAATTTCTATTGTGCCAATTACAACAGAAACCAATAGTGTTGTGGTTCCTGAGGGATTACAAAGCAGATGCTTCTCTTGGAGAGTTACTGCAGTATGTGAAGACGGAACAGAATCGCAGCCTTCATCACCGCAATGCTTTTCTCCTATTAGAAGTGCTATAGAGAACAACTTTGTAAAAGCAACTGTGTACCCTAATCCAAGTAGAGGTGATATGAATTTTGAAGTAGAAACCACTACAGATACAGATGTTACAATAGAAATTTTTAATCTATATGGAACAAAAGTACATGCATTGGAGATGAGTGCTAAAAAGGATCTTGTAGGTTCAGCACAATGGAACGGAACGAGTACTCTTAAAACGGGTATTTATTTTGTCATCTTTAAAACAGATTCAGAAGTAATTTCAAAGAAAGTGATTGTCAAAAAATAATTTTTTTGAGTAATTAATGGTAAGGCCTGGAGCATATGTTCCAGGTCTTTTTTGTTGTAAATAGTTTTTATTTTTTAAACGCTTTCGCGAAATGTAACCAAGCAAAAGTTTATGCTGAGTTTATTGAAGTACGAAAGCTTATAAACCAAATTTTAAACCCATATGATGCATTAGAGAATCTATTAATGAGGCAATTTGTCTTTAAGCAGTCCATACAGAAAAGTACCCAAAACAGCCGAAGCAATAACAATCAAAATAGGTAAAAATCCAGCACCTACCAACGTAAACATAGGTCCAGGACAAGCTCCTGCTAGTGCCCAGCCTAAACCAAAAATAATCCCTCCCAATAAATAACGTTTCCATCCTTTTTCTTTAGGTGGAATATGTATGTTTTCTCCATAAAAAGTAGTGATGTTAAAGCGTTTTATAAGTTGTATTCCTATCACTCCAATCACTAATGCCGCTCCTATAATACCATACATATGAAACGAATCAAAAGAAAACATCTCATAGATGCGAAACCAAGAAGCAGCTTCAGATTTATACATGGTAATACCAAATAAGATACCTATTCCTAAATATATAAGTGTTCTCATAATTAAAATAATAAAAGGAAAATAAGATGAATCATTAGTAGTCCGCCTATAAAGAAACCTATAACGGCGATAAGAGATGGACGTTGTAAATTACTTAACCCAGAAATGGCATGCCCAGATGTGCATCCACCAGCATAACGAGCACCGAAACCAACCAGTAATCCTCCTAAACCCAACAGGAGAATTGTTGTAAAGTCTATAAAAACAGTGTTGCCAAATAGTTCTCTAGGAAGGTAACTACTTCCAGCACTCTCAAAACCCATATGCTGTAATTTAGTAATTGTATCAGTGTGAATGGCAACTACTTCATTATTTGATAGTAAATGAGATCCAATATAACCACCTATAATAGCCCCTATCACAACCACAAGATTCCAACGTTGTGCTTTCCAATCAAATCTAAAAAAGCCAGATGCATTGCCTGCACCACATAACGTACAAAGTGTTCTTAGGTTAGAAGACATTCCGAAAGTTTTTCCTGCCATAAGTAGTAAAAATAAAATCAAAGCAATCATAGGACCTCCTATATACCAAGGCATGGGTCATATATCCAATTCATTTAAAAAGTAATTTCTACAAAAAAACACTTTTTAAATCTCGATGTTGGTAACCTAAGTTACATAGAGAAAGAATTATAAAAATGAGCAGTAGTATACGTTTAGTGGCGTTCTAAAATCTTAATCATTTTAAAAGACTTTAATAAATGAAAGAGCCCAGGTAGAATAACAAAACCACCTATAAGTAATGAGATGCCTAGTACCTTAATGACACTATCTGGAGCTACATTATCTAAAATACTAATACCTCCATCTGTCGTAAATAAAATGGATGGGTAGTGCGGTGTAAGAGCAGCTATTAAAATAAGAAGCACTTGACTGCCCGCAAATAATCTACTAAGAACTCTACGCCCTTTTCGTATACTAGACCATAGTGGGATAAGCAAGATAGCAGATATTAGAATAGTTGTCATTGCATAGAGATTAGATACAAAATCAATCACAAATTGTATTTTAGAAATATACCCATACAGTATAGTAATAAACCCAAAGAGAACTACAACAATAGTCGCAATAGTTGCTTTTTTTACATATATTTTTTTATCTCCATAAGAAGCTTCTCCGATAAGTAATACAGCTGATAAAAAAGCACATAATGCAGCAAAAAAGAATCCTGTTAGTATTGAAAATGTATGCAGCCAAGAGTCTATGTATAAGATTTTAAAGCTATAATCTATAGGCGTAGTCGTATGAATGATTTTGCCACTAATCAACGCTCCAAATGTGATTCCTAAAAATACAGGAGTAAGTAAGCTTGAAATTTTAAACATCCAATCATACAAAATTTGAGATTTGTCTTTATACGCATCATAATGTCTAAAAACAAAAGCAACGCCTCGTAATGTAATGCCTAGTAACATAAGCGTAAGTGGAATGTGTAAATAGATCACTATAATGTTATAATATGCAGGAAATGCTACCCATAATATGACAATCATAATAATGATCCAGATATGATTTGCTTCCCACACAGGCCCCATCACTCTGTATATGGTTTTCTTAGTAATTGCCTGATTCTTTTTAGAAGAAAACAATTCGACAATACCAGCCCCAAAATCGGCGCCGGCTAAAAGGACATATAACAATAATGAAAAAGCTAGAAAAAAGAGAACTACATACATCATGTTTCTACAAGTGTTTTGTTATTCAATGACTTAATTTGTCTGCTCATAAGCCAAGTCACAGCAATCGTAAGGATACTATATAAAATCACATACATATAAAAACTATAGACAATGCCAGGGACGGGAGTAACGACATCTTTGGTTTTCATGATATTGTGAATAATCCAAGGTTGTCTACCTACTTCTGTGACAATCCATCCAGCTTCTAGTGCGATAAATCCCATAGGTGCGAGTACAGTAAATAAGAGCCAAAACTTTTTGGAATGAAACCAGGTACGCTTTCGCGAAAGCGTAATAAAAAAGAATACCCCTGCAAATAAAAGTAGTGTTCCTAACCCTACCATTACTTGAAAAGCATAATGCACAATTGCTACATTAGGATGTTCATCTTTGGGGAAATCATTAAGCCCTTTTACCTCAGCATCTAGATTTCCAAAAGCTAAAAAAGATAACGCTTTAGGAATGGCTATTTTATGAGTAACTTCTTGTGTTTCTTGATTTACAATACCCCCTATGTATAGCGGTGCTCCTTTAGATGTTTCAAAATGTGCTTCCATGGCAGCGAGCTTTACAGGTTGTCTTTCGGCAATATCTTTTGCAGACAGGTCACCACTTATGGGTTGTAAGATAGCAGCAATTGCTCCAAAGGTAATCGCAATTTTAAATGCTTTTTTATGAAGTGCTACGTTACGCTTTTTTACGATTTGATAGGCATGTATACCTGCAACAGCAAACCCTGTTGCTGTAAATGCCGCAAGTGTCATATGGAGTGCTTGGGTGAACCAAGCAGGATTAAAGAGTGCTTTTATCGGATCGATATTTAAAAATTCTCCATTAATGTAATCAAAACCAGACGGTGCATTCATCCATCCATTTGCTGATACCACCAAAATTCCTGAAGCAACTCCAGAAATACCCACAATCACTCCCGTCCACCAATGAAATTTTTCAGGTATTTTATTCCATCCATAGAGGTAAAAACCAAGGGCAATTGCTTCTACAAAAAAAGCAGCGCCTTCTAAAGAAAAAGGCATGCCTATAATGGGGCCGGCATGCTTCATAAATTCAGGCCATAAAAGTCCAAGTTCAAAAGAAAGTGCTGTACCTGAAACAGCACCTGTAACAAAGAAAATAGCAACGCCTTTTTGCCAAGATTTTGTGAGGGTGAGATATATGTCATTTCTAGTATTTAGCCACTTTTTATGAGCAACTACCATAAAAAAAGGCATGACCATACCTACACAGGCAAATACAATATGAAATATCAGAGTAAACGCCATTTGAAGTCTTGCAGCATCTAAATTTTCCATACGATATCATCTTATAAATGTAACACTATAAAGATACTATGTAATGATCTCTTTTTAGAACCCTACACGTTCTAAAAAGAACGATCAACGGTTTATTTTGGGTAAAAAACGACCTGTACTTTTTTTGTAGTTGGAATACTCCTTAAAAGTTTGTGTTAGTCGCTTTTCTTCATAACGAGATTTGAAGATAAATAAGACTAAAAGCCCTATCGTAATCAATAATTTATATCCAGATGATATATAGAAACTATAACCTGTAAAAAGAAGTAGGATGCCTGTGTATATAGGGTGTCGTATGTAGTTGTAAAGCCCGCTTTGAATAAGTTGAGACCCTGATTTTGGAGAAGGGAAAGGAGATAGGTTTTTATTGAGTTGGAGTAGTGCGATACCTATCGTTATGAGACCTGTTATAGCCATCATAATTCCTGCTTTTATGACAATGCTAGGAAGTAATAATTGTAATAGTGAATTATCAAGAATGAATAGAAAAAACAACACAAATTGAATCAAGACAAAAGTAATATCTGCTGTTTGTAATTTCATACTGACAAGATACTATAAAAGCTCGCGTATTATCACGAGCTTTTATACCTAATTATTTATCCTTAGGAGCTTCTTTAGTGGTTTTTAAGCCTACTAAAGCATAAAGGGGGCAAAAGCTAATAAAACTTGTAAGTAAAAATACCGCAGAAGCAGCAAGAAGTACATAGGCCAATGTCCCGCTAATTATATGTTGCCAAAATAGTATGCCCACTACGGCTGCAATAAGAATTCTTACAACACGATCTACAGATCCCATATTCTTTTTCATAATAATATATTTTAAGTATGTTCTATCAAGAAATAAATAGCCGTAAATATGCCAGAACATATCAAGCATACTAATAGTAATTTGATTCCTTTTTTCATTCCATAAATTATAACAATGCAAATGTAAAATGTAGTACAGACAATTCCTGTGACATATGTTACATCATAGAAATGATGTATGTACTTTTTCGACTAGTAGAGAGTGATAATACTATGATTGGTGACTTTTGTTACACAATAGCTACTGACTTATTAGTATTTTTGGAATAAACTATATGCTAGGAGGAATGAAAATTGTTGTATTCATAATTGCGATGCTATATATGGGAGCGTGTCATCAGGATGATCGTACAAGCACATCTGAAGATATAATCCAAGAAAATACAGTAGAGGCAGCTGTTGTAAGTGTAGTTGCTACAGCAGTAGGAGATACCTATACCTTTAATGTAGGGATTTCTAGCCCAGATACAGGATGTGATCAATATGCCAATTGGTGGGAGGTTGTTGCTGAAGATGGAACACTTATTTACCGAAGAATTTTAGCGCATAGTCATGTAAATGAACAACCTTTTGTACGCTCAGGAAGTACAATGAACATAATTGCTAATCAAGAAGTTATCGTGAGAGTTCATATGAATACTACAGGCTATAGTGTAAATGGGTATAAAGGTTCTGTTGCTAATGGGTTTACAACCTTTATGATTTCTGAAGATTTTGCAAATGAACTAGCAAACCAATCACCACAACCTAATGGCTGTGCTTTTTAAAGCAAAAGAAGAATAATGAAGTATATAGATGCATTTGTAGACGCTTTTTTAGGAACTATAGATTGGACGTGGAAATCCATACTATTTGAAGTGCCTTGGTATACCAATTATTTTTACGGACTTATTTTCATTTCCCTTATCATATGGGGGTTGGAAATTATATTCCCTTGGCGAAAAGAACAATCTATATTTAGAAAAGACTTTTGGTTAGATGGATTTTATATGTTTTTTAATTTTTTCATTTTCTCTATTGCAATTAGTGGATTTTATAAAGTGTTGGAGGTACTGTTTAGTGATATTTCGATCACATCTAAAAGTTTAGCTTTGATAGACCCATCAAGTTGGCCAATGTGGTTACAGTTACTCGTATTTTTTATAGTGTTAGATTTTGTGCAATGGTTTACCCATACATTACTTCATAAGTTTCCATTGCTATGGAGATTTCATAAAGTACACCATAGCGTTAAAGAGATGGGATTTGCAGCACATTTACGATATCACTGGATGGAGAATGTACTTTACAAACCTTTAAAGACTTTTGGGATTATGATTTTAGGCGGATTTGAACCAGAGCAAGCCTATATCGTTCATTTTATAGCCATTTTGATAGGACATTTTAATCATTCCAATATTAAGATTACGTGGGGTCCTTTAAAGTATATCATCAATAATCCTGTAATGCATTTGTATCATCATGCATATGTATTACCAGAAGGTAAATATGGCGTTAATTTTGGTATTAGTCTAAGTGTGTGGGATTATCTATTCAAAACAAATTATATCCCTGAAGATAGTGGTAAAATTACATTAGGGTTTGAAGGTGATGAGAATTTCCCAAAAGATTTTATAGGACAGAATACGTATGGGTTTGGAACTAAAAAAACAAAAGAATAGTCACTTAGAGCACTTTGATAGTTCCCTGTTTTAAGATGACTTTGCCTTCGTTTTCTAACTTTTTGAGTAATCTAGAGATCACTTCACGAGAAGATCCTAAGTCATAAGCGATATGTTGATGCGTGGTATGAAGTAGCTTATTCCCTTTAAGGGAAGCTTCTTTTTTTAAATACTCTAGTAATCGAATATCTTTATTAGAAAAAGTAAGGATTTTAATTACATTAAGTAGTTCTTCAAACTTTACATTAAAAAGATCATAAATAAATTCATTCCATTTGGGATACTTCTTAGCAATCATCATGGCTTTATCTGATGGAATAACAACTATTTGAGCATCTTCTTCAATAATAGCTTTTACTTGACTCGTCTCGTTACGAACCATTGTGGTAACAGACATCACACAACTTTCTCCTGGTTTAATATAATAGAGAAGTACCTCATGACCATTTTCATCTTCTTTAAATACTTTAGCTAAACCAGAGAGCAGTAAAGGAATAAGCTTTACATATCCACCTTGTTTTAAGATGACGGTTCCAGCTTCAAGTGTAATAACATTACTTATGGCAACAAGATCTTGTTTAAGTGCTGGCATGTTTGCCAGTTTTGGGAAATACTGATCTAAAGCTTTTGCAATCAAGAGTGTTGTTTTTTATACATTTTTATAAATAACTCTCGTCCAGCTCTACTTTCAACAGAGTTTGTAGCAGGTTCCATGATATCAATATCAAAGTAGGGGTTGAATAATGTCTGATATTCTTTTTTATTTCCACCAAAAGGAGGGTGATCTTCATACAAAGGAGCATCAAATAATAACCCTACTATTTTACCCGTAGGCACCAATACATCATGCATCTTTTTTACATAAGCAGGTCTTAAATTAGGAGATAATGCGCAGAAAAATGTTTGTTCAATAACAAGATCAAAGTTCATGTCTAAGGTGAAAAAATCAGCTTGAATAAGATGCTCTTTAGGAAATGAAGGGATTCGTTGTTGTATATTTTGCAAAGGAGATATCGCAATATCGATTACATATACATTTTTAAACCCATTTCTAAAAAGGTACTCAGCTTCATGAGCGTTACCGCTACCTGGAATTGCGATGGTAAGTTCTTTGTCCTTTAATTGGTCGATATATTCTTTTATAGGTGTTGAGATACTGCCCAAATCCCATCGTGCAGTATTTTCCTGATATCTATTTTCCCAATAATCTCCGTTAAATTGCGCCATATGTATCTTACAATGTTTTATCTATTGACCTTTCCATTCGCTCCAACCTCCTTTAAAGTCGTAAATACTGGTAAAACCTAAATCAGCCATGAGTTTACTAGCACGATGACTTCGTACACCAGCATGGCAGTAGATATAAATAGGCTTTGTTTTATCAAGTTTTTGAATTTCTTTTTTGAATGTTTCTTTATCTGCAATATTAATATTGATAGCATCATCTATATGTCCTAAGTTATACTCTCTTGCAGATCGTACATCTACGAGTTGCACATCTTTACCTATAACAGATGTTTTTAGAGTTTGGATATCTATGATGTGAATGTCTTTGTTTTCTTGTGCATTACAAGCAATACAAAGCATAAAAAGTGTGATAAACCATATGTTTTTCATGAGTCTTTTTCTTTTATACTGGTAGGTCATAGCATACGAAGTTACAAGAATTTTAGCATTTTTAATAGCTTTGAAATTTTGTATTATTATTAATATTCTTTCTTTCAATAGTAGTTTGTAAAAACTAAGATTTCTATGTTTATATATTTAGTTTTCAGGATTTAATGTGTGTGGGTACGCTTTCGCGAAAGCAAAATAAACAAGCTTCCCTTTAATAAAAAGTAACTTTAGTTACCTTGTTATTTTGTAAACTCCTTAACGATAATATAGATTGCCATAATGAGTACAAACCATCCAAATCCTTTTTTAAGTTTCTTGCCATTTATAAAATTAGTCAACCACATTCCAATAAAGATACCTACAACAGAAATACTTGTAAAGCTTAAAAGAAATGACCAATCTATCATTAGGTTTTCAATATCACCTATAAAACCAATTAATGATTTTATGGCTATAATAAGAAGTGAAGTAGCGACTGCTTTTTTCATCGGAAGCTTTGTTAATAATACCAATGCAGGAATGATCAAGAAACCTCCTCCTGCTCCGACAATACCTGTTAAAAAACCAACAACAATCCCTTCTATAAAAATTAAAGGGTAATTATAACTCACTTTAGTTTCTTGCTGATCATTTTTACGTTTAGAACGTATCATAGAAACAGATGTTAGTAACATGATAAAAGCAAAAAAGATCATAATCCCTATGCTTTTGGTAATTACAAAACCCTCAATAGTAATTACTTCTTCAGGAATATTAGGGACTACAAATTTTCTAGTAGTATATACAGCAAGAAAAGCAGGAATAGCAAAAACGATAGCAGTTCTAAAGTTTACCAATCCTTTTCTGATATTATGAATAGCACCTACAAGAGCAGAGATACCTACTACAAAAAGAGAATATGCTGTTGCCGTAACAGGATTCAAATACAAAAGGTATACGAGTATAGGTACCGTTAATATAGAACCTCCACCTCCTATAAGGCCTAGGATGATACCTATGCACAAGGCACTAATGTAACCGAGAATTTGGGTAATATCCATTAGTAGGTAGTGAGTATTTGATAATTATAGATGTTCTATTTATGGCAAATGTATTTTTCATGCCATTTTACCTTGTCTCTTCTAGGGTTTCTAATAAAAGAATCAATATAGTAATTTATTAGTGAAACACTATTTTGTAAAGTCTGTAAGACGCATACACAATAGATAGTTGAACTAATCCCGCTTTTTCAGCGGGATCTTGGTTTAATACCTCGACCCTTGGGTCGATTCCTTTTACTGGGTCCTGGGCTTGCCCTGGGGTTTAATACCTTTTATTTTGTAAAGTCTGTAAGACGGATACAAAATAGATAGTTAAACCCGCCTCTACGGACAGTGAGGCTAATCTCTCTTTTTCAGCAAAATTTGGATTTAATAGCTCGACCCTTGTGGCAATTCCTTTTATCGGCTCTGGAGCTTGCCTTGAAGTTGAATACCTTTTATTGGGTATAGTTTGTAGTTAGTGTTTTGACTTAGATGATGAATAGGTGATCAAAATATTAATAATGTCATTATAAAAAAGAGGCATACATACCTCTTTTTTTATCTAAGTTATGCATTGATATTACTACTATATAGCAATTTCTTCTGTAAGTTTTTGTATTCCAGAAAGTACATCATTAATACGATGTAGTTCTTCATTTGGTAATATGACAGGAGCAGGAAGTGTAATTGTTCTAGGGACAGTTACTGTTGCTTTAGGCGTGTATGTTTTTACTAAAGACTCTTTATAATCTTCCCAATTAAAAATACTCCGTTCACTTAGTAATGGCCAGTAATGATTTTTCTCTACAGGAATGCCTTGTTCTTTTAAATATACTTCAATAGTTTCTGTAGATATATTTTTATAGACTTGCTCATCTATTTTTAAAATAACGCGCCAGTACACCCTAGTAGAACCTGAAAAAACCTGTTGAGGGATAAACCCATGGTTTTTAAATATTTCTTCAATAGATTGACATGTTGCTATTAGAAATTCTTTTTTCTCCTCATATCTTTTTATTTGAGGCATAGCCAGTGCCATAGCAAATGGATGTGGGCGTAATTTTAACCCTACCGCATTTCCTTTCCAGTCACTTTCTTTAAGATCCATAGGAGCACGATTAATATGGCCATAGGTAATCATAGCATCTCGTAATTGTATATCATCTGTAACTGCACATCCTAGTTCACCTCCTGTAATTAATTTATTGAGACCTAATGAATAACAAGCAATAGTAACTGCTTTTGCTAGAGGTTCTTCATTATACATTGCTCCATGTGCATGTGCAGCATCAGCAACAATAGGTAGAGACGTGACTTCTTTTATAGCATTATAATCTGCTGGAACTCCCCAAGGATTATGAACAAAGATTGCTTTTGTTTTAGAAGTAATATTTTCCTTAATACTTTGTGGGTCAATTGTAAATGTATCTGTTTGAATATCACAAGGAACAATACTAGCTCCTAAAGTGAGTATAGGAGCAATGGTACCTTCAAACCCATAATTACTTACAATAACCTCATCTCCTTTACGAACACCTACCGCCCATAAAGCAGCAAGAATAGATGAAGTGCCACTATTAAAAGCAACACTGTATTGAGTTCCTGAAAATTTAGCAAACCGCTTTTCAAAACGAGCCATTAATCCACCCGAAACAATAGATAATTGATTTTCATCAATAGTCTTTATGACAGATAATTTATCTTCCTCTCTTATCTCAGTATAATGTCCTTTCCAAGTATTATGTAGTAGCATAGCTATTGGTGTTAATTAATATTTCTTGTACATCAACATAAGTTTGTTGTCTTGATGATGTGTATAGAGCGTCAATAGTATTTACAATATTTAATGCGTGTTGTTGATCATCTTTAATATCTATAGAACCTTGTATAGCTTCTATAAATGCTTTGATTTGTGGTCTATGTGAGATGCCATAATAATCTGTTCCCGCAGAAGAAGATTGAGGCGCATCTAATATTTCAGAGAATTGCTTTCTCCATAATTTCATTTCCTTTTTAGATTTTAACTCAAAGCGAAATAATTGGTTAGGATGTGAAATGTCAAAAGAAATAACGCCTTTATCACTTATAATTTCAATCATATTCCTCCAAGAAGATCCTCCAGCTCCACATACACTTAGAGATGCTAGAGCTCTATTTTTAAATCGTAAAGAAGCTGTGAAAACATCTTCTGTTTCCATTACTTCTGTATTGGTGGTATGTTGATGAGCCATAACATTATCTACAGAACCACAAAGCCATATCATAAGATCTAACACATGATATGCCTGATTAATGAGTACAGACCCTCCTTCACGACGTAAACTACCACGCCATTCACTTTCTGAATAATATGATGGTGGACGATTACATTCTAGATGACCTCTCAACATACTTATTGTCCCCATAGCACCAGAATCAATCATCTCTTTTATTTTAATGAGTAGTACATCGTAATGATGTTGCACAATAGGCATAACAATAAGACCACGTTCTCTTGCAGTTTCTACAAGTTGTTCTCCTTCTTCAAGTTTAATAACAAAGGGTTTTTCGAGCAATACATGTTTATTTGCCTCTACAGCTTGTTGTGCCATAGATCCATGGAGATCATGAGGGACATTTAAAGAAACGCTATGTAATGTGTCATCTTCCAATGCCTTGGCATAATCATCTGTATAGTTGGGAATATCAAAACGTTCGGCAAATGCTTTTGCAACTTCAATATCTTTATCTATAGCATAGCTGATTTTTACATTTTCGATGCGAGTGAGGCCATCTACATGGTTTGGCGCAATTCTTCCACATCCTACGATAGCGTGATTAATTGTTTTCATGAGTATCTATTCTTTGGCGTTAATATTTTAAAAAAGAGATGTTGGTAAGTACGCTTTCGCGAAAGCGTATACCACCTCCTTTTATGTATTTGTATATTCTAATTGTTGCGTAATCTCGTGAGTAGACAAGAGGGTAATTCCTCTTTCTGCTAATAGATTAGGCAATTCCTTGTCTGTTAATATATTTATCTCTGTTTCTCGATGCCTGTTGTGGGTAGATAGATGTTCTAATTCTGTATCAGAAAACCCTGGATGACAAGCAATTTCTAAAACCCCTTCATTATTGATTTGTTGAAAACCTTCATCTATTAGGTTCAATAAATATTCCTTGCTTAATTGATTTCCATACCATTTTCTTACTGTGTATTCTGAAGATGTAATGCCTTGGCTTTTAAAATAATGATGTATTAATTTAGAATCGCCTGACCTCACATATAGTTGATGTTTTTTAGCAAAATTTGCAATTACAGGAAGTAATTTTGGAAGTAAATGAACATTGTGATGGCTATCAACATACGCAGGTTGAATTCCCCAACTTTGTAACCTCTTTAATTGTGCTTCCCATTCTTTTTCAACTTGTGATATATCTAAACTCTTTGATAATTTAAAACGTTTATGAGGAAAATTACCATTAGAAGTTACTAGTGTAGGAACCTCATTAGGGTCTAAACAAGGAGTTCCTCCAGTAAGTTGTAAATGGAGTCCGATTCTATTTTTTAGAGTGTCTTTTACTTTGGTAATATGTGCTTCTGCATTAGGAATACAAACCATAGCTGCAGTATCTGTTACGATCCCATCTGTAATAGACGTAGTAATACCTTGAGTTACGCCTTTTGTAAGTCCAAGATCATCTGCATGTATTGTAAGTATTTTTTTTGCTTTTACTTTATGAGAAGAGGCCTGATTTTTATGAGCTAAGTCTATCATATATTTAGCAGCTTGGGTAGCTCCGTCTATTCTAAATGGTAATTCATGTGATCGTAATGGAGCCTTAAGCCCTTTATGAATTAAGGCTTCAAGTTTTGTTGCTAATTGGCTATTATGTTCTCTAAGAATCCAGATGTTTTCTACTGTTTCTGATAATCTTAAAGCACGAACTTCTTGCTCGTCATCTTGACCAACATATGGAATGAAAATGATAGGTAATCTACTTCTTACTAACGAAAACGCAGAGTTGTATCCAGCTCTAGCAATTATGACATCAGCATCATGTGTAAGTTCTTGCAAACTTGCTTGCGTAAGTAGTGTAATGTTTTTCTCACCAATACATAATTTTTCATAAGCAATCTTATCTCCCAATGGCCCCATTACCCATTTTAAAGTCACATTATGTTCACGATGCACTCTGGTGGCTTGCAACACTTTCTCAAATAATTCCAATCCTACAATCCCACTTCCCACAGATACGGCGATGCATTTATTGGAAGATAGATTACGTTGTTCTTCATTTTTTAGAGCAAACGCCACAGGTCTGGTTATAATTCCTGTATGATACTGTATCATGTTTCCTTCTGAATACTTGAATTCAAAATCATACCAAGATTGATCACTATAAATAAAAGCATGTGAGTATAGTCTTAGTAATTTTTTTAAGTGAGGAGTTCTAGGTGCAAAACGCTTATGAAATGGATATGGAACTCCTAAAATAAACTGAGTATGCCATTTGTTTTTAATGGTCTTTTTGAAAAGATCAATAAACTCATCATACATGCCATATGGCATATGATCTGTTAGAAACACGTCTATAGAATGATTTTCAAAATAGGAAACAATAATCTGAGTGCGTTCCATAATTTTTGTCCTAATAAGTGTAAAATCATGTAGATCTACAGGAACTTTAGGCAACTCAACAATTTGGATATTAGGATGAATAAAAAAATCAACCTTGTTTAAAGGGTCTGCAAATAAGGTACAGGTTATATCTGGGTCTTGCTCAACAACAGCATTAATAATAGCTGTTGTTCGTGATACATGACCCAGTCCAAAGTGAAAATGACTATAAAATGCGAGGTGCTTCATGAGAGGGGGATATTTATATTATTGATTTTGGTATATATAATCTACAAGTTGATCAACTTCAAGTTCGTTTTTGAATGCTCCATCTTTCATGATCAATTGCTCAAAAGGGAATTTTTTTTGAAATTCCATATCGATGTTTGCCATAAAATGAATCATGTTTACAGATGTAAAACACAGATCTTCATTTAATTTTGTCTCTTGATTGATTTCTTCATCTAAATCCCAATCTTCTACAAAGTTTTCAAGAATTGTAATGATTTTTCCTTCCGTTTCTTCTTTTGTTAGTTTCATAATCTTGAGTTTTAATTGTTTAATAATTGTTCTTCTACGGTATGTGTACAGATCGCTATGATTTCTGTATCGGTTTTATATATTGCTACTTCTAGGAATTCATTCTCGTGTTGTATTGTTACTGCTTCTTCAGAAAAAGAGGTAATTTTCCAAGTAGTATAGCTTCCTAAAAATGGGATGCCTATACTTTTTGCAGCAGCTTCTTTTGCACAGAAATAGGGAAGTAATGAATGTCCTTGTAGAAGTGTTTTTTCTTGCGCATCAAATACAAGGTTTACATTGTAATCTTCTTCTTTCTTATGAATGAGTTCAATATCAATTCCTATAAGCATTTCTTGAGGTGTAATAGCAGCAATAGCTGTACTTAATGAATGTGAAATAGAAATATTAGGAATAGTCCCTACGTTTTCTAATGCAGGGCAATGTACCAGAGGTTTCCCTAGTTCAGAAGTTGTGATTTCTATATCTCTTGGAGATAATGCTAGAAAATAATGTTGATCTGCATAAGTTCTTACGACTTCTTTGGCTACAACTCTTCCTAATAACCATTCTTTTCTGCGATTTCCTTTTTCTGGAAATGCATACCAAGTATCTTTCTCTTTTTGAGATAACATCATATGAGCTAGGGCTCTTAACCAAACTTCTCCTCCTTGATCGAGAAAGCCATTGGGTAAATCAGTGATGCGTCTGGCTTGGATAGGCGTGTCAGATTGTAAAGAAATAGGAGTAGAGAGATAAGAATTTGCGCCCTCCCAATACAAACAGTTTAAAAACTTGGTTGGAAAATCATAGTATTTAGAATGCAATCCTTGAATACTAAATAATACTTGATCATTCGAGTAGAATTGATAATCTCCTGTAATGATATCGTTGTTCTTTTCAAATTGAGCACTACAACTTATTTTCTGATTCTCATTTAATTGAGGTGGAGCATATAATTCAAAAGAAGCAACATAGAATGGGAATGTACCAAAATGTGTTTCTCCTTGCTCAACAAGCCAGTAGGCAACCATTTGTCCAGAAGCGTCTAAAATAGCTCCTGGGGTTTTAAAATTTGGATCCTCATTATTTGCTACGAAACGTTTCTGAGTAGGGTTTTTAAGATCTAATATGATTCCTGTATCTCCTACAGATTGTAAACGATCCATACTTGTGAAAGATGGTCCGTGAAATAAACAGGTTTCATTAAAATTTTTTGCATCCCAAGTTGGATAATTTATAATTTCCATTTCAGGTAGTTGTACCTTAGGAGCTGCTTTATATTCTCTAGAAAGTATAGCTGTTCCTTCTGCGACCTTATTTGTAGGAATTACTTTATCTATATACAAACAGACTTTTATTTTCTGAGAATTTGTGGTAGTCTTTTCTTTTTTTGCAGTGATCATAAGATGTAATGTTTCTTGATCTAGAGCAATCCATTTATGACCGCGGATGTCTTCAAGTTTTGTGACAAAAAGAGTATCTGTTGCCCAATGTGATGCTGCTTCTGCTATAATTTCCATAGTAGTCACAAAAGGCATTACGGGTAATGGAGAAAGAATCTCGTCTGGATCAGAAAAACGACCGAGCGTATGATCTTTTAAGAACAAATCTGTAGCGAGCGTAAGTGTCTTTTCAAAAACAACCTCATCTGGTGTAGATGTAGTTATACGATCCAAAAGGGGAGGAAGTATTGGTTGAGGTTGCTCTTCCTGAGGAGAAAGAATAGAAATATGATGACTTCCAAAAACCTGCTTAGAAATTTGCTCTTGCTGTTGTAAGAATTGATTCATCAATTCAAAATGCTGTTTTAAAATATGTTGTTGAGCAGATGGAGGTGTGTTTGATATTTGAGGTGCTGCAATGGCTTTTTTAGGGAGAGGAAGCGATGTGACAGACGATTCCTTTTTAAGAAATGGAGCTACTGTAATATCAACACCATCTACAAATAACTTAGCTAATATGAATTGTAACTGTTTAAGTGCTCCTTTTTGTTTGATGTCGCAAGCAAACGCTTTAAAATCCTTTCCATTTAAAGTGTCATTTGTAAATCCAGTAAGTGTACTTCCTGGGCCTACTTCTATAAATCTATTGATACCATCTTGATGAAGAACTTCTATAGCTTCTCTAAAACGAACACAATTTGTCCACTGTCTTCCTAACTTCGATTTTATGACGATAGGATCTTCAGGGAAATATTCAAGATCTATACAACTGAATACTTTTGCAGTAGGTGTATATAAATCAATACTGTCATAAATAGGCTGAATAAAGCGCATTTCTCTTTCAAAGAAAGGGGTATGATAAGCTCTGTCAAATGGTAAGGAAATACATATAGCTCCTACATCACTTATTTCTTTTTGAAAATCATCAATCGTTTCATTTTTTCCAAAAACTACAAATTGATGCGGACAATTATCCATAGCGATATAGATATCCTCTTTATATTTTTCTAGGATAGCATCTATATTTTGTTGAAATAATGCTACAGATATAAATTTACCTACCGGTATTTCTCCTTCGCTAATACCTTCGGAACCACGTCTGCTTATCTCGGTGACCAAATCAAAGAAGGCAGCTCTATCATTAGATAAAATTCCAGAAGTATTCAGAGCTGTGTTTTCTCCATGACTATGCCCCATATGTACTTCAGGAGATACACCACATTTTTTTAATAAATCAAATAGAGCGACACTAGAGATCACAATATTTGTAGCTCCGCCTTCCATATTGAATAGCTCTTTCTGAAGCATTTCTTTTTCTTCAGAAGTTTTTGCGCCCTCAGTTGGATACACAATCATACTATTAGGAAGCGCATTAATTCCATATAGAGCTTGATCTAATTCTGAAATGCTGGACCTAACGTCAGAAAAATGTAAAGAGAGTTCTTGTAACATACCTGTATACTGAGAACCTTGTCCAGGATATGTAAATGCTATTTTAGGTTTAGTCTGATGTACACCATAAACAATTCCTTTTTTAGAATGAGACCCAGATATCGTTTTTTCTTTTAATAGTGTGATGGCCTCTTCTAGTTTTTTTATGATAGTAAGAGGAGTTGCAGGAAAAACAAGCCTATAAGATTGGTGATGTTGCTGATTTAGCTTTCGCGAAAGCGTATACACGTCCTCTTCCTGATTTGTAAGAGAGAGAAGAGTTTCTTCTAACTGATGTAATAAACTAGGTTGATTAACAGCACTAAATAATAATAATTGGGGCTTATCTAAACTAAATAAATGCGCCTGTTCTTTTTTTGATGCTTCTTGAATGGTGATCTTATAAGCACTATCAGAAGTGATAAGACAACTTATGCTTTCTCTTTTAATCTCTGGAATGCTATGAAACCAAGGGAATACTTTTTTATAATGTTTTACAGTATCGTCGACTCCTATTTCTGATGCTGGAAGTAACTCCGAATAACTCGCTAAAATGGAACGTGAGATAGAAAGGAATGATTCAAAAAGAAGGGATTGAGAAGTACTCCAGTAGTAATGTTTAAAATTTTCAAGGGTATTTGTGGATGTCGCTTTTTGATATAAAGGAGCCGATTGATCTTTTTGTAAGATATCAATATACTTAGCGGTACCTATCTCACTATTCCATTCTTCTATAGATAATGTATTAGATACTTCGGTTATAGTACCTAATGATTTACTGTTTTGCTCATTTAGAAGTAGAAAAATAGCTTCATTAGATGCCTGTCTTTCGTATAAACTAGCAAAAATGGTAGTCTTTGTGTTGGGTGTCGTATACAACTCTTGTATAAAATCAGCTTCTTTAGCTCTTTGTACAGTTACCTTTTGAGGATTGAAATTAGAGTTCTTAATTGCTTTCTCAATATTAATGATATATTGATCTGTACTATTTTCTTCTATCAATATGATAAGATCATATGAAGATCGTAAAATGGTAGGAGATTGTACTAT
The DNA here is from genome assembly GCF_947492815.1 of uncultured Dokdonia sp. Taxonomy (GTDB): domain Bacteria; phylum Bacteroidota; class Bacteroidia; order Flavobacteriales; family Flavobacteriaceae; genus Dokdonia. Next base: position 59,268 of record NZ_CANLOB010000003.1, read on the forward strand.
GATATTCTGGATAGCTAGATCAATAACTTCTTGAGTTGTGTATTTTTTAATGCTGTTCTCAAGTTCAAAGTCAGGTAAAAGAGTTTGTTGCCAAAAATCCTGAATACCTTGGCCTCTATAGCCTATATATGAAATAGCCTGTACAGCGTGTTTTGTAGTGGTTATATGTTGTGTGTTTGAACTCAAAATATATTACTGATTAGTTTTTCCAAATTTTTACTTCATATCCTAAAGCAGCCATCCCCTCATCTTCAGAATAGACATAAGAACAATCTGCTAGACCTGCTTCATGTAAGAATGTTTTCATCTCTGTTACGGTATATTTCTCGTGTACTTTGGTAGGTGGGTAGTTTACTTTTTGTCTAAGTGCATTAAAAGTATCGAGTATTGTCTGTGGGACATCACGTCTCATATCATGAATTAAACAAACACCGCCTGGTTTAAGAACTCTATACTTTTCCTGTAATGCTTTTATCGGGTTTTTTAAATGATGAATCGTTGCACGACTAATGACCATATCAAAATTATTATCCTGAAAATCTAGAGCATGTGCATCTCCTTCAAAAACTTTGATTTGATGGTCTAGAGAACGTTCTGCAAACTTAACATTGGCTTCTATTACATTGTCTTTATAGTAGTCAATTCCAATAAGTTCAAAATTGTCAAACCTTTGTGTTTTGTATAACTCTTCAAGTAAAACACCAGTACCTGTTCCTACATCTAGTAATTTTCCATTAGATGCTTCTGAATTATTTTCTTGTATACATCTTTTAATAAGCATATCATCCCAAGGTTTTAAATACTTAGAAGTGTAGGCTTCATATGCTGCTGCAGGCATTATATTTTTAAGATTTGTATCTTTCATTGTATAAAATTTATATCCATCCCATTGATAATTGATCTAGATGTTTACGAGCATCTTTACTCTTTGATCCAAATGGAGGTTTTTGTTTTTTCTCTTTTGCGTGAGCTAGTATTGCCGATGCTCTTGAAAAAAGAGCAATACTTGGAGCTAATGTGGCTTGAGTAGCACTAAACTCACAAAGTATTCCAGCAGTTATAAAATCTATATTAGGTTGTAGTCCTTTTATTTCTTCTAATAGAGAACAAATAGCATTATATTTTTTGATGTGTCTTTTATCACTAATACATTTACTCCATATTTCTTGAAGTGTATTGTTTCTTGGATCTTTTTTGAATAAAGGATGACCAAATCCAGGAATCTTCTCGTTAGATGCCAATTTACTTTTAATAGCTTCTAAAGTGTTTTCCAGAGTGTCATTTTTATAATTTTCTAAGAATGAGAAGGCAAATTGAGAAGCGCCAATATGAAAAGGGCCAGAGCATGTAAACCCTGTAATAAGTATCATTTCCATAGATGAGTAAGTGCCTGCAGCTACTCTTGGACCCATCACACTTGGAGTGAGGTGACCAAAACCAGCATGCCAAGCAATTAGAAGGCTTTCAAAAAGAATTAATTCTTCTTTAATTGTATTTGTTCTTCCAAAAAATAATTGAAATACATTCTCGGTATAAGATTGCTCAAGATGAATACTGGATAACGAGCCTATATTCTCTTTCTCAATTTCTTGAATAGCAATACCTACAAATAAGGGAATAGTACTTATTAAAAATAATCCATATGCCGTATCCTTATCATAGGTTATTTCTTGAGAAGATAAGACAATATTAAACTCTTCCTGAAACCCTAATAATAACCCTTGGATGATTGTTTTTGTAATATCTTTTGATTGAAATGCTTGTTGTTTAATAAGGGCAATTGCTTCAGTATTGTTTAAAATGCTGTGTAACGATTGATTACAGAAATGATGGATTTCTTTAAGTTCCTTTTCAGAAGGAAAGGCTCCTGTAATGATGTGATGAACAACTTCTAGATAAGAGGATTCTTGAATGAGACTGGTTAGGTTTTTACCTCTGATATTAAGCTGCTCAGGCGCTAATGAAGGGCCATCTATATTTGTGCCTTGATACATCATTTTTTATATATTCTCGTTTATTTTATAAATGTTTATTTCGTTAGTATTTCCTAGACTACTGTTGCGTATCATTTGATGTACTACATTGTATGATTCTGCATTAAGAATATATACAGTTCCTCCAGATACCATAGTGTAACATTGATCTAAGATTCCATCTTCCTTTAACCGTTGGATGGTGTTTTGCTGTTTTCTTACTTTTTCTACAGTTGTAGATTGGTGCCTTGCAGCTATAGGTTTACTGATGACAAAAAATTTCATAGTGTACTTAGTTCTTGGTTGTAATTAAAAATAGAAGCAGAGACAAAACCAATGTTTTGAAACATATTACAGGTATAATCTAATTGTACTTCAGGGTAATATTCCATAAAAAGCTTTTTAAGAATTCCTTGTTCTGACTCTTCTGCTTTTTCAACTCCTTTAATATGCTTTGATTTCTCAAAAAAGGATTTGCAAAATTTAGTTTCACCAATCCATAACCCTCCATTTAGATAATTGAAATCTCCAGGGTAATTACTCGCAATTAGATTTTCAAAACGTTCAAATTCTTTTAGAGGAGGCCAGTTAAGACGATCTGCTCCAAAAACTAGCTTGCAATCATATTCTCTTTTGAAAATATCTAAAATCTGTGACGGGTCATTGACAAAAATGGCATCTCTTGAATCTGCATATAGTACATATGGAGTTGTAATTTCATCGAGTACATTTGTAATAGATAAGGGCTTGTGAATACTATTGATCCATGGATTAAAATCACGTCCTGAAACTTTATATGGAATCCCTAAATGGTCTAAGCTACGTTCTAAAAGTCCCATATCAGGATGCCCGTTATTACAGGTAATGATTGTAAGATCTTTGGTTACTCCTATAGTCTGTTTTGGAGTACTAAAAAAACTATCTAATATAGGTTGCCAATTAGGTTTATAGGAATGACTTCCATGTGCGTGAACAATAGAAGGATAGGTGTTAAATAGTGTGTTTTCTATAAATACATTTGATCTCATATAGAAGCCGTTTCTGTGTTTTTATGTATAGGATCTCCCATACGTACTAAAATATTTCGAGGAACTCCATCTACTGTTTCCCTCCTTCCGTGGAGGACACTAGTGTTATCTATCATCGCAAGATCTCCTTGTTGCCAATCTATATTGTATGTGATTTTAGCAGCAGTTTTCATTACAGATTCAATGATACTATATGGTATTTTAGAACCATCACCAAGTCGTACTATAATTGGACTTTGTGTTGTATTATCATTTAAATGTCCCTTAATCCACCCAGAAGTAAATGCCCATTCTGCCATATATATGTATAGAATATTATTTATAAAGGCATGTTTTCCAGTAATGGGATGCTTTACTAAAGGCTTACAATTATATGTTACCTTGAATGACTTGTCTTTACTATCGTATTTAGCAATATTCTTTTTAGAAGCCAAAAATGCAATTGCTTCTGCTGCATCTTCTGTAAGAAAAGTGTCTTGCCATACACCATCTGATAGGAATCGTTGATATTGAATTTGATTTTCTAAAAAGAATGTTTTTACATCTTCTTCTAGTTGATCAAATAATGTGATCCCATCACAAATAGTTGTTTGTCCTCCTTCTGTTGGAGCTACATCAGCATAAAACCAGATGTGTTCTGGAGGAGTATCCATATAATACATTTCTCCATGTAATGGAATTTCAAAACTTTGATTTGCTCCAGTAGTAGTCATGACTGTTTTGTCATTTCCTACACTTTTACGATCAATCATTTTCCATCGAGATCCACCTCCTTTATAATCTGAAAACTCACCTGTAAATAGACGTGTGAATTCTTTGAAGCTAGAAATATCAGTTTTAAAACCTCTAAATAAAATAGTACGATGTTCATTAAATAAAGCTTGTATTTCTTCTGTAGAAATATCTGAAAAGTGTTCTCCGTTTTCTGCTGTTACCAGAATTCCAAATGACGGGTGTAGTGTTTCTGTTTTCATTACTTATATTTTTAAGAGAGATCTTTTGCGTGTTTTTTTGCGTAGGCAATTAAATTATTGAGAGCAACAGTAGCATCCTTGTTCACTTGTTCTGCATCATAATCAACATCTAGAAGTTTAAAATATGCTTCGACATGTTGATAGACCATTTGCTTAAAGTAATTTACTGTATCAAAAAGAGGAAGATGATCAATGATTTCTTTGTTTAAGACACCTGTCAATTCATAATCAGTAGTTGCTATCTGAGTATATATTAAGGGGTCTATTTTATAGAGTCTTAGGTCTATTAAAAGATCTACGGTGTATGAGTTTATTTCTGGAGTGTATAAAGTTTTGGCAGCTTCTAAAGTATCTTTATTAAATGCGTGAGGAACTACATCTAGAGAATTGAAAATGCGTTGTGTTTTAGGAATTTGACTATTATAGTATGTAGTGAAATTTTCAAGTCCTGGTGTTTGTCCAGCTGATGGCCAGGATTGAAAATCAGTAACTTTAGAATCTTTATCCCATGTTGACTGTGTGTCTTTTAACCATAACGCTACTAAAGGAGATAAAGCACCTCCTAAACTATGTCCACCAGTAATTAATGTATATTCATCATATTGAGATAAATTCTTGCTTAAGAATGTATTTAATGTTTGAGAAGCTCCAGGTAACCCTTTCTCTGGTTGCATCGCAACAAGTTTACTCAATCCTATAGAAATACCTTTAGAGATGTTTGCTTTTGTTTTACTATATGGCCATTGAACAACGGTAGAGGTATCTAAATCTTCAGTTAGCCAATCAAATGTAGAAGATGCATTGGTTCCTGCTACAGAGATAAAATACGTAGGTTTCCCCATATAGTCAGGATTGAAAGCAGCATACATCGTATTATCTAATACGCCTCCTGGATTATTTTGAAACAAACCTGCTCCCCAAACGATGCTCCAATTACTATCAGATTGAGTGTTTAAAATATCTAATTTCTTTTGGATTTCAGCATTTACTTTAGCTCCAATACCACTTCCAGTAATATCACTTCCTGCATTAGAAGTGATTGATAAAAAGAACATAATTTGTTCTTGAGACATTGTTGTTGCCATAGTTGTTAGTTTAATGTTATTGTTGAAAATTCCTCATTGAACAACTCTTCTATAGGATGTGTTTTTCTATCATCCCAAGTTCCTTGTCCAAAGATGACTTCGACATCATATGGATTCGTATTATTTAACTCTTGGGCAAAATATGTAGCACCTTCATTAGGCTCTATTGGTATGATTCCTCGTTTTATAAACTGTTCATTTACTGTATTACTTGCCATACCAATTTGTGCCCAAGGTCCCCAATTGAATGATTTTACAATTGTTTCTGGATGTTCACTTTTTATTTTCCAAGCAAGTCTATTCAAGACTTCGTTTGCAGCGGCATAATCTGTCTGTCCTTTATTTCCAAAACGACCAGCAGTCGAACTGAAAAAAGCAATACATTTAAGAGTATCTAAGTGAAGCTTTTGATATAAAGTCATACTACTACTAACCTTAGTATTAAATACTTTGTCAAAAGAGGTTATTGCTTTGTCAGAGATAAATTTATCATCGATCATTCCTGCTCCGTGGATCACCATGTCTATACGATTATACTTGTTGTATAATCCATCTATTAATTGACCAAAAACGTGACTGTTAGAAACATCACATTGCTCATATGAAACAATGACTCCTTTTTTGCGTAAATAAGAAATGTTTTTAGTGATTTCTCTATCTCTGATAATATGTTTGATTTCACCCTCTATTTGAGCTGGTTTTATCTTAGTGCCAGTTGCTTTGTATTGAGTGATTAAATGAGTTCTTATTTGAGAAATTTCTAGACCAGTTGTCGCATCATTGCTAGAAAAATCTTCCCAAGGACCATTCCCTACTAAAATGAATCGAGCTCCTGGCACGGCATATTTTTTTGCCACTTCAGCGGTAATTCCTCGAGAGCCTCCCGTTACAAGAATTACCCAATCTGATTCAGGTATTAAAGGAGATTGAGATTGAGCAATAGGTAATGGGGTATGTGCTGCTTTAAAAATAAAACGTTTCCCTTCTTTGTACCCTACTTCAAAATGACTATTTGGAGATTGTATTTCTTTAAAAATGCAGAGTGCTGCTTGTGCTGGATGTATCTCTGTTTCAAAATCAATAGTTTTTGGGAGCATATGTTCCCACTCATATTCTAATGATTTTAAAAGACCTAGGTGACTTCCTCCAAGTGGAGAACTTTCTTTTAAACCTAAATCTCTACCGTATGATCCGCCAAAATTTGTTGCAGCAATAATAGATTTAGAACCTGTGATTGAAGTATTCTTGAGATCTTGATCACAGATTTTAATGAGATGGAATAATGTTTTACATATATATTCAGATGAGGTGACCCAATCTTCTTGAGATTGTTTTTTAGGGTCAACAATAGCTCCTAAATGAATGATTCCTTGTACGGGACCAAATAATGATCTGAGTTCTTCAATATGTATTTCCAAAGCTTTAGGATCTGAACAGATAGTAGAAGGAAGAATATCTGTAAATGCACCTACTTCTTCCAATTTACTAGCAACTCTTTCGGCGATATGAAATTGATCAGGAACAATAATGTATAAACCTGTAATGAGTTTTCTTCTAAAAGGAGGTAACTCTTGTTCAATGGCTTTCATTATATAACGAGGTGCGTCTTCTCTTATAAGCTTCTGAGTACTATTTCGCGCAAAGCGAACAGGTTCTGTTGATTTATCTTCTTTAGAAATATCAATTATATTCTTCTCGACTCCTAATGCTTCTATAGCCATTTGAATCCAATCAATAATTCGTTTATGACGAACTATTTTTTCTGCCTCTTTTTGAATTTTATCTTGCTGAACTTGGTTTAATGTTTTTAAAAAAGTATCAAATATTTCTATTCGTTTTATAGAATCGATACTTAATTCTGCTTCGATATCAAGTGTAGGATCAATCATTTCATCAGGATATCCTGTATGTTCTGAAATAATAGAAATAAGCTTTTGTTGTAATTCTTCTGAAGTAATCTGATTAGTAGCGTTAGATGTTGTAGAAATAACTTCAGTACTTGTAGTTGTTGTTATATCAAGTGTTTCTACAATCATCAATATCCAATCAATAATTCGTTTATGACGAACTATTTTTTCCGCTGCTTTTTGAATTTTATCTTGATATTGATGATCTAATGTTTTTATGAAAGTGTCAAATATTTCTATTCGTTTTATAGAATCGATACTTAATTCTGCTTCGATATCAAGTGTAGGATCGATCATCTCATCTGGATATCCAGTATGCTCAGAAATAATAGTAATTAATTGTTGTTGTAAGTATTCTTTTGAGATACTATTTGCAGTAGTTTGCGCCTGAACTTCTTTAGTTTCTTTTTCTTCTGAATGATCTTCTATTTGTTCATGCTTCTTGAATAGTGTAATCCAATCTTTTAGATATTTTGTTTGTACAATATCTTGACTATTTTGTTTTATAGCTTGTATTGCTTGGTCAGATAAAGTTCTGAGCATTTCATCAAATATCTCAACACGTTTAATAGAGTCAATCCCTAATTCTGCTTCGATATCTAAAGTAAGATCAAGCATATCTTCTGGATATCCTGTTTTTTGTGATATGATACTAAGAAGACGTGTTTCTATACTTTCTGTTTTTTGAACGGGAGTTTTTTTAATAGGTGCTGGAGTATCTTCGACAACTGTTGTTTTTGTATCTACCTTAGAAGAGATGTCAGTTGGAGTAGGGATAATAGAAGGTTGAACAGGAGTAATTGATTTTACAACTTGTGGTATTGACGTGTTAGGTGTATTTAAAAAAGATTGCATGACTGCTTCTTGTGTCTTTAAGAATTGTGTCATGGTATTTTGATAAGCTTCATATGCTTCCATTCTAGCATCATTTGTTTGCATAGGAACGTGTGTGTTTGTAACAACAGGAGATGTTTTCTGAGCTATTGGTGCAGGTGTCAAATCGGATTGTGTAACAACGGGTTGTTGCTTCCCTTTTTGAACATCTATATTTTCTAATGTTAATAATGGAGATTTTCGTTTTTCTAAAAATTTAGAATTTACTGGGATAGAACGGGTCCCATTTACAATCCAACTTGTTGTTTTTGGAGCTTTAGGAGCAGTATTCTTTAATGTTGATATAGATAGAAGGTCACAAGTTCTACCATTATATAAACTATCTGTATTATCTATATATCCTTGTATCCAAAGCGTTGCTATAAAGTTTAAAAAGCTATTAAAATCTTTACCGTGTTCTTCTACTGCATATGCTGTATGAGAAGTGTCTTTTAAAATGTCTTTAACGCACTTTGTAAGAATATTTTTAGGACCTAATTCAATGAAATTTTGAACGCCATCATCATACATCTGTTGTATTTGGTGTACAAATTCTACAGGTTTAAGAAGGTGATTCTGTAATTGTTCTTTTATTTGAACCGTATCTGTAGGATACGCTTGTGCCGTTGTATTATTATAAATTGATTTTTTAGGAGATATAAATGTTATTTCTTTTATCGCTTTCGCTAAAGGTGCTTGCGCTTTCTGCATCAATGAAGAATGGAATGCACCAGAAACAGGTAATATAAATGTTGTCTTCCCTATTGATTTAAAATGAGTTGCTACTTGTTGTACTTCTTTTTTTGATCCAGAAATAACAACTTGTTGTGTGTGATTGTGATTTGCAAGAACAACATCTTTAAAAGATTGTTTTTTTAGATAATTTTCTACAGAAGTACGAGTATCTAAAATAGCAGCCATTCCTCCAAGACCATTATCGCTTTGAGCCATTAATCGACCTCTAAGCTCCGATAGTTTGAAAAAATCTTCTTCAGAAATAACACCTGCTGCGCAGAGAGCAGTATATTCTCCGTAACTATGACCAGCTAAACAATCGTAGTGTAATCCAAATGAGGTAAATAAGTCAAAATAACTTTTACAAGACCACCCTATAGCAGGTTGTGCTATATGTGTATTGTTGATTGCTAGTTCTTGATTTTTTGATGTTTCTATATCATAACTAGCAGGAGGGTTGATTGTTTTAAATGGCAAGATTTCATACTTGTCACCAATAGCTTGGTGCATGAGTTCCGTAGTATTTCCGAATTGAGAGAAATAAACACTTAACTCTTGCCCCATATGTACATACTGAGCTCCTTGACCTGGAAAAAGAATCGCCGTTTTTCCTTGTACTTGCTGTTTTTTAAAAGATATATTGCAATGTTTAGGTAATGATTGATTTGCTGGTTTTTCTATATGCTTTATAGCTTTAAGTAAATTCTCTTTTAAAGAATTTAGAGAATCTGTTACAATAGTAAGTTTACAATTGTCTTTTTTAGAAAGACTATTTGTATAAGCAGTATAAGCAAGATCTTTTAATGATATATCTGTATGACTATCTAATACTATAGTCCAATCTGTCAATTGCTGCGTTAATTGATCTTTGTCAGTAGCGTTGAATATGAATAACTCTGATGGATGTTTTTCTGGACCGTATAGTGTATTAGGAGATACATATTCTTCTAATACAGCATGATAATTTGTACCTCCAAAACCAAAGGCTGATATACCTGCTCTCCTTGGATGATCTTTAGGTTTAGGCCAATAAGTAGCCTTTTGTTGAAGACTTAGAGGAGAGTCTTTATGATTGATGATATCTCTTGGGGTAGTTACTCCTCCTTGAGGTGGAATCACTTTATGATGTAATGCTAAAGCAGTTTTGACTGTACTTACTAAACCAGCTGTTATTTTGGTATGCCCTATAAGGTTTTTTATAGAGCCAATAGTAACTGATTTAGAAGGCGTATTACATTCTTTTAAAACCTCAGCAATGGATGTTAATTCAGCTTGATCTCCTACAGCAGTTCCTGTTCCATGTGCTTCATAATAATCTATAGTAGAAGTACTGAATCCAGCTTCTTCATAACTGCGTTGTAATGCTTTCTTTTGACCTGCAGGTCTAGGAGCTGTCATTCCCATAGCGCGTCCATCACTAGATCCTGCAACACCTTTTATGACAGAATAAATCGTATCTCCATCTCGTTCGGCATCTTCAAGTCTTTTTAATACAAGTACAGCTAGACCTTCACTAATGACAATACCATCTGCATCTTTATCAAAAGGAATACTTTTTCCTTTTTCAGATAATGCTTGTGTTTTACTAAAACTCATATAACCATGTGGAGTTTGTCCCATCTCAACACCTCCAACAATAGCAACATTGCTTCGATGACTTGTGAGTTCTCTGACTCCATTATTTAGAGCGACAATAGAAGATGCACAAGCCGCATCTACAGTGTAATTACTTCCTCCAAAATCAAATCGATTTGCCACTCGTCCAGCTACTACATTAGTAATAGTTCCTGGAAACGTTTCTTCTGTCCAAACGGGAAGCCTTTCATTTATATATTCACGCTCTGTGGCAGAAAATAAATGTGTTGTACTTCTGAGTACTAATTCATTTCCAAAAAGGCCAGCAGCATCTGCACCAGCAAAAATGACAGAGACATTATCTTTATCTAGTTCATCAGGAGTGTATCCAGCATCTGTAAGGCTGCTTTTTACAGCTTCTAAACTTAGTAGTTGAGCAACGCTAATGTTAGGAATTGACTTAGGAGGGATCCCATACTCTAATGGGTCAAACTCTATTTCATCAATAAACCCACCCCATTTAGAATACATTTTGTCAGGGTTGTTTTTATCTGGACTATAATATAGTCTCCAATCCCAACGATCTAGAGGTATTTCAGTAATGCTTTGCTTTTTAGCAATAATATGTTCAAAAAAAGAATCTAGTTCTTTTGAACCAGGAACATGAACACTCATTCCTACAATAGCAATATCTACTGGGGTTGATTTTTTTGAGATTTTCTTTTTTGAGATTTTCTTTTCTTTTATGAAATCAGCTCCAGCGGCAATATCTTCGTGTAATGCTTGAATAGATTGTACTTTATCTATAAACTTTGCAATATCTCCAGACATAAACATGCCTGTTTCCTTTTGTTGCTCTTCAGCTACATCTATAAAATTTCCATTTGCATCTCTTTGTACACCCTTAGAAGCAATTCTCAATCTTCCTAGAAGTAGTTCGTCAAGCTGCTCTCTTATCGTATCTGGATCTGTCTTTTTTTGTAATAATTCTTTTCGCTTTAAGTTAAATTCATCTGTAAAGTTGCTTTTCACACACCGATTAGAATGACCTACAGCACTATTGAGAAGTACAGAAGTAGTTTCTTTAACAACAATATTTTGAAAAGCAGGAGTGATTGCTTTTGTTGTAATCGCTTCCTTAGTTGCTAAATAAGCAGTACCCATTAATACACCTGACTGCATACCATGAATTGCTAATTCTGATGATAAAGCTGTAATAATTGCAGCAGAAAAACGATCGTGAATTCCTCCAGCAAACAAGATTTGTACTTTTGATTTTTCGTTATCTGGAATTTCTTTTTTGAGAATTTCTATAGCAGTTTCCCATAAAGGAAATGAATGAATAGGGCCTACATGACCACCACACTCTCTTCCTTCAAATACAAACTTTCGTACACCTTGGCGTATAAAGCTTTTTAATAACCCCCCAGAAGGAACATGTAAGTATGTTGGTATATTATGGCCTTCAAGTTCTTTTACTTGATTAGGTTGTCCTCCAGCGATTAAAGCAAAAGGAGGTTTATGTGTTAATACAGATTCTAACTGGCTTCGATATAAATTAGGTTCAATAAAGCCTAATAGTCCGACTCCCCAAGACTTATCTTGAAGTACTTCTTTTGTGTCTTTTAGAATTGTATTTAATATTTCTTTCTTCTTTAAAGCAACTGCTATAAATGGTAATCCTCCTTGAGCTGCAATAGCATTAGCAAATTCAGGAGTGTCACTTACTCGAGTCATAGGACCTTGAACAATAGGAAATGTGGTCCCATGTGTTTGGGCTAAAGGTGAATTCTTAGCTAGTATTGATTTATGAACACTGATAGATTGAGATATGCGCTGTATTTCTTTTTTAAAGTATTGAATGCATCTCCCTGTAGTTTTGCAAGTAGTTGCATAAATTTTTGCTAGTTCTATAGTCTGTCCTATAGGCCAGACAGTAGTTTTCGAATCGCCCCAACCTATATTTTTTTGAAGGACTTCATTCCATTTTTTTGGACTTACTTTATTGGTTGAAGTTTCAAGAGTTTCTATTTCTTTTAGAAGTGTTTTACTTCTAGGAACTAATGGATGAAAAACTCCACGATAAGGAGTAGAAAATGTTGCACCATAGATATGGGTATCTCTGGCTTCTATTTTTTCTAATATTTTCTTTGCTCCAGTATTAAGCGGAGATTCTTTTAATAATAATAATTGATCATCAAGAATAATACCTGATAATCCTAAAGAATAACAAGCTGAAGCAGTGTGTACTCCAATACCACCCCTTAGGTATTTAGGGATTTTAGTGTCAATTTGTATCGCTTTTTGTAATAGTAAGAAACTAGCAGTTTCTCCTGAAAAACCTCCAGCTTCTTGGCCAGAAAATATAATTCCTTGTTGATTCTTAGGTAAATTAGCTAGTATCTCTATCGAATCTTTTACATGTTTTAATTGATTAATCTCAATAAGAAATCTATGAGAATACGTTTTACAAGTAAGTGCTATTTTTTTAGTTATTGTTTTTTGATATTGACTAAGAATAATAGTGACATGAAAATCTTTAAAAATATCCGATAATTGAGGGATTAAGGAATAAGTTTCTTTTGAAACACGTATTCCTATGGGGGATTTTTTTTGTAAAAATGATGTTGAATTTTTACAAGTTTTTATAATTGAATCATAATGAGATACTGTACAATAGGCAATATCAAAAACACCTGTAGCACCTGACCTTGAAAGTGAAGTAACTTGATGGTTATCAAAAGTGCCACAAGGGGAATATGCTAAAATCTCAAAATTGTTCAATACTGAAGTCATCGTAATAATAGTTGTTTTAAGAGAATTATAAATGATAAATAAGACTGCAACGTGTAAACACGCTACAGCCTTGTAAGCATTTTACCTTTAAGAAAGGTGGTCAGCTACACCGTCAAGAAAATCAACTGCATCTGCAATTGGGATAATCTCAGTGCTACTTGACTTAAATAAAGGATTGCTACGTACCTTAACTGCTAATTCTTTAGTAGTGTCTGCGTTCATAACAACGGCAGAACCACCAGAGATAAAAGCATAAGCTCTCTCCACAGTTTTGTCTTTAATAACTTTTTTAAGGTTTTTGCTGTGGTCATTAACATTGTCCACAACATCGTAGGTTCCGGCTAAGCCGTGATCTTGACCATTCGGTCTGCTGATTACAAGAAACTTCATTTTTTTAAGTTTTTTGGTTAATATTTCTAACTAACGGTATTTCAAAATTAGAACCCTCTTCAGAGAGATTTACGCGTATTTTTACCGCAATAAAAAATGAGTGTAAATACTTGTTAGTTAAATAAATAAAAATTGTACCTTGATATGTTTTTTCTTCTTTAGAAGCTTGTGAATCAACATATTTACGCAACGATAGTATATAGTTATTTGAAAAGTCAACTCAGTTAAAACATGAATAATTTGTGATTTAATACTACCAGTATTCTTAGTTTTGTACCTATAAAAATGAAATATGGAATTTAACTCAGTAGAGGTTGTAGGATATTTAGCTAGTCTGTTTGTATTATTATCTTTTTTTAGAAAAGACATAAGACAACTTCGAATTATTAATTCGCTTGGATGTGCGTTTTTTGTTGCTTACGGGATTTTACTAACAAGCATTCCAATTATCATTACAAATGTGGCTATTTTATTGGTAAATGGATATTATCTTTTTGTGAAAAAACCTCAAGAAAACGTATAATTCTATCTTTTGAAAACCAATATTTTACTAGAATTTGAACCTTTTTTGTTTATGCTTTAGTGTAATTAGTATGTCTAATTATGTTCGTTGTTAAACAGAAAACTATAAAACACCCTATGATTTAAGGCTAAATAAGCCTTTTAAAAATGTAAAATGCTAAAATTAAATACCTATAGATAGCATAAAATAGCGTATTTTTAAAATCTTTTAGTTTGTAATAAAACATTGATTTATAGTGTTTTGTGGTGAATTAGAATCGCTACCTATAAAAGAGTGTATATAAACAAAATGTTAACATAAACATAATCAATACATCTTTTTTGTTTAATAAACTTTGTTTATTTACATTTACGAACTTTCAAACAACTATTGAATAAACAAACATAACTATGGATATTTTAACTGAAGCGGAAGCTTTTGAAAATTCCAAAATGAGTCATATGTCGACAAGTGATCGTGTGGTAGCTTCTAGAGAAGCAAAACGACTCATTTTAGCAATTAATGAAATTTATAAGGAAACAAAAGAACCGGAGCTGATGGATATGATGAAGAGGCTTACCGAAAAAAAACGTAAGATAGAAAAGCGTCTTAAAGGACGTCCAGATACTGCTTAATTAATACAATGGCTCGCAAATGCGGGCCATTTGTTTTTTAGTGAAAGCCTATTTGTGGAGTCTTTTAAGATTACATACAATAGGAAGTTGAACTCATCTAGCTGTAACACTTTGTTCTTTAGATTGATTCTTTTTTGCTTCTAAGAATTGTCTGAAGATTTATAAGAAATTTGTAATCTTCTGTTTGCTATTTTTTCTTTAGAGATAGTAATTTTCGTGCAGCAATAAATGGAGATATCTCATTTTTTGATAACTGTTCCAATAGTCTAGGTAGTTGTTCTTTTACCTGTGTATCTCTATAAAAATTTTCTTTTAAACTATTTTCAATGGTTTGCAATAACCAATAGGTATTTTGCTCGTGGCGTTTTGTAGTAAAATATCCGTTCTCTTGTGTAAGTGTTTTATAAGAAAGAATACCTTGCCAGATATCAGAAATTCCTTTATGCTCAATAGCACTACAAGTACTTACTGTGGGTGTCCAGTGACTATCCTTTGGAGGATATAAATGTAACGCTTTCGCGAAAGCGGTCTTAGCAAGCCTAGCAGATCTTTCATTTTTACCATCGGCTTTATTGATCACAATGGCATCTGCCATTTCTATAATTCCTCTTTTAATGCCCTGTAACTCATCACCAGCTCCAGCCAATTTTAAAAGTAAAAAGAAATCTACCATGGAGTGTACGATGGTTTCACTTTGACCTACCCCTACAGTTTCGATAATAATCGTATCAAAGCCAGCGGCCTCACACAGTATAATTGCCTCTCTCGTTTTGCGAGCAACACCTCCTAAAGAGTCACCAGAAGCAGAAGGCCTTATAAAAGCATTTTTATCCTGAGAGAGCTCGGCCATTCGGGTTTTATCTCCTAGAATACTTCCATGTGATAAAGAACTAGATGGATCTACGGCGAGTACAGCTACCTTTTTTCCTAAGTTTGTAAGATAGCTTCCAAAAGATTCAATAAAAGTACTTTTACCCACACCAGGCACTCCTGTAATTCCTATACGTATAGAAGAATTAGCATGCGCAAGGCATTTTTCTATAAGTGATTGTGCTAGTTCTTGATGTTTTAAGACGGTACTTTCTACTAAAGTGATTCCTCTAGATAAAGCTGTATGATTACCAGCAATAATATCTTTAGCCAGCATTTCTATATCAAGAAGCTGTTTTGTCCGTTGCTTTTTTCCTTTTGCAAAAGCAGGATTGATCCCTTTAATCACCTTTTTATGTCCTTTATTAGAATCCAAAAATTATTTCTTTGTAATTATTTTCTGCATGGAAACTCCTGTAAATACAGTAAATTTAGTGTAAAGTAAAGGTAGTACATTTGAAAAGATGAAACTTTTTTTATTTTTTTTGCAACATCATAAAATTCGTATCGTATTTAGATCGAATAGCAAATAAAAAGCACCTCATTTTAAAAGGTGTATACACTAACCAAAAACCATACTTTGCTTACAACTGATATCATAGAACAATGTAAACGCAACGATCGAAAAGCACAGTTGCAACTGTACAATAAATACTGTGATGGTATGTACCACGTGGCTTTCCGATTTTTAAAAAATGCGTTTGAAGCTGAAGAAGCGATGCATGAAGGGTTTATCAATGCCTTTGCAAAGTTACATCAGTTTACTGGAGAGGTTACTTTTGGCGCTTGGTTAAAACGTATTGTGATTAATAAAAGTCTCGATATGATTAAGGCCAAAAAAGCAACAATTATCCCTCTTAATGAAGAAGTGATAGGCAAAGTAGATGAAGATACCGAAGACTGGAATGTAGGAGATGAAGTCACGGTAGATCACGTAAAAAAAACTATTGCTGAGTTGCCTGAAAAATATCGTTATCCGCTTATGCTATTCCTTATTGAAGGATACGATCATCAGGAAATTTCAGAAATTTTAAATATAACATCTGTAGCTTCTCGTACCATGGTGCACCGCGGTAAGAAAAAGTTACAGGCACAATTAAAAAAAGAAAGCTATGGCACAGGATCTTAGAAAAATGCTAAAGCAAGCAGAAGATACCGAAGTAACGCAATTAAGAGAAGGACATCAATCTCGTTTTGAAGACCGTCTCGCACAAGCATTACCTCAACAAGAAGAGACTAGTGGTTCTAAAAGAAACATTTTCTTTTTTATGAAGATAGCCGCAATGCTTATCCTAGCTGCTGGTATTGTATGGAGTATTTCTAAGTACGCTTTCGCGAAAGCGGACCCAGGAAACTCAGTTGTATCAACAGAAGTAAAAGTAAAAAAAGAAAGAACCATACAGTTAAGTGAGATATCTCCTGACTTTAAAAAAGTAGAAGATTATTACCTAGCGAGTATCAATCTAGAATTAACGCGACTAGAAATTAATGATGAGAATAAAGAACTTATCGATTCTTTCATGAAGCAATTAAGCGAACTAGATGAAGAGTACCAACGATTAAATAAAGAGATTTCAGAAAGCGGAATCAGTGAAGAAATGGTAAATGCCATGATAGATAACTTAAGACTACGTGTAGAATTGTTATCAAAACTGAAACGCAAATTGGCCGAATTAAAAGCATCTCAACAAGATGCGATCCAAACGATCTAAAAAATATTAAAATGAACACAACAAAAATATATTGGTTTCTAATAGCAATCTGTATGATGCTATCAGGAAATGTGCTAGCACAAGCCAAAAAAGAAAAACTAAAAGAACGTTTTAACACTAATAAAGATGTTGAAATAGAAGTAGACACTCGTTATGCAGATGTGATTTTTGAAACATGGAACAAAAATGAGGTTTCTGTAGAAGCCTATGTAGAAGGAGAAGATGCAGATAGAGCGATAAGAGATTGGGATTTATCTGTGAGTGGGAATAGTGATCGTATCCGTGTAAGTAGTTCTAGCGGATATAGAGGAAATGATACTGTAATTCGTTTGGATGATTTAGATGACCTTGATCTAAAAATCGATTTAGAAGAACTGATTGGAGGGACACTTAGTATTGTAGAGCCTGTTCTAGAAGGTGTTGTCGGACCTGTTTTAGAAGGTCTTACAGGAACGCCGTTACCTGTAGAGTTTTATGAAGAACTAGGGAAAACAAAGTTTGATCATGAGGCATATCGTAAAGAAGGAAGAGCATACTTAAAGCGTTATGAGAAGGAAATGGAAGATAGCTTTGGTCCTGAGTTTGATAAAGCTATGGAGAAGTGGGAGAAAGAAAATGATTTTTCTGGAGACGGATTTTTAGGAGGTGCATTACGTAGTCTTAAAGATATTCCAAGATGGCCTTTTAGTGATGATGGAAATATGAATTTTAACGATAATGAATATCGTAAAGATAAGCAGGACTATGTAGATAAGCTAAATAGAAAGTACGATACGAATGTAAGAGTACGTGAGGTTGATGCTTGGTTAGAAGACATGGAAAAATGGGGAGATAACTTTGAAGTCGATATGGAAGAATGGGGAGAAGAGTTTGGAGAATCTTTAGAAAAAGTTTTTGAAAACTGGGGAGAAGAGTTCGGAAAAGACATGGAGAAATGGGGAGAAGATTTCGGAAAGAATATGGAAGAATGGGGAGAGAACTTTGGAAAAAAAATAGAGAAGTGGGTAGAAGATAATGAAGATGAGTGGGAGAAAAACCATAGAAATAAAAAGAATAATTTTCATTTTGACTATGATACGGATGATCGATCTAGTCGTAATGTAAAGCGTGTTATTATTATTAAGATGCCTAAAAAGGCAGAATTAGATCTTAATGTACGTTATGGTAAAGTAAAAATGGCGGCGGTATATAATCCAAAAGCTATGATATCACATGGTAGCCTTGCAGCTACAAACATTGATGGAGGAGATACCTCCATCAATGTTTCTTACAGTCCAGTTTCTATAGGGACATGGAATGGAGGTGAATTGGAAACAAGTCACGTAAAAGAATGTACCATTGGAAATGCAAAAGACATTGCACTGACTTCAAGTTCTAGTAATGTGGTTATTAATACGCTGTCAGGAGCAGGTTTGCTTACAGGATCTTTTGGTCAATTATCTATTTCTAATGTAGTGGATGATTTTGGCTCTTTGTCCATTATTTTAGAGAATAGTGACCTTGTTTTGAACTTGCCTGATAGTGCTTTTAACTTCAACTATAGTGGAGAACTAAATGAGTTTTTAGTACCAAGACAATTGGAAACGAAAACGGTAAAAAGTAATAAAACATCTATGGTAAACGGGTTTCATAAATCTCGTAATACATCCAATGTGATTACCATTACAGCAAAATATAGTGATGTTGTATTAAAATAATTATCGACCTACCCAGTTTATTAGAAATACCTCAACAACCGTTAGTAATCCCACAAACAGTATTACAAAACCATATCCTATCCAAATTCTTTTTTTAGTTCTAGAAACCTTCGAGGTTTCCAGTATCCTTTTTACAGCCGCTATGAGCTGTTTTTTGTTGTAATACAGAATGTAGCAACACATTAAAAAATATACAATAGCACTAAGCATTGCGCCATTTGAAATCTCAAAAAAGAAATCTACGACAATAATGTTTAGGAGTATTGGAATTAGAATTCCTACTCCTACAATTTTTGTTTTATTGAAGAGTAATAGACCACCTCCTACTATTTGTGAGAGTCCTATAAACCAAATATACCCTTCTGAATATCCAAAGAAGGTCCAAGCCAAATCAAAACTTCCAACCTCAGCAATAGGCGTTTTGGCAATTTCTTCAGGAATATGCCCCGTACGATGAAATTGACCTCCTACTATTTTTCCAATACCATAGATCCAAATTTTTGACCAAACATAGATACGGCACGTACGTTCTAAAATCCAAAGGTGTTGTTTCATGAGTATCTTTTTTAGTAAGACTGTTCTTTTGTGAATCTCGTTACAAGAGAATTCCTATTTTTGGTATCAAAATTCCATTTGCTATGACACTACCTGAGGTATCTACTTCTTTTATTCCTATCATTAATCCCGATTTTAAATACGCCGATTATACCCCATTAGATTTATCAAGTGGTAATAAGGCATTAGATGTAGCAGTGCTAAAAGACCCAGAAAGGCATCATTTAGAATTGCAAGAATTTCTGAAAGAAAAACAAGCGAAAGTGGCGTATGGAGGGTATTTGGAAAAACGTAAATTATATGATCGTTCTGACTATTTTCAAGCAGCACATCCAGATGATACCCGTAATATTCATTTAGGGATTGATTTATGGTGTGACGCAGGTACAGCTGTCATGACGCCGTTAGATGGAAAGATTCATAGCTTTCAAGAAAACACCAATTTTGGTGATTATGGTCCTACCATTATACTTAGTCATACGGTAGAGGGTTTTACATTCCATACACTTTATGGTCATTTAAGTAAAAGTTCGCTAGATGATTTAGAAGTGGGGAAAGACATAAAAGCAGGGGAACAAATCGCCACCTTAGGACGCCCATTTGAAAATGGAGATTATGCACCCCATTTACATTTTCAAATCATTATTGATATGCAAGGAAATCAAGGTGATTATCCAGGTGTATGCTCTAAAAACTCACTACCTTTTTATAAAGAGAATTGTCCCGATCCTAATATACTGTTGAATATTTACTAAATCAAATAACTGGGTTAGGGGGTGGTTGTTTAAAATAAAACGTATTTTTCGGAACGTTTTATTTTAAACTTTCCGTTCTTCATATGATAATCTTTTCAGTACGCTTTATTATAAACTTTCCGTTTTTTATGACGTAAAATATATTGGAGTTTTATAAACTGAATTGCCCTGGTCCTAACTTGTTACTGAAGATTTATTAATTTCAAAATAACTAGAAGTAAGCGAGTAGAAGCAATTACTTATAGCCATTATTTTGCTTAGTGTTTTTTGTTATTCATTTTCACATCGACTTTGACTTTTCCGTCTTTATCTTTAGTCGTAGTTCTTTTGGTATCAGGCTGTAAGTTACCTTTAAGAACTTCCTTCACATCCTTTTTAAGTTGCTCAAAGTCAATTTCTTCTTTGTAAGTATAAGAATATAATGTTCCGCTAACATCTTCTGTCGCTGTTTCAAGTCTCTTATCCATAACATAATCAAAATTTTCATTGTTGCCATGAAACATTAAAACGTGTAATCGGTAAAGTTGGTTTTTATCTGAACCATCTGAATTTGTATTGTATACATAATAGACTATTTTGGTAAAACTGCTTGAAAATCGGTCTTTTGGTAATTCAGCATACCATTCATAACCCCAAACATTTTTATCCTCAAATTTAAAAAAGTCATAATTGAAAAATTCATCAATTCCATCGGGAAGCATATCATTTCTTTTAGCCTCATACATTTTCTGTTTCCATTTTTTTCCTTCTTCGAAATTCCCTAATCCATAGTATGAAACAATTATATTTTTTATCATAAAATATTTTCTTTTAGCAAATTCCTCGTCAAATATTTCTATTCCTTTTTCAATTCCGTCAAGCGCCTCTTTTGCATATTTAAGAGATTCGTTAAAATTTTCTTGAAAACGATTTAGTTCCTGTAAATGAGTTGCAGTTCCCACTTTATACCAAAGAGCATATTCGTATAAAGTGTCATTTTTTGGAAGACTTTTTTCTAATTCCTTAAATTTCACAAAAGCAGAATCAATTTTGTTTGTTTGTAAAAGATTTTCTGCTTTTTGGTATTCGGTTAGATAATCGTTTTGACTAAATCCAATTAATGGAATTAATAGTGAAATTAGAATGTTTATTTTTCTCATAGATGTTCGTTTCGGCATTAAGCACAACGTCTCGTATAATTTTAGTTACGGTTTAAAGTACTAAAGATAGTAAAAGGTAAACGACAGTAGAAAACCCAAGGATTTTTCCAAGTAGACATGTGCCTTAGTAATTAAATTTATGCAATGTTGACCACAGTTATTTTAAAAAATAATTTGTATAATTTCTAAAAGACTTAAAGTTCCAACTGTCAAAAAAACTACTCCAACTAAAATAATTAAAATCAGACTGAAATAATTAAAATCCCGTTCAGTTTCGATAACAAATTTTTCAGGGTTCTTTTTGTCATATAATACAGAAACAGATTCATTAATTTTATTTTTATAAGTTTTAATTTTACTCAAATCAGTTGACGCATAATAATATGGTTTTTTCTTTATTTGATTCCCTTTTTTGGTTTTAAATTCAATCGTTGGTGTTTTATGTCCATCTTCATCAGATTCATAGGAAAGTATTTTTCCAATACTTTTAATTCCGTTTTTTTGAATATTAACTATAAAAATCCAAGATTTTATTCCGATTAAAGTAGTCAAAGAACCAAGAATTAAAAAACAAACTACAGGTTTGTAAAACATAAAAAAGACAAAGAGAATAAAAATTGGTATTGAGTATTCTTTTTTGTTTAATAATTCCATTTTTATTCTTGTCCTTAAAGTTTGTCTTTAATTGTAGCCTATGGGTTTGTATATGAAACGTAGCGTATAAATAAACGCTAACTTTTCGGATTTAACATGAGCCGAATTTTTTATTCTTTTCTTTTATAAATATAACCAAATAAAAAATTTAGCGTATTTTGTAAATAAGCAAAAACCTCTCGTAAAGTCTATAATAGCTATGTTTTATACACGTTGTTGTCAGTAGTTTTTTTAGTTAAGGATTGATTTACAACTCTCAATTGCTGTTTTTAATTTCCTCTTTTCATAATCCGTTTTTGCATATTCAAATTCAGATAGCTTTTGTAAAAAAATCAAATCCTCTTTGTCGGGATTAGTTGAGATATACTTTAGAAATTCTGTCATTAGTCCATCTTTAAATTCTAAAGGTTCGCTGCCTCCTAAATTTTGAACCATATAACCTGTTGTAAGTCTTATATTCTCTTTGTTATACCCCTGTTCAATTAATTTATCTCGAACAGAATTAAAAGTCGGCTCAATTTCTTTCCATTTGTCTTTGTTAGAGTTTATTATTACATTCAACGAATAGTTAATAATTGCATCAGTTTTTGAGTCGATTTGTAACAAAAAATCAATTCTTTCTATATCTGAATCTTTTTCCACTGATGAGATTTTTTTTCTAAATTCGTTCTCAGCCTTTTGTTTCTTATCAAAAAGAAGGTTGTCTTTCCTGAATTTTGAATTAAAACCATAATATTCAAACATTGCATCATAGATAAGTGATTTTACCTCTATCATTTTTAATTGATTGAATGATGAAATGTATTCTTGAAGCCAGTCTTTTTTATTGTCAATACTTTCACCTCTTTTCATTTTCATAACTTTCTTAAAATCTGAGACGAGAAATTCTCTGACTTCTCGATTGTCAAAATTAGAAAGTCCGCAGCACCAAGAAATTGTAAACTCCTTACTAGGGTGAATAGTTCTGTCGTGATTTGAGATATATGACATTAATGATGGAATACATTCTGTTAAATTATTTTCGGTTATTAAATCACATATTTCATAAATTAAGTCATTTGTTCCCTTTTCCAAGTGACTATTTAAGTAAGGTATATATTCTTTAGTTCCCAAATTATTGAGAACATTGAATGTTGTCATAAACAAGTATTCATTTTCCGTGTTCAGTAATGGCAATAATTTTGGAATTGCTGGTTTGTATTTTAAGTCTCCCAAAGTTTTGATAATTTCAATTTTTCCTCCGTCCACACTATTTTGAACAGGATTCATTAAGTTTTGAGGATAAATACCATCTTCTCCAGCTTTTGAAAGTTTTGATAGTAATATTGGCCCGATAAAGTTAGAACCTTCGGTTGATAGTTGTCTAACAGCTTCTCCTTGTACAACACCATTTTCGTTATCTAGTAATTTAACCAATAAATCCCTTGACGAATTACTTTTTACATTTCCCAATAGTTTTGCTAAAGCATAAAGCGAATTATCTACATTAGTTTTATAGATGTCTTCATAAATAGAATTGTATTTTTTGTATGATGTTAGATATAACATCATCAAAATTTGTGATGTTTTATCATTAGATAAATTGTTGTTAAGTTTGGATAATAAATAATTATGAAAGTTCTTTCTGTTACTGTTAAATGAATTTAGAAACTGGTCAAATTCTTTAAGTGAATAGAATTTTTGGTTATCATAAAATGTAGTTTGAGTCAAGTCATATTGTACTTTTTTTGACTTAACTTTTAAGTCTCCTGCTGTTGGTGTCCAAACATAGTAAGCATTATTGTTTTTTAAAGCGTTGACATAAGTTATAAGTTCTTTGTCTTTTTTTATTTGTTCTTCCCAATATTCAAGATTTCTTTTTGAAGGCTTATTCTTATTTAAAAAAACAATGAATTTGTCTCCAATTTTCATTTTGTCAATTGGTCCATAACGATTACTGAAACCTGAAATCCATATCAAATCCGAACTAATTTTTCCTTTGTAGATTTTTATAATTTTTGCTTGTGCTCTGAAATCACCATCACTAACATACTCTACTAAGGCAATGGCATCTGATTCGGCAATCATTTTTTTCCAACTTGGGTCAGTCCATTGGTCTGCTTTAACTGTCAGATGACAAAATGTTAGAAGTATTATTAATGTTAGGTCTTTCATTTTTTTGGTTTTCTCAAAACTATTTCAATTCTTTTAATTGGAAAAATAGAAATGAGTTAACTGGTCATTCGAATAAGTGAAAAATCTTGGAATACGATGTTTCTCAACATTACTGGCAATATTAGTATAAAACTAATTTACAATATTTTATGTGATAACCTGCTTTTTTATAGCTATGATCAAAAGGTTCTTGATGTCAAAATCATAACCACATAATGACGGGTTATCTAAAAGGTTTAAATACGTAAAGATTGTAATAAGAAACAGTCTATGTTCTATACGTGAAGCGATCTATATTCTTTTATCTCATAAGAGAAACGCCTAAATAGCTTTAGCGACTCTGAATTATCCACATCATATCATTCTTATATAACGTTTGATTTTCTTCAACGAATAATTCCGTTACGATTCCGTCAGCATCTGCAGTTAGTTTCATTTCATAATCTCCACTCGATAAGATCGCTAGTAATTCTCCTTTTTTTACTTTTTGATTTAATTTGATGTGTAGTCTATCGACAATAGAAGAATCTTTAGCATTCATTCCTCCGGGACATTTACAGGTGATATTATCTGGATTACTCATTTTAGTGGATGATTACGTTAAAGATGTACAAACTCCTCAATAGCTTTGGCGACAGCATCCTCTTTATTTTTAAATGCACTGGTGTAATTTGCAATTGCTTTGAGCTTATCGGTAGCATTAGCCACAGCAACTCCAAAACCAGCATGTTTGAGTAATTCTTCGTCATTATGATTATCGCCAAAAGCAATCACCTTATCCATTCCAAAATCAAAGCTATGCTCTAATAAGATTTGAAGTGCTTTTGCTTTGTCTATATATTTTGGGGTAATTTCCAAATAGGTGTCTTTAGAGCGATATAAGTGCACTTCTTTGTCATGACGATCTGCGAGATACGAAACAATGCTATCTATTTCAGAAGCATCTCCCATGCACATTAATTTATGGGGTGCTCGTTGGTTTGTTTTTAAGAACGTATAACTTTCAGATCCTTCTTGGTAAGTAGGCGTGACTCTAGTGTTATTTATTTCGCGTAAGCTCCAGAAATCTTCTTGATCTGTAAACCAATCATCATCAGCATAAATACTTAAGTTGTACGTGTGCTTTTTATGATGTGTAAGAAGATCTTCTAGGACAATTAAAGGCATGGTGTTACTTTCTATACAAATACCATTTTCGCCTAAAATAAGCCCTCCATTATAGGCAATCAAAGGAGCATTTTGAATGCCTAAACCTTTTTGTAAATAATGCATGGCACTTGGCATACGAGAGGAAGCTAGTACAACTGGGAAATTCGCTCCTGCCTTATCGGTAGGCAGGTTCCCGAAAGCAGACACTGTAGCATCACTCAAATATCGATCTGCATTGAGTAAGGTTCCATCTATGTCGGTACAAATAAGAGTATAGTTCATTACACTTTATATGTTTTAAAAAGTAGAGACAAAACTAATGAAAGAATAATGCTTTTACTCATTAAGATGTATTTCAATAAGTGTATCTAAATTTTCGTAATCTTTTATACTTGTTCCATGCGGGAATTCAAGAATAACAGGTTTCTTTTTATGAGTATTCTTTTGGATGATTTCCATTCTGAAGTCTTCTTTTTTAGCAGGATCCCATCCGTTTTTAATTCCTTTACTAAGTAAAATGGAAATCAATTTTGGTGTTATCTGAATAATTTGTTCAGGCCCCATAAACCCATCAACTATTAATGTGTGACAGGCAATGTACATCTTAGAAATAGGGTTTGTAGCAGATTGTATTACAATATGTATACTAGCGTCTTTTACACTTCCAAGGCCATAATGCTTGGCATATCGCATAAATGTATTGTCTAATTCATTTTTCTGTACTCTCCAGTTTGCTTTACTTTTTAACTTAGAGATTTTATAGAGAAAATGATTTCCGTCAACTTCTATTTTTCGAGTTCCTTTTTTCGATAATGCCATATCAAATGGTTTATAGTAATTATACGCTAAGGTCTAAATAACGTATCATCTATGTCGGTACAAATGAGGTGATACATTTTGATGTTTAGGAGTTATATTAATGTTCAATTTTCTGAATCATCTCTTTAAATAAACCTAGTAGAAATGTTAGTTTGTCGGGATCACCCGAAGCATTAAATTTTTGGTTTTCAATTTTAACTCCATACCAATTTTGTGCATTCGTTTCGTTAAGTATCCATGGGACATGAATATTAGCTATGGAAGTATTGGAAATATCAATTTCAACATCCCATCCAGGATTATCTATGGTGGTGATTTGGATGCCATCACTATGTTCCCATTCGCCATCGCAATGATCCTTAAACCAATTTTGAATCCATTCTAAAACTTCCATTTGTGATTTATTTTAAATATCGATTTGAATTGAGTAGTGTATCATTTATACCTGTACAAATGAGATGATGCATATTGAAATAAATTTTAAGAGTTGATATGTATAGGATTGTATGAGATTTAAAATCTACACCTAAACGAAACTTCGTACTTCGTATTTTGTATTTCTAATTTTCAATAGGCTTATATGCCATCACCTTGATTTCAACCACCAAATGCGGGTGTGGTAATTGATGTACCGCTACGGTAGTACGTGCAGGCCCCGTTTCTTTACTAAAATACTCGGCATACACTTGATTATATCCTGCAAAATCATTCATATTTACCAAAAAGGAAGTCACATCTACGACATCTGCCATCGTTGCTCCTTCGGTAGCCAAGTAATCTTTAATGTTTTCTAGGACAGCACGTGTTTGCTCTTTAATATCCAAATGCATAGTACCCATGTCGTCTATTTTGTTGACACCAGCAAATGTATTGTCTGGAAGTCGACTACTCGTTCCTGAAATAAATAAAAAATCACCAGCACGTTTTACATGTGGATATGCCCCTCGCGGACTCGCTTTGCCTTCTACTAAATTACTACTCATGGTTATAAATTTTCGACAATGGCATCATCATGCAGTATGTCATTTGTTTCTTGTTGGATTTTTTCTAGTTTCGCTTTAAGCGAAAGATCATCAGAAAGGGCCCCTTCACTGAGTAAGCTTAGTATCGCTTTGTCTTGAGCTCTTCCTCGTAACATGGCTTCTCTGTAACCTATATTCTCATTGAATGTTACTAAACTATACTTTGAGTAATACTCATTAGGATACTCCTTTTCAAAAGCCGTTTCTAATTTCCGTTTTTCTTGAAATAATGGATTTGCTGTATGCTCTTTCATTTCATGGAAATTATCTACAGCAAGGTCAGCAATCGCATCAGTATCTTTTTTACGTGCCTTTTCGTATTCTTTAAACACGGTTTCCCAATCTCCTTGGTATTTTTCAAGAACGGCATCAAAAACAACCACATCTTCAAAACTAGCATTCATACCTTGCCCATAAAAAGGAACAATCGCATGTGCTGCATCTCCAAGGATACATGTCTTTCCAAAGGAATGCCAAGGGCTACATTTAATAGTTCCTAACGGTCCCGTTGGGTTTTCTTGAAACTCTTGGATTAAGTTAGGCATCATCGCTACCGCATCGGGAAATTGTCGCGTGAAATATTCTGTAATGGCTTCTGGCGAATTTAGAGAGGCAAAACTATCAGGCGCATCATCATAATCTAGGAATAACGTTACTGTGAAGCTTCCATCTAAATTAGGAAGTGCAATAATCATATCACGACCACGCGGCCAAATATGAAGGGCATTTTTTTCAGTACGATACCCTCCACCTTCAGTAGGCGGAATCGAAAGCTCTTTATACCCATGACCTAAATATTCCTGAGAAAAACTAAATAAGAATTTCTTGCTTAGATACATACTCTTGCGAAGTGATGATCCAGCACCATCGGTACCTAAAACAATATCTCCAGAGAATGTTTGGATGTCTCCTGTCGTATACTCTTTAAAAGTAGCTGTAGCATTTTCAAGATCTACCTCTTTACATCCTAAATTAAAATGAATGGTCAGATCATCAAATTTGTCTGCTTCATTTAATAACATCAAATTAAGATCACTACGAGATATAGAATTGATATATTCATCTGTACGACCACTATACGGACTAAAAAAGGTATTTCCTTTAGGATCGTGAATCATACGTCCATTCATAGGAATGCATAAGGTACGAACGGCATCTTCAAGACCTACCAATTTGATTCCTTTCATCCCTCTATCAGAAAACGCAAGATTGATAGAACGTCCTGCATCTTGATGCACCTCTCTTGGATCTGGGCGTTTTTCTACAATAGTAACTTTATAGCCTCTTTGTACCATGCGTAATCCTAATAACGATCCGCAAAGACCTGCCCCAATAATTAATATGTGTTCTTTTTGTTTCATATCGTCATTCCCGTCCTTCGACTATCGCTCAGGATAAACTCCGGTAGGAATCTTTTTAAATTAACAATTTATTTCTTTGTACTCCTCAATTGATCCATCTCTTTAGCTATTGCCTTACTTCCTGAATCGCCAGTTTTGTGTAATTGATCTACAACTGCTGTATGGTTTTTATCATCTCTATTTTGAGATAATTTATAGGTGGCTTCTATAGAAGAAATAGCAATTTCAAAACCTATGATGCCATTCATCTGTTTCAATGTTTTTTCAGACAGTGCTTCCATACGAACAGGTTGTTCTTGACTGTCTTCGTATTTGTGCATTAAGGTTTTTACAGAATTCCATAAGCCTTCTTTGTCTAATACTGTAAAAGTACCTCGTATGTGAACAGCAATATAATTCCACGTAGGAACTTCTTCAAAATCATACCAGCTACTAGAAACATAACTATGTGGACCATTAAAAATACAAAGCGCATCAGCACCATTTTCTATATGCTTGCACTGGTCATTAGCTTTGGAAATGTGTGCATGAAGAATCTCTGTGCCATCTTCTTTTTGTGCATATTCTAAAGGAATATGCGTAGCTAAAGAAACACCCTCTTTATTGGTAACCAAAATTCCAAAACTGTTTTCTTTTAAGAAAGCTCTGATTTGTTCTGGATTCTCGTTTTTATAAATTTCTGGTATATACATTCTAATGCCTACGTAGGCGGAGTTTTCTTTTGATCCCCGCGAAGGGATCTATTTATTATTCTAAAACCATTTTTAATCGTTGTACAAGTTCGTACACATCTTCATAGTTAGTGTATAAAGGTGCTGGCGCCACACGAATCACATCGGGCTCTCGCCAGTCTGAAATCACTCCTGCTTTCGTTAATTGATCATGCAAACTACGATCAGCATTTTTTACTTGAATAGAAAGTTGGCAACCACGTTGCTCAGGATCTCTAGGTGTGATTACTGAGATACGATCATGATTAAGATCGTCTAATAAAAATTCTAAGTATCCTGTAAGATGAATAGATTTGGCTCGTATGTTTTTCATTCCCGCTTCCGCGAAAATATCTAAAGAGGCTTTTACTGCTGCCATAGACAAAATAGGAGGGTTGGATAATTGCCATCCTTCCGCTGAAGGAATAGGGTCAAAGCCATGTCGCATGTTAAAACGCGTATCTTTATTATGGCCCCACCATCCCGAAAAACGGTTTAGTTCTGTATTCCTATGATGACGCTCATGTACAAAGCAACCTCCTAAACTTCCAGGGCCACTATTTAAATATTTATACGAACACCATACTGCAAAATCAGGTCCATTTTCATGTAAATTGGGCATGATATTACCTACACCATGTGCTAAGTCAAAACCTACTTTACTTCCATTGTTATGTCCTAATTCTGTGATTTTTTTAATCGGATAGCATTGTCCAGAATAGTAATTTGTATTTCCTATTAAGAAGAGTGCAATACTGTCCCCATGTTCTTTTACAATCGCCTCTAAATCTTCATAACGACATAATTCTTCTCCTTCTCTCGGTTGCCATAAAATAAGACTCTCAGAAGGGTCAAATCCATGATGTTTGATTTGACTTTCTACCGCATATCTATCAGAAGGAAAGGCATCACTTTCAATAATGATTTTGTGACGTGTAGCAGTAGGTCTATAGAAAGAGACCATCATGAGGTGTAAATTTGTAGTGAGTGTATTCATAATGACCACTTCACTTGGAAGGGCTCCTACAATGTCTGCCATTTGCTTTGCTAAAAATTCATGATAGGGCATCCAAGGGTTTTCTGCTTCAAAGTGTCCTTCTACGCCAAGATTTGCCCAGTCATTGAGTTCTTGTTCTAAATAAGTCGCTACCGATTTTGGCTGGCATCCTAAGCTATTTCCACACATATATACAAGTGGATTGTCATCTTTGTCTATAGGAAGATAAAAACGATCTCTAAAATGAGCAAGTGGATCTTGAGTGTCTTGTTCTTTCGCGAAAGCGAGTGTATTTTGATAGGTAGTTTTTGATATGGTCATTAGATACTATTAATGATCTATAAAAATACGCATTATACATCGATGTGAAAAGGAATTTATACCACTTCTGCTTTAAATTTTTTCAAAATAAAATAATAGGTTTTTGTGATAGATGAGGCATAAAAATCAAGCATAGCCTTTGTTATGGTTTATTTTTATAACAAAATATAGCGCAAAAAGACATATTTTCTTGAGAAGGTTTAAAGTAGAAGAGGTATTATGTAAACGTTTTCGTAATTAGCGGGATCATTTATGCTCGTTATAGCATAGGATTTAGTAGTTTTAGAACCATGAATTCGCTGTTGTTAATACTTTCGCGAAAGCGGTATTTTGCCCCAGTATGGGTCTTTGCTTCCATTAATATTATGGTGGGAACATGGGTGCTTTATATTCCAAGGGTAAAAGAAAAATTGATGATAGATGATGGCGATATTGGGATTGCTTTATTTTGCTATGCTATTGGAGGGCTTTTTGCAGTGACTTTTTCTTCAAAGCTTATCGATGCTATAGGAGTGGGAAAGGCTACGTTGTATGGTATTGTAGTTTTTGCTTTATTATTTTTATTTCCCATAATAGCGCCATCACTGGTTTTATTATGTGTCAGTCTATTTGTAGCAGGAATGAGTAGTGCTTTTACGGATATAGCAATGAATGCTCTTGTATCTGAATTAGAAAAAGAAGATGGTGTTCATTTTATGAGTGCGGCGCATGCTTTTTTTAGTTTAGGAGGCGTTCTAGGTGCGGGAATAGGGAGTCTTGTTATTGGGTCTGTAACCGTTTCTTTTATGCATATAGCAGTTGTTACACTCGTACTCATAGTGACTAATATTTTATTGTCTAAAAACTTTATAGCCATAGCAAGCAAACCTCTTGAAAAGGAGCATACAGGATTTTCATTAAAATTAGTAAAACCCATTTTTGCCTTAACGATCATTTCTTTTATTGTGATGGGGAGTGAAGGGTCATTAGAGCAGTGGAGTAAGTTATACCTTGAAGATGTTGTAGGGGTGTCTTTAGAATGGCTAGCTGGTTTTGGGTTTGTTATTTTTAGTGCTGCGATGACTCTAGGGAGATTTTTTGGTGATGAGGTGAGTTCTCGTATTGGTTCTTATCGAATTATTATATATGGATTGCTGATTGCAATTGTAGGGTATATGGCTATTTTATCTCGATCGCAAGCGTTGAGTTTAGTTGGATTTGGTCTTGTTGGGATTGGTTTTTCTGTCATCATTCCTGAGTTATTTCGAGTGGCTGGAAAAGCAAAAGGAGTTACCTCTTCTCAAGGGATTTCTATCGTCGCTGGGATGGGTTTTGTAGGATTTATGGCAGGACCTGCTATTATGGGGTCTTTGGCGGATATCTATTCTTTGTGGACTAGTTATTTGGCTTTAGGAATTTCAAGTGGTATTGCACTTGTAGCCGCCTTCTTATTATTTCTTAAAAGACGATAAATACCATTTTTTAAAGATCGTTTCATAGGTTGTCTAATATTTACTAGTTACTACCTTATACAATTTAGTTTTGAAATGTAGTATTCAAAGAACAATCTAAAATGAGACATTTTAAAACTAAATTGGTATTAATACTTACTATCTTTGCATCTTATGACAAAAGAGGCCATACAATCACGGGTAGATTTAGGGGAATTGCTTCCACTTATGGAGGAGTTTTATACGATTCAAGGAGAAGGATATCACAAAGGGACAGCCGCATATTTTATACGTGTAGGTGGTTGTGATGTAGGATGTCATTGGTGTGATGTGAAAGAGAGTTGGGATGCAGCAATTCATCCGCCTACAGAAGCTGTTACGATTGCAGATAATGCAGCTAAATACAGTGATACTATTGTTGTGACAGGAGGAGAGCCTTTAATGTGGGATATGAAACCTTTAACGTCTTTACTTAAAGAACGTGGGTTGCAAGTGCATATAGAAACTTCGGGGGCGTATGATCTTTCTGGAGATTGGGATTGGATTTGTCTTTCTCCAAAGAAACGAATGTTGCCTAAAGATGAGGTGTCTCAAAAAGCACACGAACTTAAAGTTATTGTATATAACAAAAGTGACTTTGCATTTGCCGAAGAGCAAGCAGCCAAAGTATCTGAAAATTGTATTCTATATCTACAACCGGAATGGTCTGTGAGAGATAAGATGGTACCACTTATTGTAGATTATGTAATGGCACATCCAAAATGGAAAATCTCATTGCAGACACATAAGTATTTGAATATTCCATAATACCAACTCATTTTTAAAGTTTTTATAGGGATTGCTTCTACTTTTGCTTTCGCGAAAGCGGAAAAATCATAGGAAAGAACTTCTTTTCTAGAATTAATCTTATTTTTAAAGACGATTATACATACGATATATGAACGTACATTTTATAGCTATAGGAGGCGCAGCAATGCACAATCTAGCCTTAGCATTACATCATAAAGGATATCAAGTTACAGGAAGTGACGATACTATTTTTGATCCTTCAAAATCTCGTTTGGAGAAATATGGATTATTACCAGAAACTTTCGGATGGTTTCCAGAAAAAATAACGACTGATCTAGATGCTGTTATTTTAGGGATGCATGCCAAAGAAGATAATCCTGAATTACATAAAGCACAAGAATTAGGGCTTACGGTGTATTCGTATCCTGAGTATTTGTATGAGCAGTCAAAAAATAAAACCCGTGTCGTAATAGGTGGGTCTCATGGAAAAACAACAATTACTTCTATGATCCTACATGTGATGCATTATTGGGAAAAGGAAGTCGATTATATGGTGGGAGCACAACTGGAAGGTTTTGAAACGATGGTACATCTTACTGAAGAGAATGATTTTATTGTATTAGAAGGTGATGAGTATTTGAGTAGTCCCATAGATAGACGTCCTAAGTTTCATTTATATAAACCCAATATTGCCTTATTAAGTGGCATTGCCTGGGATCATATCAATGTATTTCCCACATTTGAAAATTATGTAGCGCAGTTTCAAATATTTGTCAATAGTATGACCAATGGTGGTGCGATGGTATATAATACAGAAGATGCTGAGGTAGTAAAAGTGGTAGATAATGCAACTGCGCATATCAAAAAGTATCCTTATGAAACTCCAGCGTATGAAGTAGATAACGGAGAGACATTGTTAGAGACCCCAGAAGGTCCTATGCCGATAGAAGTTTTTGGAAAACATAACCTTAATAATTTAGCTGGTGCGAAATGGATTTGCCAACATATGGGAGTAGTAGAAGAAGATTTTTATGAAGCTATAGCAACCTTTAAAGGAGCATCAAAACGTTTAGAAAAAATAGCAGAAAGCACTACCAATGTTGCTTATAAAGATTTTGCGCATAGCCCATCCAAAGTAAGCGCAACCACCAAAGCCGTAAAAGAACAGTATACAGATAGAACATTAGTCGCGTGTTTGGAATTACATACGTATAGTAGTCTCAATGCTGAATTCTTATCTGAATATCAAGGCGCGCTAGACGCAGCAGATGTAGCCGTTGTTTTTTATTCGCCGCATGCCGTTGAAATAAAAAAGCTAGAAAAAGTAACTGAGCAACAAATTGCTAAGGCCTTTCAAAGAGAAGATTTGATTATTTATACCGACCCTGCACAGTTTAAAGAATTTTTATTTGATCAAGAATTTAACAATACAGCCCTGTTATTAATGAGTAGCGGGAATTATGGTGGGTTAGATTTTGAAGAGGTGAAGGGGATAATATAACTCTATCTGTAACATTCCTACAATAGTGTCTACCTATTAGTATGGGTAAATTCTATATGCATAAGCCACTAAGTATTTATGATTTTTCTAAAAGAAGAGCAATCATAAGCATATTATTAGCATTAGGGGCTACACTTATTTTTTACTTTTTTCAGCAGTATTTCTTTTCATTGTATCGATCTGCAATGTTGTCTTTTCAATTTAATGTAAATTATCTTTTATCGGATGATGCTATATCTCTATTTGCATTTGTTTTTGCAGGAAATGCTGTAATTGTAGGGAATTCAGTAGGCATTTCTTTTTATATTTCATGCGTGTCTAAATCTATACGACAGCGCTCAAGAAGGCGGAATATTTTAAATAATCAATCTTTTCTTTTAGGAAATTACATTTACTTATTTATAAAATTAGCTTTCCTAATAGGCTTTATGCAATTTATGTTGTTAAAGTATGGTTTTTTAGAAGAAAGTTGGGCTGTATATATACTATTGTTTAGTGTATTGTTTCTTGAAAGTGTCAAAGAATTAAGAAGGTCTTTTAAAGAGTATACAGTAAAAATATTATTACTTCATTTTGTAGTCGTTTTTGCTTTTATATTTTCTTGTTCATTACTTAAGAAATCAAATTATAATAGATTAAATGAGGTGTATGATAAGTCACATCCTTATGTAAATGTTCCTACAACTACATATGACATGCAGCCATATGACAACCCTATAGTATCTCCATACAATAGATATTTAAAAATATTTGTAAAAGTATTGGATGATTCTAGTAACCTTAATTATAAAATATATGATGAGTTGACAGTAGAGGAAGTAGTAGAAGCACCTTATTCAGAAGAATATAATCATTATGGAAGGAAGTATAGTGTCAATCCAATACTTACCATACATGCCGATAGAATATTGTCTTATGCTAAACTTAAGGAATTAGAGAGTAAAGCGATTATAAGAGGAATAAATAAATTAAATTATGTGGTTCATTCTACTATTAATGATCAGCCATATGTGTACACAAAATATATATACCCTACAAA
Source organism: uncultured Dokdonia sp. (assembly GCF_947492815.1). Taxonomy (GTDB): domain Bacteria; phylum Bacteroidota; class Bacteroidia; order Flavobacteriales; family Flavobacteriaceae; genus Dokdonia. The sequence continues at coordinate 94,415 of NZ_CANLOB010000003.1, forward strand.
AGCGTTGTATGCGAATACTGAGAAATCTAAACCACCTTCACCATTAGGAATTTTCTTTTTTGAAGATCACCTAAAAGATAAGAAAGAGCAAATTGTAAATCTTGAAACTTTTATACTAAATGAGAAAGTAGATGAGCAGAAAGTATATACTTATTTTCAAGAATCTGTATCTGATAGTGTATTTTTTAAACTCAAAGTAAGTCAAAAAATAACACTTCAACACTATCTTGATTTTATGATTTCTTACAAGCAAAGTGTGTATGATTTAAGAGATGAACAAAAACGTATGAATCACGCGTTAAATGAGTATGCTTTAAAGGCAGAAAATAAGTATCCATTTTTGTTTGTAGAAGAAATGGAGTAGCTATAAAGACATACTAAATATTTGATTAATTCGTTTTAGTACAAACTTACTTCTTATGAGAAAACACTTTTTTTTTATTTGCTTTTTGTGTCTTCTTTGTATTTCTTGTAATAATGATGAAGAGACATCAGTTTCTCAAGGCGAAATAGAAATTGAAGTTGCAGGGTTTTACAATTTAAGAGTAGGAAATAGTTGGACGTATGAATATTTTAGAAGGGATGAATTGGATAACCCTTCTAGTGAATTTAGTACAACTGGTATTACTGAAGAACAAGAAATTATAGCTTCACAAGAAATTAATGGAGAACAAATTTTTACATTTCAAGTTACCGTTTCTGGAGTTGAAGAAAGTTCAAGTAATTTCCCCGCAGAAGATGTAGCTACATTTCAAGTAAAAGATTCATTAGGCTATTTGGTGCGTTTAAATGAAGGTGTTATTTTTTCTAGTGAAAGTGAACAAGAATACTTAAGAAATGATACTCTTTTTGAAGGAGTTTTTGGAGTTTTACTAAATACTCAAGAGGCTGTCGAAGTTCCAGCTGGAAACTTTGAATGCGCCGTTAATGAAGTGTATGTAGTATTAAGTGAACAGGGAGAGTTGTCTCTAGGACGTGATGAATATCTATATGCTGAAGGAATAGGAGAAGTGTTGTATAGAATCTCATTTGTGTCTACAGAAATGCATGTTTTTGAACAACGACTCATAGATTTTAGTTTTCAAGAGCAATAGTATTTTACTTTCTATATAGCTTTTGAACTTAATTCAACTATTTATAGAAGAATCTATAACGGAAAGATTTTCTATTTTTTGTGCTTCGCAGATTACAAAAAATAGAAAACAACTACCCCGTTTTAAGAGAGTGTTTAAGATTTCGTTTTTCTACTTTTTACTTTGTTATACCCCAAACTGTCTCAAATGATGATCTAGGTGTTTGTACTCTAGCTGACCCCACTGTTCGGGGGTGAATGTGCCAAACATAGGGTGTGGTTGCCATTCGGTTTGCTCTTTTTTAGCATGAAAGGCATCTACCATAGAGACTAATGCTTCTCGTTCTTTTACAAATTCTCTTTGATCTGTGATTTTTGCAGGTTTTGCTGTAGGTAGTCCTTGTCGCCATGGTTTGTCATTATACAGTGATTTTTTGAATAAAAAACCTATTAAATTCCATTTGTGTTTTCGAGGCTTACTACTTAAAGCAATTTTTAAAGGGAATTGACAATGCGTAACCATTTGTCCTACATTCATTTTACCCCAAGTAGGCGTGCTTTTTTCGTTTAAGGCCTCCAGACGGGATTTGATTTCTGAATATGCAGTGGGATCAAATAAGGATTTCATAAGCTATTATTTTATGGTATTGCTATGTGTGTTTTGTTAAAAAACTGCATTTAAAATTACTATAAAAAATTCTGATTGTAAAAAGTCAAGTATTTTATAATAACAATCTTTATTTTAGCAATGTCAGAAAAATAAGTTTTAATATGTCAGAAAAACAAACTTCATTCTCGATCAAGCATTGGTCGGAGGATGACAGACCGCGTGAAAAATTAGTAAATAAAGGAAGGTTAGCGCTTTCAGATGCCGAACTCGTAGCTATTCTAATAGGTTCGGGCAATCGAACAGAAAGTGCTGTAGGCTTGAGTAAGCGTATTCTAGCGTCGTCTTCAAACAACCTTTCGGAACTCGGTAAAAAATCGATTAAAGATCTCAAAAAATTTAAGGGAATTGGTGAAGCTAAAGCCGTAACAATTGCGGCAGCCTTAGAATTAGGACGACGACGAGATGATAGTGGTACGCTTTCGCGAAAGCGTATAACATCTTCTTCTACAGTATTTGAGTTGCTCCAACCTATTATAGGCGATCTGTCTCATGAAGAGTTCTGGGTGGTTTATCTCAATAATTCCAATAGCGTTTTAGAAAAACAACAATTAAGTAAAGGCGGTATTACAGGAACACTCGTCGATGTGCGATTGGTACTCAAAATTGCATTAGAGTTAAATGCAGTAGGGATTATTTTGGCACATAATCATCCTTCTGGGACGCTTAAACCTAGTAAGTCAGATATACAACTTACTCAGAAATTAAAGGTCGCCTCAGCAAGTCTGGATGTAAAAGTGTTAGATCATATTATTGTAACCGAAAAGGCGTATTTTAGCTTTGCCGATGATGGCTTGCTTTAATTCCTTTTTTAAATGCTACTGGTTTATACCCATAAAATTACCCCTAGAGTCACCTATATATTTAAACATATATGTACTAGAGTGATGGGTATGACAGTTTCTTTTACTTCTAAAGTAGAAGATTTTGTAGCACACGATGGCCCTAAATTATCCTATACACAAAAACAGTTAGGAAATGAGTTGCATATAAGTGCTGTTGAGCTTCTTTTTGAACAAGGAGTGATGGATGTAGATATACAATTACAAGATTGGGAAGGAGTGCCTTGTTTTTTTGCTTCAAAAAATCCAGAAGCCATGCTGCCTTATGATATATTTGGCGCTGCTTTTTATATGTTAAGTCGGTATGAAGAGTATTTGCCTCATGTAAAAGATGCATTAGGACGTTTTCCAGCAAGTGAAAGTATAGCTTATAAGCATAAGTTTTTAGATCGACCTGTTGTTGATGAGTGGATCGTGCGTTTTAAGGAAATTATGGTGTCATCATTTCCTTCACATGTATTCCAAGAGTCGCAGTTTGAAACGCAGGTGGTTATAGATGTGCCTCAGGCATTTGCGTATAGGAAGATTGGGTTTTTAAGAACTATAGGTGGTTATGGGCGTGATTTTATAAATTTTCGTTTAAAACAAAATTTTGTGCGAACCCAAGTATTACTGGGATTACGTAAAGATCCCTTTGATATATTTAGTTGGTTGGTAAATATTCAAAAACAAGCATCCTCTCGATTTAAAGTGTTTTTTGAATTAGGAGATTATACTGAAGATAGTAAGAATATAAAATATAGTAAGCGAAGCTTTCAATCATTAATAAAAATGGTAGGAGACTATTCTTGTGTAGGATTGTTAGTTTCTAAGAGTGCTACAAAAGATATTGCAATATTAAAGGAAGAAAAAAAGAGAATAGAACAAATTACCAATAGACCTTTAATACAATCTAGAATTACAGATTATAAAATAACAGTCCCTAGCACGTATAGAAACCTATTAGATCAAGAAATTTTAGAAGATTATACAATGGGGTATCCTGATGTACTAGGTTTTAGGGCAAGTACAAGTACTCCGTTTTTATTTTATGATTTGGACTATGAAATACAAACCCCTTTGGTGATATATCCATTTTGTATCCATGTAAATACAATTATAGATGTACATAAGCATACGGTAGATAGCGTAAGCTTACAGAAAATGAAAGAGGTCGTAAAGGAAGTGAAAGGCGTATTTTTAATTGCTTTTTCAAATGCAGATTTCACAAATGTATATAGCAAAAAAGTATTTAGAACATTATTGACAACAGATGAATAAAGAGATAAAAGATGTTTTTTTTGATCTTGATCATACCTTATGGGATTTTGATCGTAACTCAGGATTGGCATTTGCCAAAATATTTGATAAAAATGAGATAGATGTAAATCTAGACGAATTTTTAAAAGTGTATTCCCCTATTAATTTTCAGTATTGGAAGTGGTATAGAGAAGAACGTGTCACTAAATCACAGTTACGTTACGGAAGATTTAAAAAAACATTTGATGCACTTAATATCAATGTAGCAGATGATACTATTGATAGACTTTCTGAAGATTATATTACGCATTTACCTGATCATAATTACTTATTTGATGGTGCTATAGAGCTTCTTGAATATTTAAAGCCAAAGTATAAGTTACATATTATAACGAATGGTTTTGAAGAAGTACAGCATAAAAAACTGAAAAACTCCAAAATTGATAGTTATTTTGATACCGTAACAACCAGTGAAGCGGTAGGGGTTAAAAAACCAAATCCTCGTATTTTTAAAGTTGCGTTACAAGAAGCAAATGCAACTGCAGTGCATAGCATGATGATAGGAGATACTTATGAGGCAGATATATTAGGTGCAGAAGGGGTGAATATGAAAACAATTTGTTATAATTATCATAATTTAAAAATGCCTAACAAACAAGTCGTTGTAGATGATTTGCTAGATGTTCGTAATTATTTATAGCAATATACTTAGTTATTAAGCGTTTTTTAACTAGACACAATCAATTCCTCCAAATTATGAAATATTACCTGCTTTACGTAAGATTTGTGGCACTAATCACCTCTTTTTTCATATGCACTTCCTGTGTGAGTGATGTGGATTTTGATCAAGCGCAAGATGTGGTTATTAGTCCTACAGTAGATGCCTCATTGATTTTCTTTACATTAGACACGTCAGATTTTGAAACTGTAGATACACAAGAAGTCATTATCACTGCTCGAGATACAACTAGGTTAGAATTTCTGGATGATGATTTTATCAGAGAAAATTTAAAAGAAGTTACATTAGATTTTCAAGTAGATAACACATTTGGACAATCACTAGTAAATCGTGCTTCATTTTTAAATGGAGGAGGACAAGAACAGTTTGTCGTATTTTTCGAAATTACGTCTTCTACTGATGGATCGGTACAGAGAACTGAATTTACTCAAGTATTGAGCGAAGAAGATATTCAGGCTATAAGTAATTCTCGCATATTAGCAAATGAAGTGATTCTTACAACAAATGGCGCTCCTATAAATGGGGAGTTGTCACTCCAAAGTAAGGTGCTCTATTCATTAGAATTTTCTGATCTATAATAATAGTATGCGAGCATTTATTATCATATACATAAGTTTTGTAGTTACACAAGTATGTGCTCAAAATAAACAGTTGCTCTATAATGTAGATGATCTTCCGCAGACACTACTGAGTAATCCAGGTGCTGCAATATCATTTGAAAAACATATTGGGATCCCGCTTTTGTCAGGATTTTCAGTAAGTGCTGGATCTAGTGGAATTAGTACGTATGATATTTTTCAAGAAGGAGGAGATATAAATACACGAATACGAGATGCTATTTTTAGATTAGATAACAAAGATTCATTTGTTGTAAATCAGCAATTAGAATTAGCTTCTTTTGGATGGAAAAGCAAGTTTACAGAAAACTATTACTCTGCAGGATTGTATCAGGAAACTGATGTGATTGCTTATTTTCCAAAAGATATTGCAGTTCTTGCATACGAAGGAAATGCAAACTTTTTAGATGTTCCCTTCCAATTTTCTGACATAGCTGTCGCAGCAGAAGTGATTTCAGTATATCACTTTGGAGTTAATAAAGAGATTTCAAAAAAACTTAGAGTAGGAGGGAGAGCAAAATTATATATGAGTATTGCCAATATCAATAGTACAAACAATCAAGGTTTTTTTATAACTAGAGAAACACCAGAGGGCCCTAATTTTTTGCAACATCAAGTGCAAGATGCATCTGTGACAGCTAATACTTCAGGATTACGTTCATTTATAGATGAAGATGCAGGACCAGGTAAGGCTGTAGGAAGAGCAATACTAAGTAATAATGTAGGAGTAGGATTTGATGTAGGGGCTACCTATACAATTGATGATCACTGGACAGCAACAGCGAGTGTTATTGATGTAGGCGCTATTTTTCATACGAAAGACTTAAAGAATTATAGAGTGTCTGGGAGCTATGCAACTAATGGTATAGAACTAGAATTTCCTGATGTTTTGAATGGAGAAGACCTAAACGATTATTGGCAAAATCTACAAGATGAATTTGAAGAAAACCTTCCTTATGAAGATTCACTACAAAACTCATATACTACATGGCGTCCTACAAAGTTTAACGCTTCTATTAATAGAGGCTTTGGAGCCAATCTTAATGGTGATTGTGATTGTACAAATAGTGGTGTAGATAGATATGCTACTAATGTAGGAGCACAACTATATGCTATAAAACGTCCAAGAGGATTTCAGGGAGCTGCAACACTATATGTTGATCGAACTTGGACTCGGTTTTTAAGAACAAAAATGACCTATACCTATGATGCATTTTCTAATAGAAATATAGGACTATTACTTTCAACAAAAATTAACAAATTTAATGTTTATCTTGCAGCAGATAATATATTAGACTATTCCAATCTGGCAAAGGCTCAAAGCGCCTCCATACAGTTTGGTTTTCAGTTAATTTTTGATCCTGAGTAAACAATGAAGCACCTAGTAATTGCACTATTATTACTGATACATTTCTCTTCTTTTTCACAAAGCGTAAATGATTATCAATATGTTATTATTCCAGAAAAATATGATTTTGCAAAAAGTATAGACGAATATCAATTAAATTCACTTACACAATTCTTGTTTAATAAGTATGGATTCGATTCTTATAGGGTTAGAGACGAGAAACCTATTGGATTTGAGAAAGGGAATTGTAATACTTTATATGCAGATGTAGAAAGTAATTCTAATTACATTGTTTCAAGATTGAAAGTCATCTTAAAAGATTGTAAAGGGAATATAGTCTTTGTATCAGAACAAGGAAAAAGCAGGGACAAAGATTTTAAAAGATCTTATCACGAAGCTTTGCGCAAAGCATTTCTTTCCATAGAAGATTTACACTACGTTTATAGTGGAAAAAAACAGGAAAATATAACTACAGAGACTGTTGAAGCTCCAAAGCCTTCTAGAACTATTGAAGTAGAAGAAGTAATTCCTGAAAAGGAAACTGTTGTCAAGCAAGTAGAAGAAACAATAGAATCTAAAGTTGAAGAAGTAATATCTAATCTTGATGGCACTTATGAGAGCGCAGATGGTTCCTATAAAATTATTGTAGCAGCAGATAACCTAATGATATACGAAGGATCAACAAAAATAGGAACAGCCATCACAAACGATACGAAAAACTATGAAGTGCTAACTACTCAATTTAATGGTAAAGGACGCTTTAATGGTTCAAATTTTATTATAGATCGTATTGTAAAAGGAATAGGTGTAGTACAAATGATATTTTCTAAAAACTAATGAAGTACCTTTTTGCCATAAGTTTAGCACTACTTTTTTTAGGCTGTGGTCAAGAACAAGAAACGACAACCACTTCAAAACCTGAAGAGAAAGTAATTAAAACCCAAAACCTTTTTGAACTTGTTTCTAGTGAAGAAAGCGGAATTACATTTTCAAATACACTTAAAGAAAATGTAGGCTCTATAGAAAACCTGTTTGATTTCGATTATTTTTATAATGGAGCCGGTGTTGGGGTGGCCGATATTAATAATGATGGACTACAAGATCTTTTTTTTACAGGAAACCAAGTTGGAAATAAACTATACCTAAACAAAGGAAATTTACAGTTTGAAGATATTTCTGAACAAGCGGGTATAAATACAGGAAAACAATGGGCAAACGGAGTCACTTTTGCCGATGTAAATAACGATGGGTGGTTGGATATCTATGTTTCGCAAGGAGGTCCAAAACAAGCTGAAGAGCGTAAAAACTTATTATATATTAATTTAAAAGATAACCGCTTTCGCGAAAGCGCACAAGAATATAATCTCGCTGATACGGGTATTAGTACTCAATCTGTGTTTTTTGATTACGATAATGACGGTGATCTAGATTGTGTGGTCTCTAATGAAAATGAATTTTATGGATTAGACCCACAACGATTCTTTGCTAGCATGAAGTTGGGGAATAACTTAGAAAAAAGTTCAGTCCAATTATATGAGAATACGGGAAATTCGTACCGTAAAATTACTAAAAAGGCAGGATTGCTTAAAGCAGCATTCGGGTTAGGAATCACCGTAAGTGATATTAATAATGATGGATGGTTAGATATTTATATTGCCAATGATTATTATGTGCCTGATGCAATGTATATCAATAATAAAAATGGAACCTTTACAGACCGCATAAAAGAATATACAAAGCAAGTTTCTTTCTTCGGAATGGGTGTTGATATTGCAGATATTAACAATGATAAGCTTCAAGATATTTTTGTGCTAGACATGGCAGCTAGTGACCATGTGCGTTCCAAGACACTCATGGCAAGTATGGATGTAGATCGATTTTCTATGCTCGTTGATGATTTTGGGTTTCAACATCAGTATATGTTTAATTCACTACAGTTAAACATGGGAGGAAATCATTTTAATAATGCTGTACACCAAGCAAAAATGGCAAAAACCGATTGGAGTTGGGCAGGCCTTATTGCCGATTTAGATAATGATACACATCGAGATGTATATGTTACAAATGGGTATAGAAGATATGCATTAGATAATGATATACAGAATCAAGTGCGGGATACACAAAAAGCTTTTGGAGGTAAAGTCCCTTTAGATGTAAAACAAAAGTTGTATGATGCAATGCCTACAGAGAAACTAAGTAATATTATGTTTCATAATGATGGAAATCTTCATTTTGAAAATAAAGGTTATCAATGGGGGCTTGCAGTTGCATCGTATTCTAATGGAGGTGCCTATGCAGACTTAGATAATGATGGTGATTTAGAACTTATTGTAAATAATATCGATGATGAAGCATTCTTATTTAAGAATACTAGTATCGAAAAGGAAACAGGAAACTATCTGCGCGTTGCTTTAAAAGGGAAAACGTCAGAAACATTTGCTAAAGTCACGATTGCTTATGGAGATCAATCTCAAGTGTACGAATCTAAAAGAACTAAAGGGTACCTTTCTGCTACAGAAAATAGTGCTCATTTTGGTTTAGGATCTATAAGTACAATCGATAAAGTAACCGTACAATGGCTTTCAGGGAAAAGTGAAGAACGTACCGATATAGACGCAAATACAGTTTTGGTTTTTTCTGAAGAAAATGCTACAAATACTGCTAAAGCAATTTTTGAAGTTGATACAAATGCTGGGTACGCTTTCGCGAAAGCGGACACAAACTACGGACTTGATTTTATTCATAAAGAAAATGACTATGATGATTTCACTACTGAGGTCTTATTACCTTATAAACAGTCAACTTTAGGCCCTCACATGACAAAAGGAGATGTGAATAACGATGGTCTTGATGATGTCTATATAGGAGGAGCTTCTGGGCAGGCAGGTCAATTATATGTGCAAACAGCTAGGGGCTTTTCAAAATCCTCACAACCCGCTTTTGCCGCAGATGCTATCCATGAAGATATGGAGTCTATACTTTTTGATGCCGATGGAGATCAGGATTTAGACTTAATAGTCGTGAGTGGCGGTAATGAGTTTGTATCTAATGCGCCAGAATATAAGAATAGATATTATCAAAATAATGGTAAAGGAGTGTTTACAGCGGTTTCTTTTGACGAGAATAATGCTACAGGATTTATGTCAAGTAAATCTATAACAACCATCGATTATGATGCCGATGGAGATACGGATATTATTGTAGGAAATCGAATTCAACCACAACATTTCCCTGTAAGTGCGTCCTCTCATATATATCAAAATAATGCAGGTATTTTTACAGATGTTACTGCTCAAGTAGCTCCAGAATTACTAACATTTGGGATTATAAATAAAGTGATTACAACAGATTATGATGCCGATGGAGATGCTGATTTTATGGTAGTAGGTGAGTGGTCTCATATAGGTATGTTTAAAAATGATAAAGGAATATTTAAAGATGTTTCCAAAGAAATAGGTCTTGATAAAGAAAAAGGATGGTGGTTTACTATTACAGAAACAGATGTAAATAAAGATGGTTTGCCTGACTATATTGTTGGAAATATAGGAGATAATATAAAATATAAAGCAAGTTTAAAAACACCTTTTAAAGTGTTTGCGTCAGATTTTGATGATAACGGAACGTTTGATTTGGTACTTAGTAATAATTACAATGGAAATTATGTGCCAGCTAGAGGAAAAGAGTGTTCTACACAGCAAATGCCTTTTATCTCAGAAAAATTTGAAACATACAATGCGTTTGCTAATGCTACTTTAAAAGATATTTATGGAGAAAAATTAGAAACGGCTTATCAAAAAGAAGTGACTACATTTTCCTCAAAGCTTTTAATAAATAAAGGAGATGGGACGTTTGATGTTTCTATGTTGCCATCTGTTGCGCAATCGGCGCCTATGTTAAGTGTCCTTTCTAGAGATGTTAATAAGGATGGTTATGAGGATCTTATTGTTACTGGTAATATTTATGAAACTGAAGTAGAAACACCTCGATATGATGCCGGAAATGGTATTGTCTTATTGTCTAACCAGAAAAATGGGTATACAGCATTATCTGCTATGGAATCAGGTTTGTATATTGAAGGGAATGCTAAAACGTTATTAGGGATATCTCATAAAGGGTTAGAGAAAGATATATTACTTGTAGGTGTAAATGATGATGCGCTTAAAGTATATGCGCTTAAATAGGCTTAATAGCCGTATTTGTCATTCCATCGAACTTTAAGAAAATCTCTAAGTCCTTTTTCTCTTGATGAAGTGCCAGGGTCATATAACTTCGTATTTGTGATTTCTTCAGGTAAAAATTCTTGATTCACAAAATTACCTGGATAATCATGAGAATATTTATAATCATCTCCATATCCTAAATCTTTCATAAGTTTTGTAGGAGCATTACGTAAATGTAAGGGAATGCTTAAATCACCTGTTTCTCTAACGAGTTGTTGTGCTTTTTTTATAGCCATGTAAGAAGCATTACTTTTAGGTGAACTTGCAAGATAGGTAACACATTGGCTTAAAATAATTCTTGCTTCTGGATATCCGATAGTATTTACAGCTTGAAAACAATTGGTTGCTACAACTAATGCTGTAGGATTTGCATTTCCTATATCTTCAGAAGCTGCTATAATTAATCTACGAGCAATAAATTTTACATCTTCACCTCCTTCAATCATTCTTGCTAACCAGTAAACAGCAGCATTTGGGTCACTACCTCTTATAGATTTGATAAAAGCAGAGATAATGTCATAATGTTGTTCTCCTGTTTTGTCGTATAAGACGGTGTTTTTTTGAATTTTTGACATCACCAGATCATTGGTGATTGTTACTTTATCTTGTGCTTCTGTTGTAACAACTAATTCAAAAATATTTAGAAGCTTTCGTGCATCTCCACCGCTTAATCTTAGTAAAGCTTCTGTTTCTTTAAGGACTATTTCTTTTTTCTTAATGATACTATCTTCTTCTATGGCGCGTTTTAGTAAGGCTTCTAAATCTTCTTTGCCAAAAGGTTTTAGAATGTATACTTGGCAACGCGACAAAAGGGCAGGAATTACTTCAAAGCTCGGGTTTTCTGTAGTGGCCCCTATAAGCGTTACCCATCCTTTTTCTACAGCACCTAATAAAGAATCCTGTTGTGATTTGCTGAAGCGATGGATCTCATCTATAAATAGAATAGGATTTTTTTGAGTAAATAAACCACCACTTTGTTTTGCCTTTTCAATTACTTCTCTTACGTCTTTTACGCCACTATTTATAGCACTTAAGGTGTAAAATGGTCGTTTAGATTCATTAGAAATTATAGTAGCTAATGTTGTTTTTCCTATGCCTGGAGGTCCCCAAAGAATAAGTGATGGGATTACGCCTGCATTGAGTGCTTGGCGTAATGAACCTTGTTGTCCAACAAGATGAAGCTGACTTAAATAGTCTTCAAGTTTTTTAGGACGTAAACGTTCTGCAAGTGGTGCATTCATATCATAAAAATAGGTATTTTATAAGTTAAAAGAATGACATTATTACTGTAAAGTTATATTTGGCTAATTCTTTGCTTTTAGTAGTATATGAATTCAAAACCTTCTTCTTTTCAGTTTTATAATGGGGTGCTATTATATCCTGTTGGTTTTGTATTGCTTATTTGGATCGTATACTGGGTAGAAATACGATTTGGCATTAATTTTACGCCTTATGGGGTAAAACCCCAAACAGCATTAGGATTAAGAGGGGTGTTATTTTCTCCATTTATACATGGAAGTATAGCTCATTTATGGCATAATACAGTACCATTATTTGTTTTGAGTACTGCATTGTTTTATTTCTACCATAAAATTGCTTGGCGTGTATTTTTCTTTCTTATACTTCTAAGTGGGATTGGTACTTGGTTTATTGGGCGTTCTGCATACCATATAGGAATGAGCGGAGTAATTTATGGACTTGTTTCTTTTTTATTCTTTAAAGGAATAAGAGCAAAGCATTTTAGGTTGATTGCACTTTCGCTATTGGTTGTATTTTTATATGGTAGTTTGGTATGGGGTACACTACCCGTTGATGAGAAGATTTCTTGGGAAGGTCACTTAGCTGGACTTGTCTCTGGAGCTCTATTAGGTTTTTGCTTTCGCGAAAGCGTAGAAAAGCCCCCTAAATATGTATGGGAATCTGAAGATTATAATGAGGAAGACGACCCATTTATGCGTCAATTTGATGAAAATGGGAATTTTATTGAAATAGTGGAGGAAGAAAAGGAAGAGGACGTAGAAGAATCTCCTATTATAAACTATATATATAAAGAAGAAGATTCAACTTCTGAAACAGATTAAAGTCTTTGTCTTACAACCTCATATAAAAAAGCACCACACGCTACAGATACATTTAAAGAAGCAATAGATCCCATTAGTGGGAGTTTTGCTTTTTCATCTACAATTTTAAGAATACCTGATGAAACACCACTGTCTTCTCGTCCCATCACAATAGCAGTTGGTTGTTTAAAATCAATATTATATAACGTATTTTCTGTTTTTTCTGTTGCGGCAATAACTTTTATATCTGAACCTTGAAGATAATAAATAGCATCTTTAAGATGATCTACTTTTGCAATAGGGATATTAAATGCTGCTCCTGCAGATGTTTTAATAGCAATTGCATTTAATGGAGCTCCTCCTTTTTTTGGAATGATAATACCATGCGCTCCTGTACACTCAGCGGTACGTATAATTGCTCCAAAATTTCTAACGTCAGAAAGTTGATCTAGTAAAATAAACAATGGTGTAACTCCTGATGCTATCGTTTTATTTACAAGTTCCTCAAAATCTTGAAATTTGATAACAGATATATTAGCGATTGCTCCTTGATGATTTTGTTGCGTAAGCTTATTTAATTTCTGAATAGGTACATAAGAAGTTTGTATCCCTTTCTTTTTTATAAGTGTGTTTAATTCGCTAGTAAGATTGTTTGTGAGCCCAGTTTGTAGATATACTTTGTCAATTTCTTTTCCCGCTTCAATAGCTTCTATGATGGCTCTGGTGCCAAATATCTGAAGATGTTTCTTTTCCATAATATTAGTAAAAAATAAGAGAGACAATCTAAGTAGATTGTCTCTCTATTAATATTGATATAGTAAGAATTAAATTCTAGTTAACTCTAATACTTGTCTGTATTGATCTGCACCACATCCTCCAGCATCTTCAAAGTTATTTTGGAAGATTAATTGGATTGTAGAATCATCTGCAGGATCGTAAGAACCTAGATCACTAAGATCAGATTCTAATAAGATAGCAGCACCACAACCTACACCACCTCCAGGAGCTTGGTTAGGAAGGATAACTGATCCACATACAAGGTTAAATGTAAGTGGTCCACAGAATGTACCGAATTCAGGTAAATAACATGCACTTTCTATAATACGCTCAGTGTCTCCAGTACCGTTAACAATAGTTACAGGCTCTTCAATCCAATCGATAGTTGCATCAAATGCAGGGAATACACCTTCTATGATAGAAAGTTGGTAAGTACCTACAGCAAAATCACCTTCAACTGGACAAGTAACTGTCGCAGTATATTGGAATGGAGAGTTAAAGAATCCAGCAGTAATAATACCACCTGCATTGTTTACAGAAAATACACGACCATCAGTCAAGTTTAATGAAAGACGAATTGTAAATGTATCCCCTCCAAAAAGTTGAGCACCCGTTACACCAGCACCAGCATTTAATACATCAGATGAATAATTTAATGTAGCACGAGGTAAACCAAAAGGAGATGGATCTGTAAATTCAGAAGCATCAACAGTTCCTAGAGAAAATTCATTGAAGTTTGCTCCAGTAGTATCTCCATCATCTGGAGAGTTATCTGCAAAAGTTGCAAATACATCTACACTTTGTAATAGAGCACCTTCTTGCTCATCTTGTTCTTCTATTTGAACAGAAAAACCAGCGTCTAATCCAATAGGAAGTTCATTTGAAATTACTTGGATTGTACGTAGTACTGCTCCAGTTTCAACAGTGTCCTGAACAACTACTGTTACATTTTCTTCATCGTCATCACAAGAACCTAGACCTAATGCTAAGATTCCCATAAAAACATATTTATATAAATTTTTCATGTTTAATTTTCTTTATTAAATTTTAGTTTGCAACAGGGAATCCACCACCACCAGCAGCAGAAGGAGGGTTTGTATCCCAGAATACTTGAATAGTCTGATCTGCTTTTTGGCTAATATTTGGATTAGCTAATACCTCAGACGAAGCATAAGGGAATGACCTTACAAAACTTCCTGGATTAGGCTCTAAGTTTGGAGGAAGTGTTGTTGGGAAACCTGTTCTTCTATAGAAGTTATAAGCTTCAGCACCAGCTCCAAATTGAGAAATCCAAAATTGCTCAGCTAGTAAGTTCATACGATCATCATTGTTAGTAGCATCATTAAATGCTTGTACTTGAGCAGCAACAAATGCAGTAATATCTGCAGGAGTAGCCTCAAAAGAAGTATCTCTAGAACCGTCTAATGCAGCAAATGTAACTACTTTGTTCACATGCTTGCTGATAGCATTTTCTAAGTGCATCGCAGCCGCTCCAGTATTATTTTGAGCCATTGCAACTTCAGCACGCATAAAGTCTACTTGAGATGCAAGTAAGAAAGGCTCTATACCAGCACCACCTCCACCTAGAGTTAATCCTACATTACCAAAACGATCATCATCAAATAATCCTCCAGCAGGGTATACGCCAGCCGCAGTTCTAAAGAAGTTATCTGGTGGAGCTCCACCATCATCACCATGTAAACGACCCCAGTATCCGTCTTCTAAGAAACAGAAAATGTCACCAAAACCAGCAGCAGCTACGTGAGCAGGTGGCTGTTGTAATGAACACTGTAATGTTTCTCCGTTACCAGCTGGATTACAACTAGCACCAGGAGTACAATCAGTTTGTCTGTAATAGTAGTAACGTATTCTTGGATCATTTGATTCTAACATGTAGTTCATAGTCCAATTAGACTTGTAGAAACCTGCACCAGAAGGTGTGTAATCTGCAACATAGTCAGGATGACGCTCATCAGGATTTACTTCGTTTGTTCCAAATCTAAATTCGAAATCTTGATCATTAGATTCGATGAAGTTACCTCCAGCGATAATCTGATCAAAAGTTGTATAATCTTGAACAGTAAGAGCAGCTTTTAAACGCATTGTGTTTATCGCTCTGATCCATAATGCAGAATCTCCATTATAAAATAAGTCAGTTCCTGAAGTTCCATTTAATAAACCTTCTGCTTCGTCTAATAAACCTAAAGCAGCAGTATAAACTGATGCTCCCGGATCTACATTAGGAGCTGGGAATTCGCTTGGATTTGCTATTTCAGTAAATGGAACATCTCCAATAAAATCAACTAGTAACATAAAGCTATGCGCTAACATTGCTTTTGAGATACCTTCTTGAAAGTTTAAAGAACCATCACCTGCTTCTTCGTTAAGAGCAGTAATAACATTAATGTTTGGCACCATAGCTGTAGAATAGATCCTATTCCAGTTACCATTAAGTGCGTTACCTGTTATTCCAGCGAAATAATCTCTAGATCCGAAAGTATTAATTCGGACAAGACCTGCAGCATTACCATTGAAACTAGAAATGTTATTTAAATACCCTATTTGAATAGTATTCGCTAACAAAGTTGGATCAGCTTGACTAGGGTTAAGTCCATTGGGATTTTCTAATTGCTCAAGTTCTATAGTTTCACACGAGTAAAACATAGCAGAACTAGCAACTGCAATCGCCATTATGAATTTAATTATTTTTTTCATAATTATTATTTTATAAATTTTTTAATTAAAATGATGCTTTAACACTTACACCATAACGCTTAGATGAAGGTCCATTAAGGAAGTCAAATCCACGTCCATTACCTACACCTACACCTGCTACGTTTGGATCAAAGTTTGCTCCATCAGGTGTGTTATATGCATCATACCAAAGGTTAAATCCGCTAGCCGTAATGCTGAAAGAACCAAATGGTGTTTTTTCTAAATATTTCTTAGGAACATTATATCCAAAAGAAATTTCTTGAAGTCTAACTACAGATCCGTCATAAACTTGTAATTCACCAGGACCGAACAGTATGTTTGAGAAGTAATACTGTGAGTTATTAATTTGAGTTTGATTAGGAGTTGAATTTCCAGCAGCATCAACATTTACACCAGGAAGGATAAATGTATTTTCTCTGTCTTCAGTTTCAACGATTAATCCACGACCAAGAAGTACAGATACAGTTGATGCATAAATGTCACCTCCTTTAGTGTGGTTAATTTGGAATCCTAAATTAAAGTTTTTATAAGATAATGTATTGATAAAGTTCATTACATAATCTGGTTGTGGGTTACCGATAATAGGTTGGATGTTACGTCCGTCATCTAAAGTAATATTTGGTTCAGATACATAGTTACCAGCACCATTTACAACGAAATTACCATTAGCGTCTCTTAAAATACGATCTCCAACAATTACACCTAATTGCTCACCTCTAATAGCAGCATTTCCTAAGTTTCCAAAACCAGCGTACACAATAATGTCATCATCTTGTTCGGTTACTATCTGCTCTGATTGTGTAAAGTTAACTCTTGAATTCCAGTTAAATCCATTGCTTTCGCTTTTGAAAATATCTACACCAAGATCAACTTCCCATCCATCTCCTTCTACTTTACCAATATTGTCCGTAGTTTGAGTAAAACCACTTGAAGGTGCTAGGGGTCTAAAAACGATTAGATCTTCTGTTTGACGATCAAAATAAGATACATCTAAACTAACTCTATTTTTCCATAAACGTGTTTCAATACCAAATTCAACTTCACTAATAAGCTCAGGCTTTAAGTTGAAGTTAGATTGGAAAGAACTTAGTCCGTTAGTAGTTAATCCTACCTGTTGCTGATTAATAGCTTGGTTTACTAACTGAGACACAGGGAAACCTGCATTACCAGTAAATTGATCAGGAAAACCTGCAGATGTACCTAAACTTGCTCTTACTTTTAAGTAATTTAATGCATCACTTTTTAAGCCTTCAAATGCAGCTGTAGGTAAGAAGGAAATACTTCCACTAGGGTAAAACTGAGAGTTGTTTTCAGTTGGTAAGTTAGAAACCCAATCATTACGTCCAGATAACGTAAGGAATAAGTAATTGTCATAATCAAAATCAGCTTGTGCTAATACACCAACAATGTTTCTAAAAGTAGTGAATTGTGCAGCTACTTGCTGTCTGAAGTTAAAGTGTCTTTGAACTCCAAATACAATTTGGTCAGTACTGCTTACTCCTTGTCCATCTTGTTCTCTTGATCTAGATGTTGCACCAGCAATAAAAGTAAGACCAATTTTATCACTTAAGTCATAATCTCCACTTATTGCTGCATAATGATCCCATATTCTTGTGTTAGTGTCAAATGTATTGTAATAACCTCTAATATCATCTCTAGCAGCTCCTAATACTCCTCCTCTATTTGAGAAACCTTCACTTCTATTATTAAAGAAATCAACACCAGCTCTATACTGAAGATTTAGATTATCATTTAATTGGTATGATAAAGTACTAGTTCCGAATACACGGTTAGTTAATTGAGAATCTCTTGCATTTTGAACAATCCAGTTAGGATTGTTA
Organism: uncultured Dokdonia sp.; assembly: GCF_947492815.1. Classification (GTDB taxonomy): domain Bacteria; phylum Bacteroidota; class Bacteroidia; order Flavobacteriales; family Flavobacteriaceae; genus Dokdonia. The sequence goes on from NZ_CANLOB010000003.1 coordinate 112,552, forward strand.
ATGTCATTTCCGTTACGGTAGTAGATACTTCCTCCTGTTTCAGGAATTTCAAATGGAAGATTTGCTAAATCCACATTACGAGGTGTAAAGAATACATTCGCAAATACTGAGAATCCTGTAGTACCATTACCTAAAGATGCAGCTACTGGAGGGATAGAAAAGTTTGTTCTAGCATAATTTAAAGATCCTGAGATTGTAAATTTGTTAGATAATTGTGCTCTACCACCAATTGATAAGTTATTTCTTCTTAATGTGTTTCCAGGAATAAATCCTTGATCATTAAGATGACCGTAGTTTACATTATATGCTACTTTACCATCCTCAGAACTTCCGTTAAGGTTAATAGAAGTGTTAGAAACTGATCCAGTTCTAAAGAATGCGTCTACGTTGTTATATGGTCTCCACTCATATCTTTGGTCTTGAAATTCTTCTTGAAGAATGTTGTTACCACCTAAGAAACCATCTAAGAAAGCAGATGAAGAATAAGGGTGTTCAACAGTTCCATCTGCAGCGATTAACTGTGCAGGGTCATTTAAATATCCGTCAACACCATCTGGTCTGAAAGCAGGTCCCCAGTTTGAGAAAAACCATCCAAATGATTGGTCGAAACCTCCACCATAAGTGTTTTGGTAATCAGGTAATGAAGCGATTTCGTTTGCAAAGTAAGATTGGTTAATTGTAATCTCTGTTTTCTTTGGTCCTTGACCACGAGAAGTTGCAGATTTTGTAGTAATTACAATTACACCATTACGTCCAGCAGTACCATAAAGAGTAGCAGCAGCTAAACCTTTAAGTACGTTAACACTTTCGATATTATTTGGATCAAGATCTAAGAAACGAGAAGATCCGTTGTTTCCATTAGCAAAGTTGTTTCCGCCATTCGGATCACCGTTACCAGCATTGGTGTCACTACTAAAAGGAACACCATCAACGATGAAAAGAGCTTGGTTACTACCGTTAATAGAGTTGTAACCACGAATTACAACGTTAGTTGCAGATCCTGATGCACCACTCTGAGAAGTAATATCTACCCCAGATGCTTTACCCGAAAGTATACGTCCAACATCACCTTCTGTACGGTTTTCTATCTCTTCAGAAGAAACCTCACTTACAGCATATCCTAACGCTTTCTTTTCACGTTTTATACCCTGAGCAGTTACGATTACTTCATCAAGTTGATTGTCTGAAGCAAGAGTAACGTTAATTGTAGTTTGATTACCTACAGTAACCTCTTGATTTGAGTAGCCTACATAACTAAAGACAAGTACATCATTTGGACTTGCTTGAATAGTATAGTTACCATCAAAATCGGTTTGAGCTCCAGTCTGAGTTCCTTTAATAAGGACACTTGCTCCAGGCAATGGTCCGTTTTCTTCAGAAACTGTTCCGGAAACTGTTGTTTGTGCAAATGAAACTTGCACGACAAACGCTAACAAAAGCGTTAAAATTCCACTAAACTTTGTTTTCATTTTTATAAATTATTTGAATTAGCCAATGTCAAAAATCACAATAAAAAGTTAATTACACAACTATTTACTCCTAAATTTTAGAATTTTTAAATATATCTGAATATTAGGTGAGATGTATTTAAAATTAGAGCTCTAAGTGTTGAGTGTTATTTAATCTTTTGGTATTTGACAAGAAAAGTATGGAATTGTAATAGAATTAATTTCTTAATTTTTTAACATATTGTGCTAAGTGATTGATAGTGTAGTGTTTCTTGATTTGTAGTTTAGTTGTTTTGTTTTTTTCTTTTATTGGGTTTCTTGGTGTTAAATGTAATCTACGAGATAAATGCTTGTTGTTTTTTAAAATTAATTAAAGCTTAAATAAAAAAAAGTCCCATTACTTTAAAACTTAAAGTAATGGGACTTTTAAAAGTAACTGAGAATTAAACTTAAATCTTAGTTAGTCGGATAACAGCATCACTGGCCATTGCGCAGGTAGCTGTTCCGGGTTCATTGTAACCAATGACAATTTCAAATTCTGAATCATCTCCAGTAGTATAACTTCCTAAAACGTCTCCAATAGCAGGTCCTAGATCTAAGGAACCTCCACATTGAAGATTTGTAGGTTGATTAGGTGGTAGTACTACCGAATCACATACTAGGTTGAAAGTAAGGATTGTAGCTGGTTGTCCAATATCTAAATCTTCAAGTACAACTGCTTCAAACATTCTTTCTCCGAGAACATCCCCAGCAGATATGTTTACTATTTGACCTTCAGCATATAAGTTTCCAAAATCTACAGGAGTTATATTTGTTAGTTGATAGTTTCCTATAAATTCTGTGTCTTCAACTGGGCAAACTACGTTTACATTAATGTTTAGACTAGGGAAGAGTGTTGAGATTTGATATTCTGCAGATTCCGGAATATCTAAGATTAAATTGTCTTCTGACGGCATTCCTTGATTTTCTGTTATAGTAACTGAAAAATTAGCCACAAATTCATTGGCAGGAATAGTTACTTGCATGGGTGAAACAGTAAATGATTCAGACGGCAAGGAAGTAGCTTCATTTAATTCTAGTGTGATTACTCTATCTACATTAGATGTTTTTGAAGCATTTATCGAGAAATCTAACTCTATGGATTCGCCAATAGACAAGAAAACGCTCTCGCTAGTTTGATTTAAACTAATTATAGTTGGATCTGAATCTTGAATTCCTGATCCGAATTCTGAATCATCATCGCAAGAAATGAATGCGATAATACTCATTGTTACTAATAGTAAATATTTAATTTTTTTCATTTTCATTATATTTTAGTATCCAGGATTCTGAACGTAATTAGGATTTGCATTGATTTCCGCTATAGGGATAGGGAATTGGAATCTAAAATCTCCTGCAGGAAGTGTTTGAATCTCAGCTGGAGTTCCAGTTCCGTCCCTTAAATCTCCAAAAGAAGATCTTTGTAGAGCTTCTCCGCGTCTCTTAATGTCAAAGAAGCGATGTCCTTCAAATGCTAATTCAACACGTCTTTCAAATTGAATTGCATCTTCGAGATCTTGTCCAGTCTCTGTTCCAGCTACAAAATTGTTAAATCGTTCTGCTCTAAGTTCATTAAGTGTTGTTAAAGCAGGGCCTTCTAATCCTAATTCAAATTGTGCTTCTGCCTTATTTAATAAAACTTCAGCAGCTCTTATTGCTTTCGTGTCAAGACGACCATTTACTTGACCTTCTTCTCCTAAGAATTTTCTGATGCCATTATGTTCTGCATCTCCATTGGCGCTGTCAAATTGAATAACTTCTTTTCTGGCATCATCGTCGCTAATACTATTTAAGAATTCTAAATCAACGACATACTCCGAAATAGTGTTAGTTATCTCTCCTGTATCAGCGTCAAGGCTTCCTTGACTATAGATAACACCAACATTAGCTGCATTAGCTTCTGAACTTGTGTTTACAGAGAATTCAACAACAATACCTGCATTATTTGAATCTGTATAAACACCAGGTAGTTCAGGTATAGTTGCTAGCGGTGTAGTTACTTGATTTGCTGCGTCAATCGCATTTTGATATTGTCCCATATATAGGTAGACTCTAGATAGTATTGCAAAAACACCATTTCTAGTTAATCTTCCTTCATTGTTTTCTGTTGATATAAGAGCACTTGCCGACACTAAATCATCAATAATTTCAGTGTAGTTTGAGGCAACGGTTTCGCGTATAGGTGAGATAAAAGGATCTTCTATGTCTCCATCTTCAACTTTCACGTAAGTGATACCTAAAGCATTATTTGCATCATTTGATTGTGTAGGGATAGGTGCATAAGTTCTTACTAGGTCAAAATGTGCTAGTGCTCGTCCAGCTAAAACTTGACCTAAAATATTATCTCTAACCTCACCAGCAGGTAAATTGTCTATTTGTCCGATAACTAAATTAGCAACATTAACTGCTTCGTAAGCTTCGCTAAAGTATAGTGCTATAGCTCCACCAGTAACAGATGTATACTGATAGTTGAAAAAGACTTGATTGGAGCGTCTTCCTGTAGTTGCTAACACTGCGTTATCAGATAAAATGTCTGGAATCCCTTGCATTGCAGATCCTGGGGAAGCATAGTAGTTAAAAAATTGATTGTACATTCCGTCAACAGCAATTTGAAATGCTTGAGGATTGTCTAAAAACTCAACAGGGTCCACTTGCGTAAAAGGTGATAAATTGTCTATTTCATCACTGCAAGAAGATAAAATACTAAATAGTACTGTAGATAGTATTATTAATTTTATATTTTTCATTTTGTTCTTTTTTTAAATTAAAATCCTACTTCTACGCCAAAAGTATATGAACGAGTCTGTGGATAACTAAATAAATTAAATGCTCCGGCTACAAAACCAGCATTTCCTGGTGCAGAAGTCTCAGCAGAACCAATACCTACTTCTGGATCTCCTTCAAAACCAGTTACAGTGAGAATGTTTTGTCCAGTTCCGTATATTCTTAAAGAATTAATAAATAATTTTTCAGTAAAAGAACTTGGAAGGCTATAGGCTACTGTAAGAGATCTGAGACGTAAAAAGTCACCTTTTTCAAGAAATCTTGTAGATGTTTGATCTGCTGTAGCTTGGAATAATGGGCTAGGGAGCACGTTAGTATCTCCTGGTTGTCTCCAGAAGTTTAATGCTTCAGTTCTTAAATTTGCATCTATATTCCCTATAGCGACACCAGCTTGTCGTTGGAAGTTAAGGATGTAATTTCCAGCTTGGAATGCCCAGTCAGAACGTATGCTAAACCCTTTCCAGCTAAAATCTGTGTAAAAACCTCCTTGTAGGTCTGGTGCTGGGGATTTGCCTTCTAGTAAGGTGTTGAAGTCGCCGCTGAAAGCGTCAGTGATGTTGCCATCTTGATCTAGATATAATGGTGCTCCATTTCCAGGATTAACACCGGCATATCTAGGTAGAAAGAAAGAGTTGATTTCTTCCCCTTCTCTTAGAATTGTAGTGCCATTAATAATATCTTCTCCATTAACGAGAGATACTACTTCATTATTTAATTGGAATGATATATTTCCTCCTACAGAAAATCTCATATTGCTATTTCTTAAAACATCATAATTTAAAGAAACTTCAAGTCCTTGATTTTCTATTTCTCCAATATTAGATATGATAGAGTTGTTCTCGTCTCCAATAGTAGCGGAGATTGGTCTTGGTAATAATAATTGATCAGAATTTCTTTGAAAGAAATCGACAACCCCATTTAAGCGATTATTGAATAAGCCCCATTCTACACCAATATCAAGCGTTTCTTGAGCTTCCCATTGGATGTCTGGGTTACCTACACCTATAGGAAGAAGAGATGTGCTTCCATTAAATGTTCCGAAGTTAGCAAGGTTTAAGAATTGGAATTCTCCAATAGCTTGATTACCCGCAGTACCTAAAGATGCTCTAAGTTTTAAATTACTTATAGTAGAGTTACTTGATAAGAAATCTTCATTGGTAAGATTCCATGCCAAACTACCACTCCAGAAATACCCTTCTTGGTTATTCGGACCAAAACGAGTAGAAGTATCTCTACGTATACTACCTGAAGCAACATATTTCCTGTTATAATCATAAGTTAAAAATAATCCTTGTGAGAATAATCTGTTTCTAGCTTCATTGGATCCTGCAGCAGAAGCTTCTGCAGCAACATCTTGAAAAGGAATATCTGGTGTTGGAAAACCTCTACTAGTAGAAAACTGACTAGTGAAAATACGTTCAACGTAATCTAATAGAAAATCTGCTTGGATATTATGTACTTCATTAAAAGTGTCTTTGTAACTGAATGTATTCGTTACGTTGTAGCGTAGGTCTATAGAAGCATTGTCAGTTTGAGTTCCTGGGAAATCTGCATCTCCCACAAACCCTTGAAGAACTCCTCCAGGAAGTGATCTGTTGGTTCTGTTAAATCTATTAGATGTTGCTCCTACTAAAAAGTTGTTGGAGAATTTATTAGATATCTTTATGTCAGCACCAAGGCTTCCAATGATTAAAAAGTTTCTATTGTCTTCTGGTTCTGTTTGAAGTGCTAAAGCAATAGGGAATCCTGTAGATGTTGGATTGTATACATTTTCTCCATTTTCATCTACAGCAATGTCTCCATTGTCATCTCTTAAAAATAAAGGTTCGTATGGGTTGTAATCGTATAAAGCTCTAAATGGGTTTTGTACGTTGTTTCTATCTCGAGGTAAATCAGATGTATTACGTGATAAAGAGATGTTAGTGTTTATGCGTAACCAATCTTTGGCTTGGTACGAGGTGTTTAATCGAAGAGAGGTTCTTTCAAATCCATCTATACGATCAATGATACCTGTGTTTTTACTGTAGCCAAGGGATAGAAAGTAGTTTAAGCGATCGTCACCTCCAGAAATAGAAAGGGAGTTGTTTTGAATAAACCCTTGTCTGAGTAGTTCATTTTCCCAATCTGTATCTAAAGCTATAAGGTCTGCAAGTTCTTCAGGGGTTGATGTTGCTCCAGGTAAACTTTGAGCAGCAGCTACGCCTAATTCAGCAAATTGTCTTTCAATATCTAATTTCCCTCTTGCGTCTAAAAGATCAAATGGATCTGGGATACGTTGAGAAAAACCTATGGAAGAATTAAAATTAATTCTAGCTTCTCCGCTTTTTCCTCTTTTTGTTGTAATAAGTACAACACCATTAGCTCCACGTGAACCATATAAACTTACAGTTGCAGCATCTTTTAGAATAGAAAAACTTTCGATGTCATTAGGGTTGATGTTGTTTACGTCATTTGCGTCAATTGGAACACCATCTACAACATAAAGTGGTGTGGTAGATGCGCTTAATGATCCAATTCCACGTATTTGTACAAATGCGGTTTGACCTGGTCTACCGTTAGCCCCAACTACTTGTACTCCGGCAGCTTTTCCTTGTAAGGCGTTGTCTAAACTGGTAGATGGTACTAGGTTTTCTATGTCTTTCCCAGTAACTGTAGATATGGCTGAAGTAGAGAGTTCCTTGGTTCTACTACCAAAACCAACAATAACAACTTCGTCTAATGTGTTGTCCGGTTCTAGGGTAATAGTAATAGTAGTTTGATTCCCTACGGGAACTTCTACATTTTTAAACCCTACATAACTTACGATAATAATGTCGGTAGAATTTACATTGGATAAGGAGAACTTACCGTCAAAATCTGTTTGTGTACCATTTGATGTTCCTTTTATGAGGACATTAGCCCCAGGTAGAGGCCCCTCAGCTTCAAGAACTGTTCCTGATACTGTTTTTTGTTGTGCAAACGCAGTCTGAACTGCAAACACTAGCAATAGTGTTAGCACTAAGCATAACTTCTTTTTCATTTTTTTAAATATTACAATTTTTGATAAAAATCACAATAAAAAGTTATTTATACAACTATTTATTGCTAAATATTGACTTTTTGCGCACTTTTGATGAATTATCTTTAAATAGAATAGATTTTTTTCTTTTAAATTCTTCTGCTTAAGTGTTGAACTACTGCTCATTCAGTTAATGAATGGTGTTGTGTTCAGTGGTTTCCGTGGTGTAATTTTTTTTAAGCAGAAATTATAATTCTTTTAAAAATGCGTATCGGGTCATTATTTCGTTCACGATGAACTTAAAAATAGTAAGGAGGTGCTTCCCGAGATTTTCTATTTCTTTATCAAGATTGCTTTTTTCTAAAGGTTTTTAGATAACTCCGATAAAGTTTTACTTTTATGTTAATTTTAACATAAAAGTGAGATGAGTGCTTGGTTTAAAAGCGAATAGCTAGTTGGAAGTGTAGTTTAGTGTTTGAAAAACGAAATGTCTGATTTTCAGATTTTCCATTAGCAATGTTGATCTTAAAAATCCCAGCTTTAGTTCTTAGTCCAGCGCCAAGTCCAAAGCTTATTAGCTTTTCTTTTTGATCTGCTATTTCATTTTCAAAATAAGCAAGGTCAATAATGCTATGCACGTATATACTGGAGTTTAATACGTATCGATATTCAGTGTTCAGAGTGCTTACTAAGTTGGCGAAAATACTATTCTCCTCAAAACCTCGTATACTTGTGATTCCTCCAAAACGATAAAGTTCATTGGTTAAGTAGGAGTCCGAAAATAAGGCTTGTGTTCTGTTTCGTATGTAAATTTGATTTACATCATTTAATTGAAAGATGTGACTTGTGTTTGCATTTATATTAAGTTGTTCTTCTTCCTCAGTTGTTGAAGTTCTGTTTCCAATCTCTCCTCTTATAGTCAATTGTGTTTTTACGGGAAAGAAAAAATCAGATTGTAGTTTTGAAAAAGAAAAACTACCTAGAACTCTTTGTTGTGTGTAGTCTTCTATGATTTCATTGAAGGTGTCTGTTGTGTCAATAAGATCTTCAGATTGTTTAGATTTGTATCCTAGAGAAACGGTGCTATTCGGATTGATTTGGTAAAACAAGCTGACTTCTTGGCTGTTTTCAGAAAAAGTGCTGTCTTTTCTGAATAATGATAGTTGTGTTTCAATGCCTAATGGACTTTTGAATAAATAGGGTAATGTGACTTTTACATTTAATTGTGTTTGATCGTCCCCGTCACTTTTATAGTTTAAAAGTAGAGTTTCTCCGTAATTGAGATTGTTGGTGAGTATAAGATCTACATATCCATCTAATTGTAATCTATTGGTTTCTTCGTTTGTGGCAAAACCTAAAAAACCGTCAAAACGATTGTTGATTTTTCGTTCTAAATAGAAATAGACCGTAGTGCTATCTTTTGTGAATAAAACTTGAGGGTCCTTTTTAGAAGTGATAAAGCTAAGGTTGTTAAGTCGTTCGTTCTGTTCTAATAATTCTTTTTGGTTAAATATTTTCCCTTCTTTTATTCTAGCATAATATTTTAAATATCCTTTAGGAGCATTTTTGTAACCATTTATAATGATACGATCAGCATATCGATTTAAATCTTTTTCTATTATTAAGTTTCCTGAAAGCGTTCCTGTTTTGTTCTTGGATATGGAGGTAATTTGAAAACTGGTAAAAGGGTTTCCGCTATTAGATGCAATAGTGGTTAAGTTTTCTAAAACCGCTTTCGCGAAAGCGGTCTCAATAAGAATACTGTCGTTTCTAACCGTAAGTTCTGCTTGTTTAAGATATGTTTTGATAGTGATTTCCTTGCCTACGTGTACTCTTATGTATTTATAATGCCGACCTAAATTTATTGTTGATTCATAAGATGAATCGTTTGTTTTTTTTCTTGTTTCTGTAATATCTATGTAGCCTAATTGAGAAAGTTTTCCCTTTAAACTGTCTATCGTTTTAAATAAAGGAATGAGCTCTTTGAATGTTTTCTGGTAGCCAATACTGTCAATTGTTTTTGTTGAGCTGGGTAATTTTCCAATGATATTGAGGGTTATTTTTTTTTCTTGAGATATACAATAGGAGGAACTACATATATATAGAATGAAAAGGATGTAGATGGTGCGTCTCAAGTAAATTATTTTTTGATGTAAAACTAACGGTTTTTGTAGCTAAAAAGTGTTTTTCGTTTTAATTATTAAGAAACCATTTTAAAATAAGTGAGTTATTATTTGAATAATCTCAAAATAATTGTACTTTTGCAAGCCCTTAGAGAAGGGTTAGTTAATTTTTAACAAAATTTAGGTAGAAAGAAATTATGCCAACAATTTCACAATTAGTACGAAAAGGAAGAGCCAAAATAACCAAGAAGAGTAAATCGGCTGCTTTAGATTCGTGCCCACAACGCCGCGGCGTATGTACTCGTGTTTACACGACTACACCTAAAAAACCAAACTCGGCTATGCGTAAAGTTGCGCGTGTTCGTTTAACAAATGGTAAAGAGGTGAATGCATACATTGGTGGTGAAGGACACAATCTTCAGGAGCACTCGATAGTATTGGTTAGAGGCGGAAGGGTAAAAGATTTGCCAGGAGTTAGATATCACATTGTACGTGGAGCTTTGGATACCGCAGGTGTTCAAGGAAGACTACAGTCGAGATCTAAATATGGTGCAAAACGCCCTAAGAAGTAAATCATCAACACTTTTAAAGAGAAGAAATGAGAAAAAGACAGGCCAAAAAGAGACCACTTTTACCAGATCCACGCTTTAACGATCAGTTAGTAACTCGATTTGTTAATATGATGATGTGGGATGGGAAAAAATCGGTAGCCTTTAAAGTTTTTTACGATGCAATAGATATCGTAGAAGAAAAGAAAACAGATGACGAAAAAACTGCACTTGAAATGTGGAAGGATGCATTATCTAATGTGATGCCTCACGTTGAAGTTCGTAGTCGTCGAGTAGGAGGGGCAACTTTCCAAATTCCAATGCAAATTCGTCCAGATCGTAAGATCTCAACTGCTATGAAGTGGTTAATCGGATATGCAAGAAAAAGAAACGAAAAGTCAATGGCTTCTAAACTTGCATCAGAAATTCTTGCTGCTGCAAAAGAAGAAGGTGCTGCTGTTAAAAAACGTGTTGATACACATAAAATGGCAGAAGCAAATAAAGCATTTTCACACTTTAGATTCTAAGAAATGGCAAGAGATTTAAAATTTACTAGAAATATTGGTATTGCTGCACATATTGATGCAGGAAAAACTACTACTACAGAGCGTATTCTTTATTATACAGGTGTAAGTCATAAAATTGGAGAAGTACATGATGGTGCTGCGACAATGGACTGGATGGAGCAAGAGCAAGAACGTGGAATCACGATTACTTCTGCTGCAACTACTTGTGAGTGGAAATTTCCAATCGAAAATGGAGAGCCAACTCCTGATACTAAAGGATATCATTTTAATATTATAGATACTCCAGGTCACGTTGACTTTACGGTTGAAGTAAATCGTTCGTTGCGTGTGCTTGATGGGTTGGTGTTCTTGTTTAGTGCTGTTGATGGTGTAGAGCCTCAGTCAGAGACTAACTGGAGACTAGCGGATAATTACAAAGTACCACGTATTGGTTTTGTAAATAAAATGGACCGTCAAGGTTCTAACTTCCTTGGTGTTTGTCAGCAAGTGAAGGATATGTTGAAGTCTAATGCTGTGCCAATCGTATTGAATATTGGTGATGAGGCAGACTTTAAAGGGATTATCGATCTTGTTAAGAATCGTGCTATTGTATGGCATGATCATACACAAGGGGCTACTTTTGATGTGATCGATATTCCAGAAGATATGAAAGAAGAAGCTAGAAAATATCGTGCACTACTTATAGAGGAAGTTGCAGGTTATGATGAGAATCTTCTTGAGAAATTTATGGAAGACGAAGATTCTATTACGGAGGAGGAAGTGCATGCTGCGCTTCGTGCTGCTGTAATGGATATGTCTATCATACCTATGGTTTGCGGCTCAGCATTCAAAAATAAAGGAGTTCAATTCCTTCTTGATGCTGTATGTCGTTACTTGCCTTCTCCTACGGATAAGGAAGGTATCGTAGGAATTAATCCTGATACTGAAGAAGAAGAAGTGCGTAAGCCAGATGTGAAAGAACCTTTTGCGGCATTGGCATTTAAAATTGCAACAGATCCATTTGTAGGTCGTCTTGCATTCTTCCGTGCGTATTCAGGTCGTTTAGATGCGGGGTCTTATATTTTAAATAACCGTTCAGGGAAAAAAGAACGTATTTCTCGTATTTATCAAATGCACTCTAATAAGCAAAATGCTATCGAATATATCGAAGCAGGAGATATTGGAGCGGCAGTTGGATTTAAAGATATTAAAACTGGAGACACAATGTCTGCAGAGAAGCATCCTATTGTTCTTGAATCAATGGACTTCCCTGATCCGGTAATTGGTATCGCGGTAGAGCCTAAGACAAAAGCTGACGTAGATAAACTAGGTATGGCACTTGCTAAGCTTTCTGAAGAAGATCCAACATTCCAAGTAAAAACTGATGAAGCTTCAGGTCAGACTATTATATCTGGTATGGGTGAGCTTCACTTAGATATTATTGTAGATCGTCTTAAGCGTGAGTTTAAGGTAGAGGTTAATCAGGGACAGCCACAAGTTGAGTACAAAGAGGCGATTACGCAAAAAGCTGATCATCGTGAGGTGTACAAAAAACAATCAGGGGGTCGTGGTAAATTCGCAGATATCGTATTTACTATAGAGCCAGCTGAAGAAGGTAAGGTGGGTCTGGAGTTTGTTTCTACAATTAAAGGTGGTAATGTTCCTAAGGAATTTATCCCGTCTATTGAAAAAGGATTTAAAACAGCAATGATTAATGGTCCTTTAGCTGGATATGAAGTAGATGCAATGAAAGTGACATTAACTGATGGTTCGTATCACGATGTGGATTCTGATCAGTTGTCTTTCGAGCTTGCTGCTAAGTTAGGATTTAAAAACGCTGCAAAAGCTGCAAAAGCAGTAATTATGGAGCCTATTATGAAACTTGAGGTAATTACACCTGAAGAGAATATGGGTGACATTGTGGGGGATCTTAACCGTCGCCGTGGACAAGTAAGTGATATGGGAGACCGTGCTGGAGCAAAAACAGTAAAGGCTACCGTACCACTTTCGGAAATGTTTGGATATGTAACTACATTGAGAACATTGTCTTCTGGACGTGCAACTTCAACAATGGAATTTTCTCACTATGCAGAAACTCCTTCTAATATTTCAGAAGAAGTAATTGCAGCATCTAAAGGAACAAATTAATTTACTAAGGATATGAGTCAAAAAATAAGAATCAAATTAAAGTCTTACGACCACAACTTAGTAGATAAGTCTGCTGAGAAAATCGTAAAGACAGTAAAAACGACAGGTGCTGTTGTAACTGGGCCAATCCCACTTCCTACACACAAGAAAATTTTTACAGTACTACGTTCGCCACACGTAAACAAGAAGTCTCGTGAGCAGTTTGAGCTTAGCTCTTACAAGCGTTTACTAGATATCTATAGTTCTTCTTCAAAAACTATTGATGCGTTAATGAAGTTAGAGTTGCCTAGTGGAGTTGAAGTAGAGATAAAAGTGTGATAGATTGAGTGCGCTTTCGCGAAAGCGTACTCATCACTATAAAATGTCCTGAGCTGCGTGCGAAGGAAAAACGGAGAAAATACATTCAGGGTTGAAGGTATTTGACCCTGTTTTTTTTGAATAGATTTTTTAATAATTAATATAAATAAATATGTCTGGGTTAATCGGAAAAAAAGTAGGTATGACCAGCATCTTCGACGAGAATGGGAAGAATATTCCTTGTACAGTCTTAGAGGTAGGTCCCTGCGTAGTTACCCAAGTCAGAACCAAAGAAACTGACGGGTATGAAGCCCTTCAACTTGGTTTCGATGACGCAAAAAAGGCAAACAAAGCTGCTAGCGGTCACGCTAAAAAAGCAGGTACGGTTGCAAAACGCAAAGTTGTCGAGTTTCAAGGATTTGAAGGAGAGTTTAAATTAGGAGATGCAATCACTGTAGATCACTTTGAAGAAGGTGAATTTGTAGATGTAGCTGGCACTTCAAAAGGTAAAGGTTTTCAAGGGGTTGTTAAGCGTCACGGTTTTGCTGGGGTAGGACAAGCGACTCATGGTCAGCATAACCGTTTGAGAGCTCCAGGTTCTATTGGTGCTGCTTCTTATCCTGCACGTGTATTCAAAGGAATGCGTATGGCAGGTCGTATGGGAGGTGATCAAGTGAAAGTTCAAAATTTAAGAGTTTTAAAAGTAGTTGCAGATAAAAATCTACTTGTAGTGAAGGGGTGTGTACCTGGACATAAAAACGCTTATGTAACCATTCAGAAATAATGAAAGTAGCAGTTGTAGATATTAAAGGAAAAGAAACAGGGAGAGAGGCAAACCTTTCTGATGCTGTTTTTGCTATAGAGCCTAATAATCATGCTGTTTACTTAGATGTTAAGCAATATCTAGCTAATCAACGTCAAGGAACTCATAAGGCAAAAGAGAGAGCTGAGATTTCAGGGTCTACTCGTAAGATTAAAAAACAAAAGGGAACTGGTACTGCTCGTGCGGGAAGTATCAAGTCTGGTGTTTTTAAAGGAGGAGGAAGAATGTTTGGTCCTAGACCAAGAAATTATTCCTTCAAACTAAATAAAGGGATGAAAAGATTAGCACGTCGTTCTGCACTTTCTTTAAAGGCAAATGATAAGGCAATCACAGTCGTAGAAGACTTTAATTTTGAAGCTCCAAAGACAAAAGATTTTATTAATGTGCTTAAGGCTTTGGGTCTTGAGAATAAAAAATCTTTAATAGTGTTGGGAGAGTCAAATAATAATGTATATTTGTCGTCACGCAATTTAAAGAGCTCTGAAGTTGTAACAAGTTCAGAATTAAGTACTTACAAAATTATGAATGCAAATAATGTTGTATTGCTTGAAGGTTCTTTAGAAGGTATTGAGACTAACTTAGCTAAATAAGACGTCATGAGTATTTTAATAAAACCTGTTATTACGGAAAAAGCTACGATGGATAGTGAGGTTAATAATCGCTATACTTTCGAAGTAAGTATGAGAACAAATAAGGTTGAAATTAAAAAAGCAGTTGAGTCTGCTTATGGCGTTTCAGTTGAAAAAGTTCGAACAATGAATGTCCGTCCTAATCGCAAATCTCGTTATACGAAATCTGGGGTTATTACTGGTAAAACAAACGCTATAAAAAAGGCGATTGTACAGTTGGCGGAAGGTGATACAATAGATTTTTATAACAACATTTAATTTCTTAAAATGTCAGTAAGAAAACTAAAACCTATCACTCCAGGGCAGCGATTTAGAGTTGTAAATGGTTTCGACCAGATTACAACTGACAAGCCGGAAAAGAGCCTTTTGGCTCCGAGAAAACGCTCAGGAGGTAGAAACAACACGGGAAAAATGACTGTGCGCCAATTAGGTGGTGGTCATAAAAGAAGGTATCGTATAATTGATTTTAAACGTAATAAGGAAGGAATTCCTGCTACAGTTGCTTCAATTCAATACGATCCAAACAGAACAGCATTTATTGCATTGCTTAATTACCAAGATGGTGAAAAGCGTTATGTGATTGCTCAAAACGGTCTTCAAGTAGGTCAAAACATTGTTTCTGGTGCTAATGTAGCTCCGGAAATTGGTAATGCTATGCCGCTTTCAGATATTCCATTAGGTACAATTATTTCTTGTATAGAGTTACGCCCAGGGCAGGGAGCTGTTATGGCTCGTAGCGCTGGTGCTTTTGCTCAGTTAATGGCGCGTGATGGTAAATTTGCTACGGTTAAATTGCCATCAGGAGAAACAAGGTTAATTCTTGTTACTTGTATGGCTACAATTGGAGCTGTGTCAAATAGTGATCATCAATTGTTAGTATCTGGTAAAGCAGGTAGAAGCCGTTGGTTAGGAAGAAGACCTCGTGTGCGTCCAGTAGTGATGAACCCTGTTGATCACCCAATGGGAGGTGGTGAAGGTAAATCTTCTGGAGGTCACCCTCGTAATAGAAACGGAGTTCCTGCAAAAGGATACAGAACACGTTCTAAGACGAAAGCGAGTAATAAATATATTGTAGAACGTAGAAAGAAATAATAAGATATGGCACGTTCATTAAAAAAAGGACCTTACGTTCACTATAAATTAGAGAAGAAAGTTGCTGCAAATGTAGAGGGTAATAAGAAGACAGTGATCAAAACTTGGTCAAGGGCTTCTATGATTACTCCTGACTTTGTTGGTCAAACAATAGCAGTACACAATGGTCGCCAGTTTGTTCCAGTATACGTTACTGAGAATATGGTAGGACATAAATTAGGAGAATTTTCACCTACACGTTCTTATAGAGGACACGCAGGTGCAAAAAATAAAGGTAAAAAATAATTGAAGTCATGGGAGTTCGTAAAAGAGAATCAGCAGAGGCGCGCAAGGCTGCAAATAAGCAAGTAGCTTTCGCTAAATTGAATAACTGCCCGACTTCACCTCGTAAAATGCGTTTAGTAGCAGATATGATACGTGGCGCAAAGGTGGAGAGAGCACTTCAATTATTGAAATTTAGTAATAAAGAGGCATCTCGTAAAGTGGAGAAACTTGTTCTTTCAGCTATCGCAAATTGGGAAGCAAAGAATGAAGATTCAAGTCTTGAAGATGCAGATCTTTTTATTAAAGAGATCAAAGTGGATAGTGGAGCGATGTTGAAAAGACTTCGTCCAGCACCACAAGGTCGCGCACACAGAATTAGAAAACGCAGCAATCACGTAACAGTTGTGCTTGGTGCAAACGATAACACACAAAGCAATTAATTAGATGGGACAGAAGACAAATCCAATCGGAAATCGCCTAGGAATTATCAGAGGATGGGAATCTAACTGGTATGGTGGTAACGACTACGGTGATAAACTTGCCGAAGACGATAAGATTAGACGTTACATTCACGCTCGTTTAAGTAAAGCTAGTGTGTCACGTGTAATTATTGAGCGTACGCTTAAACTTGTAACCGTTACTATCACTACTGCTAGACCTGGTATTATTATCGGAAAAGGTGGGCAAGAGGTAGACAAGTTAAAAGAAGAGCTTAAGAAGATTACTGAAAAAGAAGTACAAATTAATATTCATGAGATCAAACGTCCAGAACTTGATGCGTTCTTGGTGGGGTCTAGTGTTGCGCGTCAAATCGAAGGTCGTATCTCTTTTCGTCGTGCAATCAAGATGGCAATTGCGGCTGCAATGCGTATGAATGCAGAGGGTATTAAAATCCAAATTTCTGGACGATTGAATGGAGCTGAAATGGCACGTTCTGAGTCTTATAAAGATGGACGTATTCCTTTATCAACATTTAGAGCCGACATAGATTATGCTTTAGTTGAAGCTCATACTACTTATGGTAGATTGGGGATTAAAGTGTGGATTATGAAAGGTGAAGTATATGGCAAAAGAGAACTTTCTCCATTAGTTGGTTTACAGAAAAAATCAGGTAAAGGTGGTTCGGGTAAAGATAATCGCGGATCTCGCCGTAGAAAGTAATTTTTTAAAAGAACAAGAAAATGTTACAGCCTAAAAAAACAAAATTTCGTAAGCAGCAGAAGGGGCGTATGAAAGGTCTCTCTCAAAGAGGGCATACACTTTCAAACGGAACTTTTGGAATTAAGTCAACAGACTCTAATTTCATTACTGCTAGACAGATAGAAGCAGCTCGTATTGCAGCAACACGTTACATGAAAAGGGAAGGTCAATTATGGATCAAAATATTCCCGGATAAGCCTATTACAAAGAAGCCTCTTGAGGTACGTATGGGTAAAGGTAAAGGTGCTGTAGAATATTGGGCAGCTGTGGTAAAACCAGGACGTATATTATTTGAAGTAGGTGGGGTGCCTGAGCCAGTGGCTAAAGAAGCACTTAGACTTGCAGCTCAAAAACTTCCTGTGAGAACAAAGTATATTGTAGCTAGAGACTTTTCAGCTGAATAAATTATAAGATAATGAAACAATCAGAAGTAAAAGGATTATCTGTAGCAGAATTACAAGAAGAACTTGGAAAAGCTAAAAGATCTTATGCAGATCTAAAAATGGCACATACAATTTCTCCATTAGACAATCCTATTCAATTGCGTGCTTTAAGACGTACTGTCGCAAGAATAGCAACTGAATTAACTAAAAGAGAACAATAACGCTGCTTAAGATGGAAAAAAGAAATTTAAGAAAAGAGCGTATTGGTGTTGTAACCAGTAATAAGATGCAAAAATCAATTGTTGTATCTGAGGTTAAGAAAGTAAAACACCCTATGTATGGAAAATTCGTTTTGAAAACGAAAAAATACGTAGCACACGACGAAACAAATGACTGCAACGAAGGAGATACCGTTAGGATTATGGAAACACGTCCTATGAGTAAATCAAAGTGTTGGAGATTAGTAGAAATCATTGAAAGAGCTAAGTAATGTTACAGCAAGAATCAAGATTAAAAGTAGCAGATAACACAGGAGCAAAAGAAGTTTTGACTATCCGTGTGTTGGGAGGTACTAAGAGAAGATATGCTTCTGTAGGGGATAAAATTGTTGTATCTGTAAAGGATGCAACTCCTAACGGTCAAGTAAAAAAAGGAGCCGTTTCTACAGCAGTAGTTGTGCGTACTAAGAAAGAAGTGCGTCGTCCAGATGGATCATATATTCGTTTTGACGATAATGCTTGTGTTCTTTTAAACGCTCAAGGTGAAATGCGAGGGACTCGTGTTTTTGGACCAGTAGCGAGAGAACTTCGTGATAAACAATTCATGAAGATTGTGTCATTAGCACCTGAGGTGCTTTAATACATAAGAAGATGGCAAAACTTAAAATAAAATCAGGAGATACTGTTCGTGTTACTGCTGGAGCCCAAAAAGGGAAAGAAGGTAAGGTAATGAAAGTATTTGTAGATAGTAATAAAGTTATCGTTGAGGGAGTGAACATGGTGAAAAAACATGAGAAGCCTAGTGCTGCAAATCCTCAAGGTGGTATTAAAGAGAAAGAAGCACCTCTTCAAATTTCAAATGTGTCTTTAATAGACAGTAATGGTAAAGCAACTCGTGTGGGTTACCGTATGGAAGGAGATAAGAAGGTTCGTTTCGCAAAAACAACAAACGAAATCATATAGTCATGGGATACGTACCAAGATTAAAACAAGAGTTTAAAGACCGTGTGACGGCTTCTCTTACAGAA
Organism: uncultured Dokdonia sp.; assembly: GCF_947492815.1. Classification (GTDB taxonomy): domain Bacteria; phylum Bacteroidota; class Bacteroidia; order Flavobacteriales; family Flavobacteriaceae; genus Dokdonia. The sequence goes on from NZ_CANLOB010000003.1 coordinate 131,080, forward strand.
GAATTTGGCTATAAGAATGTAATGCAAGTTCCTAAACTTAATAAGATCGTTGTGTCTAGGGGTATAGGGGCTGCTGTTGCAGATAAGAAATTGGTTGAGAATACAGTAGAAGAGCTAACGCTAATTACTGGGCAAAGAGCAATTCCTACAATTTCTAAGAAAGATGTCGCTTCATTTAAGTTGCGTAAAGGAATGCCAATTGGAGCAAAAGTTACTTTACGTGGTGAGCGTATGTATGAATTTCTTGATAGATTGATTACATCTGCATTACCTCGTGTAAGGGATTTTGGTGGAATTAACGCTACTGGATTTGATGGTAGAGGTAATTACAGTATGGGAATTACTGAGCAAATTATCTTTCCAGAAATTAATATCGATAGAATAAAGAAGATTGAAGGTATGAATATTACTTTTGAGACTTCGGCTACTACCGATAAAGAAGCGAAATCATTGTTAACAGAACTAGGTTTACCTTTCAAAAAGAATTAATTATGGCTAAAGAATCAATGAAAGCCCGTGAGGTGAAAAGAGCAAAAACAGTTGCTAAATATGCAGAAAAGCGTAAAGCTTTGAAAGAAGCTGGAGATTATGAAGCGCTACAAAAGCTTCCTAAGAATGCATCTCCTGTACGTATGCATAACCGTTGTAAGTTAACAGGTCGTCCAAAAGGATATATGAGGCAATTTGGTATTTCTCGTGTTACATTCAGAGAAATGGCAAACCAAGGTCTGATCCCAGGAGTTAAGAAGGCTAGTTGGTAAATAAAGTATAAACTGGTGGAAGGTTTTGCTTTCGCGAAAGCGTATAAAGTAAAAAACCCCCTCCGAAACATAAATAAATGAACACAGATCCAATTGCAGATTTTCTAACTAGAGTTAGAAATGCTGCTGCAGCAAATCACAGAGTCGTTGAGATTCCAGCATCTAACCTGAAAAAGGAGATGACAAAAATCTTATTCGATCAAGGTTACATATTAAGTTACAAATTTGAAAAAGGTAAATCTCAAGATATTATCAAAATTGCTTTGAAATATGATGGTTTTACAAAAGAATCTGTAATTAAAGATATACAAAGAATAAGTAAACCTGGTTTACGTAAATACGCTTCATCTTCAGATATACCTCGTATACTGAACGGCTTGGGTATTGCTATTGTTTCAACTTCCAAGGGAGTTATGACAGGAAAGCAAGCTCAACAAGCTAATGTAGGTGGCGAAGTACTTTGTTACGTTTACTAACCCAGTTAAAAAGACAACGAAATGTCAAGAATAGGTAAAAGTCCAATTACAATTCCAGATGGTGTTACTGTTAATGTAGCTGATGGTGTTGTAACCGTAAAAGGAAAATTAGGTGAACTTACACAAGAGTTTTCAGATATTACTATTAAAGTAGAAGATGGAACAATAACTCTTGAAAGACCTTCTGATAAAAAAGATGTTAGAGCTAAACACGGTTTATACCGTTCTCTTATATTTAATATGATTGAAGGAGTGTCAAAAGGATGGACCAAAGAGTTAGAGCTTATAGGAGTAGGATATCGTGCAAGTAATCAAGGGCAAAAATTAGATTTAGCTGTTGGTTTTTCTCACAATATAGTTTTAGAAATTGCTCCAGAGGTAAAAGTGGAAACTGTATCTGAAAAAGGTAAAAATCCAATTGTAAAATTAACTTCTCACGATAAACAACTTGTAGGTCAGGTAGCGGCAAAAATACGCGCTTTCCGTAAGCCAGAGCCATATAAAGGGAAAGGTATCAAGTTTGTTGGTGAGATCATTAGAAGAAAAGCAGGTAAATCTGCATAATACATAGATTATGGCATTATCAAAAAGTGAAAAAAGAAATAGAATCCACTTAAGGATTCGTAAGACTATTTCTGGAACTGCAGAGCGCCCTAGACTCTGTGTATTTAGAAGTAATAAAGAAATTTATGCTCAGATAATTGATGATTTATCAGGCAAGACTTTAGGTGCTGCTTCTTCTAGAGATAAAGGAATTGTTGCAGGATCTAATAAGTCTGAGACAGCAAAACTTGTAGGAAAAGCAATTGCTGAAAAAGCTGTAAAATCGGGTGTTGAGTCTGTTGTTTTTGACAGAGGAGGTTACCTGTATCATGGAAGAGTAAAACAACTAGCAGAAGGCGCTCGTGAAGGCGGACTTAAATTCTAAATAAATTATGTACCAGAATTATAAAAACGTAGAGTTAGTTAAACCTAGTGGTTTAGAACTTAAAGATCGCTTAGTAGGAGTACAACGTGTTACTAAAGTAACAAAAGGGGGTAGAGCCTTTGGTTTTTCTGCTATTGTTGTTGTTGGTGATGAAAACGGTGTCGTTGGTCAGGGATTAGGTAAATCTAAAGAAGTAGCTTCAGCTATTGCAAAAGCAGTAGAAGATGCAAAGAAAAATTTAGTTCGTATTCCTTTGAATAAAAAAACAATACCTCACGAACAAAAAGGTAAGTACGGAGGAGCAAGAGTGTTATTAATGCCAGCTGCTGCGGGTACGGGAGTTATTGCAGGAGGTGCTATTAGAGCTGTATTGGAGTCTGTAGGAATACATGATGTATTATCTAAGAACCAAGGATCATCAAATCCTCATAATGTTGTTAAAGCTACATTTGATGCATTACTTCAATTAAGAAGTGCAGAAACTGTTGCAAAACAAAGAGGAATTTCGTTAGACAAAGTTTTTAAAGGATAAACCAAGTAGTTATGGCAAAGATTAAAGTAACAAAGATTCGTAGTGCGATAAATCGCCCTGTTGATCAGAAAAGAACCCTTGAGGCTCTTGGATTAAGAAAGATGGGCCAAGTAAAGGAGCATGAGAATACTCCAAATATCCTTGGTATGATAAATAAAGTAAGTCATTTGGTTTCTGTAGAAGAAGCATAAATATTAGTATAGATGAATTTAAGTAACTTACAACCTGCAAAAGGTTCAGTTAAGAAAAACGATAGCCGTAAAGGACGTGGTCAGGCAACTGGTAACGGAGGTACAGCTGGTCGTGGTCATAAAGGAGCGAAATCTCGTTCTGGTTATTCTAAGAAACTTGGTTTTGAAGGAGGTCAGATGCCATTACAGAGACGTGTTCCTAAGTTCGGTTTTAAAAATGTAAATCGTAAAGAGTATGCTGGTGTTAATATAGATACGCTTCAAGAATATGTTGATGCAGGTCGTATTAAAGATGAAGTAACTCTAGATGTACTAGTTGAAAATCGTCTTGTTGGAAAAAATGACTTAGTAAAAATATTAGGTAGAGGAGAGCTTAAGGCAAAGCTTAAAGTAACTGCTCACAAATTTACGGCATCAGCAAAACAAGCTGTTGAAGCTGCTGGAGGTGAAGCTGTAACTTTATAATCGATATAAGAGGATGAAATTTATAGATACAATAAAAAATATTTGGAAGATTGACGAGCTGAAAAATCGCATTTTGCTTACGTTAACCTTACTCCTCGTTTATCGTTTTGGAGCTCAAGTAGTATTACCAGGAATTAACGCTTCTGAGTTAGCTGGTTTAAGAGGTACTGTTGAAGACAACAACCTTTTAACCCTTTTCAGTGCCTTTACTGGAGGAGCATTTTCAAATGCTTCTGTATTTGCACTTGGTATTATGCCTTATATCTCTGCATCTATTGTAGTACAGTTAATGGGAATTGCAATTCCTTATTTACAAAAACTACAAAAAGAGGGGGAGAGTGGAAGACGTAAAATCAATCAGATAACAAGATGGTTAACTATTGCTATTTGTTTATTGCAGGCGCCAGGTTATATTGCGGCACTACCTTCGCTTTCAGGAGTAACAGGTATAAGTCAGCTTTTAGCTGCAGGGTTTGATCCAACTACTTTTTATGTGTCTTCAGTAATGATACTTGTGACTGGTTGTATTTTTGCAATGTGGTTAGGAGAAAAAATTACTGATAAAGGTATAGGTAATGGTATCTCACTATTAATTATGGTAGGTATAATTGCTAGTTTACCTGTTTCATTTGCTCAAAACCTTACTTCAAGACTTGAAGCCGGAGGAGGAGGTCCAATATTAATACTTATTGAAGTTGCACTTTGGTTTGTTATTATTTTGTTGTCTGTTCTTTTAGTAATGGCTGTTCGTCAAATTCCAGTGTCGTATGCAAGACGTACTGCTAGTGGAGCATATGAGAAAAATGTTTTCGGAAGTAGACAATATATACCTCTTAAGTTAAATGCTTCTGGGGTAATGCCTATAATCTTTGCGCAGGCTATTATGTTTGTACCAGGTTTAATAGGAGGTAATCTCTTAGGGGATACTAGTACAGGTCAATGGTTACAGCAAGAGTTTGGTGGAAATATATTTGGATTTTGGTATAATCTTGTATTTGGATTATTGATTATCATATTTACATATTTTTATACTGCAATAACTGTTCCTACAAATAAAATGGCTGATGATTTAAAACGTAGTGGAGGATTTATAGCAGGAATTCGTCCAGGAAGTGAAACGGCAGAATATCTTGATAAGATAATGTCACAAATTACTTTACCAGGATCAATATTCTTAGCGCTTATCGCAATTTTCCCTGCTATAGCTCATAAACTTATAGGAATTCAACAAGGTTGGGCTCTCTTTTATGGAGGTACTTCTTTATTGATTATGGTTGGTGTAGCTATAGATACGATGCAACAAGTAAATTCATACCTGCTTAATAGACATTATGATGGTCTTATGAAGTCAGGTAAAAACCGTAAAGCAGTAGCATAATGGCAAAACAAGCAGCTATAGAACAAGACGGGTCAATTATAGAAGCATTGTCTAATGCAATGTTTAGAGTTGAATTAGAAAATGGCCACGTAGTGACTGCGCACATATCAGGTAAGATGCGTATGCACTATATTAAATTATTACCTGGAGATAAAGTAAAATTAGAAATGAGCCCTTATGATTTATCAAAGGCTCGTATAACATACCGTTATTAACGGGAAAACAAGCTTGATATGAAAGTAAGAGCGTCTATTAAAAAAAGAAGTGCCGATTGCAAGATTGTACGTCGCAAAGGCAGATTATACGTAATTAATAAAAAGAACCCTAGGTTTAAACAAAGACAAGGTTAAGAATTATGGCTAGAATTGCAGGGATAGATATCCCAAAACAAAAGAGAGGTGTAATTGCGCTAACATACATCTTTGGAATTGGTAGAAGTAGAGCTCAAGAAATTTTAGCTACTGCTAATGTATCAGAAGATAAAAAAGTATCTGATTGGGACGATGACGAAATAGGTCGTATTCGTGATGCAGTTGGTAACTACACTATCGAAGGTGAATTACGTAGCGAAGTTTCGTTAAACATTAAGCGTTTAATGGATATCGGATGTTACAGAGGTATTCGTCATCGTACAGGACTTCCTTTAAGAGGTCAGCGTACAAAGAATAATTCTCGTACTAGAAAAGGAAAGCGTAAAACTGTTGCAAACAAGAAAAAAGCAACTAAATAATAACTTGTAGTAATGGCAAAGCAAAGTACAAAAAAACGTAAAGTTGTTGTAGAGTCTGTAGGTGAAGCACACATCTCAGCTTCTTTTAATAATTTGATAATTTCATTAACAAATAAAAAAGGAGATGTGATTTCATGGTCATCTGCTGGTAAAATGGGTTTTAGAGGTTCTAAAAAGAATACTCCTTATGCTGCTCAAACTGCTGCAGAAGACTGTGCAAAAGTTGCTCATGAAGCAGGTTTACGTAAAGTAAAAGTATATGTGAAAGGACCAGGTAATGGACGTGAGTCTGCTATCAGATCTATTCACAATAGTGGTATTGAGGTTACAGAAATTATTGATGTAACTCCAGCTCCACATAATGGGTGTCGTCCTCCAAAAAGACGTCGCGTTTAATTTTAATTTAATATCTAGAGGGAATATGGTTTGCGAAGGATTGACCTTAATTCCTAACCCCCTCAAAAAACAATTTTTTAATGGCAAGATATACTGGTCCTAAGACTAAAATTGCACGTAAATTTAGCGAAGCAATTTATGGAGAAGATAAATCTTTTGAAAAAAGAAATTATCCTCCAGGACAGCACGGAAACAACAGAAGAAGAGGTAAAAAATCTGAGTACGCTGTTCAATTACAGGAAAAACAAAAAGCTAAGTATACATATGGTATACTAGAACGTCAATTTAGAAATCTATATGCAAAAGCAAATAGATCTAATGGAATTACAGGTGAAGTATTACTTCAATTGTGTGAGCAACGTCTAGATAATGTTGTTTTTAGAATGGGAGTTTCTCCTTCTAGAAATGGAGCACGTCAGTTAGTTTCTCACCGTCATATTACTGTAAATGGAAGTATTGTAAATATTCCATCTTATCAAGTAAAACCTGGAGATGTAATCGCTGTTCGCGAAAAGTCAAAATCATTAGAAGTTATTACAAACTCATTATCTAACGCAAGTCATGTGTATGAGTGGATATCATGGAATAATGATAAAAAAGAAGGTACTTTTGTTGCTGTACCGCAGCGTCTTCAAATACCTGAAAATATCAATGAACAATTCATCGTCGAATTGTACTCTAAGTAAAAATTAACTAAAGCTAGAAAACACGATATGGCAATATTAAATTTCCAAAAGCCTGATAAAGTCATTATGATTGACTCTACTGATTTTGAAGGTAAATTTGAGTTTAGACCTTTAGAACCTGGATACGGTTTAACAGTAGGAAACGCTTTAAGACGTGTATTACTTTCTTCTTTAGAAGGTTTTGCAATCACTTCTGTACGTATAGAAGGGGTAGATCATGAATTTTCTACAATCGCTGGAGTAGTTGAAGATGTTACTGAAATTATCCTTAACTTAAAGCAAGTACGCTTTAAAAGACAAATAGAAGAAATAGATAATGAAACTGTTACTATATCTCTATCTGGAATAGATCAACTTACTGCTGGAGATTTTCAGAAATTTATTTCTGGTTTCCAAGTTCTTAATCCTGATCTTGTTATTGCAAATATGGATAAGAAAGTTTCTATTAACATGGAAATTACTATAGAAAAAGGTAGAGGTTATGTACCTGCAGAAGAAAATAAAAAATCAAATGCACCTCTAGGTACTATATTTACAGATTCTATTTACACACCTATTAGAAATGTAAAATATAGTATTGAAAATTACCGTGTAGAACAGAAGACGGATTATGAAAAATTAATCTTTGAAATTATTACAGACGGTTCAATTCATCCAAAAGAAGCGCTTACTGAAGCTGCAAAAACACTGATACATCATTTTATGTTATTTTCTGATGAGCGTATCACTCTGGAAGCAGATGAGATTGCTCAAACAGAAACTTATGATGAAGAGTCTCTTCACATGAGACAGTTGTTAAAGACTAAGTTAATAGACATGGACCTCTCAGTACGTGCTCTAAACTGTCTTAAGGCTGCTGAAGTTGATACTTTAGGTGATCTTGTTTCTTTTAATAAAAATGATCTTATGAAGTTTAGAAACTTTGGTAAGAAATCATTAACAGAGCTTGAAGAGCTTGTGAATGTAAAGGGACTTAATTTTGGTATGGATTTATCAAAATATAAATTAGATAAAGATTAATTACGATTTGTACGCTTTCGCGAAAGCGAATAAAGAATAACAACAATGAGACACGGAAAGAAATTTAATCATTTAGGAAGAAAAACAGCACATAGAAAAGCAATGCTTGCAAATATGGCCTGTTCCTTAATTGAACATAAAAGAATAAATACAACAGTTGCTAAAGCTAAAGCGCTTAAGCAATTTGTAGAGCCTTTAGTTACAAAATCTAAAGAAGATACAACTCATAATAGACGTATCGTATTTTCTCGTTTACGTCAAAAAGAGGCTGTAACAGAACTTTTTAGAGAAGTAGCAGTAAAAGTTGGTGATCGCCCAGGAGGATATACTCGTATTATTAAATTAGGTAATCGTCTTGGTGATAACGCTGATATGGCAATGATTGAGCTTGTAGATTATAATGAAATTTATAATGCTGGCAAACCTGCTAAAAAGAAATCAACCCGTCGTGGAAGATCAAAGAAAACTGAGGTAGCACCTGTAGTAGAAACGACTTCTAACGAGGAAGAATAAGTCGGGAAACCTGTTATATAAAGGTTAAATAGTATCGGGATTTACCGCAAGGTGGGTCCCTTTTTTTATTTTTACACCGTTAAGTTAAATTTGGCAAACTATTTGACTGATAAGAAATATAATTTAGAAATACATAAACTATGAAAAAATTAATGATTGTTTTAGTATCCTTTACTCTTTCAATGGGATACGGATACGCACAAGCAGTTGATGCAAACAATAATGCATTGGGAGCGCTCGCTACTTATGGACCTGACGGGGCAAATATTGGAGCCTCTAGTTTTGTACGTAATCCACCTAGACCTATAGATGGAACAGTGTACATATTTGATTCTTGGAATAATAACACACTTATAGTTGCTAGCAACCAAGAAAAAGCTTTTAGACTTAATAGTAATATTAATTTTAATGCAAAACGTAACGTTTTTGAATCAAAAATTGATAGTGAGACTATTTTTACTTTTGACTTTGCAAACATTGAAAAAATAGTTATCAATAATAGAACCTTTAAGAATATTTATTCTCCTGTAGAAGGTAGTTATAGAGTATATGAAGTTATTGCAGAAACAGATGACTTCGAAATTTATAAAGATTATTCTATAGATATTAGAGAAGGTAATCCTAATCCATTACTCGCTCGTGCAAATGATAAATATATTTTAAGAGATAACTACTACGTTAAGAAAGGAAAGTCTTTTAAAAGATTAAAACTTAAAAAATCAGAAATCCTTAAAGCAGCAGGTTCTAAATCTTCAGTTGTAGAACAATATGCAAAAGACAATAATCTGAATTTCAAAAGCGAAAGAGACTTGCAAAAGATTGTTAGTTATTACAGAACATTATAATAATAGCACCACCTAAAAATAAATTGATATGAAAAAGATAATTTTTTTGGTGCTAATTTTAATGAGTTCTGTTTCGTTTTCTCAAGAAGAAGATGCCGGTGGAGATACATTTAGAAATACGCTTAATTTAGGGCAAGTTGCTAATGATCAGCCCGCAACAGCAACATTTGCTATATCTTATATAGCTCCTACAAGTATAGATGGGTCAAAGTACCTATATGATGACTGGAAAAATGTAGGTGTTTTAGAAACAGCAAAAAATAAGAAATATAGAATTAGTAACCTCAATTATGATGTTCAGAAGGATGTGTTTGTTTCTAAAGTGAGTAAAGATTCAGTACACGAGTTTAGCACTGTAAACTTTAAAAAGATTGTTATTAATAATAAAAATTTTAAAGTAGTACATAAAAATGATGAGAATGGAAGCATTTTCATGGAAGTAGTAGGAGAGAGTAAAGATGTTATACTACTGAAAGACTATAAATTGACTATAAGAGGTGGTGTTTTTTCACCTACAACAGGTCAAGGGAATGATGAGTATGTAATATCTTATAAATACTATTTAGAAAAAAATGGTAGGATTACTCCTATGAAATTTAAGAAGTCTGAATTACTTAAGGTTTTTGGTTCAAGAGCTGATGAGATAAAGACGTTTGCAAAAAAGAATAAATTGTCCTTCAAAAAGGATAAAGATGTAAAAAGATTGTTTTTGCATTACAATAATTTATAATAGATATTAACATTTTTAAAAAGAGCTTTGATAAAAAGCTCTTTTTTTTTGCCTTAGTATTTTAAGCTATATAATATATTTGCACAAATTATAATCATATGAAATATCAGTCTCGACGTCCAGCACTTATTTTATTAGCAGATGGAACCATTTTTCACGGAAAATCTGTTGGTGATGTAGAAGGTACGTCTTTTGGGGAAGTATGCTTTAATACTGGAATGACAGGATATCAAGAGATTTTTACAGATCCTTCTTATTTTGGCCAACTTATGGTAACTACAAATGCACACATAGGTAACTATGGAGCTACTAATGAAGAAACAGAATCTCAAGGAGTTAAAATTTCTGGCCTTATTTGTAGAAATTTTAGTTATACCTATTCAAGAAAAGATGCAGAAGAGTCATTAGAAGAGTTTTTGGCTACAAATAACCTTTTTGCAATATCAGATGTAGATACACGAGCATTGGTGGCATATATAAGAGATAATGGAGCTATGAACGCTGTTATCTCTACAGATGTAGATAATATAGAAGCACTAAAAGCAAAATTAGCTGAAGTGCCAAGCATGAATGGTTTAGAGCTTGCTTCACAAGTATCAACAAAAGAACCTTATTACTTTGGAGATGAAAATGCAGAAGTTAAAATAGCTGCTTTAGATATTGGGATTAAGCGTAATATATTGCGTAATCTTTCAAAAAGAGGTGCATATATAAAGGTGTTTCCATATAATACTTCATACAAAGAAATGAAAGAATGGAATGCTGATGGATATTTTTTATCTAATGGCCCAGGAGATCCAGAACCACTAGATAACGCAATTCAAGTAGCTAAAGATATTATAGAAGAAGATCAACCGCTATTTGGAATATGCTTAGGACATCAAGTTATTGCACTTGCCAATGGTATTTCTACTTATAAAATGCATAATGGGCATAGAGGAATTAATCACCCTATAAAAAATCTAATTACTGGAAAAGGTGAAATTACATCTCAAAATCATGGATTTGCTATTAATAGAGAAGAGACTGAAGCAAACCCAAATGTAGAGATTACTCATGTACATCTTAATGATCATACTGTAGCTGGTATTAGAATAAAAGATAAAAACTGTTTTTCAGTACAATATCATCCAGAAGCTAGTCCTGGTCCTAATGATGCAACATATCTTTTTGATCAATTTATAGAGAATATTAAAAAGGTGAATGTCTAGTGTAAGATAATAGTTATCAAAAATAGTTTTTCACTTGTTAATAAGCGAAAACGTTATCGCGACTAATCGCCAATTTTTCAGGTTGTACAAGAGACAAATTGTATCTTTCAGACATATAAATAATATAATACTATGAGCATAATAATAGACATTCACGCAAGACAAATTTTTGATTCTAGAGGAAACCCTACAGTAGAAGTAGATGTTTATACAGAAAATGGAATAATGGGTCGTGCTGCGGTTCCTTCAGGAGCTTCTACAGGAGAACATGAAGCAGTTGAACTAAGAGATGGAGGCGATGCTTATATGGGTAAAGGTGTGACAGAAGCAGTAAGTAATGTGAATACAATTATTGCGGCCGAACTATTAGGAACCTCAGTATTTGAACAAAACTTAATCGATCAAATGATGATCGATCTAGATGGTACCCCAAACAAATCTAAATTAGGGGCAAATGCAATACTAGGAGTTTCTTTAGCTAGTGCAAAAGCAGCAGCAGCAGAATTAAATCTTCCACTGTATAGATATATAGGAGGGGTAAGCGCAAATACGTTGCCAGTTCCTATGATGAATATCATTAATGGAGGTTCTCATAGTGATGCGCCAATCGCTTTTCAAGAGTTTATGGTAATGCCAGTAAAAGCAAAAAGCTTTACAGAAGCTATGAGAATGGGAACTGAAATTTTCCATAACCTTAAAAAGGTATTACATGATCGTAATTTAAGTACTGCTGTAGGTGATGAAGGAGGGTTTGCGCCAGCACTTGATGGTACTGAAGATGCATTAGACTCTATAAAAATTGCTGTAGAAAAAGCAGGATATTCTTGGGGTGATGAAATTATGATTGCATTAGATTGTGCTGCAGCAGAGTTTTATGTAGACGGAAAATATGATTATACAAAATTTGAAGGTGATTCTGGAGTAATCCGTACTAGTGAAGAGCAAGCAGATTATTTAGTTTCATTAGCTGAAAATTATCCAATTATATCTATCGAAGATGGAATGGATGAAAATGATTGGGATGGTTGGAAATATCTTACTGATAAAGCAGGAGGTAAAGTACAATTAGTAGGAGATGACCTTTTTGTAACAAATGTAGATCGTTTGTCTAGGGGAATTGAAAACGGAATCGCAAATTCAATACTTATTAAAGTAAATCAAATAGGTACGTTAACAGAAACTATTGCTGCTGTAAATATGGCTCATAATGCAGGATACACATCAGTAATGTCGCATAGATCTGGAGAAACTGAAGATAATACAATAGCAGATTTGGCAGTGGCACTTAATACAGGACAAATTAAAACAGGATCTGCATCAAGATCTGATAGAATGGCAAAGTATAATCAATTACTTCGTATAGAAGAACAACTTGCTGAAGTAGCTTACTTTCCCGGAGAAAATGCTTTTAAATTAAAGTAATCACTTCTTTTATAGAATTTTAAAGCCTCCTTAATGGAGGCTTTTTTTATGAAAAATTACCGATAAAGTGCAGTTTTTATAGATTAAATACGAATTTTAAATGCACTTATTCTGTGAAAACTTATTTTAATTTAGAGAAATTTAAAATGAATATTAAATTTAAATAATTGATAATTAATATATTATATATGTAATTAACACATGTAAGAATTATCTTTCTTTTTATTTTTGTTACTTATATGCTTTTTGTATACTTTTATCATCCAAATCTATTAGAACTTAAAAGGAAACCTACTTAATTAGATATAACTATCTGTTATTTTAAAGTTATAACAAACACTTAACTTTAGCTTTTAAATTCTTAGCTCAACGATTGTATTGCACGTTAGTGAATAAACAAGCAAAATGATTTTAAGTTGGGTAAAGAGCGGGAGATGAAGCTTTACTGCCGAGTAACTCGCTCTTTTTAAGAATTATTTTTTGGTATTTTAAAACACCAAAATTTAGGTTTGAAGTTGGGTAAAGAGCTTGTGCTATGGTATAAGCTCTTTTTTATTTGCTGTAATATGATGTTTCTTGACAAGCTGCTAGGAATATTGATAACTCCTTTTTGATAACATTTACTATGTTTTTTAGGGAATTTGTTTAAATACGCTTTCGCGAAAGCGTATAATAGAATTTTAAAAAATTAGATACTATTATAGTAAGAAAAAGTTGTGAGTCTTCTGTAGATAAGGGCTTGTTTAATGACTCATATAGTAATAACTTGTCATTATTTCCTATTTTAAGTTTTTTTTAAGTGCTTTACTGTATGGAAACATTTAAAAAACCGACTGTTTTTTTGTAAATTAGCAATCCTTCTAAAAAAAGGAATAATCACCTTAAATTTTTCAAAAAAAGCATGGCAGATAAAGCAACGCTAACCATAGACGATAAATCTTATGATTTTCCTATCATAACTGGTACAGAAAACGAAAAAGCAATTAATATAAAAACCCTTAGAGGAGTAACAGGCGGTGTCACTACAATTGATCCTGGATATAAAAACACAGGTTCTTGTGAGAGCGGAATTACTTTTTTAGATGGAGAAAAAGGAATTTTAAGATACAGAGGATATTCTATAGAATCTCTTGCAGATAAAGCAGATTTCTTAGAAGTAGCCTACTTGTTGATTTTTGGAGAACTTCCTACAAAAATACAACTAGAAAAATTTCATAATGACATAAAAGCTGAGTCTCATGTAGATGAAGACATGAAGAAAATTTTAGATGGTTTTCCTAAGTCGGCTCATCCTATGGGAGTGTTAAGTGCATTGACCTCTGCGCTTATAGCTTTTAATCCTAATTCTGTAAATGTAGATTCAGAAGAAGAGATGTACACAACGATCGTAAAGTTACTAGCAAAATTTCCAGTGCTAGCTTCTTGGGCTTTACGTAAAAAGAAAAGTCAACCATTAGACTATGGAGATAATAACTTAGGGTATGTAGCAAATCTTCATAAGATGATGTTTTCAAAACCTAATGAAGATTATAAAGTAGATCAATCTATTATAGATGCGTTAGATAAGTTATTAATCTTACATGCAGATCACGAGCAAAACTGTTCTACTTCAACAGTTCGTATTGTAGGTTCTGCTCATGCAGGATTATTTGCTTCTATATCTGCTGGTATTTCAGCACTATGGGGGCCTCTTCATGGAGGAGCTAATCAAGCAGTAATCGAAATGCTCGAAGCTATCAAAGAAGATGGAGGCGATACTAAAAAGTATATGGCTAAAGCTAAAGACAAACAAGATCCTTTCCGTCTAATGGGATTTGGGCATAGAGTATATAAGAATTTTGATCCACGTGCAAAAATCATTAAAGTTGCTGCAGATGATGTTCTAAATATGTTAGGAATAGAAGATCCTGTATTAGATATTGCTAAAGGATTAGAAAAAGAAGCGTTAGAAGATCAATACTTTGTAGATCGTAAATTATATCCTAATGTAGATTTTTATTCTGGTATTATCTATAGAGCATTAGGAATTCCTGTAGATATGTTTACAGTGATGTTTGCTCTTGGGCGTGTACCAGGGTGGATTGCTCAATGGAAAGAAATGAGAGAGCGTAAAGAGCCTATAGGTCGTCCGCGTCAAGTATATATTGGAGAGAATGCTAGAGAATTCGTTCCTGTATCTGAAAGATAAAGACACGTTATCATATAAAATTTAAAAAAGCGAGCAGTAATGCTCGCTTTTTTTACTATAGTAAAACGCCTTGCTAAAATATATATAGGTGTTTCCTCTTATTTTTTGTGATCAATCTTGGAGATTAGTATCTTAGTCCAATGCTTAAATTACACGTTAAAGATGAAACTTCACGGTTACGTGCCGTTGTTTTAGGAACTGCAGAAAGTTGTGGGCCAACACCAAAACTTGAGGACGCTTACGACCCGAAAAGCGCACAACATATTCAAGCGGGTACATATCCTGTGGAAGAAGATATGGTTAAAGAAATGGAGGCTGTGGCTGCTGTTTTTAAAAAATATGATGTGAAGGTTTTTAGGCCAGAAGTTATCAAAGATTATAATCAGATTTTTTCAAGAGATATAGGCTTTGTTATTGATGATAAGTTTATAAAAGCAAATATTCTTCCAGATAGAGAACGAGAAATAGAAGCAATACAATATGTGATAGACCAAGTTCCAGCTACACATGTATTTCGTTTACCTGAAGATGCTCATGTAGAAGGAGGTGATGTAATGCCTTGGGGAGATTATATTTTTATAGGAACATATACAGGTAGTGATTATCCAGATTATATAACTGCTAGAACTAATAAGGAGGCAGTACAATATCTCGCAGAATTGTTTCCTAAGAAAAAAGTAGTTTCTTTTGAATTAAGAAAGCATAATACAGATCCAAAAGAAAATGCACTTCATTTAGATTGTTGTTTTCAACCAGTAGGTAAAAACAAAGCAATTATTCATAAAAACGGTTTTCTTAAAGAAAATGAGTATGAATGGTTGGTGAATTTGTTTGGGAAAGAAAATGTTTTTGAAATTTCTAAAGACGAAATGTATAACATGAATAGTAATGTTTTTAGCATTGCTCCTAATGTTGTGATTTCTGAAAAGAGTTTTACGAGATTAAATACTTGGTTAAGATCACATGATATCACTGTAGAAGAAGTGCCTTATGCTGAAATAGCAAAACAGGAAGGATTACTTCGGTGTAGTACGCTTCCCTTGATTAGAGATTAAAAAAGTATAGTTAGTAAGAATTATAAAGCGTATTGTTATCTTAAACAATACGCTTTCATTTTATGAGAGAACGTTCACTTTGGAAGCGAGTTCTTTTGCTCTTTGTGTTACTTCTTTTATATTTCCATCTATAGAGTCGTAGGTGACTACTACCCCCATGCGTCTATAAGGTCTAGATGTTGGTTTGCCAAATAATCTGAAATCAGACATTTTTGCATTTGCAATAGTAGAAATACCTTTAAAAGTAGGGTTTTCAGAATGCTCTTTGGCTAAGATTACTGCACTAGCGCCTATGCGTTCTTGTGTGATTTCAGCGATGGGAAGACCTAAAACTGCACGTAAGTGCAATTCAAATTCATTAAAATTTTGAGTATTGCCTAAAGTTACCATTCCGGTATCATGGGGTCTTGGTGAGAGTTCAGAAAAATAAACACCGTCATCTGCAATAAAAAACTCAACGCCCCAAATACCAGCGCCACCTAAAGCATCTGTTACTTTTTTTGCCATGTCCTGTGCTGTTTGTAGATGGTCAGATTGCATAGTGGCTGGTTGCCAGCTTTCTTGATAATCACCTCTTTCTTGTCTATGTCCTATAGGTGGGCAAAAAAGAGTTTCTCCTTCTCTTTGTGTAACAGTCAGTAATGTGATTTCATAATTAAAATTTACAAACCCTTCTACAATAACCTCAGCAACATCTCCTCGAGATCCTTCCTGAGAATATTCCCATGCTTTTTGAATATCGGCTTCGGTTTTGATAGTAGATTGCCCTTTTCCACTAGAAGACATAAGTGGCTTTACTACACATGGCATTCCTATATCTTTAACGGCTTCTGATAATTCTTTCGCGGAAGCGGCATACTGATAATTAGCTGTTTTTAATCCTAACTCTTTTGCAGCAAGATCACGAATGGATTTTCTGTTCATTGTGTAATTAGCTGCTTTTGCACTTGGAATTACAGTATATCCTTGCTTTTCATACTCATAGAAACGTTCAGTGCGTATGGCTTCAATTTCTGGTACGATATAATCTGGTTGATGTTTTTCAACAAGGTTATCTAGAGCTACTCCATCTAACATATTGATTACTTCAGCATCATGAGCAACCTGCATTGCAGGAGCATTGGTATAGCTGTCTACAGCAATAACGGTTTGCCCTAAACGTTGCGCAGCAATTACAAATTCTTTACCGAGTTCTCCAGAACCTAAAAGGAGGATTTTTGCCATATTGTTGTATATTTAACTAATTGATATATAATATTATGAAATTAAAACTACTCTTATTATTTATTGGTTGTATTCAATTAGGATATAGTCAGACCGCTAAAATACAATTTATACACAATGCACCTGATATTTCTATAGAAGAAGTTGATGTGTATGTAGATGGAAATTTAATAGTAGATAATCTGAACTTTAAAACAGGATCTGCTTTTTTAGATATTCCGTTTGATGGAGATCAGACTCAGATTGTAATTACAAGATCTACAGATGAAAACGATGTTTTAATATCTCGTGAACATATGTTGATAGATCAAGAGAATTATTATGTGGTTATTGATGGTATTTTTGATGCAGATAGTTATTTAGATGTAGCGCCTTTTGATATGTATATATATGAAGGGGCTCGACTTGAAGCTATAAATCCAGAGCCTTTTTTAGATATAGATATAATGGTTCATAATGGGAGTATAGGTTTTGATACGACATTAATAGTTGAAGGATGTCAAATTTTAACAGCCCCAATTGAGTTTGGTAATTCAGTATCTTTTTCTGAATACTCGGGGTATTCAACTTGGGCAAGTAATGAAGATATTGGTTGTGTTGCACGAGAATCTTATTCGGTACCAGGGTATTTTTATTTCCCATATAACTTTCCCTTGGCGAGTGGAAACTTAGGATTAGAAAATCAAGCAATTATTATGTTGTTATCTGGTTTCAGACATCCAGAGAATAATAATGATGGAGAGCCTTTCAATACGTGGTACCTCACACCAGAGGGAGGTGATTTTATATTACTAAGTGAGCAAAGATCATCAAACATCCAATTTGTGCATAATTCTCCAGATACTTCTGTGTCAGAAGTAATTGTTTATGTAGATGAAATGATCGTTGCTGATGATCTAAGTTATAAAAATGGAACACCTTTTTTAAATGTCCCATTTGGGCCAGATAATATTGTAAATATTTATATAGTAGATAGTAATACTGGAGATATATTAATCAACAGATTTGTTGACTTGATAGATCAAGAGAATTATTATATGGTCATCGATGGTATTTTTGATACTGATGCATATACTGATGTAGAACCTTTCGGCTTGCATACATATATAGGTGCGCAACTAGAAGCATCAGTGCCAGAATCTGATTTGGATTTAGATATTTTAGTGCATCATGGGGCTATTGGTTTAGATCATACGCTAGATGTTCAAGGAACGCAAACATTAGCCTTTCCATTAGAGATGGGGAGATTGCTTTCGTTTTCAGACTATTCAGAAGAAGTTGAAGGCGCACCCTATTCAGTGTGGTCAAGTCAAGGAGATATTGCTGTTGAAATTGGTGATTATGGTGGGAATATAGGGGGTGATTTGCTTTCTGAGTTTAGTTTTGATTTTAATTTCCCTCTTTTTTCTGAAGATTTAGGATTAGAAAATCAAGCAATTCTTATGTTACTTTCTGGTTTTGAAGATCCAACTGTTAATAATGAAGGTCAACCTTTTGATGTTTTCTATTTAACACCAGAAGGAGGTAATTTTAGGTCTGCTACATTAGGTCTTGACGATACTACGTTGCAATCTATTTCTATAATTCCTAATCCAATAACAGACTTAGTGACAATAAAAATTGCTTCTTCTGATGCTATAGGCGTTATCTATGATATGCAAGGAAGATTAATTCGTGAAAACATTTTACTACAAGAAGAAACTGTTATTGATCTTAGTAAACTTGCTTCAGGTGTGTATTTTTTTAAGCTAATAGATCAAAACAATAATGCGTCTACAGTGAGACGCATTATTAAAAGATAATTAAGAATATGATATACGCTTTCGCGAAATGTCATACTGAGCTTGTCGAAGTAGTGTTCTCTTATTGTTTGCTAGCAATCCAGTTGTTAATTTTATCTTCCAGAAGCGCTAGTGGGATACATCCTGTTTCTAATACTTCTTTATGAAATTCTCTTATGTCAAATTTATCACCTAAAGCTTCTGTAGCTTTAGTTCTTAGTTCGCGTATTTTTAATTGCCCTATTTTGTACGAGAGTGCTTGACCTGGATTTGCCATATAACGTTCTATTTCTGAAGTGATCCCTGCTTCACTTTCAGCTTCATTGTCTAAGCAGTAAGCGATTGCTTTTTCTCTGCTCCATCCTTTGGTGTGAATTCCTGTGTCTACAACAAGACGTACGGCACGGTGCATTTCTGCTCCTAACATTCCAAAAAGTTGATAAGGATCTGTATATAGCCCTAATTCTGATCCTAAAGACTCCGTATATAATGCCCATCCTTCTCCATACGCACTATACCATAATGTTTTTCTAAACTGAGGAAGTTCTGTGCTTTCTTGGGTAAGCGAAATCTGGAAATGATGACCAGGAATTGCTTCGTGTAAAAATAAAGACTCATCTGAATATACATTGTATTTAGAAGCATCAGGAATAGGTGTGTAAAATATACCTGGACGTGTGCCATCTAGTGACCCTGGATTGTACTCTGCACTCGCAGATTTTTCTCTAAAAGCTTCTGTACGACGTACCTCAAAAGGTGTTTTAGGTTGAAGACTAAAGAGCTCATCTACTTTTGGTTTCATTGTAGCGTGCATTTTATTAAAGTTTGCAATCACCTCTTCAGGTGTAGTGAAAGGCATTAGCTCCTTACTGTTACGTACATAGTCAAAAAAGGCTTTAAGGTCTCCTTTAAAACCTACTTGCTCTTTAATTTTTTCCATTTCTGATCGAATACGAGCAACTTCACTTAATCCTAAATTATGTATCTCATCAGCACTCATGGTAGTGGTTGTGAAATATTTGATAGCAAAATCGTAATAATTAGATCCATTAGGAAGATCGCTAAATCCAGAAGATTTACGTCCTGCATCCATGTATTCATTTTTCATGAAGTTAGCCATTTTTGTATATGCAGGAATGATTTTATCTTGAATCATAGTAGTATATTCTGATGTGATCGCTTTTTGATCTTCTTTAGAAATACTTTCAGGAAAATTTGTGACAGGCTTGTAGAATAAGTGGGTCGTCACATCAGGCTTTGCAAGCGATTCCATTTGTGGAATTACTTTTTTAATCAATGATTTTGGAAGTACATATCCCTCTTCCATTCCTTGGCGCATGTTCTTCTCAGCACTGTCTAGCCAAACCAAGTATTGGTCTACTCTTTTTTGCCAGTTTCTGTAATCTTCTGCAGTTTTAAAAGGTTGTGCACTTGCACCACTTGCTAATTGACCAAACATTAAATGCGGAGACCACATCTGATCAATAGGCATTAAGTCCTTTTTGTAACTCAATAATTCAAGGTTTACATCGCAATCCCACTCTAAAACAGCTTTGCTTAAAAGTTCGGTAGTAGTGAGTTCTTCATCCGGGTAGTTGGATAGTTGTGATTTGTACGAAGTGTAATAGTCTTTTATTTTAGCTTTATATGCAGGGGATAGTATATCTGGAAATTGATCATTATATCTGCTGTCTCCAGCCATAGTAGCACCTAATGGATTTAATTTGAGACCTTCTTCATAATAAGTGTCAAGAAAATCTCCAAAGGTTACAGTAGTGGTCTTTGTTGTGGTTTCTGGAGCTGTTGTTTCGTTTTTACAACTAATGAATGCTATCAAAATACAACCTGCAAGAAATATTTTTTTCATAATGTCTAAGGTGTTCGTTAAATCAACGAGTTAGATTGTTTTAACTATTAAATTTTAATGTAATCAGTCAATAAAGATATGGATATTAGGCAATAAAAAAGCCTTCTTTGTCATAAAGAAGGCCTTGATTATTTATGTTTTATTTATACGCTTTCGCGAAAGCGTACTCATATATTTAAGCAACAGCTTCTTTAATACGTCTGATTGCTTCTTTTATTTGATCTGAACTTGCAGCATATGAAATTCTAATAGAATTTGGGTTTCCAAATGCTTCACCAGTTACTGTAGCTACATTTGCATGTTCTAATATATACATGGCAAAATCTGAAGCGTTATTGATAGTAACTCCATTTAAAGTTTTTCCGAAAAATGCAGTAATATCTGGAAAAACATAAAAAGCACCATCAGGTTCGTTGCATGTAAATCCATCTATATCATTTAGAAGGCTAAGTATGAGTGAGCGCCTGTTTTTAAACTCATCAACCATATACTGTACTTTGCTTGGATCTGCTTCTAATGCTGTTATGACAGCGCGTTGCGCGATACAATTGGCGCCACTCGTAATCTGACCTTGCATTTTATTACAAGCTCTAGCAATTTCTTTTGGTGCTCCGATATATCCTATACGCCATCCAGTCATGGCAAAAGCTTTAGATACGCCATTTACAGTGACCGTACGATCATACATGTCTGGAAATTGAGCCATACTCGCATGTCCACCTACATAGTTGATATGTTCGTATATTTCATCACTTACTACTGTTATTTGAGGATGCTTAGCGAGTACATCAGCAAGTGCGCGTAACTCTTCTTTGCTATACACAGAACCAGAAGGGTTGCAAGGAGAGCTATACCATAACATTTTGGTTTTTGGTGTAATAGCTGCTTCTAGTTGTTCTGGAGTCATTTTGAAGTCAGTTTCAATAGACGTTTTTACTTCTACAGGAACACCCTCTGCTATTTTTACAATATCACTATAACTTACCCAGTATGGGCATGGTAAAATGACCTCATCGCCAGGATTTAATACAACAAGTGCAACATTTGCTAATGATTGTTTGGCACCTGTAGAAACTACTATTTGAGCTGGATCATAAGTGAGCTCATTATCACGCTTGAATTTTGTGATAATAGCATTTTTAAGTTCTCCATATCCATCTACAGGGGTATATGAATTATAGTTGTCATTGATTGCCTGTATTGCAGCGTTTTTTATGAAGTCTGGAGTATTAAAGTCCGGTTCTCCAAGACTTAATCCTATAATGTCTTTTCCTTCGCCACGAAGCTCTCTTGCTTTGGCGGCCATGGCAAGTGTGGCAGATGTTGCCATACTTATAACGCGATTAGAAAGTATGCTCATTCTGTAAAAATATAATGGATTGGATATTGATTATACGCTTTAATTTAAGCAGTCACTTTTACAGGCTGCATTCCCATTTCACGTAAATGACGGAAATGTGCTAAAATTGCCTTGCGTGTTGTTTCATACTCAAAATAAGGTAAGTTAAACTCTTTTGCTGTTTCTCTTACAATCTTACTGATTTTAGTATAATGCACATGACTTATGTGTGGAAATATGTGGTGTTCAACTTGATGATTTAAACCTCCAGAAAACCAATTCATAATACGGTTTTTAGTAGAGAAATTTACAGTAGTAAATAATTGGTGTATAGCCCATGTGTTTTTCATGGTACCTGTTTCATCTGGTAAAGGCATATGTGCTTCTTCTACCATATGTGCAAGTTGGAATATCAAACTTAAGATAACACCAGCAGTATAATGCATAATAAAGAAGCCTAGTAATACTTTCCACCATACAATATTAGAAAAAGCAAGAGGAATAACAATCCACATACCTATATAGATAAGTTTCGTAATTACTAACGTACTCCATTGTTTTGTTGGGCTTTGTAGTTTTCCATACGATAGCTTGCGCTTAAGGTATCTTTTCATTTGTGTGATATCTGCAGTAATTACCCAGTTAATGGTAAGAAGTCCATATAGAATAAACGAGTAATAATGCTGAAATTTATGATGTTTATGCCATTCTCCATGTTTTGAAAATCTTAAAACACGTCCAGCTTCCATGTCTTCATCATGACCGTGTATGTTTGTATATGTGTGGTGTAGTACGTTGTGTTGTACTTGCCAGTTGTATACATTGCCAGCAAGTATGTATATACTACTTCCCATAAGTTTATTGACCCACTTTTTACTTGAAAATGAACCATGATTGCCATCATGCATTACATTCATACCTACACCAGCCATGCCTATACCCATAACAACCGTTAAAAGTAATTGAACCCATCCAGGCATATCTAATGTTAGGAATAAAAAGTATGGTGTTAAGTACATAGAAAACATAATAATGGCTTTGCCGTATAGTTTCCAGTTTCCAGTACGTTTTATATTATTGTCTTTAAAGTAGGTGTTTACACGTTTATTGAGTGTTCTGAAGAATTTTGCAGAATCTGAACGTGAAAATTTAATTGTAGTTTCCATATAAATGTAAATAGTACCTCATGTTTATTGTTATAATGAAGTATAATTATAATTGTTTTAAGGGGGTAGCTTTATGAAAAGCGGAAACTCAAAACATATACTACAAAAATAACGATATATTCCAGAATCATACCTGTCTTCTGCAAAAATTAACGTGTAATTTAGGTACTTTTGCACTAGAAGTTTTATCATATGGATATCATTACAAAATACTTTCCTCATCTTACGGAAGAACAAATAGTGCAGTTTACAAAGCTCAAGGATTTGTATAAAGACTGGAACTTGAAAATAAATGTTGTGAGTCGTAAAGATATAGACGAAATATATTTAAGGCATGTGCTTCATTCACTTGGTATTGCAAAAGTAATGGAGTTTCAAGAAGGGGCTCGAGTTTTAGATGTAGGAACTGGAGGTGGTTTTCCTGGAGTGCCCTTGGCTATTTTATTTCCTGAGACTCAGTTTCATCTTGTAGATAGCATTGGTAAGAAAATTAAAGTAGTTGATGAAGTTGTTGCTGGATTGGATCTTACAAATATCAAAACTACAAATGATCGTGTAGAAAATGTTCCTGGTCAATATGATTTTATTGTGAGTAGAGCTGTAGCACAAATGGAAACCTTTGTTCGTTGGGTGAGAAGTCATATTGAAAAGAAAAGTACGCACGAACTTAAAAATGGAATACTTTATTTAAAAGGCGGAGATTTGACCGAAGAACTTGCAAAGTTTTCTACTGCACAAGTTTATAACCTTACAGATTATTATGAAGAAGACTTTTTTGAAACAAAAAAAGTAGTGTATCTTCCTATGAAATATAAAGGATAATTTTTTATCTCAAATATTCATCCTGATAATCAGGTGTTTGTGTTTATTTTTGAAAAATTTTTACTTTTTTTTATCAATCAGGCAACCTTTTTGAAAAACGTTGCGTCTATGTAAATAGAAACCATCTTTTAGAATTGATGAAAGTCATACAATTTACAAACGAGAAACAACTCATTAAAAAAGCGATTAAGAAAGATCGAGCGGCCCAGCGTCGTTTATACGAGTTGCATGCACCAAAAATGCTGAGCGTTTGTAGGTATTATATAAAGGATATTCATCAAGCAGAAGAAGCAATGTGTAATGGATTTTTAAAAGTATTCACACATTTGAGTAGTTATAAAAGTGAAGGGAGTTTTGAAGGATGGATTCGAAGAATTATGGTGAGAGAGAGTATTTCTTATTTGCGAACTGTAAAGAAATTGTATTTCTCAGAAGACGGAAATTTTGAGACAGGTGATAGTATAAATAATATAAAAGATGAATTAGATGTGTCACACATACAACAACTTATTGACGAATTGCCAGAAGGGTATCGAGTTGTTTTTGTAATGTACGCTATTGAAGGGTATAAACATCAAGAAATAGCAAATTCATTAGGGATTTCTGAAAGTACATCTAAATCACAATTATTTAAAGCACGTAAGTTGTTACAATCTAAGTTAAACGCACAAAATAAATTGAGTTATGGCACCGATTAAGCTGGAAGATAATATGAAGGAGCGTTTAGAAGAGCGTACGATAGAGCCTACAGTGGCAGCATGGGATAGAATTTCTTCAAAACTAGATGCAGAACAAGGAGTAAAAAAAAGTAAACGAGTACTCTGGATGTCTATTGCTGCTAGCTTTGTAGGAGGAGCCTTGATTGCATTATTTGTATTTCAAAATATGGGAGATACTACAAAAGGGCCTGTTTTAGTAGATGCAGAAAATGAATCTTTATTTATTGACCCAACTGAAACGATACAAAAAGAAGAAAAAAGTGAAAGCCTACAACAAATAGAAGAGGCAGTAGTACAAAATATAACAACAGTTAATGAAGCATCTAAATCAGAAAAAGAAACGGTTCAAGAACAAGATGTAAGTAAGCAGTCTGTAGCATCAACTGTTGAAAATACAAAGGTAAATGATGTAGCAAAAGTTGCACAAGAAAACAAAGGACTAACACAAGAAGCAGTAATTGTATCTGTGCAGAAAGAAAAAGAAGAAAAGTCACCACTAATAAAAGGAAGTGACGAGTTGGGGGAAATCATAACCGAAAATTTAGGTGAAGCGGTTGCTCAAGTAGAAAATGAAGATTCTATCCTTGATACAGAGATAGACAACCTTCTTAAAAATGCACAAAGAGAACATGTAAGTCAACAAGTATTTAATCAAAAAACGAACACTGTAGATGCTAATGTTTTGCTTCTAGACGTAGAAGCAGAAGTTGCACCCTTATCTTTCAGAAATAAAGTATTCGAAGTGATTGCTGAAGGATATGAAAAAGCACGAGATGCAGTAGCCAACAGAAATAATTAAAAAATAATTCATCAATACGTCTTTGAAACGCTTTCATCAAGCAAAGTTTTAAAAACACAAATCATTACCATTATGAAAAGAATAATAGTATTCGTCTTAGCGACGACCATGGGATTTTTTGCCCAAAATGTACAAGCTCAAATAGTAAAAATTGAGACCAATAAAACAGAACTTGAAACTCAAGAAGAAAAAATAGAAGTTTTGAAAGCTCGGAAAGATGAGGTTGTCGAAAGTGAGAAAAAAGCATTAAAACGAGAAGTAAAAAAGATTATGAATCGTCTTGAGAAAAATGAAATTACAGAAGAAGAGGCGGAAAAGTTAAAGAAAGAAGCTGCAGAAAAACGTGCTTCGAATATTGAAAATAGAATTGCAATTTTAGATAATCAAATTGCTCTTTTAGAACGTAATGGGGTGTGGAGTAGTAATGTTGTTTGGGATAATGATTATTTGAAAAAGGTCATTAATAGAAGAAAAAATAAGAAACCAGAAAGATATAGACGTACACGCTCAGATTTTGTGTTTGCTTGGGGATTAAACAATGCTCTTGCAGATGGAAGGTCACTGGATGATTCTCCATATAGAATAGGGGGAAGTCGTTTTGCAGAGTTAGGTTGGGCATGGACAACCCGTGTGTTTGAAAATAGTGGATGGCTACGTGTGAAGTATGGTTTTTCATTTCAATTTAATGGGTTGAAGCCTGAAAATGATCAAACATTTGTAAGAGTAGGAGATCAAGTAGTGCTTCAAGAGTTTGATAGAAATTTAGATAAAAGCAAGTTGAGAATGGATAATCTTGTGTTTCCTTTTCATTTTGAATTTGGTCCTGCAAAAAGGATAGGAGAAGATGATAATACAGGGTTTACAACACACGATAAATTTAAAATCGGAGTTGGAGGATATGCAGGATTTAATATTGGAACGATTCAGAAATTGAAGTTTGATAATGATCAAGGAGATCGAGTAAAACAAAAAAACCGAGGAGGATTAAATACAAGTGATTTTGTATACGGATTAAGCGGTTATGTAGGATATGACAATGTAGGGATATATGTTAAGTATGACTTGAATCCTATCTTCAAAGATAACCCAGTAGACGAACGTAATATATCTTTAGGACTTCGATTTGATTTAGATTAAGCACAAAGAAGCTGCTTTGTTTCGATAAATTCCGTTTTTGTGAAAGTGTTCCGCTTTCGCGAAAGCGGAATTTTTTAATTCATAAGATGTAGTCGTTTATTTTTTGATAGGGAAAATTATATAACGCTCAATCATTTGATATCAAGTATCTTTGAGTGATAACCAAAACTTATGAAGAAATTAGTTGATAGGATCATAGCCTTAGAAAAAATATCAAAAGAGCTAGAACCCACAGAAAAAGAAAGAGATCTACTTAATCAGGAAGTGCAGTCTTATGCAAATAGGTTTATTGAAACCTTAAAAACAAAACCAGCTTTTAGTGAAGCAAATGTAGATAGTCGTAAATTAAAAATGGGTTCTGAAAAATTGTCATTAGCTACATTATTAGAAGTGTATGGTAGTGAGGTGGCAGATCAAGGTATTAAACCAGCTTCTGGTGGTCATCTAGGATATATCCCTGGAGGAGGTATTTATACAGCGGCACTCGCAGATTTTTTGGCGGCTTTTACAAATGAATATGCGGGCATGTATTTTGGTTCTCCAGGAGCTGTTACGATAGAAAATGAATTACTCGATTGGATGAAAGGAGTATTTGGTTTTCCGAAAGATGCCGTTGGTAATTTAACTTCAGGCGGATCTATCGCAAACTTGGTGGCACTTACAGCTGCTAGAGATAAGCATCAAATTAAGAATGAAAAGGTGACAAAAAGTGTTATCTATATGAGTCCTCAGGTACATCATTGTATTCATAAAGCAATTCGGATTATTGGACTGGAAGATGTTCAAGTTCGCTTGTTAGCACTAGATGCGCTGTCAAAAATTGATCCTGTACAATTAGAAGAAACTATCAAACAAGATCTTCGTGATGGCTTACAGCCATTTATGGTGATCGCATCTGCAGGAACAACAGATACAGGTGCTATAGACCCTTTGCATGAAATAGGAGTCATTGCAAAACGTCATAAATTGTGGTACCATGTAGATGGTGCGTATGGAGGTTTTTTTATCCTCGCTGAGGAAAAGAAAACGCTGTTTAAAGGAATTGAAATGGCAGACTCTCTTGTGATAGATCCGCATAAAAGTTTATTCATTCCTTATGGGCTAGGTGCTGTTTTGGTAAAGGATAAAGAAGCTGTTTTTCATTCTCATCATTACACGGCAAATTATATGCAAGATGCGCTTGTAGATATGCAAATTAATCCAGCAGATGTGTCGCCAGAGTTGACAAAACATTTTAGAGGACTACGCCTATGGTTGCCTCTACAACTTCATGGGTTGAAACCTTTTGTGGCTTGCTTAGAAGAGAAACTGTTATTAACAACCTATTTTAGAAATAAGCTAGAGGCCATAGGATTTAGATTGGGACCAGAACCTGATTTGTCAGTGAGTTATTTTTGGTATCCTGTAACTCAGGTAGAAGAAAATAAGTTCAATGAAAAATTAATGGAATTAATGCATCAAGATGGAAGTGTTTTTTTGAGTTCTACAAGAATAGATGGTAGGTTTGTAATTCGAATGGCGATACTGTCTTTTAGAACAAAAATAGATACTATAGATAGTGCTATGGTAATGATAAAGAATTGCTCGTCTGCTACAAAATTGTATTTTAAAATTTGATTATGTTTTGAAGTGAGGTAAAAGTATTACGCTTTCGCGAAAGCAGAATCTTCTTTACTTACAGATTTTTTAATGTATCATCTAGCTTTTTCCTATTTTTACAGACTAACCCTTTTTTAAATTGATCTCAAAAGAAACCATAGATAAAGTATTTGAAACTGCTCGCGTAGAGGAAGTCATAGGGGATTTTGTAGTGCTTAAAAAATCAGGAAGTAACTTTAAGGGATTAAGTCCTTTTTCTGATGAGCGAACCCCCAGTTTTATGGTATCGCCAGTAAAGCAGATTTGGAAAGATTTTTCTAGTGGGAAAGGTGGAAACTCAGTAGCATTCTTAATGGAGCATGAGCATTTTACATACCCAGAAGCGATTAAGTATCTTGCCAAAAAGTATAATATAGAAGTAGACGAGACAGAACAAACCGATGAGCAAAAAGAGCAGGCAAGTCTTAGAGAAAATCTATATGTGGTAAGTGAATATGCACGTGATTACTATCATGCTACACTTCTTAATTCTGAACAAGGAAAAGCAATTGGAGGGACCTATTTTAAAGAACGAGGATTTACTCCAGATACAATCAAAAAATTTCAGCTAGGGTATAATCCAGATCAATGGGATGCTTTTACAAGTGAAGCCTTGCGAAAAGGCTATAAATTGGAGTTTCTGGAAAAATCAGGACTTACTATTGTAAAAGAAGAAAAGCAATTTGACCGTTTTAAAGGCCGAGTGATGTTTCCTATTCACTCTATGAGTGGTCGGGTGTTGGGATTTGGAGGGCGTATCTTGACAAGTGATAAAAAAGCAGCAAAATACCTCAACTCTCCAGAGAGTGATATTTATCATAAGAGTAAAGTATTGTATGGTATCTATTATGCTAAGCAATCTATCGCCAAAGAAGATAATTGTTATTTAGTAGAAGGGTATACAGATGTGATTCAGATGCATCAATCGGGAATAGAAAATGTAGTGTCTTCTTCCGGTACTGCGCTTACTCCAGAACAAATCCGTTTAATTAATAGGCTTACAAAAAATATTACAGTGCTATTTGATGGTGATGCTGCAGGACAGCGTGCCGCCATACGAGGAATCGATTTGATCCTTGAACAAGGTATGAATGTAAAAGTGTGTTCCTTTCCAGAAGGAGAAGATCCTGATAGCTTTTCGCGAAAGCATACCAAAGAACAAATTCTTACTTATTTCAATGAACATGCAAAAGACTTTATTCAGTACAAGGCAAATCTCTTAGTAGAAGAAGCTGCGGGCGATCCTATCAAAAAAGCAAGTACTGTTAGAGATATGGTTGAGAGTATTTCTAAAATACCAGACACTATAAAGCGAGAAATCTATGTGCAGGAATGTTCGCGTATTATGGAGGTTTCTGAATCTGTGTTGTATGATACTCTTGCGCAAATTTTCAAAAAAAATAAAAAGGAAACTGTAAAGAAAGAAAAAGCAGCTGCTGCTTCAGAGCCTCTTTCTAAAGTGCCTGATCAGATGCCTAATCAAATAGAAAAAGTAGATGTTCTTTATGAATTAGAACGAAAACTTATTGAGGCTTTGCTGGTGTATGGTCAAGAAGAAGAAGACTTTGAAGATTTGGTATTAAAAGAAACAGAAGATGGAAATCTAGAGTTAGAGCCTGTTGTGAGTAAAGCGAGAGTTTTTGAAAAAATATACCTTGATTTACAAGACGATGAGGTGGCATTTACGAATGAATTATTTAGATCTCTGTATGCCAAAATCATAGAGAAATTACATCAGGATGATAATTTTAAAATAGAAACCTTTATCAATGATTTGGCGCCAGAAGAAGCTTCTGAAATTTCTAATATTATTCTTAGTTACGAAAAATATGATTTACATCGCTGGGTAGATAGAGAAGTGTATGTGAAAACTAGAGATAAGACGGTGGCGCAATTTGTGTCAGAAATTGTGCTGAGTTTGCGAGGTTACCTCATTGCAAAGAAAATACATGATTTATCTACAGAAGTATCTAATTCAGAAAGCAACAGTGAGTTGTTAAGTGATATTAGAGATTATATAAACCTTAAAAAATTAATCCATGAAAAACTTGGGAGAGTATTCTCTGCCAAAATGGGTTAAATACTTGTTGTATTCTGTAATAAACGCGCATGTTTAATTAATTCAGCTACATTTTGAGCTTCTAGCTTTTTAAGCAAACGCATTTTATATGTACTTACAGTTTTTTCGTTGATATTTAAATTAGCAGCGATTTCTTTATTACGTTTTCCGTTTGATAACAGATTAAGTACTTCAATTTCTCTACTAGATAGCTTCATGTATTTATAAGCAAGTCCTTGTGTTGTGTTACCATCACTGATAAGTCGTTTGCTTAATGCTTCATTGAGATAGATGCCTCCTCTTTGAATTTGGTTTACAGCATCTAATACACGTTGAATGGAAGCTGTTTTTGAAACATAACCAGCAGCCCCGTATTTGATAGCACTCAGTGCATACATTTCTTCAGGGTGACAGCTTAAGACAAGAATTTTCACATGAGGAAACTCTCTCTTTATGGCTTTTATAGCTGTAATGCTATTAAGATTAGGGATATCTATTTCAAGTATTAGAATATCCACTTCTGTTTTTGTAAGTACTTTTAATAAATCATTTCCATCACTTATCGAACTTATGACTTCGTAATTTCCTTCTGTGTTTAAAATTGAGGTTATACCTTTCCTAGTAATAGGGTGGTGGTCCGCAATTAGAACTTTGTCCATGGTAATATGTGTTTCAATATGTTACAGAACAAGTCATTTAAGGGGGGAACTTGTTTAGGGTTCTCAAACTTACAAAGAAAAGACTCGGAAGTTGCAATTTTTAATTACAAATCGATAAAATGTTTATTTAAATAGATGAACGGGTATTTCGCATACTGGAATTGGATTCATTTTGTGTTGGTTTGCATTATTTAGCCTTTTATAAAGATTAAAAACGCGCTTTTCTTCACCTTCAAAATCGCTATCTACCTTCCCAATTTCGTCTTGTCGCATAGCCCATTCTAATTGGTCGTAAGTGGCTCCTATTTGATCTTCGTCTGTGCGATCATCTCCCCATAATCCGTCTGTAGGTTGTGCTTGTTGAATGCTGTCAGGTACTTGCACTGCTGCTGCGAGCTTATATACTTCAGATTTCATTAAGTCTGCAATAGGACTCAAATCTACTCCGCCATCTCCATATTTAGTGTAAAAGCCAACACCAAAATCTTCTACTTTATTTCCTGTTCCTGCAACAAGATATTTATGTAGTCCTGCAAAATAATATAAAGTTGTCATACGCATTCTCGCTCTAGCATTTGCAAGACTCAAGAATAGATTTTCATTGTCTGATGCGTCTGGAACCGAAGTTTTAAAAGTTTCAAAAAATGGTGTAAGATCCACTTCTGTACTAGATACATTTGGAAAGCGTTCTTTGAGTTGTGCAATGTGTTCTCGTCCTCTAGAAACTTGACTTTGTGCTTGATGAATAGGCATTTCTACACATAGTGTTGGAAATCCTGTTTTTGCACAAAGTGTAGAAGTGAGTGCGCTGTCTATTCCACCACTTATTCCTACAACAAAACCACTCATTTTAGCATTAGTGGCGTATTCTTTTAACCAATTTACAATGTGATCTACTACTTTATAGGCTTGCATATAGATATCTTTAAGTTTGTAACCCGTATTTTTGCATTTTAAAATGACAGGTAAAAAATGAATTTTATTTTCTTGCGTTTAAGAAGTCTAAAGATACAAATTCACATGAAGAAAATACTTGGTGTTGCTTTGATTTTAATTGCTTTTGTGGCATGTAAAAATGATAAGGCTTTAAATCCTGAAATAGAGAATGTAGCAGTAGAGATGACTATAGATCGCTTTGATAGGTTGTTTGCAAATGTCACTCCAGAAGGTTTGCCAAACTTAAAAGCGGAATATCCTTTTTTGTTTTCAAAGCAGTATGATGATGCTTTTTGGATTGCAAAACTTTCAGATACGTTACAAGAAGAATTAGAAAGAGAAGTAGATGTTGCTTTTAAAGATACAGAGCAGGTGTCACAAGATTTAGAACGTTTGTATAAGCATATCTTGTATTATTTTCCTAAAACAACAGTCCCTAAAGCTATAAGTATTATTACTGAAGTGAGAAATAAAGTAGTACTTACGGATGATTTGTTGCTTATAGGATTGGATAATTACTTAGGGGAAGATCACTATTTCTATGAAGGTGTTCAGAATTATAAATCAAAAAACTTCAGAAAAGAACAGATTGATGTAGATGTGGCGCACGCTTTCGCGAAAGCAAAAGTATCCAGACCTCAAACGTCTACATTTTTAGATCAAATCGTCTATGAAGGGAAGTTACTGTTCTTAATGGAAACCTTATTAAGTCAGAAACCTATTTATGAGGTGTTGTCATATACGGCAGATGAATATGCATTTGCTGAAGCAAATGAAGTAAATATGTGGGAGTATTTTGTTTCTAATAAATTATTGTATAGCACTGATAGAAAGCTGCTTTCAAGATTTATAGACCCAGCACCTTTTTCAAAATTTTATTTAGAATTTGATAATGATACTCCTGGGAGACTGGGAAGATATATAGGATATAAAATTGTAACATCATATATGGATAGGAATGATGTTGCTCTTAAAACAATGTTACTGCAAGATGCAGAGACAATTTTTAATAATGCAAAATACAAACCTTAATTATGGCAATTAAGCATAAGACAGATATAAAAATAGCAATAGAACTTGATGAAAATAGAGTTCCAGAAAAAATGGCATGGACAGCAAGAGATGGAGGTGTTGCGGAAGAACCAGCAAAATCTATGTTACTCTCATTGTGGGATCATGAAAATCAAGAAGCTGTAAGTATTGATTTATGGACAAAAGATATGCCTGTAGATGAAATGCAAGTCTTTTTTCATCAAACACTTGTTGGGATGACCAATACCTTTAGAAGAGCAACAGGGAATGATAAGATGAGTGATACCATGAAAGATTTCTGCGATTATTTTGCAGAGCACCTTAATCTTAAGAAAGACTAATTAGCAATATGCGACAAAGATTGTGGTAGATGTTGATTTTAAAATATGAGAAAGTTAATCTTTGTGTATAACGCAAACTCTGGCATTGTAAATAATTGGTTAGATATAGCGCATAAAGTTGTGAGTCCTACGACTTACGAATGTGATTTATGTAGTTTGACACATGGTAGTTTCTCAGAAAAACGAATCTGGAAGAAATTTAGAGATACCAATCTCATCGAGATGGAGTTTTATCATAAAGATGAGTTTCTGAAGCTGTTTAAATCAAAATGGTTGCCTAAGTATACCTTTCCAATTATCTTAATTTCAGATGAACAAGGATTACAGCCTTTTATGCATGCGCAAGATTTTAAAGAGATAGACTCCGTAGAGGTGCTAATTGAAAAGATTAGAAATTTTGTAGTTGGATTAGATACTACTGCTCTAGATTAGCATTTATGTCTCCTATATAATTTAAGATCTCCTCTTGACCTATACTTTTTGATGAGCTACTTATGAAGTAATTAGGAAATTCAAACCAAGCACCTTCTAGTAAGGTCTTCTTGTAGTGCTCTATGTTGCGTTCTAATGCATTAGGTTTGAGTTTGTCTGCTTTGGTAAATATAATTGAAAACGGAATTTCTCGTTCTCCTAAATATTCCATGAAATCAACATCAATAGGTTGAGGTTCGTGGCGGCAATCTACAAGAACAAAGGCAGAAATTAATTGTCTTCGTTGTTCAAAATAGTCTGTAATAAATTTCTGGAAATATTTTTTATCTTTTTTAGAAACTCGTGCATATCCATAACCAGGTAAGTCAACAAGGTGCCAGTTTTTATTAATCAAAAAATGATTGATAAGTTGTGTCTTTCCTGGCTTTCCTGAAGTTTTAGCAAGGTTTTTTCGACTTGTAAGCATGTTGATTAAGGAAGACTTTCCAACATTGGATCTTCCTATGAAAGCATACTCAGGAATCATCGTGTTTGGGCACTTCGCTGCATCAGAGTTGCTTATTACAAATTCTGCTGATTTGATTTGCATGGTAAAAATATATTAGAAACTGCGTTTCTTTAACCAGTCTAATAATGTTTCATTAAAAATATCTGGTTGTTCCATCATCGCTGCATGACCACATTTGTCTATCCAAAATAAATCAGAATCTGGAAGTAGTTTATTGAAATCTTCAGCTACCTCTGGTGGTGTTACACTGTCTTGTTTTCCCCAAATGATACAAGTAGGTGTATGCATATCTGGAAGGTCTTGCGCCATGTTGTGTCGTATCGCACTTTTTGCAATCGCAAGTGTTTTTAATAATTTATTTCTGTCATTTACAGTGTCATAAACCTCATCTACAATCTCTTTGGTTGCAATATCAGGATTGTAGAAAACACCTTGTGCTTTTTTCTTTATGTATTCGTAATCTCCACGTTTAGGATAACTTTCTCCCATAGCGCTTTCGTATAAGCCTGAGCTTCCTGTAATAACAAGGCCTTTTACTTTTTCAGGATATACTTTGGTGTGGTATAATCCAACATGACCACCCATAGAGTTTCCTAATAAGACAACCTCATCATAATTTTTGTGGTCAATGAATTCTTTAAGGTATTTAGCAAAGCTTTTTACACCCGTTTTTATAAGTGGCATGGAGTACACAGGTAATTCTGGAATCACCACTTTATACCCATTTTTAGAGAAGAAATCAGTAACAGCATCAAAGTTGCTCAATCCTCCCATTAATCCATGTAGGATAATGATTGGAGTACCTTCACCTTCTTCTAAATAAGTGAATTTGCCTTCGGTTTTTAGTTCGTGCTTCATAGTTGTGGTTAAGCCTAAGCTCAATGGCAAATATAGGTATTTCCCTCGTATTGCAATCTTTATTTTGTAAATGCTTTGAAAGTATAAAGTTGTCGTGATTTTTTAGTAAAACTATCACGCTATAAACGTTAATTTTTTCTGTATGCGCTTTCGCGAAAGCGTACCAAGTCAGATTAAAATAGTTGTAAACAGTTTGTTTGTAAAGTGGCTGTAGTGGTAAAACTTATCAACAAAGTGCAATAAAGTGGTAAAATGTGCAGTTTTTTCTTATATATTTGATCAATAAATCTAATTTTCTAGAAAAAGTAGTGCTTAATCTTATTGGGACATATGAGTGTAAAATAGATGCAAAAGGCAGACTGATGTTGCCTCAAGCGTTTAAAAAGCAGTTGGCTTCAGTGCTTCAGGATGGCTTTGTGCTTAAGCGTGCGGTGTTTCAAAAATGCTTGGAGTTATACCCTATGGCAGAATGGAATGCATTATCTCAGAAAGTAAATAAGTTGAATCGATTCAATAAAAAGAATGACGAATTCATTCGTCGTTTTAATGCAGGTGTGAAACTTGTTGAGATGGATGGTTCAGGTCGTATTCTTATTTCTAAAGATTTACATGCGTTTGCGCAAACCAAAAAAGAAATTGTAGTGAATGCAGCAATCAATGTGTTGGAAATATGGGATAAAGACTTGTATGAAAAGGCTATCGATGAAGCAGCACTTGATTTTGCAGATTTAGCCGAAGAAGTAATGGGAGATCAAAATGAAGAACCAGATGGAATATCATAACCCAGTATTGCTTCATGAGACCGTAGATGGTCTTGATATAAAACCTAATGGTGTTTATGTAGATGTGACTTTTGGAGGAGGAGGGCATTCTAGGGAAATTATGAAAAGACTTGGTGATGGAGGAAAGCTATATGCTTTTGATCAAGACCAAGATGCTCAGCAAAATAGTATTGATGATGACAGGTTTACACTTGTTCCGGAAAACTTTAGGTATGTCAAGCGTTTTTTGCGTTTTCATGGTGTGCGAAAAGTAGATGGAATTCTAGGAGATTTTGGCGTTTCTTCTCATCAGTTTGATGTGGCAGAAAGAGGTTTTTCTACACGATTTGAGAGTGATCTCGATATGCGTATGAATCAAAACGACTCGCTTTCGGCATATCATGTAGTTAACGAATATGAAGAAGAAGCACTACGACAAGTTTTTTGGCAATATGGAGAATTGCGTAATGCACCTAAGTTGGCAAGAACCATTGTAGGAAGTAGAAAAGAAACTCCTATTAAAACGAGTGAACAACTTAAAGAGGTGTTGCGTTCGTTTTTACCGAAACATAGAGAGCATAAAATTCTGGCGCAGATTTATCAAGCCATACGAATAGAAGTAAATCAGGAAATCGAGGTGCTAAAAGAATTTTTGTTGCAAACCGAGCAGTTGTTAGATGTAGGTGGTC
Organism: uncultured Dokdonia sp.; assembly: GCF_947492815.1. GTDB lineage: Bacteria > Bacteroidota > Bacteroidia > Flavobacteriales > Flavobacteriaceae > Dokdonia. Next base: position 167,374 of record NZ_CANLOB010000003.1, read on the forward strand.
GTTTGAGTTTAATATCCTATCACTCATTGGAAGATAGGCTTGTAAAACGATATATGCGAAACGGTTTGTTTGAAGGAGAACCGGAAAAAGATATGTACGGCAATTTTGAAGTGCCATTTAAAAAAGTAGGAAAATTGATTGTCCCAGATCATAAAGAGATAAAACAAAACAATAGAGCACGAAGTGCTAAGCTGCGTATAGCAGAACGCGTATAAGATGAAAGATCGAATTAATAACATACTTAAAGGGAAGTTTCTTGTAGATGAGGAAGCTTTTAAGAATTGGCGTATGATTATTTTTTTATCAATACTCGCATTAATTATGATTGCTAGTTCGCATCGTGCAGATGAGAAAGTACATGAGATAGCAAGGCTCAAAGAAAAGGTTCAAGAGTTGCGAAGTGAATCTGTAGATGCACGCCTTAAGCTTTGGAAGTTAAAAATAGAAAGTAATGTGGCTCGTAAGATGGAATCAAGAGGTATTCTACCATCCACCGCGCCACCTCAGAAAATAAAAGTTAAAACAAGACAAGAGTAGTTCTTAGCATGGCAACCAACGAGAAGAACATATTAAACCGATTGTATTTTGTGGCAGGATGTATGTTCATCTTCGCCCTTCTCGTGACGTATAAATTAATCAGTATTCAATTTTTTCAAGGAGCCAAATATAAAGAGATGGCAATCACCGCTACTGAAAAAATGGTGACCATTCCAGCCACACGTGGAAACTTATATGCAGGAGATGGAAGTTTGTTAGCAACCTCTGTAATTAAGTATGATGTGCGTTGGGATGCAGTTTCTCCTTCTGAAGATAATTTTAATGAGAATGTAGTGCCACTTAGTAAGGGGCTGTCGGATCTTTTAGGAAGACCAGCTTCCTATTATCAAGAGCGTTTTCGTAAAGCACGCGCTACTAAAAACAGATACCTTTTTGTTGCTCGAAACCTCAGCTATAGTGAGTATATAAAAATAAAATCCTTACCACTCTTTAATAAAGGACAGTTTAAAGGAGGGATTATTATCGAAGAACATACCGAGAGAGAACATCCTCTAGGAAAAATAGCAGAACGTACCGTTGGCTATGAACGTAAAGATGAAAATGGGTATTATACACGAGTAGGTCTTGAAGGTGCCTATGGTCACTATTTAAGAGGAAAAGAAGGACGCCGTCTCAAACAGAAAATTGCCAAAGGAGAGTGGAAACCTATAGGTGTAGGTAATATTGTAGAACCACGCGATGGTTATGATGTCATATCAACGATAGATGTAAATATTCAAGATATCGCGCACAATGCTTTGTTGACAAGTGTAGAAAAGTTTAAAGCAGAGCATGGTTGTGTCGTTGTGATGGAAACGGCTACTGGGGAAATTAAAGCTATTTCTAATCTAGGTCGTACTTCAGAAGGCAACTACTATGAAGATCGAAATTATGCTGTGTATGAATCTCATGAACCAGGAAGTACATTTAAGTTAATGGCAATGGTAGCGGCTTTAGAAGATAAAGTTGTTGATACGAGTCAGGTGATTGATACGGAAAATGGACGTGTGAAATTTTATGACCGTACAGCCATTGACTCTAAAAGAGGTGGTTATGGCAAAATAAGTGCTGCTAAAGCATTTGAGTTGAGTAGTAATACCGCTTTCGCGAAAATGATTAATGAACCTTATGCAAAGAATCCTAAGCGTTTTGTAAACAGACTATTTAATATGGGGCTTAATGAGAAATTAGGCCTTGAAATTAAAGGTGAAGGATCTCCTAAGTTTCCGTATCCTGGAGATAAAAACTGGTATGGTACTACGTTACCATGGATGGCATTTGGTTATGGTGTTGAACTTACACCTCTGCAAACGCTCACATTCTATAATGCAATAGCCAATGATGGTGAGATGGTAAAACCTCGATTCATTAAACAAGTAAAAGAGTGGGATGTAACGGTTGAGACTTTTGAAAAAGAAGTGTTGAATCCTCGTATCGCATCACAAGAAACAATTAATGCAGTAAAGCAAATGATGGAGAATACTGTGCGAAGAGGTACAGCAAGAAATATATATAGCCCAGACTTTTCTATGGCTGGAAAAACAGGGACCTGTCAAACAGAATACTGGATAGAACCTAATAGATACATTTCTTCATTTGCAGGCTATTTCCCTGCAGACAATCCGAAGTATTCTTGTATAGTCGTGATTCATAAGCCAGAAAAATCTATAGGGTATTATGGAAATATAGTAGCAGCTCCTGTATTTAAAAAAATTGCACAAAAAATATATACAGACACGCCACTTATAGATGAAGTAGATCTTTTAAAAGAGAATGCTAAAACTATTGAAAAAGATTACGAAGGATATTATGGTAACGTAAATAAAGCCTATAAAACAATTCCAAATGTAAAAGGAATGAGCGGTATGGATGCTGTAGCACTCTTAGAAAATTTAGGTATGCAAGTGCGCTTTCGCGGAAGCGGAAACGTAAAAGCGCAATCTGTAAATCCAGGAGAAAAATTAACTAAAAATCAAACTATTACACTAGAGTTATTGTGATTGTACTCAAAGATATATTATATAAAGTACCCTTAGACAGTGTTGTTGGGAATACAAATGTGGCTATAACAGACCTGCATTTTGATTCGCGACTTGTAGCATTAAACGATGTTTTTGTGGCTATTAGAGGAACGCAAAGTGATGGTCATGAGTATATCACAAAAGCTGTAGAAAAAGGCGCAATCGCTGTTGTTTGTGAAAAATTACCTGAGCAAATCATACATGGTGTTACTTATATTAAGGTGGTAGATAGTGCTTCTGCCTTAGCGGTAATGTCTGCAAACTATTACGAAAACCCATCTCATAATTTAAAACTGATAGGTGTTACAGGAACCAATGGTAAAACTACTATTGCGTCTCTGTTACATCAACTTTTTGAAAAAGCAGGCTATACTGTTGGCTTGCTTTCTACTGTAAAAATAGTTGTAGCAGGTAAAGATTTTAAAGCAACACATACCACCCCAGATTCATTAACGATCAATAAATATTTGACAGAAATGAATGCTGCTGGTGTAGAATATTGCTTTATGGAAGTAAGCTCTCATGGAATTCATCAAAAACGTACGGAAGGATTAAAATTTGCAGGAGGAATATTTACAAATCTAAGTCATGATCATTTAGACTATCATAACACCTTTGCTGAGTATAGAGATGTAAAAAAGAAGTTCTTTGATGAGTTACCTAAAGATGCTTTTGCATTGGTAAATATAGATGATAAGAATGGGGCAATAATGTTCCAAAATACAAAAGCAAAGAAGGTTACATATGCCTTAAAAACAGTAGCAGATTTTAAAGCACAGATTCTTGAAAATCAGTTTTCAGGATTGTTACTTAAAATAAATGACCAAGAAGTTTGGGTGCGTTTAATAGGTTCTTTTAATGCCTATAATTTGTTAGCGATATATGCCACTGCAGAATTACTTGGTTTGGAGCAAATGGAAACATTACAATTACTAAGTCAATTAGAAAGTGTAAGCGGACGCTTTCAATACTTGATTTCTGATGGTAAGGTCACTGCTATTGTAGATTATGCGCATACTCCTGATGCTTTAAAAAATGTATTAGAAACTATAAATGATATCAGAACCAAAAACGAACAATTAATTACTGTTGTAGGCGCAGGAGGAGATAGAGATACTACAAAGAGACCTAAAATGGGACATATCGCATCTGCTTTAAGTACCAAAACTATTTTTACAAGTGACAACCCTCGTAGTGAAGATCCTAACGTCATTATAGAACAAATTGAAGCTGGGGTCGAACCTCAAAATTTTAAAAAAGTACTATCCATTTCAGATAGAAAACAAGCGATTAAAACAGCATGTCAATTAGCAAACCCTAATGACATCATCTTGATTGCAGGTAAAGGACATGAGACGTATCAAGAAATTAAGGGAGAACGCTTTGATTTTGATGATTATAAGATTGTAGAAGAAACACTTAAACAACTAGACAAATAATGTTGTATTACTTATTTAAATACCTAGATGAAGCTTATAACTTGCCTGGTGCAGGATTGTTTCAGTTCAGTACGTTTAGAGCGGCAATGGCTATTTTATTGTCATTAGCAATTTCTACAATTTATGGAAAACGTATTATTCGTTTTCTACAGCGTAAGCAAATGGGAGAAACCATTCGTGATTTAGGACTTGAAGGACAGTCTGAAAAAGCAGGGACTCCAACCATGGGAGGACTTATTATTATTCTAGCGACGTTAGTACCAGTATTCTTGTTTGCAAGACTAGATAATATCTATATCATTCTTTTAATTGTGACTACACTTTGGATGGGAGTCATCGGATTTTTAGACGATTATAAGAAGAAGATGGAGAAAAATAAAGACGGTCTCGCAGGCAGGTATAAAGTAATTGGTCAGGTAGGCTTAGGAATTATTGTCGGAACCACCATGTTCTTTCATTCAGATGTGACTATTAAAGAAGAACGATTGGATGTGCCTGTAACTGTTCAGGTAGATGTTCAAGCAAATCAAGATAATCCAAAATTTACAGAAGAAGAGAAGAGTTTGAAAACAACGATTCCTTTTGTAAAGAATAATGAATTGGATTATGCAAAATTGGTTACTTGGATCAATCCCGATTGGGCAAAATATGCCTGGATTATTTTTATTCCTATCGTGATTTTTATCATCACAGCAGTATCTAATGGTGTGAATTTAACAGATGGGATTGATGGTCTCGCAGCTGGCACAAGTGCTATTGCAGTATTAACGTTAGGGCTCTTTGCATTTGTTTCGGGGAATATTGTTTTTAGTGATTATCTCAATGTGATGAACATTCCTCGAAGTGGAGAAATGGTTGTCTTTATTACCGCTTTTGTGGGAGCACTCATAGGATTCTTGTGGTACAATGCCTACCCAGCACAAGTATTTATGGGAGATACAGGAAGTCTTACTATAGGGGGAATTATCGCGGTATTAGCTATAGCAACACGTAAAGAGTGGCTTATCCCAATTTTAGGAGGGATTTTCTTAATGGAAAATCTATCAGTGGTTATGCAAGTGGGATATTTCAAGTATACAAAAAGGAAACATGGAGAAGGAAAACGCATTTTTTTAATGTCGCCATTACATCACCATTATCAGAAAAAAGGAATTCACGAAAGTAAGATTGTTGCTCGATTTTGGATCGTTGGTATTTTACTAGCTATTCTAACCATAGTGACATTAAAAATTAGATAAATGGGGTATACGCTTTCGCGAAATCGAATTTGTGAGACCTGCCTGCCGGTAGACAGGTTCACAACCGTAAAGGGGAGTGAAACGCTAAGCGTGTAAAAAAGATAATAAAGAGTAGAGTTTAATAAAGTAAAGAAAGAGCGTGAGATTTCCGCCTTCGCAAAAATGAAAAAGAAATTAGTCATACTTGGAGGAGGAGAAAGTGGAGTAGGCACAGCGATACTTGCAAAACAACAAGGATACGAAGTCTTGGTTTCTGACTTCGGTAAAATAAAAGAAACCTATAAAAAAGTTCTGACAGATTTTGACATCGTTTGGGAAGAAGGCGGTCATACGGAAGCAATGATAGTAGAGGCAATGGTTGTGATGAAAAGTCCTGGAATACCAGATACAGCACCCATAGTAAAAACTATTTTGGAACATGGTATTTCCGTGATTTCCGAAATAGAATTTGCAGCAAGATATACGGATGCAATGCTTATTGGGATCACAGGAAGTAATGGTAAAACAACGACCACATCATTGCTAGGTTATCTCTTACAGCAAGCAAAGTATAACGTAGGTATTGCTGGTAATATAGGAGACAGCTTTGCAAAGATGGTAGCGCAGCAATCTATTGATACGTATGTGCTGGAGATAAGCAGTTTTCAGCTAGATGGAGTAGTAGATTTTGCACCTCATATAGCAATCATAACAAATATAACTCCCGATCATTTAGATCGATATGAGTACGAATTTGACAACTATATCGCGTCCAAATTCCGAATAGCGATGAACCAAACAGCAGCTGATTATCTCATTTATGATGCAGATGATCCTGTAATTACGGATTGGTTGAAAAAACATCCAGTCAGATCAACACTCGTTCCATTTTCGATGCAACAAAAGCTTGAATATGGAGCCTATATAGAAGATAACAAAATACATATAAATACAGATAACAACCACTTTAGTATGACAACCCGAGATTTAGCATTAAAAGGAAAACACAACACAAAAAATGCAATGGCTGCAGCCACTGTAGCTAACCTTTTAAGTATACGAAAAACAACAATACGAGAAAGTTTAGAAGGCTTTCAAGGTGTTGAACATCGTTTAGAACAGGTCCTTAAAATAGGAAATGTGCAGTATATCAATGATAGTAAAGCAACCAATGTAAATGCAACATTTTATGCTTTAGATAGCATGTCTGCACCCACTGTTTGGATCGTTGGTGGTGTCGATAAAGGGAATGATTATCGTGATCTATATCCACTTATCAATGAAAAGGTAAAAGCTATTATCTGTTTGGGAGTTGACAATGCAAAGTTGATGAGTCACTTTGGGAATATGGTTGATATTATTATAGAAACACAATCGATGACAGAGGCTGTTAAGATTGCTTATAAGGTTACAGAAAAAGGAGATAATGTGTTGTTGTCACCTGCATGTGCAAGTTTTGATTTATTTGATAATTATGAAGATAGAGGACGTCAATTTAAAAATGCTGTCCGTAATCTGTAAAAATTTTATTTCCGCTTTCGCGAAAGCAAACGATTGTCATACTGAGCTTTTCGAAGTATTTTTAAGTGTAGAGAAAAAGAGAAAAAGAGAAAAAGAGAAAAAGAGAAAAAGAGAAAAAGAGAAAAGAGAGAATAGAATATATAAAAGAGATTTTAAAAATAGAGTATTGCTCTATTTTAGAGTGTTACTCTATTGTGAGTGAAAAATAAAATGAAAGGAGACTGAGTGATTTTCACTTTTATGAAAATAGTATCGAAGTCCCGAATTAAGTTATTAATAATGAGATTTCCACCTCTGCCTGCTAGCAGGCAGGTTCGAGGAGATGTATAATGAATGAGATTTCCGTCTTCACGGAAATAAATAAAATAGAAGATGTCTAACGCAAAAAAAATATTCGCAGGATTAAAAGGAGACAAGGCCATATGGGCTATTGTTGCTTTACTTGCATTATTTTCTTTTCTACCCGTTTATAGTGCAGCAAGTAATCTTGCTTATATACGAGGTGATGGAAATACGTTGCGTTTCCTTATCAAGCACGGAATGCACCTTGTCTTAGGTTTTGCAATGCTGTACGGAGTACATAAAATACCATACCATTATTTTAAAGGGTTATCTGTTATCTTTTTACCATTAGTTATTTTATTACTTCTAGTTACAATTGCTCAAGGGACAACAGTTTCAGGAGCTTATGCAGCGCGTTGGATTAAAATCCCGTTTATGGGAGTTGGTTTTCAAACCTCAACACTCGCAGCTGTAGTACTCATGGTGTATGTGGCAAGATATCTCTCAAGAATAAAAGATAAATCAGTGACTTTTAAAGAAACGTTAGTGCCATTGTGGTTGCCTGTAGGTGTTGTATTAGCATTGATTCTGCCAGCTAACTTTTCTACTACTGCTATTATGTTTTCTATGATTTTAATGTTAATGTTTTTAGGAGGGTATCCTATTAAATATTTACTAAGTGTTATAGGAATGGGAGTTGCTGCATTACTTCTATTTATTCTTGTGGTAAAAGCATTTCCAGGAACATCATTATCAAGTAAAGTTGCTACTTGGGAAAATAGGATATCGAATTTCGCAAGTGATGAAGTAGATGCAGATGCTGATTATCAAATAGAAAAAGCAAAAATTGCTATTGCTTCTGGAGGGCCTTTTGGTCTTGGGCCAGGCAAAAGTGTTCAAAAAAACTTTTTACCTCAATCATCTTCAGACTTTATTTATGCCATTATTGTTGAAGAGTTTGGGCTTCTAGGTGCATTGTTTTTGATGTTATTGTACATGTTGTTATTGTTTAGAATAACAGTTATTGCGCACAAAGCTGAAACCATATTTGCAAAGTTACTTGTAATAGGTGTCGGAATGCCTATTATATTTCAAGCATTGATTAATATGGCAGTAGCCGTAGAGTTATTTCCGGTGACGGGACAAACACTTCCTTTAGTGAGTAGTGGAGGAACATCCATATGGATGACCTGTTTGGCAATAGGTATTGTATTAAGTGTAAGTGCAAAACGTGATCCAAAAGAACTAAAAAACGAAACTACTGAAGAAAAAGAATTAAATCCATTAGACGTATTAAGTGAAACCATATAAAGTCATATTATCAGGAGGTGGTACAGGAGGGCATATTTACCCTGCTATAGCTATTGCGCGCGAAATCGAAAAGCGATATCCAGATACGGAGTTTCTTTTTGTGGGAGCAAAAGATCGTATGGAGATGGAGAAAGTGCCTCAAGCTGGTTATAAAATCGAAGGTCTTTGGATTTCTGGAATACAACGTAAGTTATCTATAGAAAATCTGAAATTCCCTTTCAAACTCATCAGTAGTTTATGGAAGTCTAGTAGGATTCTTAAGCGTTTTCAGCCAGATGTAGTCATAGGAACAGGTGGATTTGCAAGCGGACCATTACTTAAACAAGCTACTCGTAAAAAGATTCCAGCACTTATTCAAGAACAAAATTCATATGCAGGAATAACAAATAAATTGCTTTCAAAGAATGTTCAGAAAATATGCGTTGCCTATGATGAGATGCATCGCTTTTTTCCAAAAGATAAAATTATAAAAACAGGAAACCCTGTACGTGATGATCTACTGACAATCGAAAATAAACGTACAGATGCAATATCGAAATATACATTGTCAGTTACTAAGAAAACCATATTGGTGATAGGTGGTAGTCTTGGTGCTAGAGCAATTAATGAGTTAGTGAGTAAGCAGCTTGAATTCTTTGCTGAACATGGAGTGCAATTACTTTGGCAAACTGGAAAGTTATATTACGAGCAATACAAACACCTTGCTTCTGAGGATGTCAAAGTAATGGCATATATAGATCAAATGGATATGGCATATGCAGCTGCAGATATTATTATATCTAGAGCAGGCGCAAGTTCGGTTTCAGAGCTATGTATTGTAGGAAAAGCCACTGTGTTTATTCCTTCACCTAATGTAGCCGAAGATCATCAAACTAAAAATGCATTGGCTATTACTGCAAAAAATGCAGCAGTGTTATTACGTCAAACAGAAGTGGCATCAAAGTTTCAAAATGAATTAAAAAATTTGATTCAAGACGCAACTAGAAGAGAAGCGTTAGGAGTTGCTATTAAAACATTAGCATTACCAGAAGCAACTACAGCTATTGTTAATGAAGTTGAAAAATTATTAGAAAGTATTCATTAGAGTGAGGTTATTAAAAAACATACTAGTATTCATTGGATGTGTCGTTTTTACGAGTTGTACATCAAGCCTAGCTGATACCTATGGTAAAGAAATCTCGAGTTTAAGAACTCAGGAAGAAATAGATGCTTATTGGAAAGAATTAGAACGTATAGATCAAGAGATTTTAGTTGGTAAAGAACATACTACGGCAGTGTATGATTCTATTTCTATAAGTAATATGATTCGTGTGGCGTTACTTTTTGAAGTACCAGAAAAAGAATCTTTTCATCAAAAAGGCCCTGTTCCGGTAGTAGCTCTGAGTCACAACTTCAATAAAGATGCAGCAATTGCTTACTGGCCTGTTATTGTAAAATGTGCAGAAAAAGGAGGTGCTATTGATCAGATTGGATACCCTTCATACCCTTTAGAAGCAATATCAATGACTTTTTATGGGTATTCATTATTTGATCAAGATGAAAGATATTCAGATTTAGTACGTAAGCTCAATAAGTCGTCGGGAGGATTTGTTCTTTCTCAATTGGAATTAGCATTTAAGAAAGAGAAAAGGTTGCAATCGCTTACGGAAACTAAAAGCATAGGTGTTTGGCATATAGAAGCAACTAAGAACGAAAAAAGTAAAGAGGTGTTTGAGTTTGTTCAAATGTCTGATGATGCTATTTATAAAAAATCAAAAGGAAGGATTCAAAAATTAGTTGTTTCTAAAACAACAGATACAGCTATTATTTATAAAATTGAAAACGAACCTTTTGATTGGTATTATCAGTTAGAAGAAACAGGTGATTTGATTTTGTTTGATCAACATGATAAAGAACTTATAGCGTATACAAAGGTTAACTAAAGAAAAGAATGAAGTTTTCGCGAAAGCGAAAATGAAATATATATGAACGCATTAAAAGACATACAGCATTTTTATTTCATCGGTATTGGTGGGATAGGTATGAGTGCCCTTGCATTTTATTTCCATAAAAGCGGAAAACATGTTACTGGTTATGATAAAACACCTAGTGCTGTTACAAATTCATTAGAAAATGCGGGTATTGCTGTTCACTTTGACGATAAAGAAGATGTTGTAGATGCTACTTATGGTCCAGAAAACACATTGGTGATCTATACCCCTGCGGTGCCTAAAGAATTTGGGGAATTGGTACGCTTTCGCGAAAGCGGATACACCATCAAAAAAAGAGCAGAAGTGCTAGGGATGATAGCAAACGCACATTATAGTTTAGCTGTAGCCGGCACGCATGGAAAAACCACAACTTCTAGTATTTTAGGACATTTACTTGCAGAAACTGGTGCGCCTGTTACTGCTTTTATAGGTGGTATTACAAATAATTATAATGGAAATTTAATTCAGAAGGGGAATGATGTGATTGTTGTAGAAGCAGACGAATTTGATCGTTCTTTCTTGCAATTGACCCCAGATATTGCATGTATTACGTCTATGGATGCAGATCACCTTGATATTTATGGAGATGCCGCAACCTTAGAAGATACTTTTAAAGAATTTGGCAATCTGGTTTCGAAAGAAAAACTTTTTGTTCAAAATGGATTACCAGTAGATGGACTTACTGTAGGAATAGAAGATGACGCTATGTATAGTGCTCAGAATGTCGTTGTAGAAAATGGATGTTATCACTTTGATTTTAAACACCCTGATGGGGTGATATCTCAAATGCAATTTAACCTACCAGGCAGACACAATCTGTCTAATGCAATAACAGCTTTGGGTATGGCAATGCTCTATGGTTCCCCGACCGAATTGCTACCCAAAGCTTTATGGAGTTTTTCTGGAGTAAATAGAAGATTTACATACAGGATCAAATCAGAACATAAAGTGCTTATTGATGATTATGCACATCATCCTACAGAAATAGCGGCGGTATATCAAAGTGTGAAAGAAATGTATCCTGAGATACCAGTATTAGCTGTTTTTCAACCACATTTGTTTAGTCGGACACAAGATTTTATGGAAGATTTCGCAGTGCAACTTTCGCAATTTGATGAAGTCTTTCTGTTAGATATATATCCGGCAAGAGAGTTGCCTATTGAAGGTGTAACAAGTAAAGTGTTGTTAGAAAAAATAAAACTTGAAAAAAAACGATTAGTAACAAAAGAGCATCTATTAGAAAATATAAAAAAAGCTTCTCAGAAAGTTATAGTGATGATGGGGGCTGGAGATATAGGAGTAGAAATATTGAAAGTAACTGAATTCTTTAAAAATGCGTATTAACTGGAATTACATAAAGTTATCTGGGTTACTGTTATTGACAGTGCTTTTGTATGCATTTGCATCACATCGTAATAGTACGAGAACGGTAGCTAAAGTAGCCATTCAATTTGAAGATGAAAGTACTCCTTTTGTGACCAGAAATACCGTTGATAAATTGTTAATACAAAGTGAAGGCAATGTTACGGGTATGCCTAAAGAAAAATTAGCTTTGAATGAGATGGAATCGCGAGTGAAGTCGCATCCAATTGTCAAAAATGCAGATGTTTATGTTACCGTAGCAGGAACAGTAGGAGTCGCTATTGAACAGCGAAAGCCTATCGCTCGTGTATATGGTAATACTTCATTTTATATAGATCAAGAAGGAGAGGAAATGCCGCTCTCTGAGAATTTTTCGGCGCGAGTACCTATTGTAAATGGAATTACTAAAAAAGATATACCTACAATAACACAGTTGATTTTATATATAAAAAATGATGATTTTCTAAATAAACACATTATTGGTGTCAATAAACAAAAAGACAATCAATATGTACTTATCCCTAGAAAATTGAACTATAAAATTGTATTGGGAGAAGTAACAAGCTTAGAACATAAGCTTAACAATTATAAAGCTTTCTATCAGAAAGCAACAAAAGACAAAACACTAAGTGTATATAAGCTCATTAATCTTAAATATGCTAATCAAGTGGTTTGTAAAAAAGTATAAGGGGTCATGAGTATGTACTTTTAGTATACACTCTAAACGATAGTAATATGGAACAACAAAATATCGCAGTAGGACTAGATATAGGTACAACAAAGATTGTAGCTATGATAGGTCGTTACAATGAATATAATAAAGTTGAGATTCTAGGGATTGGAAAATCTAAAAGTTTAGGAGTGCATCGTGGTGTTGTAAATAATATTACCCAAACGATACAATCTGTTCAACAAGCTGTTCAAGATGCAGAGAGTGTATCTGGTATTAAGATTAAAGATGTTGTTGTTGGTATTGCAGGACAACACATACGAAGTTTGCAGCATAGTGATTATATCACTAGAACAAATGCAGATGCTGTTATAGATAGTAATGATATTGATGCTTTATGCAATCAGGTGCATAAATTGGTCATGTTACCTGGAGAAGAAATTATTCATGTGTTGCCACAAGAATACAAAGTAGATGGCCAAAGCGAAATTAAAGAGCCTGTAGGAATGTATGGAGGTCGTGTAGAGGCTAATTTTCATGTCGTAGTGGGGCAAGTAGCTTCTATTCGAAATATAGGACGTTGTGTAAAAAGTGCAGGATTAAATTTAGATAGAATTACATTAGAACCACTAGCATCGGCAGATGCTGTATTGAGTCAGGAAGAAAAAGAAGCAGGGGTTGCCCTTATCGATATAGGAGGTGGAACAACTGATCTCGCTATTTTTAAAGATGGTATTATACGTCATACTGCGGTGATACCTTTTGGAGGAAATGTGATTACTGAAGATATAAAAGAAGGCTGTTCTATCATTGAAAAACAAGCAGAGCTTTTAAAGATAAAATTTGGATCTGCTTGGCCAGGAGAAAATAAAGACAATGAGATTGTTTCTATTCCAGGACTTAGAGGACGTGATCCTAAAGAAATTACATTAAAGAACTTATCTAAAATTATACATGCTAGGGTTGTAGAGATTATTGAGCAAGTATACCTAGAGATAAAGAATTATGGTCATGAAGAGCAAAAGAAAAAATTAATTGCTGGGATTGTATTAACAGGAGGAGGCTCTCAATTAAAACACCTCAAGCAATTAGTAGAATATATTACAGGGATGGATACACGTATCGGATATCCTAATGAACATTTAGCTGGTGATAGCGATTCTGAAACCACGAGTCCGTTGTTTGCAACAGCAGTAGGACTTGTTATGAATAGTCTTGAGCAAGGACTGTACAATAGCGCAGAAGAAGAGGTTAAAGATGTGCAAGAAGAAACACTAATAAATGAAGAGATTGATACATCTCCTAAAGAGACTATTCAAACTCCAACAGCGCCCAAGAAGAGCATTTTTGATCGATGGGCAGAAAAGTTTAAAGACTTTTTAGATAATGCAGAGTAGTTGCTAAGTACGACGCATAACAGGTTAATTAAAATAAAATAAAATATATACGCTTTCAAGGAATACAGTGACGCAGAAGTTTATGCTGAGCTTAGTCGAAGTACGAAAGCGGAAACGAAAAAAGTAATAAAGGGGCTAAAATCAAAAATATGAGTACGACAGAATTTGATGGAATTACATTTGATCTACCTAAAAACCAGAGTAATGTTATAAAGGTTATTGGTGTAGGAGGAGGAGGAAGTAATGCAATAAATCACATGTTTCACCAAGGTATAAAAGGGGTGGATTTTGTGATATGCAATACAGATGCACAGGCATTAGAAAATAGTACAGTGCCTATTAAAATACAATTGGGAGTAGGGCTTACAGAAGGTCTTGGGGCTGGAGCAAACCCTGAAGTGGGAGAGCAGGCTGCTATCGAGAGTGAAGCAGATATTAAAGAAATGCTAGGCACTAATACGAAGATGATTTTTATTACTGCTGGAATGGGTGGTGGTACAGGAACAGGAGCTGCACCAGTAATTGCAAAAATGGCTAGAGAAATGGAAATCCTTGTCGTAGGGATTGTAACCATTCCTTTTCAGTTTGAAGGTAAGATGCGTAATGAACAGGCACAACGAGGGGTAGATCGTTTACGTTCTCAAGTAGACTCTCTTATTGTTATTAATAACAATAAACTAAGAGAAGTATACGGAAACCTTGGTTTTAAAGCTGGTTTTAGTAAAGCAGATGAAGTACTTGCCACAGCTTCTAGAGGTATTGCAGAAGTAATTACACATCACTATACACAAAATATTGACCTTCGTGATGCTAAAACTGTATTGAGTAATAGTGGGACTGCTATCATGGGAAGCTCTACAGCGAGTGGATCTAATCGTGCTTTTGAAGCAATTACAAAGGCATTGGATTCTCCATTACTTAATGACAATAAGATTACAGGTGCTAAAAATGTATTATTACTTATCGTATCAGGAAGTGATGAGATCACTATAGATGAGATCGGAGAGATTAATGATCATATCCAAGCAGAAGCAGGTAATAGTGCAAATATTATTATGGGTGTTGGTGAAGATGAAGCGCTTGGAGAAGCTATTTCTGTTACAATTATAGCAACAGGATTTAATGTAGAACAACAAGATGATATTGTAAATATTGAGTCTAAAAAAATTATACATACACTTGAAGAAGAGCAAAAGGCACAGCATGATTTAATGCCAGAAGCTACTACTCAAGAAACAACGACTATCTTAGAAGATATTCAAGAAGTTACTCCAGAAGTTGTAGTGCCAGTAGTACCAGAAAAAATAGTACACACATTAGACTTAGACGACTTTGAAGAAAAACCTGCTGTTCTTGTTAAGAAAGAAGCGGTAGATTTAAAAATGATACCTACTACAGATGTTATCAGAGATATTGATGTGGTATATGAAGAGGTGCTTGCTGTATCTGAAGATGATTTTGAAATCATAGACACTACGGTTCGTCAAGAGGAGACTATCGTTGAAGAAACACCCCCAGCTCAAGAAGAAGTTACCGGAATGTTATCATTTGATCTTCCTATGCATGCAGAAGAAGAACCTGTAAAGAAAGAAGAAGTGACAGAAGCTCCTGTTCTTTTTGAACTTGAAGAAGATATTGAAGCTATAGAGGTAAAAGATCCTATTGAGATTATTCCAGTAACAGAACTTTCTACTGAAGGAGAAAAGCGTTACAGCTTAGAAGACTATATGGAGGTAGAAGATAGTCTTGCTGCAGCAAAGGCATCTGAAGACACACAAGTAGAAGAGGAAACCATTGTATTTGAAAAGAAAACAATTGCGCCAGAGGTAACTCCAGAAGATGAAAAAGAAGAAGAAGTAGACCCTATGAATAGTCCTATTTCTAAACTTTTAGTCGATCGCGCTGCAGAGCGTAAACGTAAGATGAAGGAATTTAATTATAAGTTCCATCACAATCAATCACGTATTGAAGAAATAGAGAAACAACCTGCGTATAAACGTATGGGGATTGATCTAGATGATAAAACACCAGATAAGGAAGGAAACTTATCACGTACTACCTTATCTACAGATGAGAATGAAGATATACAGTTACGTAGTAATAATTCTTTTTTACACGATAATGTAGATTAGAGAAAGAGCCAACTTGATAGACCTGAAACCTGAGAGTTATACCATAGCTTTCAGGTTTCTTTTTTATCTTCGCAATCCTAATAAGAAGGCGTTTATATACGCTTTCGCGAAAGCAAAAAAATATGAGTTTACAAACAGCTATAATGACAGCGATGAAAGAAGCAATGAAGGCAAAAGATCAAAATGCTTTAACCTCTTTGCGCGCTGTGAAATCTGCGATACTATTGGCACAAACTGAAAGTGGAGCTAAAGAAGAACTAACAGAAGAGCAAGAACTTAAACTATTACAAAAACTTGTTAAGCAACGTAAGGATAGTGCGAAAATTTTTAACGAACAAGGACGCGCCGATTTAGCCGATCCAGAACTAGCTCAAGCTGAGGTGATTGCTCAATTCCTTCCAGAACAAATGAGTGAGGATGCCATTGCTGCTATTGTAGATGAGGTTATTGCCGCTACGGGTGCTGCTGGTATGAAAGATATGGGTAAAGTAATGGGACAAGTAAATGCAAAAGTAGCAGGAAAAGCTGATGGTGGTACCATTGCTAAAATTGTGAAAACTAAACTTAACTAGTTCTAAGGTATATACTTAACTAATTTAATATCTTTACAGTCAAAATAATAAGCTACTCCCCCATTGTTATTAATCATGAATCATTACAATGAGTAAGAGAATGTGTTTACGATTAACATTATTAGTAATGTTAGTATGTATAGGATCTAGTTTTGGGCAGCAATCTAAACTAGCACGAGCAGACAAAAAGTTTTCACAATATGCATATATAGATGCTATAAAAATCTATAAGGATTTAGCATCAGAGGGGTATGAGTCTTTTAAGATGTATACCCGTATTGCAGATGCATATTATTTTAATGCAAAATACGCAGAAGCTGAAGAGTGGTATACAAAGATTTCTCAGAAGTATAAAGATTCCGTTTCTAAAGAATTTTATTTTAGATATTCCCAAACATTAAGGGCTGTAAAAGAATATGCAAAAGCTGATGAGGCAATGCATTTGTTTGCTTCTTTAGGAGGGGAAGATTATAGAGCTAAATTATTTATAGCACAGCCTGATTATGTTTCTGTAAGCGGATATAAGAAAAGCGATTATAAAGTAGATATGATACGCGAGATTAATTCTCGTTATTCTGATTTTGGTCCTGCGTACTATAAAAACCAGTTAGTTTTTGCTTCTGCTAGAGATACAGGGGTGTTTTCAAGAAGAATCCATAAATGGAATAATCAGCCCTTCTTAGACTTATATTGGTCTACTATTAAAGAAGATGGTAGCCTCACACCTCCTAAGGAGTTTGTTAAAAAGTTAAACACAAAATTTCACGAGAGTACTAGTTGTTTTTCAGAAGATGGAAATACCATGTATTTTACCAGAAATAATTATACAGAAAACACATACGGTAAATCTACTGAAGGTGTTAACAAGCTTAAAATTTACAAAACAATAAAAACTAAGAAAGGTTGGAGTAGGGCTGCGGAGTTGCCTTTTAATGATAAAGAATATTCCTGTGCGCATCCTACATTAAGCAAGGATGGCAAATTCTTATACTTTGCATCAGATATGCCAGGTACTGTTGGCTCTTCAGATATTTGGCGAGTAGCACTTATTGATGACGAAGCTTCGGGAGAGACAACCTATGGAACCCCTGAAAACTTAGGAAGACCTATTAATACAGAAGGAAGAGAATCTTTTCCTTATATAAGTGATTCTGGTCATCTTTATTTTGCGTCAGATGGTCATCCTGGTTTAGGAGGATTAGACATTTACATAACACATCCATCTGAAGAAGAAGTTACGATACTAAGTCTTGGGAATCCTATCAATAGTTCTAGTGATGATTTTGCTTTTATTGTGAATGATAGTACAAAAACAGGTTTTTTCTCATCTAGTAGAAAAAGTGGTATGGGAAGTGATGATATCTATAAATTTGTGCAAAAAGAATTGCCTGAACCTACTTGTGATATCACAATAAAAGGAGTTATTAAAGATCAAGACACGAAAGAAATTATTTCTGATGCTCAAGTACAATTGTTAAATCAAGATAATGAGTTAATAGAAGAAGTGACTGTTTCTAAAAATGGTCAATATTCTTTTATGACTAGTTGTAATGAGCGTTATATAGTGAGAGCTAGCGCTGATCTATATTATTCTAAGGAAGCGCTCATAACAACACCTTCTGCAAATGAGACACTTACCAGAGATCTTGAATTAGAGAAAAGAGTGACAGAGGTGAAACTAGGGGATGATTTAGCAAAACTGCTGGATCTCAAACCTATTTATTTTGACTTTAATAAATCAGACATTCGTCCAGATGCAGCTCTCGAACTTTTAAAAGTAGTTTCTGCAATGCGTCAAATACCTACTATGAAAATTAGTGCAAGATCTCATACAGATAGTAGAGGGCGTGACGCTTATAATTTGTTACTTTCGGATAGAAGGGCGCAATCTACTGTAGCATATATTATTAGTAAAGGGATAGATGCTAGTAGAATTACAGGTGAAGGTTATGGAGAGAAGGAATTGGTAAATCAATGTTCTAATGGAGTAGAATGCTCAGAAGAAGAACATCAATTAAATCGTAGGTCAGAATTTATTGTGGTTAGTCAATAAACAATACATTTGCACAAGAATTTTACAATGGCCTCGTGGCGCAACTGGATAGCGCATCAGATTTCGGCTCTGAGGGTTGGGGGTTCGAATCCCTTCGAGGTCGCTAAACGGGAGTTTTCAATATTATTTTGAAAGTTCCCGTTTTCATGGCTCAACGATAATTTATGGGGATTAGTTATCTTAGGCGTATAAAACAGATCGATTGCATTTAGAAATATTATCGGCACTATTGCCATCGGATTTACTTGATTATTTTACGATTACAGCTTTCAAGGAATTAGGATATATTTACTCAAAAAAAGATACATTCCATATTTACCTAGAAGAAAAGAATACATTGCCTCCAGGGTATTCAAAGCAAGAATACGAGTCTAAAGGATTTATTAGCAGCAAACAAATACAAGACTTTCCCATGCGAGGCAAGGCTGTTTATCTTCATATAAAGACTAGGCGTTGGCGTGATAAAAAGACTAAGCGTATAGAGATTAAAAATGATTACTCATTCATAGCACAGGGCAGTAAATTAACATCTGAACTCTCAGCTTTTTTAAAAGCTACAGGTAGAGACCCGAGAAGATACGATAAGTAATATAGCAAGTTATTACTGTATCTACTCGCGGACTCTACAACGCCATTATAAAAAACAAATCAGCGGATTTGATAAGTGGAAACAAAAGCCACATTGCGAAGATTATCTGATTTATCCAGATAACATAGGGGCCTATTTAAGCCTTGATGAAGTAAGCCTATCTAAAGGAGAGATCTACACGTATTTAACCAATAAGAATGGGCGCGGCAAACAAGGTACGTTGGTAGCTTGTGTGAAAGGAGTCAGAAGCCAAGATCTTGTAGCTGCTATTGAAAAAATACCTTTAGAAAAACGTAAACAGGTCAAAGAAGTCACTCTGGATATGGCTAATAATATGAATTTAACAGCTAAGATCTGTTTTCCTAATGCTAAAATTGTCACAGATAGATTCCATGTCGTAAAACTGGTAACAGAAGCTTTACAGCATGTTAGGATACAACATAGATGGAAAGCTATAGAAGATGAAAACAAAGCCATTGAGGATGCTAAAAAAAAAGGCGAGAAATACAAACCAATACTCTTATCTAATGGTGATACAAAAAAGCAACTCTTGGCTAGGTGCAGATATGTTATAGCTAAAAAACCAAGCGATTGGACTAATAATCAAAAACAAAGAGCTGAATTAATGTTCAAACTCTACCCAAACATTGAAAAGGCTTATAGACATACTCTAGAGTTTAGAAGTATTTATGAAGAGACATCTAAAGTAAGTGCCAAAAAAAGGTTTGAACTCTGGCTTGAGTATACAAAAGTATTAGAATTTAAAAACTTCAATACAGCTGGAAATAGTATTAAATATCATCTTAAGACGATCTTGAATTTCTTTGATAATAGAAATACAAATGCCAATGCTGAATCATTTAATTCTAAAATTAAACTATTTAGAGCCAATCAAAGAGGCGTAAGAGATATTCAATTTTTCCTCTTTAGACTCCAGAAATTATTTGCCTGATCCCCAGAAAATGTAATTGACCCAGTTTTTATCGTCTCTTCTGTAATTTCTAGTTTCGGCTCCAGCATTGAGAAGGTTAGTGAATTTTGAGAAATACTTGACGACTAATAAGAGCTACATGTTAACCCTCTACTATCTCTTCTGGAATAAGGCTGTTAACTATTAAACCACAGTAGAAAGGATTTTTGAAAAGGTCACTAAGTTTCTTATCGCTGATGTTCAATCCTCTTTTTTGTAATCGTTTTATGACATATTATCATTTGCCTTCCATATAAACCTTGCTTCAATAATTTACCTTCTTTTGTAATAACAAAATTGGGTGTTTTTACTTTCCCAAGATTTGCATTGGCAAAACTTGCAAAAAACATTACAGAAAATCGTGGTAATACAGACGCCAGTGTTCTAAAAAATTTCTTTGATGCTGGTTGGACTAAAGAAAATTTGATAGATACTATTTCTTTAGTGGGCGATAAAACCATCTCAAATTACATAAACAACACGACGAGAATACCTGTAGATTTTCCTGTTGTTGCCCCATTAGAAACTGCATTTGCATAATCCCTAAATTATGCAGTTTTACTCTCAACAGCTCGCCATAGGTGAGCTGTTCTTTTTGGTTTATCACAAACAACTAACAACCAATATTTTTTAAGAAAAACATCTGAGTATAAGGACGGTTTTAATATTTCATTAAGATACAACTTAGCACATCTTTGTATAGAAATAATTACCAAACGGATACCTAATTAAAAAAAGTGAAAAGCAATTTTCAAAATAGTAATTATCCGAGAAATCTATTAAAGAATTAAAAATAGTTGAAAAGAACACAATTTTATACCCAATTTTCACAAAATACTTACCTACTCTGAAAACCAACTAGAGAAATACGGTAAACTGTCAAGAGCAAAAACAAGTCTAAATGAAATCGAAAAGCTTCTTGTAGGTTTTGTGGTTAGTGAAACAAATAAATCTCATTATTGGGTATCGTATTTAAAAGAAAAGAGTAAGAAATTAGAATTAACCGAAAGTACTATTATTGAATTTAGAATAGGTACTTCTTGACTTAGTAAAAAATTAAACGCTTTGGCTAAATTCACAAAAAACTATTGCTCATAGAGGAAACTTGAATCGCAAGACTATTCTTGAATTTTTTGACAACGGTTGGTCAAAAGCCAGTATTATGGATATTAATATACTTATAGGTCAGTTTATGATGGCAAATCTCATCACTAGTGTTTTTTGATGCACCTATAGACTTTTCTTGGGCTTCTTTTATTAACACGGAGTAAGAGGAGTAATTACAAACTCTCTTTAAACTGTTTTTTGAATGTGGAAGGTGGTGAACCTACTTGATTTTTAAAAAACTTAGAGAAATGCGCAGGCTCAGAAAACCCTACTTCATAGCCTATCTCCTCAGCAGTTTTATCAGAATAAAAGAGTAGTCTTTTAGCCTCTAAGACAATACGTTCATTAATGACTTTTAAAGGTGATTTATCTCCAGATTTTTTAAATAAATTGGAAAGTGTTTTGGGTGATTTAAAGAGCATTTCTGCATAGTCTGCTACCTGATGTTTTTCTCTAAAATTCTGTTCTACTAAAAGATGGTACTGTCGCACCATATCATATTGTGGTTTAGGAATATCTTCTTCAGAATTTTCTATTTTAATTAATCGAGTTGCTTTAATGAGCAAACGTTTTAGTATAGAGCGAAGCATTTCGCCTTGAATATGGTCCTTTGTTTCAAACTCTTCTCGTAGGATAAGAAACATCGCCTCAAAACTCGCTACATCTTTTTCACATAAGGTAATCACAGGCGGTAGCGAAGAACCAAAGAATAGAAACCCTTGGCAAGATACCTCTGTATCGTGGTCGCGTATGCAGTAAAACTCACGATTAAAAATTACTGCAGTAAGTCCAGCATCTTTTTCCATCTCGACAATATTGAGCGGCGTACAAAATGCAACCTGATTCTTTTTTATTTGTAATCTATACCCATCTACTATAATGGTAGTATCTCTGTCTTTTGCCCAAAGTATCTTATACAATCCCTTTCTATTTAAAAGATTCATCGCAGGTCCACAGCTAAAATCGGTTAACGTTAACAGACTTTCATCTTTTAAACTTGAATAATCTAATTTCATATATAATAAGAGTTGTATTTTGTTTATAAATATAAAAAATAAATCGCTTTGCGTTTAAACATAGTAACACTTCATTAGAAATATAACCATACCTATTTAAGCATCCAAGCCTATAAAAGTTTCTCTTTGTTTGATTTGAATGTACGGGGTATTTTCATAGAAGTTTTTTAGAAGATAAAAGTAGTTGAATATAATATGATAATTTCAATATTTTTTGCTGCCGTTATTTTTAAAGTTATTGAAGCTAGCCGTGTTTTTATTGTTTTCTCTTTAGTTGAACGTTTTGTGATTTGCTTTCGCGAAAGCGTAAAACTTAAAAAGCCTACCCCCTAAAGTCATTAACTGATTTTAGGGGGTAGGCTTTATTGTATATCTAAGTTTTACGCTGTTATACAGAGTTTTTAAGCTTCCTTTTTATGTAAAGAAACAACTAGTAGTACGGCAGCACCATTAATCCAATAGAAATAAGCGTCAAGTCCTTCAAAAGAAAAAATAAATGGTGCCAAAATGAATAATACGGCTACCGCACCATCTACAAGCAAGTGTAAACGGTATGAGATAATAGGGAGCAGCCCTGTATGGTGGTCAGTGAGTATTGTCAGACCTAAAGCTGCAACACCTACTATTACAGAAAGATAAAGAGCAATAGGATTAGATTCTCCTAAGCCTAATAAAAAGGGTAGGGTCATTAAAGAGACTGCTACGGGATAATCTAAGTACGAGTGAATTTTTTTTGTGATAAATCGCATAATATTGTTTTTTTATGATTATTAATTATTTATAATCCAAATATAGCGTCGTTATCAAGGGGTTGAAATAGAGGTTATTCCTCCAAAATTGTACATTATTCACTTTCGTATAAAATGATGAGCAAAAGTACCATAAAACCTTCAAGATGCACATTTGTGAGTATCATTTAGATTTGTCAAATACTACTATAGAGCAATTTTATCGTTATTATTATGATTCTATATCACTTGTGTAAAATGAAGCGTGTGAGTATATAAATAGCGTGTATTATGGTGATTTAACTTTATGACTTAGTTACTCTTTACTACTTCTCTCTTAGTCTTTAATGACTCATATTTTTTAAAGTAGATTTGCTTTGCTTTCTCCCGTGATTATGGGGTTATGCTGTTTGCTTTATTTGTTGGTGCTCCTAATAATACTGTGCATCTCAGTCTTTATTTATAGCATCACGCTCCCAATGGATGTCAACCTCACCTACGGGTAGAAGGCCTCACAAGGTTCGCTTTCGCAAAAGCATAAAACTTAAAAAGCCTGTCTCCTAAAAATCAATTTATGACTTTAGAAAACAGGCTTTATTTTGTGTAAAAGCTTTTTTATGCTTGCATAACAGGGTATTGAACTTCTTTTTTATGAAGTGAGACCACTAGTAGCACGGCAGCACCGTTAATCCAGTAGAAGTAAGCGTCAATCCCTTCAAAAGAAAAAATAAATGGTGCCAAAATAAATAATACTGCTACCGCGCCGTCTACGAGTAAATGCAAACGGTATGAGATAACAGGGAAAAGACCTGTTTGATGGTCTGTAAGGATAGTCAAAATCAAGGCGGCAAAACCTACTACAACTGAAAGGTAAAAGGCTATGGGATTGGATTCTCCTAAATTTAATAAAAATGGCAACGCAATTAAAGAGATTGCTACTGGGTAATCTAAGTACGAATGGATTTTTTTTGTGATAAATTTCATAATGTTTGTATTTATTGGTTATTAAATTATTTATGGTTACTAATTATTTACAGTTTAAAAAGAGCATTTTTATCTAGGCGCTAAGACATAGGGTACTCCTTTAACATTGTACATTTTTCATTTCAAAGTAAAGTGCGTTTTTTACTATTCTTAGTTTTAAGTATTGAATTCATTAACGGGTTCATTATAGTTTCTAACAATTTTTATGGTACTGGTCTTGCCTTAGTCTTACTGCTCTAAAAGAATATAACATCAAGCTTAAAAGTGCTAGTATTGCTACCAATATTCCTAAAAAGAGCACATAAATATCTCCTTGAAAATTCCAACCCACGTTTTCCTTTAGTCCAGAAAAGAGTGCCGAAAGCACAAAACTTACTACCGATAAATACAGTAGTGCCATGGCACTGTTAATGAGTTTAAGCTGCTTTAGTTTACGTTCAATTAAAGTGGAAGCATCCCCTTCATTTTCATTAATAAGTGACTTTATCTCTCTGCTCAAGTCTATCATAATATTTGAAGTAGATAGAATGAGCAAACAGATACCTGGTAAAATGGTTATGGGTACATACCACTCTTGCATTGCTTAGTGCTTTAAGTAATCTTTAAGACCATAACTGGCAAGCACACCTTCTCCAGTAGCTGCTGCCACTTGAGCTATGGCTCCTTCACGACAATCACCCGCCGCAAAAATGCCCTCTACAGAGGTTTTTGCCAAGCCGGTTGAGGTGATAAACCCTTGCTTATTTAAGTCTATTACGTTTTCAAAAACTTTTGTATTTGGAATTAATCCGATGAAAATAAACGTGCCATCTCCCTCGATAAGTTCTTCTTCTCCTGTAGCGTTGTCTTTCACTTTTAACCCGACAAACTGGTCCTTATCATCTGACACAAATTCTAAGGAAGTTTTGTTCATATACGTTTGTACATTATCCATTTTGGGCAGTTTCTCGGTATATGTAGGTGATGCCGTAAATGCTTCGGAACGGTGTACAATCTTCACCTCTTTAGCAAAGCTGGACAAGAAGATGCCCTCTTCTAGGGCGCTGTTTCCTCCACCTACAACTACGACAGTTCTATCGCGATAAAATGCTCCATCACAGGTAGCACAAAAATGCACTCCAGAGCCTATTAATTCCTCTTCTCCAGGAATATGCAAACGTCTATAGGTTGACCCCGTAGCCGCCACAACACTACGACCAATGTAAGTCTCGGTAGCAGATTTTACATAGAATTTATTGTCCTTCTTTTCAATGGATTCCACATCAACTCCTGTGGCTATGGTTGCGCCGTAGGTTCGGGCTTGTTCTTCCATTTTATCCATTAAATCTGGACCAGAAATATTTGTAAAACCAGGATAGTTTTCAATGGTTTGTGTTAAAAAAGCATTGCCGCCAATAGTTTTCTTTTCTAAAATGATGCTATCAAAACGGTCGCGCTGCGCATAAATAGCAGTCGTCAATCCTGCGGCACCACCACCGATGATTATCGTATCATATACCTTATGTTCTTTTTTTACATCGATATTCAACAATGCTTTTAAAGTGGCGTTATCAGGATTAGTATGTGGTTTTCCGTCTATTAACACGGTAGGTATGATACGCTTTCCGTTGTTTATTTTTTCAACCGCATCCGTTGCCCACTTGTGCTCATCTACATCTATAAATTGAAAGTTGACCCCATTATCTGCAAGGTAACTTTTTGCTCTGCGACAGTCTGGGCACCAGTCTGCGCCGAACAACTGTACAACGCCTGCATCATTAATACCTAAAACATCTGCAAGCTCTGCATTATTTGGGTTGGTATAGGTGGTCCCATTTAAATCTATGGTTGGGATAATACGCTTTCCGTTATTGATTGTTTCAATCAGGCGTGTGGCGCTTTCATCTAAATCCACATCAATAAAGTCAAAGGGAATGTTGTTTTCTTTTAAGTATGCTTTTGCCCTTCGGCAATCGGGACACCAATCGGCTCCGTATAATTTTAATGTGTTCATTTTTATTGGTTTTTGTAGTTATGTTTTAGTGATGCACAAATATCTTAGGGTTACACAGCTCTTGAAATATCCATAGTTCCGAAGTGATTATACATTTTTCCCATTTGCTTTGAGTAAAGACTCGCCCCATAGTTTGTGTATCGGTATTGCTTTAAAAATCTTGTTACTTTCTCCTCAGTTATCTCACAGGGCTTAAGCTGTATTCCCGCTTTTGTATAGTAAAGGTTGAATGAAATAACATCATTATCGCTTAAGTTTTGAGCATAAACTTTTACACTCTTTCCGTCATTAAAAACTTTTTTGGTCACGGCATACTTTTGCTGTTTAAAACTTACTTCAGAATATCCTTCTTCTAACTGTTCTACACTAGCTGTAATAAGCTGTCTCCCAATTTTACTTACCTCAGGGTTTCTCAACGTTTTGTTCCCTATGACAATGGTTGGGAAATGTTGCTGTCCGTTAGCATAAAATAGGGTCAAAAAATCTTGATTCATTTCATTATTTTCCAGTTCGTAAAAATCATACGGTATGTGATTATCAGTAAGCCATTGCTTATAAAATTGAGATTTGTGGCAAGTAGCTTTTCCAAAAAGTTTTATTGCTTCCATATCTTGTTCCTTTTACTGTTTAATTAGTGTGTTGCGTCTTACCTTTACACTCTCCTTGCAGTCCTAAAGCTCCATCGTTCGCTTTCGCGAAAGCGAACTTTACGAAATTTAAGACCATTAATAAAGTTCATTCATACCCTACCTCCTGCTTTGAGTTTATGTGTTGCTTCTTTAAAAAATTGATATCCTTCCTTGATTGTGCTTTTATCACTAAGTTCAAGCACAGCACCATTAAAAGTTGTGTTCCAATAGCCGTTTTTTAACTCAGATATATTATTTACATTCACAGCAAGTTCTCCTGCGTAACCTTTTACATATAGATAAAAGTTTGAATAATTATCATCTGGAAGTGCCATTCCTAAGCCTATACTATGACGTTTCCTTTTATTGAACGTATAGAGCGAGGCAATATCAAAATGATGTGGCCAGACTCGAATTTCTGAATGTGGTTTAAATTCCTGAAGCGCGTCTTCTAACGCAAGGTGTGCCATAAGTCTATAATGCATAATCTGCTTTAATCTTGGTATATTTTCAAGATGATATACGTAATTATCGGTTATGGTTTTGTAGGGCAACTGGTAATGCATTTCGTATTTTAAAGGCAATGAAATACCACTTTCTATTGCTCTGAGTCCTATCCAGTTTAAGACTTCGCTGTGCGACTTCCCTTGTAAAGGAAACTTAATTTTAGCAGTATCTCCTACCCACCATTCTATTGAAAAGGATGAATAACTAAAAGCTAAAACATCATTGTTTTGGTTTAAAGGTCTTGTGGTTATACAGCCACAACCCGTCAATGATTTTAGGTTGATATGACTATCGTCTTTTTTCTTAGGCAGAAAGCTATTTGCTGTAGCGGCGAGGTATTGAATGATTTTATGTACCTCTGTTTCTACTTTTTGATGTGATATTGTATAAATTCCCATAATACTTGTTTTTTTAAAAAGGAAGACTTAATCCAAATGTGATACGTCCACCTTCATCAGAATTGAAATAAGCAAAGTTGAGTGCTGCAAATCCTCCCATCTTAAAATAAACACCTCCACCAGGTGATGTATGCCACTCATCTGAATCTTCATTCTCTAACCATACGCGTCCATAATCAAATCCCGCATAGGCACCCACGGCAATAGGTACAATTCCATTACGTAATCTACCTAATGAGACTCTAAAATCCGTACTGTGGTAAAAAGATTGTTTGCCTGTAAAGCGCTCGTTTCTAAAACCTCTTAAACCATCGTTACCGCCTATAGTTGCTCCTTGGTAGAACTCAAACTCGTTACTCAAATTTATTTGTCCTTTTACTTTTGAAGCGAGAATGAGTGTGCCACGATTATCTAATTTGGTTGCAATACGTGCTTCAGGAATAAGGTATCCAAAGCTGTTGCTGTTTTCTAAGTTAGATGTGTAGCCAGCGGTAAGTTTAAATCCTAGTCCCGCTTTTGAAACCACGGCATTCTTAAGATTGTCATACTCATACGAGGCTTCTATACTCCCAAAATTTTGACCTTCAAAGTTCTCTGGATTTATGCCTGCTTGTGCTATAAAACGGTCGGCAGTATTTTCTATCTCATAATTATCGTAACGTACGCCCAGTTTAATCTCGCTTCCTTGATAGCCTCTAAAAATGAGAGATGGCGCAACCGATAAACGTCGTGTACGAACCCGGTTAAAATCTCTTCCAAAATCATCTTCAAAATTTTCGGTCTCATTCCCAAAACCAAAGAAGTTATTGGTATAGTTAGGGCTGCTGTAACCTGCTTCTAGGCCAAAGTTTACTTTATCAAAAATGTATGCAAATTCTCCAGAATAAGAGGCATTCACACTACTTGTTTCATAAAAATAAGTGAGTCCTAAATGATGTTCATCTGTAAACGGGTTTCTAACCAATGAGTTTTTTTGATAATTAAAGCGTGCGCCTATTCCTAAACCATCATCTGGGTCAAAGCCTAAAAGCGGTGTGATATTGCTTAAATCCCTGCGGTGCTTTTTAAAATAATAGGTGTTAAGGTCATAATTATCTGAAAGCATTTTTGCAACTGGCTGACTAAAGGTATTTTGTTCACTTTTATGGTCGTACACTTTGAGGTTTTTGCGATTGAGTGCTTGGTACGTGTCGTTCCCGTTCCCACCAATGATTTTTATATGAATGGTTTTATTGCCATTACCTTCTACTTTAAAAGTGTCATCATCTGCAAGACCATAAATCCATATTTCCTTGGTATTACTTCTATCATATGTAACATCCCAGAACACTTCGCCCATTTCTTCTTGGGTCTGGCGCTCACCTATAATTCTAGTCTTGCCATCCGGCATTCTAGTAATAATAAATAAATCTTTCTTATCTGTTCCTGTAATAAGAACGCAACGAGATAGGTATTCAAACATATCATTTGCATTACTCTCAATGTTTGCTAATCTGCCTTTGAGTGCTTTCTTTACACGAGTTACTTTTTCTTGGTCTATTTCTGGTGGAAGATGTGTAAATGCTTTTTCAATGACATCCTCTGTGATATTTGCTTTTATAAATTGTGCTTCTTCTATCCAGTCTTCTCTTTTATGGTCTTTCAGTACTGTGAGGTCTACATCATCTCCTGCATCGTTATACCATTTTACGTGCTTATAATTTTCATCATATCGCTGCATAAAACGTAATGGCGGTGTAAGTGCGGTCAATGTTCCCAAAATAAATCCATCAAAATCTGAATAGACCTGATCGCGGTCTCGTGGAATAGGGCGGTAGTGCATCTTACCATTTTCATCTTCGGTCTCGCTCCATTTCCATTGGTCTGCGTGCCGGTCCCAATCGCCTATGAGGTTGTCAAAAATACGTGTGCGGATGTATAATCGTTCATCTATGGTAACATCATCTTTATTGCGCAATTCTTCAAAAAGCTCAAGGGTATTGATGATGTTATCGCCTGCGCCTAAAGATGCTACATCTTCCTGACCGTCTGATAAACGTTCTTCAATAAAATAAATAGTATCGCCATAATCATCATTATAATTGCCTAGCGCATTCTGTTTTGGAATGTAATATAATGCTGGGTTTGGGTGTAAAATGCCCACAGCATCCGCAAGGTCGCCTATGGTTAATGCACCGTATGGATTTGCTGTGGTCCAGTAATCTTGTAACAATTGAATAAAATAGGTTTGCTCTACTTCAGCTTCAAGATATTCTGTTTTAAATAAGAAGTATTGTATAAACCTAAGAGCACTTTTCTTTGCGCTACGCATTGCGTATTGTCTTCCATCTTTATCTACCAAGCGTATAGAATTGGTCTGATGTCCGCCCCCTTTGCGTAAAGGCTTCAAACCACCGTATAATGTATCTAGTAAAGCAGTTTTTATTTTAATTTTTGTGGTATAATCCTCTCGGTAATGTTCTCCCCAAAGTGCTTTATAAAACCCACTTCTTTCCAGTTCTTCTTCCGTATAAATAGATTTGTTTACATACTGCGGACTTTCATATTCCTTATAATCTTGCATTGCTACCATTTCATAAGGTGGTCGCACTTCTTTTGAAAAAACAGTCGTACTAAAACCGTTTGACGCATCATAAAAACTTACCCAAACTGCTCCATCTTTAAATTGAGTTATTTTAGAAAAGCCCAATTGCGAACTACTGAATCCACCTTTTATAGAACCAACCTTTGCAGTTGCACTTCCAGAACCGCTTATGATATTTGGGATTCCCTTAATGTCAAAATATTGCAAGCTGTTGTCGTGAGCACTTAATAACACTACATTTTTGGTTTGTCTTGCAATAGTGACCACTCGCTCACTTAATTCTTTATAATGCACATTACTTACGTCTTGTGGGTTGACCCCAAAACTAAATTGAGAACCAGCTCGCCCCAGGCTTTCTACAGGGTGATGCATAGCAAGAATGACTGTTTTGCCTTCACTCTTTTTTATGGTGCTTTCCAGTTCTACATAAAATTCTTCTTTGGTTTTTATATCGCAATGTTCATTAAGTGTAGCATATGCGTCCCAATTCATTATCGCCCATTGAGAATCAATAATAACCATATCTACCTCATCATTAATTTTTACACGCTTCATAGGGCAGCCTCGCTCTGGTTGAAAAGTATTTTTACCTACAGCCTTGTCTATGGTTTTTTCAATGTTTTTGAGATTTTCAAAACCTCCCGACCACTCGGTATCTCCTGGGATAAAATAGGAAGTGCCATTAAACGAATTAGCAAGTTTGGTTTGTAGTTGGAGCGTGTTTTTATCTTCTAAATTTATGGCGTTTCCTAAAAACAGTAGTGTGCTTTCTTTTGGAACGTTTTCTGTAGTTTTTTGTAAACCGTTAAGCACTTCTTGCAATCGTGTAGTGGTGCCTTGGGCTGTGTTACCTATGGCGTAAAAGGTATGGGATACTTCTTTGTTGGGTAGTTGTTGCGTTGAAAACCGTGCCTCACTTTGTTGCGCTTTCGCGAAAGCGGAAACAAACAACAACATTCCTATTAGTAAATGTAAAATTAGCTTCATCTTCAATTAATTAGTAATTAAAAAATTGCGTCTCGTTTCTGAAACATCAAGAGTTGTTGTGTAGGTTTTTCCAGCGCGTACGTATGTAACGGCTAGTGTTTCTTTATCTAGCATATCTGTTCTTGCAGCCAAAAGGCAGTCTGTATGACAGGTTTTATGGTCGTTGATGGAAGTAACAATATCACCACCTAGTAACATCTCACGACCATTAATGGTGCTTTTAATATATCCAGCACGTAAACCTGCTTTTTTTGCTGGACTACCCTTAGCAATACTTTGTATAATAACGCCACCTTCTAGAGCGCTATTAAATACAAGCGCAAAGTCTTCCTTTTGTAATAAGATACCATCTATGCCCATCCAAGGTCTGTTTTCAAAAGCTAGAATATCTTTTGCGGTATTAATAGAAACCGCCATACCTATGCCTTGAAAACCGCCTGAAACGGTTAAAATGCTAGAAGCAATCCCTACCACATTACCTTCAGAATTAAATAAAGGACCACCGCTGTTGCCAGAATTTATAGCAGCATCTGTTTGTATAAACTCGACCTTTACCGTACCATCATAAATCTTATCAAAACCCCTAAATGCCGAAATAATCCCTGATGAAAATGAATGTTCCATTCCATAAGGACTTCCTATGGCATAAATGTTTTGACCTACTGCAAGTGCATTAGAATCTCCTAAAGTGGCGTGTGTTAGTGAGGCATCAGGTACTGTAAGTTTAAGCAATGCAATATCTGCACTTTGCTCACTAAAAAGAACCGTTGCTTTACGCATTTTACCGTCTAGGGTTTTTACTACAATCTCTGAATTACCAGCTACTACGTGTGCCGCAGTAAGAATATGACAGTCACCAGAAATGAGAACACCAGAACCCAAGCCACCGCTTTCTTTTACACCAGTATTTGTAGCGACTTGTGAGCGTGTAAATATGGTAACTACTGCGGGAAGTACTTTTGTGTATAGGTTTGCCGCATCTTTTTCGGCTTTGCTTAAGGTCTTTGAAATATTGCGTTGCTGGGGTTGCGCGTGTTGGTCTAATTGTGCACTTACTGAAAAAAAGACAAGAAATATAAGGATGGATAAAATGATTCTCATAGTCGTTTTATAGTGTTTTTGTCTTATAATGTGGTGGAGGCAGATTTCTTAAGTTTTTCTGCATACTGCTTTCTAAATTTGACCAGTTTAGGTTCTATAATTGCGGTACAGTAGCCAAATTGCTTATTGAGTTGGTAATATTGCTGGTGTCGATCTTCGGCTTTAAAAAAACGATTAAATGGCTTAATCTCAGTAACGATAGCCTTTTCAAAATAAGGTTGTAGTTCTTTGATAACTGTATCTATAATTACTTTTTCTCTTTGGGTTTCGTAAAAAATAATAGAACGGTATTGCGTGCCTTTGTCTGCACCCTGCTGATTTAACGAGGTAGGATTGTGCGTGGTCATAAAAATGATGAGCAATTCTTCAAGAGAAACAATCTCAGGTTCATATTCTATTTGTATTACTTCTGCGTGTCCAGTCATTCCTTTACAAATAGTTTGATATGACGGGCAATCGTCAGTCGTGCCACCACTATAACCTGATGTGACGTTTACCACACCATTTACTTCTTGAAAAATAGCTTCTGTACACCAGAAACAGCCACCACCTAGGGTAAGAAATTTTGTGTCGTTTATGAGATTATTCATATTAGTTTGTTCTAATTTACTTTAACGGCTTGTGTAATTATTTTCATTAATTTTATTTAAAAAGTGATTTGTCGTCTCTAAAAAACTTGCGATTCTAAATGTATCAGATAGTAATATTGTATCTTCCGAAAAACCATAGAGTACTTTATCCATTATTGTTGAGGTGTCATTTGTATAGTCCATAATCATTGTGTTTTTATTTAGTGTAAAGTTATGATGGATGTACAGCCTATAGAATGACAGTACTTCCGATATATCTATACATTTTTCCCTTAGATATTATTTGTGTTGCAGGCAATAGCTCTATTTTCTCATTACTAACCAATGTTTATCTGCTATTTAGCAAGTATGTTTTTAGACGTATTTTGTCACTCATATATGTCGAGGTTACGTTGGTATCATCTTATTTAAATATTTTCTTTTTTTGCTTTCGCGAAAGCAGATAAAAAGTACATTTTCCACACATAAGAGACTATGACTACAAAGAACTGAGATCCTGATAAGACAAGGAATACTATATGTTTTAATCTCTTTTTCATAGCTGTTGCATGTTATAGTTGATGTTCGGCTTCTGAAAATGTGTTAAGACGAGATGGGTACTGAATTTCCATACGTTTTTCAATATGCGCGCTTGCTTGTTTAGACTCCAGTATAATTTTTTCTTTAGCGTTCTTTACAGCGCTTTTGCCAAAGTACTTTTTTACCAATTTGCTTAAATAAGTAGGCTTATGATTAAGCAACTTTGGAATGTCTGTAAACGCTATCTTGTTTCTAAAATGGTCTTCAATAAGAAGGCTAAATTTTTTGATAATATGCAATTGTCTTTCTCCTATGGCTGGAATAATAGGGCTACCTTTTACACGTATGAGTGAGACATTCATTAATCTTTTAAGTAGCTCTCTTACCGTATCTACGCAACCATTAAATTGGTTAAACTCACGTTCCATAGAATCATACATCATCCGGAAAAAATCTTGTTCGGCTTCAGAAAGTTTAAAAATGTGAGGGTGATTTACCCCAAAATACCAAAACCAATAAAAGCTTGCTTCTTCTTCCGTATTTGACAATCTGTAAAAATCTTTGTTGTATGCTACTACTTTTACTGCTTCGTTTTGATAAGTAACTTGAACAGTATTGAGTGGTTTACAAAAAAGAACCTCCTCTTTTTTAAGAGTTATCATTTTATAGTCTACATATATATTTATAGCATTACCTCGATTATAAATAATTTTATAGAGTGCGCTTGATGTAAGTAATCCTTCGTAATCTTTGTTTTTAAAATCCGAAAGGAATAACAGTCCTCCTGTCTTTGGACAAATAATGTGATGTTGCATATCTCAAATATTTAGAGACTCACATTCTATTGTTATGCCATTATTTTAATTAATTTGAAATCAATTATTTACAAAAAAATAACATTCAATAAAAACACAATATTTTGGGTATTCACAATATTTTGTTTGATTTCCGCATAAAATATTTCAATAATTTTTTAAAAAAGATATTTCATGGTACAGCAGTGCTGGTCTGAACTACGCCTCCCATATATTGTAGGTGTACAAAATGCGAGATTTTTTTATGCTTGGTTTTTTAATAGCTATTTGATATGCAATCATTTATAAACAGGAACATTTTGGCACGTTTATGGTTATTATAGGAACAAAATCTGAAAATTATGTTAATTTTGAGATATATAAAATCTAAAGATGTCAAAAAAATTACTCATTGTAGAAGATGAATTCTTAATTGCAAATGAAGTTAGAAGTATTGTAACGCAATTAGGGTATGCTGTAATGGGTGTTTCTAAATCTGCCAAAGAAGCTTTAAAAGCCATTGAATCGGAAAGGCCAGATTTAGCACTCCTAGACATCAACATTATAGGCAATACAAACGGCATTGAGCTCGCTAAAACGTTACAAAAAAAACAAGGTATTAAGCATCTCTTCATCACATCATACGCTGATGATGCCATTATAAAAGAAATGAACCAGACCCAACCGTTGGGTTATATTTTAAAACCATTTGACGAAAGAGATATCCGTGTAGCATTGCAGATGGCAATAGCCAAATTAGATGTTACTCATTCTGTCCTGACTGATAAAGACAATACAGGCACAAAAATAGACAAAACTGCAGTAGGTAATAGCCCTAAAATTTTAGAAGCATTAAAGAAAGTTGCGCTAGTAGCATCTACAGATGTTACTGTTTTATTAACTGGCGAAACAGGCGTGGGCAAGGAAGTAATGATGCAGGCCCTCTTTGATAATTCTACCAAGAATAACAAAAAATTAGTGAAAGTTAACTGTGCAGCGATACCCTTAGAACTTATAGAATCTGTACTCTTTGGGCACGAAAAAGGCAGTTTTACGGGTGCAACAGAAAAACGCATAGGCAAATTTGAGCAAGCAAACGGTGGTACTATTTTTCTTGATGAAATAGGTGAGCTCCCGCTAACAAGTCAATCTAAATTGTTACGTACGCTACAGGAAAAAGAAATTGAATCTGTAGGTAGTTCTGTCCAGAAAAAAATTGATGTTCGTGTTATTGCTGCAACAAATAAAAATTTACCTCAATGTGTAAAGGATGGCACTTTTAGAGCAGATTTATACTTTAGACTTAGTACTTTTCCTATTGCTATTGCACCACTTAGAGAACGTAAAGAAGATATATTATTACTTTCAGAATATTTTATTAATAAAGCTTGTCAGCGATTTGATAGAGATATCATTCATTTATCAAAAGAATCTAAAAAACGCTTATTACAGTATTCTTGGCCGGGTAATGTAAGAGAGCTGCAACACGTTATAGACCGTTCTATTTTACTTAATGAAGGAAAAGATTTAGACATTAAAATAGAAAAGATTAATGATACTCAAAGTAATGGTTCTGAAGCGTTTCAATTAAAATCTCTCGAAGAAATAGAACGGCAACAAATTATTGAAACCTTAAAATACTGTAACGGAAAAGTACGCGGCACTGACGGCGCGGCAGAAATCTTAAAACTACATCCCAATACGCTGGATTTTAAAATTAAAAAACTAAACATTAACAAAGCAACCTTGTTTTCGTAGTGGGCATTATTAAAAAAATTGTACTACTCGCAGCTTTAGCAAGTACCACACTTGTATTCTCGCAAAAAGAGCAAGAGCGCGATAGCTTAAAGCAAGCACTTTCCTTAAAGGTTGTAGATTCTGTAAAGCATAAGACTTATATACATTTAATACGAAATTACTTCCCTCACGAAATTGATAGCGCTGCACACTACGGCAAAGAGATGTTGCACTTTTCTGAAAAGAATAATTACACTAAGGGCGTTATAAAATCTAATATAATTTTAGCAAAAATAAACCGGACTCTAAAAAATAATGATGAAGGTCTAAAGCAGGATAGTTTAGCGTATGAGTTGGCACATAAAATACAAGATACTACCCAAATGCGAGACGCCCTGATAGGGATTACAAAGTATTATGTTATCACAAATAATCTTGTTGACGCTAAAAAATACGGGCTTCAAACTCTAGAATTAAGTAATAAAGAAAACACACCCATAAATACCCAAATCGAAATAGCTATAACCCAAAGTTTTATCTATAAAAGCTTTGAAGAATACGAAGCTTCTATTGCTATTTTGTTTCCTCTTAGAGAGCATCTTAACAATCCTGAAGTATTGGATATACGCAAGCAAGAAATAAACAAAAAACTTGCCGAAACCTATGAGTTAAGTAAAGACTACACAAAAGCACTTACCTACTATAAGGAGGCACTTGGATATGCTACAAAGACCAATATTTTACTCAAAAAAATGTTGCTTACACTTAATGTTGGGAATGTGTATGACATGATAGACAGTATCCAGCAGGCAAAATCGTATAACCTACAAGCCTATCAACTTATAGAAGACAATAAAGCGTATGCAGCTTACAAACCATACATTGCATCTCGATTGGGAAGTAATTATATGAAACTAAAGGATTATGAGAGTGCCTCCATAAATTTTAATCGCATTCTGGAATATGGTAAAGAGACCCAAAATAATTTTATGATTGCTAATGCATATGTAAACCTGGGTGATGTTTTAATGAAACAAAATAAAATCACCGAAGCCAAAAAGATGCTAAACAACTCTAAAAAACGTTACTTAAAAGAGCTTCACAAAACAAATCCTAAGGAACGCTTAACTGTTTATGAGGCTTTAATAGCTATAGATACACTTCAAAAGAAGTACGATAAAAAAACTTTTGAAAATCAAATGGCATACTTTAAGTTAAAGGATAGCCTCGATAATAAAAAGGTACAACAAAAGATAGCCAATATAGAACTGCAGTACCAAGCATCACAAAAAGATGAAAAAATAAAGCTACTAGATGCACACAATGACGCGCATCATCTTTTAATAGAAAAAGAAAAAAATAACGTTCTAACACTTAGAATCATAGGGTTACTTTTACTATTGTTAGGCATTTTACTCTACTACAAATTTCATTCAAAGCAAAAAGCCCTGCGCATTATAGATGAGCAAAAAAGAGAATTAGAAATAAGAAATCGTGAGAACGAACTTTTAACCCAAGAGATGCATCATAGGGTTAAAAACAATCTTCAGATTATAATGACCTTACTTTCTTCTTCTTCAAACAAGGATAATCTTGCGCATAATGATGTAAAAAATATACTCAAGGAGAGTAAAAATAAAATTAAAACAATGGCACTTATTCACCAGGACTTGTATGCAAGTAAAGAGAAAGGTGCTGGTGATATTCTTGCTTCTTCCTATTTTGCTAATTTAATAACAAATATAAAGAAATCATATACCGTCGTAAAGGAGCGTGAAATTGTTATACGTCACAAATTTGAAGATATTAAAGTCCCTTTAAATATAGGTGTACCTTTAGGGCTTATTGTAAATGAACTTTTAACAAATGCCATAAAATATGCTTTTGAAAAAAAAGAGGATAATGTGATTGATGTCGCTTTCGCGAAAGCGGAAAATGAAGACGCACTAACGCTTACAATTAAAGATAATGGTGTTGGGTTTAAAAAAGAAACTCTTGAAAACGGTAGCTTTGGGATTTTAATGGTGCGCGGTTTAGTAGAGCAACTCGACGGGAAGATATCTATAAATCATCTAGACGGCGTTGCTTATGAAATCACCATACCAAATCAATAGCTATTCTTTTCTAAAAAAAGATGCCTTCTGTAGTTGTACGAAGCAATGTGCGCTTTTCGTTTTCCAGCAAAATATCTGCCCTATGCGCCACTGCATAATTATCTAAAATGACAACGTCTCCTACTTCCCATTGATGCTCTATTAACGAAGCCTCATTAGAAAGTCGCTCATTAATGTAGTTAAAAATGTGGTTGCTTATTTTTATAGGTAACGGTTTTTCGTTATCCCGATAATCTACTATATCTGTAGAGAAACCAATGTCAAAATAAATAGTGTCTTTACCACTAAAAGGGTGCTTCCAACGTAAAGGATGCACAACCTTATCGCGATATACGACACCGTAGTCTAACCAACGTTTTTTATCTTTTTCTGGCAAGTTTACACTAAGATTTACCAAGGAGGCAAAAGAAGTTGCTGTACCAGATTGTGGTATTTCTATCATTTGAAAAACACTCAAATGCGACGGTCTCTCTTGGTATGAATTATCAGAATGCCAGAAAACACCAGAACCTTTTGTAACCTTTGCGTCACTTTTACGTTCTTCAACTTGAGCAGGCGGAATAGAATATACCACAGGTAACTCTACAGTTCCTAACAAACGTGTAAAATCTATTTGCTCCTTCTCTGACCATTTACGTTTTCCTCTAATGACAACCACGCTGTGGGTAGTAATTAACTGTTTAATTTGGTCAGCAGTAGACTTGTCTACTGTTGTGATATCAAAAACGTCTTCCATCTCAATACCGATGTATTGATTTAACTTTTTAAACTTTAGAGTATTCATAATAGTTAAGTGCTATTAAAATTTATTTTTGCTATGATTTACTTTTAAATAGCATAATCATATTTTTCTAAATACATTGCTATGGCTTTTCTAGCTCTACTCATTAATACCCAAGCATTGTTTTTTGAAATACTAAGTTTATCGCATATCTCCTCAGTACTTAACTCATCATACACGCGTAATTTCAACACCTTGGCTTGACTTATAGGTATCTGAGTAAGACTTTCTTTCAGCACGTTTTCTAAAGTTTTAAGATGTATATCAGCAAGTGTGGACGCTTCACTTTCGGTAATTGCGGTGGTGTAATAAAATGCCTCTTGATACTCTTCGTGAGAAATTGTATATTTTCTCATTCTACCTTTGTAAGACCCTTCTCTTCGGTAATAATCAATGATTTTGTGCTTGAGGATGCCAACTAGCCACGTACGTTCAGTAGATTTTTGCTGGAAATTATCTTTAGCTTTTAAGGCTGCAAGAAAAGTATCTGATATAATCTCTTCTACATCTAGCATATTAGAAACTCGAGCTTTTGTATAGTTTTTTAGAAAATTATAATAATTATCCATCCATTTTTCAGCATTAATAGTATCCTTTTTGAGGTGCATTGGTGATCTTTTTTACTCCTATCATAAAAAAATCATACCAACGTATAATTATTTGATTACCATATGTTTAAAAAAAAATATTTTTGTAAAGAAACACAACATATTGTACTATTCCTAAAAAAACTCACTTTTCTGTTGTATAAATGTACCTCGGTACAACTTATCTCATAAAAATAGTTGTTACTATCTAACTAAGAGGTATTTTTT
Source organism: uncultured Dokdonia sp. (assembly GCF_947492815.1). Taxonomy (GTDB): domain Bacteria; phylum Bacteroidota; class Bacteroidia; order Flavobacteriales; family Flavobacteriaceae; genus Dokdonia. The sequence continues at coordinate 206,801 of NZ_CANLOB010000003.1, forward strand.
ACCGTTAAATTATTAAAAACATAACACTTCAAATTTTAATTCTTGAACTTTTTTCTTCTACCAGTATTTGTGGAGTTACAAAATATTGTATACTTATTTCATCTTTATTAAATACAAATATTTGATTATTAGTGTTTTATTATAATTTATTGGAATGGCATTGACTTTGGGTACTTTTTTATGACATAGAACTATTTAAACCTAAATGAAAGGTTCAGAAGAATATACAATCTGTCAGGAAATAGGTGTATTTCAGAGGGCTATGTTTCGTCGCATCTTTGTACCAACAAAAAACAAATACTGAATAATAATAACATAATTAAAAATCAGAAATTATGAGCACATTTAATGTCCCAACAAGAGAAGAAGTAAGCACAATCAATCAAGCCATTTTCGATAATCTAGAAAAGCAAGTAGGTTTTGTACCTAACCTTTATGCAACATACGCATACTCAGAAAATGCATTGAAAAACTATCTAAACTTCGCAGGAGCTAAAACATCGCTTAAAGGAAAAGAAAAAGAAGCTATAAGTCTGGCTGTGAGTCAAGTAAACAATTGTGAATACTGTCTATCTGCACACACGGCTTTAGGAAAAATGAACGGTTTTACAGATGGCCAAATATTAGAACTAAGAGCTGGTAAGGCATCTTTTGATAACAAACTAGATGCGCTCGCGAGATTATCAAAGAATATCACAGAAAATAGAGGAAATACGGATACAGCGGTGCTTGAAAACTTTTTTAAAGCAGGATGGACTAAAGAAAATTTAATCGATACTATTTCCTTAGTAGGTGATAAGACCATTTCAAATTATATCAATAACACAACGCAAATACCTGTAGATTTTCCTGTAGCAGTACCACTTGAAGCAGAATTAGCTTCCTGAAAATAGTAGATTTTTCCATGAGAAAGGCTCGTTTTACAAACACGAACGAGCCTTTTTTCTTTGAATTACTATAGCTTATTACGCTTTAACGCTGCACTCTCCTGAAGGTCGTGAAATTCCTTCGTTCGTTTTCACGAAAGCGTACACATAACTATCACATCACAATGAAACTATTTTACCTTTTTATTGTCCTATTTATTTCTGTAAGCAGTTTTGCGCAGACCACAACCGATGATGATCATTATCAACCTGAAGTCGAAATAGGAACGGATAATGATTTTTTAGTCATTGTTGCAGAGTCTGACAAATATTACACTTACGGTATCAATAGCACTTTTATATGGCGTAATGAAAAATCTATCTTTTTAGATAAATGGTTTTCAAAAAAAACAGGCTACTTTCAAAGTGTAGGTCTTAACGTAACATATAAGCCTACACGCCATATTATGAAAGAGAAGGTATAGAAACAGATAGGCCCTATGAAGAGTTTGATGTCACCTATGGGTTTAAGAAATCCTTTTAAGCTTTGGTGTCGATTTAGGGATTTTAGAACCAGATTCCCAAGCAGGAGCATCATAAAATTGGTTTCACAAGCTCGTATCTGGAGCCCCAGTTTTAGACAGGAGCAATCAGATATAAAATCAATTTGGGTTAAATCTAAGAGATACATATGCGCAAACTTTGTATGCAAGAAAAAACTTTGATGTGTATGGTATCACAGATGTCTCGTTAGGTAACATTGTTGCTTATGTAAACCCAGGTGTAAACTTTAGGTTAGGTGATTTTAATCCACTTTCTCAAACTGCTGCTTTTCAAAATTCATTACTGGCAAGCAAATAAAATAAGAAGTTTTATATGGGTGCTGGTATTGCACTTAAATTTTCGAGATTTAATGCCACCATACAAAGCGATAAGGTTGAAGACCTCAACCTTATGGATAGTGAGTTCATAAACAATCTATTTTTGAACAGTCACTATTCATCTAACCGATGATCTGTAGGTATGCGCTATATGTATTCTAGAGGAGAATTGAGCGATAACGATAGTAAGTAATTTACAATGCTTACGGGCTCGTATCGATTTAATTAAATACCGAGTATTGCTTACTAAAAGCAGTAAAAAAATGGTTTTAAAAAACTAGTGACAAAACTTAATCCATCGGACTGAGCAAAGTGGTTTTTCAATTTGATGGTTGAAGGAGTTCGTTTCATCATATAAGCGAGCTTTTTTTAAATTAAAAACTTAATAATCAATGAATTTTATAAAAAATATTTTTTGTAGCATACTGTTTCTAGCTGGTATCATTTGCCAAGCACAGCTGGCAGATTTAGCTCGGATAGATTACACTATCTTACCAGCTAAAGATTCTGATTTTGAGTTTAATAGAACGAGAGCATCTTTTAACTATCCAATAAAGTTGAATGATAATCAAACCTATTTATTTCTAGGACTCGACTATAGCAATATTAATATCACCTACGGTGATGAAGAAGTTCCTTTTGATAGAGATGACCTGAATGGTTTTCAACTTATAGTTGTAAACATAGGGTATACTTCTAAAATAAACGAAAAGTGGCGTTTTGGTGCGCGTTTAACACCAGGTGTCAGTTCAAACCTACGCGCTAGTGATTTAGACATTAAAGATATAGTTTTCTCTAGTGACGTCGTATTTATTAATGATAAGAAAGATGACCCAACGGCTCTTAAACCCAACAGATTAATTCTGGGTGTTTCCTATTCTCAAAATAGAGGGTTTCCGTTTCCACTTCCGTTTATAAGTTATTATAGAAAGTTTGCAGAAAAATTTTCTTATAACTTTGGTGTTCCTAAGTCTAATATTCAATATCATATTTCAGATGCACACCGAATAAAAGTTTATGCACAACTCGATGGATTTACGTCAAATATTCAACAAGGCACAACCATAAATGATGAGCGTCCGGAGCGTTTTAATATGTCGCTCATACTTTCGGGACTTCAATATGAATTTCACTTTAAAGAACATTTTGAATTCTATTTAAGGAGTGCTTACATATTAGATAGAAGTGTCCAACTGCGAGATAGCAGGAATAATGAGATTTTTGAAATAGATAATAGCAATGGATTCTCGTTAAGTACCGGGTTGCGGATTAAGATATAATAGAGGCTAATTTAAATCTGAAAATATCCATAATTTCATATCATTGATAATGTGTTTATCAGATTAATATCTTCATTCAAAAAGTTTGAACTCTGTCCCTTCGCGGTCACAAATGGAAAGAAAACCATCAAAAATAATCAAGCTTGCTTAGATTTATTTTTTTGGTGGTTTTCTTTTATCAAAACGGCGCTTTTATGGACTATTATAGATAATACTTTTAAGGCTTCTTAAGAGTTCTTAGTATGTCTCTTTTATCTAATAATTTTACAAATAAGATAAAAATACTAATGTTACAATATCACTATTTAAAATAATATTTATAGACCATTTCTAAAATAGACTCTCCTTGAATTTTTATTAAAATAAGTGAGAGTAGTACTGCAGCTGTTGTCGTTAAAATATAGAGTAATCCATACTTTACGATTGAGAAACGATTCTTATCTAATTCCTTTTTTAAATTTGAGTTCATAGCTGTTCAATTTAATTTCCTAATTCTAATTGGTTTTTAACTAAGTTGTAATAATCAGCTTTATTTTCAACCAATTTTTCATGGCTTCCTAATTCAACGATAGTTCCATTTTTCAATACAATAATTTGATCTGCATTTTTTACAGTACTCAAACGATGTGCTATAATTAGTACTGTTTTTTCTTTAAAAAATGATAATAAATTATCGTGTATTACTTTTTCATTTTCTGCATCTAAAGCACTAGTAGCTTCATCAAAAAACACATAATGTGGATTTTTGTATACAGCTCGGGCTATCAAGATACGTTGCCTTTGTCCTCCTGATATACCGTTACCTGCTTCTCCAATTTTGGTTTTTAATTTTAATGGTAATGAGGCTACAAATGATTCTATGTTAGCTACTTTAAGTGCATGATCTAATTTTTGATAATCTATGTTTTCATCTCCTGTAGCGATATTTCGTTCTATTGTATCAGAAAAGATATATCCATCTTGCATAACGACACCACAATTACTTCTCCAACTCATTGGTGATATGTCTTGCAAGTTATGTTGGTTTATAGAAATACTTCCTTGTACAGGGTCAGAAAATTTAAGAAGTAATTTCATGAGTGTTGTTTTACCACTACCACTTGCTCCTACAATAGCTGTTGTCTTACCTTCTGGAATTAGTAAATTAATATCTTTTAATACTAAAGGAGAGTTTGGTCCTTCATATTGGAAATTTAAATTCTTGATATGAATTCCTCTAGGTCCTTCGTTTTGATTTATAAAATCTTGGTCTGTTAGTTGTAAATGATGTTCTTCCTCTTCTTCATCTTGATCTTGTACTTCACTTAATCTTTCGAAACTGAGTTTTGCATCTTGTAAAGAGCGAAAGAAGCGTATCAACTGACTCACAGGAGAGTTCATTTGTCCTATGATATAAGAGATTGCTAGCATAGAACCTATAGTTAGATTCCCTAAAATTACTTCTCTAACAGCAATAAAAGTGACTAAGATATTTTTTAATTGATTTACAAAATCAAAACCAATAAGTTGAAACTGGTCTAATTTTAGAATACGAATATTAACATTAAAAAGCTTTACTTGAATTTGCTCCCATTCCTCTCTTTTGTAATCTTCAAATCCATTCAGTTTTATTTCTTCAATACCATTAATCATTTCATAGATAGAATCATGATTTTCACTATTGTTTTGAAAACGATAGTAGTCTAATATTTTTCTTTTCTTTAAGAAGAGTGTAGACCAAATAATAGCGATAGCTGTTAGCAACGCATAAACAATAACAATTTTCACATCATAATATAAGAGTACAAAGAAGAAGACAGAAAAGTTAATAACCGAAAATAAAGTAACTAGACTTTGAGACGTTAGGAAATTCTCAATACGTTCATAATCTTGAATACGTTGTGTAAAATCTCCTGTAAGTTTAGTTTCAAAAAATTTAATAGGTAATCTCAATACTTTAGTTAAGAAATCAGAAATTATTGAAATATTAATACGGGTTCCTATATAGAGCATGATCCAATTTCGGACAATTTCTATAATAGTAGATCCTAGAAATAAAAATACTTGTGCTAATAATATAGCAAAGACTATATTGAGACTTTTGAGATTAACTCCTTTATCTATTAATGTTTGTGTTAAAAAAGGGAATATTAATGTAAATAAACTTCCAGCAATAAGTCCTAATATTAATTGGAAAAACTCTTTCTTATATGGTTTTACAAAACGATACAAATATGAGAAATTAAGCTTGTTTTCTTTAGGGACTTCTTTGTCATAAAATTCTTCTGTAGGAGTTAAAAACAATGCGATTCCTTTATCTTCTGTTTTTAACCAAGACTCCTTAAACTCTTCTTCATTAAGTGAAAGAAAACCATAACCAGGATCAGCAATTTTAAATGTAAGTTTTTTAGTAAAAACATTTTTTGTGATTTTATGAAGAACAACAAAATGGTTTTGATGCCAATGCAATATACATGGGAATGATGATTCTCTATATAATGCTTCTGGTGTTAATTGAGTAGGAAATGTTTCAAAACCAATATCTTGAGCTGCATCATTAATTGCTAGAAGACTTACGCCATCCCGGGATAGAAAAGAAATCTCTCTTAGGTGATTTAACGAATACTTTTTACCGTATTTGTGTGCGACCATAGCTAAACTAGCAGGTCCACAATCTGTCTGATCATGTTGTTCTATAAACTTCATACCAATTCTTTTTTAGTTCTATACTTTGCAATTCCTATACATCGTTTATAATACTTCTCAAGAATGCCATATAGTACTAATTCATGCATTCTGGGATTTGTTTTTATCAAGCGATTAATACACATATGAACATGACTAGCGATGAGGTTATATAGTTGGATTTTTGTTAAGTTTTTTTTGAGATTAATAACTGCGGGTTTTATTCTCTCAGTTCTATCTTGAAATAGAGGTGTTAGTATATGTGTGTTAGAAAGAACATCTTCTAGTTGGTCTATATGGGCTCTATATTTAAGATCGATTTGTTTCCTTACTTTTTTATCGGCTTTGAATTCTGTGTAAAAGCTTTTGTAAAATTGAAAAAGTAAATGTTGCTTCTCTTGAAGTGTAATTTCAAAGGCATCTAATAAAGTATCAATACTTTGTAAGCTGTATAACCATAGTGATTCACTATCATTAGTTTCTCTTGCATTCTTTAATAAATTAATAACGAGATCACTGTCGTGAAAGAAAATAGTTTCGCTTTGTGCTATATGATGATGATGATAACGTTCTAATTCTCTTTCGTACGTTGCTAATTGTAGTTTCCAGATAGATTTGCTTTCTATATATGGTTGTATATGCTCATTAAAAATAGTAATAATCTCATTTTTATGATCAGGGTTTGTAAAGTGAAAACGAACTCTTAAATGAAATTTAGGATCATTATAGCGAATGAAGAACCATTTATCTATGAGTTCTTTCTCTTTTAAAGTGGTGATTATGTTTTCAAGGGTAGTCGTCAGTATTTTATCTGCAATATTTGCTCCTGTATATACTTTAAAATATAACCACTCATCGCCAGGGATAAAATCTTTTTTCACAAAAGAAGTTGTTTTTTCTTCAGGGATATAAGTAGCAGTAGTAAAAGGATTCCCCTTAAAAGAAACTACCTGTTCATTTGCAAAAGGAGTTTCTTTTTGATCTGAAAATTGATACATACTTTCGGTAAACCTAATGTACTTACTTTTATTAAGGTTTTCCTCTATAATCCCTAGCATGAATTCATTTTCAGTATCTAATGTTAAGGGCTCACTGCCTCCTTCTGAAAGATGGATATATCTAGGAATTTTATGATCTTTTTTAAACGTTTGAAATTTGTCAAAATTGATGGTGTTATTTTCATTTAAGAAGCTTTCACATTCAGAAATCGTAAAGCGCCATCTTGCAAGGGATAATACAATTCTATTATCATATTCAATTCTAGGGATGAAGCTAAAATGTTGTGTGATATTTGTGTTCAGATCTAATGATAATAGATTTGACCTATACTGTGATTGTAAATCGCATAAGAAGTGATAGATAGAAATTGTGCCATAATGATAATTCTGAGCACATGACAAAAAAGGAATAATTTCTTTATTAAGTTTTTTACTTCTTACTATAATTTTTGTTCCAGTGACACGTATCATGAGGTCATTAAGATCAATTTTTTGCGTGTGATTAGAAGTATTACCAAAAATAGGAATCTCATAATCTCTATTGATATTTCTCATGGCTATATTCCCTGCTTTGTATGTGGTTAAATGAGTAACCTCAGCTACTATTTTTTCTGGAAATAGATTCTTTTCAGCTTCTGCAATTTCATTACCAAATTCAGTAAGTTGGTTATCATTACTCATGAATCTTCCAATATAATGAGCCGCTGTAGCTCCTCCAGCAGAGGTGATAAACATCTTACCTTCTGATCTTGCATATATCATGGGGAATGTACCTCTTAATGTAGTTGTTCTATTTTCAAAAGCACTTATGTCTTTATTCTTTAGATCTATAGAAGTTTCTCCATTTTTTAAAGCATCCATAATCGTTTTAAACCAAAATGTATCAGCTTTTGTATCACAAGAAATTTCTTCATGGAAAGAACTTGATTCTGGGAATGTAAGATCGTCTATAAGCCATGAAGAACTACCGTCATATAAGCTTTGGATATACCCAATCCCAGTTTCTTTATCTAAAGCTTCTAATAATGGGACTTCAATATCATCATATCTTTCTACAAATGCTTTTTTAAATGCCTCTAGGTTTTTATATGAGGTATATTTTTTTTCAGGTTTTTGAGTTGCAAATACAGAAAGTAATTGAATCGCTTCTTGTAACGATGTGTGATCTTCTTGTGAGTTTTGAGATAATACTTGTGGTAAGTGTACTCTTTTTAAATCTGTATGTATTGTACTTTTATCGACGTCCCAGTTTAATTTTTTGATTTCACTGTGTAGTAATTCATATTCAGCTATTTCATTTCCTATAATCTTAGCATCTAATCGATCAATAATAGTTTTTATAGTTTTTAAAACAGTGATGATAGCACTTAAAGTAGTATCATTATCCCAAGCACGATCTGCATGAGTCGTAACAAACTCAAATACTTGATTAAAAGGAGCAGGACCATTAAGACTAAAATCTAATGAACTAATAATAATTTGAGAGTGAATTAAATCATTTATATAATGAGTAACCTGATCTATAGTAACACCTTCAACATGATCCATCAAAAGCTGTATAAGTTCTTTTTTTGTTTTTGGTGTTACTTTACAATTTGATATGATAAGTTGTAAAACAGCGTCAAGATCTACATCTGATAATGTAAACTTTCGTTCACCAGAATTACTTTTAGAAGATTCAATATATCTACAGCTTATATCGTTAGTATATGCTGTATCATTTATGTGATAATGAAGTTTTTCTTGTACTACTTTATGATTTTGTAATAGATCTATTATATGTGATAAAAATGAGATGTCTATTCCTGTAAAACGCTCAAATGAAGCTTCGTTATCTAGAGTGGAGTTTTTGATTTTAGAAGGGTTGACAATACCATAAGAAGCAAATAACCCAAAAGGAACACAATTTGTGATAGCTCGTATATAGTATTTTAAAATACTTTTAAACAGCTGTTCTTTCTTGTGTGATGGGTACTCTTCTTTTTGAATTGATTTTTTCCATTCATAAAATAACTCTGGAGAGGCTAAAAAAATAGCTTCTTTAAATGTTGAATCTTTGAATAGATTTTCAACAAACGGAATAATATCTTCTTCTTTGGTAGGAATTGTTTTATAATTCTCTAAAGCATAGAAAGGAGTTCGTATAACTTTTGTGTCAAAGGTCTTATATAACTGCTGCTGTTTCATTTGCTATTTCTTTTTTAAGATTAAACACATCACTTATGCCTTGTAGGTTTTTGATTTTTTGAGTGTTATTAATTTCTGTGTCCATTAAAATAAACTCGTCAATACCATATATGATTTGGTACTCATGTAATAAGTCATATAATTGATTCATAGAGCTTACATGAATTGTTGTTGATTTTTTAGTAGCTTCAAATTTTGAAGTAGTATTAATCATATTTTTAGAACCAGATGGATCATACGATATTCCTAATGCTAATGTTACTTGAGGTAAAAAGTTATGCTCTTGGTAAAACATTTCTTTATACATAGTAAGCTCATCTTTATTGTAATTGACATCAATTAAACCACTGCCGTGCATAATAGACCTACAGTAATTCATTTTATATTTGATAGCATCTGGAAAGTTTCTATAAGAAATAGATAAGTACCACAAATCTGGTAATGTCCCTCCAAATGGTGGAAGTACTATTTGATTCTTTTGTAAGTTTTCTAATTCGTTTTGTAATAGGTTGTAAATCCTTTCAATTTTTTTATCAAATAATTGTTTGTCATTTATATCATATACTTGATCGGTCAGATAGTGATTATCGGGACTACTTTTAGCTAATCCAAGATCTATTCTGTTTGAGAAAAGATTATTCAAAAATTTGAAATTTGAAGCTGTAAAGTAGGGTTCATGGATTTTTGCTAAAACACCGGCAGCACCTACTTTAATTCTTTCTGTCATTCCAACAATTAAAGCAATTAACATTTCTGGAGAACCATATGGTAAGTCTTTGTCATCATCGTGATGTTCTGTAAGCCAAAACCTCGAAAAGTTTAATTCATCTGCATGAACAGCATATTCTATAATATCTTGTATTGTACCTAAAGCGGTTTTATTTTCTTCGCGATACCCCATTTCTAAGAGGCCTATTGATAATTTTTCCATTTTTTTGTTTTTTAGTTTAATAGAAAAACACGATCCCAACCAGCACTCTCTTGACCATTATAATCAGACAATACAAATAATGGACCTAGCCATCCTGTTAATAATTCGAGATCCTTATCACTTGGTTGTTTTTCTAATTCCTCCTCCATTACGTTTACGGTTTGTTCTAACCAGTATGTATATGTTTTATGGAAAATAGGTTCTCCTGTTAAGTCATATATTTTTTTGTAAATATGTGCTACTCCTGAAGTGCCATGACACATATAACAATCAGATATGGCAGTGTCTTCAATAGCTACTCTCATACTTACTTCATCTATCATTTCATTTGCTATTTGGATGTACTTGTTTTCGTTAAATGTTGTTCCTACTTTATATAGCAAATACATTCTTGATAAATCACTATTACACCATCCTAAGCGGTCTGTATAATGCACTATGGTACTTTTGGATGTAGGGTCAATTACAGTTCCTTTTTCTGAAATCACGTTGTAAGGAAAAATGGAAGGATAATCATAACCATCATGCATGATGGTGATGCCACTAGGATCCATAATATCTCTTTTAAACTGTAAAAGCGCATCTGTTGTTTTGAGGATAAGTTCTTTTGCTTTAACTTGTTGTATACCTTTGTTGTAGATTTCAAGAAAAACTGCTATAATAGCTAAAGAACCATGTGCAAAACCAAAATTAATTCCTTGGCTATACAGATCATCTACTTGATTATAGAATAGAAAATCATTTTTTTCTGCATAGTCAAAAATGACATCTATAAGATTTTCAACATACGTTTGCGCATTTACTTCTTGTAAATAAAATAGGAGTCCAATAGCTCCATAGAAATAATCAAAATTACCTTTAGACACAGCATCAAGACATTTTGTATATACAGTATCAGAAATCATTTGAACTTGTTCTGAATAAGAATCATCTAATATTCCACCTTGAATTAATTGATTGATAACAAGTCCTAGTCCTGGAATCCCATCTGCTAATGACGGCTTTTCGGTAAGAGAAGACTTGCCAGTATTCATGTCATCAAAAATGTTTTCAAGAATTTCTTCTATTTTACTTAGGTATCTCTCATCATTTTGATTTTTATATAGTTGGTAACAAGTTTGTGCCAATCCCAATTTTCCAATCAAAATATCTTCAAAGTCAATCGTCTTTGCATTACTATTCAAAATTCTATTTTGGATAGTTGTTACTATTGTATTAATTCTTTTATCCATGATTTCTTTTATTTATAGTTAAAAAATGTCAGGTATTTACGGTGGGCTAATTTCATTTCGTGTGATAGTAGTGTAATTCCTATGCCGCAAATCCCATGAGAGAAGGAGAGTTGTATATCTTCATCAAATCCATTGATGTACGTATCGTATCCTGCCCAAGGAGTATTATTGTCACTATGAGTGATTATTTTGTCTAACCAATATTGTGAAGCACTTTTAAAGTAATCGTTATTGGTTTCTGAGGCTAAGTCGCTGTATAGTGCAAATAAGCCAGATGCTCCATAAATAAGCTCAGCATCTTTTATGTGTGTGTTTTTAGGATCTCTAAATCTTGCTGTATTTTCAAGTATGTATGTACCATAGTTTACATATTCTTGATGATTCAATATATTTCCAATCCTATAGATGGCATACCCTATTCCTACATCTCCATATACTAAACTTTGATATGATAATTGTTTTCCAGATTGCAATTCGAATGGAAATAAGTTTACGCCGCAATTCTTCTGATGCTCTTTTAAAAATCGAATTCCTTGTACAATTAAATTGTTACAAACTTCTCTTTTGATTCCTTTTTCATAAACTAATGAAAGGAAAAATAGAACGCCAGCAATGCCGTGGAAAAACCCAGGTTCTATGGTTAGATTTTTTTTGTCTCTGAAACTAAACTTCCAGTATGTTTTATTCGTTGAAGAAATAGATAAAGTCTCTATTATTGTTATAATTTCTTCAAGTGTTTTATGATGGTTTGTAAGAAGACTGGCATCTAGATAATAATGTCCTACTGCTATAATTCCACTGATAGCATCTAGGTCTTTCTCTTGTATTTTTTTTTGTAGATATACGTTAATGTATGGATTAAGTATTTCTAAATATTCTTTTACCGTAGCAGTTTCTATGATTTGTTCTCTATGTAAAAAGCATAAGTATTTTGCAATTTCAATAATATGTAAATGCGTTATAGCATTTTGGATGCTTCCACCTTCTGATAAGCAACTAAACGATTGATCTAAATATGAAGATACATGCTGTAAGTACGTTTGATCATTGGTACTTAGATACTGATAATAGTTAAATAACGACAATCCTAATACTCCTTCTTCTAAACCAACAGCTTTTAATATATCTGCACGCATCTCTAAAGTTTCTTCTATAGAAGCGATTACTTGTTGGTATGTTTTTTCGAGTATCATTGGTAGTTATAGTTTATTATACAGTATGATTTTGTGGTTTTAATGTTTGGTAAGCTTTCGCGAAAGCGTATATTTTAAAATAACAACATGTAATAATTGATGTCTTATTTATAAATCAATTTCTTCTTCCACTCCTCCGCAGCTATGTCTTCGGCACGTACACTTAGGTCCGCTAGATCCTTGGCCTTTTATATTAATCATTTGGCTGTCTTCTAATTGAAGTAAAGTTTCTTTACTTATCTGTAATCCTTTATTTAATTTGATTTTCATTTGTATATGTTTTTGTATTAAAATAACTTTGTTGTCTATTAGAATAGAGGATGTTATAGTCAACTATTCTGATTTTAGAGCTTTTCCTATGATGGATATTTTACCTTCTTAGGTCTATAAGATGATTTAGTTTTATAGCTCTTTATTTAAATTTCATACTAAATTAGTTTTAGCATTTTTATACTAAAATGTTTGAATTGGTTAAAAAATCAAGGTAGAAGGTGTCGTAGTCAACTACCCTGATTTTTTAGGAGCTTAGGCTACAGCCACTTCATCATTACCTTGACAAGAGTTTCTTCGGCAAGTACAACGAGGTCCACTAGATCCTTGTCCTTTTACGCTAGCCATTTGGCTATCTTCAAGTTTTGTTAAAGAATCTTTAGTTAATTGTAGTCCATTGTTTAATTTGATTTTCATAATAAATAGTTTTAAATAATTGATAAAAAATGTTTGAATTAATTAAAAAGTCAAGGTAGAAGGTGTCGTAATCAACTACCTTGATTTTTTTTAGAAGCTTAGGCTACAGCTACTTCATCATTACCTTGACAAGAATTTCTTCTACAAGTACAACGAGGTCCACTAGATCCTTGTCCTTTTACGCTAGCCATTTGGCTATCTTCAAGTTTTGTTAAAGAATCTTTAGTTAATTGTAGTCCATTGTTTAATTTGATTTTCATAATAAATAGTTTTAAATAATTGATAAAAAATGTTTGAATTGATTAAGAAATCAAGGTAGAAGGTGTCGTAGTCAACTACCTTGATTTTTTAGAAGATTAGGCTACAGCTACTTCGTCGTTACCGTTACAAGAATTTCTTCTACAAGTACAACGAGGTCCACTAGATCCTTGTCCTTTTACGCTAGCCATTTGGCTATCTTCAAGTCTTGTTAAAGATTCTTTAGTTAACTGTAATCCTTTGTTTAATTTGATTTTCATAATAAATAGTTTAAATAATTAATAAAGTAGAGTACCTTTTTGTGTCATAAACTCTTTTCTTGGACGATCGCTTGCAAGCATTTTATAGTTAAGTCTGACATTTATTGGCCAAGCCAAACTTTAGATATAAATTTTAATTTGTTCTTTTTCGTTCTTCTTCGTTACTGAATTTTCGTTTCTTATTTCTTAGCTTATTGTTTCCAAATCGGTACACCGCAGATAATCGTAACCTTCTCGAATCGTAATAGTTTTCATACTGAACTCCAAGCCCGTTTGTGATTCCTTCTACCACAGCAATGTTGCTTCTTAGGATATCTGTAACTTGAAGACTTAAGGTTAGGTCCTTATCAAATAAGAGTGCTTTAACTCCTGCATCTAGATTACTTACACTAGATATTTTGTATACTGAGTCTACTCCAGGGGCTTCATACCAGAAGTTAAGCTCTCCTAATAAGGTTTTATCTTCATTAAAGAAAAAGGCATTGTCTATAGAGAAATTAAAGTTAATTCCGTCTTGAGACTCTATAGTGTTAGGGATGGTAGAATCTACCTTTATATAGAATACATTAAGTTGTGCATAGGTTTCAAACCAATCGAAGTAATCAAATGTATATGACTCTATGAGCCCAATACTAAAGTCTTCTATAAAATTCCTCCATACGGTAGCCTGTATATTAGAACCTTCTTCTACAAGTGTAATTTGATCTGCTCCATCTGTTGTTCTAGAAAAATAGAGGGATGTACTTAAGTTATTTTTAAATATGTGTGCAAATTCTAAATTATCAGTGAATGAAGGTTGTAAAAATGGGTTTCCTTCTGTGAATGCAAAAGAGTTAGAAAAAAACCTAAAGGGGTTAAGTCTACCATAATTAGGACGACTTATTCTTCTTCCGTAATTTAAAGAATAACTATTGTCATCATTAGCATTATATGTAACATATGCAGTAGGAAATAATTGCGTATAATCATTTGTAGTTATTTCATCTAAGGTGATGGATCTTCCTTCGGTTTGTGTGCTCTCTAAACGTAAGCCAACTTTAAAATCCCATTTGTCTATAGATTTTCCAGCACTTACATACGCAGACTGTGTGTCTTCTGTATATTCAAATAAATTGGACTGGCTATCATTTAATGTAAATACTCCATTAGCAAAGTTTAGTAATGAGATGTCACTATTATTCTTAGTGAATGAAACACGTCCTCCAAAAGATAGATTGGCAAAATCTAACGGGAATTCAAAATCTAACGCAGATGTAAATACTTCTATATCTTGTGCAGAGTTGTTTCTAAAAATATCTTCAGAGTCGTTTATAAAATCTCCATTATTAAGAAATGTACCTGAGTCATTTAATCTAGATGATGTATTGTTATAGGTTAAGTAATCAACATCAATAGACATGTTTTTTCCTAATGTGTCTAGCTCGGTTCTGAAATGACCATTTAAAGAGTGATAGTACTGTCGTATATCTGAATCACCCCGTGTTAGAATTAATGAGTCTACATTATTAGAGGCTCTATTAATAATATTAGTTCGTATCGTTTCATCAATATTGCGTCTATTCGTATTTCCTAAATATTGAACCCCTATAGAACTTCTGTTGGAAATATCGTAATCAACACCTACTCTTGCTGTAATGAATTCAGAAAAATTATCTTGTTCACTATCTGTATCCCACAGTTGGTCAGGATAAAACACTTTAAGGTTTTCTGTAGGAGCTGTAGCGCCGTTACTTGAATTTACATTAGCAAAGACAGAAAACTTATTTTTTTGATAGGTAATTCCTCCTCCTAGATAGCCTCTTGGTAATGTGGCTTGTTGATATATAGACCGTACATAACCACTTAGATAATCTCTCTTTACATTTTTAAGTACGATATTAATTAATCCGCTATTACCTTCAGCTTCATACTTTGCAGGAGGGTTGGTAATCACCTCAACCTTTTCAATATCTTCAGAGTTAAGAGACCTTAGATAATTAGATAAATCTTCACCAGATAAACGTATCAATTGGTTATTAACCATGACATTCATATTGCTTTTACCAAGCAAATTAATTTCATCTCCTTTTACACGTACACCTGGTGTGCGTTGTAGTATGTCAACAGCATCTCCACTAGAAGCCACAATACTATTTGCAACATTAAAAACAAGCCTGTCTACTTTTCTTTTAATAGTAGGTTTTTTAGCAGTGACGATAACTTCATCTAATTGATTTTGGCTTTCTTTTAATGTAATTAAGCCTAAGTTAGTATCATTTGATGGTGAAATTTCCTTTGTCCAGTCCTCAAAACCTAGATAACTAATGACAAGAAGAAAAGTTTCGTCAGTAGTTACTGTAATATTAAATTCTCCATTTTCATTTGTAACAACACCAGTGATTAAAGAACCGTCTGTGTTATTTTGTGCAATAACATTTGCAAATGGGATAGGAGTACTCTGTGTATCATTAACAGTTCCTTGATATGTTTGGGCTGGGGCGATGTAACTCAATAAGAGTATAAACATGCAAGTGGCTAAATTTTTCATATGTTTAATTTTATATTTCAAAACTACTGGTGATTAAGTGATTACATGCTACACAAAAGAGTAGTTGTCTCCTTGAGTACTTAAAACTACACTTTTGGGTAGTTGAGGAATTTGAGTAGAATTTGACGGAATTGTATCTACAAGCCCTTTGTTTTTGTTGTAAAAACTAATTAACCCGTCATATGTTAATGAAACAGGAATTGTTTCAGAACCTAAGTAATCTATAGATTTACCTATAACAGTTGCTTTTATTCCCATTAATGATAGCACTCTTAAGAGCTTACTATCACATTCTGCAAAGGCAATGTTATCTTTGTGTTCACAGATAGGAGCAATGGCACAAACCATTAATTTTTTAAAAAGATTAATGTCTCCAGCATCTTTTTTTATAGCAAATCGACCTATGTGGTAAATGTTATTTATTGATGGTTGATGAATCGCTAATAAAGGATTTATTCCAAAAATCTTTTGAATTGGTAAAGTATCTGTATAGTTCCATCTTAAAACACGAATGGCTCCAAGAATACTTCCTGAATAATCTTTAGCAACAAAAATTTGAGAATTTTTAAAATAATTTAATTCTTCTTTTTTGATAGAATTAATATCCTTTTTGTAATCTTCAGGAAGTATGTTTTCTGAATGATGTTTGAAGTTTTCTGTAACAACAAATTGAGCTAAATCTAAAATTTGATTTGCATTAAGTTTTTCTAAATAGTTCTTTGTGAGTATCATAATGGATTATTTTACTCTCAAAGCTATTTCGGTAGCACCGCTAGTACGCTACACAAAAGGCTAGTTATTAGTATGTTACGTAAAAACTACACAAAAGTGTAGGAAATTAAGAGGTCTCTGAAAAAAGCATATCTTTGTGTTTATTAACTATTTAGGTATATGACAGACGTAAATGATTTTTTTTCTTTTAAGAATACAGTTAATAATATTTCTAGTGAGGAAGAAAAGCAGACTGCAAATTACTTAGAGACTATAAAAGCCTTTGCAAGAACTACCTATAAAAGTATCTATGTAATAGATTATCAAAAAAAAGGTTTTGAGTTTGTTTCTGACAACCCTCTTTTTTTATGTGGGCATACTGCAGATGAAGTGAAGGAAATGGGATATGCTTTTTATTTTAAGTATGTAATAAAACCTGACTTAGATCTCTTGCTGAAAATTAATACTGTAGGATTTGAGTTTTATGATAAAACACCTTTAGAAGAGAGGCGATATTATACAATATCGTATGACTTTCATATTAAAAATCAGGAAGGAAAGAAAATTCTAATAAATCAAAAATTAACTCCTTTATTTTTGACTCAAGATGGTAAGATTTGGAAAGCCATTTGTATTATCTCATTATCTGATGAGCAAGAATCAGGTAATATAAAGATTTATAAAAAGGGTGATAATAAAATCTTTAAATATGATTTAGAAGGTGATTTTTGGAAAGCCACAGAATCTATTAAATTGACAAGTAGAGAAAAAGAAATTCTACAATACTCTACGCGTGGATATACCATAAATGAAGTTGCAGAAGCTATTTTTGTTTCTCCAGATACGGTAAAGTTTCATAGAAGAAAACTATTTGAAAAACTAGAAGTTGTCAATATCTCTGAAGCAATAGTTCACGCAACAAATAATAAGCTTATTTAAGAGTCCATAATCGTTGATAAGTAAAACTCTGGAAATTTCTTAAACTCTTTATCTGTAGCTATATTAAAAAGGATATGTGTACACATCGCTGCGACTGTCCAAGACGCAATAGACAATTGTGGAGGTGATAAGACTTCTTTTTCATTTCTATATTTTTCTATAATATCATCTATCCAGTTATGTGGTGATCCCCAGAATTTTAAATAACTAGAAGCATATTCTACCATATTTACTTCATTAAAGACCTCTTTGGGTTTTTCTATAGATGTAAGCGATAGTCCTCCAGGGGCAATTACAGCAACTAAACCTCCCCAACCTATATTGTAAGGATGTAAGACCGGAATACTATGTTCCTGACAAACTTTGTCAAATAACAATGGCACATCTGAAGAGAAGTCTAATGCATTGATGGCTATTTTGTGTCCAGTAATATGTTCTTCTACATTTTCTGAATTTAAAAAGCCATTGTATACTTTTATAGTTGCTTCTTTATTTATTGATAGTAATCTGTTTTTAATAGCTTCTGTTTTGTCTATAGAAATATCATCCTGCGTATAGTTTTGTCTGTTGAGGTTAGACAGTTCAACCTGATCTCCATCAATGATGGTAATATTCTCAAACCCTAAACGCAACGCACATTCAGCAATAACACTCCCTATACCACTACCTCCTAATATAATAGGCGTATTTTTGATTGTATTTTGCTCTTTTTCAGTTAGATAAATCCTGTTTCTGCTATATCTTGTTTCCATCTCTGTATTAGATTTGAAACAAAAGTACTAGGTAACTAATCACTATATATTACCTAAAAGGGTAGTTTTTATAATAATGATGTAAAAATCAAGGGTTAGGCTTAAAAAACTATTGAATATTACATTATGTATAGACTTATTAATTTCTTAATGAATAAGAGATTTGGTAATAATGTATTAATAAATAGATGGGTGAAGATTTATATGAGACCGAAATCATTTACGATAGTGATAAGATGAGTAGTGCTTTTTGCATCAAAGACATCTCTTAATTTTTCAAGTTTTTTTTCAATAATACTTATACTATATGGAGTGATATTTTGTTCTTGAAATTTTTTTTGAATTTGCTTCTGCGTATAACCATCGGCCAATTTTCTTAATAATAATTTTTGATAATCATCTAATTCAAAACTATTTTTTTTATTAAAAATGTCTCCTAAATGAGAAGAGATATAGATATCATTTTCATATATAGCGTTTATAGAATTTATTAATTCCTGAGAATCGTTACCGTCTTTACAGATATATCCGTTTATTAAATATTTGGAAAATAATAATTTGATTTTAGAAGGTTTATTTTCTATGGAGTATACAATAATTTTGATATTACTTTGAATTTTACGGATCTCCTTTATTAACTCAATACCTGAACTTATTTTCTCCTTTCTATGGTTTTTATCAAACGATAAATCAGTAATGAGTAATTGAAAAGGTACATTTTCGTTATGAGCTTTTTTAAATTCTATGATAGCTTTATCGCAATACTGTGTGTTTGTAATACCATCTTCACGTATTATTTTTTTATCAATAAGTGTTTTTATAATGCCATAATTAGCAATTTCTAAATCTTCAACAATTAAAATTTTTGTAAACATATTGTTTTTCTAATTAGGAAATTAATCTTCTACATATCGTTAGGAATAATAATAATAGCCTTAACTCCTTTTTCTCTTGTTATATCAAAATTAATATGTCCATCAATATTTTCTATATGGTTTTCCATAATATGAAGTCCATTTTTTTTCTTGATAGCATTCCAGTTTATACCGACACCATTGTCGGTATAAGTGATTAATAAATTATTCTTGTTTTGCTTAAAAGTGATACTAACAATAGTTGCATTACTGTATTTATCCATATTGATCATTAACTCTTGGATTACTTTGTAAATAACTATTTTTTTTATTTGTGATTGATCAACCCATTGTATATGATCTATATCAACAGGGTAAATGTTTCTTGAGTCTGATATGTAGCTAGATATAAGTTCTTTAAGTTCTATTTCGTAAAATTCAAAATCAATATCTGTATTCTCTCTAGATATATCTCTTGCTTTGTTGTAGATAGCGTTTAGTTTCTTTAAAATAATAGGAATATTAGGTTTATCCGCTATTATTTTTTTGATGAGATAAATGTCACTAGCAATAGTATCGTGTACCTTTTTGGATATCCTTGTTTCGGCATGGTATGCTGTCAATATTTTTTCAACCTTATTACGTTCAGCTTGTAACTTATCTCGCTCTTTTTGAATTTTAGAGCGTTGTATCGTATAAATTATAATTGAAATGATGATAAACGAAAATATAATGATAAGCCATTTTTTGTAATTTCTTTCGTTTTTTAATTGTTGTTCTTTTTGAATTTTTTCTTGAGTCAAACGATCATTTTCAAACTTAGTAGGTGCATATATTTGCCTTATTTTTTTTTGAGTTTCAACTAATGATTTACTTACATTTTTAAATTCTCTATATTCTTTTACAGCATTAGTATCAATGGTAGTTAGATGATCTAATGATTCTAGTATTGATAAAGGATTATTTATTAGTTTACTATTTCTATAAGCCTCTTTTGCATGTTTAATAGCTTTTGAATTATCTTTTCCCGAATAGTATTTTGATAAATGTATATTACTAGCTATAAGATCTGCTGGATATTGATTTTTTTGTCTAATTTTTAACGCATCTAGAAATAAAGATTCACTTGTGCTATTGTTTTTGTTATTAAGCCATCTAATCTTACCTAAATTACTTAATACCCTAGCTTTTTCGTTTTCATTTTGAATAATTAATGGATCGACTAATAGTATTTCTAAAATACTTGTAGCTTCTTCAAATTGATGTAGATCAGCAAGAATATTTGCATTGGTAATCTTAAACTTTACTATGTTTTCTGGTTTGATTTTTTCACGAAAACTTTCATGTTCTACTAATGATAAGGTTTTCTCATTCCATAATAATGCTTGTTTGTAATTTTTCATTTCGCGATAACAAACTGCTATCGTATGATAAAGCGCAACACGAATTTTTAAATCAGAAGAATTAGATAAATATTTTAACCCATCTGTAGCAGTGATAGTACTAGCAGTATAATCCCCTAAGGTTTTCTGAGTGTTTGCCATTGAAAATAATCTCTTTACAGCTAGACTACTATCTTTTAATTTTCGATGTACTTGGAAAGATGTATTGTAATTATTAAAAGCCTTAGTGTAATTGTTAAGTGCAGAATAATAAATTCCTAGTTTATTATATGCTTTGCCTATATACGAGCTGTCGTTGTTTTTTTTTGCGTATTCAAGGAGTTGTTCAGAAACTTTAATAGCTTCTTTATACTTTTTCTGAATACCTAGAATACGTGTTTTATACATATATCCTTTATAAGTAAATGAATCTATTTTTAAACTTATGGAACCATAGATATAATTATCAATAGCTTCTACAGCTTTAGTGAGTGAAGTACTTTTCTTACTGATTATATAATAACTAGTAAGACTATCTGTTTTTTTTATAAAGTCAGGAGATGGCTCCTCTTTTTTTATGGAATTACAAGAGCAGTAAAGTAATATAAAAAGAAGGAGGGATGTTACTTTATAGTTTTTTTTCATCCCTCCAAAGTTAACTTATTTTATTAAAGTGCTATTTTTTAATCTGTTACATTCGTAATAGTACTTTCTTTATCTACATGATTTTCACTTTTTTTAACCTTGTGATTCGTCTTTGTATCACTGTTAAAACTTGAATTTATATAGATAGGTGCTATAATTTTTAGAATACTTATCATATTATATCATTTTAATAAAAGAAAGATCAAGATACCTTGATCTTTCTTCCTAGGTTTATTAGATATCTCTATTCTTCATCATCTTCTAAAATAACTTCACCGTCTTCGCCCACAGTTTTTTTAGATGTTTGATCACAAGGTGTATGTTTATGATCTTTATTACAAGAATTGTCTTTAGATATTGTACAGCATAATTCTAAATAACTGTCATCATTAGATGTTTCTACAGGTTGTTCTGTTGAAGGAATATCCATAAGAATGACTTCTTCTAATGGTTCTTTTTCACAACTTTGTATTATTAATGTTGCATAAATTACTACTGATAATTTTATTATTGTTTTCATGTTTTTTAAAATTTAAAGTGTTTGCAGTGTTGTTATGCGTAACCGGTATTTGCCTTCTAACATCTGCTTAATTAGTTTTGTAGATTTCTACTTTGCAAATGTTGAGATAGTAGTTTGCCGTCTAAAAACGCCTGATAACACCAGTCATTAAATTGAATGTAATAAATTGATTATCAGTTAATTGTGACTATTTAAAAATAAAAAATATATTAAGTGTTTTAAAAACAAGAAGGAGGGTGTTATGGAAATCCATAAAATGTATGAGCGTATATAAAATACATTTGTATCAAGCTAAGTATACGCTATGGAGCACTCAAATTCAGAAATAATAGAGAAACAACGGATTGTATTTATCACTTTTATGCAAGACGTTGTTAGGACTTATAGAAAGAATACTCGGGAGAAACGTAAGGTTGTTGATTACAGTAGAAATGATGTAACAAATCTTCGTGCAGATATAAATAAGTATTTAGAGAAACATAAGAGTGTTGATGAAGATAAAGCAAAGACTATTGGCTTTACAACTTTACTAGGTTATGTTGAAATTTGTCAGCATGAGCATAAGGAATTAAAATATAGAGAATATATACTTAACTCATGTGCAAAGTATATAGATATTGAACCTAAATATAGAGACTTTAGACATTATGTAGAAAGATCTAAGGATCGTTTGAGACTATCAGGTTATTCAACAAATCATTTAATATATCCCTATAAAAAACCTGATGATACTATAAATAAAGAACTAAAATCTTTCGATTATAAAGAAATGTCATATGAGCTATTATCTACTCTAGATAAAAATCAGATTGATAGATATATTAAATTTTACTTAAAAGAAGTAGATGATATTAAGTCTAATGATAAAGCTAATTTCTGGCTTGGTGTTCTATTACTTTGTAAACGTCAATACTATTTAGTGATAAAGCGTTTAGAAAAATGCATTGACCTAAACCCTATAGATGAAGAATATCATTACAATCTTGCTTTAGCTAAGTTTAAAGGAAGAATTCCCTTTATATTAAAGAGTAAAGAGATAGAAAGTATCGGTGTTGATATAATGAATGCTATAAACCTTAATCCTGATAAGCGGAAATTTTATGAGCTTCAGTATATCATACAAGAAGAATTTTATAAGAAACGCTCATTACGCCCCCATTACGATGAAATATCCTTAGCATATATAGACACATTCGATCAGGACGAAATAGAACGTAACCGACTACTTGATGCTTTGAATATCATTGATTTCTTTAATTAAACAATACAGTTATGACATCTAATGGTGAAAAAATTTTAAATTACTTTAAACAAGGAACTTTTACTTTTAAAAAAGTAACAGACGAAGAATTTGATGAATTAATTCAAAGAGCAATAGCTCCATTACAAAAAGTTGCATTACAAAAAACGCTATTACATGAGAGTGAATGTATACGAGATTCAGAAATGCTTTTTGGACCTGCACGAGCAAAAAATAGTCTGCTTGAGCATCATTTTAAAAAAGGAAAAGATGGTTTGGTAAGGTACACTCCTATTGTAGTAACCATTATGAATTTTACAGAACACGAGCTGGTAATCTATAAATGTGTTTTTGACCCCATAACAGAAACGGCATTAAATCAAAGTACATGGACCTATTTTTATAAAGAAATAGTCTCTATAGAAACAAAGGAACCTTCAAGGACGGGAGAATTTCTTACTTCAACACAAAAGGTACTAGCCAAAGTTCCTCTCATAGAACTTTTAGTTAAAGGGAAACAAAAACATTTTAATGTTTCTAAGGAATTTATTTTAACAACTCGCGGAAGTTCTTTTTACAAGGCAAGACTATCAGATTATGAAATCCTTGATGAAGTAGGAGGCGAATTTAAAATATCTGAAGCCGAAAATACAATCAGAGCGATTCGTACAGCTTTAAGAGATAAACAACGATAAAATAGACAGTATAAATATTCTCTTGACAGTTTATGGAAGTCCATAAAATAGAACACTAACTTCTTGTTATGTTTGAAAGTAGAGAACAAAAGTACCACTTTTTTAAAGTGTTTAGTACGTCTTTTTTCTAGCAAAAGAATATAAAGTTTATGTCACGCTTTCAATATAAGTCATTCAGTTTTTTTGTATACCTAGGACTCATTGTAGGAGCAATGAAAGGGTATGAATTTCGAGGAGTGGTAGGCATGCTCTTATTGGGTTTGTTCTATGGGGTCATAGGTCAATACGTTGGGAAATCTGGTACTATTATTATTAAAATTTTACTCTTCATTTTTTTTGTTTTACAAAATAACTTTTTAAGAGAGTATTTGTCATACTTGTTTTCAGAATTAGGAGGATTCTAAGACTAGAATAGGAGCTCTTAATAATAAAACATGATTTTTTAAGAAGTAGATAGCTTATTACAGTAGAAGCAAAACTAAAGAAAGATGCTTCTAATACTTTGTAAAATTGAATCCTTAAATCTCGTAATAATAAAGTTCAAAAAAATAATATAAAATGAAATCAATGATAATTAACCTGTCAAATCTATATCCTGGTAATATCTGGATCAAAAGACTAGGATATTTAGTACTTGTGTACAGTATAGGTGTAAACTGTTTTGTTGGAAAAGTTCAAAATAAAATCATTCAAGAGATTGAAATCAAAACAGAAAACATAGAATCTAGTAATATGCTATTAAGAGCAAATGATTTCCCAGATCTAGAGATCATCAAAATAGAAAAAGGGAGTACTATTGAAAGAGTCTTCAAAGAGGTTAAATCCTTTCTAGAAAACACATTTGGTATAAAAGTAATGACCGTAAAAAGGATAAATGAATTAGCAGATTTAAGTAACAATATAAACGAAGAATCTCAAAAAATCACCACACATATAAGCGCTATCAAAAATTTATTACACACAGTTCTAAATATAATACAAATCACAAGTAATTTAATATGGCTTTCCATTATATGGGCAATTATTTGGTTGTATTTTGATATTAAAAAAGGAAGCGTAAAACGTTTTACTAAAATAGGATTGTTGCTTTCTATTCCTTTTAATATAATGGCTTTTTACATGTTGTCAAATTACGTAAATGAATATCTAGTTTCTTTCATGTAATAGTGATGTATTAACATATTTAAAGATGGCGCTTCTTTATACGCTTTCGCGAAAGCGTACCCAGTAACATTCCATAAAATAAAGTAGCAATATGGCAAGCTTACGATCAAAAAAATGATGAAACGACTGTTTTTTAATCGTTTTTTAAAACAATGAGTTCATTAAAAAAAATCAAAAATAATTCTACTGAAAAGACCGATTTCCTACCCTTGATTATTTCTTAAAATCAAGATATACAGAGTAATTTGTACTATAAAATAACAGTACATACTATGGATTTAAAGGAAATTTATAAAAAGCGAAAAGAGATTATCAATGGACATATGAATGAGCTGTATACCCTTGCAGGAATGACAAGTAAGAGTGATGCGGCCGTATTTAGTATCCGAGAAAAAATATGCAATGATTGCCCTCTAAAAATTAATAATACATGCAATACGAATATGTGGATTCACCCAACAACAATGGAGACCACCACAACAGCTAAAGAAGGTTTTATAAGAGGCTGCGGATGCAGATTAAGCGCTAAACAAAAATCAAAATATAGCAAATGCCCAGCGGGTTTTTGGGGAAATGAATTTAGCTCAAAATAAGAATAGGTAATCCATATGGAGAAGCACATTATACATAAGGTATACCTAGATCTTACCACTTCAAGTATTGCAGAAGCACACCATTTAAAAGAAAATATCGGAAGCTTTCTAAATTCAGAAGTACTTCCTTTATTAGAAAAACAAATGGATACAATTGATGATGATATGTCATCATATGCCATTCGATTAGATCAAGTTCATGTAGAAATTACTCAAAACGGAACCCAACTAAATAATGAGTTAAAACATACGATTGTCGATACGATCAAAACCGAAACAAAGGAAGCTATAAAAACAATTGGTGATGCAGTAAAACCTACGGAAGAAATCATTAAAAAAAGAAAATTATTTAGCAAAGGAGCACATCAAACAGAAACCTTTATTCATTTCCTTAAAACAGGTACAAACCCTTGGTGGAGTAGTGAGTCGATCACAAAATTAATGACTCCTAAAAACGTTAAACGATTACTAGAAACACGTGGTTTTATAACAAAAATAATAAGCATATTTAGAGATCATAAAGTAAGAAACAGAGCATTAAATCAGCTCACAAAAGCCTCTTTAAAAGAAATATGCATTGCTATTGTAAAAGAGAGTCATACGTTAGAAATAACAGAAGTTGAACTACAACAAATAAGTAAGCGTCCTGTTGTACAACAGCAACAAATTTGGAAAGAAGTACTCAAAGCTATAACATACCAAGAACCCATTGATGTTATAACATTAATTACTACTGTCAAAGAAGAAACCTCTTTACATAAACGTAGAGAAAAAGAATTACAAAAAGAAAAGAACAAACAAGTAGGAAATAAGAAAGAGGCAAAAAAACAAGAAAAAAGAATAGAAAACACCTCAGATTCACTACAAGACCCTTCAGCACAAACCGCTATAACAAAAGAAACTATAGACGCACTTATACACCCAGAAAGTAGTCAAAAACAAATAGAAGCAGCTACAATACCTACTGAAACAAGTGATCAAGCCGCAGTCATAGAAGGCGAATATGTTCAAAACGCAGGATTAGTACTTATACACCCGTTCTTAACCCACTTTTTTAGTCACTGTAACTTATTAGATGAACAAAAACAATTGAAAGACCCAGAACATTGTGTGCATCTACTACACTATATCGCCACTGGAAAAACAAAGCAAGCAGAAAGTGATATGGTTTTTGAGAAATTCTTGTGCAATATTCCGATTCATGAATCGATCAATAGAAATAGAACCATTACAAAAAAACAAAAAGAACAGGTAACAAACTTATTAAATGCAGTCAATGAAAATTGGGGAGCTTTAAAGAAATCTTCACATACTTTATTACAACATGAGTTTTTACAGCGTTTAGGAAAAATAGAAAAAAATAGCAATGGAACTACGATTCAGATAGAGGGGAAAACACATGACATTTTATTAAAAAAACTCTCTTGGGGCCTAGGACTGATACGCCTTCCTTGGAAAAAGGAATTCATGTTTGTAAACTGGTAAAATCAATTAGTAAATGGTATAAGCTCTAGTTGCACTAACTCCCGTGTAATCTGCTGAAACTACAGATTCTATAGCGTGATTTGCTTGCTTATGAAAGCTCCTAAAAGCATCTTTGTAATCTAAATATAAGAGGTGTAATTGCTAAGAAGTAGGCACTACAACCTTGTTTTTTAAAGGAAGGATTTAGGACAAATTTTTATTTTTTAGAAAATAGAAAATGTCAAAATGAATTCTAGAATATAATATAAATAACATTATACTATGCTGTCAGAACAGAAGGGCACACAACAAATTTTTGACCACTTAAAAGAAGTTATTCTTTGGCGATTAGAAAATACAAAAACACCACTTAATGAGTGCCCTTTGAAGTATATACCTTCAGAATATGAAGGGAATTCTTTAAGTCATTACATCTCAAAGTATGCATTAGATCAAGAAGAAATCATCTCCCTTTTACTTTCATTAGTACCACATGTGTATCCTACTTTTTTAAGAGATGTGAGTATTGAAAGTGAAAATGGTGTGTTGTATTTCTTTTCACAAACACGATCAGATCAAAAAAATGCAGACCCTACCGCAGAGACAGTATTATATACACTTGCAGGAGATGATGTGGCAGGAAGAATCGCGGCCATTCATTTCATACATAAAAATAGATTATTTAATGAGTTACAAGTATTACATACAGCTCCTGTAGAAAAAGGAGAGCCTACAGTACGAGGTAAATTATTGATCTATCAAGATGCCTTTCAGGAGATCTTATTAGGAAGTACACTTACACCTAAATTAAGTGAAGAATTCCCAGCGCAAGAAATTAAAACGCAACTTACTTGGAGTGATCTTATCTTACCAGAAACAACATTAAGCAAACTACAAAACAGCAAAATGTGGTTAGAACATAACGATACTCTTTTAGAAGAGTTAGGTATGAAAAAAAGACTCAAACCAGGATATCGTGTATTGTTTTATGGAGCGCCAGGAACAGGAAAGACATTGGCAGCAAGTTTACTAGGGAAATATACAGGGAAATCGGTGTTTAGGGTAGACCTCTCTGTATTGGTATCTAAGTATATTGGAGAGACAGAAAAACACCTAGCAAATCTATTTAGCAAAGCACAAAAGAAAGATTGGATTCTATTTTTTGACGAAGCAGATTCGGTATTTGGAAAAAGAACCAATGTACGAGATGCACATGATAAATACGCAAATCAAGGAGTTTCTTATTTACTCCAAAAAATAGAAGCCTATCCAGGTATGGTGATTTTAGCGTCAAATTATAAAGACAATATAGACAGTGCATTTATGAGACGTTTTCAATCTATTATTCATTTTGAATTACCAAAAGCTAACGAGCGCTTCCGTATTTGGAAACATAATATTCCAAAAAAACTAGAACAACATCCATCATTAAAATTAGATGAAATTGCTTCAAAATATGTGTTAAATGGTTCAAATATTATGAACTGTATTCAAGATGCAAGTTTGAAAGCATTGGCAAATAAAGATCGAATACTAACACAGGCAATGGTGTTAGAGAGTATAAAAAAAGAATACCATAAAGAAGATAAAGTGTTTTAACTCGAATTATGTGATAGAACTTCGTTATGAGGGTTGAAGCAGCAATAAAATATGACATTTTCTTAGTTTTAGCATAGCATCGTTATGGTTAAACTTAAAAATGTAGCGCAGCGATATATTTTGCAGCAGTTTCAAGACGGAATAGATTTTCTATCACATAATGCGGGTTTAACAAGACCTTCCTTTTTTATTTGGGCGTGACAAACGTGTCTAAAAAGTGCTAAAATTAGATACCAGTTATCCTGAACTTATCGAAAGAGTTTTGATCATCAAATAACAAAACTTCGACAAGCTCAGTTTGACAACATAAAAGCACTTTTTAGACACACTTGTCGGGCTTTTCACTACAATTCCTCGCACTTCCTTACAGTCAGGCTGTGGGATTTTCATTGCAATCCCTCACGCAAAAAGAATTAGTAAAACCGTGAGAAAGTATACATATGTCATGACATATGGTAAAAGACCATAATAACAATACTATGAGAACAGGTACGCAACCCGAAATAAGAGCGTCTCAACTAGGCGCTGCTCAACAAAACAAAAAAGCAAAAAATGCTGTTGCTCTCCAAGGAAAGAAACAGCAAAAGGCAGTTAAAGGAGTTCCTCCGTCGCTAGACGAAGCCCTCTTTGGAGCACCTCAAAAAATGAGTACAACAGGTCTTAAGGATACAGACTTTAATGCAAAACAAGTAGGACAATTGGCAGCAGATCCTACAGCCGGAATACCCGATATCTTAGATGCGCAGTTTCTAGATATAGCAAGTATTCCTACACCAAAAAAAGCAACACCAATCGTTGCAAAAGATCCAATAGTAAAAGAAGCTTCAACGGCAAAAAAAGCTAAGAATACAGCAGTAGACACAGGAAAAACGGAAGAAAAAACACTTCCAGAAACTGAAGCAAAAGCAGCGGTTCCTGTAACGATAGCAAAAACACCAGAAGAAAACGAAAACTTCCAAGCTTTAAAAATGGAAGTAAGTGATACTGCCAAAGGGCAACAACAACACGAGTCTTCTAGCAAAGCAAGTTCAAAAGCACAAGCTGCAGCGCCTTCACCAAGCAATGAACGCGAGAGTATGGCGCAAGCAAAACAAGTAGATGTGATGGCTGCGCAAGATGCAGAAGAATTTAGTGCAGCTGCTTTTAAAGTGCAATTACAAAGTCGTATTGCAGAAATGCAATTACCCGAAGATGAAGAAGCCGCAGATAAGTTTGATGAAAATAATAATATTGCAGAAGTAAATAAAAATGCGATGGGAGATGTGAGTGGTGCCTCACAAAAATCTTCAAGCGCGATTGCAAGCGCAACTTCTGCAAAACCAAATACCGCTGCCCAACCAAAACGACAGGTAGCTAAAATGCCAACGCCAAAATTTGGTAAAAAACCCAATATAGGAGGCGCCGGAAAAGCAATGCCACCTTCACGTACTGCCGCCGAGGTAGAACAACCGTTACAAGAACAAAATAATACGGTAGATAATGAGATGGCAACTCATGGAGTAACAGACGATATGTTAGCCAACTCAAATGAGGCTTCCTTTACAGGAGCATTGGCAGAAAAGAATGCAGCCAAAGCACAAAGTGATGCCGCCACACAACAGTTTAGAACACAAGAAGAGCAAGAACAACAAAACGTACAGCAAAACGCACAACAACAAACCAATACACAAATTGGTGGAATGAATGCAGCACGTGTTGCTGGATTGAATAAAGTAGCAGGAAATCAAAAACAAACCGCTTCTAAAAATTCGGTAGAACGTAAACGTATCGCCGATGCCATCAATGGAAAATACGAAGCTGCCAAATCTAAAGTAGATACAATTTTAGATCAATTGGATATTGATGTAGCTAAGGAGTTTGTAAAAGGATCAAATGCAGCCAAAAAAGCCTTTGAAAGCCATATAGACAAAGAAATGACCGCCTATAAAGAAGAACGTTATGGCGGTGCTTGGTATAGCTGGAAAAACATTCGTCGTGTAGGTGATTACTTAGGCGGACTCCCTGAAGAAGTTAATGAATTCTTTGTGACAGGACGTGAAGTCTATATCAATACTATGGATGGGTATATCGAAACCATTGCAAATATGGTGGCAGATAGACTTAACAAAGCAAAACAAGAAATAGCCAATGGTAAAAAAGATGTTCAGGAATATGTAAGTTCTTTAGATCCTAATTTACGTAAACTTGGTAAAGAAGCAGCCACTGCCATAGAAGATAAGTTTGATAGCTTAGAGCAAACTGTAAATGATAAGAAAGATTCATTAATAGAAGCCTTAGCCGAACAATATGCAGCAAATATAGAAAGTGTAGATGCGCGTATAGAAGAACTCAAAGCAGCAAATGAAGGATTGGTCAGTAAAGCACTAGGAGCGTTAAAAGGAGTTTTCGATTTTATTATCAAAGTAAAAAATACCTTAACCAATTTATTAGCAAAAATAGTAGAAGTAGTCGTAGCGATTATTGCAGATCCAATAGGATTCTTATCCAATATGATGGCAGGCATAGGACAAGGAATTTCCAACTTCTCTTCTAATATTGTGAAACATTTACAAAGTGGTTTGATAGGATGGCTTACAGGAGCTATGGGAGGTTTAAGCATCACTATGCCAGAAGATATATTCTCTTTAAAAGGAATCTTCTCCCTGTCTTCACAAATTATGGGCTTTACTTGGGAGAGAATACGTAAAGTAGGATCTAAGGTCATAGGAGAACCAGCCATAAAAGCCTTAGAAACCGGATTTGAATTGGTCAATATTTTACGTACAGAAGGACTTGCAGGATTGTGGGAATACATAAAAGAACAATTCCAGGATTTAAAAGCAACCGTGATAGATGCTGTAATGGATCTGATCCAAACACAAGTAGTACAAGCGGGTATCAAATGGTTATTAGGATTACTTTCGCCAGTAGGCGCTTTTGTAAAAGCCGTGATGGCGATTATAGATGTGGTTAAATTCTTTATAGAACGTGCCGCACAAATCGCTGAGTTAGTAAGTGCCTTTATGGATTCTGTTTCAGCCATTGCTTCTGGAAAAGTAGGCGCCGTTGCAGCCTCTATAGAAAAAGCCCTAGGAAAAGCAGTGCCTGTCGTGATAGGATTGTTGGCATCTATCTTAGGAATAGGTGGCTTAGCGCGAAAAGTGATCAAGCTCTTTAAGAAAATCCAAAAACGTGTAGAAAAAGCACTGGTAAAACTTTGGAAGAAGATTAAGAAGATGGCGAAGAAGTTCTTGAAGAAGATTGGGTTTGGTAAGAAGAAGAAAGATAAAGATGGGGAAAAAAATGAAGGAACTATCAAGTCTCAGAAATTTTTAATGAATAATGAAGAACATACATTATCATTTGAGGGTGGAGTTATAATGATGCGTAGTATAAAAAGCCCACTTTCTCAAAAACTTGAAAAATTTAAAGACAAGGTTAATAATAATACCGAAGCAGATAATTTGCAAGGAAAATCAAGTCAAATTTTAAACTCTATAGAGGGATTAATGAGGGCAGAGAAAAATATGGCTAAAAAATTAGATGATGCAGAGACGCCTAAGGAAAAGAAAAAATCAGAAAAAGGATTAAAAGCATTATCTCTAAACATAACTAAATTTGGAGATAAATATGATTTATCTGATATTGATTGGGATGTTGATAGTCAAACACAATTAAGTGCAGATGAAATTAGTAAATTAAAGTCCTTAAAAGGAGGAGAGGCTACCATAAAAAGTATAAATAACTTAAAAAATAAAGATATCACAAATTATATATCTTCAATTAAAGAAGTTAGAGTAATGATGTCTTTGAATGATAATGTTATTTTTGTAGGAGGGGCTATAAATAAATTTGATAAGGAAGTTTTCTTTAAAACAGGAAATGAAAAAGAAAGAATAAAAGAATTTGGAGAAATAGATATTTTGACAGATCAAGAATTGATAGAAGTTAAATCAGGAAAACACGGAACTAATATTAATCTAGGACTTAAAAAAGATGTTCATGATCAATTGTTAAAATTAAAAAGATTGATAGGGGGTAACCCTGAAATTTTTGATGAAAATAAAAATAAAATTGATCTTTCAGGAAGAATACTAATTCTACAAATAGAAAGTGCAAAAATAGCACCTATAGCATTAGCTCAATTAATTAAACAAAAGAAAGTCGATTTACTTAGATTAGGAGACGGAAAAGATATTAAATTGTCTAATGTAAAGAAGAAAATAAAACCTTCTGATTACAAGGGGGAAAAATTAATAAGCTCTATTGAAGAATTTAATAATATATAATTATGGGTAATGTGAAATTTATAACAACATTAATAGTTTTGAGTGTTGATGGTCAAAATAATACAGTGAAAGAAGTAAATGATATATTATTAGAATTTGGTTATTCTATTCTAGAAGGAGTAAACTCTCATTTTGGATTAAATGAGTTGATAAATGATAAACATTTAGAAGATGATTATGATGTTATACGAGAAATAAAGGATTTAAACGATGATTTTAATAGATTGCAGCATCATCCATCTGGAGGCTCAATAAAATATTCTATACAAGACGAAGTAGAAATATTAATTGATTTCTTAACTACTGATTTTAATAGTATAGCAGCTGTAGTCTTTTATGTTGATTCATCATACGCTATAGAAAACAAGGCATCTTTTGATAAAATATATGCTAATATAAATCAAAGGTTAAGTATAAAAGGTGTTCTGCAAGCTGAGTACCTTTCAGAGTTGATAGATGAAGAAGTTGAAATTACAAACATACTTCAAGGAAATATCAATAAAGAATATGAATATATAATATCTTAAGATAGCGATAAATTTATTTTAAAGAGATCATTTATATGTCAATATAAATGATCTCTTTTTCATTTATTAAAAGTGTAAAAAAAGAAAAATACTATATTTTGAGATTAGATGAATTCGAGATGTTTTAGGCGAAGATGTTATTTTTATAGGCGGATCTATAAAAAAAATCTGATAAAGAAGTTTTCTTTAAAATAGGAAATGAAAAAGAAACAATAAGTGAGTTTGGTGAAATAGATATTTTGACAGATAGAGAGTTAATTGAGTTTAAGACAGGGAAGTTTATGGATAAAATAAATGGTCTTAGTTCTAAAGATATTGAACAGTTTGATAAATACAGAAAAATGATTAACGGTTCAGTTAAAATATATGATGAAAATGGTAATCTAATGGATTTTTCTGATAAATTAGTGGTGTTACAATTAGAAGAAAAAGCTGTTGCTCCAATGGCGTTAGCTCAATTAAGAAAGAAAAATACTATAGATATTATAAGATTTGGTAATGGATATGAAATAGAAATGATAAATGTGCCATTTGATGGTAAAAGAAGAAAACCAAGGAGTTTTAAAGGAATGAAACTTGTTAATACTTTAGAAGCATATATTAATATTAAACTATAAGGATGGGATTAAGGAATGATATAGATTCGATAATTGTAATTGAATCAATTAATAGTAGAGAAGCTGTAAGTATAATACACGAAATATTAATTAATAATAAGTTTTCTATTCAAGAAGATAAAGATTTTTCATCATTTTCTTTAGCAGAAGTTCTAGATGATGAACACTTACCGGAAAATTATGATGAAACTAGGTGTGTTGAAAATGTAGAAAAGGATTTAGAAGTTTTAAAGTCTCATGATGCAGGAGGTACTATTGTGTATGAGAATAATAATTTTAATCTATATACGACATATAAATCATTAGATGATAAAAATATAGATGGAATTATCTTTCAAGCTGATTCATATTTTGTAAATACAGATTATTTAGACGCAATTATTGAAAATATTATCAATAGTAAACTTAGAATAGTTGGTATAACTAAAGGAATCAATATGTTACATGATTTGGATATTGAAATTGAAATGGAAAAAATTCTATCTGGAAATATCAATAAAAAATACGAATATATAGTTTCTTAGAAAATTAATAAATTTATTATTAAAGAGATCATTTATTGTTATAGGTGATCTTTTTCTCTTTTCGCGAAAGCGTAAAAAAAGAAAATACTATAGTTGAGGTTGTGTGTGTCTAAATTGTAAATTGACGGGATAGTTTCTCACTCAAACCTCCACCAGTTACAAACTGGCGAAATTTTAAATGATAGATTACAAGGAGACTTGAAACAAAATCCAGAAGGCGATGATAATGATGAACGATTTGAAGATTTAAAAAAAGATAGAACTTAGGATATGATAGATTTTATAAAAAAATTAGAGAAAAAACTAGACACTCAAATTATTCATTCTGAGAAGCGTATTAAAGGAAAAAATTATTTTAATTTAGATAGCGATGGAAATATTAAAACATTGTCTATATGGGAGACTAATTTAAAAGACCTTAATGTATTATTGCCTATAGCAGATAACTTAGTTGAATTAGATGTAGGTTATTGTAATATTAAAACCTTAGGGCCATTAAAAAGATTCTCTAAACTTGAAACATTAGATTTGAGTCTTAATCGTTTACATGCTTCTTCATTAAGGCATTTAAATTATCTTAAAAACTTAAAAAAGTTAGATTTAGGGGTAACAAACCTTAAAGATACATCTCCACTGAGTAATCTTACCAATTTAGAGAAGTTATGTGTTAGTGGAAGCGATCGACTATATGAAGTTAAGGGCTTAGAAAAACTAAAATCTTTAGAGTATTTAGATGTGGGGGGCAGTCCAATTAGTAGTATTAAAAAAATTAATGCTCCTGATACTCTTAGACATCTGAGTATAAGAGGAGATGAAATTGAAAAATTAGCATATTTAGATAAGTTTCCTAATTTAGAAAGTTTTGTTTTTGAGGGTGATATAGAAAAAATTGAAGGCTTAGATGAACTTCAAAAACTTAAAGAGCTTTTTATTTCTGGTAATGGTTTAAAAAAAATTGAAGGTTTAGATAAGTTACAGAATTTAGAAATGCTAGATTTATGTCTTAACCGAATAACAGAAATAAAAGGCTTAGATGCATTAGTGAATTTAAAACAATTGAATCTTAATGAAAACGAGATAGTTAAAATTGAGAATTTAGACAATCTTACCAAGCTAGAACTTTTATTAGTAGAAGCTAATTATAATCTAAGTAATTTTGATACACGTTTTTTACAAAATTTAGAATCAGAGTGTCATATATATATTCGTGGTTTTAAGGATTCAGATAAAATTAAATCCATGGCACCAGAGAATGTTAAAATCAATTTTAAAAAGGATTATCCTTATCCTATGAGTTTAAAATTTTTCTCTCAATTTTATACTAGTTCAATATTAGATTAATTTAATATTTTGAATATGATTAGTCTAAAAAAGTTGTAATTTTTAGATTAGTTAAAAATATATTTAAACCTTGGAGAGTTTCAACTCTCTAAGGTTTTTTCTTTTCGCGAAAGCGTAAAGAGAAAAGACTATAGTAGAAATATGATCTCGTATTTTTTACTATAACCTATACCAGTTACAAACTAATAGCAATATAGTATTCGCTTTCATGCTTCAGAGAAATTCAACATAAACTACCTACTTCCGCTATGGGCTTAGAAAGCGTATAAAACCCTTAATAACCTGTTTTAAAGTAAACCTACACTTCCTGCTATCTTTTGAGATTTAAATGCCTCCTTAAAACATGATAATTTGTAAAATGTGATATTTGAAATCAGAATATTACAAAGTGTATTTTTCTGCTTTTTAGTGTTTTAAATGCATTTCTCATTCTACTTACTGAAACTACGGATTAGACGTTGTAAAATGTTTGGCTTTGCTGAGCTCTCTACGTATGTTTGTACTGTGATTAACAAATAACACAAGAAGTACTTCACTTATTAGCAATCACATTTGTCTTACCATTCTAGAAAATCAAGACAAGAAAAGCTAGTTGCACTGGCTACATACTAAATGCTTTTATATAAAAATAAATCAATAAAAAGGAGACCATGATCTACGATGTATTAAGAATACTCAAAAAGGAAATAGGGGATTATCTGAAAGACGAAAACCTAGTGGTATTAGATAATATTGCTAAGGCAGAAGATGCAAGTAATACGTCACTAAATGATAAAGTAATTGTCACTTTATTAAGTACAGAAGAAGAGTCTATACTCAAAAACACACCAAGACACGAAGTGAAAAACGGCACTAAAATTTATAAGAGTGGTGCAGCTTATCTTAATGTGTATATGATGGTAGCAGCAAACAGAAGTACGTATGAAAAATCACTGCAAT
Source organism: uncultured Dokdonia sp. (assembly GCF_947492815.1). Classification (GTDB taxonomy): domain Bacteria; phylum Bacteroidota; class Bacteroidia; order Flavobacteriales; family Flavobacteriaceae; genus Dokdonia. Next base: position 243,539 of record NZ_CANLOB010000003.1, read on the forward strand.
CTATTTCTAAAGTGGTAGAGTTTTTTCAAGACAAATCCATTTTTACAAATAACAATACAGACACTTCCATTTTTACACAAGGAGAGGCAGACCCTCAAATTGAGGAATTCAAGTTTATGGTAGATCTCAAGTCGCTTCGTATTGAAGAGTTGAGTTATGCTTGGACCGTATTAGGGGGAAGAACAATGCCTTCTGCTTTATATAAAGTGAGTATTGTAAAAGTACAGAGACAGAAAGTCAAAGGCAAAGGACCTGCAATTACTACAATACAAGAAACTGCACTGAACCTAACGAAAAATTTAACAGAAAACTTTACAGAAAATGAGTAGTACAATTAAATACGTGCAAATATTCAACTTGAATATTTTTCACAATTACTTTCTGGATACAAAAGAAAAAGATATAGATGGAAATGAAATATTAGTAGTCTTTGATGATACTCAAAAAACAGGAGATTTAGTAAACTATAATGTAGCTGACTTTCTTCATATAGCACCTAGTCAAGACACAAATAGAATCCTTGCAAATCATAAAATTGCTTTTAAAAAAACAACAGATGGAGCTACTTGTTTTATTTCGGTAGATCAAGATTCAAAACCAATGATAGATAGTACAGGAGTGACTATAGATCTATTGATATATAGCAATGATACTCTTTTTGAAAAATATACAGATATCAATACAAGTCCAGAAGATCTTTATTTCTTCACAAATGATACTACAGTGCCGGTCGCAAATAGAATCAATATTTTAAGCGATGTAGCTACAAGTTTAGACAACTATACGATAACAGCAAGTGTAGATCTTATGAACAAATATCAAGCGCTTTCAGAAAGCTTGACAGGAAGTGAAAAACGTTCTTTACTTGGAGTTGTATCAATAAAACTTGATGAAATAATAGAGAATGGTCAAGCTGTAGGGGATGTAACAGAATTCAAAATAGTTTTAAAGAATAGAAAAACTATATGGCAATATCTAAATGATGATGGAAGTATATATGCACAAACAGGAACACCACAACCGTTTATGCGTAGAGGAAATATTATTCCTAGAGATCAAGATGACGCTATAATTCCTTATAGAATGGCAACGCCTTTTGATGCTTTTAAATATCCAGAAGCTTCAGATGTAGACCAGTCTGTAAAAACGCAGATATATATTTAAAATAAGAACTTTTTTAAAATAGATAAATATGTTAACACAATTAAAAACACCAGGTGCATTTATAGAGGAAGTATCGATATTTCCTCCTTCAGTAGCACAGGTGGAAACAGCAATTCCTGCATTTGTAGGGTTTACTGAAAAAGCAGAAAGAAAAGTAAAAGATGATTTGCTACAGGTGCCAACAAGAATTACTTCGTTGTTGGAGTATGAAACGCTTTTTGGAGGGGCAAAGAAAGAGCAATTAACGTTAAAAGATGATCTAGTAAGAGGGACAGAATTAGTAACAACAGATGTTATCTTTTTAATGCCGTACGCTATGCAATTATATTTTGCGAATGGAGGAGGTCCTTGTTACATTGTTTCGGCAGGAACTTATGAAGCTTATGCTATCACAGAAGGAGAAGGAGCTGAAGCACCAGATGTAAGAATGAAAAAAGGTTTAGATGCTGTAGCATTGGAGGATGAACCAACACTTCTTGTATTTCCAGATGCAATAAAAACACTTGATGAGGCAAAGTTTTATGGTCTTTATCAAGATGCATTATCACAAGCTAATGAGTTAAAAGATCGCTTTGTGATTATGGATACTTACAGAGGAGAAACTGAAACTGAAATTGATGTAGAAGGAACTCCTACTATTGTTAATACAATAGATGAATTTAGAACAGCTATTCCAGGAGATAAATATGGTGCAGCGTATTTTCCACACGTAAAAACCATTTTAAACTACGAGTTTGATGAGAATGCTTTAATTGTACATGATGGAACGGGGTATGATTATGCATCAGAAATTGCAGAATTAGATGTTGTAATAGCTAGTGTTGATTTAGATATAGCTAATAATACGGAAGATAATTTTGAACAAAATCAGGAAACTATCATTGAGATTATGAGGAGAATAAATGTTACTCATGATATGACTTTTGATTTAACAGGTATTGAAGCATCTATTAATTCAAGTGAATTAAAAGCTGCTTATGCTAATGCTATAATACTTGCTTTAGGTATTAAAGATGATGATGATGGTGCGTACAAGGATGGTACACTATCTGGATATAAAGGGACAACTGCTTATAATGAGATTCAAGCACTTATCAACGCTACTCCAGTCGTATTATCGCCATCTGCAGCAATTGCAGGTGTATATGCAAAAGTAGATAGTACAAGAGGAGTTTGGAAAGCACCAGCAAATGTAGGATTAAACTATGTAGTGGGACCTACTGAAAAAGTAGATAATACACAGCAAGATGGATTAAATGTAGATCCAAATGCAGGAAAGTCAATAAATGTTATTAGAACATTTACAGGAAAAGGGACCTTAGTATGGGGTGCTAGAACACTAGATGGCAATAGTAATGAATGGCGTTATGTATCAGTGCGTCGATTCTTTAACATGGTAGAAGAATCTGTAAAGAAAGCTTCAGAACGCTTTGTATTTGATGCAAACGATGCTAATACTTGGGTGAAAGTAAAAGGAATGATCGAAAACTTCCTAAACACGCAATGGAGAGCAGGAGCACTAGCAGGAGCTACGCCAGAGGACGCTTATTTTGTAAGTGTTGGACTAGACGAAACAATGTCTGCACAAGATATCTTAGAAGGAAGAATGATCGTTGAAATCGGAATGGCTGCAGTACGTCCAGCAGAATTCATCATACTTCGATTCTCACATAAATTACAAGAATCATAAAAATTAAACAGTAAAAATTAAAACAGAAAATTATGAATGAATATCCGTTATCAAAGTTTCACTTTGGAGTAGATTGGGGAGGAACCAATATTGGTTTTCAAGAGGTTTCAGGTCTAGATATGGAAGTAGAGCCTATTGAATATCGTCAAGGCGCAAGTCCAGATTTTACAAAGATCAAGATGCCTGGTATGAAGAAGTTTAGTAACATCACATTAAAACGTGGATCGTTTAAAGGAGACAATGAATACTTTGATTGGTTTAACAGTATCCAATTAAATACGGTAGAACGTAGAACTATCACAATTTCATTATTAGATGAAACTGGAACACCTGCAATTACTTGGAAAGTAAACAAAGCATTTCCAATCAAGATAATGTCTACAGATTTAAAAGCAGAAGGAAACGAAGTAGCAGTAGAATCTATCGAGATCGCACATGAAGGATTAGTGATCGAAAACAATTAATAACAAATTAAATAATAAACAATAAACATTTTATATTATGAATTATAAAACACCAGGTGCATTCATCGAGGAGGTATCAATATTTCCACCTTCAGTAGCACAAGTTGAAACGGCTATTCCTGCTTTTGTAGGATATACAGCAACAGGGCCTGCAAATGAACCTACTAGAATTACTTCTTTATTAGAGTATAAAACATTATTTGGAGGTGCACAGCCACAAGCAGATATTTCTGTAAAGATTGAGAATGGAGTAGCTACAGCTTCTCTTGATAAAGCAGATGTAAGTGATTTTAAAATGTACTATGCTATGCAAATGTATTTTGCAAATGGCGGAGGTCCTTGTTATATTGTATCAGTAGGAAACTACGGTGGAGGTGTCTCTTTTACAGAATTAGAAGCTGGATTAGCAGAAGTAGCAAAAGAAGATGAGCCTACATTATTAGTATTTCCAGACGCTTTATCACTACCAACCGAAGCTGAAGTATATTCTCTATACATCACTGCATTAAATCAATGTAATAAGTTACAAGATCGTTTTGCGATTATGGATACTATTGAAGATAATCAAGCATCTGTAGATAGTTTCAGAAATAGTAATGTACCAGGAGATAAGTACGGAGCTGTATACTATCCACATTTAGAAACTATTTTAAATTATGAGTATGAAGATGGAGCAGTAACTATCGATGCAAATAGTACAAATAGTGCAGGTGTAGCTATTACAGAAACAGATTTAGCTGCTTTAAAAACTGCAAATTCAGGAGCTTATAATGCTGCTAAAAATGACATCGCTTCATCATTACGTGTTGTTTTACCACCATCATCAGCTATGGCAGGTGTATATGCAAAGGTAGATAGTACAAGCGGAGTTTGGAAAGCACCAGCAAATGTAGGATTAAACTATGTAGTAGCACCAACACTAAAAATTTCTAGTCAAGATCAAGAAAGTCTTAATGTAGATGCAAATGGAGGAAAGTCAATAAATGCTATCCGTACGTTTACAGGAAAAGGTACTTTAGTTTGGGGAGCTAGAACACTAGATGGTAACAGCAATGAGTGGCGTTATGTATCTGTTCGTCGTTTCTTTAACATGGTAGAAGAGTCTGTAAAGAAAGCTTCAGAGCGTTTTGTTTTTGAATCTAATGATTCTAATACATGGGTACGTGTACGTGCTATGATCGAGAATTTCTTAAATACACAATGGAGAGCAGGTGCATTAGCAGGAGCAACTCCAGAAGATGCATATTTCGTAAGAGTAGGCTTAGGAGAAACAATGTCTGCACAAGACGTATTAGAAGGAAAAATGATTGTAGAGATTGGAATGGCAGCAGTGCGTCCAGCAGAATTTATTATTCTTCGTTTTTCTCACAAACTACAGGAATCATAAAATAATTTGAGAGCTTAAAAAATATAAATACTGGGTACGCTTTCGCGAAAGCGGAAAAAGGAACACTACACGTAATTTATATTCTTTATCGTGCATTGAATTAGAATAATAAAACAGTAAAAATTAAAACAGAAAGTTATGAATGAATACCCATTATCAAAGTTTCACTTCTCAGTAGACTGGGGAGGGACTAATATAGGTTTCCAGGAGGTTTCAGGTCTAGATGTTGAAGTAGAACCTATTGAATATCGTCAAGGCGCAAGTCCAGATTTTACAAAAATCAAGATGCCTGGTATGAAAAAGTTTAGTAATATCACATTAAAACGTGGATCATTTAAAGGAGACAATGAATACTTTGATTGGTTTAATAGTATCCAATTAAATACCGTAGAGCGTAGAACTATTACGATCTCATTACTAGACGAAACAGGAGCGCCAGCAATTACTTGGAAAGTAAATAAAGCATTTCCAATGAAGATACAATCTACAGATCTTAAAGCAGAAGGAAACGAAGTAGCCGTAGAATCTATTGAGATTTGTCACGAAGGATTAGTCATCGAAAACAACTAAATCATGGCAGCAATATATCCACCCACTAGTTTCTCTTTTATTGTCAACGGGGTTTCTACTTTAGAAGGCATTGATTCTCAATTTCAATCGGTAACAGGACTTAGTACTGAGATTGGAGTTGAAGAGTATGCCGAAGGTGGAGAAAACAGATTCTTACATCAACTTCCAATGCGTCCTAAGTATCCAAACTTAGTGTTGAGAAGGGGATTGATTACAAACTCTGGCTTGATTAAATGGAGTAGAGATGCTATGGAGAAGTTTCAGTTTGAACCTCGAGATCTTATTATAACACTTAATGGAGGAGCAGAATCTACAGCACCTTTGATGGTGTGGAATGTGATAGGTGCATATCCTGTTAAATGGGATGTGTCAGAATTTAATGCCGAAGAAAATAAATTGGCAATAGAAACTGTAGAGTTAAAATACAGATATTTTACAATACCTAGCGCAAGCTTTGGCCTATAAGTGATCAAAAAACAACACATAGGACGCTGATTCATAAGAGGTAAATCAAAAACATTTTTTGAATAATACATACAGATTCGTGGAGTATTCCATGATGCTGAAAGGGCGTGCTATGTGTTTGATTTTTGAAGATGTTGTTTTAAAAAAAATGGAACATAATAAAGTAAAACAATATGCCAATAGAAATTAAAGAGTTACACATAAAAATTAATGTGGACGAGAATAAAGCAGGAAGTACAGGAGTAACTACTGTCGATCAGGAGAAAGTGACACAATTAATACAAGAAAATGTGTCGCAAATAATGAAAATACAACACCGTAAAAAAGAAAGATAATGGGATTATTTGAACAGGGAATAATTGAAAAATTAACCATAGGAACATACGAGAACTCTGATTATAAAAAAAGAGTAGCATCTGGAGTTTTTACTGCTTTTCTTAATCCAGAAGGGTATGATGTAACTTTTAAAACAAAGCTTAATAAAGAGCAACCAGAAGGTGCAGCAAAAACTAATCAGAAATATGTTTCTTCTCCTTCTACAGATTTGAATTTAGAATTTCTTTTTGACGGAACAGGAGTTACAGAAGCTAATGCAGGACTTGCACTTATTAATAGAATACAACGCAAAAACTTTGCAGAAACAAGTGTAAAAAAGCAATTAAAAGATTTTTATGAAGCAACAGGAGAATTTGTATCTGGAATTCATAAACCCTATAACGTAATTATTAACTGGGGAGATTTTGAGTTTAAAGGAATACTTGCAGAGTTTACAGTAAACTACAAGTTGTTTGATAGTAGCGGACTTCCATTACGAGCTGTAGGAAAAGCAAAATTTTGTGAGTCTATAAGCCCTGAATTAGAAAAAGCGATAACTACACCAAATTCACCTGATGTGACGCATACTAGAATGGTCAAAGCAGGAGATACATTGCCTTTAATGACTGAGCGTATTTATGGAGATGATAAATACTACTTAGAAGTAGCCAGAATAAACAATATCACAAGTTTTAGACAACTACAACCTGGAACAGAAATTTTCTTTCCACCGATTGAAAAAGTATCATAAATATGAACAATAGCGGATACATACAAACATCAAAAAATCCTGACTTAATTACACATAAAGTACTGTCAGGAGGAAGTGAATTACCAGGGAAATATGGTGTAAAAAGCATCGTAGTAGAAAAAGAGATTAATAGAATCCCTTATGCTCAGATTGTTATTTTAGATGGTAGTGCTTCAGAACAAGATTTTGAATTAAGTAATGAAGAGTTACTAATTCCTGGTAAAGAGATTGAAATTACAGCAGGATATCATCTTGATGAAGAAACTATTTTTAAAGGTGTTGTCATTAAACACAATATCAAAGTAAGAAAAGGGAAGTCATATCTCATTATTGAGTGTAGAGATGAAGCTGTTAAAATGACAGTAGGTAGAAAGAGTAAGTATTTTTATGATAGTACAGATAGTGCAATTATAGAAGAACTTATAGGAAATCAAGGACTAACAGCCGATGTCGAAACGACTTCAAATGAACATCAAGAATTAATACAATACCGCACATCTGATTGGGATTTTATGCTCACAAGAGCACAAGTAAACGGAAAGTTGTGCTTTGTTGATGATGGAACGGTAAAAGTAGCAGCGCCAGTTTTAAGTGGTGATACTGTAGAAACAGTAGTATATGGTTCATCAATTTATGAATTTGATGGAGAGATAGATGCTAGAGATCAGTTTGATAAGATTACATCCTATTCATGGAGTTATACAGATCAAGAACTTTTAGAAACAGAAGCACAAGATCCTAGTGTAAATCTTAATGGAGATTTAGCAGCAAGTGATTTAGCAAATGTGTTACAATTAGACAATTTTGAATTAAGACACGGCGGTAATCTATCTCAAGAAGAACTACAAGATTGGAGTGACGCAAAAGCATTATATCAACAACTAGCAAAAACAAGAGGACGTGTAAAATTTCAAGGAATTCCAGCTGTAAAACCAGGCACTCTCCTACAATTAGAAGGAGTTGGTAATCGCTACAACGGAACTATTTATGTGACAGGAGTACGTCATGAGATTGTAGATGGAAACTGGTTAGTAGATGCACAATTTGGATTATGTCCTACTTGGTTTTCAGAAACCTATGATGTAACAGACATGCCAGGTTCAGGAATCATTCCAGCAATAAGCGGATTACATATTGGAATTGTAACACAACTTGAATCTGACCCAGATGGAGAAGATCGAATCTTAGTTCAAATTCCAATTATCAATAATGAAGAACAAGGTATTTGGGCACGTATTGCCACACTTGATGCAGGTGAAAATAGAGGTTCTTTTTTTAGACCAGAAATAGAAGACGAGGTCATTGTAGGTTTTATAAATGATGATCCTAATGATGCTGTTGTTTTGGGAATGCTAAATAGTAGTACAAAACCAGCACCACTTACTGCTTCTGATGATAATCATGAAAAAGGAATTGTCACTCGTAGCGAAATGAAAATGATCTTTAATGATGATAAAATTTCCTATGTCTTAGAAACTCCAGCAGGTAAAAAAGTAACTCTAGATGAAGATGCAGATCTTGTTCAAATAGAAGATGAACATGCAAATATTCTAACTTTTAATAGTGATGGAATCACCATGGAAAGTGCCGGAGATATAAATATTAAAGCTACTGGAGATGTGAATGTAGAAGGAATGAATATTAATGGAAAAGCAAATGCACAATTAAAAGTTGAGGGTAGTGCTGGAGCAGAAATATCATCTGGAGCAGTTACAGTAGTTAAGGGCTCTCAAGTACAAATTAATTAATAAAAATAATAAATGAAACCAGCAGCGAGGATTACAGATATGCATACATGTCCTTTGGTAACAGGAACGACACCTCATGTAGGAGGACCTATACTTCCAGCAGGAGAACCTACTGTGTTGATAGGAAAAATACCTGCAGCCAGAGTAGGAGATAAAGCGCTATGTACAGGTCCTCCAGATACGATAGCATCAGGCTCAGGAACAGTCTTAATTGGAGGGAAACCTGCCGCTAGATTAGGGGATTCTACAGTGCATGGAGGAGTTATAGTAGCAGGAGAAGCAACGGTTTTAATAGGAGGATAATTATGAAAATAGATAGAGATTTTTTAGGAAGAGGGTGGAGTTTTCCTCCTGAATTCAATAAGGCTCAAAAAGAAGTAGCAATGACAACAGATGTAGAAGACATCAATAATAGTTTGGTCATTTTACTTTCTACTCGATTAGGAGAACGTGTGATGCTTTCTGATTATGGATGTGATCTAGAAGAGCTGTTGTTTAAGCCGATTACATTGACACTCATAACACAAATAAAAGGGATCGTTGAAAGAGCAATCCTTTATCATGAGCCAAGGATAAGCATTCTAAGTATTGATATTGATAGCAGCAATGAATTAGAAGGAGAAATTCTAATAGTGGTAGACTACGAAGTCAGAAACACAAATACAAGAAGTAATATCGTCTTCCCTTTCTATAAAGGAGAAGCAACAGAAATCTAAAAACATGAAGAAACAAATAGATACATTTTCACACTATAGCGACGGTAAATCACAATCGCAACGCTTTTTAGAGACATTAGATCCTAAGAGTTTCAAACTTCATGATTTAAACATGGCAGATTGGTTGCTTTTTGCATACAATTTTGCAAAGCATGTGAATTACTTTGATAAAGATAATAACACAACTCCTGAAGGAAATTGGCAGGACTTCTTTAATTATTTTGAGATTGATCAAGAAAGCATTCCTAGAAGAGAAACCATTGCATACAAAAAGCTAGAAAAAAATGTCTTAAAAACACTTTCTGATTTTGAAAACGAAAGATCGCTTACACCACATTTAAGTCTTTTTGTATGTTTTATTAGACTTTTAGAATTGTCTCAAGAAAAATTTAATAATCTATCAAAGAGACATCTTGATTTCTATTATGGAGAAGTATTAAAAATAGAAAAGAAAGAAGCTGTTGCAGATAAAGCATATATCATTTTTGAACTTGCCAAAAAAGCAATTCAAGAAAGAATACCAGCAGGAACTTCATTAGATGGAGATAAAGATACACAAGGTAAAAAACGAGTATATAAAACAAATGAAGAGCTTGTTGCAAATCAAGCACAAGTTGTTGGGTTAAGAAGTTTTTTAAATGACGAAAAAAAGAAAGAACTCAAGCTTGCTAGAAAAGCCGATTCATTAGATGGTTTAGAAAAAGAACTTCCAGAAGAAAGCAATTTTTGGTGGCCATTTGGATATAATTCTAGTGAGACTAATTATGAAGAATTACCAGATGCCAATCTAGGGTTTTCTATAGCGTCATCGTTATTAAATCTAAAAGAAGGAAAAAGAAAGGTTACTGTAACAATAGAGTATACAAAAGAGTCAGATAGAGCATTAAGCTATAACTCAGAAAATAACGGAGTCACCGTTTTTACGGCAAATGACTTTAGAAATAATATTGAAACTCAATGTAGTGGAGAAGAAGAATGGTTGTCTGGTATAACGTTAGGAAGTGTTTCAAATACTTCTAAATCATTAACATTATCATTTGAATTAGCAAAAGATTTTCCAGCAGTTGTAAATTATAATCCAGAGGTATTATTAGAAAGTTTCAATACAACTTTTCCAGTAGTACGTTTTCTAATTAAAGGAGATAAACGCTATGATTTATATCAAGCATTATCATTAAAAGAAATTCAAAATATAACAGTCTCTGTAGATGTAGAAGGTATTACAACGGCAATGATTGAGAATGATAATGGAACTTTAAATGCAGAAAAGCCTTATTTTCCATTTACAGGACAGCCTACAAAAGGGTCTAATTTTTATATTAGACATCCAGAAATATTTTCTAAAAACTGGAATAATGTTAATGTTAAAATAAATTGGAAGAATACTCCAAACTCAATAACAGATCATTATAAAGCATATGTGTTTAATTCTGGAGATAACCTCTCACAACAGACTTTTAAAACAATAGCTCCAACAGCAAGATTAGAGTCAAGTACAGGAGTATCAGCACAAGCATTTTCATTAGCTACGGCACAACCATCAGGATCAGTTGTAAATTCGGATTCTTATTTTAGAGCAAATGCTTACTTATTAGACAGAAAAGAGTGGGGCTTAAAAAATCCAAATGTTGTATTGTTTAATCAAACAACAGATGGGTACAATACTAATTTTACAATAACGAACACTACAAGTGATGTAGGTACCGCAGAAGCAATACGCTTATCTCTAAATCAAACAGCACTACAAGATATATATCCACAGTTATATACACTTGCATTATTGGATTCTAATACAGTTCCAAACGAAAATTCAGATACATTAATTCCTAATGAGCCGTATATTCCTGAGGCACAAGATATAGAATTGAGCTATTCTGCAACAGATATTGCTTATTCATATGTATCAAGAAGTAGTAGTGGCGGACCTTCAGAAAATAAAGAGATAAGAGTGTTTACTGAAGATGTTTTTGGACAATATATAAAGTCTCCAGATGCTCAACAATTAGTGCCAGCAAATGTTCCAGGAGGACAGTTTTATGTAGGACTAGATGCAATGCCTAGTCAAAGAATATCACTGCTTATTCAAACATTAGAAGGAAGTGAAAACCCAGAGGTAGATACGTTTGGAGATCGCGAAAAAATAACTTGGGAAGTACTCTCTGGAAATACGTGGAGAAACTTATCTGAATATATTTTAGAAGACGACACCAATAATTTCTTAAAATCAGGAATTGTAAAATTTGATATACCTAGAGATGTAGATGTAAATAATACACGTCTTCCTAAAGATCTTGTTTGGGTGAGAGCTAGTATGAAACGAAGCTATGATGCTGTATGTAGAGTACAAGGCGTATTTACGCAAGCTGTCTTAACAACATTTGAAAATAATGATAATGAGGTATCTCATTTAGAAACAGGACTCGAAGCAGAAACCATTAGTAAACTCATTACTAGAATACCTAAAATCAAGTCTGTAAACCAAAATTACAACTCGTTTGGAGGGGTATATGAAGAATCAGATGTACAGTATTACAGAAGAATTAGTGAGCGCTTAAGACATAAAAATAGAGCAATTACTTCATGGGATTATGAGCAACTTATTTTAGAAAACTTCCCAGAAGTATTTAAAGTAAAATGTTTAAACCACACCTCTGAAGACTCTTTTATGTCACCAGGTAATGTAACGTTAGTTGTCGTGCCAGATACGAGAAATAAAAATGCTTTTGATATCTACCAGCCTAGAGTAAGTAGAAATAGTTTGAGCACTATAAAAACGTATATAAATAGTTTAAATACAGCACATGTAAATGCTTCAGTGATAAATCCTAATTATCAAGAGTTGAGAGTAGCCATAGCTGTAAGATTCTTTGAGCAATTTGATGAAGAGTTTTATAAAAAACAGTTAGATATAGATATTAAGAAATACATCTCTCCTTGGGCTTTTGAAGCAGACCGCTCTATTGTTTTTGATGTGTCTTTAAATACAAACCTGATGCTAAACTATATAGAGCATTTAGCGTATGTAGATTACATAGATAACATCAGGGTATATAAAATAATTCCAGTGATAGATGAAGATGGTAATAGAACTTTTAGAGAAGAACTACAAACAAGTGCTTCAATAATAGCAGATCCTAAATCCATTTTAGTGTCGGCAAAACAACATCAAGTGACTATTGCTAAGAAAGTGTGTGACGATCCAGATAGTTTTCAGAGGACAACTGTAGACAGTGAAGTTATGAGTCCTCCAGAAAATCCAAATCCACCAACGGTAGGTTTGTAAGGCGTTTACGCTTTCGCGAAAGCAAAAAAAATATTAATTACAAGTACATGTCATCTTGGTTTTGTACTTAGAAAAAACATAAATAAATGTTAGAAAATCAGCATATCAGTATACCTAAAAAAGTTGAGACTCAAGATGATTTGGATTTTCAATTTTTGAGAAGAACAGGTATTAATTATATAGAGCAATTAGGAAGTAAACTTTGGACTGATTTTAATTCTCATGATTCAGGTATCACGATATTAGAAGTGTTAAGTTATGCGATAACTGACCTCGGTATGAGAATGGATCTGAATACCGCAGATATCTTAGCATCAAACGAAGCCGGAAAAGGAATACAAGATCAGTTTATTAAGGCTTCAGAAATTTTACCAGCTAAGCCTTTAACACAAATCGATTATAGAAAGTTAATTCTTGATATTGGAGATAGCTCCATGGGTGAGAAACTAGTGAAAAATTGCTGGATCATGCCCAGAGAACAAACACTATTTGTAGATTGTAATACAGGGGATATCGCTTTTGATAGTACAGATCTGCAAACAGATAAACTACAGCAGTTTAATATAAAGGGTCTATACGATATCTTAATAGATTATAATGACGAGATAGATGATTGCGGGAAGTCTACAGTGCTCTCAGAAACATTAAACCGTTTTCATGATAATCGAAATCTATGTGAAGATCTTATTGAAATAAAAGAAGTGCCTACACAAAACATTGCTGTTTGTGCAAGAATAGATGTAGAAAATAATGCAGATGAAGAATGGGTACATGCAAATGTCTTGAAAGTAATTAATAATTACTTAGCACCAGATATTAACTTCTATTCGCTAAATCAGTTATTGGAGGAAGGATATCCTACAGATGAAATTTTTGAAGGACCTATTCTTGATAATGGATTTATAAAGACAGAAGAGCTACAAAATAGCGAACTGCGTAGAGAAATACGAGTTTCGGATCTGATTAAAGAAATCATGTCTGTAGAAGGGGTGAAAGTGATTAATAATATTTCTATTAATAATTGTGATGGAAAAGTTAATCTAGATGATTGGGTATTATGTGTTGACTATGGTAAGAAGCCTGTATTATGTGATTTAAGTTCTTTTAGTTATAGTAAAGGGACTTTGCCTTTAAATATTAATGAGGCTCAGGTAGTCGCTTTTCAACAACAAATTAGAGAAGAGGAAGCGCTTGCTAGAGAAAATGCAAGACTTAATAAAGAATTAGAAGTACCTCAAGGAACTGTATTAGATATAGAAAACCATTCAACAATATTAAATGATTTTCCAGATACGTATGGTGTAGGAGAAACAGGTATTATAGCAAAATCAACTCCCGAAAGAGAAGCATTAGCAAAACAGTTAAAAGGATATTTATTATTCTTTGATAAAATGCTTGCAAGTTATTTTCAACACTTAGGTAAAGTGAAGGAGTTATTAAGCATCAACGGAACATTAAAACGCACTTATTTTACACAAGCAATCAAGGGAGTAAAAGGATTTGATGAATTAGTAAGTGATAGTTATGAAACTTCTAATGATACAGTACTTACAGATACTCTTTATAAGGCATTAGATAATAGTGTAGAAAGAAGAAATCAAATTTTGGATCATCTTATTTCGAGGTTTTCAGAGCAATTTAATGAGTATACTTTTTTAATGAAAACTTTGTATGGTAGAGCTTCAGATGAAATTATTCTTAATAATAAAGAAGCATTCCTAAAAGAGTATAAAGATGTAAGTGCAGAGAGAGGATTAGGGTATAATTATTATGCACAACCAGATTCAGAATTATGGAATACGTCAAATATTTCTGGAGTACAAAAAAGAATAGCTCGATTACTAGGAATACAAAATTATGATCGTAGAAATTTATCAGATTCTCCTGTAGTTATTAATAGTGTTACAGATACAGATGGTAATGCTACATATACTTGGAAAGTTAAAAACGCTAGCGGAAATATTGCACTTTCTTCTGTAAATACAAAAGAATTAGAGTATGCAGCTTTACAAGAAATGTATGAAGCAGTTTTCCTTGCGATACAGATAGATGCAGAAGATCTTGATATTGCTTTTGAAGAAACGTTTGAAGATGGAGATTTTGTAGGAAACTTAAAGATATGTGTTTCTGGATCAGGAAGATATTATTTTAAAGTAGTTAAGAAAGAAAGTTCAGATGGTGTTACTCCAGAAGAAGTAATAGCCATTCATAATCCCACTTATATTACTCAAGAAGAGTTAAAGGATGTAATAAGAACACTAATTAATTACTTCAAGTTTGAATTTTCAGAAGAAGGAATGTTTCTAGTAGAACATTTATTGCTAAAGCCAAGAACAGAAGTTGATTATGAGCTTTTAGGAATTGGATGTATGGATGTAGACAGTAGTTTTATTGTTGCTTCTGATGTTAAAACCGATGCCGAAGTTGGGAGTGAAGAGTTTATGACTTCTTGTGAAGATGGTTGTGAAGAAGATGTATTTGATCCGTATACGTATAGAGTAAGTATTGTATTACCAGGATATACATTCCGTTTTTCTAACCCTGATTTCAGAAAATATGCTGAGACTTTAATTAGACAAGAACTTCCTGCACATATACTCGCAAAGATATGTTGGGTAGGAGATAGACAAGACGGAACTACTGCTGCAAATGATTTATATGATTTTGAAAAAGTCTATAAGAAGTACTTAATAGATAAATCAGGAGAAGATCTTGCAAGTTTAGCTACGAGTACCAGAGATCTTATTGCAGCCATGAATAACTTAAATAATATATACCCTCCAGGAAGACTTCTAGATTGTGATCAAGATGATAATGATGACTTAAATGGAAAAATAATCTTAGGGCAATCAAACATTTAAAAGCGTTTAAAAAAAATAAAAGATGAATACTAAATTAGATAATATAACAGTACAGTATAGAAAGTTCAACGAGAACCAGGCGCTTACAGAAGACCAGTTGAACGAATTTATAGATTATTTTGAAGATCAAGATCGCCTATCTAGAACCCGTCTCAGTGGTGTAGGTGTAGTCTGTGGTTTTAGAACTGCATCATCATTTGGACTAGCTGATCCAAATCTAAATGGTCTTGGAATAAGCCAAGGAGCAGGAGTGACAACAGATGGCGATATTATTACCCTAAGAAACAATCTGGATGGCCTTAAAGAAGTGTCTATAGATTTAGATGGAAAAGTGTTTACACACTATCGATTATATGAGACAGATAATGAAATATTCTCATATCCTCATTTTACGGATCTAACTTCTATGATAGAGTTAAAGAATTTAAGTGATATTCAGGATGGTGAAGTAGGTTTTGTCGCATTAGATGAAGCTACATTAGCAGGAAAAGTAGTGCTTCTATATTTAGATAGTTATGTGAATGAAGGTGGTGATTGTGATACTGTAGATTGTGATAGTCAAGGAGATGAACAAGTCTCTGATTTAAAAATATTGCTAGTAAGTACTGCCGATGCTCAAAAAATTATAGAAGGTAATACTCAAGATACTATTTATAATAAATACAACGAGTTTGAAGTACTTTATGATGACTTGCCAAATATAGAAGTAGCTAGAGCCTTTTTAACAGCAGATGTAACAACAAATGCAGAAGTAAGAGCGAAGTTTACAAGTGCTATAGAAAGAGATAATATTTTAAAAAAATTAGGTGAAGGGTTTGAGCTGATTAGCAATACATTTGGTGTGCCTATAAATATATTAGGTACATTAGAAGCTTCCTTAAGAAGTCTATTAATTAATACAGAAACAGATTTTCAATATCGTTATGATTTATTAAAAGACTTAGTAGCGACTTACAATGAAATTAAAGACTTGCTTTTGCATTTAAAAGCAGAATGCTGTCCAAATATTCAATCTTTTCCTAAACACTTAATGTTAGGTCCAGTAGATGCTTCTTTAGAATTAGGAGAGAATACTCCGTATCGTCATGATTTTTATAAATCACCAATTCTTTCTGAAGAAGATGAAAACTACGCAAGAACTGTATTACTAGCAGAACGTTTTGTACAAGAAATTGAAAACTTCCGAAAGTTTATTGGTCCTGTTAGAATTACACCTTCTAAAAAAGATACTAATTTAGGTGAAAAAGCAGTCCCATTTTATTACAATGTAACAGATGAGTTACTGGGAACTTGGGATTATGAAAAATCAGAAAATGATGAAGAAGACCAAAATTTAAGTTATCATAAAGGGAATTTAGCTAGCGATGATTTTGTTCAAAACCCATTAAATTATACGTTAGATGATAATAACTTCTTCCGAATAGAAGGTCATTTAGGACAATCTTATAAAATTGCCTATGAAAATATCAATACCATAAAGGCAAAATATGGTTTACCATTTGATATTAAGACAGTAATGCTACGTAGAAAAAGTGCAGATGTAATTAGCGGTCCTGTAAGAGGTTTCCCTATTACTTCTACTCCTAGAGTACTAAATACTCAAAGAGTTGCATTAGATCCGACTATTGAAGTGAATGATACACAAAAGGTGGACTTAGAATCTACTACTGATGTAAATGATACACAGAGAGTAAGTGCAGATTTAGTAAGTGATCAAGAGGTTTTAAGAACAGCAGAACAACTCCCTGAATTATCATTAGAGCCTGAAACAACTGAAATCTCAATTGCTGATTTAAGACAACAATTATTAGAAGTGTCAGAAGCTTTTGTAAGCAATGCAGAAGTAGATCAGCAAGAAACATTACAAACTATTGCTAATCTAGATTATCAATTGAATTTGTTAAATGAGGTGGAAGCATTAACAAAACCACCACTTACACAAGATGGAGGTGTTACTGTAGTTACACAAGATCAAAAAGATGATGAGATAGAGAGTGAGTTGTTGAGTGACTTTATGGAAAGGCATTCAGGACTAGAGCATTTTGCAGGAGTAGAACCAGGAGGAACATTTATTTTGGTACATGAGTCAGAAGATAGTCCTCAAGTGATTGCAGATTTTTCATTACCATATTTATGTTGTGATAAGAAAGATCCAGTATTCTTAGTATTACCAGTAACACAACTTTGTGAAAATGATGCACCTATTCCAATGACGGTAATTCCACTAGATGGAGAAATTAAAGCATTTGCTAATGGAGTGGCAATTCCAGGTATTGTGGCAAAAGGAGGACAGAGTGTATTTAACCCTAGTTTAGTACCTGTAGCAAATCACGAAGATCAAATTACATTTACTGTAAATGATGATCCTGTAGAAACTATATTAACCGTATTTGCTCAGTCACAGTTAGAAGTAACAACGAGTATAGATTATGGAGATGCAAATTCACCTACGCCTACAGCAGAAGTAGATTTTGTTTTAAATAATTATAATCCTCAGTTCACGTATGAATGGAATTATGGAGACGGAAGTCCTATAGATGTTAATCCTCCAATTGTCAGTAATACGGTAACACATGTATATAGTTTGGTAGTAGGACAGGAAGAAGTTTATACTCCTACAGTAACAATTACAAACACAAACGGATGTAGTACGGTAGTGCAAATAGAACCTGTGTCACTTAAATTAGCGATTAATAGGAATACACAAATACGTATTTATTTTGATTCGTCTGGTTCAATGAATTCTTCTTTAGCACCATTAACAACAATGAAAGATGGTGTCCTGAAAAATACATTATTACCATTATATGATAATGACTTAGCTGCTTATAATGACAAAGTAAAAATACGTAATTTCAGAGATGAAAGAACTTTTGATGTACTTAATTTAGAAGGAGAAGCTGCTCCAGAAGGTAATGTGATTGTATTGGTATTCCAAGATGAAGCTAATGCTATTTATCATTCTGGCAGTATTACACCTAGAAGATCTCAATTTGAAACAGATATTACAGCCTTTAAAGGTAGGTTAGCCAATAACTTTGGAACAGGAAATCCAAATTATTATAGAGGTGTTGTATTTCAAGTGATAGGTAATAGTACGTTTAAAACTTTAATGGAGGCAGTAGAGAATGGCAATCAGTCACCAGCGACTCCTAGCGATTATACTTCATTAAGTAATAACTTAGTTTCAGAAGTAGCAGGAGGACAAGTACAATTCCAGTATGATGTTCAAGATGGGGATACAGCTCAACAGTATTTTAATATTATAAAAGCAGCATTAGTTGGTTTTGGTTACGAGATACCAGAGACTACTGTGTCTCGAGTTGCAGCACCATCAACTCCAACTTCTCCTTCAACGCTATAATTGCTAAAAAATAAAAGATGATGAATAATCGATTAACGAATATAACAACAGAATATAGAACATTCAGCAAAGGACAATATGTAGAGCATACCCAATTTAATGAGTTTTTAGATTATTTTGAAGATCAAGATCGTCTCTCTAAAACCTTATTGCGAGGAGTAGGGATTGCTTGTGGATTAAAACACCAACTCAAATATTCGACTACTGATAGAAGAGTAAGAGTTGTAGATGGAGTAGAAATATCTCAAGGAATTGGAGTAACCACAGATGGTGATCTTATTACGTTAAGTGACATTACTCAGGTAAGTGACGAACTAGGAGTAAGTGATCTTAAAAAAATAAATCTAAAAAGTAAGTGCTATTCTTTTTTTAAACCTTACGATAATTCAAAAGTAAATTATCCTCCTTTTTATGAAGATGATGGTAATCAAATTCCTCTTTGGGAATTATCAGAAACAAATAATAAAGCCGAAGAATATACACCTGTAAATGAGTCAAGCGACGCTATTTTAAATATTTTATACTTACTTATATACATAGAGTCTTATGAAAAAGAGGTACGTCCTTGTAGAGGAGTAGATTGTGATAACCATGGGTTACAACAAATACAAAATGTAAAAGTACTCTTTACTAATTTGAGAGGGATAACTAATATTGTTAAGAAGGGCGATACATTATATCCACATCCATCAAATAGTACGTTTCCTGAGTTGAGGTTAAAACGAGCACTAGCAAATCCAGAGCTTAATAGTATTGGTGATCTTAAAAAAATCTATAGTGATATTGTCTTAGATACAACATTACTAAATGATATGTCTGCAGGTATAGCTACTGTAACATCACATTTCAAAATAGTAAATAGGTTTGATCAACTAGATTTAATATCAAAACTTACCAATACCATAGCGCTTAATAATGATGGGGCTACAGGCTTTCAGTATGCATATGATTTTATGAAAGATTTGGTAGAGACATATAACGAGATAAAAACGTTATTACCAAAATCATTTACAAGTTGTTTTCCTGATTTTAATGCGTTTCCTAAACATGTAATGATTGGAAAGGTTGTAGATAATACTGCTAATAATTTTAGACACGAATTCTATAATTCTCCAATATTAGATGATGAAGCTGTAGAAGCTAAAATTAAAATATTAATTCAACGATTTAATGAATTAGTTGAAAATTTTGGATTGCCAACTGTTTCAAAAGTAGCTCCGGATATTAATATTACGCCTTCTAGAAAATCAATAGAATTGAGTAGTAAAGCCATACCTTTTTATTATAATATAGATGAGGAGTTTCTAAAAAGATGGAGTTTTGATAAGACAAGTCATAGAATAGCAGATAGAAATTTGACCTATAATATTTTAAATCCATTACTGTCAAATGATGCTAATATAAAAGGTGCTACCGCTTTTAATCTAGAGAAAAACACTTTTTATAGAATAGAAGGACATCAATCACAACCATACTCTTTAGTACAAGAAGTGCTTAATTTTAAAAAGAATGCATCTCAATTGTCTTTTGATGTCATGTCACTTTCACTAGAAGAATTAAATAATAATAAAGATCTTTCTAAAGCTTATTTTAAAGAATATGTAGCAGAACATCCAGGCATAGAACATATGGCAGGAGTAGAGCCAGGAGGAACGTTTGTTATTGTGTATGAGTCAGAAGCAAATCCAATTGTAATTGCAGATTTCTCCCTTCCATATTTATGTTGTGGACCAAAAGTAGATGTAAGTCTGAGTTTGCCGGTAGATGAAATTTGTAGTGGTAGTAAAGCAATTCCTTTTACTGTGTCACCATTAGATGGAGTTGTAGAAACAGTCAATGCTATAAGAGGCAATGGAGGTGTTGTAAAAATAGGAGAACAATATTTCTTTGATCCAACATTAGTAAGCTCATCATTCTATAATACAGATATTGGATTTACTGTTAACGGTAAGTCTACAGGAACAACAATAAGAGTAGTGTCACAACCTAATGTTTTAATAACAGTAGATAATATAACACCTTCTGAAAATGATACAGATGTGTTTGTGACGTATAGAATAGAAGGTACAAATAATGCTAATTATCAATATGAATTTGATTTCTTAGGTAATGGAAATTATATTTCAGTTACTCCAGTTAATGGAATTGTGGGCTATACTTTTTTCAATTATAGAAATACAAAGAGTTTAAAAACACCGATCACTAATGTAATCGTAAGTGGAAATGGTTGTTCTGATACTATAGAAGTTATCGTTCAGTCGTCTAATGAAGGTCCAACTGCAAATGCAGGTAGTGATGCTAGTATACAATTACCCGAAAATTCTGTAACTCTAGATGGTTCATTAAGTGATGATACAGATGGAACAATAGTAAGTTATTTGTGGACTAAAACATCATTCTTAGATGCAACGATAGAAACGCCTACTAATGAATTAACCGAAGTAACTGGTATGGCTGAAGGAGAACATACTTTTGAATTAACAGTTACAGATAACTCAGGAGATACATCTACAGATACAGTAACAATAACAGTACTTCCTAGAAAGAAAGTTGGGCCAACTGCAAATGCAGGTAATGATGTTAGTATACAACTACCCGGAAATTCTGTAACTCTTGATGGCACATTAAGCGATGATACAGATGGAACAATAGAAATTTATTCTTGGGTAAAAAAAACAGCATTAAGAGCAATTATAGCAAATCCTAATGATATTATGACAACGGTGACAAGTATGGTGGAAGGAGAACATGTTTTTGAATTAACAGTTGAAGATAATGATGGACTTATTGCTGTAGATACAGTAACTATTACAGTGCTTCCTGCTAAGAATGTTGCTCCAACTGCAAATGCAGGTAGTGATGCTAGTATACAATTACCCGAAAATTCTGTAACTCTAGATGGTTCATTAAGTGATGATATAGATGGAAGTATAGCTAGTTATTCATGGGTGAAAACATCGTTATTAGACGCAACTATAGAAACGCCTACTAATGAATTAACCGAAGTAACTGGTATGGCTGAAGGAGAACATACTTTTGAATTAACAGTTACAGATAATTCAGGAGATACTTCTACGGATACAGTAATTATAACAGTTCTTCCTGCTAAGAAAGTTGGACCAACTGCAGAAGCGGGGAATAGTAGAAGTATAAGATTACCTCAAAATTCTACTACTCTTGATGGTTCTTCAAGTACAGATTTGGATGGAAATATAGAAAATTATTTTTGGGTGAAAAGGACGTCATTAAGAGCAACTATAGAGAAACCTAATGATGCTACGACATTAGTAACTAATATGGTTGAAGGTACTCATATATTTGAATTAACAGTTGAAGATAATGACGGACTTACTGATGTTGATACAGTAACAATTTCAGTAGTTAATCGAGAAATTATTGAAAATCCTAAAGGAAATTGTGATCCTAATTTAGAGTGCTGTGTTGATGATGGAAATGGAGGATATAGGCCAGCAGTAGGAGATGAACCTTGTATATAATAAAGTTTAAAAAACACATCTCAACACTTTAAACGGTTGTTTTTAGAGAAAGGAGTTATAAAGATTGTCTTAAAGTGTGATGTGTTTTTTATGTTAAATGCTTTATATGACCCGTTGTACATTTTAATAAAATAACTATTATATATTCTGATGATCTTCATTATTTTCCCTAAATCTTAAAGAAATCTATTTAAAATGAACAACGGGTTTTATATACCATATACCCCTCGAGATATCTCGAGGGGTATATTTATTTACCTGTGTTTACTAAAATAATTCAAGTACATAGATGTTTTTGTAATGTGTTGATTATGTTTTTGTTATAATATTACTGTAATTAAATAAATAATATATGGGTAAGCCGTAAATTGTTGATAATCAGGAAAATTTGTTTTAATTTTAAGTAATTACTAATCTCATAAAACATAGCATTATGTTAAAATCAATTTTAAAACTAAACGGAGTTAAAGAGTTAACTATTGCGTCGCAACGACAAGTAGAAGGAGGGTGGATTCCTAGAAATATTTGTCATTCTGATGATGAATGTCACCATACACAAGAATGTATTGCTTGTATTTGTACGGCTCCCGGTGATCCAGTATAATTATAGTATTAGCCAGTTAGGTAAGCGAACTTTTATAAGTTCGCTTTTTTTATACCATCAATCTACAATAGAAAATGTAAACGAACTTTTATTCTTATAAATATCATTAGGTAGTAATAAAGTAGAGGGAAAGTGCTGATTATTTGGTGAATCAGGAAAATGTTGATTTTCAAAACATATTGCCGGATATACCTCATAATGAGTTCCGTCTTTATACGTTAATTCAGGAAATGCTTTAGGCGTATAAACAACCATAGCAGGTTGATTCGTACTTATTGTCATTAAGATTCCAGAAGCAGGACTATATAAAGAAGCTTTTATGGGTTGATCTTTTAAGATAAAAGTGTCATCATATCCTTTAAAAGTTACATTCCCAATTTTTGATTGTTCTATACGATCATAATTATTATGTGCAGTAGATACGTAACCCCCGGTAGGAACTAAATTAGCATCTACTTCTAAATAAGAATCACTGGCTATTTGTAATTCATGATCAAGAATGCTACCAGATCCATTAAGATTAAAGTACGAATGATTGGTGAGATTTACATAAGTAGCAATATCTGTAGTAGCTGTATAGGTTATAATAACTTCGTTAGTTTCTGTAAGCGTATAACAAACAGTTACCTGTAAAGTGCCAGGATATCCTTCTTCAAGATGCTTACTTACATACGATAAAGTAATTGTTTGTGAATTTTCTTGAGATTCGAAAGTCCAATATTTTTTGTCAAATCCATTTTTACCTCCATGTAGATGGACCTTATTTTCAAAAGCGAGATCCGTATCTTTAATAAACATACTTTCTTTTGTGTGCGAAATACGCCCAGCATATCTGCCTATAGTCGCACCGAGATATAAATTATGGTTTGTATAAGGCAACTGTTTATAGGCTTCAGGAGTAGAAAGTCCTACAATAACATTGGTGTTTTCTCTATGTTTATTAGGTACTTTTAATGAGGTGATAGTAGCCCCATAATTAGAGATCTCTAAACAGCAACCATTTGTATTGGTAAGTATCCTTGTTTCAAGTGTAGGCATAAACGATATAAAGTTATAAAGGTAGCATCATAATAAGCATGATAAAGTATCCTAGTATATTTAACCCACATTATGCAATAAAACTTCGTGATGAGGGTTGAAACAGCAATGAAATATGACGTTTTCTGAGTTTTAGCATAGCATCGCTATGGTTAAACTCAAAAACGTAGTGTAACGATATATTTTACAGCAGTTTCAAGACGGAATAGATTTTCTATTGTATAATGCGGGCTTAAAAAGCCTGCATGAACTACAGACCTTTTAAACATCCTGTATATTTTAATGTGTTAGTGTAAGAAATCCTCTAGCCCTTTTGTTTCTACTTCAGCATTTTTAGGAAAAGAAGTAGCTACAAACGTTTTGAGATGGTTGCTTACAATACTTTTATAATGTCCAGATTTAATAACTTGACCTTTCATAGTAAGTTCTTCTGTGCCAGTAAGTATAAAAATATGAACCAATTGCCACCAAACAATAGATACTTCACCACTTTTAGGTGTAACAGAAAAAGTATCACTCACAGTTGTAGCTGTCGAAAATGTAACCGAGTGTGAAAATGTTTCAGTAATACTAGCACTAATAGAGCCCATATCACCAGATACTCCCATACTTGCAGAATACTGTTGAGTTTGTGAGTTTGTAATAGCGGTTCCATTTGTTACAGAAACCAATTGACTAAAAGGAGTCGCTGGGCTTGCTGAACAGGATACAACTTTTTGCCATTGTGCTAATACGCGGATTTCTTGATTTTTACGTGTAATTTGCATTAAGTCCAGGTATTTTGGATCATTCTCTGTTTGATCAGGAATACTTTTTAAAGAAAGTTCAAAAGGTTCTGATATTCCAGGAAATTGATTGATACCATTAGGTCTTGGTGGTGGCGGAATTTTATTCCAATTAGTAGTTGTCATAAACGTTTATGTCTTTTAAAAAAAATGATTGTTAAAACTTAAAATATACGGACTTAAATTTAATAATACGGAGATTGTTTTGAGAAATGTGCTGTATACGCTTTCGCGAAAGCGTACCCAGAAACAATAGTATTCATAGTATAATACTACTCACTGAACCACTTTCGTACAGTTGCCTCCGTAGCCTTATTATTAGGTGTGAAAGCGGTGTTTTCTATACCTCGATATTCTAAATAACTAGGGAATTTCCACCATAAAATTCCAGCACACCAAGGCTCATTCTCAATACCTTCAAAAATCACCTCGTAACAACGACGCTGATGCGTATCATTAAAAGGAGTGTCTCCATCTGCATGTGGATTTTTCCAAGGCATTTCAATACTCCTAAATCCTATTTCAGTAAAGACGATGGGTTTTTTATATGCTTGGTATACTTTCTCAATCTTGGTTTTAATACCTTCAAAATTAGTTTTTAACTCCTCATCTGTGGGTGTATCATTCTTACTTAATGGATAGTAAGAGTTGAGGCCTATAAAATCTAGTTCATTCCAAAAATCAATTGTTTCAAATTCTTCTCCCCAATTGGCAGCATAGGTGAGATTACCTTGATATAACCCTCTTGTTTTTTTAAACATTTCTTTCCACTGTTTGCTATGTGACAGTGTTGCTTTTACAAACTCAACACCCATACACAAAGCATCTATTTGATGAATCTCAGCTAGAAATGCATAATGGCGTATCCATCTATAATAATAATCAAAAAAAGCATTCCAATCTGCTTCCGTTTCATAGGTAAGAGCACCAGGCCAGCTACTTCCAAAAAACACCTGCGGTTTTAATAGTGATTGCATTCCTCTTTTTTTAGCTTCATACGCACTATGTACAACACCTTGGTCATTTTCAGAACCTGCTCTACTTCCTATAGAAAGATAGGTAGGCGTACTTCCCATACGTATATAACTGTAAGGAACAATAGCCAGTGCATTACTGCCCATGTCTTGTTGTTTTGCAATCGCTTCTGTTGCTTTTTGAGATAAATAGCCATTGTAAATGCTATACCCTTCATGTGCAAAATTGAAACCTTTTAAATAGTTAATAGCTGGTTTTGCTCTTTTCTTTTTAGGATATTTTATTGCTTCTTTAGCAAGATATCGTTGCCATTTGACTTCTAAGGATTTTAATTCTTTTGTTGATGGTGTCCAGTCTTTGTATTGTTGTAAGAATGTTTCTTTTCCTAACTGATCTATTAAAAATGTAACCAATGAAGCAGACATACATTCTGTAAGTAACGGCGATTCTTTTTCGATCAATTCATTATCAAAAAGCTCTTTTAATGTGAGCACATTCTCAGATTCAAATAGTCTTGCTGTCCAATAGGGAAACCCTTCTCTTTGCCACTGATCTGTAAAGTATACAGAGAGTCCTTTGGAAAGTGTTTTCGATGAAGCTTCTCCAAGGGTGTGGTGTAAAATAAGCTCGTTTTCTTTTTCTATGTAATTGTCAAGATATTTGTCATTAATGATGGTGTGTACAGCATTGTTTTGGATATCTATATGTGCTTGCTGTGTGTTTCCTAATAGTAGACCTTTGTCTTCTGCGGTCTTATAAATATGATATGTAATCTTAGGAATTGTATCTTTATATCCTGTAAAATCAATGATGTTTTGATAGGTGTTTTCCAAACCCAAAATCAACGTATTTGTCGTTTCTTTAGATAGTTCCTTTTGATGTGTGGTGATGGTATAATTTGTTGATGCAGCAATGATATTATTTCCTTCAGAATAATCAAAATGGGTAGTGGTGTCCAATTGCCATTGCGTATTGAAGTTTCCCATAACGGCTCTATTGGTAGTTTCATATAACTCATAATCCATGTTTTGCCAGAAAAAAGAAGCACCAGCTTTTTGAATACTACCTTCAAAAAAATTGTAAAGTACCAAAGGATCATTACCTGTAAAAAAACTAAATGGAAGTGTATTGTTTTCTGGATTAGGATAAAAAGAAACCGATAAGATGTCAGAAGGATCTTGATAGACTTTAGTGTCAAAAACGATCCCTCGGTCTGAAATATCAATAGGAACAGCCGCTATAAATCTTTTTAATAAAGGATGTTCTTTTGGGGTTCCAATTAAAAAAAGAATATTGTTTTGTATATCTGAAGCTGTGACGTCTGAAACTTCTTTATATAAAAAAGTAGCATTTCGACGCCTCCCGTTCTGAGGTATTTGATTGATGGTGTCTAGTAATGCTTTATATTTTTCTTTGAGTGTGTTATTCTCGGTTCCGTAAACGATAAGAATCTCTCTTTTATCAAAAAAGCTACGTCTTAATTGGCGACGTGTAGGAAGAGAAATAAGACCATCTTGTGGTAGCACCCTATTTTCATTGATAAGAGCAATATCTTTTGAAGCTGTTGTAAAGGCTGAAACCCCAAAAATAACCAGTGTAATCACTAAGAGTATAATGCCTATAAACGTGCGCTTCATGAGTTGGTATTGTTAGAATTTTTTAAAAATACAGCAAAAAATAACACACCATCTCTAAATATTTATTAAAGTTAACAACGATACTAAAAGGGATACATCTAAAAATAGATGATTATTACTCTAATTTTCTAGTGAAATTTTGAGTTTTCACCTCAATCCTAAAGGAAGAACTAAAAATTTCGTCGATATTCCCTTTAGGGCTAGGGAAAAAATCGATGAAATTACTCAAAATGCACAAGGGGTTAATTCTATCTAATTGTATGCATATAATAAATAAGATGATTATTACTGTAATTTTAATAGTACCTTGCCTACATATATATGTATAATTAATCCTCTTGAATTGATCATTCGTAATTTTATATACATAAGTTTCTTTTTGTTGAGCTATACACTTAGTAGTCAGCAATTGCAAATAGACGGCGGAGTATTACTCAAAGCAGAGATCACACTGGGTAATCAAAATCAATGGCTTAAAATTGGAGCTTTTGGTTTTGGAGTTGCCAATTATGGAGATGTATCATTAGAAAGCGGACTCTCTTTTGCTTCGTATCAGTTTTTTAAAAAACATACGAAGAAGAGATCAGGTCTTGCCTATAGCTATGAGTTTTTTGCATTAGGAGGTATAGGAAAGAATACAAACCTGTTAGGGTCTTCAGTTTCAGAAATGAATACGGCTATTATTTTTGATCCAAGAAAAGAAGGAGGTTTTAATGGATTGGGCTTTGGTTTTGGAAAAGATTACTTACCCAAAGACTTAAAGAGTTACGGAATAAAAAGAGGACAGTTTATTATGCGATTTAGTAATGCAAATCATAGTGTGCATGCTGTTTTTTCAAATGATTTTAAATTTGGAAATATATTTAATGGAGAACGTACAGATTATGCTACAACAGGATCGCTTACGGTAGGGTTTGCTCATATTCAAAATGATCACAGTATATATCAAGCGGGATTAGGGTTAGAATTATTTACACCACAACCTGATTATTCAAGATCTCCTAGAAACAAAATCAATTCGGATGATGGTCGAAAAAATGTATGGTTTACATTACCTCCTTTTAAAGAGTTGTTTTATGCAAACCTCTATGCATTTGGAACGTATCAAGACGAACAGTATACACTACATTCCAAACTCGGTGTCAATAGCCAGTGGATAGGAGCCTATGTGCAAAATACATTGCACGATGGTTTTGGTTTAAACCCTCGATTTCCATGGAATGTGGAAGCAAAAGATAAACTGTTTTTTGAATTAGCAGGAAGTGCCATTTATACCTTAGGAGTACCCAATGATTAGAGCATTTACAATAGCTATCATGACACTTGTACTATTCTCTAGTTGTAGTACCTATAATACATTTTATGGGGAAACAGTAAGAGCTACAGCAGTTGATGCAAAGACTAGGCGTCTAGACTTGAGTTATCAAAATCTAAAAGAAGTACCTATTGATCTTGAAAAACTACATTCACTACGAATGTTAAATATAGCTGGAAACATAGATTTAGATATTTCGGCAGTTTTAAAAGCATTACCATCTCCAGAAACCTTAGAAGTATTAGTGTTAGATAGTTTAGATCTTCATAAAATTCCAAAAGAATTGAATGCCTTTAGAAACTTAAAACAAATATCTCTTGGATATAATCCATCACTTTCTTTGGAAGAAATAATACCTACTCTAGAAAAGATGCCTCTAGAGTTTTTGAACTTAAAAGGAAATCAACTCACACGGTTGCCAGAAGCAATTACACGTTTAGAAAGACTAAAAGACCTTAATCTATCATATAATGAATTGCGAGATACGCAGAGTTATACTTATTTAGGAACGATGCCTACTTTATACTCCTTATGGTTAGATCATAATAATTTAAAAACGCTTCCTGAAACTATAGGAGAACTCTCTCAAATACGCTATTTATATATAGACCATAATGAGTTAACTACATTACCTGATCTTTCAGGATTAAAAAACACCTGGGTACTTCATGCAGGACATAATCGTTTTACTTCCTTACCTGAACAATTAATGGAAATGCCAGGGCTGTTTTTGGTTCATATGAATAATAATGAAATCACTGAGATTTCTAGAGCATATGAAGAAAAAGAGTACTCGATGATGGCATTGATACTAGATCATAATTTTCTTTCTGAAGAAGAACGTATGTGGGCTGAGAAAACATTTAAAAAGTTCTTCTTGTTGTCTTTTAAGCAGACATTTTAAAAAGGAATATATAGACGTCTCGAATTATTTTTTTTGATAGGAATGCTGTACATTAGATGTCTGTAAAACTATCCATGCAACCAGACCAACTTATAGCGAAATTTCAACAAAAGGATGAAAGTGCTTTTGCAGAAATTTATGCACGCTATAGTGAGAATATTTTGGGAGTGATACATAGTGTATTACATGATCAAGAACTCTCTGAAGAAGTATTGCAAGATGTATTTGTAAAAGCTTGGAATAATGCAGGTTCTTACAATGCTCAAAAAGGTCGATTTTTTACCTGGTTACTCAATATTGCTCGTAATGCAGCTATTGACAAAACACGATCTAAAGCATTTAAGAATAGTAAGCAAAACCAGAACGCAGCTTTTTTCGTAGATATCCTTGAAGATAAAAATAATTTCTCTTCAAAGATAGATGCAATAGGAATTAAAAAGTACATAGAAGTACTAGAACCTATTTGTAAGAAGGTGATACAATTGCTTTTTTTTAAGGGGTATACACAAAAAGAAACAGCCGAAGAGTTAGACATTCCTTTAGGTACAGTCAAAACGCGTAACAGGATTTGTATCAATAAACTAAGAGAAGTATTAGGAGTAACGTGATAGATATTCAAGAATATATCGAATCAGGAGTTTTAGAACTCTATGTCTACGGAACACTTTCCGAAGCAGAAAGTGCTGAGGTATCTCGATTGGTCGCATTACACCCTGAACTCAAGGCAGAAATAGAACAGATTGAAACAGCGCTGTTACAACTCACAAGTGCTGCTGCGCCATCTACACCTTCTAGTTTTGAACGTATACAATCTAAAATCCAATCAACAAGTGGAAGTGATGTAATCCCGCTCCTGCCTGCCGGCGAGGCAGGTTCGCGAAAGCGTATACCAATCGCCGCCTATTTAGGATGGGCTGCCGCCGTATTATTATTAATCGTAATAGGGTATCAGTTTGCTGAAGATAAAAAACTAGAAAATAAAATTACCACCTTAGAACGCGAGCAAATTCTTCAACAAGGTAAAACCGATATGGCGGAAGAAGAGTTGGTAAAAGCAACAGAGTTACTAGATGTATTACGTACAAAAGATATCATTTCTGTACCATTAGGAGCACAAGAAATCTCACCAACATCATATGCATCTATTTACTGGAATAAAGAAACCCAAAAAGCCTATGTAGATGTACGTGGATTACCTAAGCCGCCAGAAGGCAAAGTATATCAATTATGGTCATTAACCTTAGATCCACTAACGCCTACAAGTATGGCAGTTTTAGATCAATATGATGAAAAAGGAACACAACTTTTTGAGGTTGATAATCCAAATACCTCTGAAGCTTTTGGAATTACCTTAGAACCCGCAGGAGGAAGTGCATCACCTACCTTAGAACAACTCTATGTACTCGGAGTTGTGGAACCTTGATATATTTAATACTATAAAATCATCTTTTCCTATGACGAAATGATCATTTCGTCAGTCTTTATAGGCTATTATCACGTATTTAGCATCATCAAAATATATGATTATGTCTAAAAAACGTCGCATCCTTAAATGGTCACTAATTACTTTTCTAAGCTTGTTATTAATACTTTTTTGTTTTGGATTATGGTTTAAAAGTTTACTACCTCCTAAAGAAATAGGTATAGAAAACTCATTAGCGAAAAACTTGCCGTATTTATCAGAAAATGTGCTGCCAAACCGAGGTAAAATACTCGCAATTGTCACAAGCACAGATACGATGGGAACTAGTGGAAAAGCAACAGGATATGAATTAACTGAATTGGCGAGGGCATATTATGTATTTGAGGCCAATGGTTTTGAAGTAGATATTGCAAGTCCGTTAGGAGGGAAGCCTCCTGTAATTATCGATGATGATGATATGGGAGCATATGATTATGCTTTTTTGAATGACTCCATAGCGCAATATAAAACTAGCCATACGATAGCTGTAGAGGATATTAATCCTAATGAGTATGAGGCTGTGTTTTTTGCAGGAGGAAAAGGGGCCATGTTTGATTTTCCTAATAATAAAACAATTCAAACGATTGTTAGAACGTACTATCAATCTAATAAAGTAGTAGGAGCGGTGTGTCATGGTCCAGCTGCACTCGTTAATGTGGTATTAGATAACAACCGTCCGTTACTAGAAAACAAAACCATAAGTGGGTTTACAAATGAAGAAGAGTTACTTCTCATTCCTGATGCAGAAACCATATTCCCGTTCTTATTACAAGATAAATTGACTGCACAAGGTGCGCAAGTAAGTGAAGGAATGATGTACTTAGAGAAAATTAGTCATGATGCTAATTTAATTACGGGACAAAACCCTTGGTCTACTTGGGGCTTGGCAGAAACCATGATCAAACAGTTAGGCTATACACCTAAGTATAGAGAAATCACAGCAGAAGAAAATGCAGTTCAGGTAGTATCTATATACCATGAACAAGGAACTCAAAAAGCAAAAGAAATGATCAAAAAAATGATCATCACCGAGCATAAAAAAGTGAATCGAGTTTTGATTGCAGCTCATAGTATTGTAGCAGTAATGAAAGGAGATGTAGGACAATTTTATGATATGATTCGTTTGGTATCTTACACTAAAAAACAAGCCTCCATCTAATAGAAATATAAGTACATTTGAAAAAAATAAACAATTGAGTTTTCTAGATATTCTTCTTATTATTATAAGTAGCGCAGGACTTTTACACGGTGTTTTGTTTGCTATTTACTTATGTGTTCTCAAAAAGAAGAAGCCTATCACAAATATTTTACTAAGCCTTATTTTATTCTGTATGGCATTTAGAATAGGAAAATCTGTAATACTAAATTTTGGACATGATTTAGAACCGTTATTCATATTTGCAGGCTTAGCTTTTTTATTACTTATAGGTCCGTTGTTGCGATGGTATGTGCAAGGAATGACACAATATGATTTTAAGTTGCCTACTTATTATTATGTAGAACTCATTCCTTTTGTGGTTGTGTTTTTAATGAGTTTTTTTCTTCCAAAAGGTTGGTTTGGGGAGCATAATAAGCAAGCAATTATTGTATTTGGGAGTATTCTTATATTTATATACCTACATTTTGCAACCTATATTTTTAGTGCGATTACGCTTTCGCGAAAAGCAAAAAAGAACCATAACGATAAACTTCATATAAAAGAAGTGAATGTCATTTTTAAATGGCTGCCTATGCTATTGACTGGTTTTATTGTTATTTGGTTTTCCTATGTGTTAAACATTATAGAAGACACAGTTCCGTATATCATTGGTCCTATTATGTATTCTATAGTGATTTACTTTTTGAGTTATAAAGCATATACATTAAAGGTTATTGATATTGACGGAACTATTTTTGAAGAAAATAATCATGAGTCATTATTTCAGACAGTAAAGCAATTAATGATAGAAGAAAAACTATATCTAACGCCAGATATCT
Source organism: uncultured Dokdonia sp. (assembly GCF_947492815.1). Taxonomy (GTDB): domain Bacteria; phylum Bacteroidota; class Bacteroidia; order Flavobacteriales; family Flavobacteriaceae; genus Dokdonia. The sequence goes on from NZ_CANLOB010000003.1 coordinate 276,511, forward strand.
CTCTATCTAAACTAGGGAAGTTACTAGGTGTAAGTGCACAAAAGACCTCTAAAATTATTAATCAACAAGCGGGTCAAAATTTCAATGATTTTATAAATTATTACAGAATTCAGGATGCAAAAATGATATTGCTAGATCCTTCCAAAACAAAATATACCATTTCCTCGGTAGCTTTTGATACAGGTTTTAGTAGTTTGTCTTCCTTTAATAGTGCTTTTAAAAAGTTTGAAGCCATGACTCCTTCCGCATACAGAGATAGAAGTAAAGTATAATGTGTTTTTATATAAAAAACGCCTTACTCAAGTAATCAGCAAGAGTAAGACGTTTAACTAAACACAATCAAAAACAAAATTTAGTAAGCTATCATTCTTTTTCTGGGTTATAAGTTTTCAATAGCACTCATGGTTACAGGGCCTAATTCATAACTAGCATCTAGTAATTCTTTTTTAATGATAGCTACAAGATTTTCTAGTTTATTGGCTTTGTATATTTCGGCAAGGTGATATTGTGCTACAGGTTCAAATGTTTTATGAGCAACATAGGTTTCGGCGATGTCTAATGCTTTTTTGAAGTCTCCTTTTTGTTGGTAGACATATGCTAATAAATCATATGCTTGTGGTGTAGGTCTATTATTAACTTCTTTTTGTGCAATCGCTAAGGCTGTATCATAGGCTTCTTTTTCACTTACGAGAACTTCTGCGGTATGCATATTATACATATCTCCATACTCAGGATTTTGAATGGCTTTTAAGTAAGCTGTAATATTTTCTTCTTTAGCAGAAGGGTCATTTTGAAAGTCGGCTATTTCGGCTTTTAATAAATAGTAGTCAGGACTTTGATGTTGTTTTTGGATGATATCTAAAATGCGTGTTGCTTCCGTTGGATTTTTTTCGTGTGAATACGTGATCCATGCGATTCCCTTTTTCGCGTAAGCGTTATTAGGATCAATAGCTAATGATTTTAAGTAATATATATAAGAATCTTCAATACGTCCAGCATGTCCGTAGTAATCGCCAAGGTTTGTATACGTCCATAATTTTAAAGTTTTATTATTACTGTATTCAGCTATCGTTTTAGCACGTTCCATATTGTGAATAGTAGCATCTAAGTCACCGATGTAGTCTTTCCATTTAGCGAGACGGATGAGATAATTAAAATCTGAAAAATCGGTCAGTGCTTTTAAATAGGATTCGGCTTTTTTATAAGCGCCTAATTCCATAGCGACATCAAACTGCATGAGTTGCGTTGCTCTTTTATTAGGGGAGAAGGTGTCCGCTTTCGCTAAAACTTGTAAAGCCTCTTTAAATTTATGTTGAGAGATGAGGTTTTTTGCAAGTGACCTTAGATATACGTCTTTGCCTATATTTGCTTTGTTTGCTGCTTTTTGTAATGCTATTTCTGCATTTTTAAGTGACTTGATAGTTCCTGTAGTTTCAAATAAGGTGGTATATATTTGAGCGCTTTTTCCTAAGGCTATAATTTGAATACTATCTTGTTTAATTCTGGTATTCCAAAAGTCTAAATGTTGGTTTGTTAGATTTTTACTTTCTGTACTTTTTGCGACTAGGTACTGGTTGTAATCTTCTGGGTTTGTAATTTGTTTTTCTTGACAAGCGTATAGAAAACAAATACATATGATGAGATATATTGATTTCATGAGATATTATTTTTGATGTTGTTTTGTGTTTGTTCAATTTTGTTTTAAAAGGAGTTTACAAACATTGTAAACTCCTTTTAAAGATAGACTTAGTTATGAGGCGCTTCTAGGTATGGAAATGCATTAGAAGGAGTCTCTCCTGCTGCACTCACACCATCAGTAACTAGAATAGGTAGATCTGGCGTACCATCTCCATCCAAATCCTGGCCATTAAAACGATCTCCATTTTCGCCTCCAAAAAATAGGATAAGCGAAATGTCAATTATGTCATCTGTAAGTGTACGACCTGTTAATACATTGGTTCCATCAAAATAAGATGTAGGATTATTAGGTGCTACTTGTAATACATCTGATGCTAGAATCGTAGTAAGTGTAGGCGCATCTAGTCCTAAAATATTTGTTTCATATTCTACACCAAATGCTGCGTGTAAATCTACAGCACGTTGTAAAAATGTAGGTTGGAATGCAGCTCCTTGTTCTGAAGGGATGGTTACATTAAATGCATTTTCGGTAGTATTATCTGGACTTAATACGGTATTAATTCCTGGACGTCCCATTTGATCTTCTTGTGCAAATGTTCCAGAAAAATCAATCATTACTTCTCCATCATCGTCATTCATCATCATGTCGTCTGTTGGGATTGTGGCATCGTCGTCATCACTACAGCTCATGAATCCAACCATGGCTAATAGTATAAATAGTGTTTTGAAATTATTGAGTTTCATAAATATATTTTTTAAATAAATTGATTATTGTTTTCTTTTTGCTTCTACCCAAGTATTAAATACTTCGACACCAGTTCCTGCGGGGTGTGGGAAAGTGCTTCCTAAAAGTGAGTTAGGTACTTCAACTACAATAGATAGTATATTGGTACCATCAAAGTCATCATTTCCAGGATTGTTAAAACCATTTGGAGCCATTCCACCTACAACAGCATTAAATTGATTGAAGTCAAAGAAAAAAGGATCTTCACGTAAACCTGCAAAATAAGAGATGTCGTTTGTGGTCTCTGTAGTAGCAGTAGCTCCTGTAGAAATAGCTACTTGACCAGTAAGTTGGGTGTCCTCATCAATAGTACTATTGAGTCCTGTGGTGTTAGGAGAATACGGACCAAAGAAATACATAATCCCATCTCTTGGAATTGCTTGAATAATTAAATCTTCTACAAGATCTCCATCATTATCGATGTTAATCTCTACAAGAACATTTTCATCAAATTGAGCTGAACTTCCAGGCGGTAGTAAGCCTTGTACATTTGCTACAAAAACAGTATTGTCTTGTGTAGCACCCTCAAAGGCATAAAAATCTGTGATGTCTGCAGTAGTGGTAGCAACATCTGGCGCGTCTACGTGGTCTGCGGCAACTAAAGCAAATGTAAGTGCTAATACCAAGCAACCACCTAATGCTAATAAACTTGTTTTTTTCATAATAGTAATTTTAAAATATGTTTTACGGCGAGACTTACGAAGATGTAGAAAGGGCGGTTTTCTTATAAATGTTAAATATTTCTTAATAAAAAAAGAATGCGATCATCCTTTACTTGTGTTTTAAGTTTCATATTTAAAAAGAAAAGACCTAATTTAGTTCGCTACCAAAAACATATTATTGTGGGAAAAAGTGAACCAAAATTAGATCTTCTCGTTCCAAAAATATTAGTGCTATTATATCTTGTTATAGGTATTTTTCCTAGACTAAAAGCTGTGGATCCTATTGGTTCTCAGTGGTTTTATTTTTCTGTCGTAAATGTGTTGGCTCTTTTTTACATATATGCAAATCGAGAAAAAGTTGCAATTTTTAAGAAGCAACGGCAAATTTTACTATTCTTTGGAAGTTATCTATTATTCTTTTTAGTCGCAGGAATTTCTATATATGGAGCTCTTAATGTATCTGAAGGTGTAAAAGATCTTGCTAGAATAGCAATTACACTCATTGCAAGTGTGAATCTATTTTTAATCATTAAAATCGCACCAAAAGCCTTATTTGAATACATCGTTAAAGTGTGTCATATCATTATTATATACATTGCTATTCAAGTAATATGGATCTTTTTAGATAATGATACTTATAGGAATACCACCTTACTACTAAAGACAGCTTTAAATACATATGGTACTCAGAATGCAACCGCCGCGACATTAGCTATTCAAATTCCCTTTTTGTTATGGGGGCTTGTAAAACATACAGGTAAATGGAAAATAGCGAGTATCATTAGTTTATTTATGGGAGTTTCTGCATTGTTTTTTATAGGAGCAAGAACTGCCGTTTTAAGTGCTATTTTTTATGTGATTATTTTTCTAGCATATTTTATAATAGATAGTGCACGTAAGAAAACAATAGCAGTTTCTTTTAAAACAATATTACTTCCTTTTGTTGTTATTTTATTGGTGTCATATCTTTTTGCAACTAATATTAATAGGATTGATGCTTCCAGAGCAAATACCTTTAATGAATTATTGTTTGCTCCTGTATTAAATCCAGATAAAGTAGCACAAGAGTATGCTAAGAATCAAAAAGGATTTGTTAGTTATGGTAGTGGTCGTCCTATACATTATGAAATGGCTTTTGATGACTTTAAGTCTCATCCTATTCTTGGGGTAGGGGTTGGTAACTGGAAACTAGCCAATAAGGATAAATATTTTGCAAAGGCAAAGAGGGATAAATTTATATATCCATTGCGAGTTCATAATGATTTTTTACAAGTGCTCGCAGAGATAGGTATCGTAGGTTTTATAAGTTACCTGTTTATGTTTTTTGTTCTCATATTTTGTATTCTGAAATTGTTTTTTACACATCAGAAACATGAAGATCGATGGATTTATGCGGTTATAGCCTTGGCATTACTAGCTTATGGCTTTGATGCTTTAATAAACTTTCCATTAGAACGTACACCTATTCAAGGACATTTTGTTGTGATAGCCTCTTTAATTCTTGTTTTCTTTTACAGTAAATACAAAAAAGAAGAAGCAAAGAAAGTGACTGTTAATATGCCCACAATGATTGTATTAGCTGTTTTAGCTTTAAGTGCAGCTGTAATTACTTACGTAAAGTATACAACATATGTGACTCAAAATTATGTGCTTGCTGATACAACGGGTAAAAACCTTATGAAGGATAAATATGTGATGTCTTATGATCAAGTTGTTAGAGATCTTTCTGGGTTTTTTAATTTAGCAGGTGTAGGAAGACCTAATGAACATGTTATGGGTATGTACGCTATGAGTGAGGGTAGGCTAGACAAAGCATTGTCTCATCTGGATAAATCAATAAAAATGGCTCCTAATCATTTTGAATCTACGATGTTAAAAGGTATTATTTATGGCCAACGTAAAATAAATAACGATAGTGCTATTTTTTATGCCAACATAGGCTTTGAAAAGTTTCCTGCAATAAAGAATAACTATATCATTTTATTAAACGCTTATAGAGCAAAAGGAGATACGATAAGTTACTTTAATACAATAGATACCTTTTTAAAACGAAATCCAGATGATATCAGCCAATGGCAACTTAAAAGTCAGCGTGTTATGGAGTTTTATAAAGATGTAAATGGTGCCATTGCTGTCATAGATGAAGCTTTAGAAAAAAATCCAGATAATGAAACACTAATTAAGTATAGAGAAAAATATACTGTAAAAAATAGTGCTACAGATATAAAAGATTGGTATGCCACAGCTTTTGAGTTTATAAAACAAAAGGAATATGCAAAAGCTAAGGTTGAGTTTTTAAAAATATTAGAAATAACGCCGTCCAATAATCCTACACTTCTGAATTTAGGGATTATAGAGATTAAGCTGAAGCAATATGAGGAAACTATAAAGCACCTTACAAAGGTCATAGATTCAAAAAAATATAAAGATGGTCGTGCTGAATACAATAGAGGACTTGCCTATGACAGATTGGGTGAAAAAACCAAAGCAGCCAAAGACTATAGAAAAAGTAAAGAATTAGGATATAAATTAGCGTTAAAGCTAAGTGATAGTAAATTTGAATAAATGCAAAAAATTTTAGGAATAGGATCTAGAATAGATCATCCTACACATGGTATTGGTGTAGTTACAAATGTAACCTCAGAATTGTATTGGGTTACTTTTATAAAAGATGGTTTAGAAACCATCACAGTAGACGATTCATTTGAGGTTATAGAGGCTGTAGAAGATGAAGTAGATACGATAAGTTTTTATGAGGTAGAAAAGAGCTTACGAGACATGCTTAAACGCTATAGTGATATATCAGAAGTGGTGCCTATTGCAGATAAGTGGAGAGGTGGCTCTATGACATTAAATCCTAAGGATGCAAGCCTTAGTTCTAAGGATATTCCGATAGATACATTTTTCCATAAAATAGTCATGGTACGAGATCGTATACGTGTGATGGAACAGAAAATTAATTCTAGTAAAACATTAGACGATCAAGATAAAATAGATTTACAACAGTATATCACGAGAATATATGGGAGCTTAACGACATTTAACGTGCTCTTTAAAAATAGTTCTCAAAATTTTAAAGGAGAAAGCTCTAAGAAATAGAAAGCGTTTTTTAACGTTGTTACAATATGTTTATAATCCAAGGATATGCCCAGAAGTATGAATGGCTAATGTATTGCATAGTAGGAGCGCTTGCTTTGTGGGTACTTTATGTGCTTTTTAGGATTTATGAAAATTGGTATGCAAATAAATACGATCGTTTACTTTATAGAGATATATTCATTTTTAAAAAGCTTTCGCGAAAGCAAAAACAGATACTTAGCAATGAGTTTCACTTTTATACACTATTAACAGCTAAAGAAAAAAGGCGTTTTGAACATCGAGTTGCTACTTTTATAAAAGATAAAAAATTTGTAGGAAGAGATGATCTTGAGATTACAGATAAGATGATTGTCCTTATTGCAGCTGTAGGATGTATGTTAACCTTTGGAAGAAAGCATTATACGTATAAGTTTATTGACCATATCTTGATTTACCCAAAAGCTTATTACAGTAGTGCTAATGAAGAATATCATAAAGGAGAATTTAATCCCAGAGAAAGAGCACTTGTGCTATCGTGGGAAGATTTTGAAGAAGGGTATCGTATCACAGATGATAATCTTAATTTAGGTGTACACGAATTTATGCATGCATTGCAACTTGGCGCAAAACAAAGTAGTGATATAGATGCTTTGCGATTTGAACGTCAATTTCAAAAGATATTAAAAAGACTTACAGATCAAGATCTTAAAAATAAACTAGATGAGGTGACGTATTTTAGAGCATACGCATTTACAAATCAGTTTGAGTTTATGGCAGTGCTTGCAGAATACTTTATTGAATCGCCAAAAGACTTTAAAATGCATTTTCCTCAGTTATATGCGTATCAGAAATGCTTACTTAATTTTAATTTTGCAGGGTATTAATTTTGTTTTTTTGGAAGTAAAACTTCAGAAAAGGGAGTTTACCTGACATCATTTTTTTAAATCAAACAAATTACTAGTTTACAAGCTTTCTCAAGTCTTTTACTGTTGCAACAGGATCATTAGATTTAAATATATAACTCCCAGCTACAAGTACATCTGCACCAGCATCTACTAACTGTTTTGCATTTTTATTCGTTACTCCTCCATCTATCTCTATAAGTGTTGATGTATTTTTACGAGTGATCATCTCTTTGAGTGTACTTACCTTCGAATACGTGTTTTCTATAAAACTTTGTCCTCCAAATCCTGGATTAACACTCATAAGGCATACCATGTCTAAATCTTGGATACTATCTTCTAGTAAGTGTACACTTGTATGCGGGTTAAGAGCTACTCCAGCCTTCATTCCTGCCGCCTTGATTGCTTGTATAGTACGATGTAAATGTGTGCAAGCTTCATAATGTACGGTAAGAATATTACTTCCTAAATCTGCAAATGTTTGTATATACCTATCTGGATCTACAATCATAAGATGTACATCTATTGTTTTTGTAGCATGTTTTACAATATCACGTAATACAGGCATCCCAAAAGAAATGTTAGGAACAAAAACACCATCCATGATATCTATATGAAACCAATCTGCATCACTATTGTTGATCATTTCTACATCACGTTGTAGATTTGAAAAATCTGCTGCAAGCACGGAAGGAGCTATTAATTTTTCAGACATAGATAGGCGTTTATGTTTTTTGTAAAACTACATCTTTTTTAAGAATTCTAACGGTCATTTAAAAATGAATTGACAGTTTTCGTAAGGACTTTAATCTCGGAAGAGTCTAGGTAGTTTAAGAGATTTAAGTATGACTTTAAATTTCTGACTTGATTTTTTTCTAGGATAGATACATAGCCAGCTTCAAATCCTGAAAAATATAATTTATTTATTTTTTTTTCTAAAATGACAATAGGACTTTTATGTCTATTGTCTACACATATTTTTTTATAATATAATGTTTTAACATCCTGTTCGTTTCCTTCTAAGTATTGTAAAAAATTGCCAGAATTATATAGTAGTATACCACTAATGTTATTCTCGATATTTTTCTCTACAAAATTTTTAAATAGTCGTTTTATATCTAAATCTTCAATAAAATTAGTGATAGTGCTTACATAGCAAATAGTATAAGGCATATTTGTTTAAATTGCGTATTTTCATAAATATATAAAAAAAATATTTGTAAGAAAATTCTATACAGCACTTAAAAAAGAATTAACCGTTTTTGAAAGTGCCTCTATTTCTGATGAATCTAGATAATTGAGTAAATTAAGATAAGAACGTAAACTTCTTGTTTGGTTTTCACTTATAATGGATGTAAAACCAGCTTTGTATCCTGTAAAATATTGGACTTCTATTTTCTTTTCAAATAAGGTTATGATATTTTTATGCCTTGTGTCTTTTTTGATTTTAGAATAATAGAGCTCTTTTATTTGTAATTCATCTCCTTCAAAATATTGTAAGAAATTACCCGAATTATGTAGTAATACTCCAGAAATACCTCTATCTATATTTTTAGTAGAGCAAAAATCAAATAATTTTTTTAATTCAGTATCTTCTAATTGTTTACTTAAAGTGCTGACATAACATATACTATATAGCATAAATTTGGTTTGGGGGATTGTCTAGTTTAATAAACAAGGTACAAAAAAAATCCCCGGTAATCAGCCGAGGATTCATTCATCAATCAAAAAACGAACAGTTATGATAAACTGTTGTTATCGTAATTAGGATATTATCCTAAATATGTTTTTAATATTTTACTACGAGATGTATGTTTTAATCTACGTATTGCTTTTTCTTTTATTTGACGTACACGCTCACGAGTAAGATCAAAAGTTTCTCCTATTTCTTCAAGTGTCATAGGGTGTTGATCTCCTAATCCAAAATATAAACGGATAACATCTGCCTCACGAGGTGTTAATGTTTCAAGTGCACGTTCAATCTCTGTACGTAATGATTCGTGTAATAACTCACGATCAGGATTTGGTGATTCTCCAGAACGTAATACATCATATAAGTTTGAATCTTCACCTTCTACAAGAGGAGCATCCATACTTACGTGACGTCCAGAGTTTTTCATAGACTCTTTTACGTCATTAATAGTCATATCAAGCTCTTTTGCAATCTCTTCAGCACTTGGTGGGCGCTCATGAGCTTGCTCAAGAAAAGCATATGTCTTATTAATTTTATTTATAGAACCAATTTTATTAAGTGGTAAACGTACAATACGAGATTGTTCTGCTAGTGCTTGTAAGATAGATTGACGAATCCACCATACAGCATATGATATAAATTTAAACCCACGAGTTTCATCAAAACGTTGGGCAGCTTTAATAAGACCAAGGTTTCCTTCATTAATTAAGTCAGGTAATGTTAATCCTTGATTTTGATATTGCTTTGCAACAGATACAACAAAACGTAAGTTTGCTTTTGTTAATTTCTCTAATGCACGTTGATCTCCAGCTTTAATACGTTGTGCTAACTCTACCTCTTCATCTGCGGTAATCAAGTCAACTTTTCCAATTTCTTGTAGGTATTTGTCCAGGGAAGCAGTCTCACGATTAGTAACCTGCTTGGTAATTTTGAGTTGTCTCATGTAAAAATCAACTTTAGTTTGAGTGTTGTACTTGTTATACGTATTAAAGTCGCATAATGTTACAAAAACTTTACATTAATTTTAAATTATATTGGAAATAATCCTTTTTAAGCTTTCGCGAAAGCGTATATAACCCTCTAAAATACAATGGAATCATTGTCTGCATTAATACGATCTACTACCGATTTTATTTTTACATGCATTTTATTGAAAAATAAGGATCGGTCTCTTTCTCCAGCATTAGCCAAGAGTTTTGAGTTAAGCATTTGCTTTTGAAAAAAACGATCCATTTCTTCACAAGTCTGCCCATGTTGAATTTTGAAATAGGTCAATACTGTAAACGGTGTGAAAAATACTTTTTGACGATTTGTCTTTACCATAATGGTATTACTCATTGTTAGTAAATCACTTTTATATAGCTTATAAGAAGCATTGTTTTTTGAATTAATAATTGTTTGATTGATCGTTTGTTGCTCTACATGATCTACAATATTAGAAAGATCTTCGCATATTTTTATTGCTAACTCTTGTGATAAAAGGCCCGTTTCAAAAAAGTAAAGTATCTGTTGTAACGTTCCATTAATTGTATTGTCGTTCCAAAACTCTGTGATAGATATATAATTGTATGTTTCGCCTAAAGCAAAAGCACTCTCTAATAAAGATTTAGGTATTCTTTTTATAAAATCTTCAAAAGTAGTCTTGGCCATACTGCCATCTTCATTTAAAAATTTAAGCCATACATATATTTTATAACGTGTCAAAAAAGAGTCAGTTAGTGTATAAAATAACGGAATGTCTTTTGCCGAATAAGTAATTGAAGCACTTTTTATTTTGGTAAGAGCTTCAATATTTTGCAAAGAAGTTCTAAAGTATCCTTCTAAACCTGCCTCATCTACAATTTTAGGAGATTTTTCAGAAATAAGCGTATGCTGAGATCCTACTTCAAAGAGTTTATTAAGAGAAATTTTAAAATGCTTAGCTAAAATAACAGCCTCTTCTAGAGATAGATTTGTTTTGCTGTTTACTCTTCTATACGCGGCATCATAGTTAATATTTAAAATATCAGCTACTTCATCAATTAATGAAAGATCTTCAGGTAATTGATTCTTAAGATGTTGAATAAATACTTGTTGCATATTTTAAAAATACAACACTTAGCTGAGTTAGTATTTGTAAAAAATGCAAAAATTGAGATAAGTTTTTGGTAATAAATGGGAAAGCCCTTTAGAATATAAACCTAATTTGGATGGAGAATTACTAAAAATATATACTTATGAAATTACATGTTTTAATGATTTTGGGGTTGCTTTTTACATCTTTTATATATGCTCAAGAACGAGGTATTATGATTTCCAATACCAATTTGCAAAAAGAAAATTTTATTGAGGAGGGTAAACGTATTCGTGTAAAAACAAAAGATGGGAAGAAGAAAAATGGTAGGTTTTATATTGTAGATGATACAAGTATTAGAATACGAAAACATACCATTTTATTGGATGATATAGAAAAGATTAAGAAAAACCCTTTGGGCTTACTGGTTGCTAATACAGTTGTGTTATTATTTCCAGTAGCTATTCCTTCCTTTTTTTTAGGATTAGTCGCTTCAGAATTAGTATTAGTTGGTGTAGCGGGTTATGGGTATGGGATAGGAAGTTTAAATATCTTAAAAGGGTATAAGCCAGATAAAGGTTGGAATCTTGAGATACGGATGTAATTCAACGAAGGTTTTTGATTTATACAATTCCTTTTATCAAGTAATGATAGAGAAGGCAGTTATTAGTATAACTATAGGGGTGAAATAAGAATTTTTAATGTATCAAGATGATGTATTCAATACAGCCACATAACATGGCAATCGCTTTAGAAGTTTTAAGAAAAGCGATGAAAGAAAATCCGAATCTTTTATGGATGACAGGCGGAGGTAGAAAAAGGTTGCGCAATCTTTATAGCTTCTGTTTAAAAATGGCAATATTGTGTCAGGGTGCTTATCTGCATGCAAATACAAAAGGTGTTTTGTTATTCTATAAAAGGGGAAGTAAAAGCACTTTTAGAAATGGTATTAAAAAAATAAAACTCTACTTTTTCTTTATTATTTCTGTAATAGATGTATTTAAACTATTTAAAGTGTGTAAAGTACAGGCCTTAGTTAAAGAAAAAACTCCTAGTATACCTCATTTGTATTGTCTAATCATAGCAGTTAGTCCTGAAGAAAAAAGTACACAAACTATTATTGAATTAAGAGATTTTTTATTTGAACAAAGTAAAAAGCAACAATTACCCATTTATATACAAACTTCTGTAAGAAGGAATAAGGTCCTTTTTGAACGGTATGGATTTGAATGTTATGATATGGTTCAAAATACTTCAGGAGATTATACTTTATGGTTATTAAAAAGAGATTATGAAAAGAGAGATGCCATCGCTTAAGTTTAAAAAAGAAGATACTTTTTATAAGTATTTAAGAGCTGAGGTTAATTCGTATTTTAAAAATAGCTCTTTCACAAAGAAGGCAACATCGTTTTGGTATATTAAAGCTTGGAGTCTCATAAGTATGTATGTAATAACTTATAGTTGTCTTCTTGTTTTTGGAAAGCATACATCTATCGTATTGATTAGCTATGCTGTCTTAGGGATTTTAGCAATCTTACTAGGATTAAATGTGGGACATGATGCTGCACATGGTTCTATTTCAAAAAATCAAGCTGTAAATAGGAGGTATGCTATTGTTTTTGACTTGCTAGGAGGGAACTCATATATATGGCGTATACGTCATATATATGCGCATCACCCCTATCCAAATGTTATTGGCTTTGATAGTGATATCAAACAGTCAAAGCTAGTACGTATTTTTCCTAAGGATGTGTTCCTTAAATTTCATAAATTTCAACATATATATACTCCTATACTCTTAATTTTTAGTTATACACTTAATTGGTTCTTAATTAGAGATTTTAAAGATTTTTATGAAGAACAATTTGGGAAGAAAATTATAAAAAAACATCCAAGAGGTACATTTCGAAAGATTATTTTATGTAAATGTTTATATATAAGTTTTATATTCTTTATTCCTCTTTCTGTTATAGGTATAAGTAGTACCGTATTTCTTGGTTTTTTATTGATGAATATTTTTTCAGGTATAATTATAAGTGTCGCACTAGTTTCTACACATGTAGGAGATCATCATGAATTTCCGACTCCAAATAAAGAAGGAGATTTTGAGCATACTTGGTCTACACATCAAATAATAACTACATCAGATTTTTGTACAAACAGTACACTTGCTAACTTCTTTTTTGGAGGGTTTAATCATCATGTGATTCATCATCTTTTTCCAGAAATAAATCATGTGCATTATGTAAATATAACTCCAGTGTTAAGGAAAACAGCGCTAGCATTCCATGTAAACTATAGAGCTGAAGAGAATTTATTTCGTGTTTTTAAGTCACACATCAATCTATTAAAAAGAGAAGGGTATGAGCACGGTCTTTTGCATCAAGAAATTTAAAACTTATATGATATCCCAAATTGTAGACCAAAGTAATAAGGTTTAAAGTTTCCTATATTATCAGAGTAAGGATTGAGTTGATATTTAAAAGCAGGTTCTACATCAAATCTCCAATTATTAGAGAAATTATAATACGTTCCTAATCCTAAATTTAAAGCTAGACTCAGATCTTTTAAACTTGTTTCTCTACCTATAAAAATACTTTCGCCACTATTAGCGGTTGCAAATACTCTATTGTTTGTTAAAACGAATAAGCTTAATCCTGTATTAAAGCTCATTGAAAGTCGTTTGTTCAAGAATCGATATTGGTAATCTACAGGAACTTCTACATATGATATGTTTTGCTCTATACTTACAACGTCATTAGAATTAAAGAACGCTAATGCTTCTGGGCTAGGCTCAATACCTCCCGTTTGTCCTAAGGTCTGTGGGTCAATTCCTGAGAGTTGAAATATATTTACATTGTTATTAGTGATTAAAACTTGGAAGTTATTTGTTCTATATTGTAAAGGAGCGACACCTATTCCAAAACGAATACTTGATCTTTCTGAGAATTTATAATCAGCTCTTATTCCGTATCCAATAGTACCTATAGCATCTCTAGGATTATCTACAAGTCTGTTATCAATAGAAGATCCTTTTGTTAATGAACCATAACTTAATAAACTTGTATATGGTGATACAGCAAATTTATAATTTACAGATTCTTTGCGATCTTTTTCTCGTTCTTCTTTTGTTTTAGGAAGCTTAGGTGTTTTTTCCTTAATAGGTTGTTCTTCTTCTTTATTAACAGTAATAGCAAGTGCTTCTTTTTTTATTTTTTCTGCTTTTTCGATTGCTAGTAAAGAGTCTAGCCATTTCTGAGTTGTTATTTTACTGTCCTCTTTTTGAGCAGCAATTGCAGTAGCTAATTCTTCTTTAATTTTTGCTTGATATGCTGTTCTGGCTTCAAGCTCTTTTTGTTCTCTTGCCTCTTGAGAGGCACTTTTCATAGTACGCAATACTTCTATAATTGATGCTGTTTTATCATTTTTTTGAGTAGAAGTGTATGATGTTGTTTGGCTTAATGAAGAGGTATTGGCACTATTATTTGAATTACTAGTGTTTTTATTAGTTGTTTTTGTAGTTGTTACTATCTGCGAATTTTCTGAGTTTTTATTTTGTGAAGATGCAATAGTTGTAGCTGTATTTCTTATTGAAGTTGAATTAGTAGTATCGTTATTTGTTGAGATGTTTTTGTTTTCTGCTTCTTTAGAAGATGTGTTAATAGAAGATTTTGCGTTGGTTACTTCTTCAGTAGTAGTATTCTTTAGAGAAGATGATGATGTTACAGATGTATTATTTTGAGATGGTTGTGTGGTATTAACAATGCTAGGTTGCTCCTCTATGTTTGGAGATGTTATAACACTCCATGGGGCCCAATATAATAATCCCGTTAGCATTCCTACAATTAAAACACCTCCAAAATATAACCAAAATGGAGCTATTTTACGATCACTTTTTTGATCTAGTTCTGAAGCAATATTATCCCATAAGTCCGCACCAGGTGCTTGTTCAAAATCTTTGAACCGCTCATTGAATAATTTACCTATGTCTTTTCTATTACCCATTTACAATTGAATTTTTTTGGGTGATTGTATAAGTCGCAGTGATCTTCTCTTTTAAAATTAGTTTGGCTCTATGCAAATTTGACTTTGAAGTGCCGACACTAATTCCTAGGATTTCACTTATCTCCACATGCGTATGATTATCTAGTTCGTATAGGTTAAAAACTAATCTATATCTACTAGGAAGTTCTTGTATAAGTGCAAGCATTTGTTGCAAGTTTATAGGAACTTCGTCCATAGCTACTGTTGTGTCTTCTTTTAAATGTTGGTCTGTTATAGGTTCTATAAATGGTTCTTTTTTATAACGATCTATAGCTCTATTTATAGTAATGCGTTTCATCCATCCCTCAAAAGACCCTTTGCCATTATAAGTCTTAATGCTTTGAAATATTTTAATAAAAGAGTCTTGCAAATTGTCTTCTGCTTCTGCACGATTCTTACAATATTTTAAACAAAGCGCAAAAAGTTTATCCTTATACAAATTGTATAAAGTTTGTTGTGATTGGCGATCACCTTTTTTGCATTTTTCTATGAGTTGGATAAGCTCCAATACTTCGGTTTGTTTTAGGATAGACTAAATAATAAGAAATGGTTGCGTCATTATTAAAAAAAAACAGGTATTTTTTAATAATACCTGTTTTTGTTGAGAATAATTTATTGTTTTGTAAACTTATATGTTGTGATTTCTGGTGGCGCACAGTCAGATTGCACATCGTTTTCAAACGTTACAAAGAACACAGAATCATCATTTGCATCATAATTCTCAGGTGTGTCTGTAGGTCCAAAAAAATCAGCTCCAGTATTACATGCACAATTACTTTCCTGTATTGGAACTATAATTTCACCACAAACAAATAAGAAATTAAAGTCATTAGGTGTAGAGCAATAATCTGGATAATTAGGAGTGAAGAACAAACGTTCTGTATCTGTATTTCCTACACTCACTTCTACAACGGTTCCATCTGCAAATGTTGGCCCATCTACATAAGGTGTTATTTCTTCTATTAAATAATTTCCAACAAAAGAGTCTGTAGCTAAGTTACAAACTACTGGAGTGATATATTGAAAAGGAGAGTTAAAGAAACCTCCAGTAATAATTCCACCAGCATTATCTGATGAAAATGTGCGACCATCTGAAAGATTTAAAGCAAATCTTGTGGTAAAAGTATCTCCTCCAAAAATAGCTTCAGGAGTAAGGTTTACAGCACTTAATAGCTCTGTAGCTTCAAGGGTAAATTCAAGCCTTGGTAATCCAAATGGTCCATCAGAAAATAGATCTACAGGTATATTACCTAAAAATACTTCTTCGGTAACGGCCATAGAGGTATCTCCCGTATCTGGAGAACCATCAGTAAAACTTGTATATACATCTACACTTTGTAATAACGCTCCTTCTTGCTCGTCTTGCTCTTCTATTACAATTGATAGTTGGGCAGTGCCCGTAATAATGGTCTGTCCATTTTCCATACCTATAGGAATAGAATTCTCTATAATTTCTATGGTTCTAAGCACAGCACCTGTCTCTACATTTTCTTGTACAGTATTTGTCACTTTATCATCACTGTCGCAAGAAAATAGTATGCATCCAGTTAAAGCTGTAAAAAGTAATTTTTTAACGTTCATGTTGATTGATTGTTTGTTAATTTACAAATTGATTTCTATGAAGATACTCATAAAATGATTATCTCTTTCTATACTTAATAGACTTATATGATGAAGAATGGTTGCGTTATAAAACAAAAAAAAGTGATCTTCATGAGAAAAATCACTTTTTTTGGTGTGTAATATTTTGATAATAAGTGTTTAATTCTTTTTGTTTAGAGAATCTGACTTTACTTGATTAGCTTTCATGATAGAATCAATAACTCTTTTATCTGTACTGCTCACTTCTTGCCCAGTCTTACTATTATAATAGTAATGTATTTTTTGAGTAGTTTGAGTAACGGGTACATCATTCCTATTTACGACAGTATCAATCATCGTTGTTTTTGAATCTTTCTTTACAGAAGAATTTGTTTTTGCTACTTTCTTTTTTGTGTTTCTAATAGTTGCAGAGGTAAATTTTTCTTCGGTTTTTAAAGACGTGTTTTTTACTTCAGGAGTAACTTCTGTGCTAGTTGTTTTAGATTGAGTAGAAACTTCTTGATATAGTTCCTCAGGAGTACGCTCTTTAGTGCTTTTTTTAGAACTTGTAGTGGTAATAGTTTCTGGTGTATCTACATTTTTAAGTTCCTTTCCTTCTGTAGCTAATGCATTTGTGCTTTTATGCTCTATATGCATATTATCTTTAGAGGTACTAGTGTTTTCATCAATACTATTCGAGTAGTTCATGATAACTAAAGCTCCTATTAATACGATCAAGCCAGCAGATCCTAATTTTATATAAAAAGCAAATCTTCTTTTTTTCTTACGCTCCTCCATAGATTGTTGTATTCTATCCCAAGTTGCATCATTAGAAACTTTCTCTGCCATTTGAAGTTTTTCTTTAATTAGACTTCCAATATCTTCTTGTTGTTTCATAGGTTATAAATTCAATATTTTGGTACTAGAAAAAGCTAGTATTTTATCTTTTAAAATTTGTTTAGCACGATGTAGGTTAGACTTAGAAGTCCCCATAGAAATAGAAAGCATATTAGCAATCTCTTTGTGCGAGTAGTTATCTAGTTGATAAAGATTAAATACCAGACGATACCTGTTTGGTAATTCCTGAATAGCTTTAAAAACAAAATCAATGGGTACATCTATATTTCCTCGGTCTATAGTTACTTCTCTTGTATCACTTTCTATCTGATAAGGTAAGTCTGTCGTTTTTCTCTGTCTAAACTTATCTACAGCTTTGTGAATTGTAATGCGTTTTATCCATCCTTCAAACGATCCTTTGTTTTTATATTTATGGATCGTTTCAAAAATGACAATAAAAACATCATGCACATTATCTTCAGCCTCGGCTTCATTTCTACAGTATTTTAAAGACGTTGTATATACAAGATCCTTATACTTTAGAAATAACATTTTTTGGGCTGCTAGGTCATTTTTTTTGCATCCAGCAATAAGTTGTGTTTTTTCCAATGATTTGTTATTCAGTTTATAGCTATTAACTTACCTTAATAGTCTAGTATATATAAAAAGGTTGCGTCTGCTATGCATTAAATGTATATAATTTTGCTTTCGCGAAAGCGTATACCTGCATTTTTTCACTCAAAATCTAATGTTTCTGAAGCATTTATAAGATGTTCTAATGCCTGAATTTTTTTATAAATTTTGTTGAAAAATGTATTCCTTTCCTTTTCTCCAGCAGTATTTAGTAGCTTAGAATGTTGTAATTGTTTATCTAAATATGTTTTTGCATGATCACAGGTACTTCTATCTGAAGTCCTATAATAGGAGAGTAACGTAAAAGGAATGTATAATGATTGTTGGTCTTCAACTTGTGCATAAATATTATTATTCATTAATAATAACTCATTGTAGTAAAGCTTATACGTAGCATCTTTTATGATGCGTTGAGAAATGGTAATAATCGTCTCTTTAAGGCTTGAGGTAATAGTTAGTGCTTCCTTTTCTGTAAGATGACCTGCTTTAAAATAAAAATGAATTTGTTTTAAAGTACCGTTTATAGTTGTAAGATCCCATATTTCTGTAATAGGTAAATCTTCATAGAGATCTCCAAGACGTTTGGCAATTTTTTGAATGTCAAGACTAGGGGAGAAATCGGTATAACTTATAGAGTGAAAATCTGCATCTAATAGTTTTAACCATACGTATATTTTAAAGCGCATCATTGTATCGCTCTTTAAATCATAAAATATAGGAATGTCTTTGGCAGAGTATATTAATTTGCAACCCTTTTTGCCTAATAATGGGATGAGGTTTGCATACGAATTTTCAAAATATTCTTTTAATTCTTTTTCATTACGTATTGGAGCTGTTTTTTCTACAGAAACCCAATTGTTTTGTTTGCTTACAAATAGCTTGTCTAAAGAAAGTTTAAAATGTTTTGCAAGGGTGATACTTTCTGATAAAGAAAATTTGCTTTTTAAACTAGCTCTCCTATGAGCGGCATCATAACTTATATCTAATGCTGTAGCAATAGCTTCTATAAGAGAGGTGTTAGAAGGTATCAATACTCTTATTTCTTTTAAAAAACGTTCTTGTTCCATAGCTGTAAAATACAATTTTTGCGATAATCACAAAAATTATTTTAAACGCTTGTGTTTTGAATGAATAATTATGCGAATAGTGCAATAGTTTTGGTCTAAACTTTTAAACACATATAATTATGAAACATGTTCCTTTAGCACTTATCGCATTTAGAGGTATTGCAGCTTTTGTTATTTTCGGCATTTCATTTGCGTTCAGAGAAGCAGCCGTCCCTTTTATAATGGTTCTTATGTATCTAGGATTAATTTCTGATATTCTAGATGGTATTATAGCAAGAAAACATCAAGTGGCTACAGCTGCTTTAAGAAGGTTAGATAGTCAAGCAGATATGTTATTTTGGTTATCAATAGGTTTGTCTACTTGGTTTATATATCCAAATCTTATTTTAGATCATATTCTAGAAGTTCGTATTCTTTTAAGTTTAGAGGTTTTCTGTTATGTAGTTAGCTTACTAAAATTTAAAAAAGAATCTGCATCTCATGCTTTTTTGTCAAAGTTATGGGGACTAACACTTCTCGCTGTGTTTACGTCTATGTTAGGATTTCAATATGCAGGTATTGTATTTTATATTTCTTTAATCGTTGGATATATAGCTCATGTAGATAGACTTTTTATTACGCTATTATTACCAGAATGGACACATGATGTTCCAAGTTCTTATCACGCATATCTTATTAGAAAAGGAATCTCTTTTAAAAGAAATCCTTACCTGAATTAAAGAAAGTATTCTATACAGATACTTATCTAAATCATATCATTTTCAACATTTTTAAAATCAATAATCATGAGAAGAATATATTTTGTCATAGTAATGAGCTTATGTACATACGTGATGACAGCTCAATCAGATTCTATAGCTTTTACAACACCTATAACTACTGAAAAAGAACATTGGGACTATGAAAAAGAATGGCAACGGCCCAAATTTGAAATAGGGGGCGGGCTTTTTATCCCCCAAGGGCAATTAGCCATATTTATTAAGCCTTCCCCATTTGTAGATCTTAATATTTATATCCCTGCAAAACGAAATAAATCTATTTCAATTGTAGTTCAATTTATAAGACCTTCTCAAGATGATCAGTTTGTGATACAAAATCAAAATGATATAGATCAAGTAGAAGCTGTCTCAAGTGACTTTATTATAAACTCATTTTTGAGATTCAGTCAAAACCTTACTGCAAAAAATAGTGCTAGCAAAGTTGAATTAGGGGTAGGCGTTGGGATTTCAAGTATGTTTGTTCAAACACCTTTTAGTTTTTTTAATGATGAAGGTGAAAATGCAAATAGAGGGTTGGTATCTTTCTTAATCGCACCAGGTTTACATTGGAAATTTCAACCCACAGAAAATACGCATATTACTATAGGAGCAGGTGTTCAGTATTCACCTTATAAACTAAAAGGTGCTATAGAACAAAACATAGGAGGGCTTGCCGTCTTACCAAAAGTGTTGTATCGTTTTTAAATGTGTTATTATGAAGTATTATAAATGTATAATGATATTATTTCTATGTAGCTTTTTAGGTTCTTGTAGTGCTACATTTAAACAGAAAAAATTTCAAGAGTTTGATAACGATTTTCAAGTATCTGTATTGAATAGTTCTTATGAAATTAAAAAAGACACTATTCTAAATTCAGGCAGATATGAATTACTTAATATGTTTAATCTATATGATAAAAAAGTAGATACTGTCAACTTGAAGTTTAATGATCACGGAGAGTTAATACTATCATTTAAAGATGATATAAGAGGTCTTAAAAGAGAACAAACAATAATTTATAAAGGGAAATTTAAGGGTAAAAAAACCTATCAAATTACGCTAATAAAAGAACGTGTTCAAGTACCTCCTGTAGTTCCAATCATTTATGGCAAGACACATATTGATAAGATTTATATTAAGTTGCTAGCAAATGGAGATATTGCCATAAAAGAATATTTTAAGAAAGAGGGAAATATTTTTCTTATTACAGCAGGTCCATCACACAAGACCAAGAGCTTTTATCAAAAAATAAATTGAAGCGGAATGTGTATGTAAAAAAGGAGCTATCTTTTAAAAGATAGCTCCTTTTTTATGACAACTATTCGTTTTTATTGGCACCGCTCAAAGGTTTTAATACTCCGGGGCTTGCCCTGAGGTAGTTTACTCTACAGATGTTATAACATTAAAGTTGCTGATTAACCCTCCATTATTCGCAGTGTTATTGGTAGAAAACACGCGCCCGTCTGTTAATGTAACT
This sequence comes from uncultured Dokdonia sp., assembly GCF_947492815.1. GTDB lineage: Bacteria > Bacteroidota > Bacteroidia > Flavobacteriales > Flavobacteriaceae > Dokdonia. Next base: position 297,719 of record NZ_CANLOB010000003.1, read on the forward strand.
TCAAAACGAGTGATGTATTCATCACCTGTTGCAATGCCATCTAAAGTGTTATTAGTTATAGATAAAAAATCCTGTGTTGTTATTATAAGATTATGAACAGGAAAACTATTATCTCCTGTTGAAAAACTAGTGTCTTCTACAGTACGTAACAACACTTCTTGTGTAATAGCGCTAGTGCTATCGCCAATATTTTCAGATTTATCTAAGAAAGTAACAAATATATCTACCTTATCTAATAATGCTCCATTTTCAGCATCTCTATATTCTAGATTGATATCTAGATTCCCATCTAGATTATCATTAAAAATAGTATTGCTAGTTATTTCTGCGATAGACATGATGATTCCATTTTCAAAATCATCTGCAGAGGTATTAGAATCATCGCTGCTACAACTCCATAATGCTATGGTAGCAAACGTAAGTAAAAGTATTTTTTTCATTTTCATAATTATGCGTTTATGTATTGATAAGGGCAAATTACTAAAGATATATCTCACAGAGAAAAAAAGCGATGGTAACTATTATCGGGAATTACTTAAATATATTGTGAAAGCCTGAAAACAAGTACTTTTAGATGATTTCTTTTTTAAAGGTTGAATTAAAAAATCTCATTTAAGGGCATGTTTAAATTATGTGATATAAAGCATAGAGGAGATATCAATCAGTCCTATTGTAATTTAATTATGAGGGATTGTTGGAGATCTTTTGATTAGATAATACTATAACCTTATAAATTAATTATTGGTATCTAAACAAAAAAAGCGGCTGTTTTTTTAAAACAACCGCTTTTACTTAGTATATCGTTTAAAGAATTAATCTTTATTTCTATCACGATTTCTATTATCGCGTCCTCTGTTATCACGACTTCTATTATCTCTTCCACCATTATTATCTCTTGGCGGGCGAGGTTTCCAACCTTCTGGCTTCTCAAGTAATGCTTTACGAGATACTTTTTCTTTACGAGTTCTAGAATCAATACCAAAGTATTTTACTTCTAGTTCTTCGCCCATAGAAAGTACATCACTTGCATTTTCTGTACGAGCCCAAGCAATTTCAGAAACGTGAAGTAATACTTCATTTCCTGGAGCATCTAGGTACTCTACTACAGCACCAAAGTCAAGCATCTTAATTACTTTTACTTTATAGGTGTTTCCTACAACTGGCTTAAATGTAATAGAATCTATTTTAGCTAAAACAGCATTAATACCATCTTGGCCTGTTCCTAGAATCTCAACAATTCCTTCTTCTGTAACAGGATCTTCATTAATTACAATGGTACATCCAGTTTCTTTTTGAAGCTCTTGTATTACTTTTCCTCCAGGACCAATAAGTGCTCCGATGTATTCATTAGGAATACGTACAGTTACCATTTTTGGTGCGTGAGACTTCACATCTTCACGAGGTGTTTCAATAGTATCAGTTAGTTTTTCTAAGATATGTAAACGACCATCACGTGCTTGTTGTAATGCATTTACAAGAATCTCATAAGAAAGACCTTTTACTTTAATATCCATTTGACACGCCGTAATACCATCTGCTGTACCTGTTACTTTAAAGTCCATATCTCCTAAGTGATCTTCATCACCTAAGATATCAGAAAGTACTGCGTATTTTCCAGAGTCTGCATCAGAGATTAATCCCATTGCAATACCAGAAACTGGTTTTTTCATTTGTACACCAGCATCCATCATTGCCATTGTTCCAGCACAAACCGTCGCCATAGAAGAAGAACCGTTAGATTCCAATACTTCAGATACAACACGTACTGTGTATGGACAATCATCTGGCACCATACCTTTAAGAGCACGTTGTGCAAGGTTACCATGTCCTACTTCACGACGTGAAGTTCCACGGATAGGTCTTGCTTCTCCTGTACAAAAAGGAGGGAAGTTATAATGTAAATAGAATGTTTCTTCTCCTTCATAAGAAGGCATATCAATTTGATTTGCTTCTCTAGATGTTCCTAGTGTTACTGTAGCAAGTGCTTGTGTTTCTCCACGTGTAAATACAGAAGATCCGTGTGTAGATGGTAAATAATCTACCTCACACCAGATAGGACGTATGTCTGTTGTTTTACGACCATCTAAACGTAATCCTTCATTTAATGTAAGATCACGTACAGCTGCTTTTTCTGCTTGACGGTAATATTTTGAGACAAGATCTCCAAAATCTTCCAGTTCTTCTTCAGAGAATGTTGCTTTGATTTCTTCTTTAATTTCACCAAAAGCAGCACCGCGTTCTTTTTTAGAAGACCCTCCTTTTGCAACAGCATATACTTTATCATATGCCATCTCATGGATTTTCTTTTGTAAATCCTCATCTTCTCTTTCTGGATCGTACTCACGTACTTCTTTCTTACCAAAGGCTTCAGCAAGACGCTCTTGAGCTGCACATTGTACTTTAATAGCTTCGTGTGCAAACTTAATAGCTTCAGTCATTTCTTCTTCAGAAATTTCATCCATCTCACCTTCTACCATCATTACACTATCTGCAGAAGCTCCGATCATCATATCAATATCAGATTCTGCTAGTTGTGCTCTAGATGGGTTAATGACAAACTCACCATTTACACGTCCTACTCTTGCTTCAGAGATAGCACATTCAAATGGGAAGTCAGATAACTGTATCGCTGCCGAAGCTGCTAATCCTGCCATAGCATCTGGCATTACATCTTCGTCATGTGACATTAATTGAATCATCACCTGTGTTTCTGAGTGATAATCTTTAGGAAATAATGGACGTAAAACACGGTCTACAAGACGCATTGTTAGTACTTCTCCATCACTTGGACGCGCTTCTCTTTTAAAGAAACCTCCTGGGTAACGTCCAGCAGCAGCAAATTTTTCACGGTAATCTACCGTAAGTGGTAAGAAATCTACATCTGCTTGTTTGTAGTTAGATACTACTGTACAAAGTAGCATACATTTTCCTGATTGCACAACAACGCTTCCATGCGCTTGTTTTGCAAGTTTTCCTGTTTCGATGGAAATTTCACGTCCATCACCGAGGTCTATAACCTCTTTGTAAACTTTTGGAATCATAATTAAGTTTTTCATTTTCGTCCGTTTATCAGACGTAATTTATTTGATCTCGTCAACCTTTCATTCTTTCTTTGGTTGACCATGTGTTGTTGTGTTGTAGTTGTAGTTGTGGTGACCAATGAAAAACTAGCTGTTTAGCTTTCTCTGCCTCTTGTCTCGGAGGACTTTCGTTGTTATACGCTTTCGCGAAAGCGTAAAAAAGAAGGGGACCGTAAAGTCCCCCGAAATTCTTATTTTCTAATACCTAATTCTTTAATAATAGCACGGTATCTTAAAACGTCTTTCTTGATTAAATAATCAAGTAGCGAACGACGCTTACCTACTAATTTTACTAAAGAACGCTCTGTATTATAATCTTTACGATTATTTTTTAAGTGCTCTGTTAGGTGATTGATACGGTGAGTAAACAATGCGATTTGCCCTTCAGCAGAACCTGTATCGTTTTTACCTTTACCGTGTTTTTCGAAAATTTCTTCTTTAACTTCTTTTGTTAAATACATTCCAATATTATTTAAATGATTTTTATGTATATGATAGACTGTCTATCAGCGTGCAAAGATACAATATTCTTTTAAATTATATATACCTGTAGAATAGAGATGTTAGAAGTATACTTTTTGAAATTTATGTGTTGTTAGATGTTAACTCTAAAAACAAACTTTCAAGACTTGCATTCTTTTGGTTAAGCTGTAAAATTTTAAGTTCATTGTCATGTGCAAAGTCAAACACTTTAGAACGCATATCTTCTTTTGTATTAAAAGTAATCTCATAGATAAAATCATGTGTATTTTTTACGCTAGACACTTTATCTAATCTTTCTAAAGCAACAGTTTCTACTCGGTAATCAAATTCTACAATAACTATTTGTTGCTGTCCTTCTCGAAGTTCTTGCAGCTTTTTGTCTGCTACAATCTTTCCTTTATTAATAATAATGACACGGTCACATATGGCTTCTACCTCTTGCATAATATGTGTACTCATTAAAATTGTTTTCTCACTACCTATAGATTTAATAAGTCCTCGTATCTCTAATAATTGGTTTGGATCTAGACCCGTTGTGGGTTCATCCAAAATTAAAACTTCAGGATCATGCAGTAAGGCATTAGCAAGGCCTACACGTTGTCTATATCCTTTGGATAATTGCCCTATTTTTTTGTGTGCTTCGGGTGTGAGACCAGTAAGTTCAATTACTTCCTGTACACGTTCTTTTTTTGCTTTGTGTACACTTGCATTAAATGATAAATACTCACGTACATACATTTCCAAGTATAACGGATTGTGTTCTGGTAAATAGCCTACAGATTTGCGTACATGTTGCGTTTGTTTTAAAGTGTCATACTCATTTACTAACGCAGTGCCTTGTGAGGGAGAAAGATAGGTGGTTAGTATTTTCATCATTGTACTCTTTCCTGCACCATTAGGACCTAAAAAACCTACAATCTCTCCTTTAGTAAGTGTAAAAGAAACATTATCTAATGCTTTTTGTGTATGATATGTTTTGGTAATATTTTTTACAGCGATAGACATAGATGAGGTTTTTTACAAAACTAACGAATAAGAATAATACATATTTTATATTATTTCAGTAGTTTTTTTTTTGAAAACATAAATATTCAAATTGTAAATCCGTAAATAGTCCTAAAGTGAATTAATTTTCGTATATTCTATTGAATTTAAGATGGTTAAATATGAATATATTTTCTTTTGGCGTACAGTTTACAGATGAAAAGAGTTGTCGATTACATTTTAAGGAGCAACGAGATAAGCAAGGAGTTATTTGTAAGCGTTGTCAATCAACAGATCATTACTGGTTGATTAATAAATGGAGTTACCAATGCAGATCTTGTAATTCTAGGACATCTTTACGTAGTGGCACTATAATGGAAAGTTCAAAGTTGTCATTTATGATTTGGTATA